>NZ_PIQO01000022.1 GCF_002844575.1 Heyndrickxia camelliae
AAAGTCACAGATTTCGATCTGTGGCTTTTTTTCATGGAAATATTAGATTTAAAGTCCTTGGGTTACACGCTAAATTCGTGGATTAGCTACTATTTTCGTGAGAGTAAAGTAAAAAACGTGAAATTATGTCAAGGTATCGCAAGATTGGGAAAGAGATTAACAAAATGCACACGATGTTTCGCTCAATAGTTGAATAAATTTACTTGATTCTTCTTTAAATCAACAAAAAATTTGCGGCGCTATATTTAGTGAAAACTTTTATAGTGGAACTAGTATGCATAAAGAATTATTATCTTCGTACTTTCCATTGTTTTATTTTAAGAATTCTTTGGTGAAACTGATATTAGAAATATCCTGTACTAGTTAACCAATATTGTCATTCTACATAAAATATACCGTAAAGTCTGTTATAGCCGCCTACATATGCAGAGCTGAAACCCTTGCACTTTTAAAATAATCATGTATAATTAATGTCAAATATAGTCAAAGTCAAGTCGGGATAAGGAGGTGGACTTGATGAAAAATATATCTGACATCATAGAAAACTACTTAAAGAAAGTATTAGAAATGAATGGCAGTGAAATTGTAGAAATAAAAAGAAGTGAAATTGCAGATAAATTTCAGTGTGTTCCATCTCAAATAAATTATGTAATAAATACACGCTTTACAATAGAAAAAGGGTATGTTGTAGAAAGTAAAAGAGGCGGCGGCGGATATATTCGAATCATGAAGGTAAAAAGTCATGATCAGGCACATTTGATTGACCAGCTTATTCTACTTATCAAAAATCGCATCTCCCAGTCAAATGCAACAGATGTGGTCATTAGATTAGTGGAAGAAGGGGTAATATCCGAAAGAGAAGCAAAAATTATGCTATGTGTGATGGATCGTTCAGTTTTATATATTGATCTACCGGAAAGAGATGAACTGAGGGCCAGAATGCTAAAGGCGATGTTAGTGACATTGAAATACAAATAGTGAGAGGTGTAAGGCATGATTTGTCAAGAATGTCAGGAACGCCCGGCGACTCTACACTTTACCAAGATTTTAAATGGGGAGAAAACAGAACTTCACTATTGCGAAAAATGTGCACAGGAAAAAGGTGAAATGTTCATGTTTGATGGAGAGCCAGGTTTTTCAATTAATAACTTATTAGCAGGATTATTTAACTACGATCCAATTTTTCAACAAACGAAGCAAGAAACACTCCCTAGGAACGGTATTTTACAGTGTGAAAATTGTAAGATGACGTTTAATCAGTTTTTAAATGTAGGTAAGTTTGGTTGTTCGCATTGTTATGAAACTTTTAAAGAACAATTATCTCCTATTTTAAAAAGATTGCACAGTGGGAATTATGAGCACCACGGTAAAATCCCTAAAAGAATTGGGGGTTCCATTCAACTAAAAAAACAAATCCAACAATTTAGATCAGACCTGCAAGTTGCTGTTCAAAATGAGGAATTTGAAAAAGCCGCAGAAATACGTGATCAAATTCGTTTGTTAGAGGCTCAACTTCTATCAAAAGGAGGGGAGGCCGAATGACTCTGGATAAATTTTTAAGTAATGCAATCAGTTCATGGATGAGTCAGGATGGACCGGATTCTGATATTGTTTTAAGCTCTCGAATTCGATTGGCCCGTAACTTTAAAAATCATTATTTTCCAACTATATCTAGTCCTGAACAGGCAAAGGAAATTATTACAGAAGTAACAGAGATTTTTAACAAAATAAAAAAAGACCATAGTTATATTGATTTATTAAAAATGGATGACTTACAACCTTTACAAAAAAGGGTTCTAGTTGAAAAACATTTAATAAGCCCAAATCTTGCAGATGAATCTTCACATGGGGCAGTTATTTTAACGGAAGATGAAGATGTAAGCATCATGATAAATGAAGAAGATCATATTCGTATTCAATGCCTCTTTCCAGGACTTCAATTAAAGGATGCATTAGAAAAGGCAAATGTAATAGATGATTTAATTGAGGAGAATATACATTATGCTTTTAATGAAAAATTTGGTTATCTAACCAGCTGTCCAACCAATGTCGGTACTGGATTAAGGGCATCCGTTATGGTTCATCTACCAGGACTTATTTTAACTCAGCAAATGAATCGTATAATACCTGCCATTAACCAGCTGGGATTAGTGGTGAGAGGAATATATGGAGAAGGTAGCGAAGCTCTCGGGAATATATTCCAAATATCTAATCAAATGACATTAGGTAAAACGGAAGGGGATATTGTTGCGGATCTTACAAGTGTAGTCCATCAAATAATTGCACAAGAAAGGTCAGCAAGAGAAGCATTGATTAAAACCTCTAACATAGAATTAGAAGATAGAGTGTACCGCTCATATGGTGTCTTAGCAAATAGCCGTATTATAGAATCAAAAGAAGCAGCAAGATGTCTTTCCGATGTACGACTTGGCATTGATACTGGATATATCAAAAGCGTATCAAAAAGTATTTTAAATGAATTAATGATAGTAACACAGCCAGGCTTTCTACAACAATATGCCGGAGGACCTCTTCGCCCACATGAACGGGATATTAGAAGAGCTTCACTAATTAGAGAACGTTTAAAACTTGAAGAAGTGAATAATGGTTAGGAGGAGATCCTTATGATGTTTGGACGATTTACTGAAAGAGCACAAAAAGTTCTTGCATTATCACAAGAAGAAGCGATTCGCTTACGCCACAATAATATTGGTACAGAGCATATACTGCTTGGTTTAGTTCAAGAGGGAGAAGGAATTGCAGCAAAAGCGCTTTATGGGCTCGGACTAAGTGCAGAAAAAATTCAAACAGAAGTAGAAAACTTGATTGGTAAGGGACAAGATTCTGGGCAAACCATTCATTATACTCCACGTGCAAAAAAAGTAATTGAATTGTCCATGGATGAAGCACGTAAATTAGGACATTCATATGTTGGAACAGAACATATATTGCTTGGTTTAATTCGTGAAGGAGAAGGTGTAGCAGCTAGGGTTTTAAATAATTTAGGGGTTAGTCTAAACAAAGCGCGTCAACAAGTCTTACAGCTTCTTGGAAGCAATGAAACAGGCAGCCAAAGTGGCTCACCTTCTAGCGCGAATACACCTACACTAGATAGTCTTGCTCGTGATTTAACTGCAATCGCTCGGGAAGAGACGCTTGACCCAGTCATTGGCCGTAGCAAAGAAATTCAACGTGTCATCGAGGTGTTAAGTCGCAGAACCAAAAATAATCCTGTTCTTATTGGAGAGCCGGGAGTTGGTAAAACAGCGATTGCAGAAGGGCTAGCTCAACAAATTGTTAACAACGAGGTTCCGGAAACTTTACGTGATAAGCGTGTTATGACATTAGACATGGGAACAGTTGTAGCAGGAACAAAGTATCGCGGTGAATTTGAAGATCGATTGAAAAAAGTAATGGATGAAATTCGCCAAGCTGGAAATATCATTCTATTTATTGATGAGCTCCATACATTAATTGGTGCTGGAGGTGCGGAAGGAGCAATTGATGCATCTAACATCTTGAAACCATCTTTAGCTCGTGGAGAACTTCAATGTATAGGTGCAACAACGTTAGATGAATACCGAAAATATATTGAAAAAGACGCTGCTTTGGAAAGAAGATTCCAGCCAATTCAAGTGGATGAGCCTTCCATAGAAGAATCTATTTTAATTTTAAAAGGTCTTCGTGACCGCTATGAGGCACATCATCGTGTATCTATCACAGATGAGGCTATTGAAGCAGCTGTAAAATTATCAGATCGTTATATATCGGATCGATTCTTACCTGATAAAGCGATTGATTTGATTGATGAAGCAGGTTCAAAGGTTCGATTAAGATCTTATACTACTCCTCCAAGTTTAAAAGAATTAGAAGCAAAGCTGGAAGAAATTAAAAAGGAAAAGGATGCTGCAGTGCAGAGCCAGGAATTCGAAAAAGCTGCATCTCTCCGTGATTCCGAACAACGTTTGCGGGAAAAACTTGAAGAAACAAAGAAATCTTGGAAAGAAAAGCAAGGTCAAGAAAACAGCGAAGTTACAGTAGAAGATATAGCAAATGTTGTATCTAATTGGACTAGAATTCCGGTATCCAAGTTGGCACAGACAGAATCAGAAAGATTGTTGAATCTCGAAGAAATATTACATTCTCGGGTAATTGGTCAGGAAGAGGCAGTTAAAGCTATTTCTAAGGCAGTTCGACGTGCACGTGCTGGATTGAAAGATCCAAAACGTCCAATCGGTTCATTTATTTTCTTAGGGCCAACTGGTGTCGGTAAAACGGAATTAGCCAGAGCTCTTGCTGAGGCAATGTTTGGAGACGAGGATGCAATGATTCGCATTGATATGTCGGAATACATGGAAAAGCATTCTACTTCTAGACTTGTAGGTTCACCTCCAGGATATGTAGGATTTGAAGAAGGCGGACAATTAACAGAAAAGGTGCGTAGAAAACCTTATTCCGTTATTTTGCTAGATGAGATTGAAAAAGCTCATCCGGATGTGTTCAATATACTTCTTCAGGTATTAGAAGATGGACGACTAACGGATTCTAAGGGACGTACAGTAGATTTTCGCAATACAGTTGTTATTATGACGTCTAACGTAGGGGCAGAAGCATTGAAACGAAATAAATTTGTCGGTTTCAATATCCAAGATAGTAATCAAGACTATAAGGATATGAAGGGCAAGGTAATGGATGAGCTTAAAAAAGCGTTTCGTCCGGAGTTTTTAAACCGTGTGGATGAAACCATTGTCTTCCATGCTTTAGAAAAAGATCAATTGAAGCAAATTGTTACGCTCATGTCTGAAGAGTTAGTGAAACGCTTAAAAGAACAAAAAATTGAATTGGAAATTTCCGAAGGTGCTAAGGAAAAGATAGCCCAAGAAGGATATGATCCGGAATATGGTGCTAGACCGCTTCGCCGGGCGATTCAAAAATATATAGAAGACCGCTTGTCAGAGGAATTATTAAAAGGTGTCATTTTAGAAGGTCAACATGTTGTGATTGATGTAAAAGACGGCAAATTTGTCGTAAACTCCTCCGAAATGACAGGAACATTGTCGTAATAAGTTTTATAAATAAATGAAACCATTTGGACAGTTAACGCGTCTATAATAAGTAAATTAGGTTGCTTGCTTTTAATAAGATATGTATTTAAAAGTGAGCAACCTCTCTTCATAAATAAATACTGTTTTATTAAGAACGAAGTTAAGAAAGCTTTTAAAAGCGACAGGAATCTGTGTTTTCCTTAAAACGGTCATCACTATTTTAAGAATGCATAGATATATAGAAAGGAAGTAAAAAATGGCAAAGAAAACAACAAAATTTATTTGCCAATCATGTGGATACGAATCGCCTAAATGGATGGGAAGATGTCCGGGTTGTAATGAATGGAATCAAATGACGGAGGAAGTTGCTGTCGTTAGTAAGCCTAAAGGGGCCTTTTTACATACTGCTCCAGGAACGGTGGCAAAGGCTGCACCAATAAACACAATTCAATCGGAACAAGAAGCAAGAGTAGAAACAGATTTAGTGGAATTAAATAGAGTGCTAGGTGGAGGGGTAGTACCCGGATCCTTAGTCTTAATTGGGGGAGACCCCGGGATTGGTAAATCAACACTTCTTCTTCAAGTATCATCTCAGCTTTCCACTCACCAACACAAAGTTTTATATATTTCTGGAGAAGAGTCTGTAAAACAAACGAAACTACGAGCGGATCGTCTCCAGATTACTTCAAGTGAACTATATGTTTTTTCTGAAACAAATCTTGAGGTTATTCAACAAACCATTCAAGATATCAACCCCAATTTTGTCATTATTGATTCTATCCAAACAATTTTCCACCCCGAAGTAACATCTGCACCGGGAAGTGTTTCTCAGGTTCGCGAATGTACAGCAGAATTAATGAGAATAGCAAAAACAAATGAAATTGCTATTTTTATTGTAGGGCATGTTACAAAGGAAGGTAATATTGCTGGACCGCGGCTATTAGAACATATGGTGGATACCGTACTATATTTCGAAGGGGAAAGACACCATTCTTATCGAATTTTACGTGCGGTGAAAAACAGATTTGGCTCAACAAACGAGATGGCAATATTTGAAATGAAAGAATTGGGCCTCGAAGAAGTGGAAAACCCTTCTGAGATATTTTTAGAGGAACGTTCAAAGGGAGCTTCTGGTTCCACTGTTGTGGCTTCCATGGAAGGTACCCGTCCAATTCTAGTAGAAATACAGGCACTTGTTTCACCAACCATGTTTCCTACCCCTCGTAGAATGGCATCGGGGATAGATTATAACAGAGTAAATTTGATTATGGCAGTTCTAGAAAAAAGAGTTGGTATGCTTTTGCAAAATCAGGATGCCTATTTGAAAGTTGCAGGTGGAGTGAAAATTGATGAACCAGCGATAGATTTGGCTATTGCAGTTAGTATTGCATCAAGCTTCCGCGATATACCTACGAATGCCGATGATATTGTTATTGGGGAAATAGGGTTAACTGGTGAAGTAAGAAGGGTATCCAGAATAGAACAGCGAGTTCAAGAGGCTGCTAAATTAGGTTTTAATCGGGTAATTATTCCGAATAATAATCTAGGAGGCTGGAAAGTTCCAAGTAACATTCAAGTAATTGGTGTCTCGACAGTCAAAGAAGCTTTAAAGCATGCACTAGGAGGATGAATGGATGGAAGAAAGAAAGCCAGGGCAAAAATCAATGTCAGAGATTTTGCAGTTAATCGCACCGGGAACACCGATTAGAGAAGGTATTGATAATGTATTGCGTGCTAATACGGGCGGATTAATTGTTCTTGGCTATAACGATCGGATGAAGGCTTTGGTAGATGGTGGTTTTACCATCAATTGCAACTTCAGTCCAAGTTACTTATATGAACTAGCCAAAATGGATGGGGCAATTATACTAAATGAAACAGGAAGTAAAATATTAATTGCGAATGCTCAATTAGCACCTGATCCATCGATTACTTCCTCTGAAACTGGGATGAGGCATCGAACCGCTGAAAGGGTAGCAAAACAGACAAAATCACTTGTTATCGCAATTTCGCAAAGAAGAAATGTTATCACGCTATATCAAGGCAGCTTTCGTTATGCGTTAAAGGATATTGGAGTTATTTTAACAAAGGCCAATCAGGCTATTCAAACATTAGAAAAATACAAAGTTGTTTTAGATCAAAGCATAGCAAATTTATCTGTTTTGGAATTTGAAGAACTTGTAACGTACAGTGATTTATTACAAGTACTTCACCGCTTAGAGATGGTTATAAGGATTAAAAAAGAATTGATAACCTATTTAAATGAATTAGGGACGGAAGGCCGTTTAGTTCGTTTGCAGATGAAGGAGCTTATGACAGATATTGAAGAAGAAGCAATGCTGATTATAAGAGACTATGCACATGATCAAAAAGTAAAACCTATTGATATTCTTTTAAGATTCCAAGATATGGTGAGTACCGATGTTCTAGACGATAATGTCATGATGAAATTATTGGGGTATAACAACTTTATTCATCCGGATGAAACAGTTTGCCCAAGAGGATATCGTGTATTGAGCAAAATTCCAAGACTTCCAATGATCATTTTAGAAAATTTAATAGGTACTTTTTCAACCCTTCCTAATATCCTGCGCGCTACGGTAGATGAATTAGACGAAGTAGATGGAATTGGTGAGGTCAGAGCACGAAAAATTAAGGACGGATTGCAGCTGATTAGGGAACAAATCTTTGCAGACCGCCAGTTATAAGGGTTTCTTATGATGATGGATTCGGAAATCCACATAGATGAAGAAAAAAGTATCAATGCCCAATACACTATATTGATGAGGAGATAAATATTACAAATGTACAAATTTATAAATCGATATAACAATAATTTGACCATATCGTTACAAAATGAAAATATTCATCAATATTACGTTTTAAACTTACGAAATTGTTTATAATGAATAAAGG
The DNA here is from genome assembly GCF_002844575.1 of Heyndrickxia camelliae. Taxonomy (GTDB): domain Bacteria; phylum Bacillota; class Bacilli; order Bacillales; family Bacillaceae_C; genus Margalitia; species Margalitia camelliae. Next base: position 7,962 of record NZ_PIQO01000022.1, read on the forward strand.
AGGTGAAAAAATGTTAAAAAGACTTGTGCAAGCATGCTTTCTCATTATAGGAGGAACGCTTGGTATTTTTCTATTACCTGAATTATTTAAACTATTTAATTTACACGATATTATTTTTCTTAATAATTCTTATGTTACTGCAATTTTAGGTGCTATTATATTTTATCTTATTACTTTTTGGTCTGTTGATTATGTTGTTGGGTTTGTTAAATGGTTTGAGGATTCTGTTGTGAAGGCTTCTATTACGGAAATTATTTCGGGAAGCCTGGGGTTAATTTCTGGTTTATTAGTTGCGTATTTGGCAGGGATACCGTTCAATAATATGAAAATTCCGATCGTGAATACGGTTGTACCGATTCTTTTAACTCTATTACTTGGGTATCTAGGTTTTCAGATTGGCTTTAAGAAGCGGGAAGAATTGATGAATCTCTTTACTATTTCTTCACGTTCTAGCAAAAAGAAAGCGAATATCGAATTAGAGGAAGATAAAAAGAATACAAAAACATTGAAACTATTGGATACAAGTGTCATTATTGATGGTAGAATTGCGGATATTTGCCAAACAGGATTTTTGGATGGCGTCATTGTTATTCCTCAATTTGTTTTAATGGAGCTTCAGCATATTGCCGATTCTTCCGATGCATTAAAACGAAATCGAGGTAGAAGAGGTTTAGATATACTGAACCGTATACAAAAAGAGCTTCCAATTGAAGTGCAAATCTACGAAGGTGACTTTGAGGATATACAGGAAGTGGACAGTAAGCTAATCAAACTGGCAAAATTGACAAATGGTATTGTGGTCACTAATGACTTTAATTTAAATAAGGTTTGTGAGCTGCAAAATGTACAAGTGTTAAACATTAATGATTTAGCGAATGCTGTTAAACCAGTTGTATTGCCTGGGGAAGAGTTAAATGTTCAACTAATTAAAGACGGAAAAGAACACCATCAAGGCATTGCCTATCTAGATGATGGTACGATGATTGTTGTGGAAGAGGGTAGAAACTATATCGGAAAACGGATTGATGTTTTGGTAACAAGCGTACTTCAAACATCTGCCGGCAGAATGATATTTGCCAAGCCCAAAATGTTAGAGAAAGCATTATAAAAGGTGATAGGGGTATAAGATAATGGAATATCAGGTAATTATTCCAGCTGCTGGTCAAGGAAAGCGTATGGGAGCAGGAAAGAATAAATTGTTTCTTCACTTAAATGGCAAGCCAATTATTTCCCATACACTAAAAGTTTTTCTTGAAGATGAAAAATGTAGCGGAATTATTTTAGTTATTCAACCTGATGATGAGTCCTTCTTTAAAAAAATATTAAAAACCCACCGTACCACCAAAAAAATCCAGATTGTTTTTGGCGGTACGGAAAGACAATATAGCGTGTTTAATGGTTTGCAAGTTACAAAGGACTGCAGCATTATTTTAGTTCATGATGGCGCTAGGCCGTTTATCCGGCATGAAGTCATTCATCAACTAGTTGAAGTTGCTCACGAAAAAGGAGCGGCAATTGCAGCAGTCCCAGTTAAGGATACCATTAAAAAAGTTCAAGATTTCCAAGTAATGGAGACGATTGAGCGTACAAGCTTGTGGCAGGTACAAACCCCACAAGCTTTTCGCTTTTCTCTTTTGCTGGAGGCTCATCATCAAGCAATGCAGGAAAATTTCCTGGGTACAGATGAAGCTTCACTTGTGGAAAGGCTTCAGATTCCTGTCCAAATAGTGACGGCTGATTATGATAATATTAAATTAACAACTCCAGAAGATCTCTATATAGCTGAGGCAATTTTAAAACATAGAGCAATAAATAAGTAATGAAGCGGGAAAAGGAGCGAAATTATGTTTCGAATTGGACAAGGTTACGATGTTCATCAGTTGACCGAGGGGCGCCCCTTGATTATTGGTGGGATTCATATTCCATATGAAAAGGGACTGCTTGGGCATTCAGATGCGGATGTGTTGTTACATACAGTTGCAGATGCATGTTTAGGTGCAATTGGAGAGGGCGATATCGGCAAGCATTTTCCTGACACTGATCCTGCCTTTAAAGATGCAGATTCTGCTAAATTATTATCGCATGTTTGGAATTTAGTAAAGGAAAAGGGATATTGTTTGGGAAATATTGATTGTACCATCATTGCCCAAAAACCGAAAATGGCCCCTTATATTGGGCAAATGCGAGAAAGGATTGCCGAGCTGCTGGAAGGCGACATAACACAGGTGAATGTGAAGGCTACAACAACTGAAAAACTGGGCTTTACAGGCCGTGGAGAAGGGATCGCATCTCAGGCGGTAGTTCTTTTACAAGAAGTAAAATAGTGCGCTTTTTTTCAAAGAGCGACAGTGGTAAAATAGTACAGGATTAATAGTTTCTTATAGGGCTCTTTTCTTATAAGATGTTTCTTATGTAGCCAAGTACTTATAAACATCTTTTTAGTATGTTTGAAATGGAACAGGCTATTGAGAAAAGATGCCCCTGACACTAGATTTAATATTAGGATTTATAACTAAGTGTCAATATATATTCGAAAACCGTCTTTAGACAAACTGAGGAGGACTTTTAAAATGTCAAAGGATATAAGGGTACGGTATGCACCGAGTCCAACAGGACATTTACATATAGGGAATGCAAGAACCGCACTTTTCAATTATTTATACGCCCGCAATAAAGGAGGTTCCTTTATTATTCGTATAGAAGATACGGATACTAAGCGTAACATTGAGGGCGGCGAACAAAGCCAGTTGAAATATTTAAAATGGCTTGGAATGGATTGGGATGAAAGTGTTGATAAGGAAGGCAAATACGGTCCTTATCGTCAATCTGAACGAAATCATATTTATCAAAAATACTATAATCAGCTTCTTGAGAATGGACAAGCCTACAAGTGTTATTGTACAGAGGAGGAGCTTGAAGCGGAGCGAGAAGCGCAGCTTGCTCGCGGTGAAACTCCACAGTATTCAGGAAAGTGCCGCCATCTTACAAAAGAGGATCAAGAACGTCTTGAAAAGGAAGGCAGAAAGCCGAGCATTCGTTTCTTAGTTCCAAAAGGAAAAGTGTATGCATTTCATGATATGGTGAAAGATGAAGTATCTTTTGAATCAGATGGAATTGGAGATTTTGTTATTATCAAGAAGGATGGAATTCCAACTTATAATTTTGCTGTTGCGATTGATGATTATTTGATGGAAATCTCTCATGTATTGCGTGGAGATGATCATATTTCAAATACTCCTAAGCAATTGATGATTTATGAAGCTTTTGGATGGGAACCACCTATCTTTGGTCATATGACCCTTATCGTAAATGAAAGCCGTAAGAAGTTAAGTAAACGTGATGAAAGCATTATTCAATTTATTGAACAATATGAAGAATTGGGTTATTTACCGGAAGCTTTATTTAACTTTATTGCATTATTGGGATGGTCTCCACAAGGGGAAGAAGAAATTTATTCCAAAGAAGAATTTATCAAGCTTTTTGATGCGGATCGTCTATCTAAGTCACCAGCATTATTTGATAAGCAGAAGCTTGCTTGGATGAACAATCAATATATGAAAAAAGTGGATCTAGATAAAGCGGTAGAGCTATCCTTACCTCATTTAGTGAATGCGGGTCGAGTACCAAGCAAATTAACAGAAGAAGAAAACACTTGGGTCCGTAACTTAGTAGCTTTATATCAAGATCAAATGAGTTATGGCGCAGAAATTGTGGGGCTTTCTGAGCTGTTCTTTAAAGATGATATTACTTATGAAGAAGAGGCGAAAGCCATTTTAGCTGAAGAGCAGGTACCAGAAGTCTTACGTGCTTTCTTAGCGGAAATCAATGCATTGGAAGTATTTGAGGCGGAATATATTAATAAAGCCATTAAAGCTGTTCAAAAATCAACAGGGCATAAGGGTAAAAAATTATTTATGCCAATTCGTGCTGCAGTGAGTGGGCAAGTCCATGGACCGGATTTACCTAAGGCAATTCAGCTACTTGGAAAGCAAAAAATTATTGATCGAATTCAAAGTATTTTAGATTAACATTTTGCTCAAAATATTATATAGTAAGATTAAATATCTATTCATGAACTCTGTGATTAATTACATGGATTATATATACTAAAGTGTTGATGAGGAGAAGTAAAAAAGCGATTGCTTACAAAGGACTTGTTCAAGCTACGCCTTGAGCATTGTCTTTAAGAGAGAACCATCACCGGCTGAAAGTGGTTTAGGCCTCTCGTTTTTTGAAATGCACCTCTGAGCCTTGTTCCGAACGTTCTGCAAGTAGGGATAAGCGGAAACCTGCCGTTAAAAGGGAAAGTTGGAACATAGTGAATTGGCTGTGTTCAAACAGAGTGGAACCGCGTGTGAAGCGTCTCTGTCTATACAGAGGCGCTTTTTTGTTTGTTTTTAAATTAATACCCGGGGATAAAAAAGTTGTCCACGTCTAGCTTCAGGGCCTATCGGCTAGCGGATAAATCAACATCAGCTGAAATTGGAAATGCCAATTTCACTTGCTTGTGAGCTACCTCAGCGCGGTTTCCTTTATCTCTGTCGAAGACAATGAAGGTGAAAGTTGGACATCGAATTTGCACTCGATAAAAGTAAACTTCGAATTTCACTCATTCATACCGATGAGCAAGGTGCTCACGCAATTGATAGTAAGGAGCGAAGGGAATGTTTAAACGGATAAAGGAAGATATCGAGGTCGTTTTTGAGCAGGATCCGGCAGCACGCACGTATCTCGAAGTGATCTTAACCTATTCTGGGCTGCATGCCATTTGGGCACATCGCCTAGCCCATAGTTTTTATAAGCGGAAATTCTTTTTCATTGCCAGAGCAATATCACAAATAAGCCGTTTTTTTACCGGCATTGAAATTCATCCCGGAGCTAAAATAGGCAGACGCTTTTTCATCGATCATGGAATGGGAGTAGTGATCGGGGAAACCTGCGAGATTGGTGATAATGTTACGGTTTATCAAGGAGTAACATTGGGAGGAACGGGAAAAGAAAAAGGAAAAAGACATCCGACCATTGAGGATAATGCATTGATTGCAACAGGCGCAAAAGTTCTTGGTTCTATCACTGTTGGTGAAAACGCCAAAATAGGTGCTGGTTCGGTGGTCTTGAAGGATGTGCCGCCAAACTCTACTGTTGTAGGTATTCCGGGAAGAGTAGTTATTCGTGACGGAGTAAAAGTGAAGAAGGACTTAAACCATAGTGATTTACCAGATCCCGTAGCCGACCGATGTACGGCTATTGAAGAAAAAATGAGACGATTACAGGAAGAATTGGAAGAATTAAAACAGAAAGGGGTTCATAAAGAACATGCCGATTCAAATTTATAATACATTAACAAGAAAAAAAGAAGAATTTATCCCATTAGAAGCAGGAAAAGTCAAAATGTATGTGTGCGGGCCGACTGTTTACAACTATATTCATATTGGGAACGCCCGTCCTGCAATCGTATTTGACACCGTGCGCCGCTATCTAGAATATCGTGGCTTTGATGTGAATTTTGTTTCTAATTTTACAGATGTCGATGATAAATTAATAAAAGCAGCGAATCAACTTGGGGAAGACGTTCCTACAATTGCCGATCGTTTTATTAACGCATACTTTGAAGATGTATCTGCATTAGGATGCAATAGTGCAGATGTTCATCCTAGAGTAACGGAAAATATGGACATTATCATTGAATTCATTGAAACGCTGATAGAGAAGGGCTTTGCGTACGAATCGGCTGGGGACGTTTACTATAGAACTCGCAGTTTCCCTGGATATGGGAAGTTGTCCCATCAGTCTATTGATGATTTGAAGTCTGGTGCACGGATAGAAGTAGGAGAGAAAAAGGATGATGCCTTGGATTTTGCTCTTTGGAAAGCTGCTAAAGAAGGAGAAATATACTGGGAAAGCCCATGGGGCAAAGGAAGACCTGGCTGGCATATTGAGTGCTCCGCGATGGCAAGAAAATATCTAGGGGATACAATTGATATTCATGCAGGTGGTCAAGACTTAACGTTTCCACACCATGAAAATGAAATTGCTCAATCGGAAGCACTAACGGGAAAAACATTTGCGAGATATTGGATGCATAACGGTTATATTAATATTGATAATGAAAAAATGTCAAAATCACTGGGGAACTTTGTTCTTGTACATGACATAATTCAACATCATGATCCGCAGGTGCTAAGGTTTTTCATGTTATCGGTGCATTACCGTAATCCAATTAATTATAGCGAGGAACTATTGGAAAATGCCGGCGCAGGATTAGAGAGATTGAAAACATCCTATCAAAACCTTAAGCACCGTAAACAGGTAAGCGCAAATTTAACTCATGATGATCAAGAATGGCTGAAAAAACTTGAAGATCTTCATCAAGCGTTTATAAACGAAATGGACGATGATTTTAATACAGCTAATGGAATTGCAGTGCTTTTTGATCTGTCCAAACAAGCAAATTATTATTTGCGTGAAAAAAATACCTCAAATGAGGTCATCGAAGCATTTATGAAGCAGTTTGAAAATCTTTTCTCAGTTTTAGGGTTAAAATTAGAAAATGAGGAATTGCTTGATGAAGAAATTGAGGAATTAATTGAAAAGCGTAACACCGCCAGAAAAGAGCGGAATTTCGCATTAGCGGATGAAATACGTGACCGCTTAAAAGAAATGAATATTATTCTAGAGGATACACCACAAGGTATTAGATGGAGAAGAGGATAATAATGTCCGAAACAAATACTAATAGACTCGATGTAAACGGAATTAATAGCCTAGCACTTGCTTATATGGGTGACGCTATATACGAGGTACACGTGCGTCACCATCTGCTTCTTTTAGGAAAAACAAAGCCTAATCAGCTTCACCGCACAGCAACCAAATTTGTTTCCGCGAAAGCTCAGGCTGCTATTTTACATGAACTTCTGGAGAAGGAACTGTTGACAGAGGCAGAGCAAGTGATTGTTAGAAGAGGAAGAAATGCTAAATCCGGAACTGTACCTAAAAATACAGATGTACTAACTTATCGACATAGTACTGCTTTCGAAGCATTAATTGGATATTTATACTTAACAAATAATCAATCAAGGTTAAGATCTATTGTGGATTTGGCCATTACCATTTCAGAGGAACAGCATGAAACGGGAAAATAATAATAAAGGATAGGAGGTTGTACGAATGGCTCAAGATTATATAAGCGGAAAAAACCCGGTTATTGAAGCATTAAAGTCTGATAGGGAAATCAATAAAATTTGGATAGCTGAGGGTTCGCAAAAAGGACAAATGCAACAGGTTATTCAATTAGCAAAAGAAGCAAGAGTTTTGGTTCAGTATGTTCCGAAGCAAAAAATCGATCAAATGGTAAGTGAAAACCATCAAGGTGTTGTCGCACAAGTAGCAGCCTACCAATATGCCGATATAGATGATTTATTTAAAAGGGCTGAACAAAGAAAGGAAACACCCTTCTTTTTAATCTTGGATGAACTGGAAGATCCGCATAATTTAGGATCAATATTAAGAACAGCCGATGCAGCAGGTGTCCACGGAATTATTATTCCAAAGAGAAGAGCAGTTGGTTTGACAGGAGCAGTGGCAAAAGCATCAACTGGAGCAATTGAACATGTTCCTGTTGCAAGGGTGACAAATTTGGCAAGAACCATTTCGGAATTAAAGGAACGTGGTATATGGGTCTTTGGAACGGATGCAAAGGGAAGTCAAGATTACCGAAAAATGGACGGTTCTCTTCCGCTAGCATTGGTCATAGGCAGTGAAGGGAAAGGAATGAGTAGATTAATTAGAGAAAGCTGCGATTTTCTTATTCATTTACCTATGATTGGCCATGTGACATCGTTAAACGCTTCTGTAGCAGCGAGTTTATTAATTTATGAGGTTTATCGACAACGTTATCCTATTGGTGAATAATAATGGATATATTGCTTGTTGATGGATATAACATCATTGGCGCCTGGCCAGAGCTGAGGAAGCTGAAGAAGACAAATCTTAGTGCCGCGAGAGACCGCCTAATTGAAATAATGGCAGAATATCAAGGATTTACTGGTTACAAAGTAATCATTGTTTTCGATGCCTATGAAGTGAAGGGAATTCAAAAAAAGTATCGTCATTATAACGTGGAAGTCATTTATACAAAGGAAAATGAATCTGCGGATGAAAGAATTGAGAAAATGGCGATACAACTAAATAATAAAAAGACACAAATTCATGTAGCAACCTCTGACTATACGGAACAATGGGCAATCTTTGGACAGGGAGCTTTACGTATTTCTGCAAGAGAGTTGTTAACAGAAGTAGAAATGAATGGGCATAATATCACGAAAAATGTGAAGGAAATCCAAGACGAAAGGCCTATATCAAGGATTCCGCTTAGTAAGGAGGTAGCGGAATATTTCGAAAAATTGCGGCGTGGTAAGGAATGAATGTTGACGCTTGAATTTTCAGTAATGTATAATATTTCTATCTATTGCTTTCGCGTTCGGGGGGATTCGTGTGAACCTTAATATCGAGGTCAAGCATAACGAAAAGTATGAAATTATGGAAGACGAGCAATTGATTGAATCTGTTCATAATGGGGAAAGTGAAGCGTTAGATTATCTCATCCATAAATATCGCAATTTTGTAAGAGCAAAGGCGCGTTCTTATTTTTTAATAGGTGCGGATAAAGAAGACATTATTCAAGAAGGAATGATTGGCCTTTATAAGGCAATTCGCGACTATAAAGAGGACAAGCTTACCTCCTTTAAGGCATTTGCTGAATTATGTATTACCCGCCAAATTATTACTGCAATTAAAACCGCCACCCGGCAGAAGCATATCCCGCTTAATTCATATGTTTCTCTTGATAAGCCAATTTATGACGAAGAATCGGACCGTACATTAATGGATGTCATCACCGGTGCTAAAATTCTTAATCCTGAAGAGCTGATTATCAATCGGGAAAAGTACGATAACATCGAGGGGAAGATAACAGAACTCCTTAGTGACTTAGAAAGAAAGGTGCTTGCTTTGTATTTGGATGGACAATCTTATCAGGAAATATCCGAGGAATTAAACCGTCATGTCAAATCTATTGATAATGCATTGCAAAGGGTTAAGAGAAAACTAGAACGTTATTTGGAGGTTCGGGAATTCAGTGTCTGAGCAATTCCTTTTATTGACAAGTGCGGATTGACGTGTTAATTTCATAAAAAGAATGGTATATTTAGAATATACTTTTTGTAAAACTTTAAATTTTAATAGAAATCAATAGCTTTTAATATAGATTGCAGGTGTAAATATGCAAAGGAAAGTTGCTTTAGCATGTGAAAAATGTGGTTCGCGCAATTACACAGCTGATCATAAACAAACACAAACGGAAAGACTAGAGCTTAAGAAGTTTTGTAGACATTGTAATGCACATACGGTTCATCGTGAAACGAAGTAGTAAATCATTTATCTTGGTTTTTGTTGGAGGTACAAAGGATGTCAATTGCAAAGTTTTTTAGTAATGTTTCTTCAGAGATGAGAAAGGTCAGCTGGCCTAAACGCAAGGAACTTATCAGTTATACAGCGACTGTTATAGGTACCGTAGTGTTCTTAACAGTGTTTTTTGTTATTGTCGATTTTGGCGTTTCTAATCTCGTAAAATGGATTCTTAGCTTAAATCAATAGAAATAAAAACTTTCGCTTGAATAACTTACCATCATACATGGTATAATGGAAAATAATCATTTATTGTTCTTCAGCCCGTTTAACGGGTTTTTTCATTTGGAAAGAAAAGCGGACGGGCTTAGTTCATCGGCGAACGGATGAGTGGAATTTTAACTATAATTTCACCTTCGTAGTCTTCGCGGTGAAAAAAGGAAACACGGCGAGGATTGATGTGACTTATCGTAAGGATTAGAGATAAGAAATCAGCTAGTCGATAGGCACTGGAACTGAACAAAGCAGCTAAAAGCTAAATCAAACAGTTAATTAATTAGGGAGGGACGGACAAAAGTCCTTGATAATGGAAAAGAATTGGTATGTTGTTCATACGTATTCGGGTTATGAAAATAAAGTAAAAGCAAATCTAGAAAAGCGCGTTGAATCAATGGGTATGCAAGATAAAATTTTTAGAGTAGTGGTACCAGAAGAAGAAGAAACTGATATTAAAAACGGCAAAAAGAAAGTAGTAAAAAGAAAAGTTTTTCCAGGATATGTTCTGGTAGAACTCGTAATGACGGATGATTCCTGGTATGTAGTTCGAAATACCCCAGGAGTAACAGGGTTTGTTGGATCTGCAGGATCCGGTTCTAAACCGACTCCGCTATTACCTGATGAAGTAAGTGTAATACTGAAACATATGGGTATGGATGAAAGACGAGTGGATATTAACTTTGAAGTTGGCGAAACCGTTACGGTAAAAGAAGGACCGTTTGCTAATTTCACTGGTAAAATTGAGGAAATTGACCGTGATAAAGGTCGCGTTAAAGTAAGTGTAAACATGTTTGGCCGAGAAACACCAGTCGATCTTGTTTTTACACAAATTGATAAAATATAAACTTAAACAACTTGAAATATTTCTTGATAAATGGTAATATTCTTTAGGTCAGTATTTATTCTCACTGAGAAAACTGAACAATAAAGAATATCTTTAATAAAATTAAAGATTTTATATGATGAGTGGGAGGGGAAAACCCCTATTACCACATCACGGACTTAAGGAGGTGTGTCTCGTGGCTAAAAAAGTAATTAAAATTGTCAAATTACAAATCCCTGCTGGAAAAGCGAACCCTGCTCCACCAGTCGGTCCTGCACTTGGTCAAGCCGGTGTTAATATCATGGGATTCTGTAAGGAGTTTAATGCTCGTACAGCTGATCAAGCTGGTTTAATTATCCCTGTTGAGATTACGGTATTTGAAGACCGTTCATTTACATTCATTACAAAAACCCCACCTGCTGCAGTTTTACTTAAAAAAGCAGCTGGTATCGAGTCAGGTTCAGGTGAGCCTAACCGTAAAAAGGTAGCAACTGTTAAGCGTGACAAGGTACGTGAAATCGCTGAAACAAAAATGCCTGACTTAAACGCAGCTAGCGTTGAAGCGGCTATGCGAATGGTTGAAGGTACTGCACGCAGCATGGGTATCACAATCGAAGATTAATCCATGTAAACAACAATTGGTTTTTTTGTCCGACGGGGTTGCGATGATGAGTATTCACTCGCAACCTTTATTCGTGGGAGGTTATTCCGTTAAAACCACATTCGAGGAGGAAAAATAGAATGGCTAAAAAAGGTAAAAAGTATGTTGAAGCTTTAAAATTAGTAGACCGTTCAAAACTTTATGATGTTAACGAAGCGGTTGAACTTGTGAAAAAAACTAGTTATGCAAAATTTGACGCTACAGTTGAAGTTGCTTTTCGTCTTGGATTAGATCCAAAGAAAGCAGATCAACAAATCCGTGGAGCTGTTGTACTTCCAAATGGTACAGGTAAAACTCAACGTGTATTAGTATTTGCAAAAGGCGAAAAAGCAAAAGAAGCAGAAGCTGCTGGCGCAGATTATGTTGGCGATACTGATTATATTAACAAAATCAACCAAGGTTGGTTTGAATTTGATGTTATCGTTGCAACTCCAGATATGATGGGTGAAGTTGGTAAATTAGGTCGTGTGCTTGGACCTAAAGGCTTAATGCCAAACCCTAAAACTGGTACAGTAACTTTTGATGTAACTAAAGCGATTAATGAAATCAAAGCTGGTAAAGTGGAATATCGTTTAGATAAAGCTGGTATTATCCATGTTCCAGTTGGAAAGGTTTCATTTGATACAAATAAATTAGCAGAAAACTTTACAACTGTTTTTGAAACACTTGTTAAAGCTAAACCAGCTGCAGCTAAGGGTACTTATATGAAGAGCGTTTCGGTTACTTCAACTATGGGACCTGGAGTGAAAGTTGATCCATCTTCATTTAACGTAAAATAATATTGACTTTGATAGGAATGTTTGATATTATTTAAAACGTTGTTAATAGAATAACATTTGTACCAAAGACAGCAGGTGCTGATAAAGCTTAATTTCCTGCCGAGGTAATGCGATATATATAAATAGCTGCATATCAGCTATTAAGCATAAAACCTCCATGTCAATTTGAAATGGAGGTTTTATTTTTGCGGTATAAATGTGTTCATCTAGTAAATCTATAGGAGGTGTAAAGATGAGCAACGCAATCGAACAAAAGAAAGTAGTTGTACAAGAGATTGCAGACAAATTCAAAACTAGTGTTTCTACAGTAGTTGTTGATTATCGTGGTTTAAATGTTGCGGAAGTAACAGAACTTCGTAAACAACTTCGTGAAGCAGGTGTTGAATTTAAAGTTTACAAAAATTCATTATCCCGCCGTGCTGCTGAAGCTGCGGAAATTTCTGGTCTTAATGAGGCATTAGTAGGTCCAAATGCGATTGCATTCAGTACTGAAGATGTAGTAGCGCCAGCGAAAATTTTAAATGACTTCGCTAAAACACACGAAGCTCTTGAAATTAAAGCAGGTGTTATTGAGGGTAATACTGCAACAGTTGAAGAAATCAAAGCTCTTGCGGAACTACCATCTCGCGAAGGTTTACTTTCTATGTTGCTTAGCGTTCTTCAAGCTCCAATCCGCAACCTTGCTCTTGCTACTAAGGCAGTTGCAGATCAAAAAGAAGAACAAGGCGCTTAATTAGCGATAGGAAAATAACTAACAATTAACGAATAAATTACTATTTAAATTCTTAGGAGGATATTAAAATGACTAAAGAACAAATCATTGAAGCTGTCAAAGGTATGACAGTTCTTGAATTAAATGATCTTGTAAAAGCTATTGAAGAAGAATTTGGTGTAACAGCTGCTGCTCCTGTTGCAGTTGTTGGTGGAGCTGCTGCAGGCGGTGCTGCTGAAGAAAAATCTGAATTTGATGTAATCCTTGCTAGCGCTGGAGATCAAAAAATTAAAGTTATTAAAGTTGTTCGTGAAATTACAGGTCTTGGCCTTAAAGAAGCGAAAGAAGTTGTGGATGGCGCTCCAAAACCACTTAAAGAAGGCGTATCTAAAGAAGAAGCTGAAGAAATCAAAGCTAAACTTGAAGAAGTTGGAGCTGGCGTTGAAGTTAAGTAATCATCAAGATTGGAAAAAGCTCGCTGTTTAAAGCGAGCTTTTTTTGTCTATTCTTTAAAGAATGCTTCAAGTTTCAAAATAAAGATTGTCTAGTACAAGTAGCGTATCAGCTAGTAGATGTAAAGGTGATTATGCTTACTAAAAAGGGGTGATATAATGACGGAACACTATTATTCTCGAAATCCGGGTGTAGAAAGCAAACCGTTATTTTTTAATTACACTCTTCGGGGAAACTCTTTTCGATTTAAAACGGATCAAGGTGTATTTTCTAAAAATGAAATAGACTTTGGATCAAGGTTATTAATCGAAAGTTTTACTGTACCTGAAATAGATGGTCCGATTCTTGATGTGGGATGCGGATATGGACCGGTTGGGCTATCTATAGCAAAGTCTGAACCTGACTGCATCGTCCATATGGTAGATGTCAATGATAGAGCATTAGAGCTTGCGAAGGAAAATGCTTCGTTTAATCATATTTCTAATGTAAAGATATATGAAAGCGACCGCTTTGAAAATATTTCGAATGAAAAATTTTCGGCAGTTGTAACCAACCCTCCGATACGTGCGGGTAAGAAAGTTGTACACGATATTCTAACTAAAAGTTATGATTATTTATTGCCACAAGGTGAGTTATGGGTGGTAATTCAGAAAAAGCAGGGAGCCCCCTCAGCAAAGGAAAAAATGAGCGAAATATTTGATGAAATAGAAGTTGTATGTAAAGATAAAGGGTACTATATTTTAAAAGCAAAAAAAGGTTGACACCGTTGTAGGGCTATGGTAATATTATAAAATGCCAATATCATATTTTTTATAAACCGCCCTAAATTCAAAATGTCAAGTATAATTTATGGCAGTTATGGAAAATACTTATAAAATAATAGTTCGTCATGTGAAAATTGCGGTTTTTAATGGAAAAACCCTTTTTCTTTTTGTCTTATGATGGGGTGGTTGACCTATGATAAGACTTTAATAGATGCCAACCAAAACGCATGATTTGAGGGGTGAATCAGTTGACAGGTCAACTAGTTCAGTATGGACGTCACCGGCAGCGTAGAAGTTACGCGCGTATTAGTGAAGTTCTAGAGTTACCAAATCTTATTGAAATTCAAACTGCATCTTATCAATGGTTCTTAGATGAAGGTTTGAGAGAAATGTTTCAAGATATTTCACCAATTGAGGATTTCGCCGGGAATCTATCTCTGGAATTTATCGATTATAGTCTCGGTGAGCCAAAGTACTCTGTCGATGAATCGAAAGAGCGTGATGTAACCTATTCAGCATCTCTTCGTGTAAAAGTACGCCTTGTAAATAAGGAAACTGGTGAAGTGAAAGATCAAGATGTGTTTATGGGTGATTTCCCACTAATGACAGAAACTGGGACATTCATTATTAATGGAGCAGAGCGCGTCATTGTATCACAATTGGTCCGTTCTCCAAGTGTATACTTCAGTGGGAAAATGGACAAAAACGGTAAACAAGGTTTTACTGCAACAGTAATTCCAAACCGTGGAGCTTGGCTTGAGTATGAAACAGATGCGAAGGATGTAGTATATGTTCGTATCGATCGTACAAGAAAATTGCCTGTTACTGTACTGTTACGTGCACTAGGTTTCGGCTCCGATCAAGAAATCATTGATTTATTAGGTGATAATGAGTACCTTCGCAATACATTGGAGAAAGACAATACCGAAAGTACGGAAAAAGCTTTACTTGAAATCTATGAGCGTCTCCGTCCGGGTGAACCGCCTACGGTAGAAAATGCAAAAAGTCTGCTAGTTTCCCGCTTTTTTGATCCTAAGCGTTATGATTTAGCTAATGTTGGTCGTTATAAGATTAACAAAAAGCTTCATTTGAAAAACCGTCTATTTGGTCAAAAATTAGCACAAACGTTAGCTGATCCTGAAACTGGGGAGGTTATCGCAGAAGAGGGAACAATTCTTGACCGCAGAACACTTGATAAGATTTTGCCTAATTTAGAAAATGGCACAGGATTTAAAGTGTATTCTCAAGTTGGCGGAGTAGTAGAAGAAGATGTTGTTCTTCAGTCTATTAAGATTTATGCGCCAATTGATGATGGAGAAAAAGTAATAAATGTTATAGGTAACGCTAATGTAGAAGAGGCAGTGAAGAATATTACTCCTGCAGATATTATTTCTTCTATTAGTTATTTCTTTAACCTTCTTCATGGGGTTGGAGATACAGATGACATTGATCATTTAGGTAATAGACGATTACGTTCGGTTGGGGAATTACTCCAAAACCAATTCCGTATTGGTTTATCGCGTATGGAACGTGTTGTTCGTGAAAGAATGTCCATTCAGGATATTAACACAATCACTCCTCAGCAACTAATTAATATTCGTCCGGTTATTGCGGCAATTAAAGAGTTTTTCGGAAGTTCACAGTTATCTCAATTCATGGATCAAACCAATCCTCTTGCAGAATTAACGCATAAACGAAGACTTTCTGCATTAGGACCAGGTGGTTTGACTCGTGAACGTGCTGGAATGGAAGTTCGTGATGTTCACTACTCCCATTACGGTCGTATGTGTCCGATTGAAACACCGGAAGGTCCGAACATTGGTCTGATTAACTCATTATCAACATATGCAAAGGTGAACCGCTTTGGTTTTATCGAAACACCTTATCGCCGTGTTGATCCTGAAACAGGTAAGTTAACCGACCATATTGATTATTTAACAGCTGATGAAGAAGATAACTATGTTGTTGCTCAAGCAAATGCGAGAATTGCTGAAGATGGATCATTTGCTGATGAAGAAGTTATCGCCCGTTTCAGAGGAGAAAACACTGCTGTTAAGCGTGATCGAATCGACTATATGGATGTTTCTCCAAAACAAGTAGTCTCTGCCGCGACAGCATGTATTCCGTTCTTGGAAAATGATGACTCTAACCGTGCTCTTATGGGAGCGAACATGCAACGTCAAGCTGTTCCTCTAATGCAACCGGAAGCGCCAATTGTTGGAACAGGTATGGAGTATGTATCAGCTAAAGACTCTGGTGCAGCTGTTATTTGTAAATATGATGGAATTGTGGAACATGTTGAAGCTCGATCTATTTGGGTACGACGTGTGAAAGATATTGATGGTCAAGAAGTAAAAGGTGACCTTGATAAATACAAGTTACAAAAGTTTATTCGTTCCAACCAAGGAACTTGCTATAATCAACGTCCAATTGTAAGTGTTGGTGATCGTGTAACAAAAGGTGAAGTGCTTGCTGATGGTCCTTCGATGGAAAAGGCAGAATTAGCGCTAGGCCGTAATGTTCTCGTTGCTTTCATGACTTGGGACGGTTATAACTACGAAGACGCGATTATCATGAGTGAAAGACTTGTGAAAGATGATGTATATACTTCCATTCATATTGAGGAGTATGAATCAGAGGCTCGTGATACGAAGCTTGGACCGGAAGAAATGACACGCGACATTCCGAATGTTGGGGAAGATGCTCTCCGTAATTTAGATGAGCGTGGAATTATTCGAGTTGGAGCTGAAGTAAAAGATGGTGACCTTCTTGTAGGTAAGGTAACTCCTAAAGGTGTAACAGAGTTAACTGCGGAGGAACGTCTATTACATGCAATCTTTGGTGAAAAAGCACGTGAAGTTAGAGATACTTCTCTGCGAGTACCACACGGCGGCGGCGGAATCGTCCTGGATGTTAAAGTATTTAATCGTGAAGATGGCGATGAATTACCACCAGGAGTAAACCAACTGGTTCGTGTGTATATTGTTCAAAAACGTAAGATCCACCAAGGAGATAAAATGGCGGGTCGCCACGGTAATAAAGGGGTTATTTCCAGGATTCTTCCTGAGGAAGATATGCCATTCTTACCTGATGGAACACCTGTTGATATCATGTTAAATCCACTTGGGGTACCTTCCCGTATGAATATCGGGCAAGTTCTCGAGTTGCACCTTGGTATGGCAGCGAGAAAATTAGGTATTCATGTAGCTACACCTGTATTCGATGGTGCTCGTGAGGAAGATGTATGGGCAACTATTGAAGAAGCAGGTATGGCAAGTGATGCGAAAACCATCCTTTATGATGGTCGTACTGGGGAACCGTTTGATAATCGCGTTTCTGTAGGAATCATGTATATGATTAAATTGGCCCATATGGTTGACGATAAGCTACATGCTCGTTCAACTGGACCATACTCATTAGTAACACAACAACCACTTGGTGGTAAAGCACAATTCGGTGGACAACGATTTGGTGAAATGGAGGTATGGGCACTTGAGGCATATGGTGCTGCATATACACTTCAAGAGATCCTAACTGTTAAATCGGATGATGTGGTGGGACGTGTTAAAACCTACGAAGCTATTGTGAAAGGTGAAAACGTACCAGAACCAGGTGTACCAGAATCATTTAAAGTACTCATTAAAGAACTACAAAGTTTAGGTTTAGATGTGAAAATTCTATCAAGTGATGATGAAGAAATTGAAATGCGTGATTTGGAAGATGAAGATGACAATAATCAAGCAGATACTCTAAACATCGCTCCAGAATCAAAAGATGAAGAAATTGAAATCGTCGCATCGAAAGAATAAATAAGAAAGATGAAAGTGCCATGCCCATCGGCGTATGGATGAGTAAAAATTGAAGTTTAATTTTATCTGATGTTGACCTTTCCGTAGGGCGGGGAGACAGAGGAATCCACAGCCGATTGGCACTGGAACTAGACATGGTCCATTAGCTGGAAACCAGAAATCGATATCTAACAGATGGCTGATTTCTGATTTCTGGCCTTTATTTAAGGGTAGAACCTATAGACTGAAAGGGAGGTAGACCCCTTGATAGATGTAAACAATTTTGAGTATATGAAAATTGGTCTTGCTTCACCAGACAAAATTCGTTCATGGTCTTATGGAGAAGTAAAAAAACCAGAAACTATTAATTACCGTACACTTAAACCAGAAAAAGATGGTTTATTTTGTGAACGGATTTTTGGCCCTCAAAAGGACTGGGAATGTCATTGCGGTAAATATAAGCGTGTAAGATACAAAGGTGTAGTATGTGATCGTTGTGGTGTTGAAGTAACAAGAGCGAAGGTTCGCCGTGAACGGATGGGCCATATTGAACTTGCTGCGCCTGTATCACATATTTGGTATTTTAAAGGTATCCCAAGCCGTATGGGACTTGTATTGGATATGTCCCCACGTGCATTAGAAGAAGTGATTTACTTTGCCTCCTATGTCGTAACGGAAACCGGAGATACTGCATTAGAAAAGAAACAACTTCTTTCTGAAAAAGAATACCGTGCATATCGTGAGAAATACGGCAATAAGTTCCAAGCAGCGATGGGTGCAGAGGCAATCAAAAAACTTCTTCAGGATATCGATGTGAATAAAGAAGTAGATATGCTTAAAGAGGAATTAAAGACTGCTCAAGGACAACGTCGTACTCGTGCAATTAAACGCTTGGAAGTACTAGAAGCATTCCGTCATTCCGGCAATTCACCTGATTGGATGATTTTAGATGTTCTTCCTGTAATACCACCAGAATTACGTCCGATGGTTCAATTAGAAGGTGGCCGTTTTGCTACATCTGATTTGAATGATTTATATCGTCGTGTAATTAACCGTAATAATCGTTTAAAACGTTTATTAGATCTTGGAGCTCCAAGCATCATTGTGCAAAATGAGAAACGTATGCTGCAAGAAGCGGTGGATGCACTTATTGATAACGGACGCCGTGGTCGTCCAGTAACAGGCCCTGGTAATCGTCCGTTGAAATCACTATCTCACATGTTGAAAGGTAAACAAGGGCGATTCCGTCAAAACTTACTAGGTAAACGTGTAGACTATTCAGGACGTTCCGTTATCGTTGTTGGTCCATATTTAAAAATGTATCAATGTGGTCTTCCTAAAGAAATGGCGATTGAGTTATTCAAGCCGTTTGTTATGAAAGAACTAGTTGAGAGAGGACTTGCACATAATATTAAGAGTGCAAAAAGAAAAATTGAACGTCTGTCACCTGAAGTTTGGGATGTATTAGAAGAAGTGATTAAGGAACACCCAGTTCTTCTAAACCGCGCCCCTACTTTGCATAGATTAGGAATTCAAGCGTTTGAACCGACTTTAGTTGAAGGTAGAGCTATTCGTCTTCATCCTCTAGTATGTACAGCGTATAACGCTGACTTTGACGGTGACCAAATGGCGGTTCACGTTCCGTTATCTGCAGAAGCACAAGCAGAAGCACGCTTGTTAATGCTTGCTGCTCAAAACATCCTAAATCCTAAGGATGGTAAACCAGTTGTTACTCCTTCTCAGGACATGGTATTAGGTAACTATTACTTAACTCTAGAGCGTGAAGGTGCAATTGGTGAAGGTACTGTATTTAATGATATTAACGAAGCGCTTCTTGCTTACCAAAACGGTTACGTTCATTTGCATACAAGAGTAGCTGTCCGTGCTGGTTCAATAAATAATGAAACATTTACGGATGAACAACGTAAAAAGTTACTTGTTACTACTGTTGGAAAAATGATTTTTAATGAGATTTTACCTGAATCATTCCCTTATATGAATGAGCCAACAAAAACAAATCTAGAGGAAAAAACTCCAGAGAAGTATTTTATTGATACGGATGTTGATGTAAAAGAATTCATTAAGAATCAACCGATTATTAAACCATTTATTAAGAAATTCTTAGGAAATATTATTGCTGAGGTCTTCAAGAAATTCCAAATTACGGAAACTTCTAAAATGCTTGATCGCATGAAAGACTTAGGATTTAAATTCTCCACAAAAGCAGGTATTACTGTTGGGGTTGCCGATATCGTAGTTTTACGAGAAAAGGAACAAATTCTTGCTGAGGCACAGACAAAAGTAGATAACGTTATGAAACAGTTCAGACGTGGTTTAATCACAGAGGACGAACGTTACGATCGTGTTATTTCTATATGGTCCAGTGCCAAAGATACTATTCAAGGAAAACTAATGGCATCATTAGATCCGCGAAACCCTATCTTCATGATGAGTGATTCCGGTGCCCGTGGTAACGCATCTAACTTTACTCAGCTTGCAGGTATGCGTGGATTGATGGCCAACCCGGCTGGACGTATCATTGAGTTGCCAATTAAATCAAGTTTCCGTGAAGGTTTAACTGTATTGGAATACTTTATTTCTACGCACGGTGCTCGTAAAGGTCTTGCTGATACTGCCTTGAAGACAGCGGACTCAGGTTACTTAACTCGTCGTCTTGTTGATGTTGCTCAAGATGTTATTGTTCGCGAAGATGATTGCGGTACTGATAGAGGATTACTTGTTGGAGCATTAAAAGAAGGCACAGAAGTAATAGAAAGTCTAGAAGAACGACTAATTGGTCGTTATGCTAGAAAGGCGATTAAGCATCCTGAAACTGGTGAAGTAATGGTTCCTGAAAATGGACTTATTACAGAAGACTTGGCGAAGGAAATTGCTAATACTGGTATCGAACAAGTATGGATTCGTTCTGCATTTACATGTAATACACGTCACGGTGTTTGTAAAAAATGTTATGGTCGAAATCTTGCTACTGGCCAAGAGGTTGAAGTTGGTGAGGCAGTTGGTATCATTGCTGCCCAATCTATCGGTGAACCAGGTACACAGTTAACAATGCGTACTTTCCATACCGGTGGAGTTGCGGGAGACGATATCACACAAGGTTTACCTCGTATCCAAGAGCTATTTGAAGCGCGTAATCCAAAAGGTCAATCTATTATTTCTGAAATTGACGGTGTAGTTGTTTCTATTAGCGAAGGAAGAGATCGTCAGCACGAAATTACCATTCAAGGTGAAGTAGAGACAAGAACATATAATGCTCCTTATACTTCACGATTAAAGGTTACTGTTAACTCAAGAGTGGAAAGAGGGCAAGAATTAACAGAGGGTTCTATCGATCCTAAAGAATTATTAAAAGTTCGTGATGTTAATTCTGTACAAGAATACCTACTTCGTGAAGTACAAAAGGTTTATCGTATGCAAGGTGTAGAAATTGGTGATAAGCATATCGAAGTTATGGTTAGACAAATGCTTCGTAAGATACGAGTAGTTGATGCAGGTGAGACAGATGTATTGCCAGGTTCACTACTTGACATTCACCAATTTACAGATGCTAACGAACAGGCATTGCTAGAAGGAAGAATGCCAGCAACCGGTAGACCTGTACTACTAGGTATTACGAAAGCATCGCTTGAAACGGATTCCTTCTTATCTGCAGCATCCTTCCAAGAGACAACACGTGTCTTAACGGATGCAGCCATTAAGGGTAAACGTGATGAGTTACTTGGCTTGAAGGAGAATGTTATTATCGGTAAACTAGTTCCAGCTGGAACTGGTATGCAACGCTACCGAAAAGCAAATGCAGAAATTGTAGAAGATGAAGAAAATGTATTAGTAGAGCAGTAATATCATTGCCGGCCAATTGGCCGGCAATAATCTGCTTAAGAAAGAATTATATTTTGTGTTGACATTAAAAAATGAAAATGGTACTATATTCAAGGTGCTCCTATCAAATACTACCTGATGCTTTGGAGGATATGAAGATGTCTTATGAAAAAGTATTACAGGCAAAGAGTGTCGTAATAGGAACAAAGCAAGCAGTAAAGGCGCTGAAATCCGGCAAGGTAGATGAACTGATTGTAGCAGAGGATGCTGATCCTTCTGTTATAAGAAAGGTCATTCAAGTTGCAGAGGACTGTAAAATACCCGTTACTCAAGTTGATTCTATGAAAAAGCTTGGTAAAAGATGTGGTATTGATGTCGGTGCTGCGGCTGTTGCCATTATCTATTAAAAACTGTTTTTGCAGATAGATGAAGCTGCAAAAACTTTGTTTTTGCTTTAAAATGAACCACCTGGATGTGTGGGCTTATAAAAATCGTGAAGGGAGGAAACATAAAATGCCTACTATTAATCAATTAGTGCGCAAACCTCGTAAGTCTAAAATTGAAAAGTCAAAATCACCAGCACTAAACAAAGGCTACAACAGCTTTAAGAAAGTAAACACAGATTTATCATCACCTCAAAAACGTGGGGTATGTACTCGTGTTGGTACAATGACACCAAAAAAACCGAACTCTGCATTGCGTAAATATGCTCGTGTTCGTTTGACAAACGGTATCGAGGTAACTGCATATATCCCAGGTATTGGTCATAACTTACAAGAACACAGCGTTGTTTTAATTCGCGGTGGACGTGTTAAGGACTTACCAGGGGTACGTTATCACATTGTTCGTGGTGCATTAGACACTGCAGGTGTTGATAAGCGTATGCAAGGCCGTTCAAAATACGGTACTAAGAAACCAAAAGAGAAAAAATAATAACACAAAACGATAAAACCCTTTTGAAAGGAGGAAAACATAATGCCACGTAAAGGTCCAGTAGCAAAGAGAGATGTTTTACCAGATCCTATTTATAATTCAAAACTAGTTACACGTTTAATCAACAAGATGATGGTAGATGGTAAGAGAGGTAAATCTCAAACTATCCTATATAATGCTTTTGATTTAATTCGTGAACGTACAGGTAAAGAGCCTATCGAAGTATTCGATCAAGCACTTAAGAACATTATGCCAGTACTTGAAGTGCGAGCTCGCCGTGTTGGTGGTGCTAACTACCAAGTACCAGTAGAGGTTAGACCTGAACGCCGTACAACATTAGGTCTTCGCTGGTTAGTAAACTACGCTCGTCTTCGCGGAGAAAAGACGATGGAAGAGCGTCTTGCTAACGAAATCTTAGATGCAGCTAATAATACTGGTGCATCTGTTAAGAAGCGTGAAGATACTCATAAGATGGCTGAAGCGAACAAAGCGTTTGCTCACTATCGTTGGTAATAAAACCTTCAGTTTAAAAAAAATATTCGTACAAAGGAAGGTGAAAACCACATGGCAAGAGAGTTCTCTCTAGAAAACACTCGTAATATCGGTATCATGGCACACATCGATGCTGGTAAAACAACAACAACTGAGCGTGTCCTTTATTACACTGGTAAGATTCATAAAATCGGTGAAACACATGAAGGTGCATCTCAAATGGACTGGATGGAGCAAGAACAAGAACGTGGTATCACGATCACTTCCGCTGCAACAACTGCACAATGGAAGGGTCACCGCGTTAATATCATCGATACTCCAGGACACGTGGATTTCACTGTTGAAGTTGAACGTTCTCTTCGTGTACTTGACGGTGCAGTAGCGGTTCTTGATGCGCAATCAGGCGTTGAGCCTCAAACTGAAACAGTTTGGCGTCAAGCTACAACATACGGAGTACCACGTGTAGTATTCGTAAACAAGATGGATAAAATCGGTGCTGACTTCTTATATTCAGTGAAAACATTACATGATCGTTTACAAGCAAATGCTCATGCAATTCAATTACCAATCGGTGCTGAAGATCAATTCGAAGGTATTATCGACCTTGTTGAAATGAAAGCAATTATGTATGGTAATGATTTAGGAACTGAAATCGAAGAGGTTGAAATTCCTGCTGAATATAAAGATCAGGCTGAAGAATATCATGAAAAATTAGTAGAAGCAGTAGCTGAGCTTGATGAAGAATTAATGGAAAAATACCTTGGCGGTGAAGAAATCACTGTTGATGAATTGAAAGCTGCTATTCGTAAAGGTACCGTTAATGTTGAATTCTATCCAGTTATCTGTGGATCTGCTTTTAAAAACAAAGGTGTTCAATTAATGCTTGATGCGGTTATCGATTACTTACCATCTCCATTAGATGTACCTGCAATTAAAGGTACTGCGCCTGATTCAGATGAAGTGATTGAAAAGCATTCAAGTGATGATGAACCATTTGCTGCACTAGCGTTTAAAGTTATGACCGACCCTTACGTTGGTAAGTTAACTTTCTTCCGCGTTTACTCAGGTACGTTACAATCAGGTTCATATGTAACAAACTCTACTAAGGGTAAACGTGAACGTGTAGGACGTATCCTACAAATGCATGCGAACCACCGTGCTGAAATTTCTGAAGTTTACGCAGGTGATATCGCAGCAGCAGTAGGTTTGAAAGATACAACAACTGGTGATACTCTATGTGATGAAAAGAACCTTGTAATCTTAGAATCAATGGAATTCCCAGAACCAGTTATTGAATTATCTGTAGAACCTAAATCTAAAGCTGATCAAGATAAAATGACAACAGCTTTACAAAAACTTCAAGAGGAAGATCCGACATTCCGCGCACATACTGACCAAGAAACTGGACAAACCATTATTGCAGGTATGGGTGAGCTTCACTTAGATATCATCGTTGACCGTATGAAGCGTGAATTCAAAGTAGAAGCAAATGTTGGTGCTCCGCAAGTTTCTTACCGTGAAACATTCCGTTCATCTGCACAGGTTGAAGGTAAATTTGCTCGTCAATCTGGTGGTCGTGGACAATACGGACACGTTTGGATTGAATTCTCACCAAACGAAGAAGGAAAAGGCTTTGAGTTCGAAAATGCTATCGTCGGTGGTGTGGTTCCGCGTGAATACATCCCAGCGGTTCAAGCAGGACTTGAAGATGCACTTGAACGAGGCGTTCTTGCTGGATATCCTTTAGTTGATATTAAAGCAAAACTATATGATGGTTCTTACCATGATGTCGATTCAAGTGAAATGGCGTTCAAAATTGCTGCATCACTTGCGCTTAAGAACGCTGCTTCTAAATGTAACCCAGTTATCCTTGAACCAGTGATGAAGGTTGAGGTTGTTATCCCTGAAGAGTATTTAGGTGATATCATGGGTCAAATTACAGCACGTCGTGGACGTGTTGAAGGTATGGAAGCTCGCGGAAATGCACAAGTAGTTCGTGCGATGGTTCCACTATCTGAAATGTTCGGTTATGCGACATCACTTCGTTCTAGTACACAAGGTCGTGGAGTATTCTCTATGCACTTTGATCATTATGAAGAAGTTCCTAAGTCCATTTCTGAAGAAATTATCAAAAAAAATAAAGGTGAATAATTGATTTATTACCTTTAATAAAGTATAAATACATTATATGCTATGACTGCTTAAAAGATGATGTACACATCTTTTAAGCACCATATATACTTATTAAAATTAAAATATCAAAATTGAGGAGGATTTTCTAATGGCTAAAGCTAAATTCGACCGTTCCAAAACTCATGCTAATATCGGTACAATTGGTCACGTTGACCATGGTAAAACTACATTAACTGCTGCAATCACAGCTGTTCTTGCAAAGCAAGGTAAAGCAGAAGCACGTGCTTATGATCAAATTGACGGTGCTCCTGAAGAGCGTGAGCGTGGTATCACAATCAATACTGCACACGTAGAATATGAAACTGATACTCGTCACTATGCACACGTTGACTGCCCAGGACATGCTGACTATGTTAAAAACATGATCACTGGTGCTGCTCAAATGGACGGTGGTATCCTAGTAGTATCTGCTGCTGATGGTCCAATGCCACAAACTCGTGAGCACATTCTATTATCTCGTAACGTAGGTGTACCTTACCTAGTAGTATTCTTAAACAAATGTGATATGGTAGATGACGAAGAACTTCTTGAACTAGTTGAAATGGAAGTTCGTGACCTTCTATCTGAATATGACTTCCCTGGTGATGATGTACCAGTTATCAAAGGTTCTGCTCTTAAAGCTCTTGAGGGAGATCCAGCTTGGGAAGAAAAAATCGTTGAATTAATGGCTGCAGTTGATGAATACATTCCAACTCCAGAACGTGACACTGACAAACCATTCATGATGCCAGTTGAAGATGTATTCTCTATCACTGGTCGTGGTACTGTTGCTACAGGCCGTGTTGAACGTGGTCAAGTTAAAGTTGGAGACGTTATTGAAATCATCGGTCTTTCTGAAGAACCAAAATCAACTACTGTAACAGGTGTTGAAATGTTCCGTAAGCTTCTTGATTATGCTGAAGCTGGAGATAACATTGGTGCACTTCTTCGTGGTATCGCTCGTGAAGAAGTACAACGTGGTCAAGTTCTTGCAAAACCAGGAACAATCACTCCACATACAGAATTCAAAGCAGAAGTTTACGTTTTGTCTAAAGAAGAAGGTGGACGTCATACTCCATTCTTCTCAAACTATCGTCCACAATTCTATTTCCGTACAACTGACGTAACTGGAATCGTTAACCTTCCAGAAGGTACTGAAATGGTAATGCCTGGCGATAACACTGAAATGAGTGTACAATTAATTTCTCCAATCGCGATCGAAGAAGGAACTCGTTTCTCAATTCGTGAAGGTGGACGTACTGTTGGTTCAGGTGTTGTAACATCTATCAGCAAGTAATGCTATGATAGAAAAAGCAGACGGTGACGATCGTCTGCTTTTTTTATTGTTCTTTAAACTTCTCCTACAATCCAACTATATTGATTCTTCAATATAGTAATCGATTATATTAAAAGTAATTTAATAAATTGAAAATTCTACGTTAGTCTAAAGACCTTGAACCTGCAATAGAAACTATGTATAATAAAAAAAGTGCAAAAGACCTAATAAATATCGCACTTAGTGTTGCATATTATATGTGTTTTATGTATAATAGACAATGTTGGTCTTTGACTGCGATGAAGTGGAAGGTTGCCGACACACCCGGCCGCTTTGCCATGGCGAGTGTGGGGGAAATTTCCATGGAGAATGTCTATTTAAAATAGGCGAAAAAGGAGGGAAAGTAATGGCAAAACAAAAAATTCGTATTCGTTTAAAAGCATATGATCACAGAATCCTTGATCAATCTGCAGAGAAAATTGTAGAAACGGCAAAAAGATCTGGTGCAGCTGTATCTGGTCCGATTCCGTTACCAACAGAAAAATCTGTATACACAATTCTTCGTGCGGTTCACAAGTATAAAGATTCTCGTGAACAATTTGAAATGCGTACGCATAAACGTCTAATCGATATTGTGAATCCAACTCCACAAACAGTAGATTCATTAATGCGTTTAGATTTACCGTCTGGTGTAGACATCGAAATCAAACTATAATAAATAGCTTATGAAAAACAGGAGGTGTGACTCATGACCAAAGGAATCTTAGGAAGAAAAATCGGTATGACGCAAGTATTTGCTGAGAACGGTGATCTTATTCCTGTAACAGTAATTCAGGCAACACCAAACGTTGTTCTTCAAAAGAAAACTGTTGATACAGATGGATACGGCGCTATTCAGCTTGGTTTTGAAGATAAACGTGAAAAGCTTGCTAACAAACCAGAAAAAGGTCATGTAACAAAGGCCAATACTGCTCCTAAGCGCTTCGTTCGTGAATTTGACGTTGTTAACTTAGAAGAGTATGAAATTGGCCAAGAAGTCAAAGTTGATATTTTTGCAGAAGGTGACATCGTAGATGTAACTGGAATCTCTAAAGGGAAAGGTTTCCAAGGTGTTATCAAGCGCCACGGACAATCTCGTGGACCAATGGCTCACGGTTCTCGTTACCATCGTCGCCCTGGATCTATGGGTCCTGTTGCTCCAAACCGTGTATTCAAACAAAAAGCATTGCCTGGACGCACTGGCGGAGAGCAAATCACCATTCAAAACTTACAAGTTGTTAAAGTTGATGTAGAACGTAATCTTATCCTAGTTAAGGGTAATGTTCCTGGTCCTAAAAAAGCATTGCTTAAAGTCAAAACAGCGATTAAAGCAAAATAATTTAACACGAAGGAAAGGAGGAAACAGGAATGCCGAAAGTAGCTCTATTCAACCAAGCTGGATCACAAGTTGGAGAAGTTGAACTTAATGATTCTGTATTTGGTATTGAACCAAACGAAAACGTATTGTTCGACGCAATTATTATGCAAAGAGCATCTTTACGTCAAGGTACTCACAAAGTGAAAAACCGTTCAGAAGTTAGCGGTGGTGGTAAAAAGCCATGGCGTCAAAAAGGTACTGGACGTGCTCGTCAAGGATCTATTCGTTCACCACAATGGCGTGGAGGCGGTACAGTATTTGGTCCAGTTCCGCGTAGCTATAGCTACAAATTACCAAAGAAAGTACGTCGTTTAGCAATTAAATCTGCACTTTCTTCAAAAGTAAAAGAATCTAATATTGTTGTATTAGAATCGCTATCTTTTGATGCTCCAAAAACAAAAGAATTTGCAGCAGTTCTTAAAAACCTTTCTGTTTCTAACAAAGCATTAATTGTAACAGATGGTTCTGATGTGAATGTTGCTTTATCAGCTCGTAATATCCCTGGAATTACAGTTGTAGAAGCAAATGGTATTAATGTTTTAGATGTAGTTTCTCATGATAAATTAATTATCACGAAAGCTGCAGTCGAAAAAGTAGAGGAGGTGCTTGGTTAATGGATTCACGTGATATCATTAAGCGCCCCGTCATCACAGAACAATCTACTGATGTTATGGCTGACAAAAAGTATACATTTGAAGTAGATGTGCGTGCTAACAAAACACAAGTGAAAGATGCTGTAGAAGAAATCTTTGGTGTGAAAGTAGCAAAAGTGAATGTGATGAACTATAAAGGCAAGTTCAAACGTATGGGTAAACACGCAGGATATACAAACAAGCGCCGTAAAGCAATTGTTACATTAACTCCTGACAGCAAAGAAATCGAGTTTTTTGAAGTATAATTTTGATTTGAAAGAATAGAAGAGGAGGGAAAAACATGGCGATCAAAAAATATAAACCGACCTCTAATGGACGTCGCGGCATGACAGTATCTGATTTCGCGGAAATCACAACTGATAAACCGGAAAAATCATTACTTGCGCCTTTAAATAGCAAGGGCGGCCGTAACAACCAAGGTAAGTTAACAGTTCGTCATCAAGGTGGCGGTCATAAGCGTCAATACCGTATTATCGACTTTAAACGTGATAAAGATGGTATACCAGGACGCGTTGCTACAATTGAGTATGATCCAAACCGTTCATCAAATATCGCACTAATTAATTATGTTGATGGAGAAAAGCGTTATATCTTAGCTCCTAAAAACTTAAAAGTGGGTATGGAAGTAGTATCTGGACCAGATGCAGATATCAAAGTAGGTAATGCACTTCCGTTAGCTAATATTCCAGTAGGTACTGTTGTTCATAACATTGAGTTAAAACCTGGTAAAGGTGGACAATTAGTACGTTCTGCAGGTACTTCTGCACAAGTACTTGGTAAAGAAGGAAAATACGTACTTGTACGTTTAACTTCTGGTGAAGTTCGTATGATTCTTGCTACTTGCCGTGCATCTATCGGTCAAGTTGGTAACGAACAACACGAATTAATCAATATCGGTAAAGCAGGTCGTTCTCGTTGGTTAGGCAAGCGCCCAACTGTTCGTGGATCTGTAATGAACCCTAATGATCACCCACACGGTGGTGGTGAAGGTCGTGCGCCTATCGGACGTAAATCACCTATGTCACCTTGGGGTAAACCGACTCTTGGTTACAAAACTCGTAAGAAAAAGAATAAATCTGATAAATTTATTGTGCGTCGTCGCAAAAAATAACGCGATTGAACTACGGTTCAAAAATGGGGCCGTAGCGCAATCACGAAGGGAGGTTCGAGCATGGGTCGTAGCTTGAAAAAAGGACCTTTTGTTGATGAACATTTGATGGTTAAAGTGGAAAAGCTTAATGAATCAGACAAAAAACAAGTGATCAAAACTTGGTCTCGTCGTTCTACAATCTTCCCAGCATTTATCGGTCATACTATCGCGGTATATGATGGTCGTAAACATGTACCTGTATATGTTACAGAAGATATGGTAGGTCATAAGCTTGGTGAATTTGCACCAACTCGTACTTATAAAGGTCACGCTGGTGACGATAAGAAAACAAGACGCTAATGAGAGGAGGGCATCCCGATGCAAGCTAAAGCTGTTGCAAGAACAGTTCGTATTGCTCCTCGTAAGGCACGCCTAGTTGTTGATCTAATTCGAGGAAAGCAAGCAGGCGAAGCGATTGCTATTTTGAAGTTTACTCCAAAAGCAGCTTCACCGATCGTTGAAAAAGTATTAAAATCTGCTATTGCTAATGCAGAGCATAACTATGATTTGGACGTTAATAATCTTGTAGTTACTGAAGCATATGTAAATGAAGGACCGACACTAAAACGTTTCCGTCCTCGTGCTATGGGTCGTGCAAGCCAAATTAACAAACGTACTAGCCACATTACTATCGTAGTATCAGAAAAGAAGGAGGGATAATTCGTGGGACAAAAAGTACATCCAATAGGTTTACGTATCGGAGTTATTCGTGACTGGGAATCTAAATGGTACGCGGAAAAGGACTACGCTGACCTTCTGCATGAGGACATTAAAGTTCGTGAATACATTTCCAAACGTTTAAGCGATGCATCAGTTTCTGGTGTTGAAATTGAACGTGCTGCAAATCGTATTAACATTACTATCCGCACTGCGAAACCAGGTATGGTCATTGGTAAAGGCGGTACTGAAGTAGAAGCACTTCGTAAAGCTCTAAATGAACTAACTGGCAAACGCGTTCACATTAATATTGTTGAAATTAAGAAAGCTGATATTGATGCTAAATTAGTAGCTGAAAATATTGCTCGTCAATTAGAAAATCGTGTATCTTTCCGTCGTGCACAAAAACAAGCAATTCAACGTGCAATGCGCGCTGGTGCAAAAGGAATTAAAACACAAGTTTCAGGTCGTCTAGGCGGAGCTGATATGGCTCGTACAGAAGGCTATAGCGAAGGAACTGTTCCACTTCATACTCTACGTGCAGATATCGATTATGCACATGCAGAAGCAGACACAACTTACGGTAAACTTGGCGTAAAAGTATGGATTTATCGTGGAGAGGTTCTTCCTGCGAAGAAAAAGACTGAGGAAGGAGGAAAATAATCATGTTATTACCTAAACGCGTTAAATATCGCCGCGAACATCGTGGAAAAATGCGTGGTCGTGCAAAAGGTGGTACTGAAGTAGCATTTGGTGAATATGGTTTACAAGCTCTTGAGGCTTCTTGGATTACAAACCGTCAAATTGAAGCTGCTCGTATCGCGATGACTCGTTATATGAAACGTGGAGGTAAAGTTTGGATTAAAATCTTCCCTCACAAACCATATACTGCAAAACCACTAGAAGTTCGTATGGGTTCCGGTAAAGGTGCTCCAGAAGGCTGGGTAGCAGTTGTAAAACCAGGTAAAATTATGTTTGAAATTGCAGGTGTATCTGAAGAGGTTGCTCGTGAAGCATTACGTCTTGCTATGCATAAATTACCGGTTAAATGTAAGTTCGTAAAACGAGAAGAAATTGGTGGTGAATCAAATGAAAGCTAATGAAATTCGTGACCTTACCACTGCAGAAATAGAACAAAAAGTAAAATCTCTAAAAGAAGAGTTATTTAACCTCAGGTTCCAATTAGCTACAGGGCAACTTGAAAATACTGCTCGCATCCGTGAAGTACGCAAAGCGATTGCTCGCATGAAAACCGTGATCCGTGAAAGAGAGATCGGTGTTAACAATCGATAATGAGAGGAGGTTTGCACAATGAGTGAACGTAACCAACGAAAAGTTTACACAGGACGTGTTGTTTCTGATAAAATGGACAAAACAATAACTGTACTTGTAGAAACTTATAAAAAACACTCACTTTACGGCAAACGCGTGAAGTACTCTAAAAAGTTTAAAGCTCATGATGAGCAAAATGAAGCAAAGATCGGCGATATCGTTCGCATTATGGAAACTCGTCCATTATCTGCGACAAAACGTTTCCGTCTTGTGGAAGTCGTTGAAAAAGCTGTTATTATCTAATACAAAGTATCGGATTCATGTTTATTCCGAAGGGAGGTAAACAATATGATTCAACAAGAAACTCGTTTGAAAGTTGCTGACAACTCTGGTGCTAGAGAAGTTTTAACGATTAAAGTTCTAGGTGGTTCTGGCCGTAAAACAGCTAATATTGGTGATGTTATCGTTTGTACAGTAAAACAAGCAACACCAGGAGGCGTTGTTAAAAAAGGCGATGTCGTTAAAGCTGTTGTTGTTCGTACGAAAAGCGGTATGCGCCGTCCAGATGGTTCATACATTCGTTTCGATGAAAACGCATGTGTAATTATCCGTGATGATAAGAGTCCTCGTGGAACTCGTATCTTTGGACCTGTTGCTCGTGAACTACGTAACAATAATTTCATGAAAATCGTATCCTTAGCTCCAGAAGTTCTTTAATATAATTAGATTTATTAATCAAGGAGGTGCGATTAAGATGCATGTAAAAAAAGGCGACAAAGTAATGGTTATTACAGGTAAAGATAAAGGAAAAACAGGTGTAATCCTTGCTGCATTTCCTAAAAAAGACCGTGTGATTGTAGAAGGTGTTAACATTATTAAGAAACATTCAAAACCTTCACAAGTTAACCCACAAGGTGGAATCATTAGCCAAGAAGCACCTATTCACGTATCAAACGTAATGTTACTAGATCCTAAATCAAACGAACCTACTCGTGTAGGTTATCAAGATGTAAATGGCAAAAAAGTACGTGTAGCGAAAAAATCTGGTGAAGTTTTAGATAAATAGTTCTTAGATGAAGGGAGGTACACTACATGAACCGCCTAAAGGAAAAATACGAAAAAGAATTGACTCCTGCTTTAACAAGCAAATTTAACTATAAATCAGTAATGCAAGTACCTAAAATTGAAAAGATTGTTATCAACATGGGTGTTGGTGATGCTGTTCAAAACGCAAAGGTACTTGACAATGCCGTTGAAGAATTAACATTAATCACTGGTCAAAAACCAGTAATCACAAGAGCAAAGAATTCTATCGCGGGATTCCGTCTTCGTGAAGGTATGCCTATTGGTTGTAAAGTAACCCTTCGCGGAGAACGTATGTATGAATTCCTTGATAAATTAATTTCAGTTTCACTTCCACGTGTTCGTGACTTCCGTGGTATTTCCAAGAAGTCATTTGATGGCCGTGGAAACTATACACTTGGTGTTAGAGAACAGCTAATCTTCCCTGAGATTGATTACGATAAAGTAAGCAAAGTTCGCGGTATGGACATTGTTATCGTAACAACTGCAAACACAGACGAAGAAGCTCGTGAGTTATTAACTCTATTCGGAATGCCATTTCAAAAGTAATCGCTAAAAAAAGGGAGGCGAAAACGTGGCTAAAAAATCTATGATCGTGAAACAAAAGCGCACACCTAAGTTTGAAGTGCAAGCTTATACACGTTGCGAACGTTGTGGCCGTCCACATTCAGTAATTCGCAAATTCAAACTATGCCGTATTTGTTTCCGTGAACTCGCATACAAGGGTCAAATTCCTGGTGTCAAAAAAGCTAGCTGGTAAAACCCGAAATTGGGAAGGAGGTAAAATCTTATGGTAATGACAGATCCAATCGCAGATTTGCTTACTCGTATTCGAAATGCAAATATGGTACGTCACGAAAAATTAGAAGTTCCTGCTTCTAAAATCAAAAAAGAAGTTGCTGAAATTCTAAAGCGCGAAGGTTTTGTTCGTGATGTTGAATATATCGAAGACAACAAACAAGGAATCATCCGTATTTTCTTAAAGTACGGCACTAACAATGAGCGTGTAATCACTGGCATTAAACGTATCAGCAAGCCTGGTTTACGTGTATATGCAAAAGCTGATGAGGTTCCAAAAGTTCTTAACGGCCTTGGAATAGCTATCGTATCTACTTCTCAAGGTGTCTTAACAGATAAAGAAGCTCGTAACAAACAAGTTGGTGGAGAAGTACTAGCTTACGTTTGGTAATACTTGAAATGAACGGAGGTGCAATAGAATGTCCCGTGTAGGTAAAAAACCTATTGAGATTCCATCTGGTGTAACAATTACAGTAGATGGAAATAACAATGTAACTGTAAAGGGTCCTAAAGGCGAACTTTCTCGCAGCTTTAGTCCTGAAATCACAATTAACGTTGAAGAGAATGTAATCAATGTTACTCGTCCTTCAGAGTCAAAAACACACCGAACTTTACATGGTACAACACGTGCTTTGCTTGCAAACATGGTTGAAGGTGTTTCTAAAGGCTTTGAAAAATCATTAGAATTAGTCGGTGTTGGATACCGTGCACAAAAGCAAGGTAAGAAACTTGTTTTAAACGTTGGTTATTCTCATCCTGTTGAATTTGAACCTGAAAGTGGTCTTGAAATCGAAGTGCCTTCTAATACAAAGGTTATTGTAAAAGGTACTAGCAAAGAACGCGTCGGTGCTTTAGCTGCTAATATTCGTGACGTTCGTCCGCCAGAACCGTACAAAGGTAAAGGTATTCGTTACGAAGGCGAATATGTACGTAGAAAAGAAGGTAAGACAGGTAAATAATGCTGCTTGACAGTAAGAAAGGAGTGACCACAGATGATCACTAAGCCAGATAAAAATCAGGTACGTAAAAAAAGACATGCCCGTGTTCGCGCTAAATTAAGTGGTACTACGGCACGTCCTCGATTAAACGTATATCGTTCAAATAAAAATATCTATGCACAATTGATTGATGATATTCAAGGTGTTACTTTAGCAAGTGCGTCAACACTTGATAAAGATCTAGGATTAGAATCAACAAGCAATGTAGAGGCTGCTAAAAAAGTTGGCGAGCTAATTGCAAAGCGTGCAGTAGAAAAAGGCGTTACAAGTGTAGTATTCGATCGTGGTGGATACCTCTATCACGGACGTATTAAAGCTCTTGCTGATGCAGCTCGTGAAAACGGACTAGAATTTTAATAGAAAAAGGAGGGACAAATAGATGCGTAACATTGATCCTAACAAACTTGAATTAGAAGAACGCGTTGTTACTGTTAACCGTGTTGCGAAAGTTGTTAAAGGTGGACGTCGCTTCCGTTTCTCTGCACTAGTCGTTGTAGGAGATAGAAACGGCCATGTTGGTTTTGGAACTGGTAAAGCACAAGAGGTACCTGATGCAATTCGTAAGGCAGTTGAAGACGCTAAGAAAAACTTAGTTGAAGTACCTATGGTTGGTACAACAATTCCACACGAAGTAATCGGTCGCTTTGGCGCTGGTTCCATTCTTATGAAGCCAGGTTCACCAGGTACCGGTGTAATTGCTGGTGGTCCAGTTCGTGCGGTACTTGAGTTAGCTGGTGTAGCTGATATTACATCTAAATCTCTTGGTTCCAATACACCTATCAATATGATTCGTGCGACAATTGAGGGTATTAAACAATTGAAGCGTGCGGAAGATGTTGCAAAATTACGTAATAAATCAGTAGAAGAACTGTTAGGATAAGGAGGGAATTATAATGGCAAACAAATTAGCAATTACCCTCACTCGTAGCTTGATCGGTCGTCCTCAGGATCAACGTGAAACAGTTAAAGCTCTTGGTTTGCGTAAAGTAAATCAAACTGTTGAGCATGAAGATAATGCAGCTATTCGTGGTATGATCACAAAAGTTGCTCATCTTGTAACAGTAAAAGAACAGTAATGTAAATTTCTTTATATAAGGAGGTGCCGACAATGAAACTTCATGAATTACAACCTGCAGAAGGTTCACGCAAAGAGCGTAATCGAGTTGGACGTGGTATTGGTTCCGGTAATGGTAAGACTGCTGGTAAAGGACATAAAGGTCAAAACGCTCGTTCAGGCGGCGGTGTTCGTCTTGGTTTTGAAGGTGGTCAAACACCATTATTCCGTCGTTTACCAAAACGCGGTTTCACTAATATCAACCGAAAAGATTATGCTGTTGTAAATCTAGATGCATTAAATCGCTTTGAAGACGGTACTGAAATTACACCGGCTCTTCTTATCGAAACAGGAGTTGTAAGCAAAGAGAAGGCAGGAATTAAAATTCTTGCAAATGGTAAGCTTGAGAAAAAGTTATCTGTAAAAGCTCACAAATTCTCCTCTGCTGCTAAAGAAGCAATTGAAGCTGCTGGCGGAACTACCGAGGTGATTTAATGTTCTCGACAATCTCCAATTTTATGCGTGTGAAAGATATTAGACGTAAAGTTTTCTTTACACTTTTAATGTTAGTCGTTTTTAGAATTGGAGCTTATATACCTGTTCCATTTGTAAATGCGGCTGCATTGGAAGCGAATGATCAAAATGGATTCTTTAATATCCTAAATACTTTTGGCGGTGGAGCTCTTTATAAATTCTCTTTGTTTGCAATGGGAATTATGCCATATATCACTGCTTCCATCATCGTACAATTATTACAAATGGACGTTATTCCGAAGTTTACGGAATGGTCTAAACAAGGTGAAGTGGGACGTCGTAAATTGGCTCAATTTACACGTTACTTCACAATTGTCCTTGCTTTTATAGAAGGTATTGGTATGGCTTATGGATTCAACTCCTTAACTCAGGGACAATTAATTATGAATCCGAGCTGGGGAACCTACCTAATCATTGCTGTTGTTTTGACAGCCGGAACTGGATTTTTAATGTGGTTGGGTGAACAAATCACAGCTAATGGCGTTGGTAATGGTATTTCCATTCTGATTGCTGCAGGTATTGTTGCCAGAGTACCAAATATGATTAGTCAAATATATGATCAACAATTTAAAAATGCTGGCCAACAGTTGTTTTTAAAGATTGTTATCTTATTAATACTAATTCTTGTTGTGATTGCTATTGTAGTCGGAGTAATTTTTGTCCAACAGGCACTAAGAAAGATTCCGATTCAATATGCACAACGTCTTTCTGGTCGTAATCCTGTTGGAGGACAAACGACACATTTACCTTTAAAAGTAAATGCAGCAGGGGTTATTCCAGTTATCTTTGCGGTATCGTTTATCGTGGCACCAAGAACCATTGCATCATTTTTTGGTTCCAACAATGTAACGGATACGATACAATGGGTATTTGATTATACGAAACCGCTGGGTGCTATAATCTATGTTGCATTAATTATAGCTTTTACTTATTTCTATGCATTTGTTCAAGTGAATCCAGAGCAAATGGCTGATAACTTGAAGAAACAAGGTGGGTATATTCCGGGAATTCGCCCTGGTAAAAATACGCAAGAGTATCTTACGAGGGTACTATACCGCTTAACATTTGTGGGATCTATATTCCTAGCGGTTGTATCGATTTTACCGGTTATCTTTACTACGTTCGCAGGGTTACCGCCAGCTGTTCAAATCGGTGGAACAAGTTTACTTGTTATGATCGGTGTGGCACTTGATACGATGAAACAATTAGAATCACAGCTTGTAAAGCGTCATTATAAAGGTTTTATTAAGTAATACTGTGTTTTAGGAGCAAGAGCTTGTTCCTAAAACATGGATTAAGTCTTAAGGGGGAAGTACTAGTGAATTTAGTGCTAATGGGTCTTCCCGGTGCCGGAAAAGGAACACAGGCTGAAAGAATCGTGGATAAGTATCATATTCCGCATATCTCTACTGGAGATATGTTCCGCGCTGCTATTAAAGAAGGCACGGAACTCGGTTTAAAAGCCAAGTCCTTTATGGATAAAGGTGAACTTGTTCCAGATGAAGTAACTATCGGCATTGTTCGTGAACGTTTAAGCAAAAAGGATTGTGAAGCAGGTTTCTTACTTGATGGATTTCCTAGAACGGTGCCACAAGCGGAAAGCTTAGAAGCAATTCTTTCTGATTTAAATATGCAAATTGATTATTGTATAAACATTCAGGTAGACAAGGAAATTTTAATGGAACGTTTAACAGGACGCCGTATTTGCAAGAATTGTGGTGCCACTTATCATCTTGTCTTTAATCCTCCTGCAAAGCCAGGCGAATGTGATCGCTGTGGCGGAGAATTATATCAAAGAGCTGATGATAATGAAGAAACCGTTCAAAACCGTTTAGAGGTTAACATTAAACAAACTCAGCCCCTACTTGATTTTTATGAGCAAAAAGGATACTTGCGTAGTATAAATGGTCAGCAGGAAATAAATAAAGTTTTTGCTGATATTGAAAATTTACTTCAAGGATTAGTAAAATAATCTTTTAAGCTAATAAATTATAAAGAAACAGGAATTACAATACTAAATTGGATGTAATTGCTGAAAAATTTCTTATGCGGATTGATGCAATTCCTTCTTATAAACGTTATAATGGAATGCGTGGGTGCATATGTGCTTAAATGAACAAAGAAATTTGTTCTCAACATTTCAAATGATCGTTCCTAAGATGGAAGCATCTATCATCTTTAGCGATGTTAATTTATAATGGCTGTCATGGTGATTCTTTATGGACCTATCCTTTAGGTACAATTGACATAGAAACCGGGAAGCTATTAGAGGTGACTTGAGAAATCACTAATCATGGCTTACAAGAATGAAAGCCTGGTGAGCGTCTTTCGAACATCTCTCATGCGATTCATTAATTGTCGTAGCAAAGGGCTTTTCTCTGTTGGCAAGTATGCCGAACATAGGATTGGTCAAGAATTACATGAAGACACACCAATACCTCGTTACTTTTGTAAAAGAGGTATTAAATGTGGTCCCAAATGTTAGATAGAAGGGAGACTGGTTCGGTGGCGAAAGACGATGTTATCGAGGTTGAAGGAACTGTAAGTGAAACTTTGCCAAATGCAATGTTTAAGGTAGAATTAGAGAACGGCCATACCGTATTAGCACATGTTTCCGGTAAGATCAGAATGCATTTTATTCGTATTTTACCAGGAGATAAAGTTACGGTTGAGCTTTCTCCATATGATTTGACACGCGGAAGAATTACGTATCGTTATAAATAATATGAAATGCACTCCGTACTGTTAAGGAGGTAAAGACAAATGAAAGTCAGACCATCAGTAAAGCCAATCTGCGAAAAATGTAAAGTTATTCGTAGAAGAGGTAAAGTCATGGTTATTTGTGAAAACCCTAAACATAAACAAAAACAAGGATAATTTGAAGGAGGTGCGCTTTTTCAATGGCACGTATTGCAGGTGTTGACATTCCACGTGATAAGCGTGTAGTGATTTCATTAACTTATGTCTATGGTATTGGTAAACCAACTGCTCAAAAGGTTTTAGCTGAAGCAGGTGTATCTGAGGATACTCGCGTTCGTGATTTAACAGAAGAAGAGTTAAACAAAATTCGCGATATTATTGATAAACTTAAGGTAGAAGGTGACCTTCGCCGTGAAGTTTCTTTAAACATTAAACGTTTAATGGAAATTGGTTCTTACCGTGGTTTACGCCATCGTCGTGGCTTACCAGTTCGCGGTCAAAATACGAAGAACAATGCTCGTACTCGTAAAGGTCCTCGTAAAACTGTAGCAGGTAAAAAGAAATAATTAGCAAAGGAGGTTTCTTAATAGAATGGCACGCAAAACTAATACTCGTAAACGTCGTGTGAAAAAGAATATCGAATCAGGTGTTGCACACATTCGTTCTACATTTAATAATACAATCGTAACAATCACAGATCCACATGGTAATGCTCTTGCTTGGTCAAGTGCAGGTGCGCTTGGATTTAAAGGTTCTCGTAAATCTACTCCATTCGCAGCACAAATGGCAGCTGAAACTGCTGCAAAAGCTTCTATGGAACACGGTATGAAAACTCTTGAAGTAACTGTTAAAGGCCCTGGCGCTGGACGTGAAGCTGCAATTCGTGCACTTCAAGCTGCAGGTCTAGAAGTAACAGCTATTAAAGACGTTACACCAGTTCCACATAATGGATGCCGCCCACCAAAACGCCGTCGTGTTTAATTTTTTCTGTATGAGATTTTGTATCCCTGTCTATAATGGGATATGATATGTTTTAAAAACAGATTAGATTAATCCAGTTGTTGTGCACAAACGGGAATGTATACATGGGGAATTTCGGGTTTTAGAATAAAATTCTTACCGGGGTTTCGACGTTTTGAAGGAGGGTAAATTTGAATGATAGAAATTGAAAAACCAAAAATTGAAACGGTTGAGGTCAACGATGATGCATCTTATGGAAAGTTCGTCGTAGAACCGCTTGAGCGTGGATATGGTACAACTTTGGGTAACTCCTTACGTCGTATCCTATTATCCTCACTCCCAGGTGCCGCTGTCACGTCTATTCAAATAGATGGGGTAATGCATGAGTTCTCAACAATTGAAGGCGTCGTAGAAGATGTTACATCTATTATCCTAAATCTTAAGAAACTAGCTTTGAAAATATACTCTGACGAAGAGAAGACGCTTGAAATTGATGTACAGGGAGAAGGAGTCGTAACGGCTGCGGATATTACACATGATAGTGATGTAGAAATCTTAAACCCAGATTTATATATTGCTACTTTAGGAAAGAATGCTCATTTCCGTATGCGTATGTCTGCTACAAGAGGTCGCGGTTATACACCAGCTGATCTTAATAAACGTGAGGATCATCCTATTGGAGTTATTCCTATTGACTCTATCTACACTCCTGTTCAACGTGTAAACTACCAAGTGGAAAATACACGTGTCGGACAATTGTCCAACTATGACAAGCTCTCACTCGATGTTTGGACTGATGGCAGCATTGGACCAAAAGAAGCCATTTCTCTTGGTGCAAAGATTTTAAATGAGCATTTAAATATCTTTGTCGGATTAACGGATGAGGCTCAAAATGCTGAGATCATGGTTGAAAAAGAAGAGGATCAGAAAGAAAAAGTTCTTGAAATGACCATTGAAGAATTAGATCTTTCCGTTCGTTCCTATAACTGTTTAAAACGTGCCGGTATCAATACTGTTCAGGAATTGGCTAACAAGACTGAAGAGGATATGATGAAGGTTCGTAACTTAGGTCGTAAGTCTTTAGAAGAAGTAAAAGCTAAGTTAGAAGAGCTTGGTTTAGGCTTAAGAAAAGACGATTGATTAGAAAAGTAAAAATTCAACAAGGGAGGGAAACTTCATGCCTTACAGAAAGTTAGGACGTACAAGTGCCCAACGTAAAGCATTACTTCGCGATTTAGCAACTGACTTAATCATCAACGAACGCATCGAAACAACTGAAGCTCGTGCGAAAGAATTACGTTCAGTTGTTGAAAAGATGATTACTCTTGGTAAACGTGGTGATTTACACGCACGTCGTCAAGCTGCTGCTTACATTCGTCATGAAATCGCAGATGCTGAAACAAACCAAGATGCAGTTCAAAAGTTATTTGGTGATATTGCTACTCGTTATCAAGAACGCCAAGGCGGATACACTCGTATCATGAAAATGGGTCCTCGTCGCGGTGACGGTGCACCAGTAGTTATTATTGAACTAGTTTAATATCTTTTTACATCAAGGGCAGGACAGTTATTCATAACTGCTTCAATGCCCTTTTTGTTTAACTTTAAAGCTATCAGAGTGTTATGATGGGCATCGCCCTTTTATTAGATGTCCCGTCTAGCTCCTTGTATCCCTCTCCATCTCTTTAAAAAGAGTTATGATCAAAAGGGCGCGCACAACCTTGGAGAGGGGTGCGGGCTTTTTTATTTATATTGTAAATTCTCCTTTAACGAACAATTAGATGAGCAGAGAAAGAGGATAGATATTAGAATTTAGACTAGCTTAGAATGAGGAGGAAAGAGGATGGCAGAATCCGTAATCTCTTTAAATAATATATTTTTTAAATATGAAGACCAGGAGCAATATGCACTTGAAGATATATCT
This sequence comes from Heyndrickxia camelliae, assembly GCF_002844575.1. Classification (GTDB taxonomy): domain Bacteria; phylum Bacillota; class Bacilli; order Bacillales; family Bacillaceae_C; genus Margalitia; species Margalitia camelliae. Next base: position 49,536 of record NZ_PIQO01000022.1, read on the forward strand.
TTACAAGTGATGGATGGAGAATGGCTTGCAATTGTTGGTCATAATGGTTCCGGAAAATCAACATTAGCAAAGCTATTAAACGGACTTCATTTCCCGGAAAAAGGGGAAGTAAATGTAGATGGTATTTCTTTATCAGAAGAAACTGTTTGGGATGTAAGGAAACGAATCGGAATGGTATTTCAGAATCCGGATAATCAATTTGTAGGGACAACTGTTCAAGATGATGTGGCTTTTGGTTTAGAAAACAATGGAATACCTCGAGAAGTGATGGTTGAAAGGGTACATGACGCTTTAGAAAAAGTCAATATGTCTGCCTTTCTGAATCAAGAGCCACACCATTTATCCGGGGGACAAAAGCAAAGAGTGGCTATTGCAGGGATTATCGCATTGCAACCGAAAGTAATTATATTAGATGAGGCCACTTCTATGTTAGATCCTAAAGGAAGATTAGAGGTTATTAATACCATTCGGGAACTGAAAGATGAAACTGGATTAACCGTAATTTCGATCACACATGATTTGGAAGAAGCGGCGAGGGCCGATCGTATTATTATCATGAACGGCGGCAAGGTATACAGAGAAGGTACCCCTAGTGACATATTTGCGATGGATGAAGAGTTGGTCAAATTGGGCTTGGATATTCCTTTTTCGATTAAAATGACAAAGTCATTGAAAGAAATTGGCTATCCTTTATCAACATATTATCTGACAGAAGAAGAATTGGTGGATGCATTATGGACATTACACTCGAACAAGTAGAATACAAATATCAAGCAGGTACACCATTTGAAAGACTAGCACTTCATGATATTAATCTCCAAATACCACAAGGGCAATATTTAGCGATAATTGGACATACAGGTTCAGGCAAATCAACTTTATTACAGCATCTCAATGCATTACTACAGCCCACAGCAGGGAAAATCACAATAGGTGATCGAACCGTAATATCTGGAAAAAAAGAAAAACAACTTCGCCCAATTAGGCAAAAGGTAGGAATCGTATTTCAATTTCCGGAACATCAGCTTTTTGAAGAGACTGTAGAAAAGGATATTTGTTTCGGTCCGATGAATTTTGGCATTACTAAGGAAGATGCCAAAAAGCGTGCAAGAGAACTAATTTCACAAGTTGGCTTGCCGGAGGACGTACTTACGAAGTCACCATTTGATTTATCAGGCGGACAAATGAGAAGGGTTGCGATTGCTGGCGTTTTAGCAATGGAACCAGAAGTTCTCGTTTTGGACGAACCCACTGCTGGTCTCGACCCACGAGGTCGGAGAGAAATTATGGATATGTTTTACCGATTGCATAAGGAAAAAGGACTTACTACCATTCTCGTAACACATAGTATGGAGGATGCTGCAATGTATGCCGATGAAATTGCTATTTTGCAGCAGGGTGAATTAAAGCAAAAAGGAACGCCTCGTGAGATATTCACTGCAGCTGAAGAGCTAATGTCATTAGGACTAAATGTTCCAGATGTAGTTCGTTTTCAATATTTGTATGAGGAAAAATTTCAAATGAAATTAGGAAAAACATGCCTCACTATTGAAGAATTAACTGAGGTATTAAAGAATGTTGAAATGCGAGGTGTACGGGTATGATGGAGAAAATGATATTCGGGAGATATGTACCGGCAGATTCCATTGTTCACCGTCTAGATCCACGCTCAAAGCTAATATTTGTATTTGCTTTTATTTGTATTGTTTTTTTAGCTAATAATTTCATTACTTATGCAATCTTAACCGTTTTTACTTTTCTTCTTATATATATATCGAAAATTCCATTTCGTTTTTTTATAAATGGATTAAGGCCAGTTCTCTGGTTAGTGCTCTTTACATTGGTATTGCATTTGTTTTTCACGAAGCAAGGTCATCTTCTCTTTCATTTTGGAATTATTAAGATATATGAAGAAGGGGTAAAGCAAGGGATTTTTATTTCATTGAGGTTTATGAATTTAATATTCGTCACTTCTTTATTAACGTTAACTACATCACCCATTTCATTGACAGATGGTTTAGAAACATTATTAAATCCACTAAAGAAAATTAAATTTCCTGTACATGAATTGGCTTTGATGATGTCGATATCTTTGCGATTCATTCCTACAATAATGGACGAGACGGATAAAATTATGAAAGCACAAATGGCCCGAGGGGTCGACTTTTCTAGCGGTCCACTCAAGGAGCGGATTAAAGCAATTGTTCCGCTATTAATTCCTCTTTTTGTAAGCTCCTTTAAACGTGCAGAGGAGCTAGCAACTGCGATGGAAGCAAGAGGTTACCGAGGCGGGGAAGGAAGAACAAAATATCGGTTGTTACTATGGCACTTATCCGATACGTCAAGCTTGATTGTATTGGTTTTCATTACAGCAATACTAACTATTCTACGATCATAACGAGGTTCTCTATGTCACGTTATAAATGCATTATTTGTTATGATGGATCCGGATTCTGCGGGTATCAAATTCAACCGAAGGATCGCACTGTCCAAGGGGAGCTGGAAAAGGCTCTCCGCAGGATTCATAAGCAGCAACATATTGTAGTGGAAGGATCGGGAAGGACAGATGCAGGTGTTCATGCAATCGGCCAAGTCATCCATTTTGATTCACCACTAGATATTCCTATTGAAAAATGGCCAACAGTTCTAAATACGACATTGCCAGATGACATTCTGGTAAAAAGCGCTGAGCTAGTAGAAGATGATTTTCACGCTAGACATATGGCAGTGGGGAAAGAATATCGGTATCGGGTATACACAAGCAGGGTAAAGGACCCGTTTAAACGTTTTTATTCACATCATTATCCATATAAGTTGGATCTTCATGCAATAGAAAAAGCAATGAAATACTTTCTTGGAACTCATGATTTCACAAGTTTTTGTTCGGCAAAAACGACGGTTTCGAGCAGGGTAAGAACGTTGCAGGAAATCAGTTTTACCCAGGAAAAAGACGAACTGATATTTAAATTTGTCGGAGATGGATTCTTATATAATATGGTGCGAATTATTATGGGGACCTTATTAGAAGTTGGAAGAGGTAGAAAAAAACCAGAACAAATACCCATGATAATTGAACAGAAAAATAGAAAACTAGCCGGAAAAACGGCAGGTCCAGAAGGATTATATTTGTGGAAAGTGTTCTATGAATAGAGTGCATTTTATTAGGGGACTACCTTACTGTGTTTCCTTTATCTCAGTCGTAGACTACAAAGGTGAAATTACACTTCCAATTTCACTCATCCGTACGCCGAAAATCAAGGCACTTACGCTTTTCGAGATGTCTAGCTTCAGTGCCTATCGGCTAGCGGATTTCTCCGTCTTCTCCCTACGATAAGTCAACATCAGCTCGGGAACTATCTCACTGTGTTTCCTTTATCTCAGTCGTAGACTACAAAATCCGTACGCCGATAATCAAGGCACTTACGCTTTTCAATTAAAACAACTAATCCAGGTGTAANATCCGTACGCCGATAATCAAGGCACTTACGCTTTTCAATTAAAACAACTAATCCAGGTGTAACATTGTCTTGACATTGACGTCAGAAAAAGATATTATAACCTATGGTATTGTTTTTAACCCCACGATAAGCCCCGGAAACTTATTGTGATGAAATAAATACAAGAGAATGGATATTTTTTATTTTTAGGAGGGTAACGAATGCGTACTACGTATATGGCTAATGCAAATACAGTTGAACGTAAATGGTATGTTGTAGACGCTGCTGGCAAGACTTTAGGTCGCCTAGCTAGTGAAGTAGCATCTATTTTACGCGGTAAACATAAACCAACTTTCACACCACATGTTGACACTGGTGATCATGTTATTATCATTAACGCATCTCAAATCGAATTAACTGGTAAAAAACTAACTGACAAAATTTACTACCGTCATACTCAATTTGCAGGCGGATTAAAGACTCGTACAGCAAACGAAATGCGTACAAACTATCCTGAGAAAATGCTAGAACTTGCTATTAAAGGCATGCTTCCAAAAGGTTCTCTAGGACGTCAAATGATTAAAAAATTACATGTTTATGCAGGTGCAGAACATCAACATCAAGCACAAAAACCGGAAGCTTACGAACTTCGCGGATAATTTCAAAGGGAGGGTATTATTTTGGCACAAGTTCAATATATCGGAACAGGACGTCGTAAAAGCTCTGTTGCACGTGTACGCTTAGTTCCAGGTAACGGCAACATTGTGATTAACGGTCGTGACGTACAAGACTATATTCCATTTGCAGCATTAATCGAAGTAATTAAACAACCTCTAGTTGCTACTGAAACTCTTGGCAGCTATGATGTATTAGTAAATGTTAACGGCGGTGGATTTACTGGCCAAGCTGGCGCAATCCGTCATGGTATCGCTCGTGCGTTACTACAAGCAGATCCTGCTTACCGTGCAACATTAAAACCAGCAGGTCTATTAACTCGTGACCCACGTATGAAAGAGCGTAAGAAATACGGTCTTAAAGGTGCTCGTCGTGCGCCTCAGTTCTCAAAACGTTAATATGGACGTTTCAAAGACTCTCAGTCATTTTGGCTGGGGGTCTTTTTTTATGCGTAAAAATGCTTTTGTCAATAACACTATAAAAACCTTTGATAGTATAAATGGATTTTCATGTACAGGGATGGTCAATCAAGGCAAATTATACGTTGTACACACGTACCACTAACAATTGGATATGGGGTTGTTCACAATTTGTATAAATTAAGAGGTTTTAGGTAAATATACCATTGTTCTTATAAAAAATATGATTTGTTAAGGAGGGAATAGGGCACAAAGTGGAAAGTACATCATTAGAATTCATCAAATACTAATATTTCATAATGTAAGGAGGGTATTCTCGTGAGGCGTTTTTTTAAGGCAACAGGTTCAGTTTTGCTGGCTAGTATGGTCATTATTGGCTGTCAGTCAAATAATAACAAGAACAATGCAAATAACCAGGGAGAAAACAAGAAAACAACCCAAAATCAAGCAAATCAGGCAAAGGAAACGGGGTTTCCAAATTGGGGTTATGACCTTCAACATACCCGACATGTGCCCTATAAAGAGATTACAAAAGATAATGTGAAAAAGATGGGGATTGTATGGCAGCAGGATATCCTGGATTGGAATAAAGATGTCCCTAACTTACAGGAGGACTTTCCTGTCGTACATGACGGGGTTATGTACGTAACTAGTGCTAAAAATCATGTGTTTGCAATCGATGCCGCAAGCGGAAAGAAAATTTGGGCATGGACACCTCCAAAGAATGTAATGGACCATATCAATAGTTTACCATGGCAATCCAATGTGGCAAGCAGAGGTGTCGCTGTGGCAAATGGAAACGTATATGTCTTGATGATTGATAATCGGCTAGCCAAACTTGATGCGAAGAACGGTAAGCTGTTAAAAATGGTCAATTTCTGGGATCATGAGCCGTCCATCAAGTTAGAAAACAGATACTATGAATCTTCGGCTCCAATGTATTATGATGGCAACATTTACGTTGGAAGCAGCGGTGGTGATAATGGTACAAGAGGTTTCGTATGGGCTTTTAAAGCGGATACCCTTGAGCCACTATGGAAAGAACCGTTCTGGACTGTTCCTGAAAGAGGAAAGGGTTGGGCGAAGGGTAAGTATACCGGTGGAGGGTCTGTATGGACGCCAATGTCGTTTGATCCAGATACTGATATGATGTATTTTGCTGTAGGAAATCCAGCGCCGGACTTTTATGATGCAGATAGAAAAGGAAAAAATCCGTACACCGATTCTATTGTTGCTTTAGATAGTAAAACAGGAAAGTTTAAGTGGGCATCCTCCCAAGTCGATCACGATGTCTGGGATTATGACGCTGCTGCAACACCGATGATACTTAATGCAAAGGTTGGCGGGAAAAAACAAAAGGTTGTGGTTGAAGGCGGTAAGAATGGAAAGTGGTATGCATGGGACGCAAAAACAGGGAAAACCATTTATGATGGTGTACCATTTGTCAAAATCCAACATTCTTCCGTACCGAGCGACGAGAGTAAAGTTAAACTACAATGGCCAGGAACGCCAGGTGGAGAAAGCTATGCTCCACAGACCTATGACCCTGATACCAACTATGTGCTGATTCCGGGTATTAACAGCCCGAATTTAATGGTTGCAGCTAAAGATGCAAAAGAGATAGCAAAAGATAATAATACATTCCCAGGTACAAAAATACTACCTTTACCAAAAGATGTTGATGTTTCTGGAACCATTACAGCAATTGATATGAATACGGGGAAAAAGGTATATCAAAGAAAAACGGACGATCCGATGTATGGAGGATTCACAAGTACTGCTACAGGTCTTGCCTTTTATGGAGAATTGGGCGGAAAAGTGAATGCTCTTGATATTAAAAACAATAAAGTGTTATGGAGCATGGACAGTGGAGGAAAACAAATCAAAATGGCACCATCCGTTTATACCGTTGACGGCAAAGAATATGTTGCGGTGATTACAGGTGGTACGAAGGTAGTTGTTTATGGACTGGGTGGTAAGTTAAAACCTGGTGCAGTTAATAAAAATGCAAAATTACAAGGGCAAGCAGATGTTGTTAAAGTTGACCCGATGGCTGTTTACAAAAGAAGTTGCGTATCTTGTCATGGGGATAATCTTCAAGGTGCAACTGCTCCAAATCTTCAACACATAGGTAAAACAATGTCCAAACAAGACATATTGAATCAAATCTTAAACGGTGGCGACCGCATGCCGGCAGGCTTGGCTAAAGGTAAAGAGGCAGAAGCATTAGCAGATTGGCTTTCTAAAAAGAAATGATGCATTTTACGAAACAATCCGAGTCCGGTCTTTTTACACGGACTCAGATTGTTTCAAAAAAAATCTTGCAAAGTGGCGAAAAATATAAATAAAAGAGGATGGTGGAAAATGAGGAATTTAACGAAATATACCGTGCGATTCATTGGTGTTGCCTTATTCATTTCCTTGACCTTTGGATTTGCCTCCCCTACTTTAATCAATGCACAATCTCAATTAGGCTCGTCCGTGGATAACGGAATTAGGTTAACAATCAATGATTATTCCATCATAAACCACGGACAAAACATTGTGCTGCATTATACGATACGTTCTAATTCAAATATACAAATTAAGCCCGGGACCACTAGCTTGGTTGAAAATCCGCATATTTGGATTGGACATACGTTAGTTCGTGAGGAGAAAGAAACATTCAAGAGAGTGAGTAATAACGAGTATAAAGGAACAATTATTGCTCAACTACAACATTACAGACCAGATAATTCAACAATGTCTATTCACACACATGGATTATTGAATCAAAAGGGTCAATGGACAGTTAAATTTACTCTTAGGACCTCACAATACTAAGCTAGTTGTTGAGAGACTAAAGCGTCCCGTATCATCTTTTAAAATGGTACGGGATTAATCTTTTGAACTGGTATTTATTTACCGTTTACGATTTAAGAAAAATTTATAGAAACAAAAAGAAGAGCCCTAGACTAGTCTAAGGCTTTTGTCATTTCAAAGTATCTATTTTTGTATTTGAAAGTTAATTGTCCACATACCCTTTTGGTTAGAAATAGAATCAGTACTGAATACCACGTTAGAGATGGCAGGTCTATATTGTGGCAGGTCAACCTTTATGGCGCCTTGGTATTTTTGATTGCTAATTTTTTTATGCCATGCATCTTTTCCTCGAACTACGCTGCTTCCAATTGAAAAGTCCAAATCTTTTATAAGAGCCAAACTATCATCATTTATTAGAGAACCTGATGCCGTTTGAATAGTATAATGTACGATCATTTCTTGGCCATAATGTTGAATTTTATAGTTATCAAGCGTAAGTTTAATCCCCTTATCTTCCGACGATCCAAGAATCGATTCCGCCCTCAAATGCTTGGAATCAGCAAATGTCCATCCTACAAGTAGGCAAGTAAGTATTACAAAAGCGCGCAAAAAATACTTTAACCTTAAGTACATCTTCACTAAAATCACCATCCTATTATTGTTTACGGTTTGTGTGCATACGGCTGACTAAATGGAACTCTCTGTGCAAAAATTTGAAGGTCTTAGCGTTATGTTAACCTTTGGTTATAGATTTTCACTATTGGTAGGAAATATTCTTCTCTATCACTTTTTATATAAAAATGACGGCCTCCATAGTCTCTTAAATAAAACAATTACATTACTTGTTTTTGCATAATTAGAGACTATTTAACTCAATCTAGAAAAAGAGGCGGGTCTAATAATATATGTCATTCTGTAATGGGGAATAAAAGAGCATTGACCACTCTGAATTCTATAGAATAGGAGGACTTTCCTTGAAACGCTATTTAAAAGTGGCAATCATAACAATGCTTGCGGCAGTGTTAGTTGTCGGTTGTTCAACAAAACAAGAAAATAAGAAGAATACAGCTAACAATAATACAAATCAACCAGCTAAAAGTACGAAGGAAGATGGTTTTCCAAACTGGGGCTACGACCTTCAACAAACAAGAAATGTCCCTTACGACAAGATCACGAAAGATAATGTAAATAAATTAGGAGTTGTTTGGCAGCAGGATCTAGCAGGATGGGATAAAAAAGCCCCTAATGCTTCGGAAGATTATCCTGTAGTTGTGGATGGGGTCATGTATGTAACGACCTCATTAAACAGAGTGTTTGCAATGGACGCTTCCAATGGAAAGAAAATTTGGGAGTGGAAACCTCCAAGTAATGTACAAGATCATTTAGATAAAGCGGACTTAAGTCTTTTAGAGGTTGTGGCTAGCCGAGGTGTTGCGGTAGCAGAGGGAAAAGTATTTGTACTAATTGCAGATAATCGTTTAGCTAAGTTAGATGCGAAAACCGGAAAATTAGATAAAATAATTAATTTTTGGGATATCAAGGGCATGGAGGGCGTCACCCTGGAAAACAGGTATTATGAAACATCAGCTCCTATGTATTATAAAGGAAATGTATATGTAGGAAGCAGTGGAGGGGATAACGGAATTCGCGGCTTTGTAATGGCCTTTAAGGCGAGTGATCTTACTCCTGCCTGGGATAAGCCATTCTGGACTGTACCTGAAAAAGGGAAGGATTGGGTAAAAGGAAAATACACAGGTGGCGGAGCTGTCTGGAATCCTATGGCATTTGATCCAGATACGGATATGATGTATTTCGGCGTAGGAAATCCGGCTCCTGACTTCTTTATTAAAATCCGTCCTGGCAAGAACCCTTACACCGATTCTGTAGTTGCTCTCGATAGCAAAACTGGTAAATTGATTTGGGCAAATTCTGAAATGGAAAACGACCAATGGGATTATGATGCAGCGGCAACTCCGATGGTTATAAATGCAAATGTTAAAGGCAAAAAGCAAAAGGTTGTTGTTCACGGAGGCAAAAACGGAAAATGGTATGCTTGGGATGCAAAATCAGGAAAGACTATTTATGATGGAGTCCCATTCGTTAAAATTAAACATACGCCACTAACGACAGATAAAAACAAGGCCGTTCTTCAATGGCCGGGAGTGGAAGGTGGACAAAATTATGCCACAGAAACGTATGACCCAGGAACCAATTTTGTGCTGATACCTGGTATCAATTTGCCTTCGTTAGGTATTGCTGCAAAAGATGAAAAAGAGGTAGAACAAAAAAATGGTTTGTTCCCTGGTACAGAAGTTCTACCTACTCCTAAAGGTACAGAGTCATCTGGTACCATCACCGCAATCGATTTGAATACCGGAAAGCAAGCATATCAAATTAAGACGAAACAACCACAGCGTGGAGGTTTCACAAGTACTGCAACAGGACTAGCTTTTTATGGGGAACTAGACGGAACTGCTAGCGCGATAGATATTAAAACTGGTAAGAAATTATGGAATATGGAAACCGGCGGAAAACAGGTAATGATGGCACCGGCAATTTATATGGATAATGGTAAACAATTTATTACCTATGTTACCGGAACAAAGGTTATTACGTATGGATTAGGTGGTAAGAAATCGGTGACTGCGGAACAGACCCCGCAGGGATCGGGGAAAAATGATAACGCTAATGATGGAAGCAGCGGTAATAAAGAAAAGGCTAAAAAGCAGCCTGGTAATACTGCGGCTCCAGCAATTTATAAAAAGAGCTGTGCATCTTGCCATGGTCAAAATCTTGGTGGCGGTGTCGGTCCCGATTTAACACATATCGGTAGTAAGATGTCTGAACAAGAGATATTAAATCAAATCATTAATGGGGGCGGTCGCATGCCTGCAGGTTTGGCAAAAGGAGACGATGCGAAAACGCTCGCTAGATGGTTGTCTCAAAAGAAATAATGATGAATAGTTAGATGTAGCAACCTGAGTTTTAAAAGGCACAGGTTGCTTTTATTTAGGACAAGCGAGGTGCGACAAATATCCCCACCCTCCTTGTCCCTTTTTGTTATTAATTGCAATAATCCGTACACATAGGACAACTTTTAGTCAAAATTCTGGTTATTTCGGAGAAACCATCTACATAAGATTAATTTGAAAGGGAAAAACAGTACACCTTAAGTATTATTTTCACAATGGTTGGTGTCATGAAAGGTGGTGACTCACATGTGGAAGAAGCCTGAATATAAAATAATTAATACATCTTCTGAGGTGACAATGTACGCCTATGTTGGTAAGTAGCATGGTATCGTATGCATAAATGAGTTTAATAAAACAAGAGGTGGTGCAATAGAATGAATCGATACTTTAAATCGGTAATCGGTGCGGTGATTGGTGCCGCTACCACAGGTGTATGGTTAGGCGTAGACCTGCTAACTCCTGAACCAATCGGAGATTATCTATTATTTTCTCTGATGGGTCTCTCCAATGTTGTGATTGGATGGCAAGTTGGGAGGCTTATAGGGAAATCCAAAGAAGATAAACAAAACGAGGTCAGAGGGGAAAGGAATGATTCTAAATTCGAATTAGAGTCTTAGGAACAGCGGCAGGTGGAGGGTTTCCACAGTGGAATTGTGCCTGTTCCAACTGTAAGCAAGTTCGCAATGGCAACGATGCATTTCAGCCCTTGCTTCAATCATCTCTTGCAGTAAGTGCAAATGAAAAAGAATGGTACCTGATTAATGCAGGACCGGATGTTCATAAACAAATAGAGTCGTTTCCTGCACTGCATGCTGGTCCCGGAATCAGAGAAACACCTCTAGCCGGAGTAATTTTAACCGACGCTGAGCTTGATCACACCATAGGATTATTATCGCTTCGGGAAGGCTCTTGTCTAACTATCTATGGAACTGAAATGGTAAGAGAAACATTGCATTCTTCCTTTCCAGTGTTTCCTATGCTGAAAGACTATTGTACATGGGAGTGGCAGTGTCTTTCTCCTGACTTTCTGTTGCGGGTAGGACCTTCGGGTGGAAGTGATGAAGAAATGCTACTCATTGAGACGGTCCCTGTTTCAAACAAGCCACCTCTTTACACGCAGATATACGATGAGGGGAATAATCCCGAAAATATTTGGGAGGTAGGACTGGTTTTGCATAATCAGAAATCCGGCAAATGTCTTGCCTATTTCCCTACGTTGGATGTGATTACACCAGCTATAGAAGCAAGTTTAAAGAAAGCAGACATTATCATGGTTGATGGTACATTTTGGTCTGAAGATGAATTGGTAGAGATGGGCGCAACGAAGCGTGATGCAAAAAGCATGGGACATTTGCCTATTGGAGGAAGAGGAGGGATTGCAGAAAAATTAGCAGCCATTCCAGCAAAAAGGAAAATTTTAATACACATTAACAATAGTAATCCTATTTTAGAGATGGGATCTCTTGAAAGGAATACATTAGAAAGATTAGGAATTGAGATTGCTTATGATGGAATGGAAGTGGAGGTGTAATCATGCTTGAAAAAGTAGGTTTCGTTGGTCAGGAAAAAGAACGAAATCAAGAAAGCAATGTATTGTGGACAGCTGATGAATTTACCGAGAGATTAAAAGATGTAGGGCGATCCTACTATCATGATAAACACCCTTTTCATGTAAAGATGCACCAAGGTACATTAAGTCGAGAGCAAATTCGTGGCTGGGTAGCCAATCGTTATTATTACCAGAAGTGCGTTCCAATTAAAGATGCCGCCATCCTCTCCAATTTACCGTCTATGGAGTTGAGACGTCAATGGATTGGGCGAATCATTGATCATGATGGTACAAATGGAGAGGACGGCGGTATTGAAGCATGGCTAAGACTAGGTGAAGCAGTTGGTTTATCACGGGAAGAAGTATTAAGCGAGGAGCATGTCGTTCCGGGTGTTCGATTTGCAGTAGACGCCTATGTAAACTTTGCGCGGACAAAACCATGGATTGAGGCTGTGGCTTCCTCGTTAACAGAATTATTTTCACCCGATTTAATTTCTAAGAGAATTAAAATACTGGAGCGGCATTATACATGGATCGATAAAAGCGGACTAGATTACTTTCAGAGTCGTTTAACACAGGCGCCTAAGGACTCTGACACTGCAATGAGGCTAGTGTTAACATATTGCCAAACACCAGAAGCTCAACAACGAGCGGTCGCAGCTTTACGTTTTAAGTGTGATGTTTTATGGGCACAGCTAGATGCTACTGAAAAGGCTTTTATCCCTAAGGCATAATTGAGTAGTTCATCATGGCTGACAAGAAGAATAGAGGATTGGTGGTGGTAGATATCTTAGTTAGTTGCTTTCCAAAACTCGCAGCAAAGGCACGCCTAAAATTTGATAAAGTACGAGAAAAGCACCTGCTTTTATTACCGGAAAAGGTTGTGATCCTAAACGAAACTGCCGCATCTATCCTTATTTTATGTGATGGAAGTCAAACGGTGAAAGGTATAGCAGAAAAGATGAGGGCTTCGCTTAAGGATGGCAATAATGCATCAGATATAAGTACTCTACCGGATATACAAACGATAGAAGAGGATATTTCCGGGTTTCTTCAAGAGATGGCCGAGCAAGGATGGGTGGTGATTCATAGTCATGCCGAAGACAAATAATTTAGTAGAACCTCCTTATTCGTTGCTGGCAGAACTAACGCATCGCTGCCCCTTGCATTGTCCTTATTGCTCTAACCCATTGGAGATGGCGCAAAAGGAATCAGAACTTTCAACGGCGGACTGGATTCGGGTTTTATCCGAGGCTGCCGATTTAGGAGTTGTTGAAGTTCATTTTTCAGGAGGAGAGCCGCTCTTAAGGGATGATTTAGAAATTCTCATTCGCCATGCCAATTCATTAGAGATGTACACCAATCTTATTACAAGTGGGATTGGACTAACAGCGGAGAAGGCAACTAGTTTAAAAGATGCAGGTTTGGCAAATGTTCAGATTAGTTTCCAGGCGGGAGAGGCAAAGCTTTCAGATATTATTGGCGGATATAAAGCTTTTGAAAAGAAAAGAGAAGCGGTTAAAGCAGTAAAAGAGGCGGAAATGCACTTATCCTTAAATGTTGTTCTTCATCGGATGAATATAGATAAACTAGAGGGAATTTTAAAGCTGGCAGAGGAAACGGGAGCCGAACGTTTAGAACTGGCGAACACTCAATATTATAATTGGGCATTGCTTAATCGTGAACAGTTGCTGCCATGCTGGGAACAGATTCAACGTGCGAGTGAAATCTATAGAAAAGCGAAAGCACGCCTTGAAAAGAAAATGGAAATTATATGGGTCATCCCTGATTATTATGCATCAACACCAAAACCTTGTATGGGGGGCTGGGCTGCTATAGGTCTTACTGTAGCCCCCGATGGAGTTGCTCTACCTTGCCCGACCGCCGCAATGATTAAAGATTTATCCTTTGAAAATGTACGTTATTCTTCATTAAATAGTATTTGGAACGATTCATCCTCCTTTAACCGTTTCCGCGGAGAGGAATGGATGCCGGAGCCTTGCCGTTCATGTGATCTTAGACATGAAGATGGGGGAGGTTGCCGTTGCCAAGCTTTTGCCTTAACAGGAGATTCTTTTGCAACAGATCCAGCTTGTAAATGGGCTCCGGAACATTACTTAATTGAAAAAGCCGTTCAGGACGCAAATAATGATCCAAAGCCACAGAATAAACCACTTATTTACCGAAGGCATCAAAATAAAACCTTATTAAAAAAATAAGAAGGAGAAAGAGTGCCAAGGACTATATAAAAATCCTTCGGCACTTTTTCATGATCGTCAGATAATCCATTTAAATAATATAGAGGTGGCTAGGCTAATCCAAACTAGAAGAATGACAATGGCTGCTGCCCAATTCTTTTTCAATCGTTTTGGGGCACTCTCAGCAATTTTTCGGCATTCTTGCAATACATGATTCGGAATCATTGTGAATGCACCTAATATTCCTAAAGGCAATAAGACAGCCTCATCCAAATACCCTAACACTGGAATGACATCAGGGATAAAATCAATAGGACTTAACGCATATGCCACAATAAATAGTGAGAATGCCTTTGCGTACCATGGAGTTTCCTGGTGACGATAAGCTAAATAAAGGACATGGATATTACGTTTTATATTTTGAATAATCCCTTTCCACTTGTTTACTTTTTCCTTCATTTTCGTCCTATCCTTTCTTACAGTTCCTTATTTTTAGTCCGCTTATTTTCCTTTATTGTATCTCCGGCCATGTTTTTTAATCATAGTATGCCCAGAAAAACTACTTGTGATTTTTTGTAGGCACCAATCTGTGAATAAATACAATATGGTTTGGCATCCTAAATAAAACCAAATATTCCCTATATCTTGTGTAAATATAATTTAGAAAAGAAGTGATAGTAGTATGTCTTTTAAGAGTACGGTTTCCGGGCAGATTCATTCCGGGGCACGTAGACTTATGTTAGTAAACGCCTTGCGAAGTGTTGGACAAGGCATGATGGTAGTTGATTTGGCGTTATATCTTGATGCATTGGGGTGGAGTACTGCAGCGATTGGGGGTGTACTTGCTACAAGTGGCTTATTAGCTATCGGTCTTGCACCATGCATAGGAATCTATAGTGACAGGATAGGAAGAAAGCCGTTTATTCTGTTTTATGAACTACTAATAGCTGCATGTGCATTGACTGGAGTACTGACAACAAACTTTATTTGGTTGTTTATAGCTATTTCTCTTTCTGGATTTGGGAAGGCGGATGCTGGTTCACCCAGTCCGTGTGCTCCTGCAGAACAAGCATGGCTGTCCACTTTTATTCCAGCGGCTGAACGAGGAAAGGTGTATAGCCTGAATAATGCCCTTAGTTTTTTTGGAATGGCAACGGGAGCTGTTTTGGGAGGAACAACAGCGTTTTGGGGAAATACTCTTCCTGGAGAATTATCGTTCCGCTCTATTTTTTTCTTTGTTTTCGTTTTATCGCTCATAACATCTTCCATAATTGTGACCGTAAAGAGTGTGAAACCTGTTAAAGTTGTTAGCGAAAAAGAAGAGATGGCTGAGTGTCAGGATAAAAACATCCATTCCGAAGAGAATAAAGCTGTTTTTAAACTAGCGGCGATTAACATTCTTAACGGCTTGGCGGTCGGCCTCACAGGGCCAATGATGTCTTATTGGCTTTCAGAAAAATTTGGAGCAAGCAGTACACAAATTGGAGGTACATTGGCTGTTACCTTTTTTGCAACCGGTATTACCTCTGTTATCCAAGCTAGACTATCCCAAAAGCATGGAAATATCCGGTCCATTGTATTGGTGCGCTTCTTGGCAAGTACACTTTTAATTTTAATACCTTTGCTTCCGAACTTTGGCCTTGTTTCCTTAGCATATGTAATCCGCACCGCGTTAAATAGGGGAACACAAGGGGCACAGCAAGCATTAAGTGTAAGCTTAACTCGTGATAATCGCAGAGGATTTGCATCAAGCGTGAATGTTCTTTCTATGCGCATCCCTTCCTCTATCGGGCCATATATTTCAGGTTATCTATTTGGATTAGGTTCACTGTCTCTGCCATTTTACATAGCTGCAGGTTTACAATATAGTTTTGCTTATTTTTATGGGAAAATTTTCAGTTCTTATGATGTACGAATGAGAACACATGCGTCGTCAGGATGAGTGGCGATCAGCATTCTGGCACTTGCACGATAAGCTTCCGGCGCCTTCTCTAAGATAAGTCATCTTCATTTGAAAATGGAAATACTATTTTCACTTGCTGAAAATGGGAATACTATTTTCACTTGGTGAAATTCAAAGTGCTAATTTCACTAGTTTGTGGACAACTTCAGTACAGTTTTTTTTTCGAGGTATTTCCACTTTTCGTATTGATTGGTAAAGTTTAAGCGTCTTCTTTCTGAATTAGAAGATAGCATTCGTTGAAAAATATCGTTAGGAGGATGGGATATGAATGTTATCACAACTTTATCAGCTAGAAGACGGGAAAAACAAATCAAGAACGAGCGAAAGCTGCTGCGGGAGCTTTCCATCGAAAGCTTAAAGAAAAGTGTACAGGATTCGTTTGGCTCTGAAAGAGTCCAGGGCGGTATTTGGGTCGAGCAAGGAATAGAGGAAGGGTGCTACGATGTCGCCATTGAGGCATATTTATTAGGTGGACAATATAGCCGTTTTGGTTACGGGTCAGAGCCGATTGAACATATAAGATTACGGTGTGAAAAAGAATTAAAACATCTAACCGATACCCTTTATAATTTTTGGCTCTATTGGAAATTTGGGGATGAGAGTCTTATTCAAGAGTCCAGCTATTATAGTTGTGAACAATTCGTAGATAAATGGTGGATGGAAGGTTTTAAAAAGGGAGAGCAAAGAAGAAAGTTAAGGCTTCATTAAGGGTATTTTTAGAATCGGGACATTTTGTCCCCTTTTTTCTGTTCTAAAAACCTTTCTTGTCCCATATGTTTTGAATAGAGACAAGGAAGGGAAAGAATCGGATGAAGCGAAGGATAAAGACATTTGCTTTTATTTTTGGGGCAATTTTGTTATTTTTACTTTTCCAGTTTCAATTTTTCCAAAAGGATACATGGGATTCATGGAATCTTCCCCTTTCAGGAAAAATAATTTATTTAGATCCTGGTCATGGTGGTCCAGATGGGGGGGCTGGGGATGAAGACGCACTAGAAAAAGAAATAGCCTTAAAGATATCACTAAAACTAAGGGACTTTTTGCAAGAACAAGGTGCCCTTGTGTTAATGACAAGGGAAACGGATAAGGATTTAGCAGGTTCTGATGTAAGAGGATATAGTAGAAGGAAAGTTGAGGATTTGAAGAAAAGGCTTGAGTTAATAAATAAGTCGGATGCAGATCTGTATATTAGCATCCATTTAAATTCTATTCCATCACCAAGATGGAGTGGTGCACAAACTTTTTATTCCCCACATCTTATTGAAAATAAACGAATTGCAAAGTTTATTCAGGATGAATTGATTAAAAACCTAGGAAACACAGATAGACAAGCTAAAATGCTCCAAAATGTGTATATCGTGAAAAACTCCAAAAAACCTGGAGCATTAGTGGAGGTTGGATTTCTCTCCAATGCACAAGAAAGACAGAATTTAAAATCAAATCAATATCAGGAAAAGGTTTCGGCCTCTATTTATAATGGAATCATGAGATATTTTACAAATGAAAAAGATTTAAAATGATGGTAATCGAATTCGATTGCCATTTATTTTTTCTTTTTCCTTCAATTTTTTCCCTTCTTCTAAATTGTGATATACTTGGGGAGGAATTAGAGATTATGGCATAAGGAAGGTGTATCAAATTGTTAACGAAACAACAAGTCTTTGATTTATTAAAAGTAATGAAAGATCCTTTTTTACATAAAACGTTGGAAGAAACAAATGGAATTCTAGAAATAAATATAAAAGAGGAGAAGGAACATGTCAGTGTAAAGATTGCAGTTGCCAAAACAGGTACAAGTGAACAGCTACAATTGCAAACTTTAATCGTTAATACATTAAAAGGAGCGGGAGCAAAAACGGTAGGGATTCGTTTTGCAGAGCTTCCTGATGAAGTTCTTGCACAATTTCGCGGATCAGAGCCAGAAGATCAAGGAAATAATCTCCTGTCTCCAAATAGCAAAACTACCTTTATTGCCATTGCCAGCGGAAAAGGCGGAGTAGGTAAATCTACTGTTTCTGTTAATTTAGCGGTTTCACTTGCGAGACTAGGAAAAAAAGTTGGACTAGTTGATGCAGATATTTATGGTTTCAGTGTTCCAGATATGATGGGGGTAACACAACGACCAGTAGTCCGTGGGGAAAGAATTATTCCAGTTGAAAGATTTGGAGTAAAGGTTATTTCTATGGGATTTTTTGTAGAGGATAATGCACCCGTAATTTGGCGTGGACCTATGCTTGGGAAGATGCTTAATAACTTCTTTACGGAAGTAGAGTGGGGCGAATTAGATTACTTATTGTTAGACTTACCTCCAGGTACAGGTGATGTTGCCCTTGATGTTCATACAATGCTTCCACATTGTAAAGAAATCATCGTCACAACACCACACCCAACTGCAGCATTCGTAGCAGCACGTGCCGGTGCTATGGCTTTGAGAACAGAACATGAAATCCTTGGTGTGATTGAAAATATGTCCTACTTTGAAAGCAAAGTAACAGGGGAAAAGGAATATGTTTTTGGACAAGGTGGAGGTAATAAGCTTGCAGAAGAACTGCAAACCGAACTTTTGGGTCAACTGCCATTACAACAGCCAGATTGGAATGAAGAGGATTTTGCACCTTCTATTTATGCGAAAGATCACAAATTAGGCGTTATTTACGAGGATATTGCTAAAAAGGTTATTACATTGTTGGATAAATAAAATGAACCTGCTGCAATGCAGCAGGTTTTTTATTGTCCTCCAGATCCGCCACCTTGCTGCTGCCCACCGCCGGAAGTACCTCCTTGTTGCTGTCCTTGCTGTCCGCCGCTTTTTTCATTATTCATATCTTGCGCGGCTTTTAGTAACAAGGTTTGCATTTTTGCTTTAAACAATGGGCTATCAATTGTTTCAATCATGGTGTCTTGGTATTGTTTCCGCATTTCCTTACTTTTCATCAAGCTGAGAACTTGTTTTTGATATTCCGGGTCTTTTAATATCGAAAGCATCATGCTTTGATAATCGGGGTCCTTCATTAAGCTCTTCAATAAATTCTCATTTTCTTTTTTCATCCCTTTTGCGTATGACTTAGCAAATTCAGGATCACTGAAAGCCTTCTTCCAAAATTCTTTGCCTTTATCGGATACTAATGATTTTTCGATTGTTTTTGTAACGGTTGCTTGATCCATAATTAACTGACTTTTCATTTTGTCATCGGTCATAATATCTTGTATTGCTTTCTTTCCTTCATCCGTTTTCAATATATCGACAATCATTTTTTTTGTTTGATCGTAATCCATTTGCCCAGCTTTTGTTTCACTTCCTGAACAGGAAGTTAACAGAAGAATCATGGGTATTAGGAGCAATGTAGCGATCTTTTTCATAAGAATAGCTCCTTTCATTTAAACCGCATTTTCTTTTATGGAGAAATCTTTAATCCTTTACATAGGACTTTTAATGTTAATATGGGATTTTATAAAAGAATTATGCATAAAGAGAGGAATTTCTAGATTTTTTATAATGCGGTTGGTACAATCAAAAGGATGATAATTTTGGAATTGGAGGATTTCTCAATTGACGAGTCGAAATTGGGTACGTTTGTTTTTTTCCACATTAATAGTTGGTGGATTAACAACCGGAATATTAGGCTTTGTGATCCGCTGGGGTGAATTTCAAGAATATTTTATTGAATTTAATATATCCAGTATTCTTTCCACATTTGTTTGGCTTGTTGGGGTTGGCTTCATTTTTAGTGTTATTAGTCAGGTTGGTTATTTTGCATATTTAACGATTCATCAGTTTGGTCTAGGTATTTTCCGCTCATTATGGAATCCTGTACAAGTAGTGCTTATTTTATTTGCATTGTTTGATTTAGTTTATTTTCGTTTTGAAAGATTTGCTAAAAGCAGTGAAAGCATTTTGCCCTACATAGGACTTGCTGTATTCATTTTAGTTGTTGGTTTAATTATTGCATATTTTAAGACAAAACAAACTCATAAAAATACATTTATTTCTGCGTTGTTTTTTATGGTGGTGGTAACGATAGTGGAATGGGTCCCGGTTTTACGAGTAAACGAAAAAAGCTGGATTTTCCTGATGATTTATCCACTAATCATTTGTAATGCATATCAAATATTAATATTGCCGAAATATCTTAAAAAGTCAGAGGCAGAGCGGGAGCAGGCAAAAAAGAGAATGGAAATGCGCAAAGCAGAAAAAGGGAAAAAACACGAGAAAAAGTAAAGCACCTCGTGTTTTTTTTATCGCTATTGTATAAGTGTTGTCTTCACTTTTCCATTTGCAATCATATCAGAAACTTTAATAAAGTTTCCCTTATTTGCTAACTCTTCCACGATAGAAGGTATTGCTTTAGCTGTCTGCCGTGCCGAATCAGAGGCATGTAATAATATGATATCTCCATTTTTCGCTTTCGCAGTATATTGGACGATTTTATTCACACCAGGATTTTTCCAATCGTTAGAATTTACACTCCAATGAACAACAGTTAAACCCAAACTTTCCGCAACTTTTAATGTTTTTTCATCAAAATGTCCAGTTGGAGACCGCAAAAGTTTTACATTTTTAATATTCAATTTCTTAAATACCTCTTGCGCCTTTAATATATCACTTCTAATTTTGCTTGATTCGAGCTCTGTATAATCCTCATATGCGTAGCCTAAGCTTCCTATTTCATATCCTTGCTTCACGATTTTATCAACAATATCTGGGTGTCTCTCGGCCCAGGAACCTGAAAGAAAAAACGTTGCAGATTTTACACCTTCTTTTTCTAGCGCCTTAATAATACCAGCGGCCTTTTCATCTCCCCAGCCAATATCAAAGGTTAGTGCTATTCCTTTTTCTCCTTTATACACTGCTTTTGGTCCTCCCTTAGTGGAAAAAACCGAAACATTTGCAGCAGATTGAGAATAAAGGAAAAGTGCGGTAAAGAAGGAAACTACTAAAATGAACATGAGTTGTTTCACTTTACGTCCATTTAATATCATAAAAAAATTCATATCTATCCCCCTTTTGTTATTGGTTATCGGATTTTGTATAAGACAAGTTCTTTATAAGAATCATATGCTTGCCCATCTAAAAAATATGAACAAAAAGATTTTCTTCTTATAATTTTAGGCTATTTGGAAAAAACTAGACTTACTACTAAGAAGGGGTGTGCAGAATGCTCGGTTTGATCATTCATGAAAAAGAAAAATTAGAAATCCAATATTTATTAAAAAGAGAGATGGACGAAATTTTACATGATTTAGAGGATCCAAGAATAGATTACATTGTGAAAAGAGCAATGAAGGAGCGCTATAAAATTTTATTTTCCCTTTTTACGAGGGTTGCTCCACATAGTGAGTGTGTAAACTATATTATTTCTACCAAAGTAAAGAAGCAAAGCTGATATGTAAGTATTTATCCATTAATTTATTCCAACATATATTTTGAGAGAAAAACTGGCTTCGTAAATATTTTTAAAAAAAAGGGAGAGAGAAGGTTGACAGTAAATAAGGAACCTGTTATATTAATATATGTCGCTGATGAGCAACAGAAAAACTTGTTGACAAGGCGATTAGATAAATGATATAATATAAAAGTTGCTTCTTGAAAAGTAACTGAGTATTGGTCTTTGAAAACTGAACAG
>NZ_PIQO01000023.1 GCF_002844575.1 Heyndrickxia camelliae
TGCCGAACAAGTTAATCCTTCCCTTTAATAGGGGTCAGCCTAGTTTTAAAGATAATATTTAACCAAACTTATTGACTTGTATACATGTTTACGATATAATTAAGGTAGAGGTTAAGATAATCTAGGAGGTAATTATGAAAAGGTATTTAGATGAAACATTAAGATTTGAAGTAGATGAAAATTATCCTAATAAAGTTATTGATTACTATTCTCTTTCTTTAAAAGAAATAGAATCTATTTTACAAATTCGACCAGTTAATAAAAAAAGAATTGAAAATGATAAATTGATCCAATTTAATACGGTTGATACTTGGTTTGAAGTGAAAGGCGAATTGGATTACTTAAAGAATTTGGAGGACTATCATCGTTCAATATCAATAATGGGCTATGAAATAATAGATGGACATTTTATAAGGATTTACTATAAACAAAATATTTCATTTAGTTAAGGCGAACATGGAATAAATAAAAGTTTATATAAGTGTTGAGGGTAAAATGTTAAGCCAATCAAATTATTTTGATTGGCTTTTTCTAAAAAATATCTACGGGGGTTCTAAAATGAATAAGTTAGATTGTGAAAATAAGTTAAAAAAGGAAAATACTAATTGGAAGCAAACCGAACATGAGAGTTATTTTAGTTATCATATCATAGTTAGTTATTTTGGTGATCTAGAACCTAAATACCATGTATTGAAAAATGCTGATGGTGAAGGTTGGGTTATTGGTGTTTTTTATAGTTTTATAGGAGAGTATGTTCCTTTAGAAGAAGGTGAAAATCAATTAGTTTTTCCAACATCTAAAGAAGCTATGAACTATGTAGATATGGTAGAAAACACTAAGACCATTGAGTAAGATATAGACAAGGATAACATTAAATAGATATAGGAATGTTCTAAATGAATATATAGAACTAAACCAATCAAAACTATTGATTGGTTTTTTCTTTAAAAAAATACTTCTAAAATGGCAATTAATTATTGACTTGTATACATGTATACAAGTCAATAATTATAGAGGTTAAGAAATTGATAGGAGGAATTTAAATGTCAGTAATTACTATTGTAGCTTTATAAAAAAGATTGAACATTTTTTATAGTTGCGTAGGAGGGATAATCATGAACATTGGCGAATGGGTTTTAGCTGAAAATCAAGTCGGTTTTATCGTTTATAAAAACCATACTGAAACATCTATAAAGGTTAAATTTGGTTACAGAAACAGTAAGGTTTATACAAAAAACGACATATCTCCAATTAAATTTCAGTTAGACAATGATGCAATTCATAATCTTCAACTTTTAGCATTAGAAACTAATGATAAAAGTTGGTTTGAAGAATTAGGAAGATTAAAGACACATTGCATTTTATAAAAAAGATCGATCAAAACACTCTTCAATCCTTACTGAAACAAGTTAGTTTTTATAAAAAAGATTGATCAAAAAATACTATAAACATTGTTTAATCAACGTTTCACAAGAAATTAATCCCTTATTTCGATCAATCTTTTTTCAAAACGGTGCAACTTTTTTATAAACGATCAAACTTTATTTTAAAACAACAACTATTAACAATGAAACCTACGTTAAAGTATTTAATACGCTATTTATGAATCAAAACTACATTATTAATCAGATAAAAGAGGCTTTAGGATCTAAAAAATTGAAAGAAGATATTCAAAAGCTACATACAGCAAATTATGAAAGTTATGCTCGTTTGTATAAAATACCTCACTTTCAATATGAACCACTTGTTATAAAGGATAATGATTATTCTCGTTTCGATAATCTTTGTCAGCTTCTCAAATCTTTAGAATGTATCCGATATAACATTGAATTAGGTCCAAAAGAATTCGATTATACCTTTATAGAAAAAACGATTCAAGTGGTTAAAAATGCAATAATTGAAAGTTTACCAGAATATGAAAAAGCTATATGGGGGTAAATTGGATAGGGGATAAAATTTCCCCTATTCTCATTAAAAAAGAAACCTTAATCTAACTATAGATGACTAGTAAACGTGTTTTCTTTTCAATATGGAGGAATTGGAAATGGCATATAAATGGGAAAAAGATACTTTGCAAAAATATGGAGAAGAAGCTACTCAAAATTTAATTAAGCAACAACAAAAATATGAAGCAATGAAAAAGGATAATGACTGTAACTATTGTGGAAAAGGAAATGAGGGCGCAATTATTGAGGGGAAAGATGGTAAACCTTATATTTTGCATCTTGGGTTGTGGAGCAATGGAAGATGTCATTATTGTGGTAAATATACAGCTGAATGGCTGAATAACAAAAAGTGAAGGATATTATGAGAAGTTACAAGCTGATAGCTTCTCATAATGTTTGCTATATATTTCAGAACGTTAGTGATAAGACCTATTTGGGGTTCCGCCAACCAAATGACATAAAACCCACGTTAAGACATTTCTTGGAAGTGAAAACCTTGATTTTTGTACGCTAAGGATTGTAACTAAAATGAACGTTTTTGTTGCAACATTGGTTCCAAGAAGCGTTAGCCTTAATTTAGTCAATTTAGCTGTAACAAAATACTGTATCAAAAATAATCCGTAACATTATTTCAAATAATCCTTTTTGTTACGCTAGTAAACCCTTTTACATCAAGCTTTTTTCCTTAGCGTGGGTTTTATGTTAGTACGTTGGCTGTACCCCTATTTAGAGCAACAATGGAGGATAACCTATGATTACAGCAAAAAGTTATTTTAGTGGTGCTGGTGGAATGGATTTAGGAATGTTAGAAGCCGGAATTGATATACTTGAATCTTTTGAGATTGATAAAACAGCATGTGAAACATTGAGGATGAATTTTAATCACCAAGTAAATGAGTCAGATATTACTAAAATCACAGTTTTAGACCAACAAGACGCTGATGTATATATAGGAACATTTCCTTGTACAAAATACAGTCGTATAGCTGATATACATGGAACAAGGACCGGTGATGATTTATTCCTTCATTTTTTCCGACACGTTGCACTGGCTCAACCAGAAATGTATATCGTGGAAAATGTTCCTGGAATGAGAAAATTTCAAGTTGTTATGGAGTGCCTTACTAAATTACCTAATTACTATGTGAGGGTTGAATGTCCTGTAAATGCTAATATGTGGCTTCCGCAAGAAAGAAAAAGACTCATAGTTATTGGAACGAAAAAACCGTTTACTAACTTGAGATATCCAGAAAGTAAGCCAATAAGCATGAGAGATATTATTGAAGTTGGTACTGAAGTATATACTCCTGATTACGTCCAAAGGCGATTGAATGGAGCGTATAGAGATAAACCAATCATAACTAATCTAGACGGTATTGCCCCGACTTGTGTAGCTCATTATGCAAAAGACAGATCTACAAGATTAATAGATGATGGTGTATCCATTAGACCTTATTCAGTCAGAGAATATGCAAGGTTACAAGGTTTTCCCGATTGGTTTAAATTTGCTGGAACTGATAATGATGCATATAGACAAATTGGTAATGCTGTACCCCGACATATGGGGCAATGGATTGGAAATGAAATCAAGCGATATTTTGCTGCATAGCTGAAAGTATTATCACATTGGCAACCATTATTAACAGTATTGTTTTAGTAAATAGAAAGGGGCTTTTGGATAAATGGTTAATTATGCACAGTTTTATCATGAAGAAGTATCTGCTTTATTTGTTGAACGGTTAAAAGATAATGGGTTTGGGTACTTATCCCGAAACCCATTAACATCCTCATTTGTACAAGCTTTGAAGAATTTTCACCTGTTAAACAGTTTAACCCAAGAGGAACAAGAAGAGATTGAATGGGGAATCCGTCACGCTGTAATAGACGCTTCAGAAACAGTATTAATTAAGCATTTAGTAGAAATCAGATATATGAGAGAAGGGGAAGAAGAGAAAAACGAGCGTTTTTTAAATTCATTATCTTATTGCAGTATTGACATAGAGGAATCGGAAAATCGTGTATCCTTAGAACTAAGAAGTCTTACAAATTTCAATATTTCACTTTCGGTTAGTACTTTTTTAAACCTTAAAAATTTGGAAAATGACTTGAAAGAAGTTTAAAAAATAGTGTTAGAACCTTTCTAAATGATTGGTAAAGTATATAGAATTAAACTAAAAAACTAGCAATGCTAGTTTTTTAGTTTTCTTTATTAAAATGGCTCTTTAATTCTAATAATAACTCTTTAGCAATCTCTTGATTAATGACTATTTTACCTCTGCTAAAGTGAAAATTATTAGGAAGTATGTCCCCTGTGAAAATACATGCTTGTTCCTTGCGGAATTTACGAAGAATAATTGTATCCTCATTTGTGAAGATTTCCAGTTTATCATTCTCATTAATTTCATATACCTTTCTAAGCTCACTTGGTAAAACAATCCTCCCCAAAGGATCTACTTTTCTAGTAACTCCGGTTGCTCTCAATTAGATACACTTCCCTTCCATTTTTATAAATAATTGGTTATTAACTCAAAAATATCATAATATTCCCTCTATTAAAAGGGGTAAAAGAATAAATACAAGGGACGGTATCTCCACGAAAAAGAGCCGGGCGGAATCGTCAAGGGTGTTCTCGAATTATGGCCAACGGCTACTAGGCTAAGTGTCGTTTGTTTTTGCTTCTTCAGTCGACCAAAAGGAACCGTAATGTGCAATAGAGGTAGGAGGCACATAAACGGTTCCTAATGGTCTTCCATCAAAGCAAAACCAACTCCACTAAAGCCAGGATCCGTAGGGCAAATTCTGCGGTGCATCCCTTGACGATTCCGCAAGCCCCCTTAAAAACCATTTTAAGGGGGCATACCAGCTTTTTTCGCTTGCGAAGTACAAAGACATTAAAAGCATATTAAGACCTTGCCTTTTTGAAAAAAGGCAACCCCAAAAACTTTTCGGAATCGAACTCCCCTACCCCTCAATCCTTGAGGGGATCCCTCGCCGGGTGGCAGGAACAAACGGTTGTTTGTTCAATGCCAAGAGGGTTTGGGACAGAGAATTTGTCAACTCCTTAATTCTCGGTCGGAAAAAACGCCTCCCTGCGATTACCGTTGACAAATGCCGAACAAGTTAATCCTTCCCTTTAATAGTGGTCAGCCTAGTTTTAAAGATAATATTTAACTAAACATCTTGACTTGTGTACATGTTTACGATATAATTATTATAGAGGTTAAGAAATATCTTTTTGGAGGTTTTAGGATGAAATTGATCAAATCGAGAATTGCCAAAAAATCAAATAGAGGTTTATATCTTCAAGATAAAGAGTTAAGAAATACTGTCTTTAAACCAGGAACAAATTTTAAATATGTTGTTGATATACAGAATAGAAAAATTATCATATTGCCTTCCGATAGCAAAGGTAATACAGTATCCAAACGTAAAATAAAAGACAGTATTAAGCCAGTTATCGATATTCGAAGTAAAGATATATTATCTTTACTTAAAAACTCTTCTTATCTTCAGGTAAGTATATATGGGGAGCACATTGTTGTAGGAGTTTTTGAAAACGATAATAATACAGCATGTGAACACGTTCAGAAATTACAAGGAACTATAAAGAAAAAGATTGGCCAAATCTTCAAAATACAGGATTTTAGAAAGACCAAACCAAAAGTAACTTTTCAATTCTCAAAGACGGAATTGGAAAACGTTGTTGGGCAAACTACTTCTTTTCAGCAATTAAATATCTTTGATTTTCTTCCAAATCAAGAAACTAAAACAGCCCATGTATATGATTTACATAATGCATTATCGGAAATTAGCATTCCGTTAAAAGTCGTATCTTTATTTTCCGGAGCCGGACTCCTGGATTTTGCTTTCATGCAGAGTGGTTTTGATGTGATATTTGCACTTGAAAAAGATGCAGAGATAGCAAAAACATATAGACATAATATAGGGGATATTGAAGTAGCTGACATTAAAACTTTTGATAAAAGTAAGCTTCCCTATGCACCGATTGTAATAGGTGGAAGCCCTTGTAAGGGATTTTCTAATTCCAATCGTTACACTAACTTTTTAGACAATCCTAACAATTTACTAGTGAAAGAGTATATTAAATCGGTTAAACAAATAAAACCCTATGTATTTGTATTAGAGAATGTACCGCAGATTTTAACAGCTGGTGAAGGTCAGTTTATTAAAGAAATTGAACAAGAACTTTCAAATTATCAAATTACAAAGGGGGTTGTCTCTTCCGCAGATTATGGAGATCCGCAAGATAGGAAGAGGGCATTTATCATAGGAAGTCGATTAGGAGCTCCTATATCTTTACCTAATGCAATCTTGCCTAAGAATCTGTTTCAAACGGTGAGAAATGCTTTTAAGGGGCTTAATAGTTCTGTTCCAAATCAAAATGATGTGTCTAAACCAAAGTCGATAACATTAGAAAGAATAATGCATGTTAAGCCAGGAGGGAATGTTTTCGATATTCCAGAGTCCATTCGGCCAAAAGGACAGCATAGTGACATGTATAAGCGTTTAGAATGGGATAAGCCATCCGTAACCATTGTAAACCCTCGAAAAGCAATGCTTTTACATCCAGAAGAAAATCGCATATTGTCCATTCGAGAGTGTTGCCGATTGTTTAGTTTACCAGATCATTTTGTCTTTAAAGGTAGGCTTTCAGCGATGCAAGAAGCGATTGCGAACGGTGTTCCTATAAAAATGGGAACAGCACTTGCGAAGCAAATTAAAAGTGCTATTACACAATTCAATCTTAGAAATCGACTTGTGACCACATAAAAAGGGGCATTTGCCCCTTTAATAAAAGACAATTAATTAAATTGACTTGTGTACAGGTTTACGATATAATATATTTAGAGGTTAAGTTACAATTTAGGGGGTAATGGTAATGCCAAAATGTCCATACTGTTATTCTAACATAAAACAAAATAATCAAAACTTTTATTGCTCCTTTTGTAATATGAATGTTGAGATAAAGAATAGAAAAAGTTCTTATTTTTTAAGGGGATCTGTTGATTGGGTTGACGCAAACAAATCTACAAAAGATTTAATGGAATACCATACATTTGATTTGTTATTGTTGCTGCGTTTTTGTAGACAAGAAAGAAGAAGTACGTATAATTTAATGTCTTTTGTTGGCCGTTTTAGGTTCGAAAATAAAGAAAATGCAGAAAGTTATAAGGAAGCTTACCGTCAATATGATTATTGGACTAAAAAAGTGCGAATCGCAGAAAGTTTGATAAAGTCTAGAATTGGAACTATACCGAAAGCAGTTACAAATCAATTAATAGAGAAATATTATTTGTTATTCCAGGATTTAAACGATGAAAATGAAAGAAAATATGCTTAATACTGGGAATATTATGTGTAAATTATTAATGATTTTATCTTAATTCATTAGGAATGAGGGTTTTATATGGAACAAGAATTGAATAAACAAACTCAAAAAAGATATCTCTTAAATCCCAAAACATACAGGCTAAGTTTTCCCTTTTATGTTGCATTTGAAGCTTGTATTGATATTTATGGTAACGAAAAAAGAGAGCTGTTTAATACTTTCTTAGACAACCAAAATGATTTAGATTCAAGGAAAATTAAAGAACTACCTATATTGACCCAACATAATTTAACTGAAACAATGATTGATGGACTAAAGAGTTTAAATCTTCCTTTTCGGGACGCTACTTATCTAAAAAATGAACCAAAAGTAAAAGCGTTACTTAAGTATGTAAATGAAGAATCCGAAGTAAAACATTTAAGCATGTTAAAGTCGCTAAGAATACTACCTAGTTATCAGGATTTCATTAATGATTATGCTGGTAATAATAATATTGGCGAAGTGTTAGAACTTGCGATTGCTTTGTTTATAAATGAGACATCTGACTATGAATATGCATTAATTGAAACTGTCTTTAAGAGGTTGGTAACTAAAGAGAAGGAAGAACAAATGAATAAAAGTGATTTAAAATTTAAAACCTATCGATTCGACATTACATTTCAGGTTTTACTTGAGGTCCTTTTAGAATTACATGGTGATCAGAGAAAACGTATCGATTTGTTAAAAGCTTTGGACGGGAAGGTCACCTTAGAGTCATTAAATAAATATCCAGAATATAGTACAAGTGAATTTGTAGAATTAATCCTGGACCAATTAAAGGACGAAGGAACTTCAGCTAATGAATTTTCTTTTGTGATGAATGATTCGAGAGTAAATTTACTTAAACATTTTGTACAAAAAAAATTAAAAACTAAAAGTTCAAGAGGGCGAAAAAATTTAAAATTGTCACCGGAATACGATGAATATATAAAAGCTTTTTCTAATAATGTCGGTGATGCTATTGAATATGCATTAGCTTTCTATATAGGGAAATTAGAGAATGAGGATTTTGATATAATTCAATCATTATTTGAACAAGTTGCTTTATCTAAGTTTGAACGTAAAAATTAAGCTTTTTCTTTCGACTTACACTACAGTTAAATAAAATAAAAAAGCCGGTTTTCACCGACTTTTATTAGAGGTTAAGAAAACCTTTTAGGAGTTTTCTTGAATTGATTATATAAAAAAGTTTTTAATGTGTAAAGATTAATCTCTAGCATAAACGACATTAGAAAATAGTTAAAAGACAGGGGAATCCCCCTGTCTTTTCTCTCTATATATAGTGGGGTTAAAACCTTTAAAGTAAAAAGACTTACCAATAGGATGTTTACATATTCAATAGTGGTTTGATTATAGTAATCACCCTACTTAATAATGACTTTTGAGCTTCTGTACTCTGATTAACTAATGTGGTCTGGTCTTTAATATTTGCTTTTTGTAATTCCAACTCTTGAATTTTAAGTTTAGATTTCATTTCAAGATCCTTTTTTTGAAGTTCAAATTGTTGGTCCGATATTTTAATTTGATCCCCAATGTGAATTCTATCTAAATCTGTTTTTGCTTTACTCTTTGCATCTTCTAAACGTTTCTTTTCGGCTACTTGAACTTTATTGATACGGTTTAATTCAATATTATAATTATTTTTTTCATCCGTTTCACGTTTATTTAAATTAGTTAATGTATTGTTGAGACTCGTTTTACTAGCTGAAGTAGTTTTATCCAAATGACTTGTATATTCTGCATTAAAGTCTTTAACTTGCTTATAAACTTGACCTGGTTTAATACTAGTTGCAGCCAATGCACTAGGTACCAAAATAAATGATGATACACCTAAAATCACAAAGGATTTTAAAATTTTTCTTTTCATAAGAGCCCCTCCAAAAAATTAAATTTAATTCTACATATTGTATCTTTTAATTCAACCCCCACGACTGTATTATAATTTACACATATTCCTTTTGTCTACAAAGAATGGGTTTTATTCAAGCTTATATATGATGGACTGAATATCCTTACGGTGTATTTATGTTATAATTGAATCATAGTATAATTTATATGGAGTTATTATTGGGATTAAAAAAGATATAATCGATTTACAGAATACAAAAGATGAATAGTAAAGCAAAGGTATGTTTACAAAATTAAATTTACAACAATATTACGTAAACTAAGATTGCGATTAAGATAAAGAATAAAAGGAAAAGGTGTTAACAAATGGAGCTTTGTTCTTATAATATCCCTTCAATGTTAATTAAAGATTTTAAGAAAGTTATTCCTCCATATAAAGGAAAAAAAATATTCAGATCCTACTTATTAAATGAATATTCTTTACCATCTTCATTAGACGATTTTCAAAAAGAAATTGTTGATCCTGAAGTTCATCCATTCCGAATGTCAAAAGAAGAAATAAATAAAATCGACTTACTTTTACGTAATGCTGAAAAAATAGGATATAGCATTAGTAAATCGGCATTAATGCGTGATATTTTGACTTGTCTAGTTGACCAATACCGTAATAAGCCTATTGAAGTTAGCGAACAAAAAAAACAAAGATTTTATATTCCTAAAGGAAGTAAAAAAAGAATTAGTAACTTAATTAGTAATAGAAACCTTACATTTGAACTATCTAATTTTATTGTAGATCAGTATATTCCTTCTGGTAGCTTTTCATCGATGCGAAACCAGGAGCAAGAAGATTTTACTTTCAAGACTGACATGTATGTATTTGAAGTACTAGATGAAATTGCAAAGAGTTATGGATTTAAAAAAGGTGGACGGGCAAAGGTTTTTAGAGATGCTATTCAAGAATTCGAAAAAAATCTTGTTCAAAACTCCCCCAAAAAAAATATTTTGAAACAGGAATTACAAAATATTTTAGAACAGTATAAGGAAATAGAAGAACCCGAAGTCATAAAAGAATCATTAAAAAAGTATCTAACAAAATAATAGTAAAGAAATAATTTCCTGCATAAAAAACAGGAAATTATTTCTTTACCTTTATGATGTATATATGTTATAATTACATCATAAAGGTAAGGAGGTAAAAGTTAAAGGAGATGAATCTATGAATTGATAAAAATTATTGCAAATAGGTATTTTGAAGGGTATCTTTATTATAGGAAATGTAAAAAATATGAAACTTACGTACCTAAGAACTTACAATATTTAGTCTCAATATTAAACTATTATTGAAAAAGGGTGGAAAAATATATGAAAAAAATCAAGTTAATTACTAGTGCAGTACTATCTTTAGGGGTACTTTCATCGTCAATTTTTTACTTTAACGGAAATAGTGCAGAAGCAGAGGCAAGTACAAATTCTAAATCTGCAAAGACACAAACTGTAACAACTAATAAACAAAAACAAACATCTGTTAAGACTATTACAACTGCTAGTACTTCACCAAAAAAAGAAGTTTCACAACTAAAAACGGAAAAGAAACCAACATCTACACCTAAAACTACTTTATCCTTAAAAGTTGAAAACAAAGGAACAAACCAACCTGTACAGAATAAACAAACTGTGCAAAGTGCAAAATCGGTAACTACTGTTAAAGCTGTACATAAAACAGCAACCGTTTCTACTAAACCGGTTGCTGCTACTGTGAAAACTGCAAATAGAGATAACACTAAGGTACAAACAACATCCAATACAGCAAAACCTAAAATTATAACTCAATCACCATCTACACCAAAAGTAGTTTCTAAGCCGTCTAGTAATACATTTACTAAATTAACAATAGAAAGTAAATTTTATGTTATGTCGCAACAAGATAGCGATACGAAAACAGGTTACGTTGCATTAGTAGGTGAGGTTGGTAAAAATAAGAACCAATTTCCTAGATACTACGAATATAATAAAGATGGCTACCAAGGAACTCTAAGCATTACCCAAGTCTATTTAACACCTGATACTCAAAATGAGACTGACCCTGCAAAGCAAAAATTCTATTCTTACTACCAAGGAACCATTAAAAAAGTTGTTAAATAGTTAAATAATAGTTCATCAAAACTTTAAAAAAAGAAACAAGCATGAAACTTGTTTCTTTTTTTATTCCATTATTTAATTGCCCGATTCTACAGTCCACGTTATCTTTGTTGAATATTCTAATGCCGATTTATCAATATTACTGAATCCATACTTAGGATCAATATTTATTTCTAATACATTAGAAGGGAAACTAATTTCGTAAATACCATATCCAGTATCTGTAGAATCTGCACTTATTATTATTGCTCCATTAGTATTATCAATAAACTGATTAGAACTTGTAATTGTAGGTGAACCTTTCATCAATCCTTTTGTTTGGTTAATACTTATGACTGGCTTTATATCTATAGAATTTGAAGGGAAAGTTCTTAATCCATCTGCACTTTTAAAGTTTGTTGCTTTTACTCTAATCTTCCAACCATCCCTTGTTTTCCTAGTATCTTTAACGATTAATTTTTGGCCAAATGAACCGTATATTTTTTGAGTTTTACCATTTAGAACTACATTAGAAATATTTATATTGGATGGTACTGATTCTAAAGATAAACTACCAACTAAAGTAGTGATTGTTTTTGTTGCCGAAACTCCTTCCCCATGTGTAAATATAGGGGTAATGGAATAATTATAGTTAGTTTCTGAAGCAAGAGCATTTTCTATATAACTTGTATTTGTCCCCTTATATACTTGGGAACCATCTCTCTGTAATAAATATGAAGTAGACCCACTAACACTTGACCAATTTAATGTGGCACCAAGATCATCCACATTTGATGCTGACATTGTTATTGTCGGACTAAAACCTTTCCCAATAGCATCATTTTGATAGTTTGATATATCATAGGACTTTCCAGTTGTATTACTATCGAATATCCAGGCTCCCACAAGTCCACTTGTACTATAGCTTTGATTAGAAGCGTTGCTAATTTCTGTGCTTGAGAGAACTCTATTCCATATTCTAACGTTTTCAATTTGACCTTTAAAAAAGTATGAAGGTGAAGTTGCTCCAGGTTCTGCCCCCACATTCCAATCCATATTAGGATACGCAATAGTTCCTGTAACACTTTTACTTGAAACAAAATCTCCGTTCAAATACATATTGATGGTTGACCCATTATATGTCATCATTATATAATTCCATTTGTTTAAGCCAATAAGATTTATAGGTATATCTACTGTTTGATACGCCCCATTTATATAGACATAAGTTCTAGCAAAGTTTGGCTGAAGTGTTATTGCGATACCTCCACCTTCCGTATCAGAGAGAAGATTTTGCCTACTGTCAATACTTGTGCTAGTTGGCTTGAACATTATGCCTATCGATATATTTTTACTAATTTTATACTGAGAGCTGTTACTTATATTGAAATATTGATCAACCCCATTTAAATTTATACCTGCATTTGTCGTTAAGGAAGGGTTGGTACCAGAATATTGATTATAATTTATGGTAACTTTATATTGATATCTTGTTTCATAAGTTCTAGTATCAACTGCGGGCTTTGTCACTGTACCACTATAAGTTTTAGTCCAAACTCTCGTATCAACTGCAGGCTTGGTTACTGTACCACTATAAGTTTTAGTCCAAACCCTAGTATCCGATGCAGGCTTGGTTACTGTACCCTCATAGTACATTACATCCACGTTACACGTACCACAAAAAAAATATTTAGTAAGTGTGCCTGAATATCCACCACTATTATAATTTACTGTCGAAGGAAATGCATTTGGACCTGAACCTTTAGGTTTTTCAAGAGGATAGTCTGTAATAGTCTTACTATCAGCTGGTGTATAAGTACCTGATGTAACTGTTGCTGTTCCACCAGTTAAGGTACCTGTATAACCTCCACTATTATAAGAAATTGATGAAGGTAACGAACTTGAACTACCCCCAGGGCTTGTACTTCTTGTATCAGTCACCGTTTTACTATCAGCTGGTGTATAAGTACCTGATGTAACTGTTGCCGTTCCACCAGTTAAGGTACCTGTATAACCTCCACTATTATAAGAAATTGATGAAGGTAACGAACTTGAACTACCCCCAGGGCTTGTACTTCTTGTATCAGTTACCGTTTTACTATCAGCTGGTGTATAAGTACCTGATGTAACTGTTGCCGTTCCACCAGTTAAGGTACCTGTATAACCTCCACTATTATAAGAAATTGATGAAGGTAACGAACTTGAACTACCCCCAGGGCTTGTACTTCTTGTATCAGTTACCGTTTTACTATCAGCTGGTGTATAAGTACCTGATGTAACTGTTGCCGTTCCACCAGTTAAGGTACCTGTATAACCTCCACTATTATAAGAAATTGATGAAGGTAACGAACTTGAACTACCCCCAGGGCTTGTACTTCTTGTATCAGTTACCGTTTTACTATCAGCTGGTGTATAAGTACCTGATGTAACTGTTGCCGTTCCACCAGTTAAGGTACCTGTATAACCTCCACTATTATAAGAAATTGATGAAGGTAACGAACTTGAACTACCCCCAGGGCTTGTACTTCTTGTATCAGTTACCGTTTTACTATCAGCTGGTGTATAAGTACCTCCTGTCTGCACTTGATACCCTGTGCCTTTGGAAAGGTTTAAAGTAATATCATTTCCATCGACGCTGTATGTTACGTTTCCATTGTCAACCGTAACACTATTAACTTGACTTAAATTAGAAATTGTAACTCTTTGTGTTTGATTTTGATTTGTACTTTCTGCGAACGTATATGGTGTTGATAGTGTTTTAGCAAACGTGGGGTGTCCATACAAATAAAATAGGTTGCCTAATAATACTAAACAAACTATAGTTTTTATAACCTTTTTCATTTTTTATTGATACACCATCCTTTAATTTAAGCAGCTCTTTTATTATTTTCTTCTTCTTTTCTCCTTTTTGTTCCAAATAGGTATGCGCAATAGACTATTCCAACTATGATTAAGATAACTACAAAATACGCATAAAATGGAATACTACTTATTGGTGTCACTACTTTTTCTCCACTTTGTTTTGATAAAGTACTTAAATTATGTTTGGTTACACTAAAATCTTGAGAAATTCCCTCACTTTGTGGAGTAGGTTTAATCTTTAAATGATATTTTCCTTGTGTGATCTCATCTGCATTCCAGGGAATCTGCATTTTTACTTGAGTTTTCGGAGCCACATTAAAACTAGGAATCTCTCCAGAAAAAATCATTTTTCCTTTTTTACTGATTTCATAATTGATTTGTACATTTTGAAAAATGGATGCATTTTTATTTTCTAGGTTAAATGCTACATTAACTCTGTTGCCTAAGTTCTCGCTTTCAACTTTGCTAATTTTAAGAGGAACAGTTTTTATTTCCTTTGATAGATTTAGTTTAATAGCAATTGTTCTGTCAATACTTACTTTGGCACTGTAGCCTTGGCCATTACTGTTTGAATGGACGGTTTTTGAATGAAATATTATACCACCTAATAACGTTCCTTGATCTATTGATGGAACATGTATTGTAATGGGAATGCGCTTATTCTCATAAGCCTTTAAGTTCACTTCTTTTGGAATATTAATTTTGTTATCCATATAAAACATTGAATCAATCAGTTGAGAGTAATCATCTTTTCTTTTATTTGTATAATTTATTCCACCTGAAGGAGAGTTAAGAGCGTTTGCTTGAGACATTTCTACGGTAATAGGTTTTGAAGTATTATTTTTTAAATTAATATATACTGTTTGATGTTGCTTTGGTTTAACATTTAAACTAAAGATACTTTCTATTCCCTTTTCTTGATTTTTAGGTAATTCTAGTGATACAGAGAAATCTAAATTCTTCGTCTTAATATCGTTTGTTTTAGCACTTGCGGTATTAATTGAAAATATAAACAACATTATACTTGTAAGAAATAGCAATATTTTTTTCATTTATCCCACCCTAAAAATTCAAAGGTAGATACAATTATGCATCTACCTCCTTTTTTGTGTTTATAGCTTATTAAGGTCCACTAATAATCGTATACGTTAT
This sequence comes from Heyndrickxia camelliae, assembly GCF_002844575.1. Lineage (GTDB taxonomy): Bacteria > Bacillota > Bacilli > Bacillales > Bacillaceae_C > Margalitia > Margalitia camelliae. The sequence continues at coordinate 15,316 of NZ_PIQO01000023.1, forward strand.
AGTAGTTTGATAAGGAGTTGCTCCTGTTGGATAATTCGTTTTATCGACCATTACAGTATTTGGATTTAAATTAAGAGATAAACCATTCGTAGGAAAACTAACGTCAAATTTTCCTAATCCTTCTCCTTTGTTAGCTGTTACAATCGTTGTTGCGGAACCATTATCAATAATCCAAGATGTTCCATTGAATTTAGGCGCCGTTGCAGTCGTTCCTGAATTTGCTGATATAGAACCACCAGCACTTGTTAAAGTTAAAAGGCCTTTTGGTAAAACGTTTGCTGTGGTTCCAGTAGCAAAACCACCACTAGGTGCTTTTTCAGTAAGTTGTGTTGCTTGAACAGTAACTCTATAGCCCTCACCTGTTCCTGTTGCATCTGTAATTGACAAGGTTCCTGGATTTGCATTAGCCGTTTGAACAGATCCGTTTAAATTAACTGCAGAAAAAGATGCACTTGCAGGAGCGACTAAATCTAAATCCCCTCCTGAAATAGAACCAGAAACAATTGTTGTTCCAGTGGTTGCAGCAAATGCATGTCCACCATTACCCTCAAACAACAAAGCTCCCCCTAATAATCCCAAAAAAGCTGCACCAAGTAATTTTTTCTTTAATTTCTTTACATTCATTTTCCTATATTTCATCCTTTCTATTAAAAAGTACTACAGATTCACCTAAATTCTTTTGTAGCTTTTTTCAAAAAGATCCGGTTCACATGAATAAAACTCTCCATTTAAATTTTTTATGACGTAATCACCCACATTTACAGCCTTAATTCCATCTGGAGTATGTATGCACAAATCCTCTTGGTGAAAAAAGTAATCTCCTGTATCACAATTTGGTAGAAGGCTATATATCTCATCTTTGTTTTTTCCATTTCAACAACTTCAGTCTTCTTTTGATACTTGTGCATTAATTTCACCTCACAATCGTTGTATAATTTAATTCTACTTTTCTATTTAAAAATACTATAAAATAAAATTTAATTCAACATTTTTCTAATAATATAAATATCGACATAATAACAGCATCATTGAAAAGAGTGTTCTACAAAAGAATATTTGATTTCATTTAAAAAGCGATCTCAAAATTCCCTTTGTACGGTATATTGTAAGAATCAAATTGTTTGATTTTGATTAAATGAGATATCTTTAGTGGATTAAGACTTATAATCAATCTTAGGAAAATTGAACAGTTAGGAGGGGATTATTTGTTTTATGTTGGCATCCTGCTATTAATTTGGCTTGCTATTGGATTTATTTTAGGAATAAAAGTTGTGTTTGTGGACCAATTATTAAAGGAAAACGAGGACCTTGAATCTTTTAAACAACAAACGAATTCAGAAGAAAGACAGCTTTTAGAATTAATGATTAAAAACAAGTGGGTAGTAATTGCAATACTTACTTTATCTGGAGGATATGGCCTATTTCAACATATAAAAACCAATTTTACCAAGAACAAATAAGAATGATGAAATTTTAAAGAAAAAAGGTTTAATCAAAAACTCTCTCTTTTCTCCTTATACTGCAACCAAATTAAAAACCGTTATTTTGAAAAATATTGACCAAAATGACGGTTTTTTGATTATGTTTCATTTTTCAAAGTAACGCTTGGAACTAAGGCACCCTAATATATATTCACAGTATTATTTTTTAGCCTTTCCTTTTTTTCGGACTGGAAGTCCATTTTTTTTACTTGCATTAATACCAATTTTAGCTATTTTTTTTGCCTCTGCTTTTGTCACTATTTACCCCTCCACGAACTGTTCTGAATTTATTCTATTTATCGCCAATTTCTAATTTTTTTATACATATTTGTTTATTAAGAACATAATCTATTAAAAAAGACTTGGGACAGAAGGACACTGACTTATAGATTTCATGGAGGGAACTACAAAATGTTGAGCGTGAGAAAGACTAGATCTGATAAAAAGGTAACTATTAAACCCACAATTACAATAAATCTCAAAGAAACAATCTGTAGAATATCTTATATAACCGATACCCCTATTAAAGATGTCGCCGAATTTATCTGTGAAGCTGGTATATACTCTAAGCAGGTAATCGATGTCTTGTCTGAGAATTTTAGGAGAACATACCAATTTAATAATACGGTTTATTTCGGAAACTTAGAGAGACCGTCTTTACAGAGACAAAAATTTAGCGAATCTACTGATAGAGTAACAATCCGATTCAAGCAAGAAACAAATGAATTAATAAAAAGACTTGCCTATTCCTTAGATGTAACTTCATCCAAAGCTACTGCTCTATTATTAGAATACGGTTTAAAAAATCCCATCATAATTAATCAATATTTAAAAAAATATTTAAGGGAAAATATGCCCCCAGGTAAAATTAAAGAATTAAAAAAGATTATAAAATTTATTAACGCTAACAATCCATATGAAGACGATTTTTCATGGTCTGAAATAATTTCATATATATATGAAGAAATTAAAACCGGAACTATTTCAATGGCTGCTGCAATAACCCAATTTATTGATAAACATAAAAAGTAAAAAAGGAGTATCTTACTCTTTACTTGTAAAATAACTCCCTTCTCTCCATATACAACAGCAATGAAAAACCGCCTCATTCTATTTTAAAAGAGCGAGGCGGTCACCGTTGAATTAATGTGTTTTCACTCTCATTAGAAATATACCAACTAATCCTAACTACAAATATTTATATCATATCAATCTCTTTTTACATTGTGTAATTCTAATTCTCTTTTAATACTATATATTGTATTCCTAGATACACCTACTCGTTTATGAATATTTTGTATGGATTCATTAGCATTTAATAGGCGGACAATTTCATCATAAATGATTTTATTTTTTCCTGTGGCTCCGGCATGATACTGTTTTTTTCCACCCTTATATATGCCTTTGGATTTTGCTATTTCGATTCCTTCACGTTGAGCTGTACGAATACGTTTTCTCTCTTCTTCCACCATCCATGATAATAATGAAAGCACGATGTCTGATACTAGCTGTCCAATACCTTCTAGCTCCTTATATTTACGTGTATCAAGAATTGGCATATTTAAAACAACGATATCTATTTCATCGTCAATTAAACTCTTCCATTCAACCATAATATCGTTTTTATTCCTGCCAAATCTGCTGAGATCATGGATTACTAGTACATCACCAAATCGCATTTTAGAACGCATTTCCTTGTATCCATCACGTGAAAAATCTTTTCCAGATTGTTTATCAGTGTAGATTCTCTCGCATCCATATTCCTCTAATTCTTTTAGCTGACGTTCTAGATTTTGATCAGCAGAACTTACTCTAGCATATCCAAATATCATTTTTACCAATCCTTCTACATGTCTCTTAATTATTTTTACATGTGCCTTTTTTCTATGTTAAACTAGCTTCAGTACCTGAACTACAGAGATTATATTGTTTATACAATTCTTCTCTCATTATTCGCTTGGCCGTGGATAATGTTCCAGGTACTGCCTTCATTTTTGTATAACCACATTCATCTAAGCTACACACAAGCATTGTAATCCCTAACTCATTATTATTTTCTTCATTAGTAATATGCCATTTTTTATCCTTCAGAGAAAAAAAACAAAATCTTTCTAATATACCAGTTCCGCATATAGGACAGTTCATGATACTCACCTTTCTTTTTTTTATATCACTTTCAAAACATAAAATATTTCAATTCATATATTGTATATCCTATCGTCAGTACCTAAAATTTCTCTATTTTTTATTATTCCTTGATCTACTAGTGAGTCTAAATACTGACAAACTCGTACAAAGATTTTAGGCTTTCCAGTAATGTATCGAACTGAGAAAACTTGTTCATGTTTTATAAGTAATTCACAAATCACCCTTGCACTTGATATTCCTTCTTGGACAAATTGAAATATTTGATCCTCTAGGGTTAATCCTAAATTTATTTGCACATTATTATTATCTAATGTAGTTGCAACTTCATGAATCGAATCATCTATTCCAAAATCAAATGAAATTTGATCATTCTCTTGTCTTTCTAGACTTTTCTCAACATTAGAAGGAACTATATCTATTAATCTTTGAGGCTGGTTGACGAACAATCGTATTTCCTTTTTCAATAGTTCAATCTGTCTGTCCAATAATGGAATATCATTATCAATATATTGTTTTATACCTTCAGATAATTTAAATTCATTAGGTAAATAAGGAACAACCTCGCTTAACGACCAATTTTCACTAATTTTAACTAACAGTTCATCCAATTCATAATCAATAGTGTGGAACCCTTTTAAAATATCTTTTATGATGGTTGAAGATATATTGGTATGTTCTTCAAAATGATCAATTCCAAATCGTCTTTTTTCATTTGTAGTCTTGTGTCTTACAATATATTGATACCTTAACGGCCGGCCACACTCACAACGTGTTTCCGGATTCACAAATCCATTATCAATATAATCATCTAGAATCCATTCATCTAAAAGTTGTTCTATCTCTTCATTGGTAGTCTGGCCAGGTAAAACAATCCCCTTATCTTTGGCCATAATATTAGCAAAAATAGTTTTCTTACCTCTTTTGACATGATGAATTAGAAAATCTCTTTGTTCGTCGGTAAGGGGTAATGACTCTAATAAACGCTCTCTTTCTCTAGCTCCTAACTGATACCTCACGAACAGTTCCCCCTTTATGTAGAAGATAATCATATATATTGTTCATCTGCGTAGTTTCTTCGTATTATGACATAAGATTACTCGTAATTTATCCATTCTCCAAAAGGATTTTCAAGGTTTATTTCATCATAGCAACTTTCACAAACCGTAGGATAAGGATCATTCTCGTTTGTTTCATTACCGCAAAATTCACACTTCATTTTTCATTTCTCCTTTCTTTGTCTAGAATTTTTCAACTGAATTAACTCCATGTAATGTTCGGAATGTTCATTAAATTATTGGCGTTTCGATAACTAGAGTGAATGTATCGGGATACTGTAACCCTCCAAATAACGCACTAATAAAAATAGTCATATAGGTTTTCTCCTTGTGATGAAACGTTTACTCTTCAGAATATCTGGATATTTCTCGTGATTGGCGTGACAACCAAATAAACAAATATGAGTATCGTCATAAAAAACTACACATATCCTAATATCAATTTCGATATCATCCCCTCCTTGACCAAATCCTTTCATAGTTTCACTTATATAAACCTCAATATTTTGATACCGATTTTTTTCTAACTCATAATATTTTTTTACTTTTTTTAAAAACTCACCATGATGATTTGTTAATTCTGAAAGTTTATTGAAATCAATTTCAAATTTAGGGCTAATTTCTGAATCAGTTTTAGTCACAATACCCTTAAACTTTTCATAATTTTTGCCATTCATTGAAATCCTCCCGCACAAAATTTTCTTAAGTAACTTTACATTTTGAAATATAAAAAAATTTCAACCTTACTTTAGATATTGCACTAATTTTATAACCTTAATTTTTTATTAATCATTGAACAACCCTATTTGAACATTTCTATATATTAATTTTACTAGTTTCTCTTCTGTTTGTACAGGGTGTACCCTGATTGAACAAAAATATTTTATGCGATAATTAAAAAACCAAGGGAGCAAAATATCCCTTGGTTTAATTAACTTAATTTTAGTAATTATCTATAATTATTATCTTGAATTTTAGTGGATATATCACTAAATTCCTCCAATATAAAGCTAGTCCAATCAATAGCCATTTGCAATGCTTCTTTTCTATCTTTTATGGGTTCATTAATCTCTACACCCAACATTTCTCTAATTTCACGATTATCCATTCCGAAATTTCTTATGTTGGCACGTTGTAGTTTTATATTATCCTCAATTTCTACTTCAAAAATAAAAGCACTATCATCTATCATATTTAATATCTTAATATCCGCGGCAGCACGACCGTTATATCTAAAACGATAAATCTCTACTCCATATAGAATATCTCCACTATTAGCGTAATTAAAAATCACAACAACATCCTCCTTAACTTATATTCATTTAATATATCGATTTATAAAATTGATAATATAGGTTATATATGGATATTTTTAATTTCGTAATGTTTAGTGATAATAAAGTTATTGAATTTTGTTTTAAAAGATAGGAGCCTTGCAATATTTTATTGCAGAAAGGCTCCTTAAAGTTGTTTAATTTCTATTCATATAAATGTGTTTACATTAAAAAAATGAATAATAAAGTTGTTTAATTCTTCTTCAACTAAAGCACCCGATGGTTTAAGAACGTGTTTTCACAAAATTGCAATAAATTCTATCGAATGACCATCTGTATCATCAAAATAGATAGATACAGTAGGCATAAAAGGAAATACTAATGACTCTTCGGAACTCTCTCCGAAAAAGTTGTAGTCTCAACAGTTACAAAATAAAGACCTTTTTTCTAAATTAAAACAAGGTCTTTATTTCACGGGTTACTACATTATGTAAGCGTTTTCATGTCAATATAAATAAAAAATTGACAAAAAAACACAATATCTGCTATACTTAGGAGTGGGAGTGTACAGATGTAGCCACTTTGTCACTCTTTGATACTTTTGTTTCCTCGCAGTTACAAGAATATCATAAGAACATAGAAAAAAGCAAATGGAAAATGCTTTTTAAGATAGAACATCAAGAAAATGTGACATAAGTTCTACATACCGTATGCCTCCTAAATCTGAAAAACCGGAGGAAACGGACTATGACAACAGTCAGAGAACACATCCGTTCTGCACACCCTGTAAAAGGGCATTTTCGTGCAGGTAGATGGATTAATTCTTACATGATGCCTGAGTGTATTATCCCAACGCATCAACGTAGAGTTTAATCTATATAAGAAAAAACCGACCAATTTATATTGTGTCGGTTTTCTTATTCTTTGAGATTATTTGTTTGCTATTTATATAGAATCCGAGCTACAATCTTTACCAAAAATCCTTATTGTACTATCCTGCCCCTTTAGTGGAAGAAGGATTTTTAAACAACTATATTATTTTTTAAATGACCTTATTGTAAATTAAACAACTTTATTATCTCTGCACACGTAAGAGATTGCAAATTTCAAAAAAATCCCTAATATATCATTTTAGGGATTAATCTCTTGTATAAAATACGAAGTAGTTTGCGCAGAATTATTATCTACATTATCAAATAAATCAAAATTATTTCTCATGATTTCCATAAATTCAGCTTCAGAAATAAATACAGGTTCTAATGTACCTTTATCTAAATCCTTTGTATAAGAATTTATCTCAAATTGTAATGAGTACTTGAAGTCTTTTATCAAAGGGATATTAGGATCAAACCTTACTATTTTTTCTTTATCAACAGAACATCTAAACAGTTCATATAAATAACATTGCTTGCCAGTAATAAGATTAGTTACTTGATCTTTTAATTCTTCTGATTCAAATAACTTTTCATTTCCATCATCATCAATAACTTTAAATAATACATTAATACTCATAGCCCCAATAAGTTCCTCTTTATAAGAAAATGATTTACTAGGTAAAAACAAATAATCATAACCTAATCTATATTTTTTCATTTTTTTATCTTTAATTAATGTATTATCTGTATCTACTTTAATTTCTTCTAATAATAGATTGCTTTGATTTTCTTGCATAGACTTAGTAGGTTCATAAAAATAACTGTCTGTATTTACAATAAGCTCTATTTTATTTTTAGCGAATAAAGTCAATGTGTCTGTAAAATCAATCATGTTTGTAATTTTCAAAGGGTAGTATCCATAATAATAAGTTTTTTGCTTAATTTTACTGCATAAAAATATACTCCAAACAGGTTCCTCTTCAGTAAATCTCACAATATAACCATAAATATCTACGTCAAATTCTTCTTTTTCAATTAAGATGGATTTTACAAATGCTTCAAGAGATTCATTATGATCTATCAAAATGTTCCTCTTTTTCTTTTGTCGTTTGTTCATAAATAAGCTCCCTTCTTTTAATTAAGTAATACCTCTTTATAAAATAAAAAAATGAGTAGAATTTATTTTGCAAATTCTACCCATCCTTTTTCTTTATTGAAGATGACATTTTTACTATATGGATTCCCTGCTTTACTCTTAAGCTTAACACTGATTACTTTGCCAGAAAGTAATTTATTGGCTTCCTTTTTAGTAATTGTTTTCTTTCCAAGTTTCTCTAATCCATTTTTCCAAAGGCTTACTTTACAGCCTTCACTATATCCAGAGCAATAGTATGATTTAGTATTTTCGTACATTTCTTTACCGCATTTCGGACATAAAGCAATAACTTCCTTCGTTGGTACAGATACCTTTTTTGTATGACTTCTTATTTCACTGGATATCGTTTTAATTAAACCTTCCAATTCATTATAGAAAACCTGTTTATTGATTTCCCCACGTTCAATTTCAGAAAGCAAGGTTTCAAAGAATGCAGTTAGTTTAACACTATATAAGGAAAATGAATCTGGCATCATACCAATAATTTCTCGACCTAATGGTGTTGAAATTAAGTTATTCCCTTTTTTCTCAATATATCCTCTTTTTACTAATGTTTCTATAATGGATGCCCTGGTTGCAACTGTCCCAATTCCCTCTACTGACTTCAATAATTTCCTATCTTCAGCATCATCTAAGAATTTTCCAGCATGTTTCATATCATGTAGTAAGGTTGCTTCTGTATAACGTTTTGGTGGTTTAGTTTCTTTTTCGACTATAAAATACTCACCCACATCTCTTAATCCTATATTTTTTAGGGTACTCTCTTGAAGTTCATCCCCAATCAATAATCTCCATCCTAATTCAATAAGTGCTGTTTCCTTTGCTTGAAATTTGTATTCTCCATCATTAAATATCGCTGTTACTTCTTCCTTAATTGCCGGTGGATAGAAAGCAGCAATAAATCTTGTAAAAATAACTTCATATAAAGTTTTTTCATCTCCACTTATATTTTCAGCAACCTTTGATGTAATAATAATTGCTTCATGATCAGTAACTTTCTCAGGATTCACAAAGGATTTTTCTATATCATAACCGTTGTCAATAATTGTTTTGACCCATTCATGTGATGAATGTTTCTGAAGTAACTGTGGTAATTCCGAATCATTCGCAATATACTGCGATGAGGTACGAGGATAAGTTACATATTTTTTTTCATATAGTTTTTGAGTAATGTTTAATGTTTTATCTGCACTCCATTTATATTTTTCATTCATAAACTTTTGTAATTCAGTCAAATCAAATAACTTTTCGGGTTTTTCTTTTTTATTTTGAGTTGAGACATTGAGATTGGTTCTATTCCCTAATAAATTCTTAATGTATTCTGCTTGCTGTTTTGTAAGATAGTTATCTTTATCTAAGACTAGTTCAAATTTTGAACCATACTTATCCTTGGCGCATATAGAATAATGAACTGTCTTCGAAAAGTTTTCGATTTGTTTGTCCCTGTTTACAACCATTGATAATGTTGGAGTTTGAACACGACCGAAACTTAGAACATTAGAACTTCCACTTAATCTAGTTACCAGCTGCGTTGCATTAAGTCCTACTAATAGATCGGATTCTTCTCTTAACTTTCCGGCTAGGGCTAAACCCTCATACATCTTTCCATCTTTCGAATTCTTAAACGCTTTGTTTATACCCTCATTAGTCATATCTTGAATCCACAATCGTTTTAATGGCTTTTTTACTCCACTAAGCTCATATATCTTTCTAAAAATGTGTTCTCCTTCTCTTCCTGCATCCGTAGCTATATAAATTATGGATGCTTCTTTCATGAGTTTGACTATCGTGTTATACTGCTTTTTGATTCCTGGATCATCAATTACTTTTAAAGGAATATCTTGAATAAAAAACGGAAGGCTCGAAATATCACCCTTCCATCCCCACTCACGGTTAATTTCCTCCGGCATAACGCAACTTACTAAATGCCCGAAAGCATACGTATAAATTTTCCCATCTTTTCCTTCACAATATCCTTCTTTACTCTCATAACCTTTTGATATAGCTGTTGCTAACTCTCTTGCCACATATGGTTTTTCACAAACAAACAATTCCATAAAAAATACCTCATTTCTTAGTTTTATTATTAATAAAAAAAGGATCCTTTTTAAATATAAAAATAGACCCTCAATACGCTTCATTTATCACTGAGAATTTAACCCAACATCTTACAACTTAATTCTGATTCATGTTTTTTTTTAAAAGAACGAATACTTTTTAATTCATTATTCCAATCCCATTTTACTTCCCCTTTAGGAAGATAAGGTATATCGGTCTTAATATCCACCAAGTTCTTATCTATTCTCTTATATTGATATGATTCCATTTTCTTTATAAAATCCAATCCTGCAGCATCATTATCAACACATAGTTTTATAGAAGAAATATCCCTGTTATATTCCTTTAATTCTTCTCTTACCCTTTTAATAGTTGCAAGAACAGTTTGTTGTTTTAGTCCATCCATACTTATTAATTTGCAATTACGTAACTCATGCCTCTTTAAAGATAAATAACTCAATAGATCAATGGGTGATTCGAAGAAATATAAATTTTCTGGATATCCCTTACTGATATTGAAACCGTTAAAAGTAGCTTCTTTTGTTGTAGGTAGTACATGTTTAAAATAAGGGCGGTCTGGTCTAATTCTTTTTTCTTCAGGAATAATAACTGTACCTTGTAAATTGGCACCTATTATTTCACCTTTTTCTTTCCATTTAAACACTACATTTTTATAAATATCTTCAACTATATAATCAGCTTGAATAAGTTGATTCACTATTTCTTCATCAATTTTTCTATCCTTAATTAAGTAATGTCGTATATTTTCAGTCGTTTTAACTTCTTTGACCTTATAATCGAATGTTAAGGGATATACAGGTTCCTTCCTTTCATGTTTATTAATTTTATATTGACCTATATCTTCATTAATTTTTAAAACTGCATTTTGAAAAGTCATATCGTACATATTCATTAGATAAGTAACAGCATTTCCGGATACACCTTGACTATTCCAGGAAAAGAAGTTCTTTCGATCATTTACCACTAGACTATCGTGGTCTCTGTGTCGATAATAACCGTTCCCTTCACTTTTTAAAGGTTCTCCAATCGATTGAAGATAGTCAACAATAGATACGTTATTTGCAATTTTTACTTTATCCTCATCTACGTACATCTGTTACAAACTCCTTTCAAAATGGAAAAGAGATACATAAAAATTATGCATCTCTTTAATTAAAATATTTACTTTTGCTATCTACTATAACGGACCAAATATGATTTACTAATTCAGTAAAAGGTGAGTAAGAATCGTACATATATTTACTTGCAATTATTATAAGACAAAGTATTATTAACCTTTTAAACACACTTAACTTCTTATTATGGAATTTGTATTGTTGCATTTCCTTTCGAAATCTTTTTTCTTTCCGAGCCAAGGCAGCCTTTTCTTTCTCCCTTTTTATGCGCTCCTTATTTAACATTTTTTCTTGTTCCAACTTATCTTTTTGTAGTTCAGCTATAAAGTCAATCTTAGCTTTTTCTATTTGTAATTTGATATTTTGCCTTTCTCTTTTAGCCTCTAAATTAGAATTAATATGGTTTCGAATTAATTTTGCAAACCGTATCATGCCGGATGTAACATTTTCTAAATGTAGCTTTCGTTTATCTAAAGTAGCAGAACCTTCAAGATTTGGTAATTCGGGTGACACATTGACCTCAGAAATTATGTTTGCTTCAACATCTCTTTTCTTTTGTAAATCTATTTTTTTTGTTTTATATAAAATCTCATTTTTACTATCTTCTACTTTAAGTAATTGGGCTTGACGTTCAGCTTCCTTTCTTTTTTCCTCCAATTCAGTAAGTTCTGCTTGACGTTCAGCTTCTTTCTTTTTAAGCTCACGACGAATTAGTTCAAGTTGATATGTAGCTTCATTGGCTGCTTCTTCTAACTCTTTTAATCTGGCTTCATGCTGCTCTTTCTTCCTTTTATCTTCTTCCCTTTTTTGTTCCGCAATTTCCTCTGCCTTTTTCTTTTTATTTTCTAATTCACTTAGCCTTTCAAGACGTTCCTTTTCTTTAGCTTTTTCTTCTTTTTCCTTTAATGCTAATTTCTGCTCAATATCAATCATCTCTTGATGTAAAGCATCCATTGTTTTTTGAAATTCTTCTTCTCTTAATTGGCTCTCCTTCTCTTGAGCTTTAATGTTCTGCAGTATACTACGTTTTTCAATTTCAAGCTTTTCTAATTCACCTTTTTGTTCTCTATCTTTTTCTTCAATACTAAAGATCTCTTTTTCTAGTATTTCTCCATTTTCAATTTTATATATAAAATCGACCACAGATTTAGGAGCACTTGCATTATTTTTAATCTCAGAATAGAGATTATCAAACTCTTGATTTATGGTAATGTTCGAATTAAATAATGTATCACCATTTACCGCATCTAAAATTCGATATTTTATTTTTATTATCTTGCCAGTCGTTTTGTATTTTTGAGCAAATTCATTTAATGACTGATTAGCCACTGTAAACTTCAATGGTTTCTCTAATTCAATTTGGAAATCATCTGCCCCAATTACTCTTTTGAATAGAATTAGAAACAAAAGAATCACCCCCTACCATTTACCAAATCTATTTTAAAAACTTCGTCAGTAACATTCTCGATGACATGGAAACTGCCGAACCGGCACCTCTTGATATCCCTCTTGTACCGCCTCCACCATACCACATGTTTTTTAATACAGATGGTGTTTTAATTATTAATGCCCCGGCACCAATAGCCAGCATAATATTTCCACCTGTAAAAAGGATATTTATTACTAGCGTAACTAGAAATAGTTTTATAAGTAACGATGTTACTTGAGATAATAACTCCCTCCACCAAACCTGAAAATAATTATTATCATCTGCAATCATTGATAACGCTACCGGAGCCGTTAGTATTTGCATTATGATAAAATCAGCATAAAACACACAAACAGAATACAAGAACATAAGAAATGCAAATAAAAAGAAGATTAATAGAACAAGCAACACTATTCCACCACCGGATATTCCTAACTGTGCCGCCATTAATGCACTTTCAATTGCTTTAAATCCTCCTTTTCCGTTAAAATCAGTTCCTGCAGCTGCAAAATAGTTTGCGATAGGCAAGGCAATATCGACAAACACAAATTTTAAGATCCAAGGTAAAACCAACATACCGCCAGCACTTTTGACTACCCTTAACAGTATTTCATCAAGAGGATATTGTTGTGTACCATTTTGAGTATTTATGATATATTCAATAATCTTATATAAGACTATTACTATAGCAAATATACTTGCGAACCATATAAAAAAATTTACAGTAGTAGTAGCAAATTTATTACTTGGTAAAGAAAAAACTAACTTATTTATCCAGGATAGAAGGAAATTCATAAACTCTTCTACCCAATCATTCAGTGTTCCAGTGATAACATCACTAAGTTTTCCAGTTAGCCAACTCATAATAATCTACCTTCTTTTTTATCGCTACTAATATTGTCAATTACACCGAAAGACTCCTGATAAGCTTTTATTCTTTCCCTTGCTAAATCTATTGCTTGTTTTTGCTCTTCTTCTGCAATTTCTTGGTTATTAATTTGTTCCTCTTGTTTAGCCACTAATTCATTATCCTTTTTTGAAAAAAATAGACGTTCTTGCTCTTCCATATAGCGCTTAACGTCCTCACTTGATGACCTTTTATAATCCATCTGCGAAACTTCGTATTCATCGACGAGTCCTGGATATATCTCAAATTGAATTGCTTTTTTACACTTAATCGGATATTTACCAGCAATAATTACAATGCTCTCTTTTTCATCCATCGTTAATATTTCATCAGCATTCATTAAGGAACGTTGGGAATACGAATAATTAGAGCTACTAGAACTACTTCCTTTTCCACCTCTTGATATGGAACTTCCTCCTGTTTCAACTTTAACAGTGGTTTTCCCCATTAGGTTACTAAAGTATGCTGCTGTAGTTTCATTCACGTTACCAAGGCAAATTTTAATTGCGCAGTTCCCTAATATGGATTCAGCCTTATCTTTTCCGTACTTATCCATCAATTGAGTGTTATTTTGTAAGATTGTACAACATGCTATTCGGTATCCCCTACACGTTGCAAGAAACTCTTCATAATTATTAAATCGTCCTAGATTCGGAAATTCATCTAATAAAAAAACACATGGTACCGGTAACTTAGCCCCATGTTTATCTCCTAATAAATAAAGTTCTTGGAACATTTGAGTAAAAAATAAGTTAATTAAACCCTCCCAAGTTGAGTCCATTGTAGGGATTAAAACATAAAGTGCTACCTTCTTTTTTCCGATATCTTCAAAGAAAAAGTCATTACAGCTAGTAAAACTGGAAACCTCATCATCTACATAGTCCCCAATTGTCGTAAGCAAACTAATAATAATACTAGCTCTCGTTTCTTTTTGTGACTTTTTAAATCCTAATTCATAACTTCTTCGTGCAGGGTGTCTTTTATCTAAAGACATAAAGATATCATCTAGTTCACTTTCTCCATCGGCATTAGCCTCAGGATCAAATTCCTGTAGGAAGTCTAGAATTCCTTCCATATTTCGCTTCTTGGGTTCAAATTCAGTTCTTGCATACAGAATAAGTGATTTTAGTAATCCTAACTGTGCATTAAACCAGATATCTTTTCGTTTAGGATCATTTTTTGCACTAACAATGGTATTAGCTACCGTTGTGGCATCTAAATCCTTTCTTACATATCCAAATGGATTATATCGATCAGATAACGCCATATTTTTGAAATTCACGACTCTCACTTCATACCCTTGTGCTTCTTTTATTTTTGCTGTTTTTTCATATACTTCACCTTTTGGGTCCGTAACAACAATGCTGCAATCTGTTATATTAATCATATTTGTTAAAACAAACGACTGAGTTTTAAAAGAGCCTGGTCCTCCGACAACATAGTAATTTCGATTTGCTATCTTGCTTGTTTCATGTTGAATTAAGGCCTTTCCATCTTTAATCCCCATGACGATACCACTGATATTTGATTCTTCAATTACACCCATTATTTCACCTCATTTATATATTCCGAATTACTATTATTTTTTAATGTTTTCTTTAACTCAGCATACATATCTATACTTGGAACAATTGTTATTTGTTCAGGAACTTTGAAAATTTCAGCTTTTTTAGCCCATCTTGAGGAACCTTGAACACCATATTTTTCACCGACAGTTTCATAGTTTTTTCCTCTTGTTTTAATGAGGATATAAATAAAAATAAAAAATGCAGCTCCCATACAGATATAAACTAAAGGGTTAGCTACACTAATCATTTCTATAATATTTTTAAAAGGATGTAATAATATATCTAATATATATTGATTTAATACTTCTAATGAAAAATCCTTTTTATGCTTAGCTATAAAAGGTAGAAATCCTGCAGTAAAAATACTCATATACCATAGAAAAATAAATAGAAGGGTAAATAAAAACACTTTAAATTTCATTTAGAATCAACTCTCCTTTATTGCAGTAAAAGTACCTAATAATTCAAGTGAAGTTATTTTATATTGTCCATTTTCTTTCCCAACGGAAACTCTATAAATTTGAGTGGTTGGTGGGTTTCTAATCTTATCTACAGTATACTTAGATTCTAATACTACTAATCCAGAAGTACCTTGAAGTTCAGGATTGAAATATATTTGCAAGTCTTTAATTTTGTTTTCGAATTTTATTCCTGGTGTTTCTGGTATACCAGCAGCCGTAAGTTGACCGTACACTTCGTTATTCACAAATTCTTTTATTTTGGTAAATCTATCCTTATATGTGTTTGTGTTATATTCAAATTGAGCTTTGAAGAATTTTTCGATAAGTATTCTGGTGTTGTTCAAGTCAACATCTGTGCTCAGCGTTGTTTTTTCATCTATCTGTAAATTACTATTTTCCCTACCATTTTGCTTTAACTTTTCGATCTCCTTTTCTTTTTGATTAGCTACATTAGCTGCATTAGAAACATTGAAACCAAGAGCAATATTTGCAAATAACGAAATGGCCAAAGCGATAGACATTCCGAAGATTAATTTAGTTTTAAACATGACATACCTCCTAACTCCCTACATTCCAAAGGGTAATGGCTCATTTATTGCTACTTAACCACTCTTCCAAAACCTGCAAAGTGAGTCTTCCAATATCCTCTATTCCAAGTACTATAACCAACTCCAGAATCAGACGCATCATACATCCTATTCTTATCTATATATATACCAACGTGAGTAATAGCAGAGGAAGGACGACTTGAATTTGTACCCTTAAAGAAAATTAAATCTCCAGGCTTTGGTTCGGATATACGAACGGTAGCATTATATTGTTCTGCTGCAGTCCGAGGTAGGTTATAACCAATTAATCTATAATTATATTGGACCAGACCTGAACAATCGAAACCGACATTTGGATTGGATCCGCCCCACACATATGGCCAACCATTATACTTCTGCACTTCACTCATTAATTTTTTATACTTATCTTGGCCAAGATATGAAGCATCTGCATTTCCTATATCGGAAGAAGTACTAAGATATTCTTGAACTAACATGACATAGTACATGTTTCCATATGCATATCTCCAATTCCCATTAAAATCAGCAATAGGATTTTCATATTTTACTTTTTTACCGTTCGCTTGTTTTTTTGCAAATCCAGAAGCTAAATCAAAAGAATATTGTTTACCATGACTTTCAACGTAATTATTAAAACCGGAACCAAAGTTATAGCTTTGTATAGGCGTCCAAAAATCTAATCCTTTTTTCTTTGCATCTTTGATAACAGATGCTAAATGTTGGACTCCTACCTTTATTGATTGAACAGGGTCTGATATTGAATTAGGTGGTAAACCTATGGATTCAGAGCTTTGCATAATGTCCGGACCGTTTCCTCCAGATTCCACCATCATAATAGCTAAGATAGTCTCTGTATAATCACCAATCCCATATTTTTCTGCATATTCTTCGACCACAGGTTGCCAAACCTTCACATTATCATTAATTTTCGCAGTACCGGTATTACCTGGATCACTTATAATTCCTCTTACTGCAACAATAATCAATAAAAAAAAAGATAGTATAGCAACTACTATCTTTTTGCGATGTTTATAGGCTGTTTGGCCAATTGTTAACATTATTTTTACTGAAGCAACGTCCATTATTTGTCAATCCCCATTTGTTCTTCTAATTGAATCAGTTCTTTTTGTAAACTAATAATGTCATCATTAATAGATTTTATTTTATCAGAATTATTTCCCTTTTTACTTTCCTTTAATGTATACAGTTCACTATTATATTTCTCAAGTTTTTCCTCTAATTCTGCTTTCTTTATATAATTTCCTAACTCTTTATCCTTCAATCTATTTTCTACCTCTTTAGCCATATCAATGTTGTTATGTTCAATATAGGCAAGCCCTAATCTTTTTAACGTATTTTTATTAGTTATTAGTGTAATACTGGAATCTAAAGAATCAATATTATATCTTACAATATCCTTCTCTGTTTCTATAAAATTTGAATTAGATTTTAATGAAAGGATTTTATCTTTTTCGCCTAAAGCATATAGTTTGGATATAACTGATTCTTCCACATCTTTATCCATTTTTATTGCTTCATCATACTGTCCAACGTCAACCAGCATTTTTGCAATCTTTGATTTATTATCACCACGTTTTTTCATTAATTTTATTGCTTTTTCTATATTATGCTCCGAAGTAGCTTGATATATTTCTTGATCAAGTTTCATAGCATCTATCTGACTCTCGTATGATTTCGCTACAGCTACTTCTTTTTGTTTCATTCCACCTACAAATAATAAGGAAACAATAAAAATGAAAAACAGGGATAATATTATTTTTCTCTTTCTCCCTTTCTTCTTACTATCAACATTAAATTGTATTTTTTTATAATATTCATTTTGTGTTTTATTTAATTCTTTCTCAACTACATCTTTCAAATCAATGTATGACTGTGCAGCATTTACTGCAAAAAGGAAGCTATTGTTTTCCTTTTTCAATGCACTATCTTTATTAACAACAAACTTTTTATAAGGATATTTTTCACTCATAAATCCTAAAACAAATAATTTATATTGTTCTAATGCATCAACATCTGAATGATAGGGGATCTTTCCATTTGATCTATAAAGTAATTTAATAGTCTTAAAATCTTTAAAGAAAATATTGTTTAAGTCTAAATAAGTTTTGTTTTCACTTTCAAATAATGGATTTATCTCCAACAATTTTTGAACTAATTGTAGCCGTAACAATTTTTCGAATCTCTTTGCTTTATTAAATGATTCATATTCTTTGGGGACATCATAAACTATAAAAATTTTGTTCCCCTGTTTCCCTATTGATAAAACATCAAAAAAAACAGATGAAGAATTTTCTAAATCATCTAGTTCGTCTAAACTAGCAATACTTGAAAACTTCTCATCTATTTCAACTTTATATTCTGTTTTATTTTGATAAAGAGTTAATTTATCTATCATTGAGATTTTATTCATAATAAATTTCTCCTTCTTTTCTTAGCTCATCTAAGAATTGATTAACTTCATTAGGAGATAAAAAGACTTGCTGTTTCCAATCGGGTTGTATAAAAGGATCCTGATTAGTTGTTTCTTTATATTTTTTAGGATTTAATAATCTCATTTCTTCCATTGTTAGCTTTACTTGTAAAAATGCCCGTTTAGAACCATAAATAATAAGAGCTTCACCTTGTCTCTTAGCTCTTAAGAAATTTACTTCCTTTTCACTAAATGGGATTTTTAATTTATTTATTAGTACATCCACTTCCCGGCCCTCTAAACCAAATATAACCTTTGTATAACTATTTCCAATGATGGCTTCACCAATACCATTAGGAGCTTTTAACAAGTCTTCTACTTGTTGTGTAGTAACTGTTGCACCAGCGTTATATTTCCTAAATCGCTTATAAGCTTGAAAGAAGAAATCTGCACTTTCTTCATTAAGCAATAAAAAATGGAATTCATCACAAAATAATTGTACAGATTGAGGACTATTTGTAATAATATCCCATAGGTAGTTAAAAATATTAAAGTATGCAGCACTTTGAACATCTTTTTCCGTTTGTAAAGGTTTTAAGTTAAAAGATACAATTTTACTGTCTAAATTAATGTTTGTATAACCATTAAATAATGTACTAGAGCCATATACATAATCTTCAAGTATAAAATAAAAATCCTCAATTTTTTCAAATTTATCAGGGTCATTAACTCTCATATGATCTAATGAATTAAGCAGATCTTCCAGGATTGGCCAATCTTCAACCTTCATTTTATTTATATCTTTAACTTCCCTAAATTTTGTATAAAGCTTTATACTTTCTGAGGAAACTATAGAAATCTCAACTTGTGACATTCCTGGTTTAATTGATTTAAACCAACCCTTCATCCGTTGAATACGTTGTTTGATCAAACCCTCAATAAAAACTTCATCCATTTTTATTTCTTCACCATCATCATCTGAATTATCGACTAAGGTATTAGAGAAAATTTGAAAAGGATTAATTCTAGTATTACTAGCACTAGAAACATCGATTACTGTACCACCTAATTCTCGAACATAAGGACTATATTCATCTTCAGGATCAATAATATAAATATCATCTTCTCCTTCAGCTGCAGCTTTGAAAAAGGAAACTTTTTGATATGTTGACTTTCCTACACCGGAAGTCCCTAGCCCTATTTTATTTCTATTTAAAGTTTTCTTAGGATTTTTATAGTCGATAGCAATCCATGAATTTGTTTCCTTGTTTATTCCCTCTATAGTAGACGTTGGTGTTAAGTCGCATATTTCATTATCATCAAAGGGAAAAAAAGAACTTGCGCTTATTGAGTTAGTCATTGCATAAGTGTATTCTTTTAATAAATTTTGTCCTATAGGTAAACAGGACCAATAGGCATCATTTATTTTTCGGTGAGGGGTCATTCCTTTTAAACTTACTTTAATTAAGACCCTATTTAAATTTTCCTCTAATGATTTCAATTCTGCTAATGTATTAGCTTGAATTAAAATGTAAGTATATAAATAAACATAGCTACTTCGATCATCTAGAGCTTGTGCAAGCTGCTTTTTTGCTGTCTCTATTTCTCTCTTTATAATTTCCTGTTTTTTATAATCCAAGGTCCTTAATAATTCAGCTTCTTTATTTTTAATAGTTTCGTTGTAATAGTTATTTAATTGCTCCCCATTTGCTGGATCAATAAATTGACTTATTGTTATATTCCCTTTTAATTTCTTCAACGGTGATAACCAATTTCCTCTTGCTTGACTAGGATAACTTACAATCACATACGGTTTAATATAATTTCCTCCAGCTGCAATATATTCTCTATTTAATTCAAAAACAAAGGGGTATCTACTTTCTATTGATTCACTATCCACTAGGTGTTTAATTTCATCTATCTGTTTCACTTTTACCGTATTATTTTGTTCTTTTGTTAAAAAAGATAATAATGGTTTCAATATTTTTAGCCTCCCTTATAAGTATTTGATGGTTTACATCTTGCTTATTCATAGATTGACATTTTATAATCCAATAGTTGATGTAATACTTTTAAGGCTTCGCTTGCACTCAATACCTCTTCTTCCCCATCGTATTGTTCTAACACTTGATGAATAGAGTTTTTAACCTCTTCGGTTTTTTGGCGGAGTCTTTTTTCTGCTTCTTCAAGGAACTCTACTGTCCCTTTTTTTAGTTTTTCTTTAAGGATAATAAAGTGCTCCTTTTTAGCCATTTCTAGATTTGTTTCTTTTAATTGGAACTCATATAAGTAGCTCGCTCTAAGTTGTCTTAGTTTTTCAGGGCAATTAGGATCATGCATTGACCTTAGATATTGTTTTTTCCATTTTCTTAAGTAATCTCCTATCTTAATAGGGACACTCATAGATACAGTTTGAGGATAATAATGAACATTTTGAGTTAAAAAAGCCCCATACTCGTCAAATAATGAATCTTGCTGATACATTGAAAGCAAATCCATATTAATACCTTGTACTCTGATTATAGAAACAAGTGCATATTCCTTTAGAAAAACAAAATCAGAATATACTCCTTGAATTGGACTTAAGTCATTAATATATTTCTCTTTCTCAATCAATAATTTCACTCTCCCAAGGTTTTTTTCTAGGTTTTATGAAATACATCTTTTTCATTTTTTTGTATTCTAGATACTCTTTTATGAAGTCCTGTGTACGAATGTTATCTCGATATTTTACTGGTCTGTAATTGACATAGAATACCGGAACACTAAAAATAATTGCAATTACAATTAACTTAATAAACCAAAAAATCAAATTGGAGTAAGGAGGAACAGAGTATGGTGGAATAATTGCTACAATTACAGATAAAACAGCAGCTGGGAGAATAAACTTTAAAATTTCTTTTAATGTCATATTTGCGAATATTTTATATCTATTATCAACATTTTTAGGAAAAAACCACTCTCTTCCTTTAATGCTCCTGTCTCCAATTATTTCGGCCAAAGCATTCTTAATTTCTTCATGCATAATAAGAACCTCCTTTTCTTAATAAATATAAAAAAGAAAGTTAAATTATATAAGCTATAATCTAACTTTCTTAAACCAAATGATTATGCAAATAATGAGTAAATCCAAGGAACAATCCAGATTAAGGCTGCCCCACCAATAACAGCTAACACTACTCCACCAATTGCTTTCCACATTTCATTTTTTACGTGTGGATCATCAATTGAAGGTAAGTGTTTAACAACTATTTTTTGTGTTGCTATTATCCCAACGACTACAACAAGTCCTGTTATTACGCCCTGTATTGCTGTAACTCCTGTTTTTAACTTTGATTTCACTTGTGCTGTGGTTGCAGTAGCATGTAATACGTCTGGAACAGATAAAACTGTTATAAACACTCCTAGTAATGCAGCCATAAGAACCATTTTGACCGGATCCATATTTTTAATTTTTGATAGTACCATATAATAAACTCCTTTTTTAAACAAATTTTTTAATTGATACCCCACAAAAAGTGGGGGAGTAACTTCCTATTTTATTGTGTTGATTTTTGTATTCATAATGTCAATTAAATGCTGAAAAACTTGTGGTAGGGCTGTATATAACAACGTCCCAATTGCTACACCAATGATTAATGAATAGATTCCATTAATACTACGATCTGAATTGGCTTCAAAGCTCATTTGTTTTCACCCCCTTAAAAACACCTTAGATTTATTAAATTTGATATAAAAAACAAAATAAAAACACTCATTATATGAGTGTCATTGATGCATCATTTTGCTTATTTTATTGTGTTGATTTTTGTATTCATAATGTCAATTAGATGCTGAAAAACTTGTGGTAGGGCTGTATATAACAACGTCCCAATTGCTACACCAATGATTAATGAATAGATTCCATTAATACTACGATCTGAATTGGCTTCAAAGCTCATCAATTTTCACCACCTTTAGTTTTTAAAATCTTATTAACTCTCGATACCTTAGAATTACTATATTTTTCATCGAATCTATATAATTTGAAGCGATATATAGAACAGAGAAAAAAACAATAAGTCCAAAAATCATAATGATATTTCGAGCCCAATTATTCATTAAACTCACCTCACTAGACTTACTGTTGAACCTCTTGTTTTAACTAATTGATCAGGCAAATTAAAGAAAAATATTTTAATTTTTCCTGTTATTTCATAGTCAATGGTTTCACCATATGATTTTTTTTCATATCCTGATAGACTAGTAACTTCATATCTACCATCGTAATATTTTTCTGAGTAATTTTTAATATTATTCCTAGATTGACTAGTCAATCCACCGTATTTTTCTATTTGACCATCAACATAATTTTTCATATCTACTGTTTGTGTATGCTGAATAATAAATATAGTTAATGATATAAGAAAAAAAGTGATGATCATAAGATGCATCTGATTATTAAATTCCCCTACCGCATCTTCTTGATACAATTTTTTATTCCTCCTTTTAGAAGTTCATATTATTCATAAATACATTCACAGCTACTCCGGCCATATATCCAAACATTGGAATTGGATTTAGCATGGTTATTTTAGTAGGAAAATGATAAAATCCTTTTTCCTTTATTTTTCTAATATCAACTATCCCTCGCATCATCTCTTTCCTTGCATTATCACTTAATTCATCTATAACACTACTGTCATGAGTACTATTTTTATAAATATATAAAGATGTCATAAAGGTTAATGCTGCATCGTTACCACCAGCTGCTCTTTCAGCAAAATTCAAGTAAGGATTTACACTTTTCGAGTCTTCCGTAATATCAATAATGAGCCGTTCTAAATGACTTTTGAACTCACTTTCTTCTAATCTATCTAGAACCTTTTTTAAAACTTCAAATATTGACTCATGCGCACCCTTTAGATAAACAACAACCAACCGTTCAAATACATACCAGGAAGTTAACTTTTCCCTTAAATTATCCTGATATTCTCTTTTCTCTTTTATATAATAATTTCTCCATGTATATATAAAAAAGAGAATAGAGGAAAACGCAAACCACTTACTTAATAATAAGGTTGGTACTATTGCTGCAATAGTAGATAAGAGTGAGCCTTTCAATCTTCTTTTTTGAAATAGAACAAACTCTTTATCTCCAAACCCTGACTTTTCGACCATTTCGAACAAATCATTTTCAGCAATTAAATGCCAAAAGTTGTCTTTTTTTGTTGAAATATTATCTTCATTGGGATTCAAATTCTCTTCCATATCTTCATCTCCATTACTTCATCATCTGCCAGTTTCTTTTGAAAGGAATGAAAGAAGTATGCAGCAAGAATTAAAAATACTGCGCTGCACACCCAACCTATAGGATTATGTGCGTAATACTTCAAAAAACCTTTATATCCTGTAGCAAATGTAAGAATCCCCACAACAATAAGAGGATAAATATGAGTTATTTTATATTGCCCCTTATATCCAACTTTGTTTTTAATAAAAATGTTTCTTTGTTCAAGTACTTCATTGTGCCAAGACTTTAATTCTTTTATTTTTTCTATATCTGACCTACCCTCTAAATGTGCAGTAACGAGGTTATCAATAAATAAACAAAATACAAAATCATTTTTATACTTAGTAGAGAATTTTTTGAACGCTTCCTTTACTTGTTCTGTATCTGCATCCATTAAATCAAACAGTAAACGATCTAAATCTTCCTTAAATTCACCTTTTGCTACGATCCCTTGTGCGCACCATTCCAGAGATGAAACAACCGTTTCACCTTGGTTTATAAGTAATTGGGTCATGTTATTAACAAATCTATTTCTCTGTATAATAGCGTTCTGATGGTAGATCCTTTCGGCACTTATCTTCATTAAAACTAAATAACCATAAATAGCACCTAATATTCCTCCTATTAATGCGAGCCACCAATAATAATTTAGGATGAAAATAGAAAAAAAACAGACTATAAATGGAATGACCAAAGCTGTAAAAATCTCTTTTTTCATTAATGGATTTCCATATGCAGTCCGATAAGCATTAATTTGATCGATTGTCATTACTATTTTTTTTCCTAGTAAATTCATAGTCGAATCCCCTCTTCAATGGGGGCAGCAGGCAATCCTTCATAGTCACAGTCAAATTCTATTAACCGTTCGTGAAATTGATTGCTAAGTTTACCTATTATAGGTTTTAAACCATCCTTAGTGATAACTTGTTTGAAAACAGTAGTAGCAGTGTGATCACTATTAAATTCAACAATTTCACTAAGAAAACGTCTTCCGTTTCTCTTTTTCAGATGAAAACCAAAATCAACATAATTGTATATATCGTCTAGGAACATCTTATCATCTACTTGGTATCCCATTTTTGCCATACCAAGTAATCGTTTTGGGATAGCTCTTGCATCAACTGCGTGTCCAGTAGTAATAAACCTATGGCCTGTTAAAATCCCTTGTAACATTTGATAAACTTCTCTACCTAAAATTTCACCAACAATTATCCAAACTGGATGACTTCTTAATCCGGCCAAACTGATTAGTTGTTCAATTGTGACATTGTTACTTGCTACCCAACTAAAAATATCTTTATCTGGAAATAATTCTTTGATACACATTTCAAGTGTTCCTTCAATAAGAGCAATTCTTTCTTCAAAAGGAATCCAGCTTATCAATGTTTTTTGAAACTCTGTTTTTCCTGTTCCGGTTTCACCTACAATGATCATATTCGACCTGGTTTTTACAGCTGCCTTACAAAAATCAAGAATATAATTGGGAGCAAAATCATTCCAATTTTCTTCATTTAAAGCTAAATACGGTCTAGAAACACGAATGGCCATTGTAGTACCGTATGGAGCATTTTGTTTATGAACAGCATTAAGTCTTAGACGATCTTTACTTGTATTTAAAATAGGATCTTTAGCAGTTAATTCACGGTTTGTGGAGTTGGCGAACTTTGCAATTAATTTATGGATGTCTGCTTCAGTTACAGATTCTATTTTATATTTAGATATCCCATTTCCTTCGACAATTAAATCAGTTCCATTAAAACCAATATCGGTTATTCGATTATCTTCTATTAAATCTTCTATAAAACTAAATCCTACAATTTCTCTCAGAACGCTCTCTGCTTTTTCCTCAGAATCAATAATATTTTTATGTTTTGCTAAAAGTACACTTTTTAATACTTCCCTAGATTCTGAATCAGAATAAGCTTTACGATAAAGTTCAGCATGATGTTCTCTTAAGTCTGTTCTTATTGTGTCAATTGTTTCATCACTTAAAACTATATTCATAATATGCTCCTTTCTTTTTGTATTTAAATACTACTTAACAACATTAGCAATATAAGTAGTCTGATAAGCAGTATCTTCATCATCAATAATTTTCACTTTTAATGCCTTAATATAATTATCACTGGTTTTTAAATAAGCAAATTTATAACTTTTTACCTTTAATTTAATATTTGTCTTTTGAAATTGTTGTTTAAAATTACTTTCGAATGCACTTTGAGTGATGGATACCTTTCCTTCCATCACTCGTACACTTGGATTTAAACTTTTAGTAATAGCTATCCTAGTAGCTTCATTCATTGTTTTTGTTATGTCGTTATAACGATAACTTTGGAATAGTTGTGTAGAAACTGTTGCAATCATAACCATTCCTAACACTAAAAAGAGCATCCATTTTGGAAAATGACGCATTTTTAAATCCCAACTTTATAAAGGATAAGAGCTATAGTAAATAACCCTAGTATTATACTGTAAATGCTATAAATAGCTTTATCCCGAAGCACCTTTGCTTTTTTAATCCTAATCCAAATTGTTAAACCAAATAAAGCTACTGAGATAACTAGAAAAATCCAATAATAATTTACTAATAATTGATCCATTTTTGTTCCTCCTTAAAAGTAAAGAAGGTCCTTTTCGGACCTTCTTGTAAATTGTTTTTTATTTTTATCGATTTCGCCTTACCAATTATCATTTTTCAACCAATTAAGATCTTTTTGTGTCCAGTCATCAGGTCTTCCGTTTGGAAAAGGATCATCTTTATTAACTGGAACCATCAAAATAGCATCCTTGGTAATTGTTTTAGAGTCCATAGAAGCATACATAAAAGCAAACACATTTAAATTATGCTGAATTTGAAAGTTAACTTTGTTAATTCCTATGGTTTTATTAGAATATACATTTATTTTGTAGTTCCCTAAATCACCCCATATTGGTAAGTAAAATTTTCTACTCCCATCAAGTAAGTTATGCTTAATTTTTTTATCCTTATTATTAACTTGTTTGTCCGTAAACAGGTAACCGGTTTGATCTTCCACATTAACATGAGGAAGTTCAAAAGTTTGAACAAACGTAACCTTGTTATCTGATGAAGAATTTTTATCTTCCGTTTTATCCAGAGTTATTGTTGCAATATTATTTTTCACAGGATAAGATAAGTAACTTTTATCCACAATGCTTTCTGGAACATTCATTTTTACTACTGTATCCAAGGTATCATTACCAATGTCATTTATATAAGTAATATTCAATAATTGTGAAAAACCATATCCCGTACGCATTTTATTAATCGGCTTAACCGGGATATTAAATGTTTCATAATATACTTTCATATCTTTATTTATTTCATGTTCAGTCATAACAACTCCTTTGTACTCTACTTTTGATTGGGAAGAAGAATTAACTTCAATAGTGTTTTCACTTGAGGTATATCCATCTGTAGTTAAGGATGAGTCGCTTTTTGAAACATCAACATCAGTAACTTTATAACCTTCTAGTTTTACCGTATAAGGGTAATGTGTGTCCTTTGTAAGATATTTAGCTGGGATACTTAAATCAATGTTGTTTGGTAACGTTTTTGCTGTATAAGAAGCACTTGCTACCTTTGTAGTATTTTTGTATAAGTTGATTTTTATCTGTGCTGTTTCCATGTCTGGGTTAGTAGACGGATATACATAGCTTTTTGTAAGACTTATTTTAACTGGTAACTTCTCTTTTGCAGGAGCTGTGTAAATCTGTATTTTTTTTAAACCTACTTTAATTAAAGGAACATCATAATAAAAAGTAATTGTTATATCTTTATCCTGAACTGTCCCAGATTGAATTTTGTTTGAAATGGGTCGATATGTATAGGAACCCTTTTTTAAATTCGTTAAAGGACTATAACTATATTTTTTTCCTCTTAAAGAAGTTTCTTTTACTTCCTTTAATAAAGAACCATCCCTATTATCTTTATGAAGGATAGTGATATTACGTTGTAAATTATAATAAAAGGTAATAGTTATATTCTTTGCTCCTACAGTCCCACTTTTTTCCGTAGTAGAAATGGGAATATAAATATTTCCACCTATTTTTATTTCAGAGTTAGGGGAATATTTATAAGTATCGCCTCTTTTCTTTGTAGCTTTTTCAGTTTTTAATATTGTATCGTCATATTTATCCTTATGAAGTACAGTTATTTCACGTTGCAAATCATAATAAAAGGTAATAGTTATATTAGTATTACCTACAGTTCCGGACTGTTTAGTTGTAGAAACTGGAGAGTATGTATCTCCATTAAACGTTATAGAAGATTTTGGCGAATAACTATAATCTGTCCCAATAGTTTTGTTTTCAGTCTCCGTTAGTAAGGTCTTTCCGTTATATTTATCTTTGTGAAGAATAGTAATCTTTCTTTGTTTTTTTTCAAAATTAACAGTAAATCCACTTGTCTTAGCAGGGTCTATTACAAATTTCCCACCATTTAATGATTGATAGTTGTCGGATGTAGGTAAATATAATAATCCTGCATACGTATAAACCTCACCTTTTAATTGGCCGGTAGTAAAAACAGTTCCATAGTCTAAGGGAGCAGTAAAATAAAATGATTCACCGCCATTTACGGTATAACTTCCACCAGTTTTAGTCTTGGTTCCAACGTGGATTGTAACTTTACTTGGTAAATTGATAGTAACATTATTCTTACTGCTGGCATTAAGTTTAATAGTTCCGGATTTTTGTACATTACCACTAACTGATGTAGAGACACTTGTTTTACTAAAAGATATTTTTGTTGTGTCTGGAACGTCTTTGTTTTTAGCATGTTGGATTAGTTTCCAAACTTCAGGGTCATTATTACTAGAGGTTTTTTTATCTGTTTTTCCTTCTAGCCAATTATTTATTGCCACCCATGTTTTTACATAATCAGTCTTCGTATTTCCAATTTCATTTCCTGCACCACCATAACCAAAATATAAAATAGCTTTTATACTTTCATCATATAATCGTTTCTCGTTATAAGTGTGTCCGCCATATGGTGCGGGTTTTTCAGGATTAATACAAAATACTATTTGATCATTAATTTCTATATATGCAGTTGTATGTGTAAAACCACTTTGGTCGGTCCATGAATAGGGACCTGTTGCATTTGCCGTAAGCGCACTAGCCTTTGTATTATCATATGGTGAAATCACTAGTAAAATCGACATAAAGGACAGCATGCTTAGGAACATAATTATTTTCTTATAATTGTTCAACAATTAAATTCCTCCGTTCATACAAAAAAGGCAGCTAAAATATTTAGCTGCCTTTCAATAACTAACTTTTGCTAGTGTTTTTATTTTCCACCTACTTCAAACTCAATCCAGGTGTTTCCGCCTTCATCAATGCTACCTTCACCAGTTTTTTTAATATTCCCCTTATTTATTTGGTCGACTATCTTATTTACCGCATCCATGTTTCCTTTATCACTACTTGTTTCTTGTTTAGGTTTTTTACTAGTATTCTCGCTTGTGTTCGAACTTTTTGAACTAGGTTCTACAGATCTTTTTGTATTATTACTTGTTATTTTTTTATTAGTAGATTTCGAATAGTTTAAATTAGCCTTCGGCTTTGCATTTTTTACATTATTACTAGTAGAAACATTTTTATTATTATTTTTGTTATCATTTTGATTTGTAGTAGAATTACTATTTTGACTACTGCTATAATTTGTTACTTTTTTAACTGGATTTCCTTGTTGTGTCTTAGACGTAGTAATATCAGCTTTATTTGTTCTTTGTTCATTAGTTTTTGATTCAGTAGATTTAGTTTCACTCGTCTTATTAGTAACAATATTAGTAGATTTGGCTTTGGCATTCTGCTTTGGTTCCTCGACCTCATTTTTCGCAGCATCTTTTTGAACTGTTTCTTTTGCATCTTCTATCTTATCAGCTACTTTGAACTCATGACTTTTTTGAGTATCAGCTTCTACATAATGTTGGTATGCAAAACCACCACCAATTCCACCACCAATTACTATCGCCAATATACTTGGAAGGATGATTCTTTTCTTCATTCAACCACCTTCTTTCTAATATTTTACATCAATTGTAACATATTCTAAGTCATACAGGATTAATTAAGATTAAAAAAAGGAAATATAAGTAGATTAAGTAGTATTTTACGTTATCATGTTTACAATTAAATAATAAAAAGGCTGCTCTAAAATGTTTAATACAAAAGAACAGCCTTTGAACTTAAACATCAAATTAATTCGATAAAAAGGGCTTTATTAGTTTAATATTCCTCTCACAGAACACTAAAAAGCATACTTTTTATCATTTTTGTTGGTTTTTGGCTTGTTCCAACAACCTTACGAATAAACTTTTATTCGCTGTTGTCCTGGGATCACAAGTGGATTTTAAGCTTTAGTCCACTAACTAGAGAAATTGGTATAGTTCTACTTGAATAGTGACCTTTCTTCAAGTAACCACCCATATTTAGTTTTCAAGGAACAAACTGTACAATTTAGTTTATCAATACAAATTATTTAATTGTACACATCATAACGTATTAGGTATACTTATCCTTAAATAATCTTATATAATTCTGAATTAGGATTCTTTCTTTTAGCTAGAACATTTCCTTTTTTATCTCTTACTGTTCGAATTTCATAATATATATCTGTTAATCGTTTAACTTCGGATGTAGTAGTATTTTGAACAAGGAGTCCTTGTTTAAGTTGATATACCTGCTTATTAAATGTCCTCACACTTGCACGATTCATCAGATCAATAAAATGAAATCGGGACATTTTAGGGAGTTTACATTTAGTTTTCGGCATTCGAAACACCACCATTCAATCTCATATTCAAGGTAAAAAGTTTTTTAGAAACTCTGGAACTTCCTCATAAGACTTCGCCAAAAGTACTCGCTGAGGTGTTTTAAATATATCTTCCAGAGTATTTAATTTGTCTTGTGCAAGAAAACTTTCACCTTTTTCTATTCGTTGGTATTGCCTTAAAGTTAAATTGAGCATTTGTGAGACTTCATACTGTGTTAAATTGTTTTTCTTTCTTATTTCTTTTAGTAACAATATCACCGCCTCTTTCTTACCACATGACATTTGATGTCATCTTTAGTTCATATAGTATATGACGTTAAATGTCGTGTCAATGATTTTTTATAATAATATTTTTAGGGATTTGATCATTATGAGCTCTCTTGGAAAAAGAATTAAAACTCTTAGAACTCAACATAATCTTAAGCAATCGGATATTGCTGATTTGATATCAGTCACCCTCCGTCAAGTTCAAAGGTACGAAAAGGATGAGAGTGACATGCCACTATCAAAATTACTTATTCTAGCAGATTATTTTAACGTTACACTAGACTATCTAGTAGGAAGGTCTGACCAATAAATACTTTTTCTAAGACTTCACAAAGTTGAAGTCTTATTAAATTTTTAGATATTAATTGGCTTTATGTAATTGGCAAAATAAATCGTTTAGTTTTGAAAAAACATTATCTTTGTTTTCATCTTGTTGAATTATATTCAATAAATGTACAAACTCTTGTTCTTTTTTTAATGAAGATTTTTCCAAATTAAAAGCCTCCCCGACTAAAAAAGTATCTTTTAATTCTATTATTACATTAAAAATACTATATAATAAAATTAAATTCAACTATTTTTGTAATTTATATCATTAATTCCAGAAAACACAAATATTCCATTACTTTGAACTTGTTTACTTAAATTCAATATTCATATAAAATTAATAAGAAAATGAGGTGAAAAAACTTTGGATTCTAGAGACTTATTTAAAGAAAGACTAATTTTGCTTCGAAAAGAGAGGAAATTAACACAAACCGAATTAGCTGCAATAATGGATGTTACAAAAGCAACAATAAACAAATATGAAAAAGGCGGTGCTAGTCCCTCATACGAAATGCTTTGGAAATTAGCCGATTTCTTTAATGTTTCGGTAGATTATTTAATGGGTAAAAGTGATAGTTTTTCTGGCGACCCACAAATTAATAAAGAGATATCAGAAATCAAATTAATCTACGATAAACTCAATGATGAACAAAAAGAATTAGTTCTGAATATATTAAGGACTTTCACGAAATAGTAAATTTTTCCCTAGTGCATTTGTATTATATCACACAAAACAAAGAATGCATGTTCTTGTTTTTTGAAAAAATTCCTATATTATAAGAATTCTATATAAAAAATTCCTAAATTACAATCACTTATCCTCAACGAATAGTAGAAAATATTATACTATCCATATGGAGACACTAGGTGAACGTTTAAAATACTTAAGAAAAAGCCGAAAATTAACACAAACCGATTTAGCTGAAAAATTGCATCTTACAAGAAATCAAATAAGTACATATGAAATGGATCAAGTTCAACCAGGCATAGATGTGATTATCAGTTACTGTAAGTTTTTTAAAGTTACATCAGATGTATTATTAAATATTAATAATATGGGAACGGAAATAAGTTTACTGGAACAATTAATAGTCCAAATTCAACAAAATACGATGAAAATGAATGAGAATCAACGAGAACAATATTTAAAGCATCTAAGATTATATGCAATCTTTCTAGAGCGATATAAGGAAAATTTATAGAATACACTCTATCTAAGATTACAATCGATTGCGAATTAATTTTAGCGATTAAAACGCTGCATATAATTGGTATTTTTTACAATTTTTTCACCATATATGATTTTTACAAAATAGGAAACTTCTCGTTAAATAACAGATGGACAGTCTAATTAAAGACTGTCCATTTTTTATTCGGTATTTTAATTTCCCATACCAACGTCTCCGTTATGGCCACTTAATGCATAGGTAGTATAAGTACTCTTTGATTGATCAGTAGTGTTGATAAAGTTTGTACTAACAGTAAATATTGTTACAGCTGCAAATACTACCATAATGAGTTTTTTCACTTTTTAGTCCCCCTTATTAAATTGAGATTATCCACTCCCATTTTTTGTAATTCTTGAATCGGAAAATTTATAAAAAATAAGTCCCCTTTTTGTAAATAATGAACGTAAGATTGCCATAATACATCTTTATTTTTTTCTAACGTTCCTTTTAAAAATAATAAAAATGGAAGTTCATTATCTGTAATAGAATTACACTCAACGTACTTTGATAAAAGAATTTGTGCTTTTTCATCTTTATTTTGTTTTATATATAAATAGATTTTATCTAATTCGGAAATAATTTCAACTGTTTCGTCAATTTTTATATTATGAATACATTTGCATAATGAACTATTTAGATCAATTACTTTTACTGACGATTCATGCCCTATCATTGAATATAGTTCCCTAGCTCTTTTAAAATAGTCCATACATTGCATATAAGACTCAAAAATATAAGAAAGCCCAATCGTATATAATGAATGTGCAATTAACCGAATATTATCAGATGTATTTTTTATGTGATTAGCAACTTCTCTGCACTCCTTAAGCTTGTTATTACTTAATAAATATCTCATTTTCAGCTCGTTTTTTCTTAGATTATAAGATTTACTCAAATAATCATCATTGTCTTGAGGTAAAACTTTATCCAAAATTTCTAAATTATGTTTTAAAAGTTGATAATCACGTAAATCATAAAAAATATAGGATTCTAAAATTAATAAAAGATATGTCGCTTCGTTTTTATCATTATTTTTTAAAATAGAGACCTGATCACGTAATTCCTCAATTTTAACTGATTTTGTATTTCTTTTATAAATTAATTCATAAACAGCTGCAATACTTTTTAAAGTTTGATTTTTATTGTTTTCGCAATATCTTATTAAATCATACATGAAACTATATGCTTGTAATTCATCTGAATACTCTAGTAACATCTTGAGATTAGCTGGTCTGTTAACACGTATCGAGTAGCTTTTCATAATTTCAATGATGTCTTCTTTTTTACTAAAATATCGAAGTGTTAATTTCAAAACAGTATCAAAATTACTTTCTTTATATGTCCCGTCATCAATGAAGTTAATAAAATTTGTTAGGCTTGAATTAGAGATCCCAACTGCTTTCGCAATATCCTTTAAAGTGTGGTTTAAAAGTATTTTCTCATCATATATTTTCTTTTTTAAATCCGTAAGTGTTAACATCTTATCAACCTCTTACTAGTTCTTTTTCTTGGGACGGTTTTAAGATTTTTTCGATGAAGAAACGAAAAAATTCGACAAATAGTACTACAATTATACCAAAAGTTGTATGATTGTAATCTTTTTGTAGGGTTTTTATCTATTGAGAAATACATATATATAAATGCAATTTAATTTAACCTTTTTTTTCTTATTTTCCAAAATAGAAATGAAATATAATATTTTTTTAAAGAGAATACCGGTATAAAACATCAAATACATATAAAACATCAATATAAATAAAAAAAACAAGAATAAATAAGAAAACAAATATATATAAGGATAAATTTAAAAGTCGTTAGACTCCTTGATACTAAAGGGATCTACGACTTTTTTTAAAATGCCTAAATACACTATAAACAATTACACATTTATTAAAATACATAACTCATAACTCACATATTTCAAAATACAATATTAAGAATTACAGATAAATAGAAATACAGTTTAATATTTTTGAGATTTACTGAAATACATTTTTATAATAAGACTAAATTGCAAGATTTCGATTCATTGGAATGAGATAAATAGAAATACAGTTTTTTTATTCGATAAATTGGATAGATGTAGAGGGAATAAGTGTATTAATATATAAGTTATCGTAGGTTTTTATTGAAAGACTAAAGAAGTTCATGACAAATAGCCTTTTCATATATTATTTTTTGAAAAGGCTCAACATAATACAACTATTTTATTTTTTTATGTAAACATACTCTTATTATCTTTTTAAGAAAATAGGAGGTTCTCCATATTTAATCATATAGTCTGTAATAATTTCATGACGTTCTTCGAATGTTATTCTTTGAACTTGATATTCCTCCCAGGCTTTTGTAAAGAGTTTGTTTACAAAGGCTCCGATCGATTTAATCTCTTTAATGGAACCTTTTAAGTGCATATCTTCTAATGTGTCTGCAACTGTTGACACAGCATATGTAATCATATCTCTAGACTTTTTAATTATGTCCAGATTAGATGCAATCTTTACGATACGACTGATTGAATTATTAATATCCAGTGTATCTCTCCATTTAACTGGAATCTTTGCATGTTTAATTCTTGCAGCCATTTCTTTTTTGGCCGCAGCTAATTCTCTCTTTTGAACAGTCTTATCATTTTCTAAATAGCAAGCTGGGTGTAAAGACAATGTATATGTTTTTACACATACTTGTACAAATTCTCTAACTCTATTTATTCTAGAAGATGAAGGGTTTTTAACAATTTCGTCATTAGGCTTAAATAAAAAGACATTATGAATAATATTTAGAAACAATCGAACACGTTTAGCTGTTGTGTTTAAAGCCTTTTTTAAATATTCCATGCGCCTAGTTGCCTGTACTTTTGCAACATCATCGATTGATTTTTTGTTTGTACCTATTTGACGAGCAAAAAATTGACAGAGTTCCAGGATTAATAATGCCCCTTTATGAAAACGGTGTTTAATTAAAGGACCAAAGATTTTTTCTTCGAATAAGTGAAGAGGAATATTAAAATAGTTTAGGTTTTCTTGATCCAATGGATTATTAGTTTGTTGATTGTATTTTGCGTAGTCAACGATTTCATAGTGCATACCTTTGGCATCATATACCTCAGCAATATAGTTTCTTTCAATTAAACTATCAAAGGCTTTTTTTACTGTTTCATATGTAAGGTCATGGTCTTTAGCCAAATTAGATATACATAACTGCTTTCTTTCACTTATGTTTTTGTCCTTAGTTAAAGAACGAATTTGTCCCATTTCATCTGTATGTAAATGAAGAATCATATAAACCACAATTTCTGATGTAGTGATTGGGTGATCAGTTATCATGGAATCATATCTTATTTTGTCTAGATTCTTTTTAAAAAACTTAACACCTTTAATAACGAAATTTTGTTTGACCGTACTGTTTAGTTTTAAATGACTCATTTTAAATGCTCCTTTTTTGCGCAACAAAAAAGACAATGCTCCCCCATATTAATACAGGAAAACACCGTCTTTTAAACGCTGTAAAGATAGCAATAATCGACTTAATATGACAAGAAATTCCTTTGACTTCTCTATCATATTCATGTAAAATATACATATAATATGAGAAGCAAATAAGATTTCTAGTCAGTGTTTTCCCTAGTTGGTTTAGGGTAAACCGTCTAAGAGTGTTGGCGCACTACTTAGATGGCTGGAAGTCTTTTTGTTTTCGCTCAATTTATTGAACTAAGTATAGCATACTAAAATTTAAAAAAGCAATATCTATTAGACAGTATCAATGGTGTAAGGCTCTATAAATCTAGTATTATCAAGGCTTTAAGAACATATACAAATTTACACATATACTTGTATACAAATATACAAACTACACAAACCCATTAACCGCAAGGGTTTTTTATTGTATATAAAAATACAAATATACAAGTACATTTGTATACCTGTATATTTGTATATGGAAAATTTTTTTTTTATTTTTTTATCTTTTTTTAGAATATATCTTAAGCAGGGTTTGAAATTCTTTTTTCTTATCAGAAGACATATTAGCTTCATGTTCATTTAATATCATATTTAGAACCTCATCGACTGAATCTTTTCCGTGATGAATTACTAAAGCGTTTAACCGATCCTTATTTTTAAGTGAACATCTAACTGTGGAAGACTTTTCTTTTATTTCTTCTTTTGTTTTTTGTACTTCGGGTTTAACTGTAAAAACATCTGAAGGATTATATGTACCAGCTGGGGGAGTAGTTTCTACTCGTTCAATATTCTTGGATTTATTTTTATTTAATAAATTACTCATAAGCATTCTCTCCATCTTCTCTATTTAAACGTTCTAATAATTCATTTGTAACTTCTTGATATAGTTCCATTACTCTCTTATCATGCATATCTGCCTGGGGATCCGTTTCAGGATCAACGATTCCTATCATGTCATATCGTTTTAATCTTTCCATGTTTTTTACAATAGTACTAAATAAATTTTCTTCTCCAAACTTTTCTTTAGCATTCTCTATCGTATTTAAATCTACAGCTGCATTGTTTTTTAATAGTACTGGAAGTACTCCGAGAATATCGAAATCAGCTTGATAATTATCAATTAATTCTTGAAGATAACTTACATATGCTTCAGCACCAACTAACGACCTTTCTTGTGTTTGAAGAACAATGACAGTATAATCACTGGCCAATAATGCAGAATCTGTATATACAGATAATGTTGGAGGTACATCAATTAAAATGAAATCAAATTTATCCTTTAATGGATCCAATAATTTAGATAGATAAGAAGATCTTGCTAAGAGGTCATTAGGAAACTTTTTCTCTAAAAATAATGGGAGTGAAGTGTAATCAGCATAGCTTGGTAATAAGTAGAGATTTTCCATAACCTCTATTATAATCCCGGATAAGTCACCCTCTGACATAGCTGTCATTAAGGTCTTTTCTATAACAGCTTCGGAACCCATCCTAGATCGTGTTTTCATATATAAAGCCGTTGCATTAGCTTGTGGGTCTTGATCTAATACAAGGACTTTATATCCCTTCTTAGCAAGTGTATATCCAATCATTGTACAATTAGTTGTTTTTCCGGTCCCTCCTTTAAAGTTACCGAAAGTTATTTTTTTAGCAGTCATATAAACTCCCCTTAATAATTACATGTATACGAATATATCTATTTACATGCATATCAGTATAAAAATCTATTTGTATATAAGAATACAAGTATATCTGTATACAACAGTATAACTTTACTTTTAAAAATATAAAAGGTATCTGAAGAAAATTAGAGAAATAATTAGTTAAATAGGAAACTTAGCCGAAAAATAGTAATTTAAATTTGTCTACAACGTTGTGTACTTATTTTAAAAAAACTATTGATTTATTTTCTAATTATGAGATAATAGAGTTACAAGTACACAACAATGTAGACTAATAAATGATTTGGAGTGGGGAAAATGAAAATTGAAAGATTAAATGGAGATTTCGGTAATTCAACTAACAACTTTTTGGTAGACAGTTACTATTTTGAAATTCCAACATGTGTTGCTGAAGTTTCTAAAGAAAAAGCAGAAAGTCATTTTACAAATACTGTTGATGATGTAGAAGATCTCCTGGACCGTTTGTTGATTTCTACTGTTATTGATGATGTAGAAAGATATTTTATGGTTGGGAAGCTCGCTGAAGATAACCCTTATTCAAATAGCCATGTAGGAAAGATGCATGATAAAATAAACAGCCCGATCCCTTATGCAGTGTTTTTAGCAGCAATGGCTTATTACTATAAAGTTAAAAATCCTGATGGTGAAAATGTTGCCGAAATAGAAGTGGACAACATGAAAATGATGTTGCCAATATGGTTGTTAAAAAAAGAAGATAAATTTTCTATAGGACAAAATAAAATGGCAAATAGGT
This sequence comes from Heyndrickxia camelliae, assembly GCF_002844575.1. Classification (GTDB taxonomy): domain Bacteria; phylum Bacillota; class Bacilli; order Bacillales; family Bacillaceae_C; genus Margalitia; species Margalitia camelliae. The sequence continues at coordinate 53,649 of NZ_PIQO01000023.1, forward strand.
TTATTGGAGAACACTCCGTAAAATTATTGACCAGTGGTATGGAAACAGATTTGACTATATCAGTTAAGAATTCAAAATGCTATATAGAAAGCGAAGTCGGAAGATGGGCTTTAAAGTATAAAATGATCAATGATAAAGAGAATAATACCACTATCATTGAAAAAAGGATTGAATCCAAGAAATTTGACGATAATGAAACTGTACTAGTAGATATAGGTGGTGGTTCTACAGATGCTGTTTTACTAGCAAAGGGATTAAATACACCTGTATCTAAAGATAGTTTTCAGGTAATTCAAATCGTTCCGTTTTTAGGAAATCTAGAAAAACTACTTAAGGAAAAATTGATTGAGCATTTTCCAGATGTGAGAAGTCTAGAAAAGTTTATTGTAGCTAATTATAAGAATCAAAAATATATCTTAAAGAACCCAAATACCGGAAACAAATTCGACTTAACAGAACCTATAGTTGAGATGTTAAAAGAGTATGCAGAATTACTAGTATATAAAGTTATGGAACCGTTCAGTAGTGATGCAAAAGGTGTCTTAAAGTATATTTATATTGGCGGTGAGGCTCCTATCCTTGCTCCATATATTAAAGAAGCTGTAAAGGCTAAAACAAACGAAGAGATAATGGAGAACAATCATTTTTTCCTTTCAGAAATATTCGATGATGATAAGACTGAAATCTTTAAACCTGCAGCGAGAACAATTAACTTAGCAGCACTTGAGATACTTAGTTTAAATGAAAAAAAGTCTAACTAAAGTAGGGGACGAATTATGTCTGATAAGAAAGAGAAAAAGAGGATTACCTTAACAGGTAATAAAATGCCTGAAGAAACATATTCGAAGCTAGATCAATTAGCTAAAGAAAGAAAACTCACTCCATATATAGTGAATCTAGTTGAAAAAGAGAATATGATGGATAAACTCATTGAGGGTTTATCCATTCTTGTATCAAAAATAGATACAATTGAACATAAAGTGGATCAAGTTCAAGAACAACTATCTCTATCAAAAATTGAAATTGAGCATAGGCCACTTATTAATGATAATGAACCTGAAAAAATTGCTCAAGGTAAAATTGAAGTGTCTGAAAAGATTGTTGGCGGTATTGAAGAGGATATTCCGGATTTTGACTTTTAAAGGAGTGCAGAATATGAGCCAAAAAAAAATAGAGGAAGCTATGAATTATGCAAAAAAATCACTTGAATTAGAAAATATGCATGTCACAAAAGAACAATCAAAACTGGTGAAGGAAAGTTTGGAAGGTAAAATTTCTCATGAAGAATTTATAAAAAAGGCGTTAGAATTAGCGAATGAGTAAATATAACTACGAATCAAAATATACTTATCCAGGTACAGATGTATTAATAAATAAATTTGATATTAAAGATCATGAGAAATTAGAAAAACTTGAAACTACATTAACCTTTAAAAGAATAGCTATGCTTCATCAGAATCCTTTGTATGGTTCTTTTGGCCTTAAGCATTTACAAAACATTCATAAGTATATCTTTCAAGATATTTATCCTTTTGCAGGTGAATTAAGGGAAGAGCAGATTGGAAAAGGAACTACTCTATTTGCGCATCCTTTACATTTAGAAAGTTATTCAAAAGAACTTTTTAAACAACTAAAAAATGAAAAATATTTAAGTGGCATTGAATTCCCTAAATTTATTGAAAGAATGTCATATTATTTGTCTGAAATAAACATGCTGCATCCGTTTAGAGAGGGAAACGGAAGAACTCAAAGAGAATTTTTAAGATTGATAGCTTTTAAAAATGGTTTTAAGCTTGATTGGAATAAAATTGAACGTGAAGAATTGCTACAAGCATCCGTTCATTCTGTAAATGATTCGAATGCTTTTGTAGGTATATTTGAAAAAGCAATAGTTAATAAACAACCAGATAAAACCTTAATTCAACAATATCGAGAAATTAGTAAAAATAATCATGAGAAAAGACTTTTATAAAAATACCAGGCGAACAAACAATGAACTTCAAATAATAATAAAGATTTCAAGAAAATAATAGTATGGGTATTCTATGTGATGGGAAGTGATTATTATTAAATTGCAATTCATAGAAATGATATTAATTTTGCTGTTAATACCTTGTATTTTATTTATAGGATTGATCGTACTTAATTTATTAACGATCAATCTATTTCTCATATTAAAGACATGGTTTATTATTACAGTTGCCTTGATATTATTTATTTGTCTTTATTACAAATATAGATATCCAAAACTTCCTTTTTATAATCCTATATCAAAAGTGATAGAATTACATATTGGAATTACGGGTTCATTTACCAAAGAAGTAAGAAAATCAATCAGATTAAGCAAGAATATAAAAAGGAACATCATTTTCTACACTAATCATTTTTCTGAAGAAAGATTATTAAAGAGTTTGCGTGGAAAAATCATAATAAAAAAACCTAATTTAATACAAAAGGGAATTTTTTATTTTACTTTATCGTTACTTAAAATTTTTTGCATTATACTTAAACTATTTGGAAAAAAAGATTTAAATTATCCTAATAAAAGGTTTCCTGTTCTTTACTGTGAAATATTATATGATAAGTTATAATATAAAAATAGCAAGTTAGTATTTACTAACTTGCTATTTTTTGTGTTTTTCTAGTCTATTTGATTTAACAAAATCCGCAAATTGAAAATAAACTTCTTCAATCTCTTTAAGATCCAAGTGATACAAATCAAAGTACTTTTCTGATAAAGCCCCGATCTGTATTAACCTTCTTGTCCTTTCTTTTCTCACTGACATTTTTAAAGAACGTTCTAATATTTTTTTCTCTCTTTCAAGTTGAGATATTTTATTATCTATTCTTTCAAGTGGTGATTTCATTTATTTCACTTCATTATTTTCGAAATGATATTCATTCTTTAGTTTATTTTCTTTGTAGTATATATTTGCCTCTTCTATGATTTCGTAAATAGCATCTATATGCATATTTTGACAATCAAACATTTCAATGAATTTCTTTCCAACATTTCTTTCTAACTTTGCAATTTCTCGTTTCTTCTTTTCCTTTAATGCCTTGATTTGTTCATCCAATGTTAGAATCTTTGATTGTGTACTTGTCTCAGACATATTAAACTTCCTTTCTTTTGGTTATATTTACCTACAATATTAGCAAACTTATAACTAGAGTTCAATGCTTGGGTTTATAACTGTTCAAGAAACTATTAAGAATTCTGATAGTAATATAATTGAAGAGTACTAAAGTAAGTGCTATAATTATCCATACGAAGTGCAAATGGCGCACTTATACACTCTATCGAGTGTCGTGCTAAAACAGATTCGAACTCCGTTCAAATCTTGTTTCCGTCAAGCGTGTTTGGAAAATTCGCTTTGCTCATGTTTTAAGAAAGGATTTTCGTTATGGCTATTTATCACTTTAGCGGACAAATAATGAATAAAATATCAAAACAAGGTAAATATAAAAGTCCTTTAGCTTGTGCTGCTTATCGTTCCGGTGATAAATTGCATGATGAAAAAGAGGATATTGATTTTTACTACATGCGAAAAGTAAAACCTGTAACTCATATTTTAGCACCTAATCATGCACCTTCATGGGTTTATGATCGTGAAAAGCTTTGGAATGAAGTAAATAGAATCGAAAAAAACATAAATTCTCAATTTGCTAGAGAATTTAATGTTGCTTTACCAATTGAATTATCACGAGAAGAACAAGAAAAATTAACATTGGATTTTTGCCAAACTGCATTTGTTGAAAAAGGAATGGTCGCTGATATTGCAATTCATAGAGATGATGAATCCAATCCTCACTTTCATGTAATGCTAACAATGAGACCTTTTAACGAAGATGGAACATGGGGGCATAAAGCAAAGAGACAATATAAGTTTGACGAAAACGGAAATCATGTATTAGATAAGAATGGAAAAAAGGCATTTGTGAAAGTTCCTACAACCGATTGGAACGAAAAAAAGACATTTGAAAATTGGAGAAAACTTTGGGCCGAGAAAGCAAATGAATATCTTGAAATGAATGGATTTGTAGAACGAATTTCTCATCTATCTCATAGAGATAATGGATTTGAAACTTTACCTACAAAACACGAAGGGTATGTTGCAAGAAAAATGGTTTCCAAAGGTAAGGAATCTGATTTAATTCTACATAATGAAAAAATAAAACAATACAACAAGATTGTTACTGAATTAAATAAATATAAACGTCAAAAAGAGAAAGTTGTTTACGAAAATAAATTCGTAAGAAGATTTTCTCCTTCTGAGAAAAAAATGCTTAGTTCCATTGCAAAAGAATTAAAAATGTTTGTTAGCTATTCGAGTCTTTTGGAAAGAAAAGAACAATTACTGAAATGGAGTAAATCTATTCGCTTTAAACCTGACAATGAAGAAAAGTTCAAAATGCTTAACAGAATCGAAAAAGAAAACGAATTGATTGAACAAGCTGAACAAATATTAAATCAAGAAAGTGAAAGATTCATTAAAGCAAATTATCCGACATGGGATCTTAATTCACTTGAAGAACATGAAAAAATATCCATTGTTGATGAAACTATAAAACAGAATAAAATTCTCTCTGAAGATGAAATTGATATGATTTTAGATGAATCAAATGAGGAATATTTACATTCTAAGATTCATGAAATTCTTGAAAATCGTTATGCATTTGTTTTAGCAATAGACAAAAAAATGAATGAACTAAACACTCAAAGAAATAAATTAGAAACTTTAATGAATATTAATTCTGCTGACTTTGAGAATTCCCTTAAGAAAGCATCTATTGAATTTCCAAATGAAATTAAGGTATTGAAGCAGAATGTAAAAGCAATAAATGATTTATATGAAGCAAAAGATCTAGTTGAAGAACTTTATAATTTAGAAATGAAAAAGCTATATCCAGAACATGATTCTAGCCACTTAAGTCTGGAAGAAAAGGAGATTCTAATTGTTGGTTATGAATATTATGAACAACCAATTACCTTGGAATTATTGGAAAGTGGAGAACTAAGAAATTATACTACTACAGAACAAAAAGAGATTATCCAGCTATTAACTAATAAAAACGATTCAAATCGTTTTAAGACTTTAAAAACTCTCTATCCTAATTTCCAATTCTATAACCCAAGATATGTTCTTTTATTTAAAGAAGAATGCATTCATAACATTGATAATCTTGATAAAGAATCTATTGATAAATTGAAATCAATTGATCCAGTAAAAATGGCACACTCAAAACTAAATAATAGTTCAATTCTTGAGAACTATAATTATTCTCTTGATGAACAAATTGCATCACATTCTGCAGGTAGTTCTATTGTTCCGGGTTATGTTGCTGGAGGTATTCTTTCGGCATTAACGAAAAATAGAAGCTATGCAAGTAAAAAACAATTTGAAGAAGATTTGAAAAGGAAAAATAGGAAAAAGAAAAATGTTCATAGGGGTGGGCATTCAATTTAATTAGTTTATTTTTAAGGGGAGGAAAGTAATATGGTACAAAAAAGATTTAAGAAAAAAACTTTTGCTGAAAGAAATAAAGAGATGCAGGATAATTACCAAAAATTAATTGATGGTGTAAAAAGTACAATTGCCAGCCCTGAAGATTATAAACGATATTTAGAGTTTGCTAGTCATTTTCCAACTCGATCCTTTAGAAATCAAATGTTGATTTTCTTACAGGATCCTAAAGCTTCTTTTGTGGCTGGTCTAGTAACGTGGAACAAACTAGGCCGCAAGATAAAAAAGGGTGCTAAATCACTAAAAATATTAGCTCCAATTAAGGTAAAAGAGATTGAAAAAGATAAAGAAACTAAAGAAGATGTTGAGGTTGAAGTAATTAAGGGATTTAAACTTGCAAGTGTTTTTGACATTCGTGATACAAGTGGTGTTCCCTTACCTATGAATCCGATAATACCAAAAGAAGTAAACAATAGTGAGTTTGCTGAAAAAGTATTTTATCCTTTAATAGAGAATTTAAGAAGAGATTTACCGATAGAATTGGATAAAAACTATCAAGAAAGCAGTAATGGTTATTATTCTATTCTGGAACATAAAATAGTCATCAATGCAAATAAGGAAAGAGATATTACTAATCAATTTAAAACATTAATTCATGAATACGCACATTCTGTTTTCCATAATGAAACAGGAAAATATTATGGCTATGATAAACAAACAAAAGAGCTTCAAGCTGAAAGTGTTGCTTATTTAGTATCAAAAAGCTTTGGTATGGATACAAGTGATTATTCTTTTCCATACATAAAAGGTTGGGCCCAAAATAATGATGAAAAATTATTACTTACTTATCAAGAGGATATTCAAAATGAAAGTGCTGCAATAATAAAGAGGATTGAAAATGTTGTATTGGAACATAACATAACATTTGATGTTCCGGTTATCCTTCAAGAAAATACATCATCTATTGCAACTGGAGAAAAGAAATTAAGTCTCATACAATTTGGTGATAACTTTACAATAGTGTTCGGTGATATTAAGGAGGGAACATTAAATAATTTAGAAAGTATTAAAAAGTTGGGAACCAATTATAAGGATAAAGAAATAGCTGAGAAAGCATTTGAAATGGTTAAAGGTCATGTACCTTTACATAGTGTAAAACAGATTGATAATTCAAAAGGAAAAACTCATATATATAAAAGAATGTTAATGGATCTAGAAGATAATCAAATTAAGCCTATGTTTTTTGTTGGAATACCTAGTATGACGGATGTAAAAGCTTTAACCAGTTTGACCACTGATTTAGCAGCAACAAAAAGGGAGTTTCAAAACCTCACTGGAGAAGAATTAAATATCAGTGAATATGAACAGATTGAAAAAGACCTTTCTTCTAGAGATTTAGATCACGATGGAATGACTGACCTACAGGAATTGAAAGCAGGGACAAATCCTCTAAATCCGGATTCGGATAATGATGGAGTCCCTGATAATATCGATGTTGACAATCAGCCAAAGCAAAAAGGATTAGCTTTGACTTTTCATTAAAACTTTAAAGGGAGAAAAGAAAAATGGGAGTAAATCGTAGAACTTATTACTTGTTTGAAATTGAAGC
>NZ_PIQO01000024.1 GCF_002844575.1 Heyndrickxia camelliae
ATTCTGTCCAACTAAGTGTAGCCTATTCAAAGATTAAAAATGAATTAAGGGAGGAAAATAAATGGATTTAAAATACCCTATTGGAAAATTTGAATTCAAAGGTGAGATTACTAACAGCGTTACAAACGTTTGGATAGATGAGATTGAAGATTTACCAAGATTATTACAGAATGCTGTAAAAGATATAGATAATGAACAGCTTGATACACCTTATCGTTCAGGAGGGTGGACTGTTCGGCAAGTAATTCATCACCTTGCGGATAGTCATATGAACGCATACATTCGCTTTAAATTGGCTCTCACAGAAGAAAAACCTGTAATAAAGCCATATGATGAAAAGGAGTGGGCGAAACTATCTGATTGTAAATTACCAATTGATACTTCATTATCTCTGCTCGAATCATTGCACAAACGCTGGACCAACCTTTTACGAAGTCTAAGCAGGGCTGATATAGAAAGGACATTTATCCACCCAGAATCAGGTGAAGTTTCAGTAGGTGAAAATATAGGTATTTACGCTTGGCACGGGCGACATCATCTTGCACATATTACTTCTTTGTGTAATCGTAAGGGCTGGTAAGATACTTTGTGAAAAATTACATTGAAGTAACGGGTGCAAGAGCTAAGAATCAGCTGTCAGTATTGGCAGCTTTTTTCTTATTGCGCTAACGGGTCAGGTTAGTGCAATAAGGATTATTCAATACTTCTAAAGAATTGAGTTATTATCAGATTGTTAAAAACAAGGAGAAGGAGTAAGTAACAATGGGGGATTTAAAAAAATAATTGATTGGGTATACGATATAACAGCTTTATATATTTTAAAAAACAATAAAGTAATCTTAGAGTAATATAACGGTTATCATTCCAATTGTGCTGAATCCACCTGTATCAGCATCTTTGCAATTTAATGTAGCATCTGCAAGAAAGAGTTACCTCGGCCTAGTAGTAGCTTATGCGATATACGAAGGGGAAATGAAAAGCCTTGATGATTTGGCGATAAACTATTTCCCTGAATTAGATAAACAATTACTTGGGAAGGACTACTCTTCGACATTTAGTAACCCATTCTCACGGACTGAACAAATCTGAAGATGGAACTATTTTTAGATTTTCGCTTTGGATCAGCGGGGGCACGCTGGCAGTAAAAGAGTTGGCACTTATACCTTTGAATTCATGTGTGATGATTTGCTTCATTTTGCAAATGCGATGAATTTAGAACAATTTACGCTTCTTGGTCATTCCATGGGAGGAACAGTATCCTATCTTTTCTCGCAAAGATTTCCATCAAGAATAGAAAGGTTAATTGTTGAAGACACTCCACCTCCTTTTTCGGATAAGCAAATCGAGATTTCTTCTAAACCTGATGGTCCACTGCCATTGGCTGGTTGTGCCCTCGATTTTAAAGCAACTTAATGACCCCAATCCCGAATGGTGGGCCCGTCTTAAGGACATTAGCAAACCGACTCTTATTATAGGCGGTGGGTCCAGTCATGTTCCTCAAAATAAATTGCAGGATGTTTCGGAGCTTATTCGGAATTGCGAATTTGTGACGATAGAGAATGCCGGTCACTTTGTGCATGATGATAATTTATCAGCCTTCTTAGCTGTGGTAAAAAGTTTTCTTCATTCATGAGTTTTCAATTGCTTGCACTGTTTCCTTAATTCTTATAAAGCAAGCGGGGCATTCCCTTTAACAGGGTTGCTCTTTTCTTAATGAGTAAAGGACAGGTTAGCCTTCCTGTAGATCGTCAAATATCAGGTTAAAAAAATAGAGCTCCTCAGTAAGATACGAGTAAGAGACCAATCAAACTCAAGTCTTAAGGAGGAGCCTTATTATGAACTTTAAAATGTAAAACAAACACATTCAACTAATTGAAATAATTTCTAGTAATCATTTGATTGTTGGGATCGATATCGCCCAACAATTCCACGTGGCTTGTGCTATTAACTACGCGTAATCATCACCGGTGATCCTTTCGTTTGAAATCAATGAGGTTTATGAAACTAGTAAACTGGATACAAGATGTACAAAAACTAAAACATTTAAAGGCAAAAATAGTAGGTACCATTTATTGGGTTAACCTATCTAAGTGGTTAATCCAAACTTAGTAAAAAGGAATAAAGAGAATCGTAACAATACTCAATCAAAGTATGATAAAAAAGATGTGCTCAGTGATCGCCGTTATGGTCAAAGTCGCTACTATTCTTTCGTTCGCCCATCATCCGAATCATTTAAGAAGATGAGAGTATTTAAAGATGTTTCGTGCAAAGGAGCCATCGCGACACTTCGTTTGTTCCCCACTCCCAAAGAACTCATCCAGGACTTAACTTGATATTATGGCTGGATGGAAGTATTAATGGATAGACAACTAAGGCCGCAATAAAGCTCGATTATTAACGCAAAATTTTCTATTCGAACGGAACAAGCACTTGATGCATATAAGTTTCACCTAGAACAATTATTAGAAGAATATGACCTCGCAGTAAAACAACTGGAATGAGTAGAACAACATTAACAGAAGTGTTAAATAAAATCTCTTTTGCCATGAAACTACTCAAGATGAAAGGAATAAACAAAATTTCTTTAGCCGGGATAATGAATGAAGCCGGTAATCTTAGTTCATGAAATAAAAGAGAAGTGCCAATAAGACACTTCCCACAATTGAAGGTGCTTGAGGTGCAAATCCAAGCATAATCCATTATATGTAAATATTGTAAGAGTGTTCATTGAAGTTATATTTTAGTAACTTTATGTGCAGCAACTATTATTGGAAAATTAAAAAGGACTCATAAACAAGCAAAAAGTAAAGGAATTAGCAGTACGAAGTTTATATTCAACAAAAAAACTGTACTTTGTTGAACTATATGGGCAGATAGTTGAGAGTTTTGGGGAAAACCTTATTCTATTTTGAAGCGTATATTCCTACTAAATTGTATAAAAGAACTTAGGAGAGAGTGTGTATACCTTCAGGGCAAAAAAAATTTGTGTTTTCCTTAAATAATAGTATTTTTTTATATAAAATTGGGGAAGTACGGAGTTCTGAATAATATTGAAGAGGTAATAAAAATACACCAACAGTTGCTAAACCAATCTGATGCATTAATTACAAATTATTGCAGAAATACTGTGGATCCTTGTAGCTTTATTATTAATAGTACATATATTAAAAGATATTAAATCGCTTTCTCTAAAAGGATAAATTTTACATATAATTAGTTTTTATAAATACCCTTTTTCCACTTAGAGGGGTATGCTAATGAGTTTTTCAGGGAGAGGATAGGTTGAGTATGATAATTGGTTTCTACCATCATTAGTATTCTTTTAATAAATGGTATCTAACTAATGGTATAGGGCTGAAAAAATAAAGATTTCAGCTTTTTTTGTTGTTCGACTAAAGCACAGGAAAGTTTAGGAAGATGTTCAATATGAGTGAAGAGTTGTTTTTTAGGTATAAAATATGGGAACGTCCAAATCGGATGTTCCTGTTCTTATACCTTTAAAGCTCCCATTAATGGTATAACTGTAAAGCTAATAAATCTTTTAAAAACTGCGTTTTGCTGCCCAAGCTCCTTGCATTTTACTAAGGAATACAATTTGTCCAATATGATAGGCGTCGTGCATTGCTAAACTCTTCAATTCAATCACTAATGGATTGTCTTTAGGGATCTCTCTATACAAATCTTCTAGTTCTGATGTTGCTAGTATTTTTTCTAGTTCACGATGAACATAAAAGTATTCTTGTTTTGTTTTTTGCCAATTTTGAGATGTCTCAGTTGGTAATAGATATGTAGCGTCATTATTTTCAGCCTGTGGTTCATGTGTTGTTTCACCAAGAAATCGTAACAGAATTCTTTTTTCATAGAAAAGCAAATGACAAACTAATTCCCAAATGGAATGTGCCCCTTCAACTGGTTTCCAAATTGCCTGTTCAAAGGTGATATCCTCTAGAACTTTTTCAAGTGGTGGAAACCAGTCTTCTTGATCTAAGCAGCTTGCCCATTGATGTAATAATAGTGTCCTTACATTCATTTTCTAATCCCTCCAATTTAATCCCTTTAATAGATAATCCCTCGGTCAAAACATTTGGACGTGTTGTATGTGGCTATTAACTGCTCTTTAATTGAACGATAATGTTCGATAATTCTAAAAAATATAATAAAATTTTATCATATGCTGTGTTAAATGAAAAAGAACAACTGTTTTAAGATTGAGTTGTGACGGCAGCTCTTTTTTATTATTATTAACAAGTTTGTGAATAAATGTACTTAAACTATATGGTGCATTCCTGAAAAAGGTTTTTTGATATTCCTGTCGAATTTAGTAAAAGAATAAAAGGTTAAAAGGAGAAAGAATATGCAGCACAAAGGACAGTTAGAAGTCTTTAACTTACACAAATTAACACAAGATAAAAATGAGTACACAAATTTCATTGTAAGCGAAGTAAATGACCACGCTCTTCGAATAGCTGTAATAGATGGGGAATTTCACTGGCATAAGCACGATGATTGTGATGAATTGTTTTATGTTTTGGAAGGTGAACTGATTATTGATTTAGAAAATAATAAAACAGTTTCTCTAGGGCCAGGTGAAATATTTACAATTCCAGCTAATACAATGCATGAACTCGCTCAAACCAAAGGACAGTTAATATATGTTTTGAAAAAGTATCTAATGATATAAATGGGACGAGCAAAAATTAAAGTGAAATACCCGACTGTCATTTCTGGCAGTTTTTTTCTTGAGTCACTAAACCAGCAAATAATTTATCAATTTATCAATAAAAACTTAAAATATCTCATGCTATACTAAAAATGGGCATGCCAAATAATCTTCCGTTATTTATACTATCTAGTTAGATTTAGATTCTAATCTCTATACCTTGGAAAGTTGTTCTGTTCTTCAAAAAGGGTATAAATCCAGTGTAAGAGCTTATTGACATAATTAATGACTGCTACTTTAAAAGGGTTTCCTTCTTCACGTTTCATATTATAAAACTCTCGTAATTTCTTATTTCGAGGCATGACTTCATCGCTTGTTTTGTCACGTATTACTCAACGAACGGCCATGTATAAGGCGTGACAGAGTCTACTGGATCCTTTTTTGTGATTCGCTTTTTGGTGGTCGAAAACTTACCAGATTCACTTTAATCCACTCCAGCGAAAGCTACTAGCTTTTTAGGATCAGTAAATCGTTCTATCTAAAAATGCTTGAACCTGACTTTCCCTTTTGAAACATCCTGACCAATGACTGGATTCATCTTTAAATCCTCTCTTAAACTAGTGATTTGCCGGTAGCCCCTAATTCCTTCATGTAGTATCATTACTTCGATTGTTATATGCTACGTCCGTCCTAACCAGCCTCTATCATGTTTCTACAGCATTTTTTGATTTCATTGAGATGATTAGAAATATTCTTTATCTGTACCAATTTATCTACTAATCATATCCTTTATAAATGAAAAGGGGTTGAGTAGGAAAAACTATTACTTTGATGCTACTATTTTAGTATATTCATTAAATAACAATCCCTTTTTACAAGTTATAAATATTCACATTTTTCCTATATCCATTTATTATTTCTATAGAGTATAATTATCTAGCTATACAAATTTAATTTATAAGGGGAAGTGTAAAATGGGGAAATGTGGAAAGTCCTATTGGCATTTGTGTTAATGCTAGCAGTTTCACCAAAGATTTCATTTGCTGCACAATCAGCTAGTTTTGATACCGATTTGAAAGCGTATTTGAAAGAAATTAGCGCGATACGTGGTATGACCGTTACAAAGGAAGATATAGATAAAGCACTTAGTAACTATGATGAAACAATTACTGATTTTAAAACGGTGAATGGTAAAGATGGATTAAGGTCCTATCTTGGTGAAGTGATTAAAGCTGACTATAGTAATCTGAATTATATGAAAGATGACTACAACTTAACAATTGATGATCTGAAGTCTTTATTGAAGGAAAATGGCGAGGATATCAGTGATTATGTGTTTGTTGACGATCTTGATATAGCTGTTGACTTTTATTTAAACCCAGATGGTAATGGCATAGATGAGCAATTTGATAAGGAGTTTATAAATGAACTTTTGCCATTATTCCAGGATGAATTTGGGTTAACAAAAGATGAGTTAACGAATTTGAAGAATCATTTAGAGGGACTAAACGAAAAGCTTTCGACACCAGAAGCTATAGCGAAACTAGAACAGCTTTCACAACGCTTGATGGCTTTTGCACAATTTGATTCAATTAATCAATTAACTTCCAATCAAATACAAGAGTTCCTATCTATTTATGATGAGTTGTTATCTATGATGGAAGTAAAGGTGAAGTTTTCCATCGTAAAGGGCAATAAAGAAAAGCCATTATCATTTTTAGACCTACTGAAATTGGAAAGTTTGGATAATGCAAAATTAAAAGCAAGCATCTATGATTTAAATGGTAATCTTTTAGCGGATTTTATCATCTCTGGAGATATAGTGAATTCCGGTACAATTAAGCACATAGGAAAAGATCTAAATACCGCTACTGAGAAAATAAAGGAAGTAAAGAAACAAAAGCCTGTTTTTAAAACTGTAAAAGGCGGTCAACTACCAAATACGGCAGGAAATTATGCAATGAATATTCTTTTAGGCTTCATCATTGCATTAGCTGGTATATTTGGACTTCGTTATTATCGAAAGGCTGCTTAAGATGAAAAAAAGAAACACAAAAATAATCCTTTTTGCTTCGATACTTGTAATCGTTATTGGTGTGGGTATTTCAACCTCAAATGTTTTCAAATTTGTAAAGGGTTATACTTTGTATAAAATTCATAAGGCTTATGCCGTTTCTCCAAAACCGGATAAGCCTGTTGAAAAGAATCAAGAACCAAAGGCTTTATATCCTGTTCGTCCAAAGACAGGCGAAAATTTCGGAGAGCTAATTATTCCAAAATTAGACGCCACACTTCCAATATTCGAGGGAGCAAATGAAAATGAACTAGCTAAGGGAGTCGGACATTATGGCGGAAGTGTGCTTCCTGGAGAAAAAGACAATTCTGTTCTTGCTGGACACCGAGATACTGTTTTTCGAAAGCTAGGAGAGGTAGGAAAAGGTGATCTACTCATTGTCAGGACATCTGCTGGAGAGTTTACTTATAAGGTTAGTAAGGTAAGAATTGTAGATAAGGATGACCGTACTGTCATTGTACCGAGACCAACAGCAACTCTTACTGTTTCTACCTGCTACCCCTTTTACTTTATTGGACAAGCGCCGAAGAGATATATTTTAGTTGGATATTTGCTCTCTAGTAAACTGGCGATGAAATAGTGCCTAATTTCCTTTGGAGTAATAGATGAACCGAAGTAATTTAACTTCGGTTTTTTCTTAAGATCGAAATTCTTATAGCGTATAATTTAGGGACTTCCTTCCTATGGGAATCTTACGTATAATAAACCGCGTCATTTCAGCATGCCCCCGTAACGGCTTTTTTCATACCTCTTAAATTACGCAGAGGGGCAACTTTTTCCTTTATAAGCTAAAGGATTGCATAAAGAAATGGGAATCTATTTATACTGAATAGTAGTATACAATTTTATCTATGAGAATTAATTTAAAAAAATGAACAGGGATTAAAAGTATTTAAAGAAAGACTTGAAGCCATTATTAAAACTGAAGGAGCATAAACTGAACTGGCAAAAGGGACAGATTAGCGGAAACAGAACCGATAAAATACTCTTATATTGAGTAGTGATTAGTTAGGAAATAGGAGATGAAATGATGAACTTTTTTGATTGGAAAATAGAAATGGTAGAAAGTTTAAAACCATATATAGATATTGAAAATAAGAGAATGGCTATTCTTACCACTGAAGATGATGAAATTCATATGGCTTTAGAATTGGATGAAATTAATAGTTTAGTTATGCATCCAAGATGGAATATAAACATTACTATCTTGGGTGATAAACATTTAAAATTCACTACAAATTCATAAAAATACTCTTTACGTAACGGGTGCAAGAGTTTAAGATTCAGCAGCCAATTTGGTGGCTTTTTTCTTAATTGACTAACGGGGGAGGTTTGTTGAAGAAGTCTTCCAACGAGTAGAATGGAAATTGGAAATAGAATTAAACAATTTGCTGTAACAGAAAAATAGGAATAATAAAGAGCAGAAGGTTTAATCTCTGCTCTTTATTTAAGTTTAGGATTAGGTTAAGAACAGCAGATATTTAAGATTTCCTTTGTATCCTTTGGTTCAGATGCACAACAAGAAGAAGTGTCTTCCCTGCTATTATCTACATCAGCTTTTGTATAAAAAAACTCCCACTCGTTACCATCAGGGTCTTCTACCCAAAATTTATCTTGGAGAGCGTAACAGCATGTTGTATTAATTTCGTCATATTGAGCAATTATACCGTTTTCGGCAAGTCTGTTCTTATGATCCAAAACCTCTTCTGTACTTTCAACTTGAATACCGAAATGTCCTACTTGATTACCAGTTACTTGATCACGGAGATTTAGTGTAAAGTTTAATCCTGGATTCAAAAGAAGGAACTTTGCATAATCAGACTTTACTTTAACTGGTTCTGCACCAAATAGTGTTCTGTAGAAGTCGATGGAGTTTTTTATATTTGTTACGTTAAGACCAACATGAGCGTATTTCATTACAGTTTCCCCCTAATATGAAATTAATTTGAATTATTAACGCAAAATTGATCGTTATAGACTACATACAGTTCACCACCCTTGAAATTATTTGCAGTTTGCAAGTATTGTTTTTATTAAAAGAGCAAGAATATACTCTTGCTCATAATAACGGTTTGCAACAAACAGAAGACTTTGACATAGCATCGTTTAACAGTTTAACTGACTTAATAACCATATCTTGTTCAAACTCACTCATATTTGCAAACACTTCATTAAGATATTCGTTCATTTCAGCATCTATTTTAGCTGCCACATAATTCCCTTGTGTAGTTAAGCTTAGTTGTGAAACCCTTCTATCTTCTGGAAGTGGTGTTTTAAAAACCAGTTCCATCTTGACTAAAGTTTGAATTTGCCGACTAAAAGTGGTTATATCCATACCAAGAGAATCTGCAACTTCTTGCATAGATGGTTTTTCTTTACGAAGCAGTTCATAAAGGATATGGCTTTGTACTAGTGATAATTCAGTTCCGCCAACTTGACAACAATTTTTATTTAAAAGTCCAAATCGTCTTGTCATAATTTGAAACATTTCTCTAAGGTCTTCCATAATTTCACCTCTAAATTATTTATACTCCTATTATTTGCAATTTGCAACTATTTTAATAAAGATTTTTTAAATCTTATTATTATTGGTTATAGGAAAAATGTTTAGATATGGATTTTTAAAACAGCATGGCTTGAGAATACTTACGTGAAAAAGGTAGAGAAAAATAAGTGAAACCTTATAGCTAAGATGTTGTAAATATTTGTGATAGATGAAGTCATAATTGAATATCGTTTGTGAAGTAATGTATTTAAACTATCGGGGGCATTAGCTCAATAAGAACAGTGAATTTTGACGTCAAAAAACGCTCGGATAAGGTGGTTACCTCCCAAAGTTAGATTTCTAAATAAGAAGCATCTTTGTTTAGCATCAATGACTTGTAATCATATCTATTAATGTATAGTTGTCTGGCTGCCGATATTATATTTTTTCCTAATGATCCATATCCAATGTTGCCAGCTAAATATATACTCGGTGACGAGCTTCATTTTGAATGGTTCACTATATTTGGCCATAAAAACACCTCCTAAAGTCAGATTAGTTACTTTTAACTTTCAGGGGTCGGTACCTAATCCTGAGCTTTATTTGCTTATTTATATTGCTAATTTGTTGTGAGAACATATTTATTTTGACCTTATCTTTAGAACATTCGCTGAAAGATACTGGACCAATGTTGTGTAGCTGCAAAAAGATATCAGCCTTTTTCAGTTCTATAAAAGAGCTGGCATTCCTGTTATAGTGTACTTAACCATAAATAACCGTAAGGAGGGGGAGGGAACAACTAAATATTAGCTAGATAGCAGGATTGAATATGGAAGCATGTCAATATATGAGAATAGAAAAAAACTTGGTGGATATTAAGACTGATAACAGTATTTCCCCCTGAGAGGAAGTGGAATGGGATTGGAATAATGATTTAAAAGTGTAGTTTATTGTTTTTTTTTTTTAACATGAATCAGAATTAAGTTATAAAATGTTGGGATAGTGAAAAGTCTATGCTGTTAATTTGTAACAGATTAAAAATAACGTTGTTTAAAATGATTGAGTTTAAGACGCATGATGTGCATAAGATCTATATACTGTATGATTGAATTATTGGATCAGGTTATAGAATTAATTCTATATCAAAATTTAGGAGGATGTAGTAATGAAGGTCAAACGAATTGTTGCCAATGTTGAGACTCATGATATATCTAAAGCAAAGTACTTTTACGGGGAAGTGCTCGGACTTGATCAACTGATGGATATGGGATTTATTGCAACTTACGGTTCGCATGAGAAAATGGAAACTCAAATTAGCTTTGCTTCTGAAGGCGGTTCAGGGACACCAGTGCCGGACTTTTCAATTGAAGTTGATGATCTCGATATTGCACTAACTCGCATAAAAAAAGCAGAGATTCCAATTGAGTATGGACCAATTGAGGAACCATGGGGGGTTAGACGTTTTTATGTAAAAGATCCCTTCGGTAAGCTTATTAATATTCTTAGTCATCTTTGAGATAAGAGAAGAACCAATCTATGAGAAGGACATAATGCAACGCAGCTGGTATCTAGATTAAGTGGAAGTCCTAATGTTCCAAGTTTCAGTCGTGTTCAAACTCCAACATTATCAATGGACAAACACATCGAAAACTTTTCGAGTACAGTTCATTACTCAATATGTGCAAAGGATAGGTAAGGTTCAAAATTCAAACTTTATTTCAAAGCTACACGTTTTGTATATGTCTAGATAAGTGACCAAAAATTAATGTACTAAATCCATGTAATCCTTAAGTAAAAAAATTTGAACTAGGTCGAAGGAAAATCGGATGAATCCTGGTTTCCCTTCGATCTTTTTTTATATAGATCGCAGATTGTGAAGAGATCCCACCTAAACTAAAGTGAAATAACAGCTATATAACAAGAATCTGAATGAATTAGTAAAAAATACATACCATAAACTTCGAGGTGGTATTATGAAAAAAATAAATTTATTACAAATAACATTGTTAATTCTACCTTGGCTAACGGTTCCGTTCTTAGGTAGAAGTTCATTTAAAAAATATGTTCCATCAGCCATTTTTATATGTACTGTTACAGCAGCTTTAGATTTATTCGGAGAAAGGAAAAAATGGTGGCGATTTTATAAAGGTATGTCTTATGTAAAAAGTATGAACTTTTTTAATTGGGGTCCTTACTTTGTTTCAAGTCTTTGGATGTTAAAAATGACTTATGGAAAATTCCCATTATATATAATTTCTAATACGATACTACATATTTGTTTTATCTATTTAGGTGGATTAACACTATTAAATCGTTATAAAATTGCTTCCTTAGTAAAATTAACAAAATTCCAATACTTAGTAATCGATTTTATAAGGGCCATAATCCTTTATGGTTTTCAATGTATAACGAATAACACCAAAAAACTTTCTAATGAATAATATAAAAGGGATATTGTGAATTAATTTAATGAAAGTAAAGAGGGCATTTCTATAATGAGGGATGCTTTTTCTTATTGT
This sequence comes from Heyndrickxia camelliae, assembly GCF_002844575.1. Classification (GTDB taxonomy): domain Bacteria; phylum Bacillota; class Bacilli; order Bacillales; family Bacillaceae_C; genus Margalitia; species Margalitia camelliae. The sequence goes on from NZ_PIQO01000024.1 coordinate 11,739, forward strand.
ACAAACGGGGGCACAATCATTTTTTGTTGAAACATAAATGATAATTGAAACCTCCATAATACAGGCAACGTATAGGAAACATAGAGATTAGAGATGTCGAGTCAGAATAGTAATCTAGTATTTATAATTCATTGCGCGTATAAAAAAGAAAGTTACATTATGTAAGCAAGAGGGGAATATATGAGGAAAACAATGCTAGTTTTTGGATTAATGCCTTATTAATGGAATTAGGAACCATGTTGTAAGTCCTTCTATAACAAAAAAAGTACTGTGTTTAAGACAAGTTGTCCACAAATGTTCCCCGTAAAAATTAGATAGTTGAATAATCAAGCGTGGAGAGTGAAAGTAATGAGGGTACTGCGGGATTTTACAAGGGTACTATTAGAGTTCATAAGAACGGTTTTTTTACTCATAATTTTTTATTTGCTTTTAGGCAAAACAATTGCTTTAATCTACCAAAAATTAGGGACAAAAGATTCAATTACTTATGGAATAATGATGGTAATTTCAATTTTAATTTTATTTACTGTTTTATATCGAAATAAACTGCAATTTAGTGGATGGTATAAAGGTGATGTTAATGAAAAACTCTCCAAAACATTGACAAAATGGCTTATCTCAATTGCACTATTAATATTGTCATTACCTCCTGTCCTAAGTTTCTTATTCCAATAATGATGGCGATCGCTCATAGAAAACCACCATTCGAAAAAAATTACTAACGTGAATTAAAGAATTATATTATGTGGAAGAAAAGCTTTTAGTATTTTGCCGAATAATACATTTTCCATTTACTAAATTGGGGTGATATATTGAAGAAAATAATATTTTTAACTTGTTTTTCACTACTTTTTTTAACAAGTTGTTCTCAAGTTGTTAGTATGCATAACAAAGGATTAGAGAAATCTATTCGTTCTGCTATAGAGGAAAAAAACGTGACGGAAATAGATTTTAATTCTCTAACGGAATTCGATTGGGATAAAGCTTACCTAATAACTCCTTACTCTAATCAACAAACCATAAATAAGCAATTGGGAGTTAAATTTAAAGATCCATCTAATATACATTCTCGAGATGATATATACTTGCTTGTATTTTTATATAAAAATAAAGTAGTTCAGTATATTGAAATCCCAACTAAATATGGGCAGTTGATGCTTGGAAGCAAAGATGGTTATACGCCGTCAAATGCAATCATAAGGATACAAAAAAATTAGTAAATTAATACTAAATGTACATCGTATAAAGAGGTCTCTTATTTCTGACATGTCAATTGCAAAATCTTTTAAATCAATTGTAAACCACTTTCTTAATCCTTTCTCAATGAAGAAAGGACTTTTTTATTTGGATTGCGGTAGTCGTTGTAAAAAAATATAGCTTTGGTGTTTATTAAAGAGTTTATATTAAGGTGTAATTTTCCATAAAATGAAAAAATATGTTCGTTACTAAATGCATTTTCCTCTCATTTATTGCTCAAAAACTGCAATACTTTACGTTGATTAGAAGCCTTTTATTTTTATTTACATTACCAAGAAGTGAAATTAATTAATAGGACCGTTTTGTTAGCTTTCGTTTAAAAAAGTGACTAAAAAAGCCTACAGGTATTAAAGATTAGTTTTGGGTAATATAAGAATATCGTATTGCATCAACAAATGAGAGGATGTTAATGAGTGGAGAAAAAATTGTTAAACTTCTTACTAGCAGTTTGTATTGCTTCATTTCCATTTTTATTCAAGGGACCAAAAATGAGAGAAAATCTTTTGATTTTTTCCTCAAAGGGTGTTATAGCTACTTTAATTGATGCTTATGTTGTTGGAAAACAAAAACTTGAATATCCAGTTCGTCCTCTTCCGAAAATTTTTAAAACGAATATCATTTATGACATGTTATTTTTCCCCATTTTAAGTGTTATATGGGTGAAAATCTCGTATAATGACAATTTTGGTAAAATTTTATTAAAGAGTTTGATTTTTAGTGTTCCAATGAGTATTGGGCAATGGTATATGGAAAGAAACACTGGATTATTCAAATGGAAAAAATGGTCACCTTTCCATACATTTGTCAGTGTCAGTTTTACTTTATTTACGATTAGAGGGTTAGTTGGCCTAATGAAAATATTAGATAAGTTCAAAGGTAAGCAAGATATAACCGAATCTTAATGGTTGATACTCAGGAGTTCTTTTTTGAGGCTTTGCTCAACAGCTAAATGTGCAATTTTATAAACTTGAATAGTTTATTTAACCAAGGTTTAGTTTTCTTGGGGGAAATAAAAGATGCTGCAGCAGTCAGATTAGCAATATAAATTAGACTATGAAGATTCTTAAATTAAGTATTCTAATAACTATTTAGTAAAGTTTTTCATGTTCAATTTATCCAACCGTCAAAATTTCCAAACGATAGAGTGCGAATAAGCGGGGTTAAAATAAGGTCTTTTCCTAAAAATAGAAATGCCATAGTCAAAAGACTACAGCACCTTACTGAATCATATTTAAAAATTTCCGAGTTCGTTCTTCTTTGGGATTGGTGAAAATCTCTTCCGGCTTGTTGCGTTCCACAACGACGCCTCCATCCATGAAAATGACTTCATCGGCTGCTTCACGAGCAAACCGCATTTCATGGGTGACGACAATCATCGTCATACCTTCCTGAGCGAGATCCTTCATGACCTTTAACACCTCGCCGACAAGTTCCGGGTCAAGCGCCGATGTCGGTTCATCAAAGAGCATGACTTCCGGTTCCATGGCTAATGCACGGGCAATCCCGACACGTTGCTGTTGACCTCCTGAAAGCTGGGCGGGATAATAGTCCATTTTATCCTCAAGTCCTACTTTATTTAACAGGGACTGTGCCTTTTTACGGGCAGTATCCTTATGTTCCTTTTTTACTATCATCGGACCCTCCATGACGTTCTCGAGGGCTGTTTTATGTGGAAAGAGATTATAACTTTGAAACACCATTCCTGTTAATCGTCGAAACGATGCAATTGTACTTTTTGCAACCGGCTTGGAGAAATCAAAGCTCTTCCCTTCTATGGAAATAACCCCTTTTGTCGGAGTTTCTAGCACATTTAAACAGCGCAGCATTGTAGTTTTGCCAGAACCGGACGGACCGATGACAACAACGACTTTGCCTTTTTCCACCTCAAGGTCGATCCCTTTTAAAACCTCTAATGACCCGAATTGTTTATATAATCCCTTTATTGAAATCATGGTAAAACTCCTTTTAGCTTAAACATTACGAACAGGTGTGGCTTCCTAATTCAGATATGTTTAGGATGTATAGCGGTCCAGCCTTTTTTCAACCCATTGCTGGAGAATGGAAAGGAAGAAACAAATCACCCAATAAATGAGCGCGGCTTCGGAATAAACCAATAAAAATTCATAGTTTCTAGAAGCAATTTCCTGGGCGCGGCGGAACATTTCCGTTACAAGCACAAGCGATGCAAGTGAGGTATCCTTTACAAGACTAATGAATGAATTGGATAATGGCGGTATCGATACCCTGGCGGCTTGCGGCAAAATGATTCTCCTCAATGCCTGTGTATACGACATGCCAATCGAATAAGCTGCCTCCCATTGCCCCTTTGGTGTGGAAACAATGGCAGCACGGATAATTTCAGAGGCATATGCCCCGACACTGAGTGAAAAACCAATAATTGCTGAAATAAATGGATCAAGTGTTACTCCAAGGTTCGGCAGTCCGTAGAAAATAATAAACAGCTGAACTAATAATGGGGTTCCGCGGATGATGGAAACGTAGACGCGGGCGATTCCCCGGAATATTTTAATATGTGAAATCCGTCCGAGTGCTGTTAATACAGCTAAAATTAATCCCACGATAAATGAGATAATCGTTAATGGAATGGTGTACGTAACAGCACCCTCCAACATGGGTTGGAGGGAGGTTTTGGCAATATCCATTAACTTTGCTACACGTTCCGGATCAGAAAAAATACTATTTAAGTACATTTTCACCAAACCATTTCTTAGAGATTTTGTCGTACGTGCCGTCATCAATCATATCTTTTAATGCCTTGTTTACCGCATCAACAAGAGTATTAGAGTCCTTTCTGAACATAAAGGCGCTTTGTGATGCATCTTTGCTGGTTGCCGCAACCTTAATTGGAGCATCTGGCTTTTGCTTTTTATAGTCTAGGTATGAAATTTTATCATTAATGGTAACATCTACACGTTTTTGAGCGAGTAGTTCAACGGCCTGTTGGAAGCCTTCTACACCGACGATATTCGCTCCATACTTTTTCGCAATATCTGCGTAGTTACTAGTTAATGATTGAGCTGAATTCAATCCTTTAATGTCTTCAAATGTTTTTACTTTATTGTTACCGCTCTGAGTTATTAACACAGCAGCTGATGTAATATAAGGAGAAGAGAAATCATATTTTTCTTGACGGTCTGGGCGGATTCCTACTTCATTTGAAATCATGTCAAAACGCTTCGCATCAAGACCAGCAAACATTGCATCCCATTGGGTTTCTTTGAATTCTGCCTTTACGCCAAGCCGCTTTGCCACTTCTTTAGCAAGCTCCACATCAAAGCCTGTTAACGTTCCTTTATCATCATGGAAAGTAAACGGAGGATACGTCCCTTCTGTTCCGATAACCAGTTTGCCGTCGTCTTTAATTTTTTTCAATAAATCCGCCGACTGATTATTATTTGTCTTTTTTGTATCGTTATTTGCTTTGCTATTATCGTTTGTCCCGCAAGCAGTTAACACGAACATAAAGCTTAATACAAGAGCTAATATAACGGTTAGTTTTTTCAATGATAAAACCCCCTAATTCCGATTGTTTTTCTTGGACTTCTCTATCCTATTGCAATCATTTATTCTCTGTCAATAAAAAAGGTGTGAAAAATGGTGAATTTAGTGTATCCTGTTTAAAAATTTCATGAGGAAAAACCTACCAGAAAGTTTCCTGGTAGGTTTTTAGCATTATGCCACTTCTGTTTCCCTGTCCAACTGCAGCTTCTGATTCAAAAACGGACCGCAGAATAGGATATCCCTCACTAACATCAACATATCGTAGTTGTTTCAAATCCTGAATCCTTAACTTGATGGATAGATAAAAAAATTATTGCCGTTTTTGACCATATCCCTCACAACGAGTGCATTCTTTTTAACGCTCTTCGAATGCGTATTACCACGTTTCTCTATCATTATAACTTTAAAAATCTATTCCTCCAGTCCTCTGTAAGGGATTTACAATGAAGACCGAAATATAACAGATATAGTATGAGAAATGATTAACATGGTGAAGAATCGTTATACAAAAGGCCTCCTTTATAATGCCCGGGTGTCTCTATTCAATTTAAAACCTCTCTCTGGATAATACTTTCTTAGTTTAACGAGATACTGGGTTTATCCTAATAACTTAGCTAAAGTTCCTCTATTCATACCACAGCGATTGGGTTGTCAAAAAGGTCCATTTTAGGGCGAATTTCTACTAAGCTAAAAATTCCAAGATAACCATATTCTTGGTTTTTTATTTTATTGATTTAGGTAAAAAACCAATTTTCAGACTGCCCTTATATTTTTAAGGTTTATGTAAGGTTTAGATTAAAACCATGTAAGGTTAGACCAGTATACTCTGATTTGTAGTTATTAAGGAGGACTTTTAAATGAAAACCATCTTACGTGCAAAAAATATTCAAAAAGTATACGGTACGAAAGGAAATCAGTATAAAGCATTGGAAGATATTGATTTGGAGATAAAAGAAGGAGAATTTATCGGCATTATGGGGCCCTCAGGAGCCGGGAAATCCACATTACTTAATATCTTATCTACTATTGATACGCCAACTTCAGGAGAAATTATTATCGCCGATCAAAATATTGTCACTATGAAGGAAGAGCAATTATCAGATTTTCGCCGTAATAACCTCGGATTTATTTTTCAAGATTATAATTTACTAGATACCTTAACGGTTAAAGAAAACATCTTGCTGCCACTAGCATTATCAAAAGTGCCGGCAAAAGAAATAGAAAATCGTGTCAAGGAAATAGCAGATATGTTTGGAATTCAAGAAATACTTGATAAATATCCCTATCATATCTCTGGAGGCCAGAAACAAAGAACGGCAGCTTCAAGGGCGATGGTGACAAAACCGAGCCTCATATTGGCGGACGAGCCTACAGGAGCCTTGGATTCAAAATCCGCTACTGATTTGCTGGAAAGCTTAACAGCACTTAACGAGCTGAATCGCTCCACGATCATGATGGTCACACATGATGCCTTTGCAGCAAGCTTCTGTAAACGAATTTTATTTATTAAAGATGGAGGAATCTATGCACAAATTCAAAAAATGCAAAATTCCCGTCAAGAATTCTTTCAAAAAATAATGGATGTCCTTGCTTCACTTGGAGGTGGGCATTAAACATGACGTTATTTAGTATCGCCAGAAAAAATATTCGAAAAAACTTTACTAATTATTTCTTATATATAGGCTCAATGATTTTCAGTATTGTCATTTACTTTACCTTTGTTTCTTTAAAATATGATCAAACTATACAGGAAACAACTGAATCATCCAATAAAATTAGCTCTGTCTTTAATGGTGCTTCCATTGTGCTAATGATTTTTGTAGCTGTATTTATCTGGTATTCCAATTCGTTTTTTATAAAGAAACGCAAAAAGGAAGTCGGACTCTATTCCTTACTTGGCGTTCGCAAAAAGCAAATCGGCAGGATGTTATTTTATGAAAACTTTATCATGGGGATTATCGCTCTATTGATTGGGATCATCCTTGGTTCCATTTTGTCAAAGCTTTTTGTCTCCATTTTAATGGAGGTCATGGGTTACCACGCGATTGGAAATTTTACTATTCCGCTTCAAGCAATTCTTAATACCATTATAGTATTCATCATCATTACAGCAATTACTTCGATACACGGATATCGTTTAATATACCGCTTTAAATTAATTGAGTTATTCAAAGCCGAGCAGGAAGGGGAAAAGGAACCAAAGTCTTCTATCATTACTGCGTTGATTTCGGTTCTGTTAGTTGGAGTTGGATACTGGCTTGCACTTCAAAATATTTTTGAATCAGAAGTGTGGAGAAAAATGGGGTTTTTGATAACTCTACTGGTGATTTTAGTCACGGTGATTCTTGGTACGTATTTATTATTTAGTACACTTACGGTTTATTTATTAAAGGTATTACGAAAAAATAAACATCATTTTTGGAGTGGAATCAATTTAATCAGTACATCGCAGCTACTCTATCGTATAAAGGGAAATGCCCGTACACTAACGATTATTGCTGTTCTAAGTGCAACTACATTAACGGCGGTTGGAGCGGCTTATAGTTTTTACTATAACAACAGTAGTAGTGCAGAAACATCAAATCCTAATAGCATGATGTTTATTGCAAAAGACAAGAATGTATCCAAGCAGATTAGAGAGCGGATATCACGGGATAAAAATCATACAATTGTCTATCACATGGCTGTCCCTACAATAATGATGGACGTCGATATTACAAATCTCCATAGTAATAACTTACCAAATGAAATGGAATACAGCATTATAGGCAATAAAACCTTTAATCAATTAGCTAAATGGCAAAAAAGAGATGAGTCACTATCATTAAAAGGAAATGAGGCAGCTGCACTAGAAGCTGGCTATTCCGAGGGTTTCTCACCGAAGTATATTGGGGCAACGATTTCGCTAAAAGTGAATGATAAAAGCGAGAAGATTACCTTTAAAAAGTTGAAGAAATATAATGTACTCAATACCCCTACGGCCGGTATCACAGTTGTTATTAGTGATGAGTTATTTTCTAAAATTGCAAGTAGAACAAACATTGTAGATATGGAAGTTTACGAACTGAAGAATGAAGATGATGCAAAAACATTAACGAAAGAGATACAAACTTTGTTACCGAAGGAAGCAAGTTTCTCAAGTTTTTATTCGGATTATGCTCGAGGAATGGAGTCAACAGGTTTACTCATTTTTATTGGCGGGTTTTTAGGATTAGTATTCTTAGCTGCCACCGGAAGCATTATCTACTTTAAGCAACTGACAGAGGCAACCCTAGATAAAGATCGTTATGTGATTTTATACAAAATTGGTGTGAATAAGAAGGAAGTAAAAAAATCAATTTCAAAACAGATTCTATTTATTTTTGCCTTGCCATTACTAGCTGGTATGGCCCACTCTATCGTGGCCCTAATCACGTTATCTAAAATCATGCAAACAAATTTGATGATTCCAGTCAGCATATGTATAGGCATTTATGTTTGTATTTACATTGCTTATTATTTCCTAACAGTAAGGAACTATTACAAAATAATCATAAAATAGAAAAGAGGAAAAGATAATGAAAAAATTAATAGGGGCTATTGCAGCGATCGCAGTTGTTCTAGTTGGCGGATTGGCTATTCTTCAAAAGGTTAACTTTAATAGGCTGGGAGCAGATCAATATTATACTCAAATTATTGACCAAGGAAAGATGCTGGAAGATAAAGATGATAGAGGAGTAAAGTATGTAAGCTATGAATATAAACTTCCTGCATTTGACAAGGATGGCCGACAAAAAATATTAACATTTACTGCTCAAAAGCAGCTTCGAGAAAATGCTTATTTAACTTTATTTGTGAAGGATGAAAAAGGTGTTACCTCCTATCAAGAAGTGAAAAAGGGAGATATCCCAAAAAAGGCAAGTGAAAAGTTAGGGAAATAAATATAAAGGAATCCTTATGAAAAGGGATTCCTTTTCACTATAATATAATAGGCAGAAGACAAATCTGGAGGTAATGATCTTGTCCATTAACAAAAAGGTTTTAATCATTGATGATGAGGAAGATATTTTACGACTAATCAAAACGGTGTTAAAAAAAGAAGGAATTGAAAACGTAATAACAGCAACTACTTCAAAAGAAGGACTTGTTCAATTCCAAAATAATCATCCGGATCTTGTTATATTAGATATTATGCTGCCGGATGGTGAAGGCTATGATGTCTGTAAAGAAATTAGAAACATTTCCAAGGTACCCATTCTATTTTTATCGGCAAAAACTGAGGAAATTGATAAGATATTGGGCTTTGCGATTGGCGGAGATGATTACATTACTAAGCCATTTAGCCCCAAAGAGGTTGCTTATCGTGTAAAAGCCCATTTACGCCGGACAGAGTACATGCAGTCTGAATCATTGATAGAGGCAAACATCAAGGGAGGTCCCTTTGAATTAAACGAAGAAAAGGCACAGTTGAAAAAGAACGGGCAAGTGATTGAATTGAAGCCAAAGGAACTTGGGCTAATGAAGGTTTTCCTCCAAAATAAGAACAAGGTAATCAGTAAAGAACAGCTTTACGATACTGTTTGGGGGGAGGATTTCTTCGGCATGGATAATACAGTCATGGTCCATATCCGCAGACTGCGGGAAAAAATTGAAGAACAGCCTTCTCATCCTCACTATCTGATGACTGTCAAAGGGTTAGGGTATAAGCTGGTTATAGAGGATGAATAGTTTATGAAATGGAAGCTGACGGGAAGATATTTATTATCTGTTGTATTGGTTGTTGTCTTAATTATTTTCATCAATCTCATCCTTGGAATTGCCATGCTTGTGGCTCAATCTGCTTTGAATGTCCCAATTTTTCAAAATCGTGAAATATCCCCGGAACAATTCACGAGAAAGTTCCAAACAGAAATTATCACAAATCATCATGATGTAACAATTTCTGAAAAAGGGCAAAAAAAATTAGAGGAAAAGAACGCTTGGATCCAAATTTTAGATGAAAATGGAAAAGTGGTATACAGCTTTCGGGCTCCGGCGAATAGTAAGAAAAAATATAACCCAGCAGATATGATTCAAATGTATAAGTATAAAGAGGTTAATGCCGATACAGTCGTTTATGTTGGGGAAAAGAAGGGAAAAGGCCGTCAGTACAGCTATTTGATTGGTATTGAAAATCGGAATTTAAATCGGCAATTTTTCTCCTACGATAATCGAGATATTTTAAAAGTAATTAAAATAGGAATGGTTATTTTTCTAATAGATATCATAATCGCATTAATGGTCGGCTACCTTTTTAGCAAAAGACTTACCCAGCCATTACATACGCTCATTGACGGTATAAAAAAGTTGGCCAATCATGAATTCAATCACCATACTGAATCAACAGGGTTATATAAGAATGTATTCTATAATTTAAATTATTTATCTGATCAATTAAAGTTGAGCGAAAAAGAAAGAGCAAAGTTAGATTCGATGAAGGAGGAATGGATTGCTAATATTTCACATGATATTAAAACCCCGCTGTCCTCGATTCAGGGCTATGCAGAAATGATCAAGAATCCGGATTATGACTTTACCCTTGAGGAAATAAGGGAATACGCAGGGATTATCGAGGCGAAGTCCCTTTATATTAAAGAAGTAATGGAAGATTTAAATTTATCCACCAGATTAAAGAATAAAGAGCTATCGTTAAAGAAAAAAGAAGTAAATATTGTCACCTTGTTGCGAAAGATTGTGATTGATTTATTGAATGACCCAAAATATGCTGACCGCAATATCCAGTTTCATGTAAACCAAGAGAACATAATAGCAGAAGTTGATGAAATTCTTTTTCGACGAGCCATCAATAATTTAATTTATAATGCGCTTGTTCATAACGATGTCGATGTGAAGGTAGAAGTGAGTATTGAAAGGAAAGAACATATACATATTTTGATTAAGGATGATGGTAAGGGGATTAAGAAGGAGGAGCTGGAAAGGATTTTTGATCGTTATTATCGCGGTACAAATACAGGGGCTGCTCATAAGGGATCAGGGCTTGGCATGGCCATTGCAAATGACATAATCGAAGCTCACGAAGGTCAAATCACCCTAGAAAGTGAAATTGGTAGAGGAACAACCATTGAAATACTAATATGATGGATGAGAAACTGATACTTATTACGAGGGAATCGAATTGACGCTAAGAAGTTGTTGCTTCAGTAGCTCTTTGCTTTTTGAGGTACGGAGGGTGTTAATGGAAGAACCAGCTGCGTTTATCGGAACTGAGAATTTACATTGATACTATTAACCTTGTATTGAGGTAGAAAGTTGGCTGGGGGTGCAAGATTAGCCCCCGCATGGCATAAGCAAGCTGATTGTTGATGGAAAAGGGCCTTAGCTAAAACAAAAGTCTTTTTTTGTGTGTATTTTTTACATTTAGGAGGAAGCTCGGTTCAGGCATATTTACAAAAAATAAATTGACTGATTTTAAAGAAAAAACCTACAAATTTTAAAAAGAATCCTTCATCGTCACAACGGATGAAGGATCCCAATTCAGTTATTACTCTTTTACATCATTAAAAAGCTCAATACATAAATTTCTCGGAAATAATATCGTATTAAATAAAAGTTATTAGAAACCCAGTTCTTATATGGACTGGTTTTTTTATCACTTCGGAAAATGGATATCCTTTAAATAATGGTCTACGATAAGCACAACCGGACTTGGACAGTGGTTCTTATACAAAAAGATTAGTTAGGTGTTTTTAAAGGATATTCTTCTTTTTTATCGAATTAAAAAATATTAACTAAAATAAAAGGGTGATTGGAATAGGTAGAAAGATAAATAGCTTTTTGGATGTGAAATCTATTGTAACTAAGCTCCGTGATGCCGGTTGTGTTTTCGCAGAAGATGAAGCCCAGTTACTTATTTCAGAGGCAAATTGTAAAGAGGACCTCATAAAAAAGGTAGAAAAACGAGTAGCTGGTTTGCCACTTGAATATGTAGTTGGATGGGCACATTTCTGTGGACTGCGGATTATATTGGAAGAGGGAGTTTTTATTCCACGGCAACGCACGAAATTTCTTGTAAGTAAGGCAGTAGACTTGGCATGTTCTGGTGATATTGTTGTAGATCTTTGTTGCGGTTCGGGAGCAATAGGTGCTGCTCTTGCATCTGAGTTACGAGAAATCTCATTATATTGTTCGGACATCGACCCCATTGCTACCGAATATGCAAGAAGAAATGTATCTAAATTGGGGGGATATGTTTCAGAAGGTGACTTGTATGAAGCTCTTCCTCCATCGATTAAGGGGAATGTTAATATCTTAGTTGCCAATGTACCCTATGTTCCAACAAAGGCAATAGAACTGCTTCCCTCAGAGGCGCGTCTTTATGAACCAAACTTGGCTCTAGACGGTGGAGAGGATGGTTTACATGTATTACGAAGAGTGGTAGAAGAAGCACCGATTTGGCTTGCTTCTGGAGGACATTTATTGATAGAGACTAGTGAAATGCAGGCACCACAAACTTTTGAGATATTTACTAATGCTGGATTGTCCACGAAAGTAGTAAGAAACATGGAACTAGATGCTACAGTAGTAATAGGAACCAATCCAACACTTTGATAATTGGCATTTGAGAGCGAATAAGTGGTGGAATGAAAATGCCAGGAGAAAAGTAAGTTTACTACAAAAAAAGCAAACGCTTTGGAATTAGCTGCTTGCTTTTTCATTACATATATTGAAACAATATTGGTCCAAAACTGGTTATGAATCTAATCCTGCTGCATTTTACGGTGATCTTGAACAGTGCTCATAGCAGTATTTTGATCCATTATACTTAGCTGTTGGAGTATATCTGATTTTAAATTCTCTATTTTTTTATCAAGGTCTCCAAGTGTAACGGCTTTTGCCTCATTCATTAACTCATACCCAAATTCTCCTGTAACTTCAAAGCTCGCAGTCTTCACATCACTGACAGAAGGAATTCCGTTTTCGCGTAGCCTTGCCTCTAACTGATCAACAGATATGCGGAGGCGTTTTAGATTTTGGTTTATAATTTGGCCGTTTTGGATAACTGGTGTTGCCTTCCCTATAAATATTTTTTTCACAAGATTGTATTTTATTGCTAGAAATTGAATGATCATAAGTAGTGCTACGAGAGCACACAGGGCTATAATGGTTTTTAGCAAGCCTTGTTCTGAAATAGCGTGGCCAGTTGTGGATGCTATAGTTAAAATCGTTATAACCTCCAATCCAGACATTTGTGCCACGGTTTTTTTTCCTGCAATCCTTATTAAGCAAACACCGGTAAATAAAATTGCTAATGACTCCCAAATGTAATTCATAGTTACCTCAATCTATTCATTAAAATAAACGATACTCTTAATTTCTCCTTTGTTCTATTAAATATACTGTGGGCAATTTAGATTTTAAAGAGACCCAAACGAACCTCATTTAGGTCTCATCACTTAACCATTTATATTTGTTGGATCGTATGAATGATCCTTGTGTATATTACCAAGTGCAAAAAACGGATGATAAAAAAATAGAAAGATAGTATAAACTAACAGCGCTCCTCCCAATACTAAATAGATGACGATTGGAGAAGTTAACGAGCTAATGAAACCTACCATCGAAAGTTGTAATGGCAACAATGCGCTTATGATAAATCTTGTTAAACCAAATACCCGCCCTTGAGTTGATGGGGGTATTGTCATTTGCCAAATGGTAGAGATATGTGTATGAGCAATAGTTGTTAAAAACATTCTAACAAAATAAAATATACCTCCATTTATCAATGCCTTTGAGCTTCCAAAAGCGAGCAATGCTAAACTAATCCCTATATAAGGTATCAATACTCCTAATGCTCTCTTTTTAGTAAAAACACCAATGTATGCAGCTAAAAACCCGCCTAATGTACCTCCAATAAATCCTAATGTGTCAATAAATGCAAAGGAAGATTCAAAATTCCATCCCCATTTTAGCCAGTCAGTAGAATGTTTAACTACGACTGGAATTAATACATCTGTAGAGAACGCAAAATTAGCGATTAATTGTAACCCTAATAACCATAAGAGGGGTGGAAATTTTAAATATTTCCATCCCGTCCTAATCTCGTTTGAAAACATCCGCCTATTTTTTTCCTTTTTTGCGAAGTTGGATTTTTTCTTTGGTGAAGGAATGTTAATAAATAAAATACTTATCGAACTGATGATAAATGTAACTGCGTCAATAAGGAAAAGGGTCGATATACCCCATTTACTTATTAAAAGGGCCGAAAGAGCGGGACCAATAGCTGATGTTAACGTCCATAGTGTCTGCATCAATGCATTTGCTCTTGGTAATTTCTCTGTTGGTACAATCATGATATAGGAGACATTAAAATGCTAGATTGTGAAAAACACTGACTAAGGCTATAACACAAAGTAATATTAGTATACTCCAGTATTGATGACTTTCTGAGTATGCTATATATGCAATAATAAGGGTGATAGCACCCTGAATTGCATCAGCACTCCATAAAATACGTTTTCTACTTATTTTATCAACAAGAATTCCAGCAATCGGTGAAGCGATGATTTGTGGCAAAGTAAAGACCAAGGATAAAATGGTTAGTGCTAACGTAAGTTCTGCGTTTTGATGCTCAGCAAAAACAACACTAGAAAACCAAACTACTATGGTGAAGTATGATAATGAGCTCCCTAAGGCGGAAAGTCCTTGTGTTACCCATAGTAAATAGAAGGTTTTCATAGATTCTTTATTCAATTTTTCATCCCTCTTTCATTTCAAATTTTATTGAAATGAATAAGAAACGATTGGATTGATGAACATTGCCGCTAGCCTCCTTATAAAAATGGAAATAGGTTATTTTTATAATTGTATTTTATCAAACTTTTCTGTATATTACTGAAATTTTTTTGATTTATTTAATGAAGACCTCTCTATTCTCTCTCTTTTATCTTCTTTTACCAATTGCATCTGTAAGTATATATATTCCGTCCATATTTCCCTTATTTAAAAGGTCCTTTTTCGTATGATTAGGACGAATATCAGTACTACTGTAGTGACAAGAAAAGCACCCGTACCGATATTGCTCCATATAGTGAGATGCTTAAAGGATGTTGAGGAAGAAATGTTCCCATATTCAGGGGAAAGATGTGTGTAGAGCCAAACGACAAATGACAAGAAAAGCAAAATAAAAGAGAGGATGCATAATTTTTGTAACATATTAGGCACCTTCTTCCTATAGACTATTTAATTTGTTATATTCACGTAGAGGAGAAAATATCCTTGTGATTCTCGTTTGTTCAAAGACAAATAAAGAACGAGACCTTCTCCTATCTAAAGATCTCGTTCATTATGATGTAGCGGAATGATTATTTTGTTTTTTCATTTTTTTCTTTACTTTATTAACAATCATCAGCAGTAGAAACAAAAGCGGAATATATACATAATTAATGATGAAACCCATGTCAGCAATGATATTATTGATGATATCTACATGAAATCGTGATTTTAATTGAATGTTAATGAAAAAAACAAAACAGCTTATTAAAATGACTCCATACTTTTGTTTGACTTTAAGGGTTCTCTTTAAAACTCGACTCGCACTCCATAAAGAAAGACAAACAATAGGGAGAACAACTAAACACCAGTTAGCAATACCGATAAATTCAAATCGTTCTACTACTGGAAAGTGAATAATTTTAAAGGTGGTTAAGGTTGCCCAAATATCTTTTTGTAATTGAGCCTGAGAATAGAACGCAAAGGTTATAAAGGTAACATATAAATTGACAATCGTTGTGAAAAGCAGCCCGATATGAGACCACTTTTTGGATTTGTTGGGAGCTTTAATAAAAGGGTAATAAATTAAGAGTAGCTCATAACCAAGATTCGTTAAGGACATACCTTGAGTCGCCTCAATTACGTCATTTAAGGAATGATTAAAAATCGGTAAAAAGTGCCGAAAGTCGGAAAAAGGAATGGCATAACCATAGAAATAAATAATGTAGTAAGGAAGAACGGACCCAAAAAAGAATAAACCTACTACAGTTCGTATTCCACCATTAATCACATAGATGGATAAAAGCAAATAGGCGAAAGTAAACCAAGCTGTGCTCATATCAGGGAACATCCATACTTGAATAACCTCAATATATGTACGAAGAACGGTGACTACAAACAAGGAAAAATAAAAAACAAAGAAGAGATTTAATAATTTTCCTATCCATTTTCCAAACACAGCACTGTGAATATCAGTAAGATCCCCATTAACGGTTTCCAGTTGTTTATATATAAACCAAATGATAATATGAGTGCTTAATCCTGCCAACAGAACGGATATCCATGCATCATATCCTGCAAACTTTGCGATAATGCGTTGAAAGCCCAATACCCCTATTCCAATTTGCATACCAGCAACAGTAAAAAACACTAGATAGGGGGAGAATTTTTTGTTTTCTGGAATCAATGGCGGTTGCATAATTAACCCCCGAAAGTTTTCTTTTGATAAAAGATGTACGTGAATCAAACATCTCTCCTTCAAGCTATTCTCTCCCAAAAAAGGATTGTTATGTACAAATTTCATAGAAAGGATATAAGATGTATGTAACATTTGTATTGTGGCATGCTTAGGCTGTTCATCCCAGTTCATACACTGAAAAAAAGTGGGACAAGGAACCTGACCCCAAAGAGGAAAAAAGGCCAAAGGCGGCCTTTTTTTTACTCACTTTCCTCTGCAGGTATATTCTCAGGTGTTGCTGCTGTCATATTCCCCTGAGTTCTAGGCTGTCCTCGCCAGAAGAAATCCCAAGGGTTTCTTCTTTCTGGTTCGGTATGAACTGGTCTTTCTTGAATGATTTCAACTTCCTTCGCATGTATGACAAGCTTATCGACATTAATGACTTTACTGCGACTTTGCTTAGACATAATTCCCCTCCTTTACATCCCATTAATCTATTCGTATTCAATAAAAAATAATTGGTATGGGCAGAAATCTAGTCTGTTATTTAGAAAATGCAAAAAACGGTGTATTTATATTGGAACGCGAAAACATTGGGTGGGGGGAATATCTACTGAATAATATATTTCTTTTGAGCATAGGATGAATTAATTCTGCAAATTTTGAGAAAGGAAATGGATAATGAAGTTTAATTCAACTCGCATAAATCTTGGAGATATTTTTATAGTGAACGCGGATCATTCTGGTACTGTATCGGTTGGATCCACCGTTCAAGCTAATAGAGCAGCGAGCGGTAAAAAGAATCAGCCTTTTGGACAGTTTTTAGCGGATGGCTGTCCGCGTTTTTTTACCGTAAGTGAACTTATTGACGATGATACGCTTGATTTTTATAGTGAAAAGCGGTCGGATATAAAATAAGTTTCAAGGAAAATGTCTTGGAAAAATAAGCAAAAAAGCTAAAAGCAGCTTCGATTTTAAAATGGGAGGTATAATATGTATTTTGCTCCGGTTGAGATTAACCTTCAAGTTTTTAAAATAAATGCCGTTGACCATGCCGCTACAGTGAATGTAGGTGTTAGCCAGCACATTGATTTGTTTGTTTCATATAAGCGAAATCAAGGGACAGGAGAATTAAATGGCGACGGTTCACCTGTTTTTTTCCCGATAACAACAGCCATTGATTCCGACTTTATTGATACCCCTTCTGTGAAAAATAGCATCCTATAGTTGGGAGGTATATACATGGTGTTTTTTACCCCTTTTGCTCTTAATTTGCTGGGATTCAAGATTAATTCTATTGATAATGCTTCTGTCGTTAATGTTGGACCGGTTCAATATATAGATCAATTTACTTCCTATAAGCGTAATCAAGGATTCGGAGAATTAAACGGCGATTTGTCACCAATCAACATACCGATCGATTACTTGATAGACCCAGATGTTAGTGATAGTGCTTCTGTAAAAAATAGTATTATCTAATTTATTGATTCGTCAGGTGTATTTCTGTACACCTGACTATTTTTTTTAGACCCCAATATAAGTGGACAAGCTTTGAATGCTAGTGGAAGTCTTCATTTGCTTAAAGGAAAATTCATATCTCATGCAGAATTTACAAGGATGGATATGACATAAGAAAGCACAAAAAGACAGGAAGACAGAAAGATCAACCATTAAGATGTGTATAAGGGGTGAGCGATATGACTTGGGTGGAATCATTACAGAGAGCAATTGATTACATGGAAGAACATTTGCTAAATTCGCTTTCTATTGATGATATCGCCAAAGAGGCAAATGTATCTGTATTCCATTTTCAACGAACTTTTGCTGTATTGACAGATATATCGGTAGGAGAGTATATTCGGCGCCGGCGCCTGAGCCTTGCTGCCGAGGAGCTGCTCAGATCAGATGAAAAAATAATTGATTTAGCCTTTAAGTATGGATACGACACCCCCGAGGCTTTCACGAAGGCCTTTCGCAGGCAGCATGGAGTTTCACCAAGTGAAGTACGGAAAGGGAAGGGAAAGCTGCAATCTTATAACCGCCTGAGTATTCAGGTGAGTTTGAAAGGGGTAGAACCAGTGAAGTACAGTGTAGTGGAAAAAGAAGCATTTCAAGTAGTTGGAATTAAGAGGGAGTATTCGGTGTTGAACAACGAAAACCTTGAAAAAATTCCAAAACTATGGGAGGAAGTAAATTCAGATGGAACAACAAGGGTATTGAATCAATTAAACAATGGTCCGGTTAAAGGGGTACTTGGTGTTTGTGTTGATAAAAGTAATACAGAGGCACACAAGATTGACTATTGGATCGCTGCCGCCCATGAAGGTGAGAAGCCTGAAAACTATCTTAACCTTGAAATCCCCGCCTCCAAATGGGCAGTATTCGAAGTTCGTGGACCAATGCCTGATGCAATGCAAAAAACATGGGAGCGGATTTTTTCAGAATGGTTTCCTTCCAGCGGATATCGCCACGCGGAAACACCTGAATTAGAAGTATATCCGGACGATGACGCATATCAGGATGAGTATTACTCAGAAATTTGGATTCCAGTAAAATAGAGAACGAATGCCCTTCAAACATGAAGGGCATTTGCTTTGTATTCGGTATTTGTGGGTACTCGAGCATGGATATTCGGAATTCGCGTAACAGTTAAATTAGGGCCATTTTAGCAAAATATCGGCTTCACAGTAAGCTAATCTTTTAAGAGCGATCCACTTGAAGACTTCTGACGTTTGCCATGCTTATTATTGTGGTAGAATAATGAAATAAACAATATAGAATCGAGGTCCTAATGACATGCAAGTAAAGATAAACCGCAATGCAGCAAAAATCATGAATAAAATGTTAAATGATGAGGAATCTGAGGGAAAGATGCTCCGAGTGATAGTTACCGAGGTTCACGGAGATCACGCACATTATGCCTTACAATTTGATAATCCAACAGAGCATGATGAAATTGTAAAAACAGATAAAGGGATTGATATCCTACTTGATAAAAGGGATGAGGAATACTTGGATGGCGTCTGGATTCAATTCTTCTTCGTTCCGCAAGAAGAATTCGTCATCACCAATCCCAAAAAAGGACATGCCGGACACCACCACCATTAATGGTGCCTGGCACCACTCGTGGACAAAAGGCAAAAGTGTCCGCCTGTCGCGGACACTTTTTGTTACACTTGGGGTGTTGGGGTTGGCTTTGCATAGCCTTCCTTGTATTTTTGATCGATTTCTTTTCGTATCTCTTTTATAGATTTTCCATTTTGATAGTCTGTAATAGATTGTGCAGCTGTTTCTAAGCAAACATCACAATTCACACCATGCGAATCCCAAACCACTCCGCCATTTTTCTTATTTTCTCTAACAAAGCAGTCATAATTATTTTTATGTCCTACACTTTCTCCGCATCCGCAATAACAAGGTATCTTTTCAAGTAATTCTTGACTTGCGGCAGAGGCTTTATAAATAGTCTTTATATTATCAGTTTGATCTTTTAAAAACATCGGAAGTTCATGCATGGATGAGGTTTCCTCCGCAATATCTCCCATTGCGGTTGTATGGTCATCCTTTCCTTTGATATTATTTTGTTCTGAATTTGCGCATCCTGCCGAGATTATGAATGAGAGTATGATTAGAGTGCTCAAAATATATCTTGTCATTGTTTCATCTCCTCTATTTTCTACTATCCTAATGTTAAATTTTCCTATAACTGTAATCAAGTAAAGTCGCAATATTGACACATCCAACTAAAAATATGAAAACTTTTTTCTAATAAAACGGCAAAAAATAAAGGAATTTCAATGCAACCAATGGAATACATTGTAAAGATTGCCAATATTCCAATAAAAAGAGGTGGTTTAGTGAAGTGGTTAGAGGAACTAATAAGTAAGACAAGTGATATTGTATGGGGACCAGCAATGTTGGTGCTTCTGGTAGGAACAGGTATTTTTTTGTCCTTTCGTCTAGGCTTTCTGCAATTTTCCAATCTACCATATGCATTAAAGCTTGCTTTTACGCGCAGCCAAGATAAAAAATCATCGGGCGATATTTCACATTTTCAGTCATTAATGACAGCGCTTGCAGCGACAATTGGAACTGGTAATATTGCGGGTGTATCGACGGCGGTTATTGCAGGTGGACCTGGTGCCGTCTTTTGGATGTGGGTAACGGCAATTTTCGGTATGGCAACGAAGTATGGCGAGGCGATTCTTTCTGTTAAATATCGTGTGAAAAATAGTAAAGGCGAAATGTCCGGCGGTCCAATGTATTATATTGAAAGAGGTCTTGGCTGGAAGTGGTTAGCAGTTCTATTTGCTATTTTTGGTGCAGTAGCTTCTTTTGGAATTGGAAACTTAGTTCAATCTAATTCTGTTGCGGAGGCACTAAACGGAAGTTTTGGTATAAGTCCTTGGATTACAGGAATTGTACTAGCTGTATTTACAGGGCTAGTTATTTTAGGGGGCATTAAAAGTATCGGCCGAGTTACTGGATTCATCGTTCCTTTTATGGCTATATTTTATGTTCTAGGCGGATTGATTATCATTTTACTAAATATTAAAGAGATCCCACATGCATTAGGACTAATTTTCGGAGAGGCTTTCACCGCAAAATCTGTAGGCGGCGGGGTTCTTGGTACAGCAGTTCGTTACGGAGTTGCCAGAGGGGTGTTCTCGAATGAAGCAGGTCTTGGGTCCGCACCGATTGCTGCAGCTGCCGCAAAAACGGATTATCCTGGGCGCCAAGCACTTGTGTCTATGACTGGTACATTTCTGGATACCATTGTCGTTTGTTCTATAACAGGCTTAACATTAGTAATGAGTGGAAAGTGGGTTGGGGCAGATACTGACCAAAGCTCGTCGCTAACTGTTGCGGCATTTAACGGATTTCTCCCTCATGTTGGGGGCTATATTGTCACCTTTGGTCTCATTTTCTTTGCCTATTCTACGGTTATCGGCTGGTCCTACTACGGTGAAAAATGTGTTGGTTATCTGTTAGGGGACAGATCTGTTTATGTGTACCGTGTGATATTTACCCTGGCTGTTCTAGTAGGATCTGTTTCCAGTCTTAAGATTGTATGGGGAATTTCAGATGTGTTCAATGCTTTGATGGCTATTCCGAACTTAATTGCCTTGCTTCTTCTTTCGCGTGTTATTGTGGCGGAGACAAAGATATTTAAAGATGTTCGCCGAAAAGAGAAAATTCATGGCACTGCTAAGGATGTTACTATTAATACGTGAACGACAACATAATGAAAACCGCCTTTTCTTTTTCCACAAGAACAAGAAAAGGCGGTTATTGTTTTCTGAAAAATATCATGCCGGCAACCATTGGAATAATCATGATGAGTCCTACTGAAAGGGTGGGAACAGCAAATTTGGAGGAGAAGATTGCGGAAAACTCTCCTATAATCCCAGCAATCAGAAAGGGGAGAGCGGTTTTCTTCTTATCGGCCCCAGTCTTAGCATAGTACCAGGCGTCCCAAACCGCATATACATAGAAACCTGGGTAAAATAACATAAAGTCATAATTAACAGTATGTAAAGCTTCTTGATGCATACCGTTAAAATCTAATTGTATTGCCTTATTGATTCTACCAAAAATATTTTCAAAAAGTTCAATAACAATAAAGAATGCCCCTTTTGCGCATTGCTGATTATAGAATTGCCCGAATCCAGGCATAAGCATGGAAAAAAATGCCGCAATATTCCTCATATATACTTCCCTTTGTGTATAAAATAGTTATTGTTAGTGTAATTCAGTTATCCCAAATTTATACATTTAAAAAGTGCGCCATGAATATATATGGATAAATAAAAATTTTTAGAATTCATGCTTGCCTTACCAAAAATTGTTTCGTATAATAATTTATTATTAAAACAAAATAGTAAAAACTTTTTAAAAACGATGAAGAGAAAAGTAGGATTTCAATATTTTTACACAGAGAGCTTCGGTAGCTGAAAAGAAGCAAAAGATAGAAATCTGAACAATGGCCTCTGAGTTTCGTGCTGAACATATCTTAGCAACCAGCTTTTCGAAATAAATGTTTTTTGTTATCGGCCTTTCTTTCTTAAACATCTTTATTTGGCCTAGTTTAGGGGCAATCTTTCTTAAAGGAACTCCATTTTAAAACTAGCCTGAAGTAGTTTAAAGGATTTTCGATAACATAAGGCCCCTTTTAAGAAAAGTGCGTGGATATAAGTAGGTTCCGACGAGAGTTGGTACTCGTTATCAAAACCACAGTATAAAGAGTCAATCGTTTTTAGCGGACTTATGTACTTGATGAGACTGTATGTGTGAGCATGCGGTGAAGTAAGGTGGTACCACGTAGATTCCAACCACGTCCTTATCATTTATTGATAATGGCGTGGTTTTTTATTTTTCAACATATAATTTAACTGCAAATGGAGGCATTCAAAAATGGGAAAACATTTAGTTCTTCAAACAGACTTTGGTACTTGCGATGGTGCAGTGAGTGCGATGTATGGTGTTGCATTATCAGTGGATTCAAATCTCAATATTTTTGACTTAACACATGAAATACCACAATACAATATATGGGAGGGCTCCTATCGTCTATACCAAACTGTTTCTTATTGGCCCGAAGGTACAGTCTTTGTTTCTGTTGTTGATCCTGGGGTTGGTTCAAACCGATTAAGTATTGTTGTCAAAACCGCTGACAATCATTATATTGTTACACCGGATAATGGAACTATTACACATATTAAACAAAGAATTGGGGTCATCGAGGCAAGAGAAATAGATGAAAATGTGAATCGATTGCCTAACTCTGGTGAGTCGTATACATTTCATGGACGGGATGTCTACGCTTATACAGGTGCTCGTCTAGCTTCAGGAGTTATTTCCTTTGAAGAAGTTGGTCCTGCTATAAATGTGGAACAATTAGTGGAATTGTCAGTTCCTGAGGCTGCTATTACGGGAGACGTTATTACTGGTACGGTCGACATTTTAGACGTTCGTTTTGGTAATCTCTGGACAAATGTAAGCCGCCAATTATTTGAAAGTGCAGGGATAACTTATGGAGATTCCTTGGAAGTAACAATCGCCAATAATACCCGTCAAGTGTATAAGAATATCATGACATTTGGCCGTTTTTTCTCAGACACACATCTTGGAGAGCCATTGCTTTATGTCAACTCGCTAGATAATTTAGGAGTCGCGATTAACCAAGGTTCATTTGCGAAAGCGTATCATATTTCAACGGGTGCTAATTGGAAAATTTCTATACGCAAAATACCAAAAATCATCTATAATAGGTAATTGAAAATTTAAAATATATTGAAAATGGGAGGCGATTTATATGAATAGAAAGGGATTATCTGTTAAAACAATCGTTGCCATTGGGATTGGCGCAGCGGTGTTTGTGATTTTAAATAATTATGTGTCTATACCATCTCCAATACCAAACACGAAAATTCAAACTTCCTATGGATTTCTTGCCTTAATGGCTGTTGTATTTGGTCCAATCGCTGGCGGTTTGATTGGATTAATTGGCCATGCTTTGTCGGATACAACATCATATGGATCTGTTTGGTGGAGCTGGGTTGTGGTTTCTGTCTTTGTCGGATTTTTCATCGGCCTGGTTTCTAAAAAGATTAATATTGAGTCAGGTATATTTGGTGTAAGGCAAATTGTAACATTTAATTTGGTGCAATTTATTGTTCAAGCTGCTGGATGGTTCTTAATAGCACCAACATTAGATATTCTAATTTACGCTGAGCCGTCTAATAAGGTATTTGTACAGGGATTATTTGCGGGAATAGCGAATATTATTTCCGTAGCTATTATTGGGACCATTCTTCTAATTGCTTATGCAAGGACACGTGGCAAAACAGGAAGTCTGACAAAAGATATGTAATGGAATTTCGAGCTACAAAGCAGGGAGAACAAGCATGAAAAATGCCATAATTCATTTTGAACATTTTACTTTTAAATATCGAAGTCAAACTGAACCGACTCTTCATGATATTAATCTAACTATTCATGAAGGGGAAAAAGTTCTGATTGTCGGGCCTTCTGGATCTGGGAAAAGCACACTGGCTCATTGTATCAATGGGCTTATTCCTTTTTCCTATAGTGGGGAAATCCATGGGAGTCTGAAAATAAAAGAGAAAGAAACAAAGGAGTTAGACTTATTTTCTATCTCTAAAATGGTTGGAACAGTTTTACAGGATCCAGATGGGCAATTTATTGGTTTGTCCGTTGCGGAGGATATCGCATTTGCCCTTGAAAATGATTGTATCAAACAAGAGCAGATGAAAGAGCAAGTGATGGACGTCTTAAAATTAATAGACATGGAGAATTACCTAGAGGCTTCTATTCACGAGCTATCCGGAGGTCAAAAGCAAAGGGTGGCCCTTGGAGGAGTAATGGTGGATCAAGTAGAAATTCTCCTATTTGATGAGCCCCTTGCAAATCTTGACCCTGCAACAGGGAAGCAGGCTATTGAATTGATTGACCGCATACAAAAGGAAACCAGTACAACGGCCATTATTGTAGAACATCGGCTAGAGGACGTTTTACATCGAAATGTCGATCGAATTATCGTGATGAATGAGGGGCGTATTGTTAGTGATTCAACACCGGATGAATTATTAGCGTCAAATATATTAGGAGAAAATCATATCCGCGAGCCATTGTATGTAAAAGCTTTGAAATATGCCGGTTGCACAATTACTCATAATATGCACACTGCTAATCTTGATCAACTAGATATTTCTTCATGTAAGGAGCAACTTCAGAAATGGTTTGAAAACACACAGTTGCAAAATTCACAAGATAAGGAAGCTCCTATATTGGAGGTAGAGAATCTTACCTTTGGTTACCATACCGGAAAAAAAACGCTGCAGAACATTTCCTTTTCTATTAAAAAAGGAGAAATGGTCAGTATTGTAGGCAAAAATGGGGCTGGTAAGTCAACTTTGTCGAAGCTAATTTGCGGTTTTGAAAAAGTACGTTCTGGAAGAATTCTTTATAATGGAAAGGATATCACAAACGATTCGATTAGAGAGCGATCACAAATAATTGGAATGGTTATGCAAAATCCGAATCAGATGATATCGAAGCATATGATTTTTGATGAAGTTGCGATGGGACTTGTAATGCGCGGTGTGCCGGAGGAGGAATTAAGGGAACGAGTAGATAAGACGCTGAAAGTTTGCGGTCTATATCCTTATCGCAATTGGCCGATTTCTGCTTTAAGCTTTGGACAAAAGAAACGTGTGACAATTGCCTCGATTTTGGTTCTTAATCCCGAAGTATTAATACTGGATGAACCTACCGCAGGGCAAGATCTTAGATCATATACAGATATCATGGAATTTTTGATGGAGTTAAATAGAAGCGGCGTAACCATTTTAATGATTACGCATGATATGCATCTTATGTTAGAGTATACACCAAGAGCGCTGGTGATTGCAGATGGAAGATTGATTGCAGATGATTCTGCTGCACATGTTCTTACCAATCAAGCGATTATTGAAAAGGCAAATTTGAAGGAGACATCGTTATATGATTTAGCAGTTCGTGCGGATATTCCAGACCCACTTGAGTTTGTCGCGAGATTTATCGCTTATGACAAGGAGGCAAGGAAGATATGGCAGTAGAAATGCTATCCTATATTAAACGTACATCACCCGTTCACGAGCTTTCAGGTGCGACGAAGCTAATCCTTTTTATCATGTGGTCTTCCGCCGCCATGCTTACATATGATACACGTATTTTGCTATTTTTATTCATCATGAGCATTGCTATTTTTATGGTTTCCAAGATTCACTTTCGTGAGATCTCCTTTGTTCTATATTTTATCTTGTTCTTTTTACTTTTAAATAATATGGCGATTTATATTTTTTCCCCGCAAGAGGGTGTGCGGATTTATGGAACAAGCCATGTTTTAGTTGATATTGCTGGTAGATATAATGTGACAATGGAGCAACTGTTTTACCAGTTTAATATAACAATAAAATACTTTGTGGTTATTCCAGCCGCGTTATTATTTATTGTAACAACCCATCCAAGTGAGTTTGCTGCTTCCTTAAATCGGATTGGGGTTCCTTATAAGATCGCCTATGCCGTTTCCATTGCTCTAAGATATATCCCGGATATTCAGCGGGATTTTCGCAATATTGCCCAATCTCAGCAGGCGCGTGGGATTGACTTATCGAAGAAAGAAAAGCTATTTAAGCGAGTAAAAAATACAGCATCGATTATTATTCCGTTAATTTTATCTAGCTTGGATCGTATTGAAGTGATTACGAACGCAATGGAATTGCGAGGCTTTGGGAAAAACAGAAAACGTACTTGGTACAGTGGAAAGTCTTTCAAACGTGCTGATTATTTTATGCTGGTTTTAGGTGCATGTATTTTAGGAGCTACCTTGCTCATTACTTTTCATGATGGAAATCGATTTTATAATCCATTTGTCTAAAAGGGGAGATCGGCTAAATCGATTTCCCTATTTTTTCGTTTAATCGGATTGTGGAAGTTGCATTTATAGATAACTCAGTCAGTTTGAAAAATAATTCAGTCATACCTCGGAATAATTCGACCGAACCAGGTAATAAATCTAGAATCCAAAATCTTTACCCACCCAGTTCTCTTTGCGATAATCAATTTAAAGAGAAGGCGAACAAGAAGGTGAACGAGTTGATCAAAATCGTAATTGCAGATCATGACGAATTTGAAGCTAAGGGAATTCAATGGCTGATTGAATCCTCTATTTCTAATGCAGACATTAATGTTGCAACAGATTTAAACAATACGGTAACATTGCTGGAACATGAGCGTCCTGATATTTTTATCTACGATATGAATATAGGCAGCGGGGAGTCAGTGGTGAAATTACTAAAAATAATGGAACCCGTATTGATTTGTATAACAATGGAGGCAACTTATGAAACAGCGAAAAAGGCTATTGATATGGGGGCGAACTGCTTACTAATAAAACCGTTCTCCCCTCAAGAACTTTTAAAACAAGTCAATAACTTTATTCGAAAACATCTTCAAAAACAAAAGAGTTCTTCTCTCCATCCTAATTCCTCTTTAAAACAAGAGGTAATATATGAAGAGTTATTTATGGAGGAAAGCAAAAATGCCAATCCATATTTATTTATTGCCTTTCAACCAGAGAAACCCTTTTATCTGCCGAAATTAAATGAATTCATTAAGGAATACATATTTCCTGTTTCGCCCATTATTTTCCCTTTGAGTGATATGTCGATTTGCTTATTTAGAAGAATAAAAGATATTGATTGGGAGGAATTGGGAAAGCGCTTCTTACATGATTGGGAACAACAGGAGGGGGAACCGATTTGTATTATAATCAATCATGAGGATGACGCAGATCTCACGATTCATGAAAAATATATCCGGACTAGAAAGATGTCAGAGGTGACATTTTTTGTTGGGTATCGACGCGTGCTTCTTTTTCAAAAGTCATTAGAATGGGATTTTATCGACCCTTTTTTAACGCCAGAAGAACAGCGGCAATGGATGAGCTTTTTAAATGAAGGGGATAAAGAGGGGATATCCAACTTTTTAACGAGTGAATTTCTGCATATTACCAGCCCGTATCCTGATCCAGGGCTTCTCCGAATTCGTTTAACAAGCATTTTAGCGCAAATTCGTCGTTATATGAAATCGGTCCATGTTGATGCAAATCAATATGAACAGGAATATTTGGATATTTTTGATACTATTCTTTACGAACCATTGATATACCGGATTGTGCAAAAACTACTGATATTTACTTCGAAGTTAGTAGATTCGGTATTTGATAGAATGAGAAATCAGCATATGGAACTTATTGATAGATGTATTCATTTTATGGAGCTTCACTATTGGAAAGCTAGTCTCGACTTAGGAAATGTTGCAGAATTTGTTGGGAGGAATCCAACGTATATCAGTCATTTATTTGTTGAAAAAACATCTAAAACATTTCGAGAAAGCCTAACGTTATTAAGGATCAGAGAGGCAAAAAGATTACTAGATGAAACGGAATTGGCGATAAAAGAAATCGCGTTGTTAACTGGCTTTCAAAATCAGCATTACTTTTCACGTGTATTTAAAAAAGTGGTAGGGAAAGCGCCGAAACAATATAGGATAGAGCATTGATTAAGGGCTGTATGTAACAGCCCGAATATTATTTAAAATAGTCCCATGTAAAATCTACCGATAATATTCCAATAGAGTCTTCTAATCTAGCAGGTAAAGGTTTAGTTGCAAGCTCTGGCTTGCGAAAACAAACAAGCTTTTCATAATAACCGAACATTTTACAAATTTCCGGTCTGGCATCATGAATGCCACATTTGTCATTATCTAAATCATAAAAGATGCATGTTCCAAAATACCTTGTTTGATTTTCAAGATTGGACCTGTGCTTCACTGGCATTCTTTTAATCCTTCGTCTTATCTTCATTAAATCTTTTTCTGTGATTGGGACAGGTCCGCAACAAAGCCCTCTGCAACCTTTGCATGGTAATGTATCCACCCTATCTCCTCCCTGAAATACAAGATAAAGGAAATTTATCACATTACGGCGTTATAATCAATAGTTTAATATTTCATAATACCACAAAAATATTATTTTGTCAATATGTTTTTTATTTTTTTGAGCGGTTTCCATATACTCCATTGTAATATTGAATAAGTATACAAATATAATATAAATATACATAAATAAACAATTTTTTATAAAAAGTAAAATATTTAAGCTGAAAAAGTATAAGAAATCTAATATTAATTAAAAACTTTTCCTGTGTATTTCCTTTATATAATAAAAGAAATAAGTTTCAGGAGGGATAAAATGAAAGCGGATACAGATAGAGTGATTAAAACCTATACTGGTACAGAATTGCATACAAAAGGCTGGATTCAAGAAGCTGCATTACGTATGTTGATGAATAATTTGAATAAGGATGTAGCGGAACGTCCTGAGGATTTAGTTGTTTATGGCGGAATTGGAAAGGCGGCCCGAAATTGGGATTGCTACGATGCGATTGTGAGAACGTTGCATGAGTTAGAATCGGATGAAACTCTTTTAATCCAATCGGGAAAACCGGTTGCCGTTTTTAAGACACATACGGATGCACCGCGAGTTTTGATTGCTAACTCGAATCTTGTGCCGGCATGGGCCAATTGGGATACCTTCCATGAACTAGATAAAAAAGGGTTAATGATGTACGGACAAATGACAGCAGGAAGTTGGATTTATATCGGCAGCCAAGGAATTGTGCAAGGAACATATGAAACATTTGCGGAAGCGGGAAGACAGCATTTTGGAGGTTCGCTAAAGCAAACCATTACGGTTACGGCCGGTCTTGGCGGCATGGGTGGTGCACAACCGCTAGCGGTAACAATGGCAGAAGGTGTATGTATTGCTATTGAGGTAGATGAATCAAGAATTGACCGCCGTATAGAAACTAGATATTTGGATACAAAAACGAATTCACTGGAGGAAGCCATTCGTCTTGCGAAAGAAGCAAAAGTAGAAGGAAGGGCATTATCTATTGGATTATTAGGAAATGCAGCTGAAATTTTACCGAAAATGCTGGAGATTGGCTTTATTCCTGATGTATTAACAGATCAAACATCCGCGCATGATCCATTGAATGGGTATGTCCCAATCGGATACAGCTTGGAAGCTGCAGATAAGTTGCGCAAGGAAAATCCAGCTGAATATGTGAAAAAGTCCAAAGCAAGTATGGCAGAGCATGTAAAAGCGATGCTTAATATGCAAGAAAGAGGCGCTGTTACATTTGATTATGGAAACAACATACGTCAAGTAGCGAAGGATGAAGGGGTAGAAAATGCCTTTCAATTCCCTGGATTTGTTCCAGCATATATTCGTCCTCAATTCTGTGAAGGAAAGGGCCCTTTCCGTTGGGTGGCATTATCAGGAGATCCCGAGGATATCTATAAAACAGATGAGGTAATTCTGCGTGAGTTTAGTTACAATACGCATTTATGTAATTGGATTAAGATGGCTCGCGAAAAAATCCAATTTCAAGGGCTTCCTGCTCGCATTTGCTGGTTAGGGTATGGAGAACGAGCTCGTTTCGGCAAAATCATTAATGATATGGTGGCGAGCGGTGAGTTGAAGGCACCTATTGTCATTGGACGTGATCACTTGGATTCTGGTTCCGTGGCTTCACCAAATCGTGAAACGGAAGGCATGAAGGATGGCAGTGATGCAGTGGCAGATTGGCCAATTTTGAATGCGATGATCAATGCTGTTGGAGGAGCTAGTTGGGTATCTGTTCATCATGGCGGTGGTGTCGGCATGGGATATTCTTTACATGCGGGAATGGTCATTGTGGCAGATGGTACAAAAGAAGCAGAAAAACGCCTGGAAAGGGTGTTAACAACAGACCCTGGAATGGGCGTTGTCCGTCATGTAGACGCAGGTTATGATCTAGCCATTAAAACAGCAGAGGAAAAAGGGATTCATATTCCAATGTTGCGTTCACAATAATATCTTTATGGAGGTGTCAGGGATGTCTGAAAAGCCAATTTTCATTCAACATGCGAATGAATTAATTACAGTAAAGGGCGGTTCGGAAACGCCTTTGACGAAAGAAGCGATGAACGAGCTTCATATTATTAGAGATGGTGCACTTTGGTTAGAGAATGGGGAAATTCAAGCTGTAGGGACAACTGGGGAATTAGTAGAAATGTACGCAGGCCGAATGTCTGAAGCAACTGTGATGGATGCCCGAGGAAAAATAGTGATGCCAGGCCTTGTGGACCCCCATACACATCTTGTATATGCGGGAAGCCGTGAAAATGAGTTTAATATGCGTTTAAATGGTGCGACATATATGGATATCATGAATAATGGGGGCGGCATTCATGCTACTACATCCCGTACTCGTTTAGCATCGCATGAGGAGCTTTTTACTGAAAGTATGAGGCGCTTGGATTCCTTTTTAAAACATGGGGTTACAACCGTAGAAGCGAAAAGCGGGTATGGACTTGATTGGGAAACGGAGAAAAAGCAGCTAGAAGTGGCGAAACGGTTAAATGATGAGCATGTGATGGACGTCGTAAGGACTTTTATGGGAGCGCATGCGGTTCCAGGAGAATATAAGGAGCATCCAGATGAGTTTGTAAGAATCATAATTGAAGAAATGATTCCTGTAGTTGCTTCTGCTAGTTTAGCAGAGTTTAATGATGTCTTTTGTGAAAGAGGTGTATTTACCCCGGAACAGAGCCGTTTGATTCTTGAGGCGGGTAAGAAATACGGTCTAATTCCGAAAATCCATGCAGACGAAATCGAGCCTTATAAGGGGGCGGAATTAGCAGCTGAGGTTGGAGCTATTTCTGCTGATCATTTATTAAGAGCATCAGATGAAGGGATAAAAAGAATGGCAGAAGAAGGAGTTATAGGGGTTCTTCTTCCGGGTACAGCATTCTTTTTAATGGCCGATTCCGCACGAGGACGTAAGATGATTGATGAAGGTGTTGCTATTGCGTTGTCGACTGATTGTAATCCTGGCTCTTCGCCAACAACCGCTTTGCCATTCATTATGAATCTGGCATGCATGAAAATGGGGATGACCCCCGCAGAGGCGATTGTGGCAACTACCATAAATGCCGCACACGCAATTAATCGTGCGGGGGAAATTGGCAGTTTAGAAGTTGGCAAAAAGGCGGATGTGGTTGTGATGAATGTACCAAATTATATGCAGTTGCAATATCATTATGGAATGAATCATACAGATACGGTCATTAAGTCAGGAAAAATAGTGGTAGAGAGTGGTCAGCTATGTTAGATGCATTAAGTAAACTTCCAATTGATACTCCAGCCTTTTCTTGGAAAAAGGTGGCTTGGGGAGAGGATTTAAAGGTCAATGAATGGATTCAGCCTATACATCATTTGAGGGAAGAAGATGGGAAAGAGCAATGGGATGTCGTGTTGATGGGAGTTCCTATTTCAAGATCATCGATTAGCGCATCTGGGGCATCCGAATTCCCGGAGAGTTTTAGACGGGCTTGGAAAGGCTTCAATACGTACAATCTAGATGAGGAAGTGGATTTAAGGGATCTATCCGTTTTGGATGTAGGAGATGTAAAAATGCACTTCACAGATATTCTATTAAGCCATCAAAATATAAAAGATGCATTCCATGGGCTAACGAAAGAGTTTTCAAGTTCTATCCCAATCAGCATTGGCGGAGATCATTCCATCACTGCGATGCTGGTGAAAGGCTGGAAGGAAACCTACCCTAGTGAGGAGATCGGCATTTTGCAACTCGACACTCATTTTGATTTGCGAGATTTAAAGGATCATGGACCTACCAACGGTACACCGATTCGAAACTTGATTGAGAGCGGGACAATCAAGGGGGAAAATGTATTCAACATCGGTTTGCACGGCTTCTTTAACGCACCATCCTTAGTGAAGTGTGCAAAGGAATACGGAGTGAACTACATTACATTAAAGAAAGCGCGTAAAAGGGGGATAAAAGAGACGGTTGAACAAGCGCTGCAAATATTAGGGGAGAAAGTAAAGCGCATCTATCTTACCGTTGATATGGATGTATTGGATATTGCCTATGCACCAGGCGTTCCTGCCTCCACTCCAGGAGGAATGAGGACAGATGAACTGTTTGAGGCAGTATACACGGCAGGTCTTCATCCTAAGGTAGGTGCCATGGATATTGTTTGCTTGGATCCGATGAGGGACGGAGTAGTACAGCCTACAGTGAAGGCTGGAACACATGTATTTTTATCGTTCATGACAGGGTTGAGGATGCGGAAGAAATAGGATGATTGAAAAGGCCTAGTTCCAATATGGATTAGGCCTTTTTGGTTATTAGCGAACATTAAGCTTATTAAATGAAACGGACTGAGAATCCGATATTGGTATAAAACTGCCTACTTTTTAAGCTACCAGGACACAGGATTCGTTATTCGCTGGAAAACACAAGAAAATCACTGCAACCTTATTAAATAGTTGAACCTATGTCCGCAAACCGAGGAATATCTCTCCTTTTGTCACAGATAGCGGAACTGGTGCTCGCTAAATTACTAGTGATGGTCTCTTCTTTATTTTTTCTTCTTAAAATTGAAATTTTCCTTGGTCACAACCGTCTAATTAGTAATAGTGTTTCTTTAGAAGGGAGGATCTTCAGTGGATAAGGTACAGATGATAGAAGATTTATTCCGAAAGTACAACTCCTATATTTATCACTTCTTGGTTTATTACACACAGAGCACCGATGTGGAAGACCTTGTTCAGGAGTGTTTTTTAAAAGCGTTAAAAGGTATTCAACAATTTGAAGGAAAGGCAGATTCAAAAACATGGCTTGTCTCCATTGCGCGCCGTATTGCCATTGATCATCATCGAAAAAAGCAGAAGCTGCCTCAACTGCCAGACAAACTCTTACAAATTATCCCATCCAATCAATTGCATCTAGAAGAGTACTTAATCCGTAAAGAGGAAATCCAACAAATTTATAAAGCAATCAACGAAATGAAAAAGAAAGACAGAGAAGTGTTGATTTTAAGAGGAATCATGGATCTATCGGTTTCCGAAACAGCCGAAGTATTAGGATGGACGAAACATAAAGTGAATTTAACATTTCATCGTGCATTAAAAAAACTTCAATTACAATCAAAGGAATGGAAGGAGGAGCGGGATTATGGAGTTCAATAAAGAAGATGAGTATAAATTATTCCTTTTACGGTCGATGCCAAAACAGCAATTACCGCCTGTTCAGCAAGAAAAAATCCTTCATCAATTGCGTCTGGCAGCTAGAGAAAACAAAAGAATCCTTGATTATGGTAGTCTTTTGAAAAAACTAACAATTGCATCAGCCATGTTTCTGGTTATTTTCATCCCTATTTTATTAATAGTCTCCCATCATCCGGCTAATCCCTCTCATACACCGAAATTAATCCGAAAGGGATACTGGCATGTAAGTCCAACATTTGATTTGTTGGGCCGTGATGGTTCCATTGTTTATAAAAATCGGGTGCGCGGAATCAAAGGAAAAATCGGATTTCTGGATGCCGAATTTATTGCAAATGACCCACGGGCAGGCTCCAAAATGTTTTGGTATGTTTGGGGTAACCCAGAAAAATTGTTAAACAAAGAATTGAAAGCAATAGCCACACATGAGGAAACTGGTGAAAAGTTTGTTGTAGACGAAACGGAACTTCAGGGGCCAATCTATGGGGAAGACGCAAGTGCGTTAACAAGCTTTAAACCTTTCCCTAAAAAAGGTCTATGGAAAATAGATGTGTCCATCGATGGTCGGTCATACGGATCGATAGTAGTAAATGTAAAGGCGCCAAACATAGCAACCGATAATGCGGAATTTATATTATCAAGAGATGATATGAGGACAGGACTGACTTCGGATGTGCATTTAGAGGTAAAAGGAGATAGGAAAGAAAAGACTATTCCTGTGGAAGCTTCCTTATTGAACAATAAAAGTCATCAGATTAGGTTTCCTTTTATTCTAGAAAGTCGGATTCATTACGCAACTGGAGAAATTCGCACGGGGTATACAGGGAAGCTTAACCTGGATAAACCCGGCAAGTGGAAAATTACCGTGTTTGGGGAGAGTACAGTTGTAGATGTCCAAAGGTAGGAAGCTTTTTACAACTTTTGTATTTTGTGTTAGGGTAACTGTAAGTCAATTTTGTCAAAGGGGACTATGTTGTGAGAACGAGGGTAAATGGAGTATTTGTATACTTTTTTGAGGAACCGAATGTAGTATTTGTTTATAAAATTAGTTCTCCTAAATATGTAATTCCAAGTAAGCTGCTACAGAATGGGGAATGGGAGACATTTGAATTAGATAATGGGGAAGAATTTGATACGTTCCATCACGAGGAATATAAGCCATTAGAAGGCCGTGGTTATTTTATCAATCAAGAAGGCATTCAGATGATGGTGGAAAAAATAAATGAACAAATTCGCATTCAACGTCGCAAAACCTTATTTGGCAAAACAGGTGCATATCACCTTATTAGTTCAGAGCATGCTGCTGGCTCGCTTAGAGTGGGATTAGAAAGGCCGAAAACGGTTATTGGATTTCCGGGTTTTGCCAACATCGGACCGATTATGAATATGGAGGAAAAAATAGGTCGTACCAATCGAAATGAGTGGCTTTTGGAAAATATAAATTTTCCCTTCGATGATGCTTGGTAT
This sequence comes from Heyndrickxia camelliae, assembly GCF_002844575.1. Taxonomy (GTDB): domain Bacteria; phylum Bacillota; class Bacilli; order Bacillales; family Bacillaceae_C; genus Margalitia; species Margalitia camelliae. The sequence continues at coordinate 47,117 of NZ_PIQO01000024.1, forward strand.
GAAAATCATTTTACAAATGCGCTTTATGAGATAGAGGATATCCCTGACCATGCCCCCATCCACATCTGGTACGCCAATAATGCGGAAGAGCAAACATTCCTTCGTTTTATCCTATACTTATTGAAGGATAAGACGAATGATATTTTTCTTCATAACTCCACTGAACTGTATCATGCTTATAAAATACCTCCTGAAAACGAAGAACATAATATATACCATTCAGGTGGACTGGCACCTGAACATTATAAACTTATTCTTGAAAAAGAAAAAACTACAGCAGCACCGCTAACTTCAGCTGAAAAGGAGTTTTTTCAACAGGAATGGGAAAAGCTTTCTAATTTAACAGGTGTACTACGAATTTGGTTAGATGAAGTAATAAAAACCGTGTCCGAGGATTATTTTGACTCATTCATCCTAGAAATCCTAAAAGAACTAGAATGTGAAAAAGATGAACATGCATTTGTTAAGGTTGGGAGATTAGTCGGACGCATTCTAGGAGAGTTAGAGGAACCGATTGGCGACACTTTTTTAGAGTATCGAATTCGCCATCTGATTTACAACGGAAAGCTGGAGTTAAAAGGGATACCAAAGTCGTTACATCATTATAGTGTTAGATTAAGGAAATAACTTTGCTGCTCAGCTTTAATGAAGCTGAGCATATTTTTATATATAATAAAGGCAGAAGAGAATGGAGGAATAATGGTGAAAAGAATTGCTATTGATATGGATGAAGTAATGGCCGATTTCGTTCCCAAACAACTAACCGTATATAATCGTGACTATAATGAGAATCTTACTCTAGAGGATTTGCAGGGAAAAAAACTCAGAGAATTACGCCCTGATATAAAAGATGGCCTTAGGAAGTATTTAATGGATCCAACATTCTTTCGCGATTTAGAAGTCATGAAAGACAGTCAAGAGGTAATCAGGGAGCTTAGTGAATCCTTCGAAATCTTCATAACCACAGCGGCTATGGAAGTTCCGGCATCTTTTACGGCAAAATATGAATGGTTAAAAGAGCATTTTGGCTTTTTAAATGATATGAACTTTGTCTTTTGCGGTGATAAAAGCATTATCCGTGCGGACTATCTTATCGATGATAATGCAAGGCATTTTAAGACCTTTATGGGGCAGGGAATATTATATACAGCACCGCATAATATTAATTTGACAGGTTATGTAAGAGTGAATAATTGGCAAGATGTTAGAAAATACTTTTTGGGATAAAACCAAACAAAAAGGCTTCGGTTCTCCACCGAAGCTACTTTCATATTTAGATATGCTTTGCCCCAACATAACGAGGCTTCCAATATGGATTGCTTAATGTTGTGATAGAAACACCTTTAGATGAAGAAGCATTGATAAATTTCCCGCTTCCAAGATAGATACCAACATGAGTTGGTTTTGAAGCTTTACTTTGTGCAAAAAACACTAAATCGCCAGTTCGTAAAGATTTAGATTTAGTTCCTTTTTTAAACATATCTGCTGCTGTTCTCGGCAGGGTTACTCCTGCTTTGCTGTAAGAATATTTTACAAGACCGGAACAATCAAAACCTGATGGGGTTACGCCGCCCCAACGATATGGAACACCAAGGTTACTCTTTGCAACAGTAATCGCCTTTGTGTGGTAAGAAGCAGCTTCCGCGTTGAGTGATTTTACTGAAAATCCAAAAGTAAGTGCGGCTGCTATTACGACAGTAGGGATTATCTTTTTAAACATGCTGTTGTACCTCCTGAGGTTGTTTGTTAACCCTACTATACAAGTTTTTGTATAACCAAGTCTTCACAGGGGATTTACAGTTGTATTTCATAATGTGACAGTGTTTGACACCAACTTCATTATATTATGGAGTGGAAATTCTATCTCATCGGCTTTTCTTACGAATGCTGTGATAAAAACTTGTAACAAAGTTACCTTCTGTTCATCATTTCTAACAAGATAGTAATAAAAAAAGACCAAACCAATTTGGTTTGATCTTTTTTTTTTGTAATACGAATATTACGTACTGTCTCCTCTCTACGATAAGTCAGCATCAGGTGAAATTGGAAAAGCTATTTCACTCAACCGTACGCAGATGAGAAAGGCGCTTGTGCTTTGCTAATTAATATCCTTTTGTTTGTTCAATCCAATGAATATAATTGTCCACAACGGAATCGATAAATTGGATAGTAGCTTCATCAACTAGTTTTCCTGTTTCATCTATCTTGCTTTGAATAGCACCGATAAATACTTCATTTCCTGGTAAAGTAAGTGCGGAAACACCTGGTGAGTTCATTATTTGGCGAAGGTGCATTTGCGCACGCACTGTACCTAATACACCACCGGATCCTCCTGCAATCATAACCGGCTTATTTACCATTACTCTATCTACTCTTGAGAACCAATCAATCGCATTTTTTAAAACAGCCGGAATGGAATGATTGTACTCAGGTGTAACAATTAAAACTCCATCACTTTCTTTTACTTTTCCTTTAATTTCATTTACAATTGCGGGTGGATCAAGTTCATCATCTTGATTATACATAGGAAGCTCATCAATTGGTAAAATTTCGATATCCAGTTTATCTTGATAACGGTTTTGCATATATAAAGCAAGTTTCTTATTATAGGATTCCTTGCGATTACTTCCTACTAATGCTACGATTTTTTTCATTTTTATGTTCCTCCTTTTTTGATTACAAAAAGTAACTAACTGCGTTTATTATATCATCAGATGTTAAAAAATCAAATTAAACTGCCGGTGGACCAAATTTTCCTGCACGGTAGTCACGGAAGGCTTGTTTAATTTCTTCCATTGTATTCATAACAAACGGTCCATAAGTAACTACCTCTTCCTCAATTGGTACCCCAGAATAAATGAGCACTTTTGAACGAGTATGTGCTTTGATGACAAGCTCACTGTTTCCGGATCCACTTTGATTAAAAGTAAGTGTTGCTGCACCTGTTTTCTCCAAGATTGTTTTGCTTGCACCGAATTCAAGCTCGCCTGATAATACATACAAAAAGGCATTATGATTTTCTGGTATAACATGTCTATACGTGGCACCGGCAGAAAAGCTAATTTCAGACATGGTTAGTGGTACTAAGCTTTCCATTGGACCTTTTACACCGGCTACATCACCGGAGTAAACCTTGATTCTGCCACCGTCAAAGCGGACCTCTGGAGCATCTTCCACAAAAATGTTTTGATAAGACGTTTTCGTGTTCTTTAATGATTTGGGAAGGTTCAGCCACAATTGAAGTGTGTGAATTAAATCATCATCCACAGCTTCCTCTGCGTGTCTTGCTGCCCATCCTGCATTCATATACTGGACATCCCCAGCTTCTAAAATGGAATGACCGCCATGATTATCAATATGCTCAAGGCGTCCATCCACTACATATGTCACTGTTTGAAAGCCACGATGGGGATGATCGGAGAAGGTGCCTCGTTTAAACCAATCCTCAGCCATTAATATAAATGGATCGAATTCCTTTTGACGCTCAGGATGCAGTATCCAGCCCTGTTGTACATGAGGATATCCGTTTTGATTATAATGTACATTCCAATGACTTTTTATATCTCGTTGAAAGATAGAATGACCTTGCATGAAGATTCCTTCTTTCGGAATTTTTATATTTCGTTTGCTTTTAATATGATACACATGCGGGTGGAAAATGAAAAATATATTGATTTGAGATAATTAATGTTAAGTTACATTACAATAAAAAAGGACTTAAACATATGGTGATATTGGAAAGTAACTTATCGTAATATTCTCAAAAAATAGTTTGACAACAAAACTAACCAACGGTTATATTATAACCATAGGTTAGTAACCGTTGGTTAGTTGATAAATGAACTGAAGAAGTGTGAGGAATGGTAATGTCGAGTAAACAGGAACAACGATCTGAGGAGACAAAGAAGAATATACTACATGCTGCAAGCAGGCTTTTTTCAAAAAAGGGCTATGACCATGTAACGATGCGGGAGATTGCCAAAGAAGCAGGGTGTTCCCATACCACCATTTATATTTATTTCAAGGATAAGGAAGCACTTTTACACAAACTATCCATGCCTGTATTACAAATGCTGAAGGAGAAATTAGAAAATATCTCAAAGGATGTGACCATAACATCTGAAGAGAAATTAATGGAGATTAGCAGAGAGTTTATTTATTTTTGTCTACTTAATCGAAGTATGTATTCCATTTTTATTACTACAAGATCTTCAAGAGTCGATGTAGAGGAACCAGATTCAGAAATTAACAGAATTCGTTTAGAGTTATTTAATATCATTAGGCTTGGAATTCAAGAATGCCTTTCCATTGATGATAATGAGCAAGTTTTAGCTTTTAGTCGAATATTTTTCTTTACCATACAGGGCATTATTGCAACATATGCTTATCCGCACGAACCATTGGAAGTTTTAATGGCAAGGTTAACACCTACTTTTCATCAGGCAGTGGAGATTTTGCTTCTGGGATTTAAGGAAAAATTAAAACAAAGGGGCTGTAACAAATGAAAGTGGAACAAATTTCTGAGCATATTTGGAGTTTGAAAACGTGGATGATCATTCCTATTCATGTCTGGATTGTAGCAGATGAAAATGGTGTGACACTTGTTGATGCAGGCATTTCCTCTATGGCAAAAGGCATTTTAAAAAGTATAGAAAAAATCCAAAGAGGACCTCTCCATACCATTTTGTTAACTCATGGTCATTCAGATCATGTCGGTGCATTAAAGACAATTTTAAAGGAAAAAAATGTCCCCGTGTATGCGCATCCAATAGAAATCCCTTATATGGAAGGTGAGCTTCCTTATCCAAGAAGAAAAAAAGCAGCACAGTCTGTAAACAGGGGGATTACAAAAGCATTGTCTATTGATGATCAGGGGAATCTTCAAAGTTTTGCTGGCTTAAGGCCTTATCATACACCGGGCCATTCACCAGGTCATGTCGCATATTATCATGTAGAAGATGAGGTGTTGCTAGCAGGTGATTTATTTACATCAAAAAAAGGTCAGTTGCAAAAGCCAATGTCCATGTTTACTGCCGATATGAAAGAAGCTGTAAATAGCAGCAGGATTATTGATCAGCTGCAACCGAAGAGATTAGAGGTGTGTCATGGAAATTCAGTCCTTCAACCTGCGAGTCAATTAAAACGCTATATTCAAGAAATGAGCCAGAATTCGATTTAAATAGGGAGGAGGTTCCTAATGTTTCAATATTTCCTATTCGCAATTGTTTTTCTTGTCGAGATAGTGGCTTTAGTTGCTTATGGTTTTTGGGGATTTGATACCGGGAAAGGAATCGGAGTGAAACTGCTGCTTGGAATTGGAACGCCTTTTCTGGTTGCCATCTTTTGGGGGCTATTTCTTGCTCCAAAAGCGATGTTTCCAGTAAATTTATCATTACGTATTATACTGAAAATTATTGTTTTTGGATTAGCCTCTTTTGCTGTATATACGACAGGAGAGCATACACCAGCAGCAATTTTTCTTTTAGTAGCGGTTATTGTTCTAATTCTTGAAAATGTAATAAATAAATGAAAAGGATCAGCGACAACCTTCACTGACCCTTTTAAAATTATTTTTTCAGTAATCCTTCATCCACTAAAAATTGATGGGCTACGTCTTTATATGTTTTCTTATGAATATCTACTTCCGCATTTAATTCCTGCATTTTTTTATCAGAGATTTTTCCGGCAAGCAAATTCAGTACTTTTTTGAGTTCTGGGTGTTCTTTGAGAACTTCCCCTCTGACAACCGGAACCGCATTATACGGTGGAAATACATGTTTGTCATCCTCTAATACCTTCAGATGGAAGGCAGGTATTCGGCCATCTGTTGTATAGGCATCGATGACGTCCGCTTTATGATTTTTCGCTGCACTATAAATAATACCGGAATCCATTGCTTGCGTTTTCTTGAATGCTATTCCGTATGCCTTTTTTAAGCCTGGATATCCATCGTCTCGTTCAAGAAATTCCGGTTCAGAGGCAAGAGTTAGCTCCGGGGCCTTTTCAGTTAAATCCGAAATGGTTTTGATATTCCATTTTTTCGCATCATCTTCGCGAATGGTGAGCGAATAGGTGTTATTAAAGCCAATTGGATCTAACCAAATAATATTGTATTTATCTTTAAACCGTTTCTTAACGTAGTTATATACTTTATCTGGATCGGTTGAATCAATATTTTCTTTTAAGTAATTCATTAATCCTGTACCTGTATACTCGACGCTAATATCGTAGTCTCCTTTTTTTAAGCCTTGAAATACAGCTGCCGAGCCGCTGATGAAAGATTGTTTATTTACTTTTAAATTGGTACGGTCTTCGATTAACTCTTTATAGATATTGACCATAATCTCTTGTTCCGTAAAATTTTTACCGGTAATGGTAATGGCGTTTTTATTATGGAAAGCTTTAACCACTCCAACCGTAATACCGGCAATAAGGACGGCAGTAGTAACAGAAGCAGCAACCCATTTCTTCGCCTTTGACATTTTCTTCTTGGTTCCTGGCTTAGCTGCATTTTCGAAACGTTTTAAAATCATATCGAATAAAATAGCGATTAATGCGGATGGCAATGCTCCCGCGATAATAAGCCCGGAATTATAGGTTTGTAAACCACGGAAAATTAGGTCTCCTAAACCGCCAGCTCCAATTAATCCTGCTATCGTTGCTACCCCAACCACCATAACAGCTGCGGTCCGAATACCACCCATTATGACGTTTAAAGCTAGGGGAAGTTCAATTTTCCAGAGTACCTGTCTGCTAGTCATACCCATTCCGATACCTGCTTCCACCGTACTACTGTTCACATTCATAATACCTAAATATGTATTACGAAGGATTGGCAATAAACCATAAATGGTTAAAGCGATAATAGCAGGTGGTTTACCTGTCCCGATAAAGGGTACTAGAAAGACAAGTAAGGCGAGGCTAGGAATGGTTTGCAAAGCTGCAGTAATTCCGATAACAATGTCTGCAATTTTCTTACGTCGGGTAAGGAAAATTCCAAGGGGAACCGCAACAATAATAGCGATAATAATAGATATTAAGGATAGATATATATGTTCAACTAGTAAACTACCAACCTCAGGCAAACGATTAACAAAAACATCTTTTAATTCTTTCCATAGACTAATAATGTCTAGATCCCTCCCGTTGAATCATCAAAACGATCTGCGATAAATTTTACAATACTGGATCGATTGATAATCCCTTTTACTCTTTGGTCATAGTCAATAACCGGAACAAAGCCGTATGGGGAGTCATTCACTAATTGAAAAGCCTTTTCTGGGTTCTCATCCGGCGCAATGGTAGGAATGTCCTTTTGAATTAGATCAATTAGTGTCAATTCTTCATTTTCGTATGCACGTCTCATATCCCATATATTCACGATTCCGTAGTAATGGTGATCTTTATCCACAATTAGTAAGTTATCCACTCGTTTTTGACGCATGATTTTTACAGCCTCAGCGAGTCCGCGTGAAGGGTAGGCAGTAATTGGGGGTACCATGAGTTGTTCAATTTCAGGAAGAATAGTGGAGTCCTGTAGACGATCTTTACCAATGAATTGACGCACAAACTCATTTGCTGGGTGTCTTAGAATTGTTTCTGGTTTGTCAATTTGAACTATTTCTCCATCTTTCATAATACAAATACGATCGGCAATCTTTAACGCCTCATCCATATCATGTGTAACAAACACAATTGTTTTCTTAATTTCTTGCTGTAGGCGTACTAATTCTTCTTGTAATTGTTCCCTGCTAATTGGATCTAGCGCACTGAAAGGCTCATCCATCAAAATGATATCTGGGTCAGCTGCTAAAGCTCTAATTACTCCAATTCGCTGTTGCTGTCCACCGGATAATTCATCTGGAAAACGGTCACCCAAGACATCTGGATCAAGCCCCACCATACGCATGAGCTCATCCACCTTATCCTTGTATTGTGCTTCCTCCCATTTTTTGAGCTTCGGAACTAACGCCACATTTTCCCTAATCGTCATATGCGGCATCAGCCCAATCTGCTGAATGACATAACCGATACTTCTCCTCAGCTCGACAGGGTTCCGCTGTTTGATACTTTCTCCGTTGATGGTTATTTCGCCACTGGTCGGTTCGATAATTCGATTAATCATCTTCATGGTGGTCGTTTTCCCGCAACCACTTGGACCTATCAGAACAAGCAATTCGTTGTCCTTAATCGTGAAATTCAAATTCTTAATGGCCAAATAGCCACCATCGTATTGTTTGGAAACATTCTTAAATTCTATCAATGTTCAAAATCACCTCCGATATTCCTATACCCTAAAATTTATATGTGAAACACTTTTTAAAAATTTTAGGTAAAAAGTTCTAGAATCCATTAGGGCTGAATTTCTATTGTAGAACTTCCAAATTGATGGGGAAAAATGAACCAGGATGTTATTGCTGAAGAACCCGAAAAAATATGTAGAAACCAAAAACGGGGATGGGTGAGGAAAAACAGGGGGAGAGCGAGGAAAAAGGAGGGGGAAGTGTAGAAATTTGGGGTAAAAGTGATGAAAAAACATAT
>NZ_PIQO01000025.1 GCF_002844575.1 Heyndrickxia camelliae
ATTGACGTTTCGTTCTGTTCAGTTTTCAAAGGCCAACATCGTTTATCAGCGACTTTCCTATAATATCACGTCTCAGTGCTGATGTCAACATGTTTTTTGTTGTCTTTTAATTTATCCTTACTTACCGGACAACGAATATAAATATACCACCATTTTTACTAACATGCAATAGCTTTTTAATAATTTATTAACAAAATTAATATATTAATATAACAAAAAACACCATAATGGTTGTTATTCAATAGTTATGACAATAAAAAAGCTAAAAGCTCCCGATAAACGAGAGCTTTTAGTATAATTTATTCTTTGTTTTTCATTAACGGGAATAATAAAACATCTCTAATGGATGCAGAGTTTGTTAATAGCATCACTAAACGGTCTACACCAATGCCTAATCCACCTGTAGGAGGCATACCGTATTCAAGAGCTTCAACGAAATCTTCATCCATCATATGTGCTTCGTCATTACCTTGTTCACGCTCTTCCAATTGCTTTTCAAAACGTTGACGTTGATCAATCGGATCATTCAATTCTGTAAAGGCATTTGCATGCTCGCGACCCACAATAAACAACTCAAAACGATCGGTAAAACGAGGATCTTCCTCATTCTTTTTAGCAAGTGGCGAGATTTCAACGGGGTGTCCATAAATAAAGGTCGGTTGAATAAGAGTCTCTTCCACCTTTTGTTCAAAGAATTCATTAACGATATGACCAAATTGCATATGTTCGCCAATTTCAATTCCATGATCCTTCGCTAATGCACGAGCTTCCTCAACAGACATCTCTTTCCAAAAGTCAACACCAGTAACTTCCTTCACCGCATCCACCATATGAAGACGGCGCCATTCTGGTTCAAGATTAACCTCATATTCTCCATACTGAATAGTAGTAGTACCTAGCACTTCTCTTGCAATATGAGCAATTAAATTCTCAGTCAAGCTCATTATGTCTCTATAATCCGCATAAGCTTCATATAATTCAATCATCGTGAATTCCGGATTATGTCTAGTGGAAACACCTTCATTACGGAAAACTCGACCAATTTCATATACCTTTTCTAATCCACCAACAATAAGTCTCTTTAAATGCAACTCGATAGCAATACGCATATAAAGTGGTATATCTAACGCATTATGATGAGTAATAAATGGACGTGCTGCCGCTCCACCTGCTATTGCATGCATCATTGGTGTTTCTACTTCTAAATATCCATGATCATCCAAATATCTGCGCATAGATTGGATAATCAAACTGCGAGTAATAAACGTCTGTTTGCTCTCATCACTCATAATTAAATCAAGATAACGTTGACGATAACGTTGTTCGACATCTTTTAATCCGTGAAATTTATCTGGTAATGGACGCAATGACTTGGTTAAGAGAACAAACTCTGTTACTTTAATAGACAATTCTCCAACCTTTGTTCTAAACACTGTACCCGTAACACCAATAATATCTCCTAAATCTAATGTATTAAATAACTCGTAATTTTCATCTCCGACAGCATCTTTACGAACATAGACTTGAATTTGTCCTTGCAAATCTTGAATATGAGCAAATCCAGCTTTTCCTTTTCCACGTTTCGTCATAATGCGGCCAGCAATGGTTACATGAATATCTTTTTCATCTAACTCTTCTTTAGTCAATCCGTCATAAAGTTCTTTAATTTGTTGTGTATTATGCGTTCTATCAAATCGTTTTCCGAATGGATCTATTCCACTCTCACGGATAGATTGCATTTTTTCGCGCCTTACCAGCACTTGATCATTTAATTCTTCCATACTCACTTTATTGCCACTCCAATCTATTATTTTGACTATCTTCACTTATAAGGCCATTATAAATGCTTCTATTTTTTATAATGAATATACTTTATTATTGTACACAATCTTAAGTATTCAGACATCCATTAAGTATAGATTTAATAAATTAGTGAAAAAACTGCCAGAATTACTGGCAGTTTGGCACTCAATTAAGGTTGTTATCTACAATTTCGTTTACACACAACAAAGTTTAAGAATAGATCCTTAATTAACCAACTTTCACTTACTTCTATTTCTGCTACATAATCAGATAAAAATTCACTTGTATTACAATTACAAATGCTATGTAGCACTTGACCATTTCCTTTCATACCCTTTCGTGCTACATGTTTGCTCATTTAGTACAGGTGATTCACCTATTAGTCTAGGTACTTTACTATATTTATTTATAAACACTTATCATTCTGCATCATCGGGAGGGGTGAGCTCATCCACTTGAATTTCAAGCAAACCCGCTACATCCTTTAAAAAGCTTTCCGTAGGCAGACGACTTCCTCTTTCTATTTCTCCTAATATCGATACAGAAACCTTTAAATTTTTTGCTAACTCTTCTTGGGTATAACCTTTTAATTTTCGAAAAGCGCGAATGCGTCTTCCCCATTTATCTGTTTCCATAAGCGAACTCCTTCTTTATCAGGTATTCCGTTAAGAATTTCATTTAAAGGGGTTTTCAAGGTCGGTAACTGTACTACCGGATCTATTTCCAACAACGGCACCAGCACAAATGCTCTTTCATGCATTCTTGGGTGTGGGATAATTAGTTTCTCTGATTTTATATTTTCGTTATTAAATAATAAAATGTCAAGGTCTACCGTTCTTGGTCCCCACCTAATTTTCCTAATTCTCCCTAATTCTTTTTCCGTCAGGAGGCATACTTCAAGCAGTTGTTCCGCAGAAAATGATGTTTGCACCTTTACAACCATATTCAAAAAATTACCTTGTTCCGTATATCCAACAGGGTCCGTTTCATATATGGAAGATGCCTTGCTAAGTTCAATTTCAGGGTAAGATACTAACATTTTTAGTGCATCTTTCAAAAATTCTTCACGATTCCCAAGATTTGAACCTAATGATAGATATGCAGTATTGATCATCTTGTTTTACTCCTTGTAATTTCGACCGCCACTGATTGGTAATGTCCTGGGATAGGAGGGTCGGGTTTTATGACTTTGACTGTTGTCTGGACAATGAAAGGATGATAGTCTAAAACCGAAGTAGCTATCTTATCTGCCACAGCCTCTAATAATCGATAAGGTCTACCCTCTACTATATCTTTACAAATGTTATACACTTCTGCATAGCTTACAGTATCATTCAAATCATCACTCTTACCCGCTTTAGATAAATCAAGTTCAAGTACTAATGATACACGGAATCTTTGACCTAAACGATTTTCCTCTGATAAAACCCCATGATATCCATAAAATTCTAGTTCATTTAAATAAATTTTATCCATTATACTCTCCCTTGCCAACTAGGACATCCATCATTTTAGCCATTCTGCTCATTTCCTTTACATCATGTACTCTAATAAGCTGACATCCCTTTTCTATGCCAAAGCAAATGGTTGCACCTGTTCCTTCCAGTCTTTCTCCTACAGGGAGATCTAAGATTTGCCCAATCATTGTTTTTCTCGACGTAGCTAAAAGAACCGGGTAACCTAATCCAACGAGCTTGTCCAAGTTTTTCATCATCTCAATATTCTCTTTTACATCTTTAGCAAATCCAATCCCTGGGTCTAAAATGATATTTTCATCTTTCACTCCCGCTTTTTTTGCTATGGATATACTTTCATAAATATCTTGTAAAACGTCTCGAATAAAATTTGTATAATTTCTATTCTCTCGATTATGCATTAATATGATTGGGACATCATGTTCAGCGGCGACATTAGCAATCTCAGGATCTTTTTTAGCTCCCCAAACATCGTTAATGATGTGCGCTCCCGCTTCTAATGCACTCTTTGCTGTTTCTGCTTTATATGTATCAATAGAAATAGGAATAGATATTTCTTTGGATAGTTCTGAAATTACTGGGACAATTCTTGAGATTTCTTCCTTTGTATTGATAGGTTCATGTCCCGGACGAGTAGACTCTCCCCCTATATCGATAATATCTGCGCCGTCCCGAACCATTTCCTTAGCATGTATTAAAGCTTTTTTATTATCGTTAAATTTTCCGCCATCGGAAAAGGAATCTGGAGTCACATTTAAAATTCCCATAATCAAAGTTCTATGTTGATAATCTAATCGATGTGGCCCACATTGAATTACCTGACTCATTCTTTAAACTCCTTTCAGCCATAACTAACTATAGTCTAAACCTTTTAGAAGCTAATCTACAACCCCCATTGATTTAATTAAAATAAAAGAACCACCGACTAGAAACTAAAATTAGACACTTCGGTAATAAATAATCCGCAAAACAAGATTCAGGAACATATGTTTCCTTTTTGAGGAACAAAAAAGGCAATCGGATGAACCAATTGCCTTTTCATTCTAATATTAATCCTCAAATTGATATAATGCAGTACTTAAGTAGCGTTCACCATTATCCGGAATAATTGCTAGAACCTTTTTACCCTTTCCAAGTTCTTTTGCAACTTTTAATGCTGCGTGAATGGCGGCACCACCTGAAATTCCGCCAAGAATTCCTTCGAGTTTTGCTACCGTCCTGGATGCTTCAAAAGCCTCTTCTGTTTGTACGTGAATAATTTCATCATATATTTCTCGGTCTAACGTATCTGGAACAAAGTTTGCTCCCAATCCTTGAAGCTTATGAGGTCCTGGTTTCCCCCCTGCTAATATAGGAGAGTCTGCAGGCTCAACTGCATATATTTTAATATCCGGATATTTTTCCTTTAGAACTTTTCCTGCTCCACTTATTGTTCCACCTGTTCCAATTCCGGCTACAAACGCATCCAATTGGTCACCCATTTGCTCAACAATTTCCTTTCCTGTTGTCAAACGATGGATTTCTGGATTGGCCTCATTTTGGAATTGCTGAGGCATAAAATATCCGTTCTCTTTGACAAGTTCCTCTGCCTTATTGACCGCTCCTCTCATCCCTTCAGCACCAGGTGTTAAAACAAGTTGAGCACCATAAGCACGAAGTAGATTTCTACGTTCTAAACTCATCGTATCTGGCATGACAAGAACCGCATTATAACCTTTTGCTGCTGCTACCATTGCTAATCCAATACCTGTATTTCCGCTGGTTGGTTCTACAATTGTATCACCAGGATTGATTTTTCCTGCCTTTTCAGCAGCTTCAATCATCGCTAAAGCAATTCGGTCTTTCACACTGCTTCCTGGGTTCATATATTCCAGTTTAAGATATAGGTCCGCATCATTTTCCCCAGTCAAGCGACTTACTTTCACTACAGGTGTTTCTCCAATTAATTCCGTTACGGATTGTACATTTCGCGCCACGACATTCACCCCAAAATCCGAGTATTTTTATTGGTTTAATAACTAAAAATTAACATTTGTCTAAATAAAAGTCAACGAAAAAGCATCGACATATTTCAGCTACAATTATGTTACCCAAATCTGCTATTCGACTACTTAAATAAAAAAACAATATATGGAAATTGTTGTAAAGAACTTGCATAGGAACAAAAAAAAGACACAAGTTGTAAACCTTGTGCCTTTTATTTATCCTCTCCATAAAACCATTTTACGTGATTTTCCTTCCAAAATGATTCCGGGGTTACATTATTCTCTATAGAGCTTAAAGCAACTTGCCTTCTAATTTGGTCCTTCACTTCATTATAAGAATAGACTTTTTCGTTTATTCGATCTGTTAATTGAACAACCGCAAAATGCCCCTTATATGGAATTGGGTTACTGTATTGATCTATTTTAAGATTCGCAATGGCTTGTAAAAAATTTGAGGGATACTCCTTAGAATCCTTCGAAATATAGCCAATGTTTCCTCCCTGAGGACTAGAGGCAGAATCAATGGAAGTTTCCATTGCTAAGGCATCAAAACTCGAACCATTATTCAGTGCTTCGATAATTTGCTCAGCTTCGTTTTTAGTTTTCACCTCAATTAGGGAAACCTTATAGAAGGTTGGAATATCATAAAAATATTCATGATCCTGATAGTACTTTTTTAACTGTTCCTCCGTAACCTTTACATCTTTCGTAATCAATTTTTCAAAAAGTAAATTTGTTTTTATCTCTTTTCTTAACAAATCATTATTTTCGAATTGATCATTTGAATCTTGCATAGATTTAGTCATCAATATTTCCCGATTCAATTCTTTGTTGGTTACTGTTATTCCATATTTTTTTGCCATTTTTTCTATCAGTTTTTGATCGATTAAATTCCGCAGTATATCCTTTCCGCCTTGCTGCTCCATTGCCAATAGCCAGTCTTGCCTGGTAATTTTTTCGTTGCCAATACTTGCAACTGTTTCGTTTAAGCTATTGTTTGCATAGACATTTTGGTTTTCCCTAAAGGTAAAAAAGAAGATGGTACAAATATTAAGTAAGACTAATCCACCAATAATGTACAATAACTGCTTCTTCCCCAAGCTTCTCTCTCCTTATTTCGCTTCTTCGGCTAATTCTTCAAGTTCTTCTTTAGAAAAAAGATATTTCGAATTACAAAAATGACATTGTGTTTCAGCTTGCCCATCTTCATGAATTATATCTTCAATTTCTGTTTTCCCCAAGCTGATTATAGCAGCAGCAAATCTTTCCTTAGAACAATTACATTTAAACTGGATTGGCATTTTTTCAAGTACTTTTACGTTTCCTTCACCCAATAAACTGTTTAAGATTTCTTCCGGACTTAAACCTTGTTGAATCAATTTCGAGATAGGCGGGCTAGCTTGAATTCTCTTTTCAATATCATCTATTACTTCCTCATTTGTACCTGGAAGCAACTGAATAATAAAGCCTCCAGCAGCTAAAATACTGTTATCAGGATTCACTAATACACCTACACCAACAGAGGACGGTACCTGTTCAGAAGTAGCGAAATAATAAGTGAAGTCTTCACCTAATTCACCAGAGACAATTGGCACTTGACCTGAAAAATGCTCACGCAACCCTAGATCTTTTACGACTGTTAGTGTTCCTTCTGTTCCTACTGCACGGCGAACATCTAATTTGCCATGTTCATTTAAATCAAAATGGGTTTGTGGATTGGTAACATACCCACGCACATCCCCTTTAGCATTACTATCAACAATGATTACGCCGATAGGTCCGTGACCTTCAATCTTAATAGTTAATTTTTCTTCCCCTTTTAACATTGCTCCCATCATTACACCAGCCGTCATGGCACGTCCCAACGCGGCAGATGCTGTTGGCCATGTATAATGGCGTCGTTGCGCCTCTCCTACTGTATCAGTGCTCTTCGCAGCATATGCGCGCACTTGTCCGTTATAAGCTAAAGCTTTAATTAAATAATCTCCCAATCGAAAAGCCTCCTTCTACTCACTTGTATTCCTTTTATATATGAGACTTAATCCTTTTAAAGTCAAGAAAGGATCCACAATATCAATTAATTTTGATTCACTTGCTATTAGACTGGAATGACCTCCTGTCGCTATAACAATCGGTTCTTTTTTACTCTTTGCTTTCATCCTGGAAACAATACCTTCAACTTGACCAACATATCCATATACAATTCCAGCCTGCATCGCAGCAACCGTATTTTTCCCTACAATCCCTTCTGGTCGGGCAATTTCTATACGCGGCAATTTCGATGCCCTTGAATATAAAGCTTCTGCAGAAATGCCGATACCAGGCGCGATAGCTCCACCTAAATACTGTCCTTCTTCGTTTATAAAGCAATAAGTCGTAGCCGTTCCAAAATCCACTATAATGAGCGGGCTTCCATATTCATGTATTCCGGCAACCGCATTGACAATTCTATCTGCCCCAACTTCTTTAGGGTTATCATATTTAATGTCCAATCCAGTTTTCACACCTGGACCGACGATTAGAGGTTTAACATTAAAGTATTTATTACACATACGTTCTAGAGCATAGTTAATAGGAGGCACAACAGAGGAAATAATGACACCATTGATATCCTTAAAATGAATTCCTACATGTTGAAAAAGGGAATTTATAATCATTGCATATTCATCTTCAGATTTAAAGCGATCTGTTTCAATCCTCCAATGATGTTTCATTTTATCATCATCATAAATCCCGAGGACAATATTGGTATTCCCTACGTCTAAAACAAATAACATACTATCACCACTTTAATTAGTCTAATTGCATGCCAACATCATACCATATTTCCATCCTAAAATAGGAACGGTTTTATCTTAAAAAATTATATATTCCTGTTTTATTGCCCTGTGAAGTAGAAATCCATATTCTTAAATGAAAATTGTTGTAAAAATAAAAGGGACATCGGATTTTAGATGTCCCCTTTAATCTTACCTTATTCTTTTGGCTCATCAGAATCTTCTCGGCTATTTGTATTGGTTGGACCTAACTTTTCCGGCCTAGAAGGTTCATCTTGTTTCTCTGTCATTTCTTCTGATTTCTTTTGAATGTTGACTCTTAATGAATCACTATCCACATCCACTTTTTTGCTTTCTAAATATGCTGCAGAACTGCGATCCGGCAATGTACCATTTTCATATAATGAACGGATTTGTTCCGCATCCAATGTTTCCACCTTTAACAATGTTTGAGCGATAATTTCCAGCTTATCGCGATTTTCGGTAAGAATCTTTTTAGCTCGGTCATAGCACTCTTTAATAATGCTTTGGATTTCCCTGTCAATTTCAAAAGCAATTTCATCTGAATAGTTTTGTTCATTATTCAAATCTCTTCCTAAAAAGACCTGACCGCCTTGTGATTGACCAAACTGTAATGGTCCAAGCTTGTCACTCATACCAAATTCAGTTACCATTTTCCGAGCTATATTCGTTGCACGTTGGAAATCGTTTGAAGCCCCTGTTGATACTTCGCCGAATGTTATTTCCTCAGCAACACGGCCACCTAATAAGCCAGTTATCTTATCAAGCAATTCTGGCTTTGTCATAAAATAACGGTCTTCCTTCGGTAGCATCACGGCATATCCGCCCGCCTGTCCGCGTGGTACAATCGTTACTTTATGAACCATTTCAGCCTCATCTAAAACTAAGCCGATAACGGTATGACCACCTTCATGATAAGCAACAATATTTCGTTCCTTTTTAGATATAACTCGGCTCTTCTTCGCCGGCCCAGCAATAACACGATCTGTTGCCTCATCGACATCTTCCATATCGATTTTTTTCTTATCTTGTCTTGCTGCAACTAGTGCTGCCTCATTTAGTAGGTTTTCAAGGTCTGCGCCTGAAAAACCAGGTGTTCTTGCAGCAATTGCTTTTAAATCTACTGTTGGATCTAGAGGCTTATTACGTGCATGAACTCTTAAGACAGCTTCACGTCCATTAACATCAGGACGGTCAACAGTAATTTGTCTGTCAAAACGACCCGGACGAAGTAATGCAGGGTCTAAAATATCTGGGCGGTTTGTTGCTGCAATAATAATAATTCCTTCATTAGCGCCAAATCCATCCATTTCAACAAGCAATTGGTTTAATGTTTGTTCACGTTCATCATGTCCACCGCCTAATCCGGCACCACGCTGACGACCAACTGCATCAATTTCATCAATAAATATAATACATGGAGCATTTTTCTTCGCATTTTCAAATAAATCACGAACACGGGAAGCACCGACACCGACAAACATTTCAACAAAGTCAGAACCACTTATAGAGAAAAATGGCACTCCCGCTTCGCCAGCAACTGCACGAGCTAGTAATGTTTTACCAGTACCAGGAGGTCCTACAAGAAGTACCCCTTTAGGAATTCTTGCTCCAAGCTCCGCAAATTTCCTTGGGTCTTTCAAGAACTCTACCACTTCCACAAGTTCTTGTTTTTCTTCATCCGCACCAGCTACATCACGGAAGCGGACTTTTTTCTTGTCATCGTTGTAAAGCTTTGCTTTGCTTTTCCCAAAATTCATCACACGGCCACCGCCGCCTTGAGCCTGGTTAAGCAAGAAGAAGAAGAGAATAAAAATGATGACAAACGGAATTATTGAGGTGAAAAAAGATACCCAACCGCTTGTTTCTTTTGCCATCATTACATCAACTTTTGTATTTGCAGCCGCTTTATCAATACGATCAAGCGCTGCCTGACTATTCATTACGTATGTAAGGAATTGTTCTTTGTTATTGAGTTCTCCTCTAACTTCATATACACCTCTTTCAGGCTGCATAGAGAAGTTTTTGACTTCCCCCTTATCTAAGGAAGAAACAAATTGGTCATATGATATATTCTTCGTAGGCTCATTGTTATTGTTAAAGTAACTTACGATACCAATAAGAACGAGGAATAATAATACATAAAAGATTGTATTTCTAAATATTCTGCTCATTCCTTACCTCCTCCCACGTTCAGAAAACTATAATAAATAGTATCATAGAGAATCTTGCAATTTCAACCATTTGCACTTGCGATTACGGCTTTTTTGAAAGCATTTTCCAAACGACTATATTGTTATTGTAAACTTATTCACCTTTACTATACACTTCTGGCTTCAATACCCCGATATAAGGAAGATTTCGATACCTTTCAGCGTAATCTAATCCATAACCGACCACAAAAGCATCAGGAACGATGAAGCCCACATAATCAGCCTCTATATCAGCCTTTCGACCGGTTGGTTTATCCAGCAAGGTAACAATTTTAATGGATTTTGCCTTTCGGTAACGGAACAGCTCCACTAAATAGCTTAAAGTCAGACCACTGTCAATGATATCTTCAATAATAAGAATATCTCTTCCTTCCACTGAGGTGTCCAAATCTTTCAGTATCTTGACCTCCCCAGAAGAAACAGTAGATCTTCCATAGCTTGATACATCCATGAAATCCATTTCCAAATAAGTGTCGATTTGTTTCACTAAATCAGCCATAAACAATGTTGCTCCTTTTAATACCCCTATGGCTAATGGAAAACGACCGTCATATTCTTTTGTCAGTTGTGCTGCTAATTCTTTTGTCTTTTTTTGTAATTCTTCTTCTGAAATTAATACTTTTTCAATGTCTTGTTTCATTAACTTGGTTGCCCCCTAGAAGATGTTTGTTTGCAGTATTGTAATATATAATATGCTTCATTAGGCACGGGCGGCTTGGCGTAACATGATTTCTTCAAACCAGGAATCCACAAAATAATTCCTTCTTGATCTGTTACAATGGGCCATATCTCCCTTTCATCTATCGGAACTTTTTCGTCAATAAATATATCCTTCACTTTTTTTGTTCCATTTAATCCTTTTACTTTCATTCGGTCACCATTCCGTTTTGTTCGAACGATGACTGGAAATGTAATATCGTTTGAATGTATACAAATGATATTATTCCCTTCGTTCAATGTAGGATGCTCCCCCTTAAACATTTCAATCATGTATCCATTTGGAAGAATTACTTGAGCTCCGTCCTCTAGCATAAACTCATATGCAGAAGATAATTCTTCCACCGCAAAGGAAAAGCGGCAACTTTCGTAGGAACGGATTACCTTTAAACCTAAAGGTAAATCTAGTTTTCCAGAAGGTTGATGGGGATTAGACACTAAATTAAGAACAGCATCAATATGAACGGATAGAAAAGTGCCAGGATTTTCTTTATAGAGATAGTTTAATATTAGTTGAATCCCTCTCCTTTGTAAAGGCAAAGGCATTGCAGAAAAGGAGTTAATGTTAATGGTGATTTCACCATCTGTTTTATTCCATACTTTATTCATTTTTTTCTCCGTTAATTCCTGCAAAAATGATTCATCCTCCAATAAGTCCTCGCTAAAACGCTGAAAATGCTCATGAACATGACTATTTTCCTTTTTTAAAAATGGAAGAATATCCATTCGAAAGCGATTTCTAGTATAATCAACAGATTGGTTGGTAGGGTCAATCCGTGGAGTTAATTGGTAATAATGGCAATACTCTTCTATTTCTCTTTTTGTAACGCAAAGAAGGGGTCTTATTAATTCTCCATATGCAACTTTTCTGCGCAGTGGAATTCCAGCGCGTCCTTTCCCTGAACTGCCGCGCGTTAATCTCATCAATATCGTCTCTATTTGGTCATCCCCATGATGGCCAAGTACAAGCTTATTTAAGCCTAATTGTTCCATGGTATCATCGTAAAATTGATAGCGATATTTTCTTGCTGTCTCTTCAAAACCATTTCCTTCCCTATGAACCTTTTCCTCAATATTGATTCTTTTAACTGCGATATTAATGCCAAGGTTATGACAAAATTCCTCTACAAATAACAAATCCTCGTAGGACTCTCGGCCACGCAGCATATGATCAACATGTGCAACTGTCAAGGAAACGGAGAAATAGTCCTTCCTTTGATATAAATAATGGACTAGAGCCAGTGAGTCTGGCCCTCCGGATACTCCAATTAAAAGGGAATCTCCTTTTTCCAGCAGCCGATGATTTTTAATAAATTCAGTAACTTTTGCTTCAAATGACAGCATATGTATTCTTTCCTTCAATTAATAAAATATCATATGAATATAGTACCAAAATAACGATATAGCTTTCACTTCAAATTTGAAGTTTTAATGAAAAAGGGAGACCTCATGTCCCCTTTCTACATTAAATGGTCATATACATATAAAATATATAGAAATGATATGACCAAAATAATCATGATTGTTTCTAAAAAAGAGGTAAATTTGCTTTGTCTTCTTCGTTTCACCCGTGAAGCGGAGCCAGTCTTTTTTGGTTTAGTTGATATCCCTTTCACCGAAGAAGAACTATCTGGATTACCAACTGAACCATGAGAAATATTTTTTAATAAATCCTTCCTCATTTCTAATGCATTACTATATTTCCCATTTATAGCCTTCCATAATATTTCACGATGCTCTGCTAATTCGGGTTTTGCTTGAATTGCCTTTTTTAGCTGTATAAAGCCATCTCCCTGTTTTTGGAATCTTTTAGGATAAGCTAAATTAATCATTACCATTGCTGCGGCAAACAAGTCATAACTTGGCTCTGCTTTTCTGGAACCAGCTCCCCAATAACCTCTATCGAAAAACTCCGTATACTCCTTAATAGCCCTTCCTATCATCGTTGTTCCACCTACATCAATACAACGAATCCGAGTAGGAGGACCTGTTACTATTAAGTTCTCTGGTTTTAAATCTCCAAATACCCAGCCTTCTTGATGAAGACGATCTAAATCACTTAAAAGCTGCAAAATTAATACATCCGACCACCCACTGCCTTTTTTTTGCACGAAGGTTAAAAGATCAGGTCCATGAATATATTCCATGACATAGAAGGGAATCCTGTTATTTTGTGTTTCCCAATCATCGATTTCTAGTAAAGAAGGTCCGAGGGTGCTCCCTGGGACCTTTGAAAAAGACTTTAAAACATTTACCTCCGAGGTTATGGACATGGCATTATCACTCATTTTCAGTGCTACATACCCTTGTTTGCTTTCTGCTAAATATACCATTCCATTGGCACCATAACCTAGCTCATGAATAAGTGTATAGTAATTCTTATTCCATTTACCATTAATGACAGTTCCGGGTCGAAATTTATATTGACTCTTCAAAGTATTGTTCATCATCACGTGATAACAAACCCCTTAAAGAACGTTTTTTATTGAAATATGCAATTGCCTCTTTAATAGCAGGAGCAGTTGGTGTAATGCCGCCTACGCTAAGTTTCGAAAAAATCGAAGTAAGTGATTCTAATCTTGGTGTCCAATCTAGCAATTTTTCGACATCTTTCCTTTTCCCGGGAAATACAAAAACTGAAAATTGATTATTTCCCATTCTCGCATTTAAGCTTAAAGATAGATCAAGCAAGGCCTCTTTTACAGTTGGCAGCTTATGCTTCATACTTGCACTTGTATCGACAAGAATCAACACGTCCAAGTCTACCGTTTCACCAAGCTCGTCCACCACCTCCATTACCTCTCCTCTTTGATCAGGCGGGAGTTCTTCCATAGATGTATTTCGTCCTAATATATGTTTTAATTCACGATTCACCACACCTTGTAAGGTTTGTGTCATCGCTTTTCTCGTCACCATCTGAACCGTTTGCGATAAACTTTGAGCATATACAATTTGACTGATACCTCCACCTGACATGGATATCCCTTCAATTTCCTGCATGCCTTTCTCATCAATCACATCATTTTCCATAACTCCAATAACATTAATCGTAATTCCCTGTTCTTTTGCCAAGGCAGCCATTGCTACTGGATCGCCACCCTGATTTGAACATCCGTCTGTAATCAATAATATTTGCTTTAAAGTTCCTGTTTTCAAAGAATTTCCCCTCCAAAAGGTCGTTATTATGGGATGAAAAGAAATTTAGTTACTACCATCATCGACGATTTGAAGGGGTTTTATACTTTTTATGTTTACTATTTTTTTAGTTTCAACAAGTATTCTTCTATGATATTAATGCCTTGCGTTTGCTAACTGGAATAGCCGCCCATTTTGGGGTATTGTGTTCAATTTTTGCTACAACTATTGTCATATCATCTTCGATTACTCCAGATCTTGTCCGAATAACCTCCTCCATGATTAAATCAGCTATTTCCTGTGGATCTTCGGTTTGCAGTTCTTTTATTTTACGCTTCATCCATACATCATAATTCTCTACATGCTTCGGTCCTTCAAATATTCCATCACTCATCATCACAAGAAGATCTCCCGCCTTAAGCTGGTCAGAGACCACATCTACATCAAACTCTTGAATAATCCCCATAGGCAAATTACTAGATTCAACTTTCAATACTTTATTGCCTCTCTTAATAAAACTTGGAGTTGATCCTATCTTTAAAAACTTCACACTGGCATCTTGTAAATCAATCATTGCCAAATCAAGCGTTGAGAAGATTTCATCTGTTGTCCTTAAGGAAAGAATAGAATTGACAGATTTAATAGCTACTTTCTCTTCAATTCCAGATTGTAGAATCTTTTGCAGTAATTTGAGTGTTTCATTACTCTCATGGTGTGCCCTTTCTCCATTTCCCATTCCATCGCTGATAGCAATTGCATATTTTCTTGCCCCAAGTTCTATCATGGAATAGCTATCTCCAGAAATGAAGCCTCCACCTTTTGCCGCATGGGCAACACCAGTTTTTACAACATACGATTTATCAGACCTAAAGGTTACATAAGTATATCCATTAGGATATGCCACGTATTCTGCTTTTTTAACAATAATAGTTTCTCCTAAAATATCAGATAGCAAAGGTGCAATAATCTTTTCACATTCCCCATGGCTATTATTTGTCGGAATCGTCATATCGATATCAATATTTCCTTCTTCCAGACAATATATTTCGACTTGCTCAATTTCTAAACCAAAATCTTGCAAAGCATCTAAAATCATTTCCTCTTGCTTTTGGTGATTCTCTCTTTCTCTTTTAATTTCATTAGCAAAATCGCCCATTACTTCGGAAACACCCAATAATTGTTCCGCGACTAGCTTTCGGCTTTCCTTAACCTGTTTTCTTAACTTTTGATTAGCATAATAAAATGTTAACTCTTGGTAAATAGCACCTTCTACTTTCTTTGCTCTTACACAATGCTTTTCTAACTCACGATGGGTTCGTTGCGGCAACACACCTTCACCATGATCATAATCATCCATCACTTTTTTCATCAAATCATAAGTTTTATCAAAGTTCTTTGCCCAGCATTGTTCTTTTTTAAAACAGGACTGACAAGTTTTTTCTGTCACATTGCTTAAGAAAAAATCGAGTTCCTGATCCTCCTGTTCCCCATCCCTCCATTGATCGTATTGTGAAAAACTATTGGAAAGTGCTTGAAACACAGAGGAGAATTGTTCTACTCGATGAACTGTGATGTCCCTGATTTTCCTCATATATTGTTGTTGTTCCATAGCGAATTCTGATGTGCCAGGTATATGTTTTGCCATTTTAGAGGTTAATTGCTGCGGTGTTATTAATAGCAGCAAGATGGCAATACTTGATTCATATATATTTTGTATCAAAGGTGTTTGGGAATCCCCATACATTCCAATTAACACCGTGGCGATTAATAAACCAATGGAAGTTCCGATTCTCCTTCCTTCCTTTAACAAGCCCCCTAGTAATCCTGAGAAGGCAAGTAAACTCATTTGATAGAAACTAGATACATTGGCTAAGCTGAAGATTAAACCCGTTACGACCCCTACTGTTGAACCAACCGTTGCACCTCCTACAAATGCGAAGAGAAGGACCAAGTATCTCGATAAGATATGCTCTACAGATAGGTTATAGATGGACCAACCAATGGTTCCTGTAAGAACGGATGCCAACATAATTATTAGGCTGACAACCTCTTCCGTCTTATAACTCTTTTTTCTTTTTTTAAGTGATAAAAGTGGAATGCTCTGCATAAATATGAGAGTGAGGATAAATGTTAAACTTGCCTCTACACCGGCCATCATACCATCGTATAACGTTATCGTTTCACGATTTTGTATATAGAGAAAGACACATCTTGCCGCAAAAGAGGTAAAAAACACATAGTAAGGCAGTGCCTTGATTTCATCACGCTGAAATCTGGCAAGCAGTCGAAAAGCGACTAAAAAAATGACAGCACACGAAAAAGTAAAAGCAGTATTGGCAATGGATAAGGTAAAGGCACCTACCAGTAGCCCGAGTAAAACTAATGGTGCTTTTTTTCGCCTCATCATATACACAGAAACAAAGAATGGTAATGCAAATGGAGATAGGTGAGATAATATTAGGGCCCTGCCCAGTAAAAAACCGATGAGAATGAGAGCTACACCTTTCTGGAGAAAGAATTGGTCTAGCTTTACTTGAAGACTCGTTAATCTTTTGGAAACTTCGAGCTTTGTTTCCTCTAAGTTACTCCCCTGATCTATAAAGCTATGTTCCGCCTTTTCCATTTTATATACACTCCTTTGGCGTTAGTAGTTGCAAACCATTATATATTGGACAAGTCTAGAAGTTTGTCAAAATTGAGAAGTGAGTTGAAAGAAAAGTTCGACTTCTTTCAGCGAAAAGACGGATGGTCTTCCATGATTCTCGGCAAATAATGTGATGATCCACAGAAAATCTTTATCCTTTTTGCATATTAGGTATGTATACTATTAGTATTAAAGCCATTCGACAGTATTTTAAAAACAATTTTATTCCCTTTTAAAAAAAAAATCGAAAAGTATATTGACAAAAAAATATTCCATATGTATTATAGAACTTGTGCTTTTGAAATATCTTTTAAATATGGCGGCGTAGCTCAGCTGGCTAGAGCGTACGGTTCATACCCGTGAGGTCGTGGGTTCGATCCCCTCCGCCGCTACCAATTTCATATTGGCCCGTTGGTCAAGCGGTTAAGACACCGCCCTTTCACGGCGGTAACACGGGTTCGAATCCCGTACGGGTCATCAAAAAAAAGCGAAAGCGCCTTGCTCTTCCGATAGGCCGAGCTGGACAAGGATAAATGNCAAAAAAAAGCGAAAGCGCCTTGCTCTTCCGATAGGCCGAGCTGGACAAGGATAAATGGTTAGCAGAGATGCTAGCCATTTTTTTATTTTACAAGCAAAAAAGGACATTCCTCTTAACAAGAAGAATGTCCTTTTTATTTATGAAGGTTCCCTTCACCTGCTATATGTTAATAGACAGCAAGTTAGCCTCGTCTAGCACCACGACCGCCGCGTTTTGACTCGGTATGGCGTTTTAATGAAGATAGACGATCTTCACTATCCTTTAAAAAACGAGCCATTTTCTGCTCGAAATTTTCTTTTGGGCGTTGGTTAAAACTTGGTTTATTATGACGTGGTTTCTGAGTTGGTGCCTGTTCCTTCGCTTTTCGAATCGATAAACCAATTTTGCCATCTTTCTCAACATTAATGACTTTTACTTGGACCTCATCGCCAACTTTCAAATGCTCATTAATATCCTTCACATAGTTATCCGCTACTTCACTAATGTGAACAAGTCCTGTTGAGCCTTCTGGCAACTCGACAAACGCTCCAAAATTAGTGATCCCTGTTACTTTCCCTTGTAACTTGCTGCCTACTTCGATCGACATAAAAAATAATTTCCTCCTTAAAAAGATAAAAGATAAAGCTTAATATATATTATATCGGACGTTAAAAAAGAGTGTCAATAAGACACATCTTTATCCTCATCCTTCTTTTTCTTGTCATCTGGGATGTTAAAAATTATTTCCCCCTTTTCAGAAAGGAAATATTCACTTCTAGCTAGCTTTGCAATATAATTATCATCGTTCAATTTTACTACCTCATCCTGAAGATAGGACTTTTTTTTCTTTAAATCAGCCAGCTTTTTCTCAAGCTTCACTTTTTCTGCTTGTTTTGCCTCTAGCTGATGGTTTCTCGAAATGAGTGTAGAAACCAATAAATATACCGATGCAACCGCGATAATACCGAATACAACCAATCTGCGAAAAAGTAATTTTTTCCTTCTTGCCTTTACTTTCTCTTTCACCATTTGCTGTTTTGTATACGCATTTTCCATCGAAGTAATATTTTTTTCTTTCCTAACACCCATCTCTAAACCTCCTATCTCTGCTTCTTATAAAGCTCGAACTACTTTTTATAAAAGATGCCAAATATATATTTCCAAATATATATAAATTTATTCTTAATGTTTTTAAAAAAACCTGCTAATCTTATAGATAACTTTTCGACGGATTTTTTAATTGATTCAGGCAGCAGTTTCCAAAATAATGCAAAAATCCATTTTAACGGAGAAAAAATTATCTTTATGACCCATAATAACATCTGTACTATCACTTTTACAAGAGACAATAGTACCTTTCCTAATGTGATGGTTAAGGTAACAAATGCCAGCACAATCCATTTTATAGGATTAAAAATCAGTGACATAAATAATTTTACTATAAATTGGTAGATCAATATGACTGCACTGATTAAAATTTCAAGTAATTTCAAATAAATATTTTTCATTAATGCCTGGTATGCTGCAAAACCACAGACTAAGGCCACAAATATATAAAAACGGATTTCTCCATAGTTGACTAAAAACAAAATATAGAAGACGGCTAGTCCCTGTATTAACCAAAACATCACATCATTGATGAATACAATCCACCTTTTTCGTTTGCCTCTTTGAAGGAAACGGTTATACGTATCAAGGGAGGCACCAAAAATGCTTCCCATCGCGATCATGGCAAGCATTGTGTAAAACTGCGTGGTTAAGCTCATCGGAATAGCTTGCTAAAGAAACCTTTAGCTTTCTCCCCATGATGTTCATCTAAATATACGAGGTCAAAGACCTTCCCTTTAATGGAAACAATTCCTCTTTCTACATCTAAATTTTTCATTTGCAAATTTTGTCCACGTATCGCTAAAAACCCCATTACCGTTTCCAATAAAAACTCTTCATTATCAAAACTATCAACCTGCTTTACACCTGTAATGTCTAAAAGCTTCCTCCCTCTCATAATGACATCATGCTCTTGATTTACATTTTTTCCACTAGAAGGTGTATCATAATATTGACTCAACTCAATCCCCCGCTTTCCGTATTCCTGGCCATACTTAAAATTCAAGCTGTTTATAACTAGTCCAAGCTATATAATCATGTGTATGACGCAGAGGACAAAAAAAGAACAAGCCTATAAAGAAAAGCAATAGTGCCTGTTTATCGGCGTATGAATGAGTGAAATTAAGCTTCCAAATTTCACCTTCGTAGTCTTGACTGAGATAAAGAAAAACGTACGGAGGCAGTTCTTTAACCAATAATACTTGTTCCTCTATTAAAAAACTCCCTAAAAAGGGAGCATCTACTCTTGGTTGATACGTTCGTCTTTAAGGACAGTATACATACCGGCAGCATCCTCTTTACGAGTATTTTCCTGCAGGTTTTCTACCTTTACCGTTACTAGTCTCTGACCGAAGCGAACAACAAGCTCATCGCCAATTTTCACATTTGAACTCGCCTTTGCCTGCTGACCATTTATCGTGATTCTTCCTTGATCCGCTACTTCCTTTGCAAGGGTTCTTCTTTTTATTAATCTTGAAACTTTTAAAAATTTATCTAATCTCATTGTTGTCATGATTTCCACCTCTATAATCCTGCTTTTTTTGCTTGATTCCAAAATTGATCAAGTTCTGCTAATGTAAAATCAGAAAATGTTTTACCTCTTGATTCTACTTGTTCCTCTATAAATTGGAATCTTCTTTTAAACTTCTGATTTGTCATTTCAAGTGCTTCTTCCGGATAAATGGATAATAAACGACCTACATTCACCATTGCAAATAACAGATCTCCAAACTCTGATATCTGCTTCTGTTTATCCTTTTTCGTTATCTCTTCCTGAAATTCCTTCATTTCCTCAATCACTTTTTTCCAAGCTTCTTCCGCCCGATCCCAATCAAAGCCGAGTTTGGATGCACTCTTTTGGTATTCATATGCCCTAATCAATGCTGGCAAACCCTTTCCAACTTCATCTAAAACAGTTTTTTGGGCTCCGTGCCCTTTTTCCTGCCCTTTTATTTCATTCCAATTCTTCAATACAACCTCCACATCTTTTGCAACAGTATCACCAAAAACATGCGGATGTCTGCGAATCATTTTATCAGAAATTCCTTCTATTACATCCTCTATTGAAAACATCCCTTCATCTTCCCCAATTTGTGCATGCAGCATAACTTGAAGTAGAACATCCCCGAGCTCCTCAACAATATGATCTATATCATCTTCATCAATTGCTTCTAATAATTCATAGGATTCTTCTATTAAATATTTTTTTAAAGAGAGATGCGTTTGCTTCTTATCCCATGGACAGCCATTCGGTCCCCTTAACTCCGCAATGATAGACCGCAAAGCAGAAAATTCCTTTAGTAATGTTTTTTTCATTGGAGGTACATAAACGCTTGTTAAATTATTGATTTCGACCTGGCGATCCAATTCATATAAAGGAATTTGTTTAATAGATTCCTCTTTTGAACCAGCCGCAGTTACGATAAACACATTATAATCATCTGGATATTTTTCCATCAATGTTAATTTCACATTAGAAGCACTAAACGCATCATACACCTGTCCAATAATGAGGTGTTGGTTGGTACGAATATCGTCCCTATGTAAATCAGTTCCATCTAACAACTGAAATCCTTCAATCGGATCTGCTTTAACAGCCGCAAATAAAGGGTCAATAAAGCTTTGACCTCCACCTATAAGAATTTCAATCCCTTGTTTCTCTCCTCTTTCCAATAATAATTGAACGGTCTTTTCTGCAACGAGCGGATGTCCCGGTACAGCATAAACAATATTTTCGTTTTTCGCAGCTGTGAGCAAGCTTTCTGTAATTTCCTCATACACTTCTTCAAATTGGTCATTTCGCTCATACACATTATCAAAGCTAACAAAATGAATACCTTCTGCTTCCAAATCACTTACAACCGGATGTTCCTTCGTTCTCAAAAAAAGCACTTTAGCATTCTTGACTAATTTATAAATACCTAAAGGCAGCTGATCAATATCGCCGGCTCCCAATCCAATAACCATAATTTGATTGCTCATCTAATACTATCTCTCCTTATTCGTAAAAATTCGAAAAAGCCTTTCACCAAATGGAAGAAAAAGAACGTCCTCTCTTAAAAATACTTTGAAGCACATTATGGAAATAATATATGCAGCTCCACCAATCACAACTCCAGACAGTGCAAGAATAACACTTGAAAGCCGGTTAGAAGGAAGAAAACTTTCTAAGCATATTAGCCAAATTTGCAATACTAGAGTCATAATAAACGCAGAGGCAAGCACTTTTATATAAAATAACGCCGGTAATTTTCCTATTTTTAACTTTCTAAGTTCCTTCATAAAAAAAACTGCTACCATACATAAGGAAAGGACCGTAGCTACAGATGCTCCTAATGTCCCAAATTTAGGAACAAGGAGTTGGTTAGTAAGAAATTTCACGATTACTCCAATCACCATATATAAGGCAGGAATGTATACACGACCGATACCTTGTAAAATACCCGTTATGGTTAAAATGATAGAACTAAAAAGGATGGATACGGAAAATACCGCCAGTACAAGAGAACCATGATCGTTTTTGAAAAGCATGATATTAGTCGGATGAATGATATTGATTAATCCAATAGCCGATCCTATCCCGACAATAATGCTTATTTTTAAAGCAATACCCACTTTTTCCTTTAAACTAGATAAGTCTCCATTTTGAAATGCTCCCGAAATTAAAGGCACCAATGTTAAGGACAAAGAGGTAGCCACTATGGTTCCTAATTGTAATAATGGTTGCCCACGGTCATAGATTCCTTTTAGGCTTTTGGCTTCCCCAATAGAAACCCCAGATTTTGTTAATAGAGCATAGATATCTAAGGAATCAACAAATTGGAATAAAACCAACATCATCCCACTGATACAAATTGCTAAGCCTTGCAGCAAAAAAGTTTTCTTCCCTAATATCATCGGCGAAACCCTTACTGACAGTGGATGCCTATTTCTAAACCAAAGCAAGAACCAGATTAATACCAAAAGGGATACCACTCCGCCGATAACCGAGCCAATAAGCGCCCCTTCACCAGCTATATATAAGGAGTAGCCCTTCCTTACTAAAAAATAGGTCAAGAGTAAAATAGATGCCACTCTAATAAATTGCTCCGTTACTTGTGATATAGCTGTTGGAAGCATGCTCCCTATCCCTTGAAAGAAACCCCTTATAACAGAGATAAATGGTACCAGCAAAAAAGAAAAGGCAATAATCCTTATTAATGGCCCTAATTTTGAATCCCCCATTAAGTCTGCTATATATGGAGCTCCGATGAAAAAAAGCAAAAACAAAATAATCCCCAATGAACTTAGCATTAGAAAGATGGATTTCATCATTTGCTTTATATTACTATTTGCTGCTTCACCCTCTGCAATAAATTTCGAAATAATCACAGGAAAACCATAAGTAGCTAAAGAGATGGCAACTCCATAAATTGGATATATTTGTTGATATATGTAAAAACCTACATCCCCTACTATATTTTGGAACGGCACACGATAAACAGCACTAAGGATTTTTGTAATCGTTGCTGCAATGGTTAAAATCAATGCTCCTTTAAATAACTTTTTGGAATCCTCCTGAGGCAAATTCTTCGACCTTCCTATCCTAAAATATGTCGTATTATAGCATATCATACGGAAAAGGGGGAACATAACAAAAGCTGTTAAATCCTTTTCTTTATTTGTTATAAGTCGTAGTTGACTTGGATATGAAACGTCTTTATTCCCAAAAGGTTTATACTTTTAATACTTGAATAAAGCTGAAATAAGTTCTGTATGATAAGAAACAAATTAAAGAAAAACCCATTCAAAAAAGAAGAAGCAGGCTATTTACCCGCTTCAAACCATTTCTGTAGAGTTTTACTGCTCCATTTGTCTTGCCAAAAATCCGGCAGCTGTTTCTGTTGCTTTTTGTTCCACTTCACCGATAGTCCGGTCTTTTGAGAAAATAACTACTGCACCAATCGGATCTCCATTTGCAACTATTGGGGAAATAGTATAGGAGGAAAGCTCTTCTTCGTAACCATCTACCAATGTTGCTTGTCCCTTATTGGTAACAAGAATTGGGTTACGATCCTCCATTGCTTTTTCGATAATTTCACCAATGTTTTTATTTAAGTAGTCCTTTTTCGATCCTCCTGCAACAGCAATTACTGCATCTCTATCACAGATCAATACCTGGCTCGTTAAGCTGTCATATAATGCTTCAGCATATTCCTTTGCAAAATCGCTTAACTCACTAATAGGAGAATATTTCTTTAAAATGACTTCCCCGTCCCGATCAACAAAAATTTCCAACGGGTCCCCTTCTCGGATACGTAATGTTCTGCGGATTTCTTTTGGAATTACAACTCTTCCTAAATCATCAATACGACGAACAATTCCAGTTGCTTTCATCTTATGTTGCCTCACTTTCATCAGATGATTTTTATTCGGCATCTCACTGCCTAATTTGTAAATGAATGAATCTTTTACCAACGTTGTCATTAGTATCTTTCATCTAGGAAGTTCTATACATGTGAGTTAATTTTTTGGCCCAAAAAATACAAATACGCTTGACACCTGGCCCTTCGGTGAATGGATGAGTTAATTTGAAGTGTGATATACCGTCGTTGACCAGTCGTAGGGATGATACGAAAAAATTCACATGCAGATAGGCACTGGAGTTCATGTTTTTTATATTGTTTCATTACCTCCATTGCTCAGAAAATAAACCTTGTTATTGGATTAAAAGGAAGAACATTACAACCTAACCGGCCGTAATGTTCTCCTCAGGTTCTTATCCAACATGTTCCGTTTGCTTACTTGCATTTTTTAACTCTTTTACAATATCCATGATAATAGAAAGCCATTTTTCCTCTTGAATACCTTTTATATTTAATGTAATTTTTAATTTATTGCCGTCCATTCCAAAACCTACTGAACGTCCATACTTGTTGCAAACCTCTACGACCCTTGGACCATCTATATTTTGTGTTCCTTGTTCCGATACAAGGATGGATATGCCTTGTTTTGTCTGTTTCAACGATTCTAAATGTGCCTCCATTGCAAAGACTTTCATTTCCGAAATCGTAAACAAATACCCGACCTGGTTAGGATACTCCCCGTAACGGTCGATCATTTCTTCCTTTAATTCCTCTAATTCTTCTAATGATTCAATGGCTCTAAATCGTTTATACATCTCAATTTTTTGATGTCCATCAGCAATATACGTATCTGGAATATATGCATCTATTTCTAAATCAATTTCAAATGGCACTTTCTTCTCGTGAGCTTCTGTGCCTCTTCGTTCTTCAATTGCTTCTTTTAACATTTGGGAATACAAATCAAATCCGACAGAATCAATAAAGCCATGTTGTTGAGCGCCAAGAATATTCCCTGCACCTCTTATTGATAAATCGCGCATAGCAATTTTGAACCCTGAACCTAGCTCTGTAAATTCCTTAATTGCTTGAAGGCGCTTTTCGGAAACCTCCGTAAGCACTTTATCCTTACGATAAGTAAAATACGCATAAGCGACACGATTAGAACGTCCAACACGTCCGCGAAGCTGGTATAACTGAGATAATCCCATGCGATCAGCATCATACACAATTAAAGTGTTAACATTCGGAATATCGACACCTGTCTCAATGATAGTAGTTGTAACAAGTACATCAAATTCACCTTCTAAAAAGCTTAAAATAACAGATTCGAGTTCACTTTCTGTCATTTGGCCATGTGCATACGTTACACGGGCATCCGGGACAAGGGTCGATATCTCTTCTGCTTTTCTTTCAATATCCTCCACACGGTTATATAAGAAATAAACCTGGCCGTTTCTAGCTAATTCCCGCTCAATTGCTTCTCTGACAAGGTGACCATTATATTCCATCACATATGTTTGAACTGGAAAACGATTTTCTGGCGGAGTCTCGATAACCGATAAATCTCTTACACCTAGCATAGACATATGTAGCGTTCGTGGAATTGGTGTAGCGGTCAGTGTTAAAACATCCACATTCGTTTTCATTTGTTTAATTTTTTCCTTGTGTGTAACGCCAAATCTTTGCTCTTCATCAATAATTAATAAACCAAGATTATGAAATTGTATATCCTTTGAAAGAATACGGTGAGTACCAACAACAATATCCACCGTTCCATTTTTCAAGCCCTTTGCTGTTTCAGTTTGTTGCTTCTTCGTTCGAAATCTACTTAACAAACCAACGGAAACCGGATAATCTTGAAAACGTTCTTTCATCGTTTCATAGTGCTGCTGGGCTAAAATAGTGGTCGGAACAAGAAAAGCAACTTGCTTTCCATCCATAATAGCCTTAAATGCAGCTCGAATAGCAACTTCCGTTTTTCCGTACCCTACATCCCCGCATAATAAACGATCCATCGGACGTTCTCTTTCCATATCCCGCTTAATTTCTTGTATAGATCGAAGTTGATCCTCGGTTTCTTGATATGGAAATGTTGCCTCAAACTCTCTTTGCATATCACCATCTGGTGAAAAAGCATATCCTTTCGCAGCTTCCCGTTCTGCATATAGTTTTATTAAGTCATCCGCAATGTCTTGAACAGAAGATTGGACTTTTTTCTTTACCTTCTTCCATTCCGTACCGCCTAATTTATATACTTTAGGTTCTTTTCCCTCAGACCCTACATATTTCTGAACAAGTTCAATTTGTTCTACAGGAACATACAGCTTATCAGTCCCTTGATATTTTATATGCAAGTAGTCTTTATGGACCCCATTAATGACAAGCGTTTCAATTCCTAGATATTTTCCAATACCGTGATTTACATGGACAACATAGTCGCCAACTTTTAATTCTGAATAGCTTTTTATTCTTTCAGCATTTGATAGTTTTTGTCTCCGAGGTGCTTTTTTTGTTTTTTTATTGAAAAGTTCCTCTTCTGTAATGACTGCCAATTTTTGCATGGAAAGCTCAAAGCCAGTGTTAAGATTTCCCTGAATAACTTGAACACTACCTGGCAGCAATTTATTGGAATCTTCTACAACAGCCGCTTCTATTTCATAATCCTCTAATACACTATGTAACTTTGAGAGACGGTCTTCATCAGTTGCTAGAAATACGACAGTAAAATTCCCTTTTTTCCATCGTTCCATTTCCGTCTTTAACACATGCATTTGACCATGAAAGTTTTGCATTTGCTTACATGTTATATTCACTATATTTTGTGGATTGGTATTTGGAATATGACGCAAAAACAATGATAAGTATAATCTAGGCAAGTTTGCTTGGATTAATAGCTTAGTTAAATTATGTGACACCTCTAGTTCATGTACGATTTGACCTTCTTCCAACAAGGATGTAAACCATTCGGCCTCCTCATTTTCTAAACGGTCATTCATTTCTTGAATACGACTATATTCATCTAGTACGATGAGCCCTTTGCCATCTATATAATCTAGTAAACTTGCAGGATTCTCGTATGCTAATGAAAGAAACTTAAAAAATTGCTCCGGTTTTTGCTTGTTTTTTAGGTTTTCAATGGCATACCCTATATTTTGTGTCAATAATTCCTTTGATTTTGCACTTTTTACTTTCTTCAAAGTTTTAGAGAGCTTATCCTCCAGCCTATCGGCTAACTTTATTAAAGTATTGGCATCAA
The DNA here is from genome assembly GCF_002844575.1 of Heyndrickxia camelliae. Classification (GTDB taxonomy): domain Bacteria; phylum Bacillota; class Bacilli; order Bacillales; family Bacillaceae_C; genus Margalitia; species Margalitia camelliae. The sequence goes on from NZ_PIQO01000025.1 coordinate 26,996, forward strand.
CAGGCGATTCTGTTGCAGGTCCAATTAAAATACTATTTCGTTTTTCTATGGAACGCTGGTCCTCTACTGAAAAGGTCCTTATGGAATCTACTTCCGTATCAAACAATTCTATACGAATTGGATTTTGCTCGGTTAAAGGATATATATCTAATATTCCCCCGCGTAAACTGAAATCCCCAGGTGTTCCAACCATATCATTTCGATTGTACCCCATTGCAATGAGAGATTCTAAGACAGCCTCTAGCTCAATATCCTTTCCCACTTCAAAGGACAGTTGATAGCTTCTCCATTGTTCCGCAGAAGGAAGAACCTTCCGCAATCCTGCCATTGGGACAATCACTATCCCTTTACGCTTTGATACAAGAAAATTCAACGTTTCAATGCGTTGGGCCATTAATTCTGGGCTTGCTATTCCTATTTCTGCAGCGATGAGTTCGTTTGCTGCATATAGATATACATAATCTTCATCCACTAATTGCGATAAATCATCATATAATTTTTGCGCTTGTAAAAGATTATAAGTCACAATAATAATCGACTGATTCCATTTTTCAAAGATAGATGCAATAAAGACGGTTCTGGAGGACCCGGACAAGCCTGCTACCAGTTGTTCCTTGAGGTTCTCTTCAATTCCGGTGATAACCGACTGAATTTCATCCTGTTGCAAAATAATTTGCTTTAATCCCTTCAATCAATAGCCCTCCTTTCTTAAATGATAAGAACGGTATAAGTTTTTTATCCTATAAATTATTTCATGAGATTAGTCTTTGGATAGCGCAAGCAGCCTATCGGCTAGCAAATTTCTCCTTCCAATTTCTTTCAGTAAAATGATAGTGCTATTTTCAATAGTACGGGAAAGCATGGTTTCCTTTATCTCCGTCAAAGACTAGAAGGTGAAATTTGAAACTCATTTTCATTCTTACATACGCCTAGAGACAGGCGCTTGCACTTTTCTTATAACTATTATGGACTATATGAAACAATTACTTTTTTATAAAGAACGATTTTGCTTCTATAAAATCCCGAAGCAGTGTCTACAACGAATTTTTAAATATTGGAAACAGAAAAATGCTTTGGATTCTCTTCCAAAGCGGACTAGTGAATCAAATAATCGTATGCATGTAGTTCAGGATTTCTTGTAAGTGCTTCTTGGCAATCCTCACAAATCGATTTTATATGAATATTGCCGTCTGATTCATAGGATACCATATCTTGTCTTTCCTCATTGGTTAATGTATTTAATCCAAGATTTTCTGCATGGATGGATTGATTTTCAATGGTTCCCATATTGGTCCCACAATGACGGCAAAAATAATGTATAGCCATTCTTTGCCTCCTTATAACAAGTTTTTTATTATTATGAACCTGTTTATAAGGAGTTATTCGTGGCAAATCAATAATTAATGATTATCCAATAATTATTCCCACTCTTCACTTATGATATATCCTAATTAGATTGCTTTTAAGGATCTTTTCCGCAATTTTTATTAATACTTGCTCAAATAAGGTGGTTACCCTAGAATTTCTAATTAAAAAGAAATAACCATTATGAAAAAAACCTTAATTAAATTGATTCATCACTTCTAAAAACGGTTTTTCTAGCCATTGTTCACAAGCATCTGCTGAATGTTTAATAGCTATTTCAAGTGTTGGCCACTCATCTTTTTTAAATTTACTCAACACATAATCTGGAACGGACATTCCATTTTCAGGACGGCCTATCCCGATTCGTATACGATTGAAGCTTTGCGTACCTATATGTGCAATGGTAGATTTAATTCCATTATGGCCACCGGCACTTCCCTTTTGCCGTAAGCGTATTTTTCCAACAGGCAAATCCAGATCATCATAGATTACTAATAAATCCTCAACATCAATATTGTAGTAATCCATTATGGGTCTAATACATTCTCCTGATAAATTCATATACGTTAACGGTTTTAGAAGCATAAATTTTTGTCCATTTTTATGGATAATGGAAAAGAGCCCATTAAATTTCGATTGATTCAAGGGTGCCCCATACCGTTCGGATAACTCATCAATTACCTCAAAGCCAATATTATGCTTTGTTTTATCAAATTGTGACCCGGGATTTCCTAAGCCAACGATTAATTTCATTATTTTACACCTCAAATTAAATATAACATAAAAAAGCCATTCACCTTTTTACGTTTAGATTTCATATTTAATATTATACATGGGGAAATTTTTTGGAACAAATTCAAAAGCGATGGTTTGCACGAAATAAAAATTACATAAAAAAGAAGGACCTACCCTTATTTTTAGAGTAAATCCTTTAATACACATCTCTACTCGCCTTCTGTTTCCGTTGTCTCTCTTCCCTCAAGATTTTCTGGCATACCGGATTCTTGCTGTTCTCCAGTACTTATTTCCTCTTCTTGTCTTGGTGGTAAGATGGAGGCAATCGTTTCCTCATCTTCATGATTAATATTGAACGGATATTCCCCTCTAATATCTGCAATGGTAATGGTTTCATTCACTTGAAGATTGGTAACATCCACTTTCATTACATCAGGTATGTCATTGGGTTTAGCAGTTATGGAAAGTTCATGAATTGGTTGCTGTAGAACGCCCCCATCTTTTACACCAGCACTTTCACCAACTAACTCAACTCGAACATTAGCTTCGATTTCCACAGATAGATCGACAGCCAAAAAGTCTAAATGAACAATGTTTTTCTTTAAGGAATCTTCTTGATAGTCGTTTAAAATAACATTTTGCTTTTGTCCATCGAGATTTAACGATATAACGCCATTTCTCCCTGCTTGTTTAATGATTTTTGTAAACTCAGTCTCATCAACATAAATAGGTGTATTTTCCATCTTATATCCATAAACAACAGCAGGAATATTACCACCTCTTCGAAGTTGCTGAAGCTCTGAATGCATTTTATTATTTCGTTTCTTTGCTTCTAATACCGCGACCATCCTTCTATTCCTCCTATTCTTATGTAAAGAAATCTCTCTATATAAATTCCCTAAATCGATGAAATCTAAACATGTACGTGTAAATAGGCGGAGAACACTTATAAAAAAGAGAAGAACCTGCATGTCACAGGTTCTTCTCCACCATTATATTAATCAAATAATGTACTTACTGATTGATTTTCATGAACACGAATAATAGCTTCCCCAAGTAAAGGTGCTACTGACAATTCTACTACTTTGTCAATTTTCTTTTCTTCCGGAAGGGCGATTGAATTTGTTACAACTAATTCTTTAATTTTTGAATTCTCAATTCTTTCTATAGCAGGCCCAGATAAAACTGGGTGAGTACAACATGCATATACTTCTCTTGCTCCATTTTCAATTAAAGCATTTGCCGCAAGGGTTATAGTACCCGCAGTATCAATAATATCATCTATTAAGATAGCTATCTTACCTTCAATATTCCCTACAATATTCATTACTTCCGCTACATTCGGTCGTGGACGGCGTTTGTCAATAATAGCAATTGGTGCTTTTAGACGATCGGCCATTTTTCTAGCACGTGTTACACCCCCATGATCAGGAGAAACAATAACTATATCATCATTGAATTTTTTAGTTTTGAAATAGTCTGCTAAAATCGGAACACCCATTAAATGGTCAATTGGTATATCAAAAAATCCTTGAATTTGTGGAGCGTGTAGGTCTAGAGTGATTACTCTTGTAGCTCCTGCAGTCTCGATTAAATTTGCCACTAATTTCGCAGTAATTGGCTCACGTGCACGTGCTTTTCGATCTTGACGTGCATAACCATAATAAGGCATAACAATATTTATCGTTTTAGCAGAAGCACGTTTAAGAGCATCGATCATAATTAGAAGTTCCATCAATCTTTCATTAACAGGTGAGCTCGTTGCTTGTACAACGTATACGTCACACCCGCGAATACTTTCTTCAATATTTATTTGAACCTCACCGTCACTAAAACGAGTTACTGAACATTTACCAAGTTCTACACCCACTACATGTGCAATTTCTTCCGCTAACTGGACATTTGAATTTAATGTGAAAATCTTAAGATTTGGGTCAAGATATTGGTTAGACATGATGGACCTCCAATTATTGATTGTGTTTTAATTTACTTACATAATTTTCTTTATTTACCTGTCTTGCGCGCGCTATGGATAAGCTTTCAGCAGGAATGTCGTCTGTAATTGTCGAACCTGCTGCGATATAAGCATTTTTTCCGATTGTTACAGGTGCTACTAAGTTGGAATTACAGCCAACGAATACGCCATCTTCAATTTTTGTCAAAAATTTATTCTTGCCATCGTAATTTACTGTGATAGAACCACAGCCAATATTCACGTCTGCTCCCACTTCTGCATCGCCAATATAGCTTAAGTGTGAAGCCTTGCTTCCTCGGCCGATTTGTGCCTTTTTAATCTCGACAAAATTCCCTATTTTCGCATTTTCCTCTATAAGTGAATCTGGGCGAATATGTGCAAATGGACCAATATTAACATGAGACCCTATTGAACTTTGCTGAGCCACAGATTGCTTAATATTCGTGCCATTTCCTACTTCACAATCTTTAATCTCTGAGTTCGGTCCAATCATACAATCTTCACCGATTACCGTTCTTCCAGAAAGCATAGTGCCTGGCTGTATGATCGTATCTCTGCCAATCACCACATCCGATTCAATATAGGTGTTATCAGGGTCAATAATGGTAACACCATTACGCATATGAGCTTCATTTATTCTTATTCTCATAATTCGTTCTGCACTGGCTAAGGCGACACGATCATTTACTCCCAATGTTTCATCCATATCATTTGTTTGATAGGCTGATACTATTTCACCTTGTGATTTTAGTATTTCAATCACGTCTGGCAAATAATATTCATTTTGAGCATTGTCATTTTTAACCTGCTTTAGTGTTTCAAATAACTTTCGGTTGTCAAAGCAAAATACACCTGTATTAATTTCTTTTACTTTCCGTTCCTCTTCAGTTGCATCCTTGTGTTCGACAATTTTCTCCACAAATCCTTTTTCATTTCTAATGATACGTCCATAACCATCTGGTTTTTCTGTATATGCTGTTAATATGGTAGCTTTTGCATTTTGTGCCTCATGATGCTTTAATAGTGCTTCAATCGTTTCCGCTTTAATAAGCGGAGTATCTCCACAAACTACAAGAGTGGTTCCATCTTCATTAGATAAAATTTGTTCCGCTTGCATAACAGCATGAGCTGTACCTAACTGTTTTTCTTGAAGGGCAAAAAGCGATTTACCATCTAGCTTTGACTTTACCATTTCTGCACCGTGTCCAATAATAGTGACCATTTTATTAACGTCAAGTTTTGAAACCTGGTCAACAACATGTTCCACCATTGGTTTACCGCAGACAGGGTGAAGTACTTTATAAAGCTTCGATTTCATTCGCGTCCCTTGTCCTGCCGCTAAAATAACAGCAAATCGATTTGTCATATTTGGTCCCCCAATAAACCTATTTATCCATAAAAAATATATCTTAAATAAGGTTGCATTTCAAGGAATCTTCGTGAAGTACATATTATTGTTAAAATATGAGGAATGTGGAATAGTGAGTTTTTAATTTAAAATGGATGATTTGAGGAAAATATAATAACAAAAAATGGAATTATTGTGACTGCTACAACATTTATTATCTAGCAAACTTTCGGTCTTCTCTTTACGAAAAGTCAACATTAGCAGAAATGTGAATTGCCAATTTCACTCGCTCGTGAACTACCTCTACACGGTTTCCTTTAAATTAGTCGATGCCTGAAAGGAATTACGTCGATGAACAGGCTGCTCCGCTTTTCTATTAAAAAGAGCCTTACTATATGAAGTAGGCTCTAGTTGTTTTATTTACTTTAAGAAGCTCCCGCTTCTTCGAATTCAACTTCTTCTAACTCACCCAATCTATTGTATTCCGTTAATACTGCTTCTTGAATTTTGCTGCGCGTATTGGAGTTAATTGGATGTGCAATATCACGAAATTCTCCATCAGGAGTGCGTTTACTTGGCATAGCTACAAACAAACCGTTATTTCCATCAATGACACGGATATCATGAACAACAAATTCATTGTCCAGAGTAATAGAGGCAATCGCTCTCATTCTTCCTTCCGTATTAACTCTGCGCAATCTAACATCTGTTACTTCCATCTGTGTTCACCACCTTTTTTCCTAGATAGAATCTAGTTAATGTATTCAACAGATTTTAGAAAACTCCTTCTTTAATTGTATAATTTTTTAAAAAATTTCATGAGTTCCAGTTCTGTAAAAATATTTAATAGTTAATAGACCAATATATTAGGACAATATGGACAATAAACTGATAATTTATACGTAAGGAAGCATAAAAAGTTTCATAAAAAAAAACAAACCAATCAGGTTTGTTTTTTTTATGAAACTAGAGCTACTACTTCAATTTCTATTAAAGCATCCTTTGGTAATCTTGCCACCTCTACACATGAACGCGCTGGTTTATGTACAGAAAAATATTGACCATATATTTCATTTATTATCGCAAAGTCATCCATATTTTTAATAAAAACGGTTGCTTTCACTACAGTCTCTAAAGAAGCTCCTGCCTCCTTTAACACCGCTTGAAGATTACGAAATACTTGATGTGTTTGTTCTTTAATATCACTTGATACTATGGTACCCTCCGTAGTTAATGGGATCTGTCCGGAGCTAAAAAATAAATTATTTACGACTATTCCTTGTGAATATGGCCCTATAGCCGCCGGAGCCTCATTAGTAGCAATTACTTTCATTTTATATCCCCCTTATGAATTAATCCCGATAAAAATAATTTCCTTCTACAACTTTAATGCTTTTGTTCTTCATATTTACGTCCATAAGCTTTACTAAAGAAACATAGTCATCCACTAATCTTTCCTGTGCATCCTCAGATTCTACCAAAACAGCTATTCCTGCAAGAGTGGCGTTGAACTCATCCAATAGGTTCATCATCCCTGTAATGGTTCCACCTGCTTTCATAAAATCATCTACAATTAATACTTTTGCACCTTCATTTAAGCTTCTCTTGGAAAGAACCATGGTTTGAATCCGTTTTGTAGAACCAGAAACATAGTTAATACTGACCGTAGAGCCCTCCGTTACCTTACTATCCCCTCTGACGATGACGAACGGCACATTTAAATGCTCAGATATCGCGTGAGCAATCGGGATACCTTTTGTTGCTACAGTCATAATAACATCTATCTGGGAATCAGCAAAAGCGGTAGCTAACAATTTTCCTACTTTATTCATGATATGAGGTGTTCCCAACAAATCAGTTAAATATAAATATCCCCCTGGGAGTAGTCGATCCGCACTGGCAATAAGTTCACAAAGCTCACCGATAAAATCCTTAGCATCTTTTATACTCGCTTTTGAGATATATTTTACCCCACCGGAAGCACCCGGTATCGTTTGAAGGGTACCAATTCCTTGCTTTTCAAACGTTTCTTTAATAATGGCTAAATCTTCGCTAATAGAAGACTTTGCTGATCCATATCTTTCAGAAAAGAATGTCAATGAAACAAGTTCTCTAGGCCGTTCTAATAAATAATGCGTCATATCGATAAGGCGCTCACTACGACGAAACTTCATACAACAAGCCTCCGTTAAATCCGAATATTATAGATAAATATAGCATTAATATACGGAATGTGTCTATAACTGTTCATTATTAATTACTAAAATGGAAAACGCTCGCCCAATAATCTTACAGCAAACACTTGATCACAGAACCCACGCAGCCCATTATAAATTCTTTGCAGTCTTGAATCGTATTGTACAAGGCCAAATACAGTTGGGCCACTTCCACTCATTAAAACAGTATCTGCACCAAATCTCTCCATTTGCTCTTTAATTTGATACACCTCTGGATGCAACCTCAAAGTCACGCTTTCCAGTACATTTCCTGTTTCTCTGCAAACAGCCTGATAATCTTGATTATGAATTGCCTCTAACATCGCTTTTGTATTTGGGTGCTTCACATTAGATAAATTCAAATTATGATACACGTCTGCTGTTGATACACCTATAGATGGCTTGGCCAAAATAACCCAACAATTCGGAGGTGCAGGAAGTTCCATTATCTTTTCTCCTCGACCTTTTGCTAATGCCGTTCCCCCATATACACAAAAGGATACATCCGATCCAATTTCCGATCCAATTTCAGCAAGCTGATCCAGTGAAAGGCCTAAATTCCACAATTTATTTAATCCCCTTAAGGTTGCTGCTGCATCACTGCTACCGCCCGCAAGTCCTGCAGCAACAGGTATCATTTTATCAATAGCAATGGAAACACCTTGCTTAATTTGGTATTTATCTTTCAATAGCTTTGCTGCCTGATAAGCTAAATTCCGCTGGTCGTCTGGCACAAAACGACTCTGAGAAATAATGAAAATCTCTCCATCTTTTCTTTCCGACAGCTCAATTCGGTCTGATAAATCTATAGTTGTCATAACCATTTCAACTTCATGATAGCCATCTTCGCGCCTTTTTAAGACATCTAATGATAAATTTATTTTTGCCGGAGCTTTAACTAAAAGCTTCAATATTTACACCTACTTTAAATCCTGCTTAACACACATTTTTCCGAATTCGATTAAGCAGTGGCTTATTTGTCCTATTTTAACATAAATTGATATATACATGATAATCTCCACAAATACTGTATTTTATCATGATTAATCAAAAGTCGAAAGTATAATTTTTTTTGCAGTATACTGGTGCCTCTAATATCTCTTATCTTTATTTATAAGTTTATTCGTGTGCCTATTATAAATTAAAAAAGACCGAGTTATCTCGGTCAACGGCATGTTTTTATTATTCGCTGTTTGAGCTTTCGAATTTATCACTATTATATCTGATTTTTGTTAGCCAGTTGTTGTTCTGCAATTTCAATGGCCTTCTTCACCATATTACCTGCATCCTTAGCTTTAATACCGCCCCATCCATCTTGTTGAACAACGTCATAAAAACCCAACTCTTTTGCTAACTCTTCCTTCATTTGATTAGACATAATTCCTCTTCTTCTGCCCATTACGACTTCCCCCTTTAACATGCCATTATTAGTATTATACTTTCGAGTCGTAAATATTTTGGGTGAAATTAACAAAAATATTATCTTAGAAAAACTCGCATATTTAATGTATTTCCTTTTTCATACAGATAGTTACTATGTATGCAGTAATATTTGTTGAAATTTGTCTAAATTTATTCATAATCAATATATATTCAAGACAAAATAAAAAGCAGTAAACACAATGTCTACTGCCAACTATAATTATATTTCTTGATGCTTTTCAAAGAAGGTAAGTTGTACTGTTTCTGTAAGTACATCTGCATAGCTATAGGAAACACGCTCAAAAGCATTTTCCTCTTGATCTAATTCGATGACAAAAACTGATGGATAAGTTTCTGCCAAAACACCAGAACGTTCAATCGTCTTTCTTCGACCGCCATTAGCTTTCAACATTAATCGTTTACCCAAATTAGAATCAAGGGATTTTTTAATGTCAGTTAATGTTTTTGGCATTTTGCTCCACCTCACTATGTATTAGTTTAACACAGTTTCAAAATTAGGTCAAACATAAATTATTTATTTTATCAATGAAACAAAGATAATGTCAATATTTTTTCATCAACAAAATGATTGTTTTTTTTACATTTACTAGTATTTCCAACTAAATTTTTATTATGTAAAAATAATAATTGATTTGAAAACCCATTTATAATCCGTTCTACAAATAGTTTGTCCCATCCATTTATGGTTATCGAAATATACTGAAGAAGCTTATAATGAGTAAATAATTACGTTTAGTAAAGGTAGGGTACTTAGTCATAATTACGGTTATATACAAAAATAAAAGCCCTAATGATGGGTCATTAGCGGCTCCTATTTTAGTCTTCGACTGGTTTATATGGCATTCCTGTTCGGAGTACACCCTTTGTTTCAACCCCTCCAATCCCCTTCTCACCGGTTAGGGTATTGCGTAAAACATCCCATACGTTAACTTGTTCCATGAACGGTGTATAACAAATTTTAGCCACAATATAAACTGGGTCTAACGCGTGAATGTTTACCCTTAAAGGAGAACTTGCAAAATTTGCACCTGCATAGATGAGGGATTCAAAGTGAGATTGGCATGCACCGGCAAAAATAACTAATTGATCTAAGTGTGGGACTTTTTTTCTTGCCTCCCTTACCGTTTTAACAAAGTATTTTGAATGGCGATAAGCATTAATGTCTGATTTCTTTCCTTTTGCTTTTGAATAGGCATCATGACCTGTAATTACTAAAATATCCGGACGATATTGCTCAAGTAAATGAGAAATTCGATTTGGCATCTCCCTCTCATGACAATGGACACCATAAACCGTTAAACCAATTTTTTCATATAAATCTAAACATTTCTGAAGGTAAGAAGGATCCCCATCGATATGCAGAACACGTCCTGGAATCTGGAAAATATTAAAATCGTGGCTGTAGCTATTGGTTGCTTCATATTCCTGGCGTTGCCTTAATAATTCCATTTCTTGTTGAAATAATTCAAAAGATTGAGCCTCAAGATTCCGATATTCCCGGGATATTTTTGAACGTTCATCCGAATTGATTATAGTTAAATCGTCCATAGGTGCATCTGCAATTAAACGAAAATCTTCTCCGTACAGAACGGCCGTTTTCTTGCCATCTATTTCTTTTATATCAATTACTTTAAATAGAAGATCACAGTCATAAGACAGACGCCCAACAATTGAATTTACCTGAACATTCACCATTTTCAACTCCACTGGTTAGATTACTCACTAATACTTCTTTTATAGGCTATGCGAAGATGAAAAAGGTGTGATAAGAAAAGCGAAAGCGTCTATCGGCTAGCCGGTAGACGCTTTCGCTTTTCTCCAATTAGGATTCATTACCAATTGGGAGGACTTTAAGTAGAACATTACTTAAGTCTGCAAATTCTTGTATTGATAAAGTCTCTCCTCGCCTAGAAGGATCCACGTTTATCTTTTCAAGAGATGATATAATTAATTCTTTATTTTCCTTGCCGTTTGGCAATCCGCTAGTTAGATTATTCAAGATCGTTTTTCTTCGCTGCGCAAAAGAAGTACGAGTAATATGAAAGAAAAATTCCTCGTCCTCCACTTCTACAATTGGCTTATCCCGCTTAAGTAAACGAATAACTGCAGAATCTACATTAGGCTGCGGAGTGAAGACCGTTTTGGGAACAATCATAACCGTCTCCGCCTTTGTATAGTACTGGATAGCAATCGATAATGATCCATATTCTTTTGTTCCCGGACTTGCAGAAATTCGGTCGGCAACCTCCTTTTGAAGCATAACAACAATCCCCTTAAGTGGAAGCTGTTCTGTTAAAAGTTTTAATAATATGGGAGTGGTAACATAGTATGGCAAATTCGCCACTACCATGATATCCCTAGTTCCGCTAAATTCCTTTTGTATTACTTCTAGTACATTTGCCTTTAAAATATCTTGATGAATAATTTTTACATTGTCATACGGCGATAATGTATCTTCTAAGATGGGCAAAAGTCGTCCATCAATTTCAAAGGCCACAACTTTTTTACTTATTCTTGCCAAATGCTCCGTTAATGCACCAATGCCCGGACCAATTTCTATTACCCCTGTTTCTTCCGTTAGTTCTGCAAACTCAGTTATTTTCTTCAATATGTTTGAATCTACAAGAAAATTCTGCCCTAGGCTTTTTTTAAAAGAAAAACCATATTTATGGAGAATTTCTTTCGTTCTTAACGGTGTTGCAATATCTTTATGCATCCTTTTCCTCCTGCAATACTGTAGTTAGAGCATCCGCAAATGCCTCTTTTGTGATTTGGAACATCATTAACCGCTTATGCAACTGCTTTCCATTGGTATAGCCGATTTTCAACAACTCTCCCAAACGTTCTCTTCTTTCTTTTGACCTTTGCCCGCCAATTAATCCCGCAGTAAGCAAGTCCTCTTGAGTAATCCATTCCACCATCTCTGATTCCATAGTATGTGCCTCATTTAAAGCCTCTCTTATTGCATCTGGGCTTGCATACTCAACGCCAATTCCCCTGCCGGAAGAAGGTTTTGCATCCTGTTTTTTTAGAAAGGCATGCTTACAGCCAGGTACCTTGCTTGCTATTGTTTTTCGGATCTTTTCGCCTGGAAAATCCGGGTCCGTGAAAATAATAACTCCTCTTCTTGCCTGAGCCAAACGAATTTTCTCTATTGTCTCCTCTGATATGGCAGAACCATTCGTTTCAATCGTGTCTGCATCAATAGCACGTCTAATCGCAGTGGTATCATCACGGCCTTCGACCACAATAATTTCTTTAATTTTCATTTTTCCTCCAAATTATTGAAACATTTTCGATATCATTTCGTCTAATTACATAAATATACTTTTCATATTATATAACATGTTCAAATAAAAGAAAAAACAGAGGAATAATCCCCTGTTATACTTACTTCAATATACGAATTTTCACATAACGTCTGCCCCATCGATAAGCGTCTGATTTGTTTTCAAAGTAAACATCAATGAAATTTCCTTTAATGGCACCGCCGGTATCCCCGGCAATTGCATATCCGTAGCCTTCTACATACACTTTTGAACCAAGTGGAATGACTCTTGGGTCCACTGCAATCAACTTAATATTGGGATTTGCATTTAGATTTATCCCCGTTGCAGTCCGACTGGAACAGCCATTACAATTAGATGTATATGCCGTTGAATTCACATAAAGCTCGCGTGCCGTTTCTTGGCTGCCTCTGGATACTTGATTTGTCAATTGCTTGGAACCAACTGCTACTACTTTTGACTTACTTTCTTTTACTACATTTTTTTTAATAAGACTTCTGCTTACTTCCTTACCATTTTCTTTAACCACTTCGTATAACTTCTGAACGAGACCCTTTTGACCATGCTGGATAACCTTCTGCTCTCCCTGTGAAAGATTGGAATCCTTTTTGGTTACTATTGCATATTCAATTGGTTCTTCCACTACATCGGTGACCTTTTTAACTCGAATCACTTTTATTTCATCATTTGGCTTAACTTTTTGATTTGCATTAGGATTAGTGCGATCCAATTTTTTTAGTACGATGCCTTGCTGCTTTAAAAAGTCACCGACAGTAGTCGAAGTTGACCATACTTTTTCTTTTTTTCCACCGTTATTTAAAGTAACAGGGAAAGCCTTCATTACGATGATATTCATATTTTTATAGATTTTAGTGTCCTTGCCAGGTTTAACTTCATCATTCGGATGGATATTAATATCTTCATCCTGTACTAGCTCCTGAATCGTATTGGCAGTAGTCCAAATCACTTCCTTCTTCCCATCAACCGTCAAGTTTACCTTTTTGGAAGGCATCCATTCGACTGTCAATTGATCCTTTACTTTCGTTTCTGCAGGTAGAGATAAGTAGTCATGCTTTTGTAAGGTAATATTTAAGTCTGCAAGTATATCCCCTACTGTGTCGGCATGTGTCTTTATTACTTTTCTTTTCCCGTCAATTGTCATAGCTACCGTTTTTTTCGTAGTTTCAAAGGTAATAAAACATATAGTAGCTGCAAAGACTAGAAAACTAGCAATAAAAATAGTCCACTTTTTCTTACTCACTGCCTTGGATAACAGGTTTTTCATGTTATTTCCTAGCATGAAAATAACTCGCCTCCTTCTCATCGATGAGATCTTATAGACTATCACGCCGGTCTCTCTTAGATGTTTTGCGTAAATTAGTATCTATTATGCAAAACTATATTTGTTTTTGAAAGGGAGACTTATCGACATGAATATCCTATGAAGGAGGAGAGACATGTAGAACCATTTAGAATTTTAAAATATGATGACAAGCTCCCTTACCATATGACAAAAATTATTATCAATTTATGCCGAATAATTTTTTAGCATTTTGAGAAGTTTGTGCTACTACTTCTTCGTAGGCTATTTCTTTTATTTCGGCAATTTGTTCAGCAACTAGTTTTACATAAGCAGGTTCATTTCTTTTTCCTCTGTACGGATGCGGCGCCAGATAAGGACAATCTGTTTCAATTAATAAATGACTTAATGGAATTTCCTTCGCTACTTCCTTTGGTTTTTTTGCATTTTTAAATGTTACAGGTCCTCCTAGTGAGATAAAAAAGTTCATATTAATGCACTCCCTCGCAGTATCAACGCTACCGCTAAAACAATGCATTATTCCACCCACTTGATCTGCCTTCTCTTCTTTTAAAATTTCTACTATGTCTTGAGTTGCTTCACGATTATGGATAATGATTGGCAGGTTAACCTTTTTCGCTAAACGAATTTGCTTGCGAAAGACATCCTTTTGAATATCCTTTGGTGATTTATCCCAGTGATAATCTAAACCCATTTCACCAAGAGCGACTACTTTTGGATGCGAAGATAATTCCTCAATCCAATGTAAATCGTTTTCCGTCATATCAATTGCGTCCACGGGATGCCAGCCAATACTGGCGTATAAAAAGTCATATTCTTCAATTAAGTCCATTGCCTTTGTAATGGTCGATCTGTCAAAGCCAACCACAACCATTTTTTCTACCCCAGCATTTAATGCATTTTGTATGACTTCCTTCAAATCTTGGTCATATTGTTCATCATTCAAGTGAACATGTGTATCAAATAACATTTTGATTCTCCTTATCCATTTTTAGTTTAATATAAAAATTCTACACAAGCTTTGCATTCACTTAACATTTACTTTACATCTTAATAGGCCATATTTATCTCAAAACTGGAAATTCCCAGTATATATTTTACTCCATATTGCCCGACTTATTTCGACATCTATAAAAAGGCGATTATAATAAAAATGATAAAAAGTGGTAAAACAGCCAATCTAAAAAAAGATATTCACACATAAAAATAGCATAGAGAATCACGTCGAAAATTGTTTCACGTGAAACATCCCTATACTATTTTTGCCTTAATTATTGGAAATTGTCCCTATTTAATATTACATTTACTTTACAAGTGCTCCGTTTGGCAAGCTTTGATCTACAGCAGCCAATGAAAGTACACCGTCTTTTTTACCTGCTAATATCATACCTTGTGAGAGTTCTCCTCTAAGCTTTACAGGTTTTAGGTTTGCAACACAAATCAATTTCCGTCCAATTAATTCCTCAGGTTTATAAAATTCCGCTATTCCCGATACTACTTGACGCTTTTCATATCCTAAATCTAATTGCAGCTTCAATAGTTTATCCGCCTTTTTAACTGGCTCAGCATGAAGAACCTGCGCTACACGAAGTTCAACCTTCATAAAATCATCAATAGTAATTTCCGGTTTCCTATCCGGCTTCTCTTCCCTGTCATTCTTCTTTTCTTCTTGCACTTTAGGAGCAGAGCTTCCCATCTTCTCTTTAATAAAGTTTACTTCTTCTTCGATTTCAAGTCTTGGGAAGATAGGTTCACCCTTTTTAACCACTT
The DNA here is from genome assembly GCF_002844575.1 of Heyndrickxia camelliae. Taxonomy (GTDB): domain Bacteria; phylum Bacillota; class Bacilli; order Bacillales; family Bacillaceae_C; genus Margalitia; species Margalitia camelliae. Next base: position 42,456 of record NZ_PIQO01000025.1, read on the forward strand.
TTGCCCCTTCAGGGATATTTCCAAATGTCTCAAGGCTATCCCATGTCTTCAATTCATTATCTTTAATTGCCAACTGTTCAAATATTTTCTCTGGAGTCTTCGTTAAGAATGGCTGTAATAACACCGCTATTCTACGCAATGATTCTGCTAAATGAACCATTACATTAGCCAGTTCTTCTCTTTTTGCATCCTCTTTAGCCAAGGTCCATGGTGTTGTTTCATCAATATATTTATTGCTACGACTAATTAACTCCCAAATGGAAGATAAGGCAACGGAGAATTCCATCTTTTCCATAGCTTCCTCATACTTTTTCACCGTTGCTTTATTTACTTCGAGCAGTTGTTGATCAAATGTACTGTGCGAGCCATTATAGGTTGGAATATTTCCATCAAAGTATTTATTAATCATGGCAACAGTGCGATTTAATAGGTTGCCTAAATCATTCGCTAAATCAAAGTTAATGCGCTCTACGAATCCTTCCGGCGTAAAAACTCCATCAGCTCCAAATGGAACCTCGCGCAATAAATAGTATCTAAGTGCATCTAAGCCATAACGATCAATTAAAGTAACAGGATCTACAACATTTCCTTTTGATTTTGACATTTTGCCATCTTTCATTAAAAGCCAACCATGTGCAAATACTTTTTTTGGAAGTGGCAAATCCAAAGCCATCAACATAATTGGCCAATATATTGTATGGAATCGAACAATCTCTTTTCCTACCAAATGTACATCTGCTGGCCAGTACTTTTGGTATCTTGAGTCATCTTCGGTTCCATAACCTAGTGCTGTAATATAATTAGAAAGTGCATCTATCCAAACATATATAACATGTTTCGGATCCCCAGGAACTTTTATGCCCCAGTTAAACGTTGTACGGGATACCGCTAAATCCTCAAGTCCAGGCTTGATAAAATTGTTAATCATTTCATTTTTTCGAGATTCCGGCTGGATAAAGTCTGGATTCTCATTATAAAATTGAAGAAGACGATCTACATATTTCCCCATTTTAAAGAAATATGACTCTTCCTTCACCCATTCTACCGGATGACCGCTGTCAGGACTCTTTCCCCCAACAACCTTCCCATTTTCCAAAATCGGGTCTACAAGTTGATGCTCTGTATAAAATGTTTCATCTGGAACAGAGTACCATCCTTCATATTGATCAAGATAAATATCACCTTGATCTAATAGCTTTTTAAATATTTTCTCTACCACTACTTTATGTCTTTCTTCAGTTGTTCGAATGAAATCATTATAGGATATATCTAATTTATCCCAAAGGACACGTATCCCACTCACAATATTATCTACATATTGCTGTGGTGTGACCTTTTCCTCCTCTGCCTTCCGTTGTATTTTCTGGCCATGTTCATCTGTTCCTGTTAAATACATTACATCAAAACCGCGCATTCTTTTATAACGCGCCATTGCATCTCCAGCTACTGTAGTATAAGCATGTCCAATATGTAAATTTCCGCTTGGGTAGTAAATAGGCGTTGTAATATAAAATGTTTTTTCTTTCTCACTCAACTTGGATTCCCACCTTTTAATAAAGTAATATTCTAATACCATACTACTACATCTAAAGAAAAAACTCTCACCCAAGGGCGAGAGCTTTTAAATGCCATTTTGGGGCAATTCTTAGATAATTCCTATTACATCTACATCTTTACCTCTTATATCATCAAAATATACATAAAAAGAAAACATCCTGCAACTTTTGGCAGTCTATATTCCGACATTTCTTTCTTTTATTTTAATGGAATCAACAGATTTTGTCGAAAAATATTTTAAAAATGCATTTTACATTTTTTTACGATTATGATACTTTTGATACATTTTATCATCAATTTTAAACATTCATTACGTCCCTAATTACCTATATATCAATGTTTTTACGAGTTTTATAAATTCCTATTTTATACAAAATAATTATTGACGGATATGGGAATGCTTGGTATGATATAAACAGTTATAAAAAATATGTCGAAAATTGACGACAAATTATCCGGAGAAAATGAGAGGAGAAAACAAAATGAAATCTACTGGTATTGTACGTAAGGTTGATGAATTAGGTCGCGTAGTAATTCCTATTGAGCTTCGCCGTACACTTGGAATTGCAGAAAAAGACGCATTAGAAATTTATGTCGATGATGAAAAAATCATTCTTAAAAAATATAAACCTAGCATGACTTGCCATATTACTGGTGAAGTTTCCGACAGTAATGTTCAATTAGCAGGTGGAAAGCTAGTTCTTAGCCGCGAAGGTGCTGAAATATTATTACAAGAAATCCAAAACGCATTCGAAAATGCAAAATAATAAGACCCGTTGAAATTATTTCTTTCGGATTTTAAATATAGATATGAAATATAATAGGTGCGTACTTCCAAAAAGGCAAAGTGCACGCACAAATTGGATATAAAAAAAGGATGACTATACACAGTCATCCTTTTTTTAAGATATGTAATAAATATTGTTTACTCTTTTTCTAGTTCCGTAACTACTTCTTTAACATTTCCTCGTTGCATACTTCTACTCTACATGATATTCCTGATAAACCTCTCTCTTAGGAATTCCCCGGTCCTTTGCCGTTTGTTTAATAGCTTCCTTTGAAGCTAGTCCATCTTTTTCGATATAGGTATTTACATGATCAATCACGGAAAGTGTCTCCCACCATTTTTGTTCTTCATCTACTAACTGATTTTCATTTCCCTGAACAATGATGCAAAATTCACCGCGTATCTCATTATGCATCGACCACTCTATTACTTCTTCCACAGTACCCCGAATAAATTCCTCAAACTTTTTTGTTAATTCACGACACAAAGAAATATTACGATTCCCTAATACACTACTCATTGCCAGTAAAGTATCTTTCAAACGATGCGGTGCTTCATATAAAATAAAGGTCGCTGTCTGTTTCTTTAATATTTCCAATTCCTCATTTCTTTCCTTCTTTCCCCTTGGAAGGAAACCATAAAAGTAGAAAGGCTGAGGTTTTAATCCGGAGGCAATTAATGCTGTTATTGCAGCGTTTGCTCCTGGTAATGGGATAACACTAATATTTTCTTCAATCGCTGCTACTACAAGCTCATATCCAGGATCTGATATCGAAGGCATTCCTGCATCGCTTACAAGGGCAACCGTTTCTCCATCCAGCAAACGTGAAATTAGATGTTTAGAGCTTATCTCCTTGTTATGCTCATGATAGCTAGTAATCGGAGTGGTAATCTCAAAATAGTTGCATAGCTTTTTCGTATTCCGTGTATCTTCTGCAGCAATAATCGATGCCTCTTTCATAATTCTAATAGCTCTAAATGTCATATCTTCCAAATTACCGATTGGAGTAGGGACCAGGTACAATAATCCTTTTTCCTCATTCATAAAACTCTTTTGTTGCTGCATTTGATTGACCAGCCTCTTTCAAATATTGTTCTTTTTACCATATAATATTGTATCCATCTCATCTGTATATTGATTATTCTCTTTGTATACAATCAAGGGAGGAAGGACTTTTAGACCTCGATTGCCATCTTTTATTCCTTCTACAAGAATAGTATTCGCCTCTTTCCCTAATTTCGGGTATACAAATTGCAGACGCTTAGGCTCCAGTCGATATTGCTGCATCAAGGTTAATATATCCACTAGTCTTCCAGGTCTATGCACAAAAGCTGCCTTTCCGCCTTGTTTTAATAATAAGCTGCTTGTTTTTACAACATCCTCCAACGTACACATTATTTCATGTCTTGCTATTGCTAAATGCTCGTTTTCATTAATAATTCCTTTTGAAGGTGTGACAAAATAAGGAGGATTACAAGTAACTACATCAAACTTTCCCATACCGAGCTGTTTAGGCATATCTTTTAAATCCCCATTTATCATATGTATGCGATCTGTTAATTGGTTGTACTCTACACTTCTAATAGCCATGTTATACAATCTTTCCTGAATTTCTACCCCTGTAATCATTCCTTTTGTACGCGTGCTTAATATTAGTGGAATGACACCATTTCCTGTACATAAATCGATGATGCTTCCTTTTTGAATAGGAAGATATGCAAATCTGGCTAATAGTACAGCATCTAGGGAGAAAGAAAATACAGATGGACTCTGAATAATTCTTAAATTTTCTGCAAGTAAATAATCTAGTCTTTCATCACCTATTAGCAAGATAGTCAGCCTCCGTTAAAAAGGAGGTTGTCCCAAAAGCAAATTGACAGCACTCATGGAACAACCTCTCTATACCTATTATTTCTTATTTAAAAACGACAGACAGAACAAACAATCTTCATCTTTCCTAGGACTTCCAAAATGAACATTACAAATATGAAAACCTTCTTGATATAATCTGGCGAGATTATCGTAGCCTTCACCAATATCTACTTCTTTATCGGCCTTATCGGGATAATCCTTTCTATCCTTACCCGAAAATGAAATGCTCTCGTTGTTTATGGATGTTCCTCTGTTATCCAGCCGCCTACGCAAATGTTCATTTTCTATTCTTAATGCATTGTTTTCCTCAATCATCTTGGCTAAATATTTTTTTAATTCACCCAGCTGTTGATACAAATCACCAATCTGTATTTCCATATTGCTGACTGAATCGAAGAATTCGTTTTTATCCATAAACTCCACCTCATTATTCCGTGGCTTGGATTGATATGGCATCTTCATTCAGGATTTCATCCATCGTAAATTCCAATATCCGTTCTTGCCCAGTTAATTCTACTTGTAATACTCTCTCTAAAATATTTAATCCTATCACTTTGCCTATTCCATTAGGGGTCTGAATTGTTTCCCCAACATCCGGCAAGCTTTCCTTCGCTGCTTCATACTCATCATTTTCATATTTTAAACAGCACATTAAACGGCCACATAAGCCGGAAATCTTCGTTGGATTCAACGATAAATTTTGATCCTTAGCCATTTTTATAGACACTGGCTCGAAATCTCCCAAAAAGGTAGAGCAACAAAGCATACGTCCACATGGGCCTATTCCACCTAACATTTTTGCTTCGTCTCTTACTCCAATTTGCCTTAATTCAATCCTTGTCCTGAAAATAGCCGCTAAATCCTTTACAAGCTCACGGAAATCTACGCGTCCGTCAGCAGTAAAGTAAAAGATTACTTTATTTCGGTCAAAGGTATACTCCACATCCACTAGTTTCATATCAAGCTGATGCTCTTCCACCTTTTCACAGCATACTTCATATGCTTCCCTTGCGGCATCCTTATTTTCACTTACTATCATTTGATCCTTTTCATTTGCTAATCGAATGACCTTTTTTAATGGCAAAACAACATCGTTTTCATCGACAGACTTACGATCTGTTACCACTTTTCCAAATTCTATTCCCCGAACTGTTTCTACAATTACAGAGTCATTTTTTTGAATAAAGAGATCACCCGGATCAAAATAATATATTTTACCGGCCTTTTTAAATCTAACTCCTACAACATCAAACAAAGGTAGATCCCCCCTGTAATTTTAAAACAAGTTGTTCCATTAATAATTGAGGATTCATATTTGCGTTTAACTTACGTTTGGCTTCTAGAATAAAATCCATTTTATCTGTTAAAGAACGTGTAGACATTTGTAATGCATCCGTCTCCAATGACCCACGATGATTTGGATATAGAAGATGATTGTCCTTTCCTATTCGTAATGAAATAAGATCTTTATATACAAAAAGCAGTAGATCAAGCCCGCGATCTATTTGACTTTTTTCTTTAAAATGAGAATACCAGTCCTCTTGTAATGCAACCATAGCAGAAGCTGCACTCTTCTTAAGGGCTTCATATAATTTTAACACTAATTTTCTAGCTTGTGCAAACCACTCATCATTATTTAACTCCAAAGCCTCATGTATATTATTGGTAATACTAGCTAAAATTAATGCATTTGAAGAAGAAACACCCATTTCTAATAATTTATTTACTAATACTTCTGTTGGCATGTTTCTAAAAGTAATAACCTGACATCTCGATATAATGGTTGGGAGTATTTGTTGAATCTGTTCGGTAATTAAAATAGCAGTAGTGCCTTCGTTCGGCTCTTCCAAAAATTTAAGCAAGCTATTTGCTGCATTTACCGTCATCTTATCAGCATGAACAATAGTATATAATTTTCTCTTTGATTCTACACCTGATTTACTAAACTCTTGCTGTAAATTCCTAATTTGATCCTTCTTAATAGATAGACCATCAGGCTCCACTAAATGGACATCCGGATGACTGCCATTGTTGATTCTTCTACAATTAATGCATGTTTCACAAGGTTTATATTGTTCTTGTAAATCCAAGCAAAGCAATGTTTTTGCAATTAAAAAGCTGGCATCCTTTTTCCCCGTACCCCGTTCACCCTCTAATAGGTAGGCGTGTGCCATTCTATCCTTTTGAATACTGCTTTTTAATAGCTTTGCCGCAAGGGGTTGAACCTTTTCTAGTTCTTCCCATGTTACTGCCAAAATGCATCACTCTCTTACGTATATAAATTAATTAATAACCCTTTTATTTCGCCTATTTTCCCCAAAATGTCGATTGCAGGCTTTTCCTTTTGTATATAATCATTAGTTAGGTCTACAAGTTGCTTGTCGATTGTCTCAATAATATTCAGCTTTCTGCCTTCCCCGAATTGATTCCAAGTATGTGACTGCTTTAAATTCATCCCAAAATCAACCGTCTCACGGACAAATCGCTTCACCAGTGTTTTATACTTCGCCAAGTCTTTAAAAGTTCTTGACTTTGCGAGCTTTTCCCCCGCACTTTCAATTTCAGATAATAATTTATTCAGTTGGTCCATCTGCAATTTCTCATCTTGTTTTTGAACAATTGCGGAAAATTTCGTTCCATTAGTAGTTACTTGTTTGGTATCCTGACGAGACTTCTCCAGACCAACCCTTATATCTTGTTGAATTTTCACTTTTCTCTCCTCTTTAAGGTTGTTTCGTATATTGATATCTTATCTAAAACCGAGCCTATTTTAGCATTTATTTATGGAAATATTAAAAATGGTGGAATTGCTCCACTGGAAGCACAAATACTGTTGCTCCTCCAACTTCTACTTCTACAGGATATGGAATATATGAATCCGCATTTCCACCCATCGGTGATACTGGCGCCATTAGCTGCTCACGTGACTTGCAATTATCCCTTATAACTTGCAAGGCCTTCTCTACTCTGATATCTTCCGTTCCAATCATAAATGTTGTATTACCAGACTTTAAGAAACCACCCGTGCTGGCAAGTTTTGTAACCCTGAAATTATGATCAACCATCGCATTCATCAATCGAGCACTGTCCTGATCTTGTACAACTGCTAATATAAGTTTCATAATACTCCCCTCCTAAAAGTTTGTTCACTATTTTATCTATTCATCTATATTAAAACTTTTTTCTATTATACCATTTATTATTATATATGTATTTGCGCTCACATCGTAATAATCCTCTTTATTCACAAAAAACCTTGAAGAATTATTTTCTCCAAGGTTTGATATATATAATTACATTATTTCCCTTGTATAATTTTTAATATGGTTTCTTTTACTGCTTGATACACTTGATCTATTTCTCTACTTGCATCAATTTGATGGAATCTGTTAGGAAACTTTTCTTTTAATAATTTAAACCCTTCATAAACTCTATGATGAAAATCAAGCTTCTCGAGGTCCAATCTATTTACTTCCCTACCCTTATTTTCTTGAATTCTTTGGAGTCCAATCTCCACCGGTACATCAAAATAAATGGTAGCATCCGGCATAACATCTTTGATAGCAAATTGATTTATCGCAAACACTTCATCAATACCTATGCCTCTGGCAAACCCTTGATAAGCTAAAGAACTATCAATAAAACGGTCACAGAGTACAGTAGCCCCTTTTTCCAGAGCGGGCAATACTCTTTCCACTAAATGTTGTCTTCTAGCTGCAGCATATAATAAGGCTTCCGTACGGGAATCCATTTCTGTATTACTTTTATTTAAAATAACCTCTCGTATTTGTTCCGCTATGCGGATACCTCCAGGTTCTCTGGTCATCACAATATCTAGGCCTTCATCCTGCAGTTCCTTGCCTAATTTTTGCAAAATAGTTGTTTTTCCAGCACCCTCCGGTCCTTCAAATGTAATAAATAAACCTTCCATATATTTGTCCTCCGATATCTACAAACTCAGTCCTTAAATACGGGAATTTCTCCCTTATATAAAGAGGATGTGTCGCCTTGAAATTTAGCATTCAATTCAAGTAGCTGCATAAGTGTTTTAATCTGTTCTTTTTTGACCTTTTCGCCAGGTAAAAGTAATGGAATCCCCGGCGGATATGGGGTAATCATTTTTGCAGCAATACGATGTATCGCATCCCTCATTGATACATATTCTACTTCCTTATGTTCCATTTCATCATAAGTCATACTCAATGAGGTGAGCTCTTCATTATTTTTGTACAGCATTTTTTCCACTTTTATAACAGGAGTCCGTCTTTCTAATGCAGCCTTTAGTTTTTCAATTGTATTATCGTATGGGTATATAATGCCTTGCTTCAGTAACGGAAGAACGAAAACAACATGGTATTGGTCTGCTAGTTCGGTAAATATCCCTTGTTCTTCGAAAATACCCTGAAGTTCAAAGCCTGAATACCCTTCATATGTAACCAACACTTTAAGAGGATCTTGCCCACTCCTTGTTTTTACAGATAAATGTTCAATCGATTCTAACATTGTTACAAATTGATTCCGTTGGAACAACGTATATTCCATATCTTGCTTTGTAAAGTTTCCTAAATAATGACGGGCAATGTCCAAGGAAACCATTATAGGATAGGAAGGGCTACTTGATTGTAGCATCGCAAGAAAAAATTCAATCCGTTTATCTGAGACTCGCTTACTGTTTATATGTAAATAAGAACCCATCGTCATTGCCGGGAGCATTTTATGTGCGGAATGAATAACGATATCCGCCCCCAGAGTAACAGCCGATTCTGGAAAGGGACGGCCAATTTGAAAATGAGGCCCATGCGCCTCATCAACGATTACTAAACCATTATTTTTATGTACGATATCAATTATAGCCTTTAAATTATACGTAAACCCATAATAATTTGGATAGGTTAGAACACATCCTTTAAGATTTGGGTAATTTTCAAAAGCATTTCTTACTATGGCAGGATCTATTTCCAGCCCTATACATAATTCATGATCTACTTTTGGGGAAAGAAATATTGGTTTCACATTGGCCAAGGAAAGGGCATTTAATACAGACTTATGGCAATTTCGCTGTACAAGCACATAGTCACCTTTTTCAAAAGCGGCCAAAATACTTGCTAAGTTTCCAACTGTACTCCCATTTACAAGAAAGTAGCTCTTTCTTGTCCTATATAAAGAACTTAACAATTGTTGAGCTTCCATTATTGGTCCTTCTGGTGCATGTAAATCGTCAAGTCCATTGAGTTCTGTTACGTCATATTGAAGAAATCTTGTCCACTCGGGACCTATTTGCTCATATAAAAGCCCACTTTTATGCCCAGGGACATGATAAGATTTTGGTTGATTATCTTTAAATTGTTTTACTGCCTCATATAAGGGCATTCTATTTTGATTCACTTCCATGATTACCTTTCCTTCAGTTGCTTATTTTATTGTACTATACGTATCCATTAGGGGAAACCTTCAAAGAAAATATTGTTTGGCAATATAAGAAAAGGGGGAACGTTCTTTAGAACTTGAGCTCATTAATACAAGATCATATATAGCATTCGTGCTTAAGATTATTTTATGTAAAAAAATAAAACCAAGCTCCAATTTAGTAGCTTGGCTATGAAATATTTTGTTTATACGTAACCATCTTGAGTCGTTCAATATAATACTTATATTTGGGATCATTCGTATCCGTTAACACCATATCCTTTTCACAATCTTCACAAATAAAGGATGTATAGAGATGTATCCCTGTTTCTTTTTGTTGTTCACAAACGATACACGTTTCCCCAATTTTCTTTCCCATCATTGAAGAGCTCATGCCTCTCCACCTCCATACAGTCATTATTCCCAATAATTATATCAATATACAATATTCTAAATATTTTCGTGAGTATTATGAGTACATTTAATATTGTATGTTCTCAAAGCATCCCATGTGTATGTCTATTACATTATTCATTTAATGTTTTATTTGCGCATGTGGGGACAGGTCCCTTTTCCCACTTTTGTTTAATACCGCGACTTTTCACCTTAATCCCTTCAAAACTGCAGTTAATCTCGTCAAAATGGCAAATAATCTCGTCAATCAGGACTTTAGACCTAATCCAAACACACAAATAAGCCACAGATCGAAATCTGTGACTTATTCTATTTGCCTGGCAACGTCCTACTCTTGC
>NZ_PIQO01000026.1 GCF_002844575.1 Heyndrickxia camelliae
GATCAATCTCCAGTATATGCGTGTGCACAACGTTATCGAGTATATAGATTTCTTACGGAAAAGTCAAAGAGTTACAAAAAGTATTTAGCCCAAGTAAATAACCCCAATAATAAAGATACTCCAATCGTTGGTCTAATAAACATCTTAGGTAAATTGGTCAACTTAATTAACACAGCAAATATTGCAGCAAATATAATTAAAATTATTAACAATATAAAAAATTTTAATGCAAGACCATTAACTTCTCCAAACAGAGGTGTCCAATCAATATTCATGCTGTTACTCCTTAAAAAATTATTATGAGAAACAGTATTCTACAATTATTGATAAAATTCCTCCATAAAACGAAAAAGACCCTCACAAGTTAATGTGAAAGGTCTTTTATCCAGACTTTTCTATTTTTGTCTTTGAGTCTATGTAGCTTTTAGGTGTACAGCATATAAATGGTGTATTTTTTAAATTTAATATTCCACTTTTTTTATCCAATGTAATTAAATGTGATGATTTTGATGCAAATGCAGCATCTATAAACATTTGGTCATCTTTATCTCTAGCTCTGACTCTACCTTTTTGATTTTTATAATGCTTGATGTTAATCGATTTACCCCTTTGAAAGAGAGACATGATATCAGTTAATATCTCCATAATATCCGTATCACTCAGTTGAATTTCATTACATTCACGTTTGAGAATATAAAGAAGTTCACCTATAGAATCTTGAGAAAATACTAATCTAGCATCTAAAGAATCTAATTGCTCTAATAATAAGCTACTCGGATTTCCTTCATCACCAAATATTCCTTCAATAAATACACATGTATCTATAACTAATTTATCTGTCATTATCTTTTTCGTTAATGGACTTTAAGATTTGAGAATATGAGATATTTTTCTTTTTCATTTGACTTCTAACTTTATTTCTAATACTCATAAATGCTTCTGATGGCGTTTTAGTGATCTTTGCTTCAATCGTTGCCATGTCTTTTTCCTCCTCATTACACATCTAATCACTCCTCGGTTGGTTTTATCAACATATTAGACATGATTAGTGTGCTATCCTTTATCTAAATTATACCAAAAATCGTCAAGTTATCAATAAATTTAGGTATAAAATAACGAAAAACATCATATAATGATAGATTTGATTATTTATTCGACTAAAATCAAAGAAATCCTTCTTTAATCTATAAGTATCCTACAAAGTTTGTAGATAATTATTTTTCTCACTTCAGTATCATTTTTAAATGATATTTATATTTTCAATATCACTTAAATCTTCTCTTTTCATTTCAATAAGTTTCACAAGTTTATCAAAGACTTCTGTCGTATACCCACTACCATCCTTATCACTATAAGCCAAACCGGTAAATTCCAAGTAACAACCTGTCCTAGATAGCCTGTGAATTAATCCGGGCATCTCTACTGAAGTTATGTTTAAATCTGAAGTTATTTTGTTTGTGAAATTATTCCAATACTTATGGGAATTTATAAGTTTTATATATGATCTATCGTTACCAAAAATACTAGAACAAATTTCATGTTCAAATTCATATAATGTGTATAAAATATAGATCTCCCTATATGTCAATTCATCTAATATTTTCAAATAGTCTTCGAATTCATTAATACTACTTATTTCAAAAGAATTTATTAATAATCGCGCAAAAAACCTAATTTTAGCCCTCTGCCTAGTGTAGATTGCGTTTTTATAAGTCGAAAAGAATGCATGTAAAAAATCTTCATTTTCAATTAGTTCTGGAGTTAAAATAAATTTACCAGTCCCTAATTCATCAAAAAACGTTCTAGATCTTTCTATTAAAATATTGTTAAAAGTACTTGTAACATAAGTATCAAGCATTGCTCCAAAAGGGATTAATTGAATCAAACTTCTTACTACTGATTGTTTTTCATAATGCTTTATTACAGATTCTTTAACATTATTTTTTATAAATTTGGCTGAGAATGATAATCCATTTTCACTCACCATTTCCACCCCTCCATTCCTACTTATCTACCATTATACGACAAAAGCAGTGGGAATAGAGGGATATTTTGTAACTATTTGACTAAAGAATCTCATCTCAAGTAAACACCCTCAAAAGAGGAGAATGGAGGGTGTCTAATTCAGGGAGATTGTTTATTTAATTATGTAATAAAAGATACCTTTTATTTTTTTAAATTCCAAACATATTATCAACTATTTCACTACTATGGTCTTTTGCGTAAGACTGTGTAGTTTTTGGATCTGAATGGTTCATAAATACTTGAACTTCTTCAAGTGTAAATTTCTTAGGATTACCATTTTCATCAAGAATACGTAAATCTTGACCTTGAAGTAAACACTCAGCACGACTATGGCGTAAAGAGTGAGGGAAGAATTGAATATTAGTTCCTTCAAGTTCATTTAATACTTTGCTCATACTAACAACTCTGTCATAGAGAGCGTTGTATTCTACAGGTTTTTTATTTTCACCTTTACCTTTAATCCAAAGAGAGTCAATATCATCATCACCACGTTGTTCAAGATACTGTCTAATTAACTCTTTAGTATCATTCAAATACACAGGTCTATATCTTTTGCCACGTTTACCGATAACTTCATTAGCACGATTTCCTTCCAATAAACCATGTTTATTTATCTGAAATACTTCATTCCTACGAGCTGCACTGTCAAACATCACCATTAATAATACTGCATCTTGCAATCTATCTCGTTTAATGAGTTCTTCCCTTAGTTTCATAATTTGGTCATAGGTTAAAAAGAAATCATCTTCGTTTGTTTTAACAGGGTCTTTTGGCAAACCTCTAACTTTTTTCGCAAGGTTATTGTCGTAATCATAATCATCATCGTCTTCTATGTATGTAAGCATTGATCTCACAGCAGACATCATACGATTAGCACGAGCATTACTTAACCCCAATTGTTCACTAAGATATAAATTAAAACGTCTGAAGTCTTTTTTATTTAATTCCAATATTGACTTATTTTGAAGCTTACGAAGAATATATATCATCACTAAACGTAAATCATTAAAATATTGATTTAGTGTACTTTCCTTAATTTTCCGTGAACGATATTCTTCTAAGAAATCTTCAATCATTACTTTATTTTCTGGATTCACTTGTTCCCATTCTTTTTCATTAAATATTCGATTATAAACTCGACCTCTACTAGCCATCAATTTCACCTCCTGTTGTTAATTTAATTATTTAACCTCAATGCCTATTGACTTTAAGTCAGCTTTTAGTGATTGGGATAATTTATTACTTACTTCTAATTCTTTTATTGTATTCTCTATAAATGGTCTTGGCTTGTTAGAGTATTCAAATTCATAGTCATAATTACGCCCATATTCGATGGTATCCACAATATTTTTTCCTGATTTTTCGTCACTGCGTGTATTATAAACTTCAATTCCATCGGCAGTTTCTTCAACTTCCCAATCATTCATTAAGCCTCCAGAACGTTCATAAATAACAGGCGTATATGGATCGTATACATCACTTTGAACATGTTCTTTTCCAGTTTCAATTACTGTATTCTTTGTTGCATTACCTTTTAACATTGCCTCTTTTGTTAATTGAGGTATGTACTTTGCCAGATCATTTAAGTCTTTGAATTCCACATCATCAACTCCTACACTTCAGGAATTTGCTTTTCTACACCAACATTCTCTAATTGCTTGAACACTTCAGCATTTTTCAATTCAAGTCTTTGTACTTGTTCCTTAGTTTTCTCCACTAACTTTTCCATCATCTGATACTGACTCACTAAGTCAACCATTCTATCAAATACTTTACTTATCTCAGCAGGTAGGAAAACTTCTTCCATAATAATTTTGTAATAACCAGAATCAATCAATGCTTCAAGGAATGCAATATGATTTTGTACTCCATCCTCGATATCAGCACCCAGATGAGTAAAGTGTTTAATGATAAGCAAGGATATTAAATGATAAGTCATTTTTTCGGATAGTTCTATTCCTAACTCATCAGCTTCTCTTATTAACTTTTGATTATCTTCAATAAGTTCATCAATCTTTAATTCAGGGAAGATAGGGTAGAACTTTAATGTAGATCCATCTTCGAATTCATGTTCAATTTGTTTATTAACCTCTTTAGCTGCTTTTTTGATTTTTGATACTTTTAGTTGAGTAGTTTTACTCATTCCTTATTCCTCCTTTTATTCCTATAAAATAAAAAAGAGAGGGGACTTGTACGGAGTCACACCTCTGGTAGTTTTTCTAATAATATTAAGCATATTATTAAGTTCGAACCAAATTGATATGTTTAATGGTAATTTAATTATTTATTGTATCTGTAATTTATTTTTAATTTTATATTTTGAATATAATTCACCATGTTTAAATTCATAACCAAGTAATTCTATTAATATTCTATTTGATCCATAGTTTCTCAACTCTACAGTTTCATTTAATATCATTAGATTTAACTCCTAATAACTAAAAGAGAAGGGTAGTTATTTAAAACTAACCCTTCACTATTAGTTTAATTATGATTCATCTCCAGTTTCAAAGATGTAGTCAATGTATTGACCTTCTCCGTTAGCATCCTTCACCTCGTACATGTCAAATGTAATCTCAAGGTTAGTTGCATTAGTACCTTCCATAGTAAATGTAAAGTTGGCTTGTGGACGAGCCTTAAATACATGTACATGGCAAGGATAATCTTGTTCATCTTCTTGCATACGAGCTAAACCTGTACCAAAAATTTCAACTGCTTTAGGGAATTTTGTAGATTTAATAGAAATTTTCTTGGATGTTGCAGGAGCAGCATATTGATAAAAAGCAATTACTTCTTCACCTGCAACGGCAGGAGTAGTAAGATCAACCGTTTTACCAGAAATTGAGCCTACAGTAAATTCTTCTCCTGTATCTCTTAAACCTTCTTTCTTATATATCTTTACAGTTCCAGAAATCGGTGTTTCAGATAATGAAATTTCAAGTGAACCTGAATTATCAGTAACTTTCAATTCTTCACGTTTAAAAATCTGTCCAACACCAGTTCCTAAATCATCACCAGAAAGCATTGCCAACATGTTTAAGTCAACAAGTGGAACAGTTAATTTGAAAGTTGCTTTTTTAGTATGATCAAAACTCATTTGGAGAGCATTGCCTCGACCACCATTTAGGCCTAATCTTTCAGCAGTATTTTCGTTACTTGTTGCAGATGCATAATCAACAAAAAACCAAGGTTTTTTTGTTGCGAAGTCTAAAACGTTAACATCAAGGACTTCTTTAATACCATATTGTAAACCCATTTCATTACCTCCGTTAATTATTTAATTTTATTTATATCAGTCGCCCAATGTTGTAAATCAAGCGATCCTGAATCCGAAACATGAGGAAGCAATAAAAAATTCGTATGGTACTTATCCCATACGATTAATCTTAAATATGCTTCATATAATTGGTAAATTGTTAAATCCCAAACAGACAATAGGTTAATATCATTAGAATAAGTTGCTACAATGGAAATAATATCCTTCAACCTAAGTCCATCATCAGAATTTTGTTCTTGTATCTTTTCTTTAGCTTTCTTTAGTTTTTCTAATAATGCTTTTGCCTTTGAGTTAGCTGGCTTGTAAGTCGAAACTGAATCATCTTTTAAGAAATTTTGTTTCATGATAACTTCTTTGAATTTCTTAAATAATTCATCATCAAATGTAAATAAACCACTATCATTTTTTAGAATTAAATTTTGACCATCGAAATCTAATTCTGATTTAAGAAATGTTTTTAAAGCATTAATAAAAATTGCAAAAGTGTTTTGATCTTTTTCTGAAATATAAAGAATAGTAAATAAATCCGATTCCTTACTTAGCATAGTTAATTCTTGTTTAGATATTATAGATTCTTCTAAACTATAAAGAATTTTTTTACTTGAAGTGATGATTGAAAGATATGAGTTATAAAGACTTTCACCTATCTCGGCAATCTCATCCATTCTTAAAGGGTAGACAAATAATCCATTAGCTATTTCAATAGGGGAACCTTTAATAAGTTTTAACTCATTCATTTTTTAAAACTCCCAAATTCATACGCATGTCTATATCCGACATATTGAACTGGTGCTCCAATAGGTGTCCCTCGTACATAATCCATTTTCCCAATTCCTGTAATCCTATTTAAACAAAATAACTCATTCAATCTGTCACTTATTCTTGTTGATCTTAAATCACCATTTTCATAGTCAAAGTGACATAATATATCAACTACTAACTGTTGATCAGCCACATAGTAGTTAGATGTAGGGATTCTTGTTCCAGGATATATTAATATTCTACAGATTGATTTATCAGCAGTTAAATCATCAGATTTCGGAGTCAGTAATATTCTATCTGTTCTAATCTCCCAATCCTCATCAATATCTAAAACGTTAGGGAGGGAAGGGTCTAATGGATCTGGTGTATTTTCAATTAGGTTAAGAGGGGAGTAGTATAGCAACCTATTTAACTGTTCGTCATTATTAAGCAAATGATAAATATCCATGAAATTTTTATGCATCGTCATGTTTTACTCACCACTCTATTTACTGTGACATTAATAATTCCCTTATCAATAACAACCCCACTAAAATCAATATCAATTACTTTGTAATTACGATCATGATATATGAATGGGTAATTCTCTATGATTTTCTTGGTCATTTCATTATAGGGAAGGGTAATTAATAGTGCATCATTTGGAAGATTGATAGGTTGATTGAGTGTTGTCATATAGAGTTTACTTTGTACAATACACGGAACATAGTCGTATTCTATTTCTTCCTTGTAAACAGGCTTCCCAAAATTATCATATCCAATTAAAACTTTGTTTTTATTAGCTTCAATAGGGAAGGTAGAGTTACATAGTTGAACCTCAGCTTTACGATAAACCTTATTGTCTTCAGGATATGTAGTAATTAACCAATTTTCATTATTGATCTTAAATAGATTACCTAATTCAATATCTTCAACATAGCCAATAATCTTCTTGGTTGTGCTTTGTGCATCATATTTATCATAAAATAATACTTTAGTATTCTTAGTATTATTAAGAATACCTTCATAACCCTCAAAGCCATCTAAAGAATTTTGTAATAACAGTAAACCATCATGCATCATTTTATCGTTTATGTTATTGGAGTGATAGTTACTGTAATTTTTCACTATCATCACCAACTTCAACATGTAGGTAACTATGTAATTTTGTTATATCTGCACTAACAGTCAACAAAATATCTCTAATTTCAGCTAATTCTGGTTCATCTAAAAGTTTTTTATGAAGATAAGATTCAAGACGATAAAGGACTGAGTTATTCTTTTTACTTAGTCTTGAGCAATAACTATATAGGCTCTCGAATTCTAGTGATCCATCTTGCTTAACGATTCTTACTTTATACTCAGTCATAGGAAGTCAACCTCCGTATTCATAATGAGTCTGTCAATTAATCTTTCTTGCTCTGATACGGAATTTTTCAAAGAAGTTAGCTGAGAACTAAAGTTCTTTAATCCAACATCCTTTTCAAAAGGTTGCCATAGTGACTCAAAAAATGTTCTTTCGTTTAAAAGGAAGCTGTACCTTATATAATGAGCAATTATTAAAAGATAATCCTCATTCAATTCTTCACTTACTGATTCAGTTAAATCATCACATTTAATTTCAGTTCGTAATCGATTATTAAATAGTAAAACTGCATTTTTAATCATTTCATACTTTCCCTCATCAGTTGAAGGGAGGTCAATATCTGACACTTTGCAGTTATTAAGAAAAGTTTGGTAGATTCGGTCATAGGTGGTTGACATTATCAATCACCCCTTAATCAAATAGAATAGAAGAATCAATTCCCATCCATTCAGATAAGAAATCTAACTTACCCTTAGTAAGATCATCTTTTAATGAAGAAGCCACTTCAATTACAAATTGCTTTTCAGAATCAACTGTAATTTTCTTTAGTTCAGCCTTCATCTTATTGATATTACCATTTAGTAATTTCTCAATTTCCTCTTTTGAATGTGTATTATTCTCATAAGTATCAATTTCGACAATACCATCTTTAATTTCTTTTGTAGTTTCATTGTCTTCAACAATAACTAATTCACCTTTATCAAAACAAATACTATTCATTTGAAGCCATTCAACAACTTCTTTAGGAACTTCCTTTACATCAACTTTCCCATTACGACTTCCCGCCCAACTCCATTGACGATTTGAACCATCTGCCGTATAACGTACAAAGTAAGAAGTATTTCTGTGTCTAGCAAGTTTAACTTTATCCATTTTTAATTCCTCCTAATATCCTAAAAGTAATAGGGTGGTTAATCTACCACCCTATTATAAATTTAATTTTAATTATTAAAGACTTACTGCAGCTTGTTCTTCAATTACACCAATTGCTTCACCGAATACAAGGTTGATAGCGACATCTTGAGTGATTTTCATTTTTACACGCTCATCTTCAATATCTTGTTCAGTTTGTTGACGCAAACCACCATACTCAACAACAGAGAAAGGTTTTTGTTCAACAGCGCCAGCAAACATGTAACCTTTATTTACAGGAAGTTCTACTTTAGAGTTTGTTTCATCTGTAAATGGGTTAACTAAGTTTACTGCAGTAGTACGAGCAATACGAGTAGGATTCAAGGCAGTTAATAATTCTTCTTTAATTCCATCAAAAAGAAGGTTTTTCAATGTGCTATCGGTTGCTTGCTGCATTGCAAAGTAATCGATTAGTAAAGAGTCAGCAACAAATACTGGGCGACCACCATATCGTTGAAGAACAGAAGCAACTTTATTGTATTCTGCAATTGAAATGTTTGAACCAGTTTTAACGTTTGCAGCAGGAATTTTTCCGCTAGCAATAGCTTGAGCAGTTAATTCATTAATTTTGTCCAAGTACAATCTTACTTTTGCATTGGCAACATCGTTTACTAAAGAACGGAAGTATTCTTCTGATTCTTTAACAAGATCAAGTGGCTCATAATAAAAACCAGTTGATAGGTGAGCAGGGATAGCAAAAATAGACTTTTTACCTTCGACACGAACTAAGTCAACGCCAGATCCAGTAGCAGACCAAACAACTTTGGCTTTGTTCTTTTGTGGTATTTTAAGTTCTTTAATATTTCCACGAACTTCAGAATCAACATTAGCAAAGATACCGAATAAATTAGTTACCATTGGTTTTGCAATTTGATCAGCAGTTTCGACTACTAATTGATTGAATTGGTGTAACATAGAAGGGTCTGGATTTGCAGAACCATCACCAAAAACTTTTGTGATATATGCTTTAATATCAGCAGAATCAGTTCCTTCCAATTTGTTGTTATATACACGATTAAATAAACCTTTTAATTTCATGTTATCAAGTACCATATATGTATTCTCCTTTTATAATTTAATTTCCAAATTAAGCTTTTGCTACTTCGAGGCGTACCATAGGAACACCTAGAGTATATTGAATGTCATCTTCGTTTGAAACAACTAAAAATTGTGCAGATGAGCCAGCATAATCCGCATGTGCAGAAGCAGGATCAGATATAATGAATTTCTTACTTGCAGGGTCAAAATGTGCAACGAAACCATTTTTAATCTCAGTAACTCCATCATTTAAAGAAAAAGCAGAAGTATCAAAGCGAGTATAATTTTCCTCCAAAATTACGATTCTTGCACGATCTCCAACTGCATTATAGAAATCAGCCATTTCTTCTCCCAGATATCGAGTTTCAGGTGAAGCAATTAGATAAGCTTTTTTATCAATTGCAGATAATTGTTTTGCAGTCCGTTCGCCATCAGCGTTGAAACCTAACTCAACAAGTGTAAAGTTATCTACGTCTGCTCCTTCGATTAATGCACCGTTTGCAACTGTTTTTACTTTTAAGGAATTTAAGTTACCTACAGCATGAGTTCCTTTTTCTTGTAAAGCTTTCAAAATACGACTTGCCATATTTGTTTTCCTCCTAATATTAATTTAATTATTATTTAGAATATCTGCTTTCAAAGTCGTCACTAGTAGGAATTAAATTTTCACGTTTACTAGAAACCTCTCTGATTACAGTGTCTTCAGATTTTTCTTCCTTTTGAACAACTACCATATCTACAAGCATAGTGTTTAATTGAAGGACAGCTTGTTGTCCTTCTTCAGTTTCAAAAACTGTTTTCTCAACTAACTTTTGAACTTCCTCAGATTCAAACTTATCTGAAGCATTTAAAGCTTTAAACTTAGCAGAATAGAAATCTTTCTTTTCGTTTAATGCTTTAGTCATTTGTTCTTCTTCAACTTGATTCTTGAATGGTTTTAATTCCTCAACTTGAGAATTTAATTGAATAATAGTTTCGCTGGCAGTATTAAATTTATCCTCAATTTGTTTTTTCTCATTCGTTAATGAATTTAACTGATTTTTTAATTCAGAAATAGTAGAGTCTTTTTCATTTAACTGAGTTTGAACTTCGTCAGGAACAACTTCTTCCCAGTTACGTTTTAGAAAAACCTCAGTTTTTGAATCAAAATCAATAGTTACATCATTTTCAGATTTCGAATAATTGTATTTAAAATATTTATCAAATTCGTTCCCATCAGCATAACTATAAATATTTGCTACAAAATACGTATCAAATACATCGGCAATCCATGAATAAGTTCTTTCACCAAGGCTAGGATCTAACTCACTATACAACTTTGTACGAATATCATCATGTGACAATTCAAATACTTTTTTAAATTTCTCCATTTTTTCACCTTCCTTAACTTCTTGATTAATAGCTTGTGCCACTAATTTATTTAATTTAGAAACGTCATATGCAGGATAGACTTTTGAATGATTACCTCTTTGTTCAGAATTCAAGACACAATGTCCTTCGTATACATAAGAGAGAATTTCTTCAACTCCATCTTTAAACAAATAACTATCGTATAATATCTCCATACTAGAAGAGATATTGACTCCAGCGTCATTCCATTCTTTAAGAAGTCCAATAATATTAGGAAATCTCGAAGCCCATAATATACCTTTTCCTGCTACAACTTCTTTTTCATTCCCATTTTGATCTTTAATAGTGGTGATATAAGCATTTTCAGTAAATACACCTATTGGAATTGTATTTAACCCTATTATAGGATCACCAGTGTCTCTATCTTCGTCAAGATATACTCCATGTGTCCCTAAAGCATCATCTTTAGCCCCAGCTTCAGAGACAGGGAAATACTGGCACACTATTGGCATGTCTTTAAGAGTGTGTAATGTTTTTTGAGCAGTTTCTTTCGATATAAAAGCATTATTATGAGATACTTCAAAATCATGAAGTATGAACTCGCATTCTTTCCTTGTTGGATTATCAGTATCGGATATTGAGTTTAATTGAATATTAAAAACGTGTTTTTTCTTTTCCAATTTCTCACCTCCTTAAAAGAAGATTAATAGATATTATGAAGAAATATTATTTAATTAATTTATTGTCAAGAATATTTTTTATATTATCTTTTTCCCAATATGGGATTCTGATTAGTGGGATATTATTTCTTCTACAATATTCATTCTTAATTTCATCTCTAATTTTAGTAATTTCAAAGTTTCTATCTCCACCAAAATGATCAACTGGCTCAAAATGTTGAATCCCATCATACTCAATTAAACATATCAAATCATTTTTATAAAATATTGCAAAATCGAAAGGTAAAGTATTTTTATATTTACAATCTATGAATCTATATTGAGTGGTGAATTCTATATTATTTTCATTTAGCCAATTTTTGATATTTTTCTCACCACTTGACATATTGCAAATTTTACATCTACAACCAAATTTGAAAGAAGCAAGGTTACTTTCATAAATATGACCTTTATCACATTTGATTAATAATATAGTTGTCAGGTTAACGTATTCTTCACTTATTAGTTTATAACCATGTTCTTGTTCAACAATTTCTTTTACCTCATCAATTGAGTATCGTTTATTTCCTGCACATTGTGCACAACCAACGCCTTGTTGGATATCGTTTATACTCAATTGACAAAAGTGTCCTTTTGAACATTCTAATTCTAACTTTTCAACAGCTTTGTGATATTCTTCACTGATTAATTTGTATCCATTTTCTTCTAAATATTTTTTCACCATCGGATAAGTCCAATTAGTTATACCATTACATCTATTACATTTAATTTTGCCCATTTGGAAATTATGGAAGTCTGTAATAAATGTATCTCCACATTCACATCTTAATTTCATTTTTTGAGTAACTCCTGTATAATCATCACTCAATAATAAACAATTACTCTTTGAATCAATCTCTATGTATTGTTTTACGTCACTATATGTTAAAAAAGGTTTTCTTCTTTTTGTGTCAGAACATTGCTTACAATCATGACCTTTTATGAAATTATCAAATGTCATGTGGAAAATGTGATTAGATGGACATTTAATCTCTAATTTTGTTCTTGCGTTTTTATAAATTTTAGAAGCTAATTCACATCCATCTCTTCGTTCAATGATACTTTTTATATATTCGTAATCATGTTTTTTAGGCAAAGTAAACCCTCCAAAATATAAAGTAAATAGAGCTAAATTTTTTTAGCTCTCCAAGTTTTTAATAAATTATTCAAATTTTCATTTCCACAAAATATCCAATATCTTTTTTTGTTTCATAGTGAATTGATTTACTTATAAATTTTTCTCCATTTTTCAGTAAAAAGTTTTTTAAAGGCTTAGAATAACAATAAAATAATTTATTCATAAGATCACCATTCTTAAATTATTCTGGTAAACTATTACCATCTGAAGTTTTTGATCTATTAGTATTATCATTTTCTGGATTTTCAATTGATTCTCGACCAACTTT
Source organism: Heyndrickxia camelliae (assembly GCF_002844575.1). Classification (GTDB taxonomy): domain Bacteria; phylum Bacillota; class Bacilli; order Bacillales; family Bacillaceae_C; genus Margalitia; species Margalitia camelliae. The sequence continues at coordinate 12,835 of NZ_PIQO01000026.1, forward strand.
ATTTCCATTTAAAGTGTAAGTTGATTGATATGGTCGAATTCTGTCTTGTAACTTAAGTTCTTCAGTTTCAAAAATAGTCTGTTCCAAATAGTTATCCCAATTTACACCTGCCATATTATCAACAAGATGTTTAACTGACCAACCTTTATCATTAAGTTTAGATAGAATATCAATTTTTTCCTTAAGAGTAAGAGGTGTTTCTTTGTCATATTCCATTTTGAAGTTATCTTTTTGGCTTGCTGGTAATATTAAGTTAATTAACTTTTGATACACTTCTTGTTCAACATCTTCAAGCATAACTCCAATACGTTTATAAAGAGTATCCATGTTCAATTTAGCACCAGCGAAGTTTGAGCCTGAACCATTTAGAACTGATCCAGATAAACCATATGCAGATTGAATATCAGAATTGATATGATCAAACTTTTTGCCATCTAAACCATCTGTTTTAACATCAGGGAAGTCAATTTTAGCAAAATCAGGAATGGTTACTACAGTAACACCACTTTGATTATTCTTTTCAAGTGCAGCTTTAACACCACTATGTATTTTCTGTTTTACAGCTTTAGGGAGTTTTAAGTTGGTTAAATCATCGTACTTGTCATTACCATTTACTCCTACTGTCAATACTGCTACAGCATTAATAATCTTGTTAGCAATTGAACGCTCAACATCTTTTAGTTTCTTTTTATGAAGTACGTCATAAAGTCCCGGAGTAACCCATGATGATCCTAAACCTTGATTTCTTTTTAACGTTCCAGTTCTTAATACAAATGTTCTATCCTGTGGTAATTCTTTGTATTGATATTCTGTAGAATTTTCCTTGAATTTTTTATAATCATTTTCGGTAACATAGGGGTTAAGATTTTGTAATTGTATTTTGCGAAAATCGTCCTTCATTGAATCAAACCAGCTCATATCAATTACACTAACCCATTCACCATTTCTCCTATAAGCAGGGAAAACATATTTTATTTCATCAAAGACAAAAGGGTATAGGTTATTTTTATCACCAAGCCAAATTCCTACTAAAGTTCCAGCCGTTGCATTCTGTTTTAACAAGTCACGAGTTAAGCGTTTATGCTTGACTCGATGTAATGTTTTATTTAGAGTTGCGATATGCTTATCAGTTGATTTATTCTTTTCAAATGAATCAATCTTATAGTTTAAAGTAGGAAGTGCTTCGATTAATTCATACAACATATGAACTTCTGCAGTTGATAAATAGTAATACTGTGCTAAATCTTCAATTTCTTTTTGATAAGCATCTGGATTTGAAAAGTATTTCTTTAAGGTTTCTGCCTGAACCTCATTAATAATATCTTGAGAGAATAGGGAAGTGATGAATCCATTTACATAAGTTGATACATAGTCATTGTAATCATTCACCATTCTTTTGTATTCTTCCGATTCAGTATCAACTTGTATAATATTTTCTTCCAATCAATTCACCTCCTGTTTATTTAATTTTTTAATAGTAAACTAAATCGTCATCTATATCATACGAACGATTACTTTTACTTAATTCACGTTCTTTTAAGCTGATAAAATGGTTTCCATATGCCACACTCACATACCTATCTTTTCTTTTTCCAGCTTGTTCTTTTAGCTTCACATATTTCGGATGATCCAAACGTTCTAGTAAAACCATTTCATTCTCTAATAATTGTGTCTGAACATAAGGGTTTAATAATTGAACTTGTTCTTCAATACTGAGTTTATTGAACCAAGGTTCGTTTACAAAGTGTTCACGAACATCATTCTTGGAAATTAGGAAGCTTATTCGTTTATTAGTAATCTTATCTTTTAAATCTAATGCAATATCACTATTAAACTCTTCAGTAGCAGAAATTGTAAAAATACGTTCTTCGTACTCATCTTCCATATGAAACGCTTCAAGTTTTGGATCATTTTTCTCATTCATAGAGATGAATGCTTGGTATTCTATTTTACGTTCAGGATCATATAGTTTCCGACATAGATATGCGTACACACTGATACCGTTACCTTGTCTATCCAATACAATATAATCACATTCAAAATCATCAAATAAACGTCTAATAATCAATGCTTGAGTTTCAGGATGTAGACCTTGGAATGATTCCATATTCAATACTTCACGTTTATATTTAGTACCATTTTTTGATTTTTTCCCTGAAATTAATGTGAATACAGAGGAGTCATTTGCATCCCCACCTAATAATGCTATATCGCAACTTAGTATACGAATTTCATTATCTGATTTTTTATGGAATGGTTTTTTAGTTTTTACTAATTCTTGAATTTCTTTCTTATAAACAGGGAATTGTAACACTTTTATATCTTGGATTTCTTCGGTTTTAAAATACGCTTTTTCACTTTCACCGAAGAACAGTGTGTCCATCTCCATATGCCATCCAATTTCATCAATATCATCTTCAGCTAACTCATCTAATAATTGCTCTTTGTTAACTAAATTCTCTTTGATAGCAACTTGGTAGGGGAAGCCACATACAAAATACTTCTTTAAATTCAACATAGATTTTTTAAACACTTTGAAACGTTCATAAGACCAGTTGAATTTATAAAAACAAGAAGTTAAGAATATTTCTTTGTTACGTTCTAGGTATTCCTGTTTATTCTTGTATTCCGGTTTATCCAAGTAAGCAGGCTGTCTTGAGGATGCAAGAAAACGTCTAAGTACGTTTTTATAAATTTTAGGATCAATCATTCTGAATTCGTCTAAAATTAATAAGTTTGCTCTTGCACTTCTAGCACCTTGTGTAGCAGCTACTACCTTTATCCAAGATCCGTTCAAAAATTCAACGTTGGGATCATCTGTATTCATAGATGTCCTAATTGAACCTTTTATTTCTCGTTTCAACATACCTGTTTTTGACATATTCATTAATTCTGGTATCTTTTCAGTAACAATTTTCATTGCCTGTCCTTTTTGACCAGCAGCAATTACTATTTTTGTTCCCGGCTTAAGGATACATATTATTACACAAAACAATGCTGTTAGAAATGTTTTACCTAATCCTCGACTTGCGAATAATGCCGTATAGTTATAATGCATCATGCAATATAGTAAAATCTTCTGAAATGGTTTTAATGATAATCCTAAATATTCATCCGCAAAAATATCTGGTCTTGATAAATAGAAAGCAGCCCACGCAGCAACACCTTGCATGAGCTTCTCAGACTTAGTTATATTATCCGAACTTTTATTGAACTTACGTTTCCTATCAAAAACACCTACTGTATTCTTTTGTTTATTTCTATTGACCTCAAAATTTTTATATCCAGCCATTTAGACTAGTCCTCGAAATCTTCATCGTTTTTATTTATTTCATTGAAGTTAATAGTGTAATTTGATAGTGCTTGATCATATTTTTCAGTAAGTTCGTTATTTAAACCTTCCATTTTTGCTAAATGACCAATCATAAAAGTATCAATATATTCTTTCATTTCATCTTCTAATGGTGTTGGAATAGGTTTTTCGTTTTCCCATTTCTTAATTAGAGTGCCAAATGTAATTTGATCATTTCCTTCAGCACCAGTGGACTGAATTGGTTTCATATTAGCATCATTCATTAATTTACTTCTCGTATCTATTAGATTCGTGATTGTTTTTTGACTATTATCTTTTCTTTCTTGTCTTAATTTTTCAATGTCCAAATTAATACAACAGATGTCCTTCATAATCATTTCCATTCCATAATCAGGACACTCAAAGCTTGACATTAATTTATATCGTTCTTCTTCTAGGAATGAGTATTCCCATTCAGAATATCCACGTCCCCAATACTTAACTGATTCTTCAATTTCCTCATCGTTATCATCTTGTATGTGATTTTCTACAATAGTTTGACTCGAATTGAAAATATCGCTATCTGCCCAAGTTAAATCTTTATTCCTATTCATTACTACATTTTTCATATAAAGTTTTATTAAACTTTTTCCAGTACTTTTAGATTCTTCTTCGGAACTATTTAATATATCTATCAGAAATGGCTTATCTATCATTCTCAATGCTTGTTTTAAGTTTTCAACATCATCATTAACATATTCCCAAAAACAATCTTTACACACATGAAGTTTTCCTGTGTTTTTATGAAAAGGGGAGTTCGATGAATAAAAATGATCCTCAATTTTGTCTTTTCCACAACAAGTACATGTAAATTTGTCTTTTTGTTTAGCCACAGTACTCACCACCTTATAAAATTTAAAACTACTCATTACTGCCTATCACAATCCAAGAGGGGAGTGGAAGTGATAAGCAGAGTGAGGAGTTTTATAAAAGTTAGGTTTTAATATTAATTTAATTTATTAATAATCTTCTTCATCGACATCTTCAAATTCTCCAATGTCTATTTTATTAATCTTCAATGATTTCCTCTGGAGATTCATCGTTCTCTGGAGTTATTAGTACATTAGGATAATCATCCATTTTAAATCCTCCTTAAAGTAATGGGGAGGAGAGGATAGGGTGAATGCCTATCTTACCTATTTTAGTAATTTATTTATATAATTAAAGTAACTATAAAACCTTATGTAATAATAAGTATAGATGTACAATATTAACCTATTAAACTTCGCAGTGACACTCATCACAATCACACTCTAATTTTTCTAATAAATCCATTTTATAGTGAATCTCATGAATTAATTTTTGTTTAATATCAATAAGCCTTGATTCATCAATTAAATTGCTAAGAATATCAAATAGGTCTTCTTCTGATTCAGCTTGTTTTGCAATTTCAACATACTTTGAAACTAACTCACAAGTAGGACAGCAGAATTCTTCTTGATCTTGGATAAAATTTATAAGTTTAGTCACCGTTTTCTCCTTTTTAATCATTTAATTTTATAATATAAGTACATTGCAAACCTTCTGATTCATCCCAAATCATAAACTTCTGACTAGGTTTAGCACCATATCTACCTTGCATAGAATAATCGTCAGCGCCAATCAAAGAACCATTAATTACTACGGTGGTTTTTCCGTATTCTTTTTCATAATTATGGTGAACATGTCCTCCAAAAATATAAGAAGGGACGTAACCCAATACCTGGGGAAGTCTAGACACGCATTGATCAACCCTGTCATAGTTACCGTGCACGAACACAATTTCATCACTGAATATACGAGAAGTAATGTAACCATCTTTATCAACTATGATTTCAATATTGTTAAATTCTCGCAATCTAGCTTCTAAGAACCAAGGAATCAGATATTCAAAGTTTTCTTTGATACCCACATCATGCTTGTTTCCAGTTCTACCATGATTACCAATGACATTATAATATTTAATTATTTGAAACTCATTTGCTAATCTACTTAAAACTTCAGCAAGAACCTCGGAAACATACTTGGTTTGTTCAATAATATCTTCATTTGCTTGAACTCTAGTAGATACATGTATAATACCGGATACTAAATCACCTAATTGAGCAACGTGCAATGTTGAGATGTTATTCATTTTTCCAAATTCTATAATCTTAGAAACTAGTTTTTCAACACGGTCGTTAAATACTTTTTTATTGAATACATTCATGGAATTATCAATTTCCATACCATAATGCCAATCACTAAATAAAGCAAGACCATGTTTATCTCCAAAAGTTTTATTAAAATTAGGATGGAAGGAAAGTGGTTTAGTTTTCTCTAATTCTAATATGGCATCATAAACATCATCTTTAATCTGTTCAAAACGTGCTTGATGAGTAATCATTTTACGATATTCACGTTTTTGATCTCGATTACGTATTTTTTCTTTTTCATTTTCCAAACGTGATTCTTCATATTTAGATAATCTTTCTTCATCTAGACTCTTGGATACTATATACTCTTTCCATTTCACATATTGCGCATAATCCTTACGCCACTTACTTTCATCGTAATTACTTCCATATTCTTCATTAAGAAGATCAGCAATTTTAAATTTATCCAATCCGTATTCATCCATGTTTTCAAACAACCGAATATGGTAATCGAGAAACGATTCATCTTTTTGTCTTAGTAAAATATCAGTCATCTAATCACCTTCCTTATTCTCCATCAACTTCTGATGGTTCTAAGTCAGATGATTCTTTAATCGATATATCAACAGTTTTGTTTTCACCTTCAAATTTCTTTAGTACATCTGATAATACATATACTTTGATATCTTCTTTGCCATACTCAGTAATTGTATTTTCCTCTAATGAAATAACTGCATTTTTAAAAGAATAATTTAAAGTTTGCTTTGCCAATGGTATTTCTCCTCCTTTTGTATCCTTACATAAATTTAATTAATAAAAATCCCCTAAATAAAATAGGGGAGAAAGAAACCTTATAACCTAATCCATGATTAACAGTTCATGGAGAAACCGAATCGTAATGTATTTTAATTATGGTTTAATTCGAAGCAACTTAAATTACCATGTTAATAAATCTGCATGTCTTGAAATTCTTCCTCTGAAGTTTTTGGTTAATTCACATATACCAACATAATCTTCATTTCTATAATGTTCAATGTATGGTGAAAATCCACTTTTTCTAGGATCGTCTAAATCACATTGTCCAGTATGTCCTTCAACAATGACTGTGCATGTATCGTGAATTCTCGTTAGAATCTTTTTCATTTCACCTTTTGTTAAGTTTTGACTTTCTGCAAGTATTACCACACTATCTTTAATATTCGTTCCTCTTGCAAAAATGTGTGATTTCGGATAGACCCACACATTTCCATTCTTTATATTCTCAATATTATCTTCTGAATATATTACTCTATCTGGAATTTCACCAATTTCCAACAGAGCATCCTTAAGAGGTTGCAAATATTCTTTTTCTTTTTCCATTTGATTTCCGGGGCGGAATCCCATTTTCTTTTCTTCAACTGGAGCAAATATATAAACTAAAGGCTTGTTTAAAATTCTTGCACAAGCTACTGCCAATGTTGTTTTTCCACTACCACTTGGTGCATTTACAAATGTCATCATATTATCAAAGATGGAATTAACGTAAACTCTTTGTTCATCGGTTAACCTTGGTTCAAATCCAAACAGTAAATTATTCTTCGGGAGTGGCATATGTTTTCCTCCAATACCTTATGGTAGATTTTTTATAAAAAAAGACAGAAGAGAAGAGGGGGAACTTCACATTCTGCTAAAATTCAAGTCGGCATATAGCCTTTTTAGGGGATGTGTTATGGAATTGCACCATAAAAACTATTCACATCATGAGGTAGGGTATTCAAGTTCCCACTCTTAAATACCCTAAATAATAAAGAAGAGGTCATGTTAAATTGAAATTGTTAGCTAATCAGCTAGGAGGCATCTAAACTAGGTCAATAAACAAATACCTATAAACCTTTGATCCTAGATTTTATAAAACTTTCAGACTTAAAACCTAATCGTTGAAATTAAAGAACTTTAATTCCTAAACTTTGAGATTTTAGCTTTCACCTTTGAACTTTTACATCCATTGTTTTAATGTAGTATTAATATCTACATACCCAACTTAATCTCTGTAAAGTAGGTATCAAATATAATTTGATATATAGCCTATATCCCATTCTCTTTTAGGTTTAGTTGGGAGAATTAACCCATCTCCCAAAAGGGTGTTTAGTTTATTAGATTTCAACTAACTAACAATTTATCTATTTATTAATCTTCTATTGTAATTCTAGTAATCGTATTTGATTCAGAAAGTATAAAGTCAACTTCCATTTCAAATGCTTCGATTTCTTTAGTTAACTTATCAATTTTGTCTTTTAAACCAATTGGATCAATTAACTTGGCTTCATTCTGCTCCTTGAATGACTTCACTATGTCTTCATTTGCTTGAGCATTTACTTTTCCGTCTTTCCCGAAAAGTGTTTCTAGGTGTTTATCTAAACGTTGTTTTACTTCTTCATTTACTCTGTCAACATGGTTAACAAGAGTTGCATATGTATTTTTCAATTTATTTAATAATGATTTATCATAATCTATAGAAGACTTTCTCTCAATAGCTTCTGCAACAGTCATTTTCTGACTTGCAATTTCTACTATCGTTGTTGCATTGGAAACTACAATTGCAGATTTAATTTGATTACGTCTTTTGATTAAATCATTTACCGATTGAAAATCAGATTTTACACGACTTTCAATATCATCAACCGTTGTATAACCAGTCATTGGCTTTTTGCCAACAGTAAATCCGCCTAAAACGGAATCATTAATTCCACGATTTATACGTTTATCTAGGAGTTTTAATTCTGCTAAAGCTCTAGTAATAGTCATTTCCATACAACAATTCCTCCTTAAAATCCTTTTTTATTTGGTACAGTAGGGAAGGGGCTTATCTACTGTGAGTTACTAATGTATGTTAATTTATTTATATAAAAATATTAATCTTCATTAATTGAATATTTATTATCTATTGTATGTATAACACCATTTCGATCATGGTAAATATGTTTATTTAAGTATTGATTAATCATTTCGTTTGTTATGTATTCTTGTTTGGGTGTTTCCTTTTCCATTATGACATGGTATCCTCCTTTATGGCATTTTGAAATATGATAGAAAAATGCTATTTTACTATTGTTTTCTCTATCATAGTAACAGAAAAACAAAAAATGGAGTAAACCCTAGAGTCGCAAGGGATTGCAGGATTTTTCGCTTAGGTAGTGTGGTATTTTTCTTTGTATTTATGCCATTTTTCCCGTTGTCTTCTTCTTTCAATATCAATAGAGCATTCTTTACAATACTTAGTCGTGCTACTATTTGCTCTGATTGGTATATTACAATTTTCACATTGTTTAACTCGATTCTCACCATAATATAAATCATAATATAGCCCAATCACTCTATAATCATTAACTGAGAACGCAACATCTTTATCATTTTCAATGTCATACATAAATGATAGTTTTATATTTCCGTTATTAGTTATCTCCACAACGCCTTTTTCATCTAATAAATGTACTAAGTCATGAATATTTTTTACTGTTGATTTTTTCTTTTTATTGAATGTGATTTTAGATACAGAAACCAATTCCTTATAATGCTTATATCCACCAAAATAATATTCTTGGTTTTTAATTTCTCCATCTCTAATCTTCAAAAATTCCTTACTTAACTTCGTCAATACCAATAACGTAAATACAACTCGTTTAAATTTATGTGGTAAGTCCATCTGTTCTATTACATGAAGTTCTGATTTAGTAATATCAATTTTATCAATTTGTATTAATTTATTTTTATTATTAGTTCCAAATTTGATTGCTCCATTGATAATTTTAAAATGTACAGCCTCATTGTAACCTTTAAGATTAGTCTTACAAAAATCATGTAATGATTGCTTTATGTCTTCTTCGGTTTTATCTTGTTCATTAAAATACTTAGCAAGAATTTTTAATTCACTATTGATATGCTTGGAGAGAAAACCATTATTCAAAATTTGCAAAGCGTGATCTTTTTCTTTATATTGATATTCATGCATTCTCTAAATCAACCTCTTTCAATGTATATTTTGTATTCAAATAATTAATTTCACCATCTTCAGAAGGAACAGGTATAGTAATCGTTGTACATTTACTTTTCACATTTTCAAATATGTATTTTCCATAAACACTCCACAATACTTCTTTATTCGACTCAGTTTTATCAACATAAAACATATGTATTAAGTAGTCGACCAACTCATAAACATTAGAACAAATTTCAGATAAAGATTCTTCTAACATTTCATAAACAACATTAATATTTCCTTCGACCGTTTCATCCGTATCATCTCTAACTGACTTCTCATTTGCAGTTGTGGAAGCCAAACTTTCACTTGTTTCCTTGAAATTTTTATAAGCTTTTTTTATTTTCTTGTACATTTCTTCATTAATCACAAACGATTCATTTCTCATCAATAATTTATGATAATTTTCATTTGTTTCTTGTTTAACTATGTTTTTAATTCCGAAATCAACTGATTCTATGTATCTACAAATCTTATTCATTACACAATCGCTGTCGATGACAGGGGAGTATTTATCATAATTACTTAAAAATTCTAACTGTTCTCTTGTTTTCCTATTTAATTTTTTTAACTCTTCAATACCGATTCCAAATTTTTGTCTACAGGTAGCATCTTGATTATTATAATATTGCTTATATTTCCGTCTAGTGCCTTTATATAAATATGTAAAAAAGTAAGGGTGTTTTTCTAATAGGATACTATTCAAAAATTCCTTTTGTTCTTTTATCTCTTGTGAGTCATCTTCGTTTATTTTGTTATATTTTAGCCAAATATTAGGTATTGATTTCACTTTTCTACCAATTTTCGCTTTATCAATCTGGGCAGATTGTAACTTTGTACACATTTGGATTCGCCTTAGTGTGGTTTGATATTCTTCACTTTTTTCATCTAGTTGTGATAGTAAAGCAAAACCACTTGTACTTTTGTTTGTAATTTGACCTATTTCAGAACCAAAGGAGTGTAAGTCTGAATTGAATAATTTTCTTCTTGTTAATTTATCTTTCTTTGGCTTAGGGGCTTCATACGCAACGGGTAATTCATCTTTATATACACCTTTAATCACTGATTCATCTGATGTAGTAGCTATAATATCCATATCAAAATCTGAACCAGCCCAATTCATTGTTTCATGTCCATGTACATTTACGATGATTCCTGTAGTATTGTATTTATACCAATAGTCAAGCTGTTCAGTTTGCTTTAAATTCAATAATACATGTTCACTTCTGTAAGTAAGAGGTGCTCTCATGGAGTCAACGATTTTTACACCTTTTTGATTCCAATAATTTGCATAATACTCATTTTTACCAAGTAGACCTGTTACTTCTAATCCACAAGCGTGTTGCATCATAGCAAATGGATCGGAAACAATAACTTGAAAATTTCCATCTACAAAAATTTGTCCAAGACAGCCATTCTTAATTTTCTTTTTGATTAAATCATATATCTTTTTCTTAATCCATTTGTCATGTATCACTTCATGGTTCACTATTAGTGACTTTATCCAATAATTATCACTTTCATCTAAATATTTAGTGATTTTATCCTCATCAACATCTGTTCCTAATAAGAATAGGAGAGTGTAGTAGATGTCGTTTGTTGTGACACCACTAATCCAATCTACAAATTTCTTACATATTTTTTCGATTGATTTATCATCTAAAGAAAGAGTTTGCAAAAACTGATAATTCATTCGCAATATATCCTTATCTTTCTTAGGACTAATCAATGAAACTCCCCATTGTAAATTATTCTTTTCACAGTTTTGTTGATAAACTTCAATGCTAGGGAAGGAGTCCCAAAGTTTAAATTGACTCTCATTGATTATAACGTCAACTTCTCGTAAATCTACTATTTTCTGATCACCATTTTCATCTTTATAGGAAGTTCTAATGTTATAATTTTTATTATTTATTTTGTCGCAGAATCCTTTTATATCAAATGTGCAAAGCATTCCCTTTATATAATTCTGTCTAATGCACCATTGAGAGGGGATATAGTCTAATCCTAAATCTTCTGCCCATTGTTTAGCCATTTCAATACTAATTAATCCTTGACCATCAAAGCGATTAAACATTTCTGTAATAACCTTCTCTTCAATAATATCATCTTCGTTTAATCCTGTTTCCGTTACGAAATTAACCTTAACATCAGTTGGGCTTTCGTAATCAGGAATTAAACAAAATCTTGGTGTAGTAACTACTGATGTAGAGCTTGTGATTAATCCCTTGTATGCATTGAATTTAGAAGGTACAAGTTCTTTGTTCTCATCTCTGCCATTATTAAAAATAACATCTAACTTATCTGCCATTTCAGTTTCACAAAAAATAACAGTTGAAACCCTAGCTTGACCAGCAGAGCATGAGAATCTGCGGTATAGTTTGTTATTTAATTTTAATCCATGTTTGAATAAATATCGGTAGTGTTTTTTATTTTCCATCACAATACTAATGATTTCTGGAACGAATAACATCTGATCCAATTCTTGCCGCTTAGTGGTGATTTTTTTCACATTTTCTTTAGAATGTTCTTCTTTTCGTAATTGTTCTAATTCCTTTTTTAATTTATTTATATTATGAAAATCAATTTCAGTTTCATTTACATATCGGATAGAACGCATTAGTTGGCTATCAAACATTGAAATTACTTCTTTATTCTTTCTAGCTTCTTCGAGAGTCAAATTCTCAATGTTGTAATGAAATTCTTCTAATCTTGAAGACTTGAATTTATATGTATAGAATATTTGTTTTTGCAATAATCCGACCTCCATTATTTATTTAATTTCCTTTTGTTACGACAAGATTTACAACGTTTTGGTAGTTCAAATCCTTTTTCTACATAAAATTTAATTTCTCCATTATCGATGCGAAGGAGTGATTCACACTCTGTACACCTATTATATTTGTTCAAATGTTTTTGTCTAATACAATTAAACACTTCATTTTCTATAATTTTTTCCACATTATTACACGTATTATTACTATATAACATTTTACTATAACTTTCTTTATCAATAGTGAGACACAAATCTTTGTATTGTTTATATGTTGAATATAATATGATATTGGTTCTATTAAAACTAGAAAAGCCACGAAGGCATGAGATACCTAAGTTCTCATGTTTATTCTTTAAAGTCTTTATAGCAGATAAAATTTTTGGTTCATCAATTAAACAACTTTCTCCTAAAAATTCTTTATTTAAACTGTTATTTACAAAATTTAAAATTGTATTGATTACACTCGTTCCGATTATTTCATCGTTTAATTTAATTTGTTTCAAAGTGCAAAAATCATAAGAAAACGTTAATACTGGCACATATTTGTTATCGTAAACTTCCCGATTTAATCTAAAATGAAATTTATCATCATTCTTCTTGTATTTATCATTAAGAAATATTATAGCATCATCCAATATATTATTATTTTTAGCAGTGTGCCATCTATAAACTCTTTTAATCCTTTCAATCATTTTTCTCTGTTTATTATTAATAATTTCACAAATATCATCTTTTGAAAGTGATGTTTTTAATGTAAAAGTTGTTTTCCCAATTTTATATTTTCCTACATATTCAAAATTTAAATATCCATATAATTCATCATCAATTCCTTTGTGCAAAGTAAAGAAATTGCAAATACCTTTTTTATATAAATATTGAGTGGAAAAGTCATATTTTTCCTCTAACTCTAACACTAACTTTTTGAAATTATCTATTCCTCCAGTTTTTTTATCTAATTCTTTGATTATCCGATTGATTGACATATTTCTTAATGAAAGTGAGAAATTCATATTATTCTTGTATTGATTTTGAAAAACGAAAACCACATCAAGAACTTTATTCCACTTTATTATTTTTTCGATTTTAATATGGTATAAATAGTTAATATTTATTTTATTAAAATAATCACTTGTCTCTTTTAATTTCAAGTCTGTCTTATAGTTAATATAATCATCCCAAGATAAAGAACAATTTGATTTTATAAGTATGGTTTTAACAATTTCTATGTCAAATATATTGATATTATCTATTAAGTTGACCATGTATTCAATTTCAACTTCACCTTTCTGATACCGAAAAATATCATCCCAAAACCAATCTAATTTTTGAATGCGTTTCTTTAAATCTTCATCAACATTCCCAAGTAGTTTTTCCTCTTTATACTTACCAATCGTATTATAATATGCATCTCCTTTTTTAACATTGAAGCATTTACCATCATAAAACAAAGCTTTGAAAGTAGGTAATTTATCATTCAATGCTAATTGCTTAATATCTACCTCAACAACAATATTCTTTAATTCCAACCATTTATCAAGATAATCCTTAACATGTTTCTTATTAGTAAAAGCCATCTCAAAGTATATAGTATTTCCACATTCAGTAACAACGGTTACGTCCGGTCTATATAAACCACTCTCAGTTTCATAAGATTGTTCGACTAGAATATCCTTACAAATATATTCTTTTTCAGTATCCGAAACAACCGTGAATTTATCACCTTTTTCAAGAAACTTGTTCTTAAACCAAAAGTGAATTTGTGATTCCGAATTACATTTACTAGCATCCACATGGGCAAAGTGAGGAGCAATCCTTTTTGACTCAATTGCTTTTGGTTTTAAATCTGATCCACAAACAGGACAATGATATGTATTTTGTTTATTTAATTCATTTACAGTATCAATTGTTATGATTTCATTATTTTCATCTTTAGCAAACCACAACTTTACATTTTCATAACTCATCATTTACCTCCAATCTATTCAACATCGCTTTATTCGTCTGTAATCTAACTAATTAATCATAATCTACAAATTCCAATATCGACCTAGACTAAATACATTCAGTTTAACTATAATTTCTTATTCATAATAATTTAATTAGGATACTGACAAATAACACTAATCATTTTTCTTCATATGTAGATTCCTCATTCTTTCTGCTATAGCAAGACGCTGCTCTTCACTAAGTTCACGTTTCTTTGATGGTTTCCTTAAGCTAACTTGATTAGCACCAAGTTCAAACCTAGCAGAGATAATACGACCATCTTCATATTCAGGCTCAATTGGTTCGGCAATCTTTAATAATTTTGTCAGCCAAGTTGAATCACTACAATATATAATAAATTTATCCTCTGTTCTTATTTTGTTTATGTTAATTTCTTGTTCTTCTGATGAATACCCCATCAAATCACCTCTACAATATATTAATTTATTTATATTAATAAACCTGTTTCCATATTTTTTTCATCTTTTTAACTAACTTGTCATATGTATTTTTATTTAATCTACCAAACCATTGATAATCCTCGTATGCCCTTAACTCTTCGTTGTTAGCTTCTCCTGATCTAATCATGTCTTCAAAAAACGCCAACACCTCCAATTCACTGAATTGTAAAACTGTCCTCATCATTTTCACCTCCTTGTCCTAGCAATCTATCTAACTATTATATCGGCTAAAACTCACAAAGAGTTTAGTGTTTTCTGATATATTACTATTATATTAATTTATTTTTATAATGTCAATGTGAAATTCAAAAATAAAAACAAAATTATTATTTTTAAACTGTACAGGCAATTTACCTATGTCATACACATATCATTCTAGTGTAATAAATAAACCTCGGATAACATCAATGTAAGACAAATTTATTAAGGAGGTATGACAATGAAGCTTGGAATTGATGCTGGCAATGATCAAGTGAAGATTTGTGGAGATTATGGGTTAATTAATTTCATTTCAGCAATAGGGGAGAGTAGACTGATAAACCTTCAGCAAATTCACGGTCAAGATGATATGTATTTTGAGTATCAAGGTGAATCAGGATTTGCAGGAACATTGGCATTATATGAATCGGAGTTTGTAGGTTCCATAATGGGTAGCACGAAAGCACATAAAGATACATTACTTCGAGTCTTAATTGGTATTCACAGATACTCAACTCTCTATAATCTTAATGAATCTATATTCGATATTGTAGTTGGTCAACCAATCATAATGCACAATCACATTGAAAAGGAAAAAATAAAAGGGATGTTGAAAGGACAACATACTCTTACTGTTAATGGAATTACTAAAACCTTTATTATCAATCGAGTTGAATGTGCAGCAGAGTGTGCAACAGCTTACTGGAGTAACCCAAAAGAAGGATTGGTTAGAATTATTGATATTGGGGGAGGGACTGTAAATTACTCAACCGTATTAAACGGAAGGTTCATTGATAAAGATTCGGATACTTTAACATTTGGTGTAAATACAACTAAAACCAATAATCTTCAAGCATTAGCGAGAGGAATTTCAACTCAGTTATTAAAGAAATGGGATCAAAATGATAAAACTTTTTTAATAGGTGGAATTGCAGAACAGATGGTATCTCATTTGAAGAATTACTTTCCTAACGCACGAGTATTATATCCGATATTCAATAGACAACAAATTAGTCCTATTTTTGCTAATGCAATTTCCTTCTATATATTGGCGGTGAACATTTATGAGTAGAAAGGTAAAGTCAGTATCATTTAACACTGAAGATCCATTTGAAAAGGAAATGTATGAGTACTCTAAGAAGTTTTCTAACTTTTCGTCATTTGTAAAAAGACTTATCCATATTTCAATGAATGGAAAGCAACCTGTGGCAAATATTGAAGTGGGGGAAATATCAGAATTATCAACAGACAAACCTAAAATTAACAAAGATTTCCTTAGACAACTAATCTAAAATTTTATGAATATAGTAAAAGATCATTACTCAGTGCTTACTGACTCATTATTAAATGCTTTTCCAAGTGGTTACTCATTACCTTACTAGTCACTCAGTAATTACTCAGAGCATCAGTAACCTGAAGTTGAGTAAGTTGGAATTTCAGTAATCAATCTATAAATTTACTTTACTCATAAAATAATACATCAGGAGTGAGTTAACATGTCATATAAAATTACTTCCTATTTTGGAAGTGTGGAATCATTTCGTGAAAGAGGTCATTCTGGAATCGATTTTCAGATGAATGATGGAACAGAGATTCATTCAATTAGAGATGGAATTGTTCATCTTGCTGATTATGGAAATCAAAACGCAGGTAAAACAATATTTGTGGAATGGGATGATGGTAAGACTGCAATTTATGGTCATCTTAGTCAATTTTCCGTAAGAGATGGTCAAACCGTTCATGCAGGTGATTTGCTAGGTTATTCAGGACACAGCGGGAATGTATTTTCTTCATCAGGTGGAAATGGAGCACATCTTCATTTTGGACTTAAGGAAAATGGACACTTTATTGATCCTTCACCATATATTGAACAAATTCAACATATGAATGACCATGCTACACAAATAGCTACCACAAAATTTTCGTTAATGGATATGTTTCAATCTCATATGAACATATTTAATGACTTCTTACACAACACCAGTGTTCATTTAATTAACTTTATAACGTCAACGGATTACTCTCCACTTGTACAATTGCTCAAGAATGTTGTAGAGCTTTTCTTTATCAATATCTAATTGTTCGAAGTCAACATGACTAAGTTTTAAAAATTCATCTACCCAGGGCATTTCCTTATCATATGTGAGTGGATCATAATAACAGATTGTAACCACCTACCTTTTATTGTCTTTAGAGCTTTCAAATATCTCATCAATTAATCTTTCTGTGTCTTTTTCATCATTTTTAGGCATATTTAGTCCTCCAATATACATTTTCACCTATAATTTGACCAAATAAGGAGTTAAATATACATGGAATATAAGAAATTTGACGTTTTACTGAAGAAGGAAACTGTAGATAAGATAGACAAAATTACCATGTTTAAGAATGTGAAGGATGAATTATTCAAAGGAGAAAGCGAACATTTTTCAGTAGAGGATTTTATTGTAGGTTGTGTTTACCATTATATTGAACTTATAGAATCAAATAGGGAGATTGCTGGATTTCATGATCTTGGAAGACCATTTAAATTAAGAAATCGTTTCAAAGAAATAATTAAAGAAAAAGGTATAAACCAAAAACAACTTGGTGATATGACTCAGATTAATGCTGGGAATATAAGTCAAATATTAAATAATCACAATCAGCCATCGTTAGATTATTTTCTCCGCATTTGGATAGCCTTAGAATGTCCTAGATTAGATTGGTGTCTTTATCGTGAAGAATGATTTTCGAAATAAAAATTTATCTTCGAAATTGTAATAAGACAAAATTCACCGCCCATATAATCTGAATACACTTAATCATCAAGAATAGGGAGGTAACACAATGTTTACAAGTACAGGAATTGCATTTTTAGCTATTAAGATATTTGCGATTGGAGCAGCCGGAATATCTGCTTCGACTTTTATGGATACTTTCCACAATTTTAAATTTAAATCTAAAAAGAAAGGTGATAATGATGTCAACGTTGAAAGTGAATCTTTGCGTGAGAAAGCCAAGTCAATTCGTTAATTATCAATTGTCATCTTTCACTTTAAATGAAGAATCTTTCCCCGTAGAAATCAATTTAAAGGAGGTGATCAATCTTGCTCCGCATCAAAAGAAGAAGTATCAAAAAATAATCAAAACCTTCATAGGAACAACAGTAAGTTTTCTGATGTTATCATCAAGGTCAATGGCTCAAGGATTAGCAGGTACAGCGTCACAACCATCATCAACTCTAGGCTTACCACCAGACTTTATCGAACCGATCCTACTACTAATCAAAATGGCACTAGGGGGTTCATTCCTTTTAGCAATTCTACTCATGATAGCAGCAGGGACGTTACGAATGTTAAGGCAAAAGAAACAGGCAGTAGAATGGAGCAACGACATTATAAGAGGATTCACACAAATTTTATTAAGCATTCCGGTCATTTTTCTAATATTTTACGTAGCCATAAAACTACTAGGAAATTTCACAACCTACATCAGTCCATTATAAGTTTCTTTAAGAAAATAACTCTTCCAGTTGCGGCAGTTTCTTCATCATTTTTATTTTCAAACTTCACAAATGCCTCAACATTAGACATAATTACACAGAAAAAAGGAATTCTAACACATGACTATTCGGGAAACCATGAAACTACATGGTTAGGAATAGGGGAGATAGTTAAGAATGTAACTTGGCTTATAGATTTTCTTAAACATATTAAAGAAAACATGTACCATTATTCACTCGATTTATTGTCTTGGATTTATACCACTCTTACAAATGTTGTTTTATATACTCCACTATTCCTCTTTAATAATTCATTCGTCAAAAATACCTCTATATTATTTTCAATTGTTTCAGTAAGTATTGTTATTCTTCTGACGATATACGAAAGCATAATGAAAATGCTAAGGAAAGATCATACAGACTTCAAACAAGTGTTAAAGAGATTCCCTATGGTAGTTGCTGGAGCTGGATTTGCACCATTTTTCTTTGAAAAATCATTTCAATTTATAAACCAATTGACAAAAGGGATTACTCAAGTGGGAGGTAATATCGTTTCAGGTGATACCTTTGCTAAGTCTTTCTCATTAGGAAGTATAGATGTTTTTGGACTGTTATTATTTGATGTTGTTCTATTGGCATTATTAATTAAAGTATTACTTCAAAATGCTCTGAGGTGGTGGGATCTGTTTACGTTGTGTGCTATCAGTCCATTAGCACTAACAAGTTGGATTTTCGATAGACATTCTCATTTATTTAGACAATGGTGGAGTTCCATCAAACGACTTGGAGTTGTTCAGTTGGTTTATGCAACATTCGTTTTACTAATTGGAGTATTTCTAGTTGGAACAAGATTTGTTTCACCAGACAATTACTTTTTAAGATTACTAGTGATTATTGGAAGTTTAATGAGATTAGCAAATCCACCACAATTTATTCTATCTTACACAAGAGGTCATGATATTAACGATTCATTTAACAACTTGAAACGTAGAGGAAAGGGAATATTTGATACTCTGACATTGAAAAACGTAACTCCTTATAGATTCATTAAGAATCATTTAGCTAATATCAAGGCGAGAGAATTAAAGATAGGTGAATTAAGACAAAAGCATGGAAGAAGATTTGTAGATGATTTATTGAAGTAGGAGGTATCATATGTCTATTACAAGAATCATAAATAAAACTCCAATTCAAAATAAGAATCAAAATATCTATGAGGTTGAAGAGATAAATTCACATACTTTAAGAAAGATATTTGATACAAGGTTTAATGGGGAAGGAGTCTATTGTATGGAGTCATATGCTGCCAATGACTATATAGAAAAGTACCTCGTTACTCCTTCCTTTGATAAGTTTTATGAGTACTCCCCCACCAATAAGGAATGGGATTTTCAAGGGGAGAGTATAAAAGATTTAAGTGTTTATGAATTAGTATTGAGTAATCCATTATTTATGCCATTGGATACTAAACAATTTGTTAATTTATTTGAAGTGGTGCAGCAAATGAAACATACTCCGATTCTCATCCAAATACTATTTTGCAAAAGGTTAGATAATTGGAGAGAAGAAGCAATTGGAATGTATGAGGATTGGAGAAGTGGTAATGATGATCCTTTTTCCAATAAGACACTAAGAGGCTTACAAAATAAGGCATTAAATGTATTGAATAGGATGGGCGGTTTTAACTTAAAGCGTAATAGTATCAAGGAAATGGAAGAGAAAATACTTTCACATGGCTATAGGATGGAATGCAGGTTTGTAGTTTATGAAAATAAGTATGAAAAGCAGTTTGAGGAATTAATAAAGAAAGAAATTGTTAAATTAAATCTGTTTAATGAGTTGAAATTGATAAAGGTACAAAACAAGAAAGTATTATTAAAAGAAATAGAGAATAGGAGCTTTCAAGTAACATCGCAAAATCAGTTGTATTCAGAACAAGAGATTTTTAGTTTATTAAGTGATAAACAGATTGAAATGAAATCAGTTGAATTGAATCAACCAGTTAAAACATCAAGTATAACTAAACAAATGAATGAAAGTATTCAGTTACAATACTTATATAAGTTAATGCCAACTAGTGAAAATAGAAAGAGAGAAGTGGATGAGACTAAAGCTGAATTAGTGAATAATGCACTTAAAAGGGTGGGTATAGTGAAGAAAGCATTGAAAGTGAATGATATTAAACAGGGAGCAACGATTCAGAAAATACAATTTGTCATTCCTCCAGAGATCAACTATACAACAATTAAGAAAAAGTTAGAGGATATTCAAGGAGCTATGGGGGATAAAGGAATAACGATTGATATTGGAGATAAACCGGATACTATTAATGTTTATGTTCCTTTGGATAATAGAGATGTAGTTTATTTTAGAACTATATTAGAGTCTGAGGAATTTCAACGATTCAGAGAAAAGCATACATTACCTTTTATTGTTGGAGAAAATGTAGACGGGGATTATCTATTTGGGGATTTAACTGAGTTAAGACATATTCTCATTGCCGGAACTACAGGAAGTGGGAAAAGTGTATTTATGAATTTGATTATTCTTTGTTTGATATTAAGTGTGCCAGCAGATGAAATGATGTTGTATTTGATTGATCCTAAGTTGGTGGAATTGGCACAGTTTAATGGTTTTCCTCATGTGAGAAGTATCATTGCTGATATGAAGAGAGCACAATCCTTATTATCTTCGTTATGTGATGAGATGGATAAACGATATGAAGTGTTTTCTAAAGTAGGGGTTAGGGATATACAAGGATTTAATGAGACACAGGAAAAGAAAATGAAATACATTGTATGTGCGATAGATGAATTAGCGGATTTGATGACTACTAATAAAGAAGTTGAGGATTATATTGTGCGATTATGCCAAAAAGCAAGAGCTGCAGGTATACATTTAATTATTGCTACTCAAAGACCATCAGTAGATGTAGTGACCGGGTTAATTAAGGCAAATTTACCGAATAGGTTTTCTTTTAGTATGACATCACAAGTTGACTCTAAGACAGTGTTGGATAAGGGTGGTGCTGAGAAGTTATTAGGAAAAGGAGATGGGTTAGCGAAGATTGAAGGGAGTAAGATGGAGTTTGAACGGTTTCAGTCTGCAATATTAAGTTTGGATGTTAAAGAGGAAATGAGGATATATGATGGACTAAAGGAATTGTTTAAGGATTTAAAGGTGGATGATGGGGAATTGATTGAGGTAAAAGAGGAAGAACCGATTGATAAATTAAAAAGGATTATTGCTAATACAAATGAGACTAGAGTTAGTGAACTGGGTAGGTTGATGGTTATGGGGAATAATAAGGTGCATGAGTTGATTAAGGAATTAGTTGAAGAAGGATGGTTAACTAAGGAAGGGAATAGATATGTGATTAATGTGGATCAGGAAGAATTGGATAAATGGAGGGATGAGGATGAATAAGGAATACATTATAACCCATTATGAGCAAGATTGGGACGATGATAACATATACTACAGTGTCCGAGAGGATGGTTTGATTGTCAAAGTCAATGTAGAGACAGGAGATAGAATGGAGTATTTTATGGAGAGGGTAGTACATTAAATGTGCTGCTCTTTTTTTTGTTTAAAAATATGCCCCTACCTATGAGTATCGTAAGGTGAAAAATTGGGTATCGTGATGGACGATAGATCTATGGGCTGAAGATAGGGGAGAAGTATTGATATGAGTGGGTTTAGGCGACTTTATGAGTCGTCTTATTTGTGTTTGGAGGATAGGAGTATCGTTGAAACGTTGATGTAGCAAGGGTTGGAGGTTGATTTGATGGTGGAATAAGGGGAGTGTGGGTGATTTGGAGGTGGGAGAAATGTAGGAATATCAAGGGATGAACGATTGTTTGAACGATAGAAATAGGGTGATTTTAGGGGTGAATTGGCAAAATAAGTAGGGTGTGTGGATAGAAGTGCTATGGGTGTATTTTGGAAATAATTAGGAGATTTAGATGTAAAATAACCCCCTTTAACCTATATCTAATATTCATTATATACACCTTTAGCTTTTAATCCGTTTTTACTGGATTATTGCTAGATTGGACAAGCTATTAACATCTTGTCTATAAATACCAAAAAATTTCCAAAAATCGTTTAATAACAGCGTGACAATAATAGAACACATTCATAAGTATATATTATCACACTCCAACATACCATAATTTTTTCTTATCATTATATTATATCTACACGCACACGATTATCCTCATAAATATCTTTTAAACTACCAAAAAAATCTCAAAAATTTTATTAATAAAATTAAATTGACAATAAAAATAAATCATGTTATAATATAAGTAAGTTAAATAATACTTATTTAAAAGGAGCGGTTACAATGTTAAAAAAATTTAATGTTACTGATTACAAATATGTTCAATTCGAAAAGGATCAAACAGCACCTTGGTTATTATACATAGTACAATACGATTCACCTTCGTACATTTATAAAGAAGAGATAGGACGCTTTGACTTCTACAATATGGAAGGTAGGCTTGCGGTACCGAACGCAGGTATAAAGGAATATAAACGCTTCAATGCTATGTTAAATATGATATTCAAACATGATGAAAGGTTTGGATGGAACTATGTACTAGTTGAGGATTGCAAAAAAGCTGGACTTAAAAAACGTAAAGCGGAAAAGGTTGCACTTGCTGAAAAGGAAGTAAATAAACAAACAGAAAAAGCACTGGAATATCTAAATAAATTAAATAACAATGATACTCAACTAGTGAATGTATTAAAAGACAACTTTATGGATGTAACGGACGAACAACTAATAAAAGTTATTAAAAACAATTTTAAGAATGCCATATCAGAACGATTAGTAAATGAAGTATTCAATACAATTAAATCAGTATTAAACAATATAGAATTAAATGAACAAAAAGAGGAGAATAAAACAACTGATAATAATGAAGATGTATCTTATACAGCGTTTAACCGTACATTCTCAACTTATTCAGAAGCTGAAGCATATTGTATATCAAACGACTTTGACACGGAATATATAAAGGAGGTTGCACCTCAGCAGCCTTCTAATACTCAACCAGTCACATATCATTTTTACAAACAATCCTTTGACAACTATATGGATGCTTACAACTATGCTATTAATAATAAATCACCAGTGACAATGGTTATAGCTTCAAATCATCCAACTATGACAAATGAACGTCTACAGCAACTAGAAAAGGAATATACATTTTCAAAGGGTAGCATGTCATACAATGATATGAAAGAATATTTTTCCTATATCTCATCCTTAAATGAATCATTAGACCAACAGGAAAGATATTATAAATTACAATCCTATATCAAACGATACGAATACAATCAGAAACAAAAAGAGAATAGGAAAGAATATTTAAGGGATCTAATGAGGGAAGCATGTACATTATTACACTTTATGAAAAAGAAAGGCTTACAACTAATCAATAAATCAGACTGCGGTATTAGCTCAACCAAATATATTTACAATAATAATGTATTACATTTCGATGTACGATCAAACGGTATGCCAATAGATGAGTATCATACAATGATACACAATATATTCAATAACCATTTTAGCGACTATATGAACGAATATAAACAGTATAGACTTTACTGGTACTATATGAATACAACAAATACCGAACCATTAACACAAATAAATAACTATGTATTCACTGATAATACTATAGGTGAATATGGAATCATTGCATACGATAGACAACTGTCTGATATAGAACTATCTAATTATAATCTAATTCCATATACTCCAGAAGCTACTCAGCAGGCGATATAATCCACATAACATAATTAAATAACTATAACTATATAGGATGTTCGAAAAGCCTCTTATATAGTCAATATGAACGTTATAGAGGTATGTCTTTTTTAACGTATATACTACTTTAATATTCATCAATTATATAATACACTTGTATTCTCATATCTCTATAACAGTTCACTTGTTATATTCCAAGCAATTATTCCATATAACAGCAACCGAATATTATCACTAGGTAAAATCCATATAACAGAACAACAAAAATATTGCTAAGTATTTTTATATAACAGACTACTCAAAATATCACCAGTCAATTTTCATATAACAGCAAAGCAAAAATATTGCAGCCTAAAATTTAATATAACAGCAAGCCCAAAATATCACGGAGGTTTTTTACACATGAAAACAATCTTACATAAACATTCATACACTGTATTAGTTATTACATTATCACTCTTAACCGGTTACACTCTAATAAATATATTATCTAATTAATAAAATTAGATTGCTATTTAGACATATCCACTAAAGTGAATAAATTAAATTATCATAACCAATTAGGAGGCAATACACATGTTACAACTATTAACCAATCACAAGGAATTAAAACAAATATACACTTACAACTCCAATCCACATTCCAGCTTTGATTATGCTAATAACTTAGGATATAAACAAGGCTTATCAAGCTGGAATAATGACTTATTCACTCCATACCTCAATAAACTAATCAATCAAGACATTCTTACTAAAGTATATGATTTTGTACAGAATGGACAACGTGAGGCACTATATCAATTTTCAAATGGGGATGAAATAGAACTATTTGGAGAAAATCACATGAATATTAGAATATTTTTCAACTATTAAGAGGATCAATTTTGATTCTCTTTTTTATATAATTAAATCAATAAGCAATACTTATCATATATCCAACAATCAATTAATCTTTTCTATCGCTAATTAGTAATTTATTTTCAATATTTAGTTGTCGTAATAGGAATAAATCAATATAATATATAATGAGGGGATAAGTCTGTACTTTTTCACTGACATATAAAATTAAATAACGAAAAATTCAGGAGGTTAAGCAATTGTCAAATTATTTCTTTTGTTATGATTCATCGTTACACAAATATTTACATAAAATACATAAGCAATCTTATATATGTGCAGCTTTACACCAAACAACACATAAAACATTTTGGCTTTATGAACGCACACCGGAAATTAATAAGTTAATAGAAGAATATACAACATTTATGAAACAATAAAATAATAGAATCAAAGTTACATAATCTCATGTGAAATCATTGTTAAGCAATTATATAGTTAAACCGAAAAGGAGATGTTACTTAATTGAATAAAAAGGAACTCATTGAACAAATGAGAAAGGTAGGACAGACAATAGGTGTCAATGCTGTTCAGGATTTTCTTGAATCACATGACTTAGAAATGGATGACATAGAACTATCTTTCCAAGTAAAAGATAAATCTAAAGTAAACTGGAAACCTAAAAGTAAATTTGTAAAGGTATTTGATACGGAGCTGAATAAAACAATGGAAAATAAAAAAATTGATATAGAAATGATTGGCTTTTTAACTGTTTTATCATCCTATTTAAACTATGAAGACAATTGTTTAATTAAATCAGATGGAACATATTTAAACCAAAATGACATAGTACAATTAACTGGATGGAATAGAAAGAAGGTTAATCAAACTATAAAAACACTTATTGAAAATGAAATCTTATACACTGAACAAAATGAAAACGATAAGAGAAATAAAAAGTATTATATTGATCCTAGCTTATTCTTTAGAGGTCAAAAGATAACTAAAGAGGTGAAGGAATTCTTTAATAGTAAACATAACTTAAATAATTAAATATATAATATGTTTCTAAAATGACACATAATCGAAAAATAGGGTTATAAAATCAACGTTAAAAAATACAATATGTTTCTAATTTGCTACATAATTTTTTCGTTAAATCCCTTGAGGCTCTAAGGATAAAGCCTATTTTTGCCGAAAAAGTTATCTTATATACTTCTTCCCTATATATTACGAGATAGTTAAAATTAATACATATTAAATTAATAATTATACTAATACATATAAAAATATAAGTCAGTGGGAAAACTTGTTTTCACGCTGAAAGAAGTTATTTGCCTAACTACACAAACATATATACACTACATAACCTTTACACTCTACACATTGCATATACTCTATATTGTGTATGCAAATAACGATACCTATTCACTATGTAAAGTGTAAGATCCTAAACAGTGGTATTTTATCACTCGAAAGGCTGTGCTTTTCTCATGAACTTAATAAATTTTCTATAAGCCATTGCATAATTATGATGGTTATTTTTATAAATTCCTAATAATATAATGGTTTTAAGGGGATTGAAAATAATATAAATAAAAACACTTTACATTATATAAATAAATTGCTATAATTTAATTAAAGTTAAACGATATATAAAACGATTAAAGGGGATATGTAAAATGTTATATAACGCAAAATTAGTAAATAAGAAAACAAAAAGAGAAATTGCAATTGGTGTGGCTAAATGGGATGAAAGAGGATTTTATAAATTTAATCTAATCCCAACATTACACAGTAAACCATTTATAAATATTACAAAGCATTCTTCTAATGAAGTAGTTACCGGAGAAATTTATAGTAATTAAACTTCGTAATAAAAACAATATTTTATAATAAATAAATTATAACTTGGAGGAATGTAAAATGAATATTAAAACAACTGTAGAATATTTTGATAAGGATATTGACGAATTACTGGAAACAAGAAGCGATACAATGTATACAAAAGAAGAAAATTTATTATTTGATGAGGGATTAAATGTAACATTCTTTGATGATATGGAAGAATATGAATTCGAACAAGATCAATTTGAAGAATGGATGACTAGTAGAGGAATGGAATTAAAAGCATTACTTAAAACAATTAACGGAAGAATAGCAGCTGTATTAATCTAATAAAAAATAAATTTGATTAGAAATTAAATTAACAAAAGGGGATAAACTAATATGAACAATTACAAAGTCGGGCAAACAGTTATATGTACATGGGGATCAAATAAAGGGAAAAAATTCATCATTGAAGCAATTCTCAAAGATAACTACTCATGTTCACTTGCTGGAGCTAATGACGGTAAATACTACGCATATACAGATAATCAGTTAACACTTAACTAAGCAGCCAAAAGGCTGTTTTTTCTTTTCTATTCACCATAAAATCAATCATTTATTTGGTGAAAAATATTTAAAATAAATTTATAAAAACTATTGAAATAATAAAAATAAATTGCTATAATGTATTTAACGATAGCAAATACATATTAAATCAATTTTTAAGGAGTGTTTCAAATGACATCAGTAGCAATGAAAATTAATGAAGAATTAAACGGGATCGAATTATACTTTAACTCTAAACCATCAAAAGAAGTAAGAGATAATTTAAAAGCTAATAAATTTCGTTGGTCATCATTTAAAAATTGCTGGTATGCTCGCCAATCTGAAAACACTTTCCAAATTGCTAACAGTCTTACAAACAATGAAGAAGTAACCGCAGCACCAATTAAGGAAGTAAAGAAACATGCTAAAGTAAAAACTTTAAGCTTATGGGATGCTACAAGATGGAAAGGTATAGAGTTAACAGAATCCCAAAAAGAACAAGATTGTAAAGAAATAGCGAAGGAAATTAGAACTCACATTAGAAAAAGATTTCCGCAATGTAAATTCTCTGTAACTGTTCCATACTCTGGAAGAATCAGCTTTGATATTAAATCAAGTCCATTCGAAAAAGGATCAAC
Source organism: Heyndrickxia camelliae (assembly GCF_002844575.1). Classification (GTDB taxonomy): domain Bacteria; phylum Bacillota; class Bacilli; order Bacillales; family Bacillaceae_C; genus Margalitia; species Margalitia camelliae. The sequence continues at coordinate 40,854 of NZ_PIQO01000026.1, forward strand.
TTATTTAAATGCAGTCCTAGAATACTGCAGTAACCTTTTAAATGCTTATAAACATTGTTACAGTGCAGCCGATCCATATACAGACTATGCAGGAGTATATAATTTTACTGGTTGGGCTGAGATTCATTGGCAATATACACAAACTGAACAAACAGAAGATATTAAAAAAGAAATGGAAGAATTTGATTCCAAACTAGCAGAGTTTGAAAAAGCTGAAGAAGAAAGAAAAGAAAAAGAGTATCAAGAATATGTAAAAGAACAAGAAAGAAGAAATGAAGAATATAAAAAGCAACAAGAAGAAGAAAAGAAACAAGTCGAAAATATCTATAACAGCATTGATGTGAAAGAACTAAATGAAAATGAAAAATACTTTGTAACTGGTGCAGAATTCGCAGACTTAAATAAAAATAACACATTGGATCAATACAAGGAAGAAGTTGAAAAAGGTAAATATTCTTTGGAAGATGTAAAAATCACTAAAGAAGTACATTTTGACAACTTAGAAGCATTAGATAATTTCTCTAACATGCTTTTAAAAGATTTTGATTTCCTTGCTAATACTGGCGGCAGCTTTACAGAAGACAACCGTATTAATTCAATGACAGACTTCTATAACATGGATGATTATGAAAGAAAAACGGTTAAATGGAATCTATACGGAGTCGCAGTTTATTATAACAACAAGTTACAATTCGTTATTGATGCTCAGGGCTATTCATATGCTCGTTATGTTGGACTTACAGACAATGCAACCATTGAAAAAGATATAACAGTCGAGCAAGTTTTAAGCGGAGAGGATCAAGAAGAATTACAACATCAAGCAAGTGTATTGGAAGACATTTCAACAAGTGTAATTGATGAATTAGATATCAGTGGAACATGGGAAAATGAAAACTGGAAAGAGTATAAAGAAGCGGTTAAAAACAAATTAAAACAATACGAAATTAAATTAACAAAAGATATTATTCAACAATTAGAAATTGATTGTTTAAAAGTTGCTATGTATAAGATATTGCAGGAAGTGGACAGCATTCAAGAACAATTTGCAGATGCAGACATCCAACAAGGTGAAAAACTAACACTCTTTTATATATCTGATTGGGGAGGCATTATAACAAACAGAATCACATTTGACAGCGTGAAAAATGAAAAATATGCACAATATGACAAGGCAATTAAATTAACATTTACACCGGAGAATAAAAGGAAGTTACACTATAAGCATTTCTATTCTACATTGTTAGTCTATAAAGGTTGGCTATCATTACCGGAAACAGTATTACACAATATAGAAGAAAGGGACGGAATGAGAATAACAAGTAGCAAATACCATTCATGTGATAATAAACAGTATGACGAAATTCTAAATTATTTTGAGGAGCAGGAAATAAAACCAATTATAAACACTTATAAACCTAGATTCTGATATAACAGTCAAGGCAGTTTTTTACAAGGTTTCTGCTATAACAAAAAACCTTAAATATTGCTAGGAGGTTTTAAAATGTTTAACAATAATCCTGATTTTTATCCAACTCCAACAAAGCTAATTAATAAAATGTTATCCAATATAGATTTTCGATATATTAGAACAGTCCTAGAACCATCAGCAGGAAAAGGGGATCTAGTGGAGGCTATAACACAAAAGTTCAAATATCACCAGTCATATAACAGAAGTAACTATGATATTGACACAATAGAACTAGATAACAATTTGCAATACATTTTACAGGGGAAGAAATTTAGACTTGTTCACGATGATTTTTTAACCTATAACACATTTAAAAAATACGATTGCATTATTATGAATCCTCCATTTAGTCAAGGGGATAAACATCTATTAAAGGCTATTGAAATGCAGCAAAAAGGCGGTCAAATTGTTTGTTTATTGAATGGGGAAACTTTAAAGAATCCATATACAAATACAAGAAAAGAATTGATCCAAAAGTTAGAGCAATATAATGCAAAGGTTGAATTTGTTCAAAATGCCTTTACAGATGCAGAAAGAAAAACAGACGTAGAAACGGCAATTATCTATATTAACATTCCTAAAATTGAATATAACAGCGTGATATTGGACGAACTGAAGCAAGAAGAGATACATAAGAATAATAATGAATATAACAATCATTATTTAATAGATTCTGATTTTATAAAGGGAATTGTACAACAGTATAATTTTGAAGTCAAAGCCGGATTAAAGCTAATAGAAGAGTATAACAGTCTTAAGCCATTAATGCTAACGAGTTTTAAAGATAACAGCAACCCAATTCTAAAACTTGGTTTAGAATATGAGGATAAAGAGGGAAGTAGTTTAGAAAATGCTTATATAAAGCAAATTAGGCTTAAATACTGGACTGCATTATTTAGCAATGATCAATTCATGGGACTATTTACAAGTAATTTAAAACAAAAGTATCTTCAGTATGTACAGGAATTAAAAGACTATGATTTTTCATTCTATAACATTTATTCTTTACGTATTCAGCTAAATAAAGAAATGGTGCAAGGGGTAGAAGATACCATTTTAAACCTATTTGAAGAGTTTTCATATAAACATTACTATGATGAGCAATCAAAGAACGTGCATATGTACAATGGCTGGAAAACTAACAAAGCATATAAAATTAATCACAAGGTTATTATTCCTTTAAATGGTTATAGAGACATGCAATATTCTTGGGGTCGGTATAATCCATCACATTATGATGTTTTGGAAAAATTGCGAGATATTGAAAAAGTATTCAATTACTTGGATTCAGGAAGAACAGAAGAAATTGATATGGAACAAACTTTAAAAATGGCTGAACACTATGGAGAAACTAAGAAAATAGAATTAAAGTATTTTTACATTACATTTTATAAAAAAGGTACTTGTCACATTGAATTTAAGAATATGGAGCTTTTGAAAAAATTTAATCTTTTTGGATCACAGAGAAAAGGCTGGCTTCCTCCTTCCTATGGTAAAGCACAATACAAAGACATGACACCGGAAGAAAAAGAAGTTATAAACGATTTTGAAGGGGAGCAATCCTATAATGATGTAATGAAAAATAAATCATACTACATTATGAATACAGAAGAATTATTGAAATTGACATCATGAGAAACTATATAACAGATCGCTTGCGGTATTCGGGTTTGAAATTTGATATAACAGTCAACCCGAAATATCGCAGGTGATTTTTGAAAATATGAAAAATTGTATAACAGCTTTAAGTTTTGTTTGCAACTTAACTCAGGTCTTATGTGAACCTAAGTAAAATAAATCACGATGAAAGGTACATTTTAATCTCTGATTTTAAAAATAAATATACAAAAATTGTTGACTTCTCATTAATAACAATATATAATTAAATTAACAAAACAAACACAAAAGGAGATTGAATTGAATGGAAAAAGTAAATTACATTTTAAACATGGATATGTTAGAAGAGGAAATTGAGGAATTAAAAATCGCAGTTCACGGAGACACACTAAGTCAACATAGAATAATTAATGAAGGTGACTATACAATCATTGAATTGTTTACAGAAGATAAACTAACAAGCGAGAAAGATTTATTTTATGGAAAACAATTTAAAAATCTATTGTGCATAGGTAGACATCAACATGTTGCAGCAATTGAATATGATCCAATTGATTTATACGATGAATTTATTGGAACAGGTGAAGAACTAAGTTTTGCATAACATCAAGGTCAGCGAATAGTTGACCTTTTTTCATAGTCAAAGGAGGTGAACTGGTGGAAGATTATAAATCAAAAATATCTGATATTGAGGACATTTGTAAATTATGGACTGGGCTTTATATGGATGGTAACTCGGCAATGAGTAGGGTAGCAGAAATTATAAAAACAAAATACAAAATTGTTGAGAATGTAGCATTTACAGATAATAAAGGGAATGACATATTCAAGGTTGATAAAGCGATGATTAAAATTAGTGAAAAATAAGGAGGTAATAACATGAATAAATATTGCGTAACAATTTCACAAAATGGTGGCGAATATGACGGAGATATTTTTATAAAATGCGATGAATTAATAAAGATTGATAATAATACCGTTTGTGCAGATGGAATAGAGATTAATTTTGATTATGAATATATTATAGAGATTAAAAAAGAAGGAGAATAATAAATGAGTAGACAAATAGATAAATTAATAATTAAACATTTGAAATTTGATTTACATTCGGAAACTGAAAGAGGTTTTTGGGTATATTTAAATGACGATCAGGATGCTACACTTTTCAGACCTTCAGAAAATATAAAAGATGCTTGGTTAGTTGTTGAAAAGTTTGATGAAGTTGATATAACAAAAGAATTTCAAGGAACATATGAATGTAGAATTTTCGCTTTTGCCAATAATGGAAGTCCTGTAGAATGTTGGGCTAGATATGGTGATACTCCAGCAATGGCAATTTGCAAAGCAGCATTATACGCTTTAGGAGTTGAATATGATGAATAGTAGAAATATAGAAACAACGATTATCAATGATAGATATATTTCTTCAGCAGAAATAGAAAGAAATTATGAAGGAATAGGCAGATTTTATTCTTATGAAACTTTTGTTTGGGAATATGATAAAAAATCACATACTAGACGGAAATTACTATATCAGACTTATCAAAATACATACACAGATGCAATAAACGTCCATTTACATTTTATTAGAAACTTTTGTAAGAATATAATAGATAATTTAACAATAGTTGATTCACGACTTGATTATGAGGAGGATTAATAATGAGAATATTGATAAATGGTAAGGTATATGACTCTACTGAAACACCAGTTTTAATTATATTTGATGAAAATGAGAAGAAATTATTTAATGGAATGAAGAAATTTATTTCAGCACCTGAACATTATACAGTTGAACAAAGACAAAAAATATTTGATACTGAAATATAAAATCTTGAGTAGGAGGTAAATAATATGATTAAATTAGAAAAAGGACAAATATGGAGAAGTAAACTTCATCCACACGAGGATTTTAAAATTTATGATGTAATTGTGCAAGAATGGGATCACCATCTTACAGAAACTTTTTATTGTTGGGAAAGATTGAATCATGAAGCATTTGTGAAAATGGTTGCTGATAGAAAGAGAATGACACTAGATGAATTTATTAAATCAACAAAGACAACTCATCCTTTTGCATGGTGTGGTGAAAGTCAAAGGAATGTATTAATGAATAAAATTAAAAAGTGTGAAATGGAACTAAGTGAATGAAAAACATAATACAATGTGAACAATGTAAGATACCATATAAACCATTAACAGTATCAAATAATGAATATGGAAAGTTTATTTGTCCGAAATGCTATAATACAATTACTATTCATGCACCAGTGGAATTAATAAAAACTTTTACATAAAGGGAGTTAATGAATCGTGAAAGATAACGAATATAAAAAGAAATTTTTCGAGTTGTTTTCATTTGATGATTTACATAGTATTCAATATGCTTTGGAATGTAGATACGGACTAAATGATGAATTAGCAATTAAAATGAAAAGCTTTCTGGAGGAATGGGAGAATGAACGAAAAATATCTAATTAATGTAATTCTAAAATTAATTGATCATATTGATAATTTACATGATGAGATTAGCGAAATTAGAACTGAAGTAAAAGGTGATATTAAAGAAATAAGCAATAAACTAGAAAATTTAAGTCAATATGTTTATCCAAATACAAATGAGAATTCTAGACATATTAAAAACAATGAATTGTGGGATTTAAAATTCACATTAGAAGAACGCTTGCAATCATTATAAAAACTCAGTTTTATCTCTTTATTTGGATAATTTGATATAGTAGAATTAAAGAATCAAAGGGGGATGAATATGGAGAAACAATATAATTATCCAGATATCATTAAGGTATTTTCAACAAGTCGTGAAGAAGTTGTCAATGATTATTTAGATTTAGGCTGGGTATTATTAAATGTAAGTCAATATACAGAATATACTTTAGGATGGGATAAAACAAAAGGTGAAATCAAAGAACCTAAATATGTTACTGATTTACCTTTCTAAGAGAGACAGATTATTATTCTGTCTTTTTTTATGTCCACAAGTGCAACAAATAATGATAATAAATTAATAAAATTGTTAATGTCATATTCCTGAATATCATCCCATATGATTTACTATCTAGTTCAAAAGGAGTTGATTTAATGGGTTTAGGTTTTCCATTGGTTTTAGTCGGTATCTATGCTTTATGTAAATTTGTACATGAGGAAGTTAAAACAGTAATGCATGGTAAATAAGTAGAATACACTTTCATGGAGGGGATTATATGACTATTGAACCAAGAGAATTTTTAATGAATATGAAGGAACATGATTTTGTCTATGACATGAAGAAATTAAGTGCAGTATTTAACCGGAATCATGAAGAAGATAAGGAGTATGTATTTAAGATCCTAGACTTATTGTATGAAAATTATGATCGTGTAAAATATATTGATGACATGAGTGAAAAATACACAGGTAAAGATGGTTGGGCTGTATTAATTTCACAAAAGTTTGCAATGGCAGATAAAAGAATTCCTATTCCACAAGCTCCTTTCCATATTAAAATTAATGGAAAAAATGACATTTCAATGAAAGCGAAAATAGCTTATATGCTGCTGATTGGATTCCTTAAAGAAACTGACGAACCTATACATGTGTCATTAAACTTCAAGGATGAAGTATATAGGAAGACTTATAAACAGTATGTAAAGGAAAATGTATTGGTGTATTAAGCCTCTTAAAAAGGAGGCTTTTCTTTTTGAATAATTTTAAAAATAAATTAAAATAACACTTGTAATAATAAAATTAAATTGATATAATTTACTTAAGATAAATTGAGGAGGGAATAATACATGCCAACAGAAATTAAATATTATATGGTGCGAATGGTCGATTTAGCTGCTGAAAAATTTTTTGAGAAAGAAATGAGTCAATTTGAAGTTGAATCAATTGAACTTAAAAACAAAATGGGAAATAACAGAATTCAGATCATAAATAAGTCTTATAGTTACACTAAAAACCTAGTTACAGGTAGGAAATATGCCGCAATCACATTTTAAATAAAGTTTCCCTTTTAATGTGATTGAGATGGTAAAATAAAAGAAAAATGGAGGTAATTAAAAATGAAAACTAAAACAGTAACTATAAAGGAAGCAGAAGAAATATTAGGAATGGATATTAATATGTCTTACAACAAAGATTGTGTGAATTATGGATTAGTTTTAGTGAATGAAAGTAAGAATAATGAAATAGTTGATGGAAGACTTTGGTTAGAGCAAGGGGTATTTAATCCAGAATCCACTCTCACTATTGTATACGCTGAAAACGATGATGAAGTAATAAGATTACTTAGTAGGTCACGTTAAAACAGGTATTATAACTTAATAAGGAGTTGGTGTAAATGGGTTTTGAATTACATGTATGCAATGTGGTGAAGAAATATTAATTGAAACTGGAGATGTAAACGCTAATAGTTTTAATAAGCTTGAAGTTTATCCAGTGCAAGGAAGAGTTATAATTCAATGCTCTTGTGGAAATGAAAACGATATTGATTTTAGATGATTTAAATATTTGAATATACAAAGGAGTATGAAGAGCATGGATAGAACTAAAGAGGAATTGATATCAATGGGATGGGAATCAATTGGCTTTGATGGAGTTTTAGAATACTTGGCTAGAGAAAACGAGCATGGAGAAATACTGTATATTCCGGTCTTTAATGGGAAAACGATGGGAATTGTCAATAGTCACAACAAGAATGTAATTAAATTATTAGCTAATTATATAAGTGAATAAAATAACAAATTTATTATGCAAGATACTTATAAAAAAAGGGTGTATAAAATGACATATAGAAAACCACTATGTACATGTGGAAGTCCATTAAGAATAAGAGAAAGAAAAGAAAGTGTAATAGAGTATCAAATTACCCAAGATGGCAGAGAAGGTAGAATGACAAGCGAATATTACACTGATACTTTGAAATCTTATTTAATATGTCCAAAATGCAATAAGGTTTTTGATAAAGATGAAGATGAAGATTTGAGAATTATAAGAGGAAATTGGAGATCAAATGTTGATATTACTTAAAATGAACTAAAGAATCATGAAGTACAGTAGAAAGGATGGAAATATGTCTTTCTAAAAAGGTGAAAAAATTGAAAAATTATACTGATAAATTAGAGGAACTAAGAAACCTTATAATGGGAACATCTGAAGCTTCACATGAATTTTGTTAATTAAATCAATATTAAAAAGGAGAGGAGTGTTAAAATGATCAACTTAAACAAAGTAAAATTACCTCGTCAAACACAAGAAAGACCATATACAATTAATCTAGTGAAATTATCTAAAGTAAATTTAACAAAGTAATATAAATAAATTAAAATGATGGAGGTGAAATAATAATGACAGCATACATAAAGAAAAACACATATACAGTTTTAGTTATAGGATTAGCGGTAGTAACAGGGTATATTTGGATTCATAATTTGTAATGAAAATATATTACTAATAAAATAATTAGGAGATGAGAAAAATGAATAGATTTGATGGGAATGACAACTACGGTAAACCAAAAATGGAATATGTAAATAAAATTAATAACATGTCAGATGAGGAGTTGTTTGAAGAAACTAAAAGTAAAATATGGCTTTCAGCTTATGCAAACAATAATCCGAGATCAGATTATCACTGGCATGTAGATGCATGTTATGAAGTTTGGAATGTTCGAAATGAAGGAGAAGGATATAAAAAAGCCTTTAATGAAGTGATGAAAGGTATTTTGAAATAAATTTCTAATTTTATAAGGAGGGAACACTATGAAACAAATTTATAAGGCAGTGGATGGTAAAATATTTGAAAAAGAAAAAGATTGTTTAGTACACGAATTTAATTTAAAGGGAGGATCTGAAAGTTTTAAATCCATTGTACAAGAAGCAGTTAATGAAGTTAAAAATATAACTGGTTTAGATATAGAAATTCGAGAAGCTGGTGCCAAAATAGATTGGGATGGTGATCCTAATACCGATGTAAAGAATTTTGTAGAATGGCAAGAAATCGAACTAGTAGTTTACAAGGATGGAGTACAAAGAGGGGAAGAATATAGTCGAGGTTCGCAAGGAGGATTTACAAAAGAGTTTTTAGTGGAACAGTTGGTAAAAGAATATCACACTCCATATTTACAAGTTCACGAAGGTGTAATTGTCGATAGTAACGAAGGTGACTGGTATCCTGAAGGCTATGCAATTGATGGTGTTAATGTAAATGATATCTTGAGAGCTAATTATGGCAAAAGAGTTAGAATTGAAATATTAGATTAAAAATCTGATTTTAACGGAAATGGAGGTATTCTCATGAGATTTAAATCTGTAAATATAGAAGAATGTGAGATATGCGGAGATAAAGAAGTGATTGGAATTAGAGAAGGGGTAACAGAGGATATTGGCATAGGAAGTTATCATGGAACAAAAGAATTTTGTGATAAATGTTTTGAAGAAAATACCTATACAAATAATTTAGGTTTTACATTCTTAAAGTTTAATAAAAGGTTATTTTGTTATAAACCATTCAATTATTTAGATTTTGGATTTAGAGAAGTTGTTAGTGAAATGGATATAGATAGAGCGTTTAATCCTGATCGTTATAATTTTGAAAAATGGCTTAGTAATTACTAGATAAAATATCCATTTCGTTAAGACTTGAAGGGAGAGAATAGGATGAAAAGAGTAAACATTATGAGTAATAGAGATTTTGAAAATGGTTTATGGGAAAATGAATATGATGAATATGAGGAAGTTTATCAAAACGCTTTAATGACGGTACAAATCATTGAAGAAAATAGAAGACTAAAAAGAGAAAACACAAGATTGCAAAAAGATCTAAGGGAGTCCAGAGAAAATTTAGATAAACAATATCAATATTCTATTAGTCAGGTTGGAAATATTTTAGGTACTCTAATAGAAAATTCAAAATAAAAGACTGCTTATGGGAGGGGAAATTTAATGGATCTTAAATATTGGGAAAAACAATTAATTTTATATACAAAGGGACATTATCCAAGAACAGATTATGAAAAAGATTTAGTTCACTTTCCTTCTGAATTTTATGGATTATCCTTAGAACAAACATATCAGTATAATGTGCTGCACATGGTAACAGATGTTTATCAAAAGTTAGTAGCTAATGGTCATATACAATTTAAATTAGATACATTCATAACAGATATATTTAAAAGAGCTTGGTGGGATAATGGTAAAAAAGAAGTGTCTTATGATCATATTTTAAAGCACATGTTATCAGAAATTCAGAACATAGTAATATTAAATTCAGGTATCGAATTAGGTGGAGTAGATGAGAATTTATATAATATCATTAAAATCGACACGATTAACAATTAAATTAATGTAGGAGGTTTTATAATGAGGAGATTCAAGTATAACCACTGCAACAAGACATTGACAGCAACGGTCATTGAAACAAACGGACGTAAGAATATGGGGACTATCCATCTTGAAAATGGGATGATGACAAAGAAACTATACAGGGACATTGTGGAAGCTTTAAATAGAAATCAGGTAGAATATTTAAATTAGGGAAGGGTGTTTTAAATGATATTTACACTGAACGAGGATCAATACAACAAGTCATTAGAATTCTTAGATTGGTTATATGATATTAAATTAGTAATGATGTCTGAATTTAACCGAATTAAAGAGATATTGCAGATTTTAGCATATGGTGAGATAAATGAAGCAAATATATGGTATGGAGACAGCAATGATTATATAAAACACCAAGTAAATAAAATATTAGGTATGGTTAAATAGTCATCATTAGATGGCTTATTTTTTTGAAAATAAATTTAAAAAATGTATTGTATTAATATAAATAAATTGATAAAATGTAATTAATAAATCTAAAGGAGATGAAATGAATGGAGGAATTATTTCAACGAGTTTTAGATGCTGCAGGTTATGAAGGGGAACCAAATGCCAGTAATATTGAATTGTGCTTTTTAGATTATGTTGCAGATGGAATGTTCGCAAATTTAACACTTGAAGAAGCGATGCAAGAAATTGAAAATGGAGAAATTACAATTAAACAGATGTGCAGTAATTTGTTGAGAGTTTGTAGATAAATACATTGTAAGATTGGATTGTTACATAAAAAGAAAGGAGGTACTTACAATCCAATCTGAAGTTAGTTATCAAGAATGGTATGAGTTGTTGATGGAAGCTAAAAGGGCAGGATTGACAGTAGAACAAGTCAGAGAGTTTTTTGAACAACTAGAACGGAAAAAAGAAGTAAATAAATGAGGGATTGTTGCAGATCCCTCAAATACTCTTAGTCATTCCACAATTACGACATTTACGAATGAATTTATAATCTTTGACTGTACTTTCAAAATGCGCTTTACCACAATTATCACAACGTCCCTCGGTTTCATCAGGGAATTCTTTATAGTCGTAAACAATACTAGTATCAATACCTTTAGTTTCTATTTTAGATTCAGTCATTTTAATCACCAATTATTAATTATAGATAAGTAAAATTGCAATGTAAATTAAAAGTTTAAATATAAAAATAAATCGATGGAGGAGAATGATTATGTTAGCGAATATCGAAC
>NZ_PIQO01000027.1 GCF_002844575.1 Heyndrickxia camelliae
TTGTTCATTAACTGTAATATCCATCATTTTCCCTCCTATTCCGCAGTTTTAAATTCAAATCCACATTTTTCAATCAAGTAATCTTCCAAATGTTCCTCTAAAATTGTTTCACCATTGACTGGATCGATAACTATTGAATCACCAACAAGGATTTCATTTCCGAAATAATCTATACCGGCATGTTCTGGTTGCTTGTCCAAAGACTCCTATAATTTGAGAAATAATCTCTGGTTTATTCACTTTCCTCACCTCCTAAAAATTGATCACTTACCATAATGCTTATCAATGCTACTAATAATGTGAAGAAATATAGAGTAAGGAAATAGTTCATTTTGGTACCACCTGCTCTTTCTTCTTTTTTTCCTCTGCTAAAATACGAGGAATGGAAGTTCTTAAAAAGAATTTTGCCATTTCTTTTTTAGTTTCTTCGCTAATCTGTGGTGGAATGACTTTTATCATGCAACATCTTCTCTTTCAATGAGTGGTAAGATCCCAACGCTCCTTAATAATTCATAAATGAAAAGTCTACCTTTTTGAGTCCATTTTGTATGAATTTTTGACTTTTCTTCATCGATAACATGTGTAGTAGTTTGCGTATATCCTTTATCTTGATATTTGGAATAAAGCAACCAGACTCCACCTTGTTTATATTGGACTCCCAATTCATGAAGTTTTTTGTTTAATGTTGGTGCCCCCAAACCATAATCCTTTGCAATCTGGCTTACAGAAAGTAATGATTTATTTTGTAAAACTAAATCATAATAAGTTGCTTTAGGTTTCAATTCGTTTACTTGTTGAGAAAGAACAAGATTTTCTGTTTGAAGTTTTTCGTTTTGTTCCACTTGTTCCACCAATTGTAAAAGCGCTTCTTTATAATTAGTTGGTAGTTTATAAGAGTTATAAAGTTGCTTTTCCATTTCCTCAAACTTAGTTACGTATGCAGCTGTAAAAAGAACACCTTTTTCGCCAGTAAGTTTGTTTGCTACCATATCGCACCCTTTTCGAGTAAGAAAGTAACATGGTAATTCTCGACCAGTTGAGTCTTGATAAGTATTTTTGATAAAAAAATCCACTGAACGCATTTTTGCGTTGAGTAAAATTTCCACATATCCATCAATGCTTCTTAACAAATCTGAATGGCGTTTACCTATCATTTTCGCAACATCTCGGCTATTCGCTAAGAGGTTACCTTGTATGTTTACAACATTTAAACCCATAGTATTCCCTCCGATATAATACCTTTAAACGGTAGTGTATCTCAAAAATTTTTCATCCTCATCATAATTTCCATCATCCACATTTGGAAGGCGAATTAAATCCTCAGGTACTCCATAAATTTTTGCTGCCTTTCTTAGAATGTGACCAGGTATTGCTGTCTTCCCTTGTTCGTAATTTCTGAGAGTTTTTGCAGTGATTCCTATTTTCTCTGCGGCTTCTTCTTGTTTTAATTCTGCATTTACTCTGGCTGAAGCAAGTGATATTTGAAACATTTTATCAACTCCTTTCCTTATTTCTATGTTCCAAATATACTACCGTTAAACGTTAGTGTCAATACTAAAAAATAAAAAAATACTTTAAAACGGTACTTTTTATCTTTACATTCCTACCGAAAAACGGTATATTAAATAGGAAAGGAGGTGGACAAATTGAACGATTCACAAAAATTAAAGAACGTTATGTCACAAAATCTAAAAAAACACCTAAAGAGAACTGGAAAAACTCAAACTGACTTAGCGAAGGACTTAAATTTTCCTGAAATGACCGTATCAAATTGGATTAATGCTAAAACATATCCAAGAATCGATAAGATTCAATTAATGGCAAATTATTTCGGGATATCTCGATCTGATTTAACAGAAGAAAAGCCTGAGAATATTTATACGACTAATCCACAGTTAGTGTCTATCCCTATTTTAGGAACAATTGCTTGCGGCGAACCAATATATGTTTCTGAGAATTTCTCAGGATACAGATATGAGTCAGCTGAATTAACGCCAAGTGGTAATACCTACTATTTGGAAGCAAAAGGAAATTCCATGGAACCTACCATCCCAAACGGAGCTTTAGTTTTAATACGTGAACAAAGCGATGTAGAAAATGGAGAGATTGCTGCGGTTTTACTTAATGGTGATACAGAAGCTACGTTGAAGCGTATAAAAAAACAGGACGGCTTTATTATTCTAATGCCAGATAACCCTACTTATGAACCGATTATTGTCTCTGAATTGAATCCAGCAAGAATAATTGGAAAAGCCATAAGGTTCACAGTAGATCTTTAAATTTCTAACGTTAGCAATTTAATTGGCGGGTAGCTCCCGTCTTTTTAATTAGGAGTGAATAAAAATGACAGTTGGTATTTATGTTCGAGTTAGTACAGAGGAACAAGCTAAAGAGGGGTTTTCTATTTCCGCACAGCGTGAAAAATTAAAAGCGTTTTGTAAGGTGCAAGATTGGAATGAATATAGGTTTTATGTAGACGAGGGAATATCTGCAAAAGATATGAATAGACCCCAGCTCCAATTAATGTTAGACCATATAAAAAAGGGGGTTGTGGATGTTGTATTAGTATATCGTCTTGATCGACTTACAAGATCTATTATAGATTTGTACAAGCTACTAGATATATTCGATAATAATAATTGTAAGTTTAAGTCGGCTACAGAAATGTATGACACTACAACAGCAACCGGTCGAATGTTTATTTCGTTAGTTGCATTGATGGCTCAATGGGAGCGAGAAAATCTAGGTGAACGAGTTCGCATGGGTCAAATCGAAAAGGCTAGGCAAGGAAAATATAGTGCTAAGGCTCCATTTGGTTTTGATAAAGATAAAAATGATAAATTAGTTATTAATGAAGATGAGAAACAGATTGTGGATGACATGGTTGAGAAAATCAAACAAGGATACTCTATTCGACAGTTAGCCGATTATCTTGATAATAGTGGGTTTCCTCCAATCCGAGGATATAAATGGCACATAGCCTCAATATTAACTATCCTTAAAAACCCTGCTTTATATGGTGCTACTAAATGGAGAGATGAAATTATTGAAAATACTCACGAGGGAATTATGACAAAAGAAGAATATGAACATCTTCTTCAAATATTAAGCGAAAGACAAAATAAAAAGAAACGAAAAGTAAATTCATTTTTTGTGTATCAAATGAAATTGATTTGCCCCAACTGTGGTAATCACCTGACAAGTGAAAGGCAAACTTATACCCGTAAAAAAGATGGTCACATAACTGAACATAATCAATACCGCTGCCAAGCATGTGCTTTAAATAAAAGAAAGGCCATTAGTGTGAGTCAAAAGAAAATAGATGCAGGCTTTATCAAATATATGAGGGATTTATCCTTTACTTCTATGCCAAAAGTAGAGAAAAATGAAGAGTCAGAAAAGGGCGTTTTAATAAAACAAATTGAAAGAATAAAAAGACAAAGAGAAAAGTACCAAAAAGCGTGGGCAAATGAATTAATGACTGATGATGAGTTTGGGGATCGAATGAAGGAAACGAAAACTGCATTAGAAGAATTTGAAGAGCAACTAAAACAGATTCAACCAGTAAATCAACAAGTTGATCATGAACATATAAAGGAAATTGCAAACAACTTTAATTTAAACTGGCTGAACCTAACAGATAGAGAAAAACATCAGTTTTTAAATTTATTTGTTAAGGAAATACACTTTGAGAAAGATGGATTAAACGTTGAAATAACAAGGGTTTTCTTTTACTAATTTTTTTAGTATTTATGTAAAGTATAGTCAGACAAAATGCTCCTGTGCTAAAAATCTCATATCATTCATCACAAAATTAGCCCCATCTTCAGGGCTTCTTATGACGTACCTATCATCATAGGAGAGGTTAGCAATACGTCTGCCTAATTCAAAAGCAGCCAAAATCTGAACAGCCTTGGCCAATCCAATGCCTCTTATGTTCATTATTTCCTCAAGTGATGCATCTTTGAGAAGGTGCAGCCCCTCGAATTTCTTTAACAAACGATTTGCCATTTGGATGACTGATTCTTGTTTTGTGCCAGTTCGAAGCAAAATTGCAAGTAACTCTTGATTCGATAAACTGCTTGCACCATTTTGAATTAGTCGCTCTCGCGGCCTTTCATCTTGCGGAAAATCCCGTATCATTATTTTTACCTCCTTTTAGACGAGCGTCTATGGAGTTAAGTTTCAAAAAAATTTATTTTCTTTTAAAAAACGATTCAATCTGGAAATAGGTAATCCAACGACATTAAAGTAATCCCCGTTAATTCTCTTTACCAAGAGAGAACCTAGTCCTTGAATACCATAGGAACCCGCTTTATCGAATGGTTCACCGCTATCCAAATATTGATCAATTTCTTCTGAAGTTAACTCCCAGAACATTACATCTGTTTTTTCATAAAAAGAATATGGTTTCTCCTCATACATAATTGCTACACCTGTATAAACGGAATGTTGGCTTCCAGATAAACTCTCCAGCATTTCCTTAGCCATTTTTCTGTCCTTCGGCTTTCCAAGAATTTTTCCGTTATTTACTACAATCGTATCTGCTCCTATGACAATTTCATTTTTGTATTGATTCGCAATGACAACAGCTTTTCGTGTTGCTAATTCCATTACAGCTTCTTCGGGCGATAATTTTTCAGTAAGTTGTTCATCGGCATTACTAGCGATAGTTTCAAAGGGGATTTGTAGTTTTTGGAGAAGTTCCTTTCTGCGAGGTGATTGTGAGGCTAATATTAGTTTTGGCATGACTCTTTTCCCTTCGTTATGAATTTTGGAGATACATCCATTTTTATCCTATCAAAAAAGAAGGTCATTCTCAATGGGATTGTCCATTAAAAAGGAGGATAGAAATAATCTATCCCCTTTACAACTCACTATATTGTTTTAAAAATGATAGCAAGGCTTGTTGCGCACTTATTATTTCATTTTTATCTCTACTTTTTTGAAAACTCAATAGATGTTGATAGCATTCTTTTTGTGCAGTAAGCAGTTTTTTCAACTCGTTACTTTTAAAATTCTTAAGTCCTGCTACTTGCTTATATTGTCTTTCAATTTTTGATAGATTATCTGAGTTCATGCTAGAGGTCAGATAAGCATTAGAGGCTTCTCTCGCTAATAATTGAAATAGAGAACCGGTTTGTTCAGCAAACGTTTTTTCATCCTGTGAGGAAACCTCTATTTTTTTTTCTGGAAATGTTAATTGTTTCGCATATACTTGTACATCTTGTTTTTTTTGCTCCACAGCTAATTGTTTAGCTGCTGCTAAGTTATCTGCAACCCCAATAAAAACATACTGCTTGCTTTCAAGAGGAATAACAACCGTTGGTAATCCCTTGCTCTTTATTTCATTCGCTGGTTCTGTTGCATCATCATATACCCCACCTTGAATAATGGAGGTCGATAAAGCAGGAAGATTAACATTTTTCTTTTGTTCTGCGGCTGCTCCAGTAGGGATAGCACCCGAATTATTTCCAATAGATTTTTGTGAAACTCCTTCCGTCTGGTGGGCAATCACCTTCAACATAATAAATCCAAATAAGATGCCAATCGAAATGGCCGTTGCAGCAGAAATAAAAATAGTTAGATAATGAGAACCGGAATTTTTTTTGAATAGTTTACCTGTTTTTGTCTTCTCAGGAGATGGTTCATAATATATTTTTTTAAATTCGGGAATTGAATTTTCTTCTACTTCAGGCAATACCCACTCAAATTGATCATCCTCTGAAACTTTTTCCGTTGCCGCAGCCGTTTCCGCCTCATTTGCATTCCACTTATGTATCGCAACCTCCTCTTTAAATGGACGCTCATCACCATTAATTTTAATTTTTATTTTGTTTGCTGGTTGCTTGTCCATTTTTGTCCCTCCCGCTCACGTATTTGTTAAATGCTAACACATACCATATAAAAAAGAACAAGACTTTTGTCGTCTTGTTCCAGAAGGTTTTCGTCAAAATTTTTATTTATACTATTTTAAAGAAATTTAAATATAAAGATATGATTGAATCAGAATATAATAGACTTATAATTGCCCCAACACCTATAAAAGGTCCAAAAGGAATCGCTTTTCTTTTGGAAAAACCAATTATCATTAAAATTATTCCAAATATCGCACCTAAGAATGTCGATAATATAAAAGTTGTAAAAACCCCTTTTACTCCCAATGCTAATCCAACAACAAAAAACAGTTTGATATCTCCCCCACCCATTGCACCTTTACTAATGACAGCAATGATGAGAAGCAATAAAAAAGCAATAATTGCACCAACATACGGATTCCACCACGGCTGCATTGGGTAAAGAATTCGAAGGATGGTAAACAAGATAGAAAATATTATCAGAATTCTATCTGGAATAAGCATGTAGACGATATCTGTTACAAAAATAATCACCATTAATGAGACTAATAACAATGCAAATAGTAATTGAACACTTAAACCGAATTTAAAATATGAAAGTAGAAAAAGAAAAGAAGTAACCATTTCAACAAACGGATACAAAAATGAAATTCTAATTCCACATGAATGACATCTTCCTTTCAGAAAAAGATAGGAAAAAATCGGGATTAACTCAAACCATTTAAGCCGATGCTTACACGCGGGACAGTGTGATCCTGGAAACATGATTGATTCTTTTTTCGGAACCCTTATTCCCACAACATTAAAAAAAGATCCTAAAATAAGGCCGAATACAGTTAAAAATGTTATTATGATTCCATTCATGTAATATATCATTTACTCCTTTTTAATAGCTTCATAATCTTATATGTATATTTACATGTAAATATTTATTCTATTATTACTTATTTTTCAATTTGAATAAAAAAATCAACTCTAATTCCAAATGAGTTGATTTTTCATTTCACATACTCCGCAACTCGGTTCTTCCCTGCTCTTTTCGCGCCAATATATAATGCTCGATCGGCGTGGCGAATCAGTGCTAAAGCTTCGTCAGCGTCGAAAGGGGCCACAGCTACTCCGATACTAACGGTGATTGGCACCTCGACTTCGTCCATATTTTCATCTAGAGAATTTTTAAAAAGAAATGGGCGATTAGCAATCGTTAAACGTAACAATTCTGCAAGACGTAATGTATCATTTTTATTCGTATCTTTTAGTAGAATAACAAATTCCTCGCCTCCGTAACGTGCAACAATTCCACGATTGCCGATCAAGCCTTTTATACGCTTAGCCATCATTACGAGAATATCATTTCCGCTTTGATGTCCGTATGTATCATTAATCTTCTTAAATGAGTCAATATCCAGCATAATCAAAGACAATTCTTTACGAATGCCTTTATCAAGAAGTTTAAATTCATCTGTTAATAAATTATCAAAATAACGATAATTGTAAAGCTTTGTTAGTGGACAATGCTCGCTATTTTTCCTTGTTTGCTCATAATGTCTCGCATTGGAAATGGCGACAACGAAATACGAACAAAGGATATCCAATATTGGCAGCTGATATTTTTCATATTGCCCTGTTTTAGTGGAGGCCAAGAAAAGAACAGCTTCCACTTTCTTATTTTTAAAAATTGGTACGCATAAAACACTTTCTACATTTTCAGGCATATAACCGTCGGCAATATTTTCCCATTCTCCTTTACTATTAAAGAAAACAGGTTTTTCAGTTGCCCACACTAATCCGCTAATACCCTCATTTTTCCTGATAGGTGGAATCATATTGGGCATTTGAATCCCATTTTCCATTCCGCGCAAAAGCACCAATGTATCGTCCTTTACATCCAAAATGTACGCATAGTCGACCGTTAAAGTTTGTGAAAGCTTTTGAATAAAAATATCCATGACTTCTTTCACCTCTAACGTTTCATTTAATTGATGACCAATTTCTGCAGCCTTAAGCAAATAATCATTAATTCTTTCGGAGGAATTATATAGTCGGACTACATAACCAAATCCCATAAATGGAAGGGCAATTAATAAGAAGCCAATATATGATAGCTGGTCATTTAAATAATATAGAATAATACTTAGTGGCACTACAATACATATAATTAATAATTCCCATAATACATCTAAATCAAATAGACCGCTTTTCTTTCCAAAAAAGACGTTGGAGAAACATATAATGATATGGTTAATAAGGACATTTGCAATCGCATAAACAATAATTGGGACAATATTGGCATGCATGGATGTTAAACCTATTTTTCCCCCTATCGCAAAATAAATAATTCCGCTTAAAAGGGACATACAAAAAAACATGACGGAATTAAATGGATATCGATATCCATCATCCTTTTTCACTTTTTGGGACAGTAATACGATACTGATAGAGAACTGGGTCAAAATGAGTTCAAAGAATAATCCATACGATAAGAATCCCGCCATTGTTACCCATTGAAAGAAGTATATTGGGGTAGAATTAATGTTAATCGGAAAGTATGAAACAATACCTGCTAATACGCAAAAAGCAACAATAACAGTAATACTTACCGGATTCGGAGGAAAATATAGAAAAGTAAAGTAAGTACCGGCTGGCACTATTAATAACCAAAGTAAAAGATTAATAGAAAATCTTCTATTTACTTTCATTCCTTCCCTCCTCCATTTCTCCCGGTTAATTAGTCATAATGTTCTAAAATATTTTACCAAACAGTAACTAGAATGTCACTATTAAAGCGATATCCTAGTTTCAAAATAATAACCTATAAAAACTTCTTCAAAAATGGTTTAATTTCTGTTAAAAAGTAGAGTGATCCGCATATAATTAACATTTCATTTTCTGCTAAACTCTCTATCAAATCAATTAGGATTGGCTTCCAGTCTTCAAATGCTGTTGTATTTTCCATCAAGCTTAACTCTGCAAGTTTTTGTGCCGTTTCTACTCGCGGTGAATGAAATTGTGTAAAATAAAATTCCCCATCTAATTTCCGCAGTTCTTGAAACATCTTGGTCAATTCTTTATCACGTAATGCCGCAAATAAAACTTTTTTCTTTTTGTCTTTATAACGTTCGTTTATGGTCTTAACTAATACTTCAACACCTTCTGGATTATGGGCACCATCTAAAACAATTAATGGATTGTTTTGCACTACCTCTAACCTTCCTGGCCAGAAAGCTTTCCGTAACCCGTTACGAATATGTTCTTCCTTGATGTTAAGCTGAAGAGTTGCCATCGTTGCTAATGCAGCATTCTTTACTTGATGTGCACCTAACATTGTAATAACAAGATTTTTTAGGAATAGATTTCCCTTGTTAAAAGTAAACCTTTCCCCAGTTTCAACAGGATTTCGATCAGTCATGTAAAAATCTTTATGAATAATTATCGCATCGGCCCCTACTGCATTCGCTTTATTAGTAATCACAGCAAGTGCTTTTGATTGTTCAACACCAGTTATTAATGGAATACCACGTTTAATAATTCCTGCTTTTTCAAAAGCTATTTTCTCAATCGTATCCCCTAAAATATTAATGTGATCTAAACCAATATTTGTTATTATAGTTAGAATTGGTTCTAAGATATTTGTGCTATCCAATCTGCCGCCAAGACCAACCTCAAAAATACAATAGTCCATTGGATTCATTCTGGCAAAATAATAAATTGCCATTGTCGTAATGACTTCAAATTCTGTTAAGGAGCCAAGATCCGTTGTTTCCAATTCTTCCGTTACTGGCTTGATAATGCGAACTAACTCCAGCATTTCTTTATCAGAGATGGGAATACCATTTATACTAATGCGTTCATTAAATGTTTCGATGGATGGAGAGGTAAAAGTACCTACTTTATAACCTGCTTCATTTAAAATGGAACGTATGAATGTAACCGTTGAACCTTTCCCATTTGTTCCTCCTACATGAATGACCCTCAAATCCTTCTCAGGTGAGCCTAATCTCTCCATCATCCATCTCATTCTTTCTAAACCCGGTTTCATTCCGAATGTTAATCTTGATAATATCCACTCTAAAGCTTCCTCATATGTATGCATGTCTTTTAGCACCTTCTTTTGAAATAGATGGAAGACGAACCCCTATGTGATTCGCCTTCCAATTTTTCACTTATTATTCTCCCTTTAATTCAGAAATTCTGGCACTTACAGCAGCCTGTTTTTCTAGATAATCTTTTTCTTTTGCACGCTCTTCTTCCACTACCTTTTGCGGAGCTTTGCTTACAAACTTTTCATTGCTTAACTTTTTCTGTACACGCTCTACTTCTTGATTCCATTTTTCCAATTCTTTTTCCAATCTTGCCAGTTCTTCTTCGATATTAATTAAGCCCTCAAGCGGCAAGAAGAGTTCCGCACCCGAAACAACAGCTGTCATTGCCTTATCCGGAGCAGAAATATCGATTCCAGTTACCAACTCCTCTGGGTTACAGAAACGTTCAATATACGCAGTATTATTATTTAACGTCTCTAGAACTGTTTCATCCTTCACTTTAATAAATAGTTTAATTTTTTTACTTAGTGGAGTATTTACTTCCGAACGAATATTACGTACAGAACGAATAATTTCCACCAATAGCTTCATTTCATTAGCCGCTTTTTCATCATGGAATTCAAGATTAATTTGCGGCCAGCTTGCAGTGGTAATAGATTCTCCTTTATGCGGGAGATTTTGCCAAATTTCCTCGGTAATAAACGGCATAAATGGATGAAGCAAACGCATTGTATGATCAAGGACAAAAGCCAAAATAGATCTTGTTGTCTTTTTAGCAGCCTCATCTTCACCGTATAAAGGAAGCTTCGCCATTTCAATATACCAGTCGCAGAAATCATCCCAAATAAAATTGTAAAGTGCACGGCCCACTTCGCCAAACTCATACTTATCAGCGAGCTTGGTTACAGTTTCAATAGTCTCATTTAATCGCGTGAGAATCCATTTATCTGCAACGGATTTTTCTCCACTTAAATCAATTTCCTCATAGGTTAATCCATTCATATTCATTAACGCAAATCGGGAAGCATTCCAGATCTTATTAGCGAAATTCCAAACCGATTCAACTTTTTCGATACTAAAACGTAAGTCTTGGCCAGGTGAACTTCCTGTAGCTAAGAAATAGCGGAGTGCATCGGCACCATACTTGTCGATAACATCCATTGGGTCGACACCGTTACCAAGCGATTTACTCATTTTTCTTCCTTGATCATCTCGAACAAGTCCATGGATTAATACATCCTTAAACGGTCTTTTTCCTGTAAATTCTAGTCCTTGGAAAATCATTCGTGAAACCCAGAATGTAAGTATGTCATAGCCCGTAACTAATGCATCTGTTGGATAATAACGTTTATAATCCGCAGCATCTTCATTCGGCCAGCCCATTGTCGAAAATGGCCATAATGCTGAACTAAACCATGTATCTAGAACATCATTATCTTGTTCCCAATTTTCAAGGTCTTGCGGCGGCTCTACATCAACATAGATTTCTCCTGTGTTCTTATGATACCAAGCTGGAATTCGGTGCCCCCACCAAAGCTGTCTGGATATACACCAATCGTGGATATTCTCCATCCAATATAGATAATTATTTTCAAAACGTTCCGGTACAAAATGAACCTTGTCTTCCTTCTTTTGCAGTTCGATTGCTGCTTTTGCTAGAGGTCCCATTTTTACAAACCATTGTGTAGATAGATATGGTTCAACAATGGCATTACTGCGTTCCGAATGTCCAACAGAGTGCATATGCTCTTCAATTTTAAATAATACCCCAAGCTCCTGAAGGTCTTTTACAATTTGCTTACGGCATTCAAAACGGTCCATACCTTCGTATTTACCAGCATTCTTATTCATCGTACCGTCTTCATTCATAACTAAGATACGTGCAAGATTGTGGCGGTTGCCAATTTCGAAGTCATTTGGATCATGCGCAGGAGTAATTTTTACAGCGCCGGAACCAAACTCCATATCTACATAGTCATCACCAACAATCGGAATTTCTCTGCCAGTAATCGGTAAAATAACTGTTTTTCCAATTAAATGTTTATAACGATCATCATCCGGATGTACGGCAACAGCTGTATCACCGAGCATGGTTTCTGGTCTTGTAGTAGCTATTTCAATTGTACCGGAACCATCTGCAAGTGGATAATTCATATGATAAAAAGCACCTTGAATATCCTTATATATAACCTCTATATCAGAGAGGGCTGTTTTCGTCGCCGGATCCCAGTTGATGATATATTCTCCTCGATAAATAAGTCCCTTTTTATACAAAGTAACAAATACTTTCTTCACTGCTTCTGATAATCCTTCGTCCAGCGTAAATCGTTCACGGGAATAGTCTAAGCCTAGTCCTAGTTTAGACCACTGCTTGCGAATAAACGTCGCATATTCCTTTTTCCATTTCCACGCTTCCTCTAGGAATTTTTCACGGCCAAGATCATAACGGCTTTTGCCCTCTTCTCGAAGTTTTCCTTCTACTTTTGCTTGGGTAGCAATTCCTGCATGATCCATCCCTGGAAGCCATAAAACATCATAGCCTTGCATTCTTTTCATTCTTGTTAAAATATCTTGTAATGTGGTATCCCACGCATGACCTAAATGCAGTTTACCTGTTACATTTGGTGGCGGAATGACAATAGTGTAAGGCTTTTTCTCAGGGTCATCCTTTGCCTCAAAAAACTTTCCATTAATCCACCAATCATATCGACCTTCTTCAACCGCTTTCGGATCATACTTTGTCGACATCTTTAATTCATTTGCTTCCATTTTGTTTCCTCACCTTCCTAAAAAGTACCTTCTGAAAAATAAAAAGCTCCCTACGTCAAAAGGACGAAGGGAGCGGATTCGCGGTACCACCTTTTTTCACAGACATGTTTAACATTCAATGTCTGGCACTTAAACATCCATAACGGCTCTTCACCGGCTTCAATTACTTATACGTTCACTGAAGCTGCTCATGGGCGACCTTCTGATTTGTCTAAACTTAGGAAATCTTTCAGCAAGCGATTTCCCTCTCTTGAAGTCGACTATAATCATACTCTTCCCAATCAATGCTTTTGATTTTATTTTTTTCTATATAGTATCGAATTTTATTGGTTATAGTCAATTATTTTTTCCTATTTTCATAAAAAATATTCCTATCTTTCTCATAAAATTGCATCCCACCCAAATAAGGCATGTTTCCATCTAGGCTAATGCACCATTTCTTGATTTTCTCATACATTATATGGTATCAAGATGTGGAAGGTGAGGAGATGAAAAAAAAGTTAAATCAATACACATTTCAATCATGGATTAAAACATGTAAGGGAATTTGCAAACAATTGATTATTCCCTTTGCTATTTTCCAAGGTATTCGCACCATACTCATTCCTACTACCTTTGATGTTTTACTTTTAGCACTTTTTATTTTAATTGCCCTTGCTTTTTATTTTGAATGGTTTTAAAAAAAGCGGATGGGCAGCTGATAGACACATGAGCTGGACATTAACTATTTTAGAAAGGTAAATAACCCAAACCTCTTTCATATTAGTTAGGTTTGGGTTTTCGTTTCTGTCATATTCATTCTATTTTCCATTTCATTCATTCTAACCACAACATATTCTGTATTTTTGAGCAGCCAATAGTGACTTTGCAGTTCTTTCACAAATTTTATCTCTGCTTTTTTTGATCTTTGTAAACGATAATCTTGGACCGTTTTAAAAATAGGTCCTGGATAAGCTAAATAACTTAAAAATAATAGTTTCTCGTCTTCCTTAAATGAAAAATGTCCAAAATAAGTGTATATCCAATCAATACATTCATCAAAACGTTTTGGGTATGTTTGTAAGGTCCTCGCTAAAAACGGTAAAAGATCTTGTATTGGGGAAGCAATTTTGGAGTTTTCAAAATTAGTAAAATAGCCGTATCCTTTGTCATCATATAGAAAATGTTCCGTGGATATTTTTCCATGTGTAATGACGGTTCTGCCCGTTGTTAATTCCTTTGATGTCTCATACCATTCTTCGAGCTTCCTCTTGGAAAAGTCGAGTGCCCTCATTATATCGTTATAAAACATACAAAATAAAAATTCAAAAGGCGACATATACCATTTCTTTTCACTGGTTTCTAAAAACTCGGTTAAAAATTCCTCTTCTCTTTCCCATTGGTCCATTGTATTTTCGAAATGTGCTTTTCTCTCTTCCGCCTCTATTTGAATATTTTTCAACGATAAGGTATGCAATCTAGCAAGTTCTCTAAACATTTTTTGATGTTTTTCATTTCGATCTTCTTTTTCCTCATTTGAAAGCCAAGGCATTAAATAATACAAATAATTTTGCATGAGAATCGCATATCTTCCATCCATCGTTGGGTATATTGGGACAATTCGATTATAACCTCGTTGATATAAAACTTGAACATTGCGGACAAAGTCAACACCATTTTGAGGAAGAATCTTCTTTAATGCATATATTCCATTGTCCGAATATACCTTCCACGTTTTCCCATACTGTTCTGTATATTTTACTCTTATACCATATTGGTTTAATATGGCGGTTATTTCATCATAAGATGAATCTTTCATTTCACCACCTGCTAAAAACAAATGCGGAGGAGCTTATCCGGTACACGGACTGCCAAAAAATAGACCTGAAAGTCCTTTAGCCGTGGGCTACTTACGCTCGACACAGCCTATACTTCATAAAGTTATCCACATTGTTGGATTTTGTCATTTTGAAAAAATAAAACCTGTGCAATGTACTCAGAAATAGTTGGTTATTTTTTCTTTTAGAATAGAAGGTGAGGATTTAATATATACCCACCTTCTGTTATCTCATAACCTTTTATTTTTTTCCTGCGTAAGATGGAATATATAAGACTTGACCTTCGGAAACACTCTGATTTGTTTCCATATGGTTCATCCTTAATATTTGCTGAACACTAATATTGTATTTTTCAGCCAGATAATCCAAAGTCTCCCCAGATTGAACAATACACATTCTGAGTTTTGCAGCCTTTTCATCCTGTTTTCTTGCAAAGAAATCAGTAAGGGAGATCGATTCATATTTCTCTTTTTTCTTCTTCTTTTTATTATTATCTGTTGCTTCCAATTCTTCTACTATTGTTTCTTCCTCAACGGAAACCTCTTCATACTGCACATTAGGAGACTCATCCTGCACTAACTCTATCTCCATAAAAGAGGAAGAGGAAGATTCTTCTTCTAGTACATTAGCCTTTTTCTTCTTCTTGCGTTCTAATGACTCATCTAATAATGATTGTGAAAACTCGTAAGAATTGAAGGAATTCTCATGTTCTGGCTGTGTCTGATGTACATCAAAGGCTACGGAAGGGCCTTGTTCAGTGGTACTGTACTCATTCTCATTTGGAACCTTTCTAACCTCTACATTAAAAGGTTGATATAATTCCTCTTCCTCTTTATTTTCCTCCTCTTCTTCTGCCTCCTGATAATCAGCAGTATCATTACGGGATAGGTTATAAATTGGAATTAGTTCTTCTTCTTCCTGATTGTGTTGCTCTTTCTCAGATTGATAGGTAGAATCATCTTCCTCATCATCTATCTCATCATCTTCTTTATCATCTGATTGATTACGAAAGACTGGCTCTGCCTCTTCTACTGATGTATATTCCTCTTCATTTTGTAACCCATAGATAGTCAAATCAGCATTAAGTTTCAAACAAAGATCATCAAGTAAATCATAATCAAAGGAGTCTATCGATACGTCCAAATTTGAAACATCTTCCACCTTTTCTTTTGGTATGGTTATGTCAACAGGAAATTGATGATTAAATTCATAAACCCCGTCTTGATCACGGTATTCTAATGTATGAACATATTTTTTTTGCCAAGAAAAATCTTCTTCCTCTACAGTTTTTGCATTATTTCTAAACTCTCCACTTAAAAATAAATTTCCCTGAATTACAATATATTGTTCCTGTTCTTGAATCGTAATATGAGGATCTAAAGAAATGGATAAGAGCTCTTCTACTTCCTGTCCCCTTTTAAACCAAACTGATTCCTCTAATGAAAATCGTAAAGACGATTGATTTTCGGACAAAGCGGCTTCCTCCCTTCAATTCCTATAAACAACTAATTCATTATGTCATTAACACTCTATGATAAAAACATACAAAATATGAATCTTATCAAGGGCTCTTTTTCTTAAACTTGTTGATTTAAATGAAAAATCGTATAATCATAACATTCAAGTAAAGATTAATACCCCCAAAGATGAGACAATTTAAAACAAACGGAAAGCAATTAAACAACTAATCAAAAAACTTTATAACAAACATATTCAGCAGTGTTACAGATTATTACTAACAAAAAGAGGCTGGGACAAAACGCAGTGAAAATCAAAAAAACGCATGAAATCAAATTTAAAAATCTTGATTTCATGCGTTTTTGCTTTCGTAGATTTAACCAATTTCAATGATTTTTTTACTTATGTCCCAGCCTCTTTCCATTATCCCCGAATAGTGCTAAAAGTTTTTTCGGCAGCAGCAATAGTTTTTTCAATATCTTCATCCGAATGTGAGGTAGATAGAAATAGACCTTCAAATTGTGATGGAGGCAGAAATACTCCATTTTCAGCCATTTCTCGGTAATAAGCTGCAAACAATTCTAAATCGGAAGTTTTTGCTGTATCATAATTAATTACATTTTCATTTGTTAAAAAGATTCCAATCATAGATCCCGCACGGTTAATTGTGTGAGGGATATCATATTTTAAGGCTGCCTGATGCAAGCCCTCCTCAAGCTTATCTGCTTTTCTAATAAATTCTTTATAAGAATCAGGAGTTAATTGAATCAAGGTTTCATAGCCGGCAGTCATTGCAAGTGGATTTCCCGACAATGTACCAGCCTGATAAATAGGACCGCTTGGTGCTATTTTTTCCATAATTTCAGCTTTTCCACCAAATGCACCTACAGGAAGTCCCCCCCCAATAACTTTTCCTAAGCAGGTTAAGTCCGGAGTTACTCCAAAATATCCTTGTGCACAATGGTAATCAACACGGAAACCGGTCATTACTTCATCGAATATTAATAATGCGCCATATTGGGTTGTTACCTCACGCAAACCTTCTAAAAATCCTGGCTGCGGAGGCACGACTCCCATATTACCTGCAACTGGTTCCACAATAATGCAAGCGATGTCTTCACCAAATTGTTCAAAGGCAGTACGTACGGCTGCTAAATCATTATATGGAACAGCAATGGTATTGCTGGCGATACCTTCAGGAACACCTGGGCTATCCGGCAAACCTAGGGTTGCAACACCAGACCCAGCCTTAATTAATAAGGAATCGCCGTGGCCATGATAAGAGCCCTCGAATTTAATAATTTTGTTTCGGCCTGTATATCCGCGGGCAAGTCTTAATGCACTCATCGTTGCCTCTGTACCAGACGAAACCATTCTCACAATTTCAATAGAAGGTACTCGTTCTTGAACTAATTTAGCCAGCTTATTTTCTAATAAGGTAGGTGCACCAAAACTAGTTCCATTTTCTGATGCCTTTTTAAGAGCTGATACAACTTGCTCGTTAGCGTGTCCTAAAATTAAAGGACCCCATGATAATACGTAATCAATATATTCATTACCATCAATATCATAAATTTTGGAGCCTTTACCACGTTCCATAAAGATTGGATCCATTTTTACCGATTTAAAAGCGCGAACAGGGCTATTTACACCGCCCGGCATAAGCGTTACAGCTTCTTTATAAGCTTTTTTAGAGTTTTCAAATGAACGCATTAATCTCTCACCCCATCATCCTTATTCTGCAAGCCAACGTGCTGCATCTTTGGCAAAATAGGTAATAATCAAATCGCAGCCTGCACGTTTCATGCTAGTCAGCATTTCTAATACAATTGTTTTTTCATCAATCCAGCCATTAAGTGCTGCACCTTTAACCATAGAATATTCTCCGCTAACATTATAACCAACAACAGGCAAATTAAATTCATTTCTCACATCACGCACAATATCTAAATAGGACAAAGTTGGCTTAACAATAAGAAAATCAGCACCCTCATCAACATCTGAATGTGCCTCTCTTAATGCTTCCAAGCGGTTCGCAGGATCCATTTGATAGGTTTTTCTGTCCCCAAATTGTGGTGCACTGCCTGCTGCATCACGAAAAGGACCGTAAAATGCTGAAGCATATTTTACTGCATAAGACATAATGGGAACATCTTCAAAGCCTGCCTCATCCAATCCTTTTCGTATTGCTGCTACAAAACCGTCCATCATATTAGATGGTGCAATGATATCCGCGCCTGCTTGCGCTTGGCTTACTGCTGTTTTTGCAAGTAGATCAAGACTTGGATCATTTAGTATTTTTCCGCCTTCAATTACACCACAATGACCGTGATCTGTATACTCACATAAACATGTATCCGCTACGATAATTACTTCTGGATAATGTTGCTTAATAAAGCGTGTCGCTTCTTGCACAATACCGTGATCATGAAAAGCTTGTGTACCTATCTCATCCTTCTCCACAGGTATACCAAATAATAAAACTGATTTAATGCCAAGAGATACTACTTCATCCATTTCCATTTTTAAGTTATCTAAAGAAACTTGATCCACACCTGGCATAGATGGTACTTCTGTTTTTATATTTTTACCTTCAACCACAAAGATTGGATAAATAAGATCGTCTACATGTAATTGTGTTTCACGAACTAATGCTCTCATATTTGCTGAGGTGCGCAATCTTCTGTGACGTTTAAACTGCAAGTCTTTCATTTATATTTCCTCCCGTTTCATGTTTAATTTACATAAGCAATCAATCATATCATCAACCGTATAGCTTTCAGGACTTGTTGAAACGGTCCACCCATATTCTTCGATTGCTTTCTTCGTAACTGGTCCGATACTAATGAACTCAATCCTTTTTACTTTATTTAAAAGCTTTGGTTCCTTTGCAATCTCCATAAAATGGCGTACAGTTGACGGACTTGTAAATAACGCAAAATCCAGTTGAATATGTTCAAGTAAGGATGCTAGTCTTTTTCTACTTTCTACAGGAAAAATAGTATCATATATTATCCACTCATCCACAAGCCAATGCTCCGACTTTAAAGATTGCGCGATTGTGTCCCTAGCAAGATTCCCTTTAGGAATTAATACTTTCTTTGCATGTGTATTAGCGTCTCGAAACTCCTTGGCAAAATCATCTGCTGAAAATAATGTGGGAACAAAAGATACTTTGATATGATGTCTTTCTAAACTCTCTTTTGTCTTATCACCCACAGCAGCAATTTTCGTTTTAGGAGAAAGAAAGATATTTTGATCAGCAAGATGCTGAAAAAAGAATTCAACCCCATTCTGACTAGTAAAAATAACCCAGTCATACTGGTTTAAATTATTTAAGTATTCTCTTCCTCGGGGATCCTTCCCTTCACGAAATGCAATAAGAGGTATTAAATAAGGTTCTCCTCCTAATTTCCCAATCTTTTCGCTTAAATCCTTCCCTTGTTTACCGCTGCGAGGTATAAATACTTTTTTTCCCTTTAGCGGTAAAGGAATCATGATGGATCAAGCTCCTTTTTTACCTGATCAATCAATGATTTGGCGCCTTGTGCAATTAACATATCCGCTACCTTTTCACCTAACTTGATAGGATCATCTCCGATAGCTGTTTCTTTATAGATTGTTTTTCCATCTGGTGAAGCAACTAATCCAGTTAAAGAAATACTTTGGTTATCAAATAGCTTTGCAAAACCGGCAACCGGTACCTGACAACCGCCCTCCATTTTATGAAGAAATGCCCGTTCAGCGGTCACTGTAATAGCTGTTTCATTTGAATTTAATTTCGCCAGTTGTTCTAGTAGCTCTTGATCATCTGCACGACACTCAATAGAAAGTGCTCCCTGCCCAACAGCAGGCAAACAAATCTCCGGATCCAAATATTCTGTAACGACATCAGTACTCCAGCCCATTCTGGATAAGCCTGCCGCTGCCAAAATAATGGCATCGTAGTCATCTGTTTTAAGCTTTTCAAGTCTGGTATCAATATTTCCGCGTATCCACTTAATTTCAAGGTCTGGACGCTCTGCTAAAATTTGAGCACCTCTTCGCAAACTGCTTGTTCCAATTACCGCACCTTTAGGTAAATCTCTTAGAGTCATATAATCTTTCGAAATAAGCACATCGCGATGATCCTCACGGTTCGGAATACATCCTATTGTAAGTCCTTCCGGTAGAATTGCCGGCATATCCTTCATACTATGTACTGCCATATCGATATCTTTATTTAGCATTGCTTGCTCAATTTCTTTTACAAAAAGTCCTTTCCCGCCGACTTTTGATAACGTAACGTCTAATATTTGGTCACCTTTCGTAACGATTTCCTTCACTTCAAATTCAAAAGGAACCCCCAGTTTTTTTAATTGGTCCGCAACCCAATTGGTTTGCGTCAAAGCAAGTTTGCTTCGCCTTGAACCGATAATAATTTTTCTCATCATTGTTCCTCCCTAAGAATACCAAAAATGAAAAGCTGACAATCTGCTAACTAAGAAAAAGTTAATTAATACAATAAGAAACGCCGCAACATTTAAATATGCTAAATTTTTGCCAAACATATTTTTTCTTTCATGAAAATAGATGATTATGCTGTAAATGATTAATAGAATAAAGGAGCCAATAATTTTTGAATCATACCAATGAAAATGATGTAATTTTATTAGCGCCCATTGAAGTCCTAAGATTAAACTTAATAATAGCATTGGTACACCAACTAAATTTAGAATATAGGACATTTTCTCTAGTTTTGCCAGATCATTTAAACGCCATAACCTATGTCCCCATTTCTTCTCTTTCAATAGCTTATATTGAAGTAAATATAGTGCTGAAAATACAAAAGAAAGAGAGAATGCAACATAAGAGAGTATTGCCATTGTAATATGTATAAGCAATAATTCAGAAATAAGCCTTTCACTCATTGTTTCAGTAGGCATTTGAACTGGAGCAAATGTGTGAATGGCCATAATAATAAACCCAATTATATTGATAAAAAACACCGTAAAATCTACACGTAATAAGCGATTAATGACAATGGATAGAGTTAGCAGTACCCATGCATAGAAATAGAGTCCTTCAAATATTGTGAGGACCGGAAATCGCTTCGTATGGATGATATACAGAAACAAAAAAATTGTTTGAAGTACCCAAACAATTGAAAGTAACCAGAAGGCAAATTGGTTTGCCTTCCGATTTTGTTGTAAGAAATCAATAAAGTAAAGTAAGATACTTACCGCATAAAGAATAATCATGCCCTCATGCAATCTAGTCATCATGATTTCAAACATAGCTTTCACCTTTGAATAATTGCGGGTGAAGGATGTTGACTTAGCTTAAGAGGCGTATTCTCAGCAAGTAAAGTATTCTCAGTTTCCAATGCTGGATCTTGAATATTAAAGATTCTTTTGAATAACGCAAGCTGTTGTTGAGCATTTGGTTCAGCAGCAATTTCCTTTGCTTGCGTAATTGGGTCTTTCAAAAGTTGATTGACAATACTTTTCGTATGTTTGCTCAATATCTTTTTCTCACGTTCCGTTAAGTTAGGCATTTTTCTTTCTATGCTTTTCAACGTTTCAGATTGAATTGCCAACGCTTTTTCCCTTAAGGCAGTTATAACAGGAACTACCCCAAGCATGTTAACCCATTGATTGAAATGTACAATTTCCGCTTCAATCATCATCATAATCTTTTCCGCTGCTTTTTTCCGTTCTGCAAGATTTGCTTCAACAATTCCTTCTAAATCATCTATATCGTATAGGAATATATTCTCAGCCTCAGAAATTTGCGGATCAAGATCCCTTGGAACAGCAATATCCACCATAAACAGTGGTTTGTTCT
Organism: Heyndrickxia camelliae; assembly: GCF_002844575.1. Taxonomy (GTDB): domain Bacteria; phylum Bacillota; class Bacilli; order Bacillales; family Bacillaceae_C; genus Margalitia; species Margalitia camelliae. The sequence continues at coordinate 21,772 of NZ_PIQO01000027.1, forward strand.
TGCGCATTTTGTTAACAGAATCCATCATTTCTTTGGTAATGACATAATCTTTTGAACCAGTGGAACTGATCAAAATATCAGCTTCTACAAGAGCGCATTGCATTTCCTGAAGAGACTTAGCCGTGCCGTTGAAACGCTCTGCAAGATTTTGTGCCTTTTCAAACGTTCGGTTAATAACCGTTATGTTCGTTGCTCCACTGCCATGAAGATTTTCGATTGCTAGTTCGCCCATTTTACCCGCTCCAACAATAAGAACGTGCTTATCTTTTAAATCGCCAAATATTTTCTTTGCAAGTTCTACCGCGGCATAACTGACAGAAACCGCATTGGAGCCAATCTCTGTCTCGGAATGACCCTTTTTGGCAAGCGTTATTGCTTCTTTAAAAAGATGATTAAATATAGTCCCAGTCGAGCCTGCTTCTTGTCCAGTTAAAAAGCTATTGCGAACTTGTCCAAGAATTTGCGTTTCTCCTAATACCATTGAATTTAATCCGCATATCACTTTAAACAGATGCTCAATTGCCCCGTCCTGTTCATATATAAATAAGTATGGTGAAAACTCATCTTTATCCATGCGAAACCATTCGGCTAGGAAATCCTTTATGTAATATCGGCCGGTATGTAACTGGTCGACAACAGCATAGACTTCTGTCCGATTACAAGTAGAAACAATGACATTCTCTAAGATACTTTTTTTGTTCTTCAAGGCTGTCATTGCAGATTGTAATTCTTCCTCATTAAAGGAAAGTCGTTCCCGAATTTCCACAGGGGCTGTTTTATAATTTAAACCAACCGCTATGATGTACATAATAAGAGACCCCCCGTAACATCAACCATCACAATTAATTATAAAAAATCAGTAATTTGACTTATATATAAATTTCATTACTATTATAACACGTACGAAATTCATTGCTTTTAAAAAATGTGAAAAGAAAATGAATACTATGATATGATAAATTAGAAAAGCGTAAACCACACGCCTATCGGCTAAAATTAAGTTCCATATGTACAGTATCAAATATATACAGGATAATCAAGCAAAGTGGTTGAAAGTAGGATATGTATGAAAAATCAAAAAGTATTTGCTGGAATTATTTTATTAGGATTTGGATTCTATTTTTATCTTTCCCAAAATCATCTTGAATTATTTAAAGAATATATCACTTGGCCATCCCTTTTAATCATTATTGGAATTGCCTTTTTAATTCAAGGCTACAAAGGAAAAAATTACGAGGTCATTCTGCCTGGCGTCATTTTTATTGGTTTCGGATTACATTTTCATGTTGTTCATAAGTTATCGATTTGGCCAAATAATATGGGAATATTCCTTTTAATTATTTCACTGGGTTTTCTATTGCAGTATCAGAAAACACGTAATGGACTTTTTCAAGGAATGCTCTTTCTTGTTCTTTCTATTATCCTTCTTTTTTATGACAAAGTAATTGGCACCATAGATCTGTTACAAAATGGCGCAGCGAACTTTTGGAAGTATAGCCCCATCGCCCTAATTGTAATTGGGTTAATCCTTTTAGTGAAGAAAAAGTAAAAAAGGCTGGGACATAAGTAAAAAAATCATTGAAATTGGTTAAATCTACGAAAGCAAAAACGCATGAAATCAAGGTTTTTAAATTTAATTTCATGCGTTTTTTTGATTTTCACTGCGTTTTGTCCCAGCCTCTTTTTACATTTTCCTAGTAATTGCTTGCCATGCGGCATCTTTTCCTTCCCCTGTTTCAGAAGAAAAAATGATTATTTCATCATTTGGATCGAATTCAAGTGTTTCCTTCGTTATTTTCAAATGTTTTTGCCATTTTCCCTTTGGAATTTTATCTGCCTTAGTAGCAATGACAATACAAGGTAGTTGATAATGCTTTAAAAAATCATACATCATTCTATCATCAGCTGTTGGAGGATGGCGCAAGTCAACAATTAGAATAACCGCTTTTAGCTGCTTTCTGCTTGTAATGTATGTTTCAATCATTTTCCCCCAGGCCGCTCTTTCTTTTTTCGACACCTTAGCATATCCATATCCGGGAACATCAACAAAATACAAGGATTCCTCTATAATATAAAAGTTTAATGTTTGCGTTTTACCAGGCTTGGATGAAATCCTCGCTAGTGCTTTTCTATTCAGCATCTTATTTATAAACGATGATTTTCCAACATTTGATCTACCCGCTAAGGCAAACTCTGGTAAATTCCCTTCCGGATATTGTTCCGGTTTAACAGCACTTATCACAATCTCTGCATGATTTACTTTCATTCACTGTCACCTACTAAAGCGATATTAAGTACCTCGTCGACATGGGTAACAGGGAAGAATTGCAAATCATTGCGAACACTTTCCGGTATATCATCTAAATCTTTCTCATTATCTTTCGGAATAATAATTTTGGTCAATCCTGCCCGATGTGCACCTAATGATTTCTCTTTAAGGCCACCGATTGGAAGAACACGTCCACGTAATGTTATTTCTCCCGTCATTCCAACTTCCTTTCGTACCGCTTTGCCGGTTAAGGCGGAGACTAACGCAGTGGCTATTGTAATCCCTGCAGAAGGACCATCTTTTGGTACCGCTCCCTCTGGGACATGAATATGAATATCATAATGTTCATGAAAATCTTCCTCAAGCTGCAAATCCTTTGCCTTGGACCTTACAAAGCTGAAGGCAGTTTGAGCTGATTCTTTCATAACATCTCCTAATTTTCCCGTTAAAACAAGTTTGCCTTTTCCAGGGGATAGAGAGACTTCAATTTGCAACGTATCGCCTCCGACCGTTGTATATGCCAGACCTGTAGCAACCCCTATCTGGTCTTCCAGCTCTGCTTGCCCATATCGGAATCTTTTCCTTCCTAAAAATTCTTCTAGATTTTTATCAGTAATAATAACTCGTTTGCGATCTGAGGAGACAATAATCTTAGCTGTTTTTCTGCAAACCTTTGCTAATTCTCTTTCCAGACTGCGAACTCCTGCTTCTCTAGTATAGTAACGTACTATGTTCTGTATACTTTCATCACGGATCTGTAATTGCCCCTTCGTCAAACCATGTTCCTTCATCTGTTTCGGAAGCAAATGGTCCTTGGCAATATGAATTTTTTCTAATTCTGTATAACCAGCAATAGAAATTATCTCCATTCGATCCCGTAGTGGACCCGGGATCGAACCAAGATCGTTCGCAGTAGTAATAAACATAACCTTCGATAAGTCATACGTTTCTTCAATATAATGATCACTAAAGCTATGGTTTTGCTCAGGATCCAATACTTCAAGCATTGCTGCAGACGGATCCCCACGGAAGTCATTAGACATTTTGTCAATTTCATCCAATAAAAAGACAGGATTAATGGTACCAGCTTTTTTCATTCCTTGAATAATTCTCCCAGGCATAGCGCCCACATAGGTTCTTCTATGACCCCTGATTTCTGATTCGTCTCGGACACCGCCAAGTGAAACACGTACAAATTTTCTTCCTAAAGATTCTGCTATAGATCTAGCTAAACTTGTCTTTCCCACTCCGGGAGGACCGGCTAAACAAAGGATAGGACCGCGCAGAGATTCTGTAAGTTTCTGAACAGCGAGATATTCTAATACTCGTTCCTTTACTTTTTCTAGACCATAATGCTCCCGGTCTAATATTTGTTCAGCTTTTGTAATATTAAGATCATCTTCTGTTGCCTTTGACCATGGCAATGAAATTAGCCATTCCACATAATTTCGAATCACAGAACTTTCCGCAGAACTAGATGGAACTTTTTCATACCTGTCTAATTCTTTTAATGCTGTCTTTTTAACATGTTCCGGCATTCCTGCTTGTTCGATTCGTTCCGTTAAATCGGCAACCTCACCTGTTTTACCTTCTTTATCGCCGAGTTCTTTTTGGATCGCCTTCATTTGTTCTCTTAAATAATATTCTTTTTGTGTGCGTTCCATGGACTTTTTGACCCTTTGTCCAATGCGCTTTTCAAGATTAAGGACTTCCTTCTCATTATTAATGATTTGAATGACAGAATTCAGTCTTTCTTTAATATCAATTGTTTCTAAAATCGATTGTTTTTGAGCCAGCTTTAATGGCAAATGCGAAGAAATGATGTCAGCCATTCTTCCAGGTTCTTCAATATCTGATACAGTCGCAAACGTTTCTGCAGATATTTTTTTCGATAATTTTATGTATTGTTCAAAATAATCTAGAAGTGTTCTTGTTAATGCTTCTGTTTCTGCATCTTTTTCTTCCGACTGTTTTAAAATTTGCAACGAAACGGCATAATAACGGTCCATATCGTAGAATTTTTCTATTTTTGCACGATCTAGCCCTTCCACTAAAACACGTATCGTTCCATTAGGTAATTTCAACATTTGCTTCACTTTTGTTAATGTTCCGACTTGAAAGAGATCGTCTTGAACTGGTTCATCTATCGCTTCATCTTTTTGTGTTGTCAAAAAGATTAAATGGTCATTCATCATAGCCTCTTCTAATGCCTGAACGGAATGATCACGTCCCACATCCAAATGAAGGACCATTGTTGGGTACACTAGCAATCCTCTTAATGGAAGAAGAGGAACAGTGTGTTCTTTTTTCTTTGTCAAATTGTGCACCTCCAAAAAGTAAATCTCTTATCAGGTTATGTCACCTGATTGTTTTATTTTCGTTTGGCTCCTTATATTTGTACAGTTTCATCGACCAAAACAACATAGTGTAGTAAGGAATCCTTCCTGGTGAATCTTTTTACAATTCTATCGTATTTGCTTGCCAGTGTCCATTTACGAGAATGCATTAGAACGGAGATTTTTCATTTTTATGTTTTGTTAAATTCGATAATATATTTCCCTTAGTAGTATTTAATATATTAAAATATTTATGAAAAAAATCGGCATCGAAGGCCGATTTTCCTTAATATTTCATCATATGACCGTCAGGCTTGTAAGGTCACGCTACAATAAAGCTAAGCTTTATACACTCTTCTTTCCCATTTGTTCCAATGAAGGCGGAAGATGAGCTTCTTTTTCAAAGCGGTCCATTAATGCCACGCTTAACACTTCCTCTAATTTAGTAACCGGAATAATCGATATTCCTTCCATCTCATGAAAGATTGTTTGCATGTTTTCTGCAGGAATAATAACCGTCTTCGCTCCAGCATGTCTTGCTGCCCTTACTTTTGCCACTACCCCACCAATCGGTTTTACATTTCCATGGATAGATATCTCACCAGTCATAGCGACAGCATTATTTACTGGAATTTTATAAATAGCGGAGTATATTCCTGTAGCCATTGCAATTCCTGCCGATGGCCCGTCAATAGGAATTCCACCAGGAAAATTAACATGTATATCGTATTGATCGGCTGGTACTCCCATTGTTTTTAATACTGTTATGACATTTTCAATGGAACCCCGCGCCATACTTTTCCTTCTTATTTGCTTCCCTTGTCCGCCGATACTTTCTTCTTCTATAATCCCAGTAATATTAATACTTCCTTTATCCTTTGCAGGGATTACGGTAACTTCTATTTCGAGAAGAATTCCGCTGTTTGGCCCAGTTACGGCAAGTCCATTTACTAAGCCGACTTTTGAGTGATCACCGATTCTCTTTTCCAATCTTGGGGTAAGTTGACTTGACTGAATAACCCATTCAATATCTTCATCTAAAATATGCAATCTTTCTTCCTGAATAGCAATTCCAGCTGCAATTTGAATCATATTGACAGCTTCCCTACCATTTCTTGCAAAAGAAGACAATATTTCGAGACCTTTACTAGAGATAGAAATATTCACCTTTTGGGCAGCTTTCTTAGCTACCTTAATAATTTCCTCTTGATCTAGTTCCCTAAAGAAGACTTCCATACAACGTGAGCGGATTGCAGGCGGAATTTCATTAGGTGTTCTAGTAGTTGCCCCAATTAAACGAAAATCAGCAGGTAATCCATTTTGGAAGATATCATGAATATGGGAAGGAATTTGTGTATTTTCAGCACTATAATATGCGCTATCAAGAAATACTTTTCTATCTTCTAAAACCTTTAATAATTTATTCATTTGAATCGGATGTAATTCTCCAATTTCATCGATAAATAAGACTCCGCCATGGGCATTTGTCACTGCACCTTGTTTTGGCTGTGGAATTCCTGCTTGCCCCATTGCTCCTGCACCTTGATAAATTGGGTCATGAACAGAACCGATTAATGGATCAGCAATACCGCGTTCATCAAAACGTGCAGTAGTAGCGTCTAATTCAACAAATACCGAATTTTGTTTAAATGGGGACTTTTGATTTTTCTTTGCCTCTTGTAAAACGAGACGTGCTGCAGCGGTTTTACCAACCCCTGGCGGTCCATATATTATTACATGCTGAGGATTTGGACCACATAAGGCGGCTTTAAGTGCTTTTATTCCATCTTCTTGTCCGACGATATCATCGAAAGTGGATGGTCTTACCCGCTCTGCTAATGGTTCCGTTAACGAAATAGCTCGCATTTTGCGAAGCTGATCCATTTCCTTTTTTGATTCTCTATCAATAGAAATTTTTTGGGTCTTTTGACTTTTTAATAAGTTCCAAAAATAAAGTCCTATAATGATCCCAAAGAATAATTGTATTAATAATGCAATCCCAGTCCAGCTCATTGTATTCCCTCCAAGACACGAATTTCCAATTTCTACAGCAACTTGCTTGAAGAAATTTTTATATATGCTAGTATCTCCGTGACCTTAAGGGAATAAACCCATTTTTCTTTAGCTAATTTTTGTAAGAAGATTGAAAAAACTAGTCAAGAAATGAACGACTCTTGACTAGTACCTTACAAACCTTTATATCATTTTTATCTAGTTACAGCACCTATCGGCTAGTTTCTATTTTATGCAGATTTCTCATTTCCTAACATCACTGTACCATCCTCTAAGACAAGCTTTGGAGGTTCATTGTTAAGAACTGCTTCCTTTGTAATAATACATTTTTTAATATCATCCCTGGATGGTAAATCAAACATTACATCCAGCATGAGGGTTTCAATAATGGATCGAAGTCCACGCGCACCTGTTTTTCTCTCAATTGCTTTTTTCGCAATTTCGATTAACGCCTCATTATCAAATTCAAGCTCTACATTATCAAGCTCAAGCATTTTCTTATATTGTTTTACTAATGCATTTTTTGGCTTAGTTAAAATTTCAATTAATGCCTCTTCGTCAAGTGGCTCTAAACTTGCAATGATTGGCAGACGACCGATAAACTCTGGGATTAATCCAAAACGAAGCAGATCTTCTGGTAATACTTTGGACAATACTGCTTTTTCCTCAATATCCTGTTGCTTTGTTTCTCCGCCAAAACCAATAACTTTTTGCCCAAGGCGTCGTTTAATAATTTGTTCGATACCGTCAAAAGCACCGCCACAAATAAATAGAATATTTGTTGTATCAATTTGAATGAACTCTTGATGAGGATGTTTACGTCCCCCTTGAGGCGGTACACTTGCTACAGTTCCTTCTAAGATTTTTAACAATGCTTGTTGAACACCCTCACCTGAAACATCCCTTGTAATAGAAGGATTTTCAGATTTTCGAGCGATTTTATCAATTTCATCTATATAGATAATGCCTTTTTCTGCCTTTTCCACATCATAATCAGCTGCTTGAATTAATTTTAAAAGAATGTTTTCAACATCTTCTCCAACATAACCTGCCTCTGTTAAAGATGTTGCATCCGCAATGGCAAATGGAACATTAAGAATTCTCGCTAATGTTTGTGCAAGCAATGTTTTTCCGCTTCCAGTAGGTCCAATTAAGCATATGTTACTTTTGGCAATTTCAACATCATCAATTTTACTATTAGAATTGATTCGTTTGTAATGATTATAAACAGCAACTGCTAAAGATTTTTTTGCTTTATCCTGTCCTATTACATATTCCTTTAAGATTTCTCTGATTTCCTTTGGCTTCGGGATATCTTTATATTCTACTTCTTCCTCGGTACCAAGCTCTTCTTCCACTATTTCCGTACAAAGCTCAATACATTCATCACATATATATACACCTGGTCCAGCAACTAATTTTCGAACTTGATCTTGCGTTTTACCACAGAAAGAACATTTTAATTGTTGCTTTTCATCGTTGAATTTGAACAATGAGTTTCACCCCTTAATTTATCGTCTGTAAATTTTAATATGCTTATTACTTAGTGTTTCCTTACATTAGAAAATGATTGATTGGACATTTTTTCATTTGCTATCCTAGCAACTGGCATAACCAACATTCTCAAATATGTAACGATTTTGTTTTGCCCCCTATTCAAGGCAAAATTGTTATGTATTGCATTGTATCATATTTTTATGTAAGACAGGAAATGATAAATCTTATTAAATTATTATTCGCCGCGATGATGAAAAAATCCTACTTACTCCAGATTTTCCTGAAACATTAATTTATATTCGGTTATGTATACAATTTTTTGTTTGTATGTCTATTTTATAAAATATTTTTATTTATTTTTATAAAACAAGGCACGAGTATATTCGCGCCTTGTTTTTTATTATGTGTTAGGTAATATATGTTATTTTGTGATTGGTTTTATGCTACTGTTTTAGCATTTTCGACAAGAAATTCAACAGCTTTACGAATTTTTACATCGTTTTTCACTGTGTCTAATCCACCAATTGCAGTCTTAATTGCTTCAGCAGACATATTATACATTTCCGTCATTTTATTAATTTCTTCTTCTGCTTCCTCATCAGAAACTTCAATGTTCTCTGCATTAGCTATTGCTTCAAGAGTTAAATTGATTCTAACACGCTTTTCAGCATCTTCTTTCATTTGAGCACGAAGCGCTTCTTCATTTTGACCAGAGAATTGGAAGTATAATTCAAGATTCATGCCTTGCATTTGAAGACGTTGTCCAAATTCTTGAACCATACGATCTACTTCTGTATTAATCATTGCTTCAGGAATATCCATTTCTGCATTTTCAGCTGCTTTTTCAACAACTGCATCTTCTAGAGCATGTTTTGCTTGATGTTCTTTAGATTCCACTAATCTTTTCTTTGTTTTTTCTTTAAGATCAGCAAGTGTTTCTACTTCATCATCAACATCTTTTGCAAACTCATCATCTAAAGCTGGAAGTTCTTTTCCCTTAATCTCATGAACAGTTACTTTAAAAGTAGCTGGTTTTCCTGCTAATTCAGCTGCATGATATTCTTCTGGGAATGTTACTTCTACTTCTTTTTCTTCTCCAGCTTTTGTACCAACTAATTGGTCTTCAAATCCTGGAATGAAGCTTCCTGAACCAAGCTCTAATGAATAATTTTCAGCCTTGCCACCTTCAAACGCTTCTCCATCTACAAAGCCTTCGAAATCAATCACAACAGTATCACCATTTTCGGCAGTTCCGTCTTCTTTGATTACTAGCTCTGCTTGACGTTCTTGAAGAGTTTTTAATTCATTTTCCACATCTTCATCTGTCACTTCAGTATCTTGTTTTTCTACTTCTAAACCTTTATATTCACCAAGTTTAACTTCAGGTTTAACTGTTACTGTTGCTTTAATGATTAGTTCTTTTCCTTTTTCCATTTGCTCAACATCAATTTCAGGACGATCCACAGGGAAAATTCCTGTTTCGTCAATTGCATTCGCATATGCATCAGGAAGAATAATATCAAGAGCATCTTGGTATAATGATTCTACACCGAAACGTTTTTCAAATAAACTGCGTGGAATTTTACCTTTACGGAATCCAGGAATATTTACTTGTTTTACCACTTTTTTAAATGCAGCATCTAAACCTTTGTTTACTGTTTCTGCATCAACTTCAATAGTTAGAACCCCTTGGTTCCCTTCTAACTTTTCCCATTTTGCTGACATACCTTTCCCTCCAACAATCTATATTTGATTTTAATAATTGGTTTCAATAGATAAGCTACTTACACATGTTAACCCTATCCATTTTTAAATAGAAAAAAGAAAAATGTTGAAAATTATACAATACAACCATTACATTATAACATAGGTTTTGCCTGTTTCAATATAGAGCTATAGAATAGGCAAAGAAATTTCTTCTAGATGATGAAGAAATGTAAGGCAATTGTTTAGATCTGCAGCCATAATTTGATAATCTTCACTCATTTTTTCTATATTGATTGATTCTCCATATAGCTCGTATCCTAATGTATGATAGCCCGCCATCCACATCTTTACATTAGCGGGTTTTAATTCAAACGGATACAATAAAAAAAAGTGTTTATCTAATATTGTTTTAATTTGTTCGTACATGGATGGATTTTCCTGCTCCAGTCTTTTTTGCAGTTCCTCCATTAATTCCATATAAAAGGGAGTTTCAAACAAAGCCGGTATCTCCGTAGGAACTACCTCATTCTTATAATGAAATTTCTCTATTAAAACTTTTTTCTCAATTCCATGTTCCTTTAAAAGATTGAGAATCATCGTTTGAATAAAAGGATGTTGTTTGGAATCGCTAAGACGGTCGGTTAATTCTCCGACATATGGATGAATATTTACATTCATTAGCCCTGCAATTTCAAGTATTTGGTCTTGAATATTTGTGGACGTCAGAATTTTATCATTTTCTTGGTTGGTTAGTAGGTTTTGTATTTCAGTATCGGATCTTTTTTGGCTAAATTGAAGCAATTTTTCATAGTGCTCCAGCTTATCATGGGGGACTTCTTTTTCTTCAATAAGAGCATTTATGGTTTCAGCCGCAATTTTATATTCTTTCAGTTGGATTAATACCATTAGATAAATATCGATTATTTCAAAATATTCACCAATTCCTCTATTCAACATATCTTCACATAAACTCTTTGCATCCAAATAATTTCCCATTTCAAAAAAAGCGACAAGTAATGCAGTTTCGATTTCTGCACTGTCAGGACTAAGTTCCTTTGCTTCCATAAGCAATTTAGCAGATGCTTCAAAATTCTTGTTTTCTAATTGTTCTATTCCCATCGTAAGAAGTCGTTGGGGTAACCCTGGAAAATAAATAACATTTTCTTTTTTAACAAGTCTTTCCTTCTTTTTCATACTTGTTACCGCCTTTATCAGAATCGAGGAATAGTGTAGCATGATAACTAATATTTTTCAAAACACATAAGAATTTATGCACTAAAAAAAGCCTACCACAGGTAAGCTGGATATATGCACTAAGAATGGTGTTCCAGGAGGATGTTAAATTTCACTCACTGTGAAAATAGTACAGCGCAGCTTGTATAAGTAGTGCTCCTATAACAAGAAAAGAATAAAGAACGTGAAAGATATTTAAGCGATCGTTCAAGAGCTAGCAGTTTTATTCTTAACCAAGCTGAATTAGACTATTACATTAGCACAAATGAAAATGCCCTTATTGAAGAAGAGGAGCATTTTTTTCTTTATAAGTTTTATAAAAGAATATGGTTTTTTGTTAAAGGATTTATGATAAATAGTCTAGAATATCACACTAAAGACTTACAGAAGGTTTTAACATGAATACTCTAAAATATGAATATTAATTTAAAATGATTCACAACATCTTATACTTCCATTTTAAGGTTGAAAGGATGTTGTAAATTTTGAAAAAACAAAAAGCAAGCATTAATTTGGTTAGCAATAGCAATGGTTTTATTAGTTTTTTGGTTTTTCAAGGGAAATAGTATACTTGGATGGTTTGAATAAAATTAATGATTTTTCTTGACTAACTACTGAGTAATACATTAAGGGAGGAATTAGATGGCATTTAGTGTATTGGGATTGATCATAAATATTTGTATTTGGGGATTCGTTATTTTTCTAATTTATAAATTAGCAATGAGACTGAGAAAAAAACATTAGGGGGATTAGTAAAAGAAAGATTAGCCCTCCTATATGTTAGAAGGGCTCCATTGACTTTGAGTGATTCTAGGCTGTAATTAATTTGTGTGAGACAATCAAAATATACCTACTTCACCCGTAGCTTTTGGCCAATTTTTATTAAGTATTCATTATTAAGCTTATTCCACCTTTTAATATCTGTTTGGGTAGAACCATATTTTAAAGCTAGTTCCGATACTGTATCTCCCTTTACGACAATATGATACACTGGCTTGGTTTTAGTTTGCGTATTAGCCCCTACTGGAACGACAATGGATTGTCCGATTTGAAGCTTATTAGGATTCACTTTTGGATTAAGCTTTTGTAGTGTACCATGTTCCCATTTATTCGCTACTTCCAAATCCCAGAAAGTATCTCCACTTTTTACTTTATATTTTTCGGTTTTAGGTGCAGTTGGCTTTGAGGTCGAAGGCTTATCATTTGACTCAGAAGTTTTACCCCATGCTCCAATATCAGACTTTCGAATCTCATCTAGGTCTACTGCAACACCAGCCAAAGTAGTATCAATTTTATATTGGTACACATGTGTGAAATCAGCTTTCTTGCCGTCGCTCCACCCATATGTTTGGAAGAAATAATCTACTGCTTTTTTATCCTGTAAATATTCCATAACATAATAGGATCCATATGCTCCAACTTTGTAATCTTCTAATGTAGCATTCACAGCTTTGAAATAAGTCAAAATCTCATCAAAATCACCTTGGAGGGCATCGTAATCTACTGTAAAATAGATGACAGACCCTTTAGGTTGTCCAAGTGCTTTTGCAATTTTCTCTGCTTCCTCAGCATCAGATTTTCCCTGTGTGGCTGTAAAATAACTACGTTTTGTTGGATTTGATTCAAATATACTAAAGATCTGTAAACCCGCCGCTTTAACAGCGGAAACTTCTTCTTTCGTTAGACCCTTCCATCCTTGATTCAAATAGCGACCAACATGTGTAACCCCTTCTTTTGCTAGTGATTTAGCAGAAGAGGCAGTTAATTTTGTTGCACAATCAATACCTTTTGCCACTTCTCATCGACTCCTTTTTTATTATTAAATGTAAAATTGAAAGCATTGGTAAAGACTTTTCGGTAATTAAATAGCAACTATTTAAAATGCTCATACTCACCTTTGTTATCCTGACTCTGTCGAATAGGTTTGTAGTTTGTTAGTTATGACATGAGCAATATTTTTTGTTCCACTATATAAACTGTTGCTCAAGGTCCTATCATTAAACTGACAATAATGCATTGTTTAAGACTTACACCCATAAGAACATCCATTACAATACCGAACATAACTGCTATAGGGATATAAATCGGGAGAGCCAAGACTGGAACATGCGAGATATCTAGTAATTTTTTATATTTCTTGCGATTTTTACTTGGGTTAAAGGAAGAAAAAAATTACTACAGCTGCAGTCCACCTTAACAGAGAAAGAGTGCACTAAAGAGGAATTTAACGAAATTGAGAGATTTAAGGAAGAAGGAATGTAGGATATATGTATGAGGCATTTCTTTCAAAATGATTTATCCAAGACATATCTGTGCATGAAGTTTTTCCATCTGGTGGCGACATATTGGAACAGAGTTTAATTACAAATGGAAAACAAGAATTAAAGGCAAGATCATGCGGGTGATGAAAACTAAGCAAAACAGTACAAGCCCAAAAAGATGGAATTAAAAATTCAGATATGTAATAGCTGAATACTTATGAGTCATGAGGATTTTCACAAAAAGCATCAGATAGATTTAAAATAAATATGGAATGTACAAATTTGTAGATGGTAAGAAGCTATGTTTGTTAACAAATGAAAGATTGTATAACATTTAAGTGATGAGTTTCCAAAAACGAGGAAAGACTTGTGTTTAAAAAACGATTGATACTAATTGAATTCATAAATACTGCATACACATAAAAAAACACCCATAAATATCGGTACATCAACATTTAAGAGCGATTTGCTTTTTCACTAATCTTAATTAAAATTTAGGTAATGGCGTCCCAGGAGGGATTCGAACCCCCGACCCACAGCTTAGAAGGCTGTTGCTCTATCCAGCTGAGCTACTGGGACATATAATCAGTTTTTCTCCAATATGATTNCTGGGACATATAATCAGTTTTTCTCCAATATGATTAAGACATTTTTAATTATATTTCTATATCCTTTAGATGTCAATACTTATTAGAAGGTATATTATTAAATATTTCCTATTGCAGTAAAAACTTACTGCAATAGGATTATTTTTATAAAACAAATTGATGTCTTAATGGAAGTAGCTCTTGATGATTGTGCGTAAAAAATTTCGTCGTAATCTGATTATCCACTTTCTCAATGATAGCATATGTTTTTTCTGTTCGTCCACGCGGCATAAAAATGCTTCCAGGGTTTAAAAATAATGTTCCATCTATTATTTCCGCTCCCAATGCGTGAGAATGACCGAAAAAGACGAAATCTGCACCTACCTCCTTTGCTTTATAGGAAAGATTCATTAACGTCATTTTCACATTGTAATGATGTCCATGAGTAACAAATATTGTATTTCCCTTAATATTTTCTGTAATATCAAGAGGGTAAGAACGATCGTAATCACAATTTCCTCTTACACTGATATAACCCTGCATCTCATCACTGTCCGCGGATAATTCCGAATCCCCGCAGTGAATCATTGCATCCACTTTATCGTGATATTCCTTTTTTAACTCCACTAATTCACTTGTTAATCCATGACTGTCGCTTACGACTAGCAACTTCATTCCCCATCATCCTAATCAATTTAGTATATCCTCAAGCAAAGAAATAAGTTTTTGAATAGCCTTGGCACGATGACTTATAAGATTTTTCTCTTCGGAAGACAATTCGGCCATCGTCTTACCTTTATCTTTTATCAAAAATATAGGATCGTATCCAAAACCATGGGTCCCGCGTTTTTCTTTTAAAATTTCTCCTTCACATGTACCGGAAACGGTTATAGTTTCTTCACCCGGAATAGCTAAAGCGATAGCACAATAAAATCTCGCTGTTCTCTTTTCCTGGGGTACTGTTTCCATTTCGAAAAGGAGCTTCTGAATATTTGCCTCATCATCTTTTTCCTCACCTGCAAACCTTGCAGAATAAATTCCCGGTCTTCCATCTAAAGCATCTACTACTAAGCCGCTGTCATCTGAAATAACCATTGTGTGGAACTGCTTCGATATGGATTCTGCTTTTATTATTGCATTTTCTTCAAAAGTAATCCCAGTCTCTTCAATATCGGCAACATCTGGAAAATCAAGCAAGGTTCGTACTTTTATATCATATGGAGAAAACAATTTTTCAAATTCTTTCGCTTTTCCTTTATTTTTGGTTGCTATTATAACTTGTTTGTTCTCTTGTTTACTCATTTTCATGCACATTTCCTTCTATTTTTAAAGAAATTTCACCAAGTGCTTGCTTTTGAATATCAACGAGTTCTTTAATCCCCTTTTGGGCAGCTTCTAATAATTGTTGAAGCTCCTGTACGGAAAAAGTGGCTTCTTCTCCTGTACCCTGTAACTCAACGAATTTCCCATTTCCGGTCATGACAACATTCATATCTACATGAGCGCTGCTGTCCTCTGCGTAATTCAAGTCTAATACAACTCCAGCTTCATCTAAAATTCCTACACTTGTTGCGGCCAGATAATCGGTTATTGGAAATTTCTTAAATGCTTTGGTTTCATAAAGATTGTTTAATGCTAATGTCATGGCAACAAAAGCACCTGTAATAGAGGCTGTTCTCGTTCCCCCATCAGCCTGGATAACATCACAGTCTATCCATACTGTTTTCTCGCCTATCTGTTCTAAATCAACTACCGCTCGTAATGCCCGCCCAATTAGTCTTTGTATTTCCATTGTTCTTCCTGACACTTTTCCTTTTGAGGATTCACGAATATTTCTTTGTTCCGTAGCTCGAGGAAGCATGGAATATTCCGCTGTAATCCACCCTTTTCCACTGCCTCTCATAAAAGGAGGAACCCTATCTTCAATACTAGCATTACAGATAACTTTTGTATCACCTACAGTAATAAGTACTGAGCCTTCTGGGTGCTTTAAATAATTCGTTTCTATATGTATTGGCCTTAATTGTAATGTATCTCTGCCATCTGTTCTCAAGTATGACAACCTCCTTCTAATCTCATAAGCTAATTTGGTATAGATCGGTAAAATCCAAATACAAATTATTACCTGTCGCTTTTCGTTATATAGGCTAAACTTTAGGGCATTTATTTTATAAATGGTTAACTAAATAAGGATGTGATAAGTTCTCGTTGTCAAAAGCGAACATAGTTTAAAGTAATGGGCCTACATGAAAGAAGAGGTGGCAGTAGCCAACCCCTTCTGTACATTCTCTAGTATATCAAATATTTGTTATTAAAAACTACCTGTGTTTACTTTTTCAGGTCGAGTGACCGGTTTGGCCAGAGATTTTCCTTGTTCATCGACTAGTTTAGTGCTTCCATTTACTTCAATCGAAACTTTTTGAATATCTGGCAATTCTGTAAGGGAAAGAACTAAAGGATCTAAGACCTCTTCGGAAATTTGTTTACTTTCAAAGCTGCTAATAATCTCTTCATTAAAATTTAGCGTTACCTTACCATTATCTACTTTTGGATCCGATAATAATTGAACATCAGAATTAAATGCCGTGAGAAGATTCGAATTCTTTGGTCCTTTTGCTAACGCACTTACAATTGCTTTTATATCGTTTGTTTCGGTATTGGAAATACGTTTTGTTACCGGAACATAATATACTTCACCCGCATTATTTTGTGATGGATAGTATACAGTTAAAGGATGTGTATTGGTAATATCTACAACTCCTGAGGCATCTACATTGATTCCATCTTTTCTTGTCATTCCATTTGGATTTATGGCTGTCCCATTAACTGGCATTTGTGAAAGTTTATGCCCATTTATTTCAAGTTCTACTCTTTTAACTGTATTAAATGAAGTAAGCGTCCAAGTAATGGATTGAAGAATTTTTTGTTCGTCTTCCGCTTTGTATTTTTTGAAATCATTGGAGAAGTCAACAGTTGCAACTCCATCTTTAATATCCACATCTACATCGGTATTTGCAGGTAACACTGCTTGAAAACCATTAGGAAGTAGTTCTTCCACAGGTCCACCTTTCACCAAATATTGGAGAGCTTGTTTAGCTACACTAGTGCTTTTTGGCAACGGAAGTGTTTGAGCTACTACATATCCATTTTTGTCCAATAAATAAAGCTCCGTCATGACTGCATTTTCAGTAGCCTTATTATTTGTTTTCACTCCTGTTTTTTCATTATAAGAAACTTTTTGAGGCGGATCAATTTGCTCTTTCTTATCGCTGTTAAACAATCCACAACCAGATAAATACATACTAGAAGCCAGTACCGTTACCACAATCGTGTTTTTTACTTTCTTAGACACTATGATTCCCTCCTAAGGACAGTTTGTACTATTATCTATACGAGCTATCCGAATAAATTAGACCGGATAAAAATAAAAAAGAAACCATAAAAAAGAAACCATCTATTAATAAATGGTTTCTCCTAAATAAATGGTTTCCACATGGTCAATCTGCTGCTCCAACCAGTCTGAAGCAATTGCAGAAAACATTTTATCCGAACCAGTTGTAAAAAATTTATGTTTTGGAGGTATACATGCATCCGTAAAAATATCATGGAAATAAAGAATTGTACTGACCTCTCTAGCTGTCTCTTCACCTGAGCTGATAATTTGTATATGTTCCCCTATTGCTTTTTTGATTAGCTTCTGCAATAGCGGATAATGGGTACAGCCTAATATAAGGACATCCATGTCAGCATTTTTAATAGGTTCAAGTGATTCTGAAACAATTCTTTCCGCTATAGGTCCATGATATTCTCCACTCTCCACTAAAGGAACAAATTTTGGACATGCCAATGAAGTAACTTCAACACGCCTATTAATGGACCTTAATGCTTTCACATAGGCTTCACTTTTGATGGTCCCAATTGTTCCGAGAACACCTACTTTAAAGTCCTTCGTCACTTTCAAAGCTGCTCTGGCACCTGGATAGATAACACCAAGCACTGGTATTTTTACAATGGATCTTATTTCATCTAAAACTACTGCAGTTGCAGTATTGCAAGCAATAACAAGCATTTTTATATTGTGTTTTAACAGGAAATTTGTCATTTCCCAAGTAAAAGCTTTTACTTCTTCTGCGGGACGGGGACCATATGGACAACGTGCAGTATCACCAACATAATAAATAGTTTCATTTGGCAACTGCCGCATAACCTCTTTAACTACAGTAAGGCCCCCAACCCCCGAATCAATAATACCAATTGGTTGTTTCAAGCATCTCGCCTCATTCTGTCTTCATTTCATGATGTAATTTAATAAGATTTTCTTTTAGTAATAACACTTCATCAGACGAGAAGTTTTTCAATACATCCTGCAAATAGAACTGTCTTTTTTTAATCACTTCATCTATCATATTTTTTCCCTTGTCAAGCAAGTGAATTCTTACGACACGTCGATCATGTGCGTCTTTCACTCTTACAACAAGTTCACTTTTTTCCATTCGATCAATTAAATCTGTAGTTGTACTAAAAGCTAAATACATTTTATTAGACAATTCCCCTATTGTCATATCCCCTTCTTCAAATAACCATTGCAAAGCAACAAATTGAGGTGGCGTAATAGTATAATTACTAAGAAGTTCCCGCCCCTTTTGTTTAATAATGGCAGCAATATATCGAAGATCTTTCTCTATTCTCGCAACAATGTCTATATCATGTTTTATTATATCACTCTCATTAATCATTTCTTCAGCAAACCTCCAATCAACAAATAAACTTCCTAAAAATATTGTCACCTTTTTTAATTCAAATTTCAAGAAAGATTTATGTATTACTTTTTGGGGAGCATATTATTTTTTTCGAATAGAGATAACCCATAAACAAAACCGACTGCCATTAGCAGTCGGCTTTGTTTAAAGCTTAAGCTCTCCCATGCGAAGTAGTTCTACCACAGCTTGAGAACGCCCCTTGACTCCAAGCTTTTGCATGGCATTGGAAATATGATTTCGAACTGTTTTTTCACTGATAAACAATTCGCTTGCAATTTCTTTCGTTGTTTTGTCTTGGACTAGCAGTTCGAATACTTCTCTTTCTCTTTTTGTAAGCAGCGGTTTGTGTGTGAATTCGTTGTCCTTCAACTATTGTAACCCTCCTTGCCTTCGCCAGCTTTAAACCGCGGGGATGGGTATTTTGATTGTCAGAATATCATATGTGAAAGAAATAATGAGAGTGACATTTGAAGACAACGAAAAAAAGAAAAAAAGAAAAATGTGCTATTTTCTTGGTATTTCAATGTGCGCAATCATTCCATATAATTATTTAGGAAAACATTAGCTTTTGTTTTTCATTTTCTTCCCATGGTACTCCTTTTCCAGTTACCGTAGACATTTGAACCATTGTACCTCTACCTACTAGGCATACATCATCTTTTTGGTTTACTGCCATATAGTGAAGATCAACGGAAGAATTCCCCACCTTTTCAGCTTTTACATAGAGCTTAAGCTTATCGCCAAAAAATATCGGCTTTAAATAATCACACTGTAAATCAGCAACAACAGGTATTGCACTGTGGTTAGAAAGCCATTCACCCATAAACCCTTTTGCATTTAAAAACTCAATTCTTGCTTCCTCAAAATAAGTAAAAGCAACCGTATTATTTAAATGTCCAAACATATCGGTTTCTGAAAATCTTACGGAAATTGGATGAAAAAATGAAAATTCTTGTTTCCATGCTGCAAAATCTTCAATGTATGAGATCTTCTTCATTATAATTTCTAGCCTCCTTAAAAAATGAATGAATGTTCATTCTTATTCTTTCATTATAACTAGAAAAAACAAAATGAAAAAGGAATTTTTTGAAAATAATATAAATGTAAAAAGGGTCTTCAGTGATAACTGAAGACCCTTTCCCAAGTACCTAACTTATTGAAAGGCACTTTTGTATATGAATATTAGTCAACCATATGGTCGCTTCCAAAGAAGTTTTTAAACATTTGGAAAGTAGCTGCACGGTTTAATGAAGCAATGGATGTAGTTAAAGGAATTCCTTTAGGACAAGACTGTACACAGTTTTGTGAGTTACCACAATTTGCAAGCCCGCCGTCTCCCATGATTGCTTCTAAACGTTCGTCTTTATTCATTGCACCAGTTGGATGAGCATTGAAAAGACGTACTTGTGATAACGGAGCAGGTCCGATGAAATTAGACTTACTATTTACATTTGGACATGCTTCAAGACATACACCGCAAGTCATACATTTAGATAACTCATAAGCCCATTGGCGCTTCTTCTCTGGCATACGTGGACCTTCCCCAAGGTCGTAAGTACCATCAATTGGAATCCATGCTTTGACCTTTTTCAAGGAATCAAACATGCGGCTGCGGTCTACCTGAAGATCGCGAACTACTGGGAATGTACGCATTGGTGCAAGGCGAACTGGCTGTTCTAACTTATCAATAAGAGCGGAACAGGCTTGTCTTGGTTTTCCATTGATCACCATAGAACATGCACCACAAACCTCTTCCAAACAGTTCATATCCCAAGTAATTGGAGTTGTTTTTTCACCTTTAGCATTAACCGGATTTCGGCGTATTTCCATCAATGAAGAAATCACATTCATATTTGGACGATACGGAATTTCAAATTCCTCCTCATAAGGCGCTGAATTCGGATTATCTTGACGTGTAATGATAAAACGTACCGTTTTTTGTTCACTCATCCTTATTTCTCCTCTTTCTTTTAAGTATTGTCCCGTTCACGAGGCTTTATAAGGGATACATTAATATCCGCTATTCCTTTTATGAGATATTAATGTTTTTTCGTATAGTCACGTTCGCGAGGCTTAATTAATGAAACATCAACATCTTCATAGCTAAATGTAGGAGTATTGTTCGCAGCATCATATTTAGCTAATGTTGTTTTTAACCAATTTTCATCATCGCGTTTAGGGAAATCTGGTTTGTAATGCGCACCGCGGCTTTCGTTACGGTTTAATGCACCGATTGTAATAACACGGGCAAGCTGTAACATATTTTGTAATTGACGAGTAAATGCAGCAGCTTGGTTACTCCATTTTGCTGTATCATTTACATTGATATTTTTATAGCGTTCCATCAATTCAAGAATCTTGTCATCCGTTTTTTTCAATTTGTCATTATAACGAACAACGGTCACATTCTCTGTCATCCATTCGCCAAGTTCTTTATGAAGTACATAAGCATTTTCTGTACCATTTAAGGATAGAATATTATTCCATTTTTCCTCTTGTTCTTTAACTGCCTTATCAAAGATAGAAGAAGATAAGCCATCTGTACTAGTTTCTAATCCTTCAATATAGTTAACTGCTTCAGGGCCTGCTACCATACCACCATAAATAGCGGATAATAAAGAGTTTGCACCTAAACGGTTTGCACCGTGTTGAGAGAAGTCACACTCACCACATGCAAACAATCCTTCAATACTAGTATGTTGTTTGTAATCAACCCATAATCCACCCATTGAATAATGAACAGCAGGGAATATTTTCATTGGTACTTTATGTGGATCTTCACCAACAAATTTTTCGTAAATTTCAATGATACCACCAAGCTTTACATCTAGCTCATGTGGATCTTTATGTGAAAGATCAAGGTAAACCATGTTTTCACCATTGATACCAAGCTTCATATCTACACAAACATGGAAGATTTCACGAGTTGCAATATCACGTGGCACAAGGTTACCATATGCTGGATATTTTTCCTCTAAGAAATACCAAGGCTTACCATCTTTATATGTCCAAATACGGCCACCTTCACCGCGAGCTGATTCACTCATTAAACGAAGCTTGTCATCTCCAGGAATTGCTGTAGGATGAATTTGTA
Source organism: Heyndrickxia camelliae (assembly GCF_002844575.1). Taxonomy (GTDB): domain Bacteria; phylum Bacillota; class Bacilli; order Bacillales; family Bacillaceae_C; genus Margalitia; species Margalitia camelliae. The sequence continues at coordinate 43,529 of NZ_PIQO01000027.1, forward strand.
TAAATTCACCATTTGCATAAGTTGCACCTTGTTGATAAACAATAGATGCAGCAGAACCTGTATTGATAACAGAGTTTGTAGATTTACCGAAAATAATACCAGGTCCACCAGTAGCCATGATAACTGCATCTGCTTCAAATGCTCTGATTTCCATTGATGTTAGGTTTTGCGCTACGATACCACGGCAAACCCCTGCATCATCTTGGATAATCCCTAGGAATTCCCAACCTTCAAACTTATTTACTAGTCCAGCAACTTCATGGCGGCGAACTTGTTCATCAAGAGCATATAATAGCTGCTGGCCAGTAGTAGCCCCTGCAAATGCTGTACGATGGTGTTGTGTACCACCAAAACGTCTAAAGTCTAATAATCCTTCAGGTGTACGGTTAAACATAACACCCATACGGTCGAACAAATGGATGATACCAGGTGCAGCATCACACATTGCCTTAACTGGAGGCTGATTTGCTAAAAAGTCTCCACCGTAAACTGTATCGTCAAAATGGATCCAAGGTGAATCTCCTTCACCTTTCGTATTCACTGCACCGTTTATTCCACCTTGTGCACACACTGAGTGAGAACGTTTTACTGGTACAACAGAAAATAAATCCACTTTTTTTCCTGCTTCTGCTATTTTAATTGTTGACATCAAGCCAGCTAATCCACCGCCGACTACGATGATTTTCCCTTTACTCATCGTGACTCACTCCTTTTTAAAACTACAAAAACCGATATTAGAATCCCTACTAAATTACTTTATAACTAAAAGTAAGTAGGAGGTTCCGTTCTTTTGACATTTAAAAATCATATTTGTTAGAAAAATGATTTCTCACAAAATTTGTGGCATCCGTTCTTTTTTCCTTATGCAAACCAGCCAGGATAAACAAATGCAAAAATTGCACGTAAAGCAATAATTGTCAATATCACAAACACAACTAACATTACGTAAGAAGAAATTTGTTGTGAACGAGGTGATTGTGTAATTCCCCAGCTAACGCAGAATGACCATAAACCATTAGAGAAGTGGAAAATAGTCGCAACAATTCCGATTATGTATACAATGACCATAACTGGATTTGATAGAATGTTTTCCATCATGTGGAAATCTAGTGTTTCTTGTCCTAATGCAATTCGGATACGAGTTTCATATACGTGCCAAGCAAGGAAAATAAACACGATGATACCAGAAACACGTTGTAATAAGAACATCCAGTTTCGGAAATAGCTAAGTCTGCTTACATTATTTCTTGCTGTGAATGCAATATAGAATCCATAAATTGCATGGAACAGCAGCGGTAAATAAATTAAAAAGATTTCAAGGAAAATAAGGAACGGCAGACTTTCCATAAATGAAACTGCATGGTTAAAAGATGCCTCACCACGAGTTGCAAAATGGTTCACTACTAAGTGCACAACTAGGAATGCACCAATAGGAATAACCCCTAGCAATGAATGTAATCTGCGGTTTAAAAATTCACGATTTCCGGCCACAATTTACCCCCCTTAGATTTAGAGCGTGCATAGCAAAATATTCTAAAAAAATATCAAATTTCATTTTCCTTACTATGCATCAAATTTTATGCTTTTATGTGACATAACCATTTTACTCCCGCTATTCATAAGCGTCAAGGAAACGTATACAGAAAAAAGTCGAAAAATGTTCATAATGTTTAACTTTCGTATTCATATATTGTAAGGATGTTCGAAATAAGCAATTATACCTAAATGCAATATTTGGTTACGATTTTGTAAAAATTTTTTATCAAACTGAAGGTTATTTTTGTATATAATATCCTTATAGAAAGAGGGGAATAACTTGAGAGCGTCATTACAATTAGAAGAAGAAAGCATGGAAAATACAGAGCAGTTGACAATTCCTGCCTTTGGATATGAATTAATGAGGGAAGTGTTGATCCCTGAGATACTTGGGAAAGAGACACCTGAAATTTTATATTGGGCAGGCAAGCATCTTGCGAGAAAGTTTCCTCTAGTATCAATGGATGAAGTTATTTCTTTTTTTGAAGAAGCCGGCTGGGGACACCTAAAAGTAATAAAAGAAGAAAAACACGGCATGGAATTAGAAATTACAAGTCCGCTTATTTCCCGACATTTACAATTAAAAACAGATGGTTGTTATAAACTTGAAGCGGGATTTTTAGCAGAACAAATTCAAACGCAAAAAAAAGTAAGGACAGAAGCATATGAAGAGGTTATGAAAAAAACGCAATCGATTCGCTTCATTCTCCGCTGGGATTTAAAAGACTCAATTCCCAATAGCTGAATAGTAATCAAAAAAAGCCTAAATTAGGCTTTTTTTATTAGCTAACTCCCTGCTCTACAACATCTAATTCGAATGTTGTATGCAAGCTTTGCGCTGCTTTTATCATATGAGATTCCTCAATAACAGTAGAGACTTTTATTTCAGATGTACTGACCATTTTTATCTGAATATCATTCCTAGTTAAACAGTCAAACATTTTTGCCGCTACTCCTGGATTTGAAATCATTCCAGAACCGATGATTGACACCTTTGCAAGACCGGATTCATATTCAAAGTGATCAAAGCCAAGTTCTCCTTGCTTTGCTTCTAGTAATTGAGTTGTGTCCCTTAAATCTTCGTGCTTGATGGTAAATGATAAATATGGATTCTCCCCAACAGTATGATTTTGAATAATAATATCTACATCTATATTGTTATTGGCTAAAGAAGTGAAAATTCCAGATAAATTTGTTATTTTGTTCTTTAAACCAAATACGGTTATTCTTGTGATTTCATCTTCAAATGCTACTCCACGGACAACTAGGCCTTTTTCCACTTGAACTTCCTCCTCAATTATCGTTCCAGATTCCTCTTCCATGCTAGAACATACTTCCAACGGCACCTTATAATTTTTTGCAAATTCTACGGCTCTCGAATGAAGTACACCAGCCCCAAGATTTGCCAACTCTAACATTTCATCATACGATATAGCACTTAGTTTTCTTGCAGATGGAATATATCGCGGGTCAGATGTAAACACTCCTGTAACATCTGTGTAAATCATACATTTATCCGCATGTAGTGCGGCTGCCAACGCTACTGCAGTAGTATCGGATCCGCCTCTACCTAAAGTAGTAATTTCGTTATGATCGTTTATACCTTGAAAACCCGCAACTACAACAATTCGATTTTCCTTTAAATATTGTTGTATTCTCATTTGATCAATATTTAAAATTCTAGCATTGCTATGTACATTTTCTGTTAAGATTCCTGCCTGCCAGCCAGTCAAAGAAATAGCCTCATAGCCTGCCTCTGCCAGTGCAATAGCTAATAAAGAAATCGTTACTTGCTCTCCTGTTGATAGAAGCATATCCATCTCTCGCTTACTTGGATATGGAGATAACTCTTTAGCGAGGGAAACTAACTGATCAGTAGTTTTCCCCATTGCGGATACAACGACGATTACGTCATTTCCTTTTTTCTTTTCTGCAATTACTCTTTTTGCCGTATTTTTAATTCTTTCAATTGTTCCGACAGAAGTCCCACCAAATTTTTGTACAACTAGACCCAATCTTTTCGCCTGCTTTCCAATTATTATCTGAAACGAATACTCGCTTTCTACGCAGAGATAAAAAAAGAGCAATGAGAAAGATATCTCAATGCTCTAGTGAAAACGTAAAAATACGACAATCACAACTGCGAGATAGCTCTCCAAGATGTTTATCATACACCTTGACAATCCTACACTTATTCAATGCAGAACCAGCAGAAACAGAAAATGAGTCTATTTCCACTTCGGCAAAACTTCCTTTCGTAGCTTTTCATTGAAACTCATTTTTCTCCAAGCTCTTACTAATAAGTTTTGCTCCTCTATCACTTTTATTATGAAGGTGATAAATGATTCAATTTTTTAAAATTATACCATATCAATTATATTTTGACTATACTAATTTTCCAGTCTTTCTTTCAAAACTTCCGCTATATTTCGCGGGATTCCAATTTCTATAAATTCTTCAACATCAGCCTCTTTCATCTTTTTCAGAGATCCAAAATGACGTAAAAGCTGTTTTTTTCGTTTCTCCCCTATACCTGGGATATCATCGAGTGATGATTGAAAAGCGGACTTGCCTCTGAGTTGGCGGTGGAAAGTGATAGCAAATCGGTGAACCTCATCCTGAATTCTTTGCAGTAAATAAAATTCTTGACTATTTCTCCCTAACGGAATAATTTCCAGTGGATTCCCATATAACAGTTGTGATGTTTTATGCTTATCATCTTTTGCGAGGCCAGCAACTGGTATATCTAGTCCAAGCTCATTTTCTAATATATCCTTTGCGGCTTCTATCTGTCCTTTTCCGCCATCAATAATAATCAAATCCGCTAACGGCAACCCTTCCTTTAATACCCTTGAGTATCTTCTTCTAATCACTTCGCGCATGGACTCATAATCATCTGGCCCTTTTACCGTTTTTATTTTATATTTTCGGTATTCTTTTTTTTCAGGCTTTCCATCAATAAAAACAACCATGGCGGAAACAGGATCTGTACCTTGTATATTCGAGTTATCAAATGCTTCTATTCGATAAGGTGTATATATACCCATTACGCCACCTAGTGATTCAACTGCTTTTATTGTTCTTTCCTCATCCTTTTCAATTAATGCAAATTTTTCTTTTAGAGCAATAGCTGCGTTTTTTTCTGCTAATTTAACTAAATCTTTTTTGGGACCAATTTTGGGCTGAATAATCTTCACTTCTAATAATTGTTCCGCAAGCTCTTTATCTACTTCTTTTGGAATTAGGATTTCCTTCGGTTTAAAGTGATTTGAAAGAGAATAAAATTGCCCCATAAAGGTTAAGAATTCTTCTTCTGGTTCATCATAAGTTGGAAATAGAGAAACATCCCTTTCTATTAACTTGCCTTGCCTGATAAAAAAGACTTGAACACACATCCAGCCTTTATCAACGGAATAGCCAAATACATCTCTGTCTGTAAAATCAGTCATCGTAATTTTTTGTTTTTCCATGGTTGTTTCTATATGCGTAATTTGATCACGGAACTCTTTTGCTCTTTCAAATTCTAGGTTTTCAGCAGCCTGCTCCATTTTTTTTGTTAGCTCTATCTTTATTTCTCGGTAACCGCCGTTTAGAAATTTAGTTATATCATCGACCATCTGCTGATAGGTTTCTTCTTTTACCTCATTTACACAGGGAGCAAGACACTGTCCTAAATGATAATATAAGCAAACTCGATCTGGGAGTGTTGAGCATTTCCGCAATGGGTAAATTCTATCTAGCAGTTTTTTTGTTTCATTTGCAGCCTGTACATTTGGATATGGACCAAAATATTTACCTTTATCTTTTTTCACTTTTCTTGTAGTTATCAAACGGGGATGTCGTTCATTGGTTAGTTTAATGTATGGATAACTTTTATCATCTTTTAACATGACATTATACTTTGGATCATGTTTCTTGATGAGATTTATTTCAAGTAGCAATGCTTCTATGTTCGAAGAAGTTACAATATATTCAAAATCCTCAATTTCACTTACTAATCTTTGTGTTTTTCCATCATGCGAACCTGTGAAGTATGATCTAACCCGATTCTTTAGGATCTTCGCTTTTCCCACATAAATGATGGTCCCTTGGCGATCCTTCATTAAATAGCATCCTGGTTGGTCCGGTAGGAGGGCAAGCTTATTTTTGATCATTTCATTCATGTCTTTCACCTTTCAAAAAATCCGAGTCATAGGACTCGGATTTCTTTTACTTATTGATTAAGCATGTTTATTAATGAACTCCACTAATGCTTCTTTTGGTTGATAACCGATTACTTTATCAACTTCTTTTCCGTCTTTCATTAAAATAAGCGTCGGAATACTCATTACACCATATTTACTTGCCGTTTCTTGATTTTCATCTACATCTAATTTAGCGATTTTTACTTTATCGCCTAACTCACCATCTATTTCTTCCAATACAGGTGCAATCATTTTACAAGGGCCGCACCAAGTTGCCCAAAAATCTACTAATACTAAACCTTGGCCTGTTTCGGCAGCAAAGTTTGCATCTGTTACATGTGTAATTGCCATAATCACTTGCCTCCTAATATTAACTTTAAAGAAAGTATACCATCCTAATCTTAATCATGCTAATGAAAAGTTTCGGTTAAGGCCTCTTTCCTATTATTTTGTAGATAAAACTTATTAATACTCTGAATTGTATTTAGATAAGTAACGCTATAAAAAAGCAACATTCTTTATTAAAATTCCCGACCCATTTTTACGTTATGCATGAAACACAACCACTTATAAAGGTATCTTTTTTAATCGGAGCGAATTTAATACTACAGAGACAGAGCTAAATGCCATTGCCGCACTAGCGAACCAAGGAGATAATATCCCAAGTGCAGCTAGTGGAATACAAATAATATTATATATAAATGCCCAAGAAAAATTTTGCTTAATATTTCTCAATGTTTTTTTGCTGATTTCTATGGCATCCACTACACTATTTAAATCGCCATTTAAAATAGCGACATCACCTGTCTCCACCGCTATATCAGTCCCTGTCCCTAAGGCAACCCCAACATCTGCCACTGATAGTGCTGGAGCATCATTAATGCCATCTCCTACCATGATTATGTGGTTACCAGATTTTTGTGCGGCTTTTATCCAATCCGCTTTCTTCTGAGGAGAAAACTCTGCCTCAAAATTTTTTATCCCCACTTTTTGAGCAACGTTTTTCGTTGTAATTGGATTATCCCCTGATAGCATGACAAGGTTAAACCCTAAACGTTTTAGACGGTATATTGCCTTGGCAGAAGATTTTTTTATTTCATCTCTTACAGCAATTATTCCATGTATACCATCATCAATAGAAACAAGCATCACCGACTTTCCTTCTTGTTCTAATTTTTTTGCGTGCTCAAAGTATGGATTATACTTTGCCTTTTGATGTTTTTTAAAATAATGAACATTGGCGATTTTTATTGTTCTATTCATGACAACACCTTGTACACCATATCCGAACATTACTTCAATTCTTTCTGCCAATGGTATATCGGAGATCTTTTTTTCAATTGCTTCTGCGATGGAATTGCCAATTGGATGATTGGCTCCCTTTTCGATAGAACCGACAAGCTGTAAAAATAAGGTGGAATCCATATTTCTCACCAATATATCTGTGACTTGCGGCTTGCCCACCGTAATAGTTCCTGTTTTATCTAGGACAACAATATTATTTTTACTTAGAAGTTCAATCATCTTTCCTTCTTTAATAAGGATTCCAAGCTTTGCCGCCTGTCCACTCCCAACCATAATAGACATTGGTGTAGCTAAGCCTAATGCACAGGGACAGGAAATGATCAGCACAGCTATCGTCTTCTCCAGCGCTGCGCTAAGGATACCTGGATCCAGTATAAAATACCACAGCATAAAAGTGATAAATCCAAGCACCAGTACAATTGGTACAAAGATGGAAGTGAAACGGTCAGCAATTTCTTGAATAGGTGGCTTAGATAATTGTGCATCTTGTACTATATCGATGATTTTCGATAAAACGGTTTCGGAATGTTTTTTTATTGATTTAATTTGAATCACGCTATTCAGATTTACTGTTCCTGCGTATACCTTATCTCCGTATTTCTTTTCGACTGGAATACTTTCCCCGGAAATCATCGATTCATTTATCATCGTCTGACCAGTTATCACTTCACCGTCAATTGGAATTCTTTCTCCTGGCCTAGATAAAATAATATCACCCGGAACGATATCTTTTATGATTTTGCGAACCTCATTACCATTTTCTAAAATTATTGCTGTATTTACTTTAAATTTATTTAAGGAATCAATGGCATCTAATGTCTTTCTTTTTGTTTTTGCCTCCACCCATTTTCCAATTAAAACAAATGTAATAATCAATACACTTGTTTCAAAATGAAGATGAATGGGATGGTCTTTAAAATCCATATTTAATGAACGAACCGTAAGATAATGACTGTAAAAATAAGCAGAGGTTGTACTAATGACTACGAGTACATCCATGGTTGTCCCTCTATTTTTTATAGAATTCCAAGCACCTTCATAAAAAGGAAAGGCAATAATAAATTGAACTGGTGTGGCTAATGCCAGCTGAAACCACGGATTTAAAAAAATACTTGGCAAATCTACCTTTATCCAATCAGCTTGTACAAACATTGTTAAAACTAAAGGGAAGGCAAAAAGAATAGAAAAAATTACTTTCCATGTTAAATAATTAATTTCAGCATCTTTTTTGTCTTCATTTATTCCTTTTTGTGTGATTAAACTTGGAATATAGCCTAATTTATTGATCCTTTCAAGTATCATGCTTTTATTGATAGTTTCCGAGTCGTATACTATTCTTCCTCTTTCAGTAGCCATATTTACGTTAGCATCGAAGACTCCGTCCAGTTTTAATACAGACTTTTCAATTCTTCCCGAACAAGCACTGCAATACATTCCCTTTATGTCGAGATGTATTGTTTCAATCATACTTATCACCAGCTTCTTTTCGTCCATTATTAATAAATAGTTTATTAAAAGATTTTCCAGGTAGAACTGATGCTTGAAAATGATTCATGAATATTAACTTATTGCTAGGAGAAGAAGGAAATAATCTGCATGCACTAATCAGAAATATATTAAATAAAAAGAGGCTGGGACATAACTAGCTTCAAA
>NZ_PIQO01000028.1 GCF_002844575.1 Heyndrickxia camelliae
TCATCTTAGAGGTGGGTTTTGTCCCAGCCTCGTCTTTTTTAGTTTTTTTAATGGATACATTCCTCCTTTTTATTAGATATTCATAAATACATTGCTGGGATTGGAATTAATGCGCCAATTTTTGTAGATCAGGGGAGAATTTCTTCGTTGATTATTTCACGCACTTGATATAGATTTTAAAACAGTTGGTAAGAAATCAGGCAGTTTTGCTCCTGTTACTTAATAACCTGCATGATTATTTATCTTCTTTAATTCGTGGTGCAGTTCCATCCCTTTTCCCTTGATTGACCATCAAATTCTGAGCTTCTCATGTCACACAAAATGTGCATGAGTCTGTACAGGTTCTTAATGTGTTGATCGAATGACCTTTTTTATGAAGCCATCTTCTATGTACACATCTTCCTCTTCGCGATTTCCAATATGCTTTTCACAAAAATTCTTATTAAATTTTCGTTTGGTGCCAAATAACACAATCTTTATGTTACAGGTGTGAATCACAATTGACTGCAAAGCAAGCAAAATACAACTCCCATTACAAACCTATAGTTGTTTAGTCAGTGGATTTATGGTATGAGACATGCTTTTTTCATTAATGCCATTTAACAAATACGCACTTGACTTAGGCTCCATTTTAAGAGTTCCAATTGGATATTGGTCAAATAGTTATGGTGCCAGCAAGTTGTTTATAATAAGTTTTTTATTTTTAATTTTACTGGTGACAAAGCATTACTGATTTGATAATCGGAAAATAATAGGAATTGGAGTTTCTGCGTTTTCAGTAGGGGTTACTTTATAATATTTTCCATAAGAGCAACGGGAATTTCTTAACGGCATATATACCTCTGATAATATATTCCATTAAAATCTTTTCTGCAATGTTATTATGTAAAAAATATAGGTGGAGTGCTAATGTAAAATTATTTATTATATTATAAATAATAGTTGTTTTAAGTAATTTTATATAAAGAGATAAGAAAGAAAAAAGAATAGTGAAGTAGTTAAAAAATAATCGATTTTCCAATGATTTAATTTCCGTCAAGTACAATGCAATGATATGCTTTAGATACAATGGGATATACAATTAAAATGCTCATATTGATTGTGTTGCTTTACAAATATGATAGAAAAAAATCTGCATCAAAGGGGATGTTGTTTTGAATGCTATGATTACCGATCAGTTCAATAGACCGTTGCACGACTTGCGAATTTCCGTTACGGATCGATGTAATTTCCGTTGTCAGTACTGTATGCCTGCAGAAATTTTTGGTCCTGATTTCCCTTTTTTATCAAAGAATGAGGTTTTATCATTTGAAGAGATTGAGAGACTTGCTAAATTGTTTGCCGATTTAGGAGTGAAAAAAATCAGATTAACAGGCGGTGAGCCTTTACTTCGAAGAGGTCTTCCTGAATTAATCGAGAAACTTACCCGAATTGAAGGAATTACAGATATGGGGCTCACAACAAATGGTTTATTGCTTTCCCGTCTTGCCGAAGATTTATATGATGCCGGACTGCGCCGATTGAATATTAGTTTAGATGCATTAGATGATAACATATTTAAAAAGCTGAATGGAAGAGGGGTTTCGTCAAGAGAAATTTTAGCAGGGATAGATAAAGCTTGTGAAATGGGATTTGAAGTTAAAGTGAATATGGTCGTGCAGAGAGGGGTAAATGATCAAGAAATTGTCCCCATGGCAGCATATTTCCGCGAAAAAGGGATCTCATTGCGCTTTATTGAGTTTATGGATGTGGGAAATTCAAATGGTTGGAATATGGAAAAGGTAATCACTAAAAAAGAAATGTATGAGATCTTGTCTTCTCATTTTGAATTAGAGCCTGTTGATGCGGCATATTTCGGCGAAGTGGCGAAACGATACCGTTTTAAAGAAAGCAATGCGGAGGTAGGATTTATTACCTCTGTTTCAGAATCCTTTTGCTCTAGCTGTACAAGGGCAAGAATTTCTGCAGACGGAAAGCTATACACATGTCTTTTTGCAAGCCATGGGACTGATCTTAGAGCGTTTCTTCGCGATCGTTCATCTGATGAAACAATAAAAACCAAAATCACTTCTATTTGGAGCAAGCGTGCAGATAGATATTCAGATCAAAGAAATAATCTTCAAACACCGAAGAAAAAAATCGAAATGTCCTACATTGGTGGATAAAACTGTCTATATATGAAAAGTCGTATAATCTATACTGCTTTTTTGGGAAAATATTATACTAGAAAAAAGTGTGATTCAGATAAACTATTAATTATCGAACTGGAAAGTATAAACAAACATAAAGGGGGATTCACAGTGATAGAACGTCGAAAGCCCATTTGGGTAAAAGAAGCAACCGAGAAAATAATGGAATTAAAAAGGCGAGGGGAGATGGAGTGGGTATCTATTGAAGAATGTGACGGAAGATTTCTCGCGGCGCCTTTAATAGCTGATCATGATGTTCCTCCATTTGATCGCTCCCCATATGATGGGTTTGCCATCCGATCTTGTGATACTTTGTCTGGATCCAGTAAAAATCCACTACAATTTGAAGTTGTCGATGAAATTGGTGCCGGTCAAGTAAGTATGAAACACCTCCAAGAATTCCAAGCTATTCGGATTATGACTGGAGCAGCAATTCCGCAGGGAGCGGATGCGGTTATTATGCTAGAGCTTGTGAAAGAAGAAACCTCCCTTGATAAAAAAATCATTACGATAAAAAGAAAAGTAAATGCAGGAGAAAATATTTCTTTCCAAGGGGAAGATGCAAAAAAGGGTCAGAAGCTATTAGAGCAGGGCACGATGATTAATCCAGGCGTGAAGGCGCTTTTGGCCACTTTCGGATATCATAAGGTTCCAGTAGCGAAGAAACCGGTCATAGGTGTCATTGCAACAGGAAGTGAGTTATTAAGAGTGGAGGAACCACTTTCGCCTGGTAAAATCCGTAATAGTAATGGATATATGATTGAATCTCAAATTATCAAAGCAGGAGCCTCCGTTAAAAAGTATGAAAATTGTGCAGATGATTTGGAATCATTGCTAGCGGCTGTGAAGTCTGCGATGAAGGAATGTGACATTATTATTACAACCGGCGGTGTTTCAGTGGGGGATTTTGATTATCTCCCAGAGATTTATAAACAAATAGGTGCTGAAGTATTATTCAATAAAATTGCGATGCGCCCGGGAAGTGTTACTACCGTTGCTAAATGCGAGAACAAATTATTTTTTGGTCTTTCCGGCAACCCATCTGCATGCTATGTAGGATTTGAATTATATGTTCGTCCCATCATTCGTTACTGGCTTTACTCAAACAAGCCATTCTTACGAAAAGCAACTGCAATATTAAATGCTGATTTTCCTAAACCGAACCCATTTAATCGCTTTGTCCGCGGTAGATTAAGTTATGATAATGGAAGAATATTTGTTGAGCCTGTTGGATTGGACAAATCAAATGTTGTGACATCCGTAGCATGGGCAGATTGTTTAATCGTTTTGCCCGGTGGGACAAGAGGGTATTTGAATGGCGATCTAGTAGATATTCTATTGCTAGAGGATCAGTCAGGAAGTGATGAACAGTGGAAGGAAAAACGCAGATCTTCCAAATTGTAGGATATCAAAACAGCGGAAAAACGACGATTATTCAGGAAATAACTGAACGTGCGAAAAAAGCTGGATTAAAAATTGGTTCTATTAAACACCATGGCCACAGTGGAACTCCCACAAAAGAAAGTAATGAGAAAGACAGTGAAAAGCATCTTCAGGCGGGGGCAGTTTATGCAGCTGTTGAAGGAAATGGTGAGTTAATTATCAAAAACCAATTCAACTATTGGTCCCTGGATGAAATTTTGGATATTTATCGTCATCTCTCTTTAGACTTGATTTTAATTGAAGGGTATAAACATTCTCAGTTACCAAAAGCTGTTATTATTAGAAGTAAGGAGGATCTCCCTCTATTGAAAGAATTATCGAATGTTCAAGCTGTAATAACATGGATTCCATTGACCGGAACGTATGAAATTCCAGTGTTTTCGATTGAACAAAAATCCACATTTATGGAATGGTTATTTCATTATTTAACTATTCATATTCGATAGATAATATCATCCGAATATTGAAAAAATCGATAAAGGCATGATAAACCCCTGATCCGATTACAACTGGATGTGGGAATTTAACCATTTAGTATTTAAAAGACGTTGTTTTCAAAATGGAAATGTTGAAATGTACTTCTTCCAATGCTTTTAATCTTACATAAACAAGTCGATATGTAATATATGCGTAAAAAGGTGCGGATCGTTATGGAGCCTCATTCTTAATTCTTTCAATATATACTCAATAGTCTTGTGGTTATCTTCAAAAGAATATATTCCTTCCTTGGCAGAAAGTTCACCAGGGTAGGGGGTGCTTTTCATATTGCATAAGGAAGGATGTTGTTCCCTTTCTTATTTTTCGGTGTGCTTTTAAAAGTTTTCTAACTGAGTATAAATGCACACCTTTTAGAGAGAATCATGACACCATTTTCTTTCTAGTTTCTGTCATTATCACATCAATGTTTTTAACTACATTTTTATCTGAAATTTAGAAAACAGTTCATAATGTTGCATAATGTAATATAAGTTTGTTTCTAAATCGGTATTAATGAAAAAGACTAAAGAAATTAATCTTTAGTCTTGAAATACTTATTGAATTCTGCTTTCAACCTCTTTACAAACTTCATCAGCTGACATGCCCCGAGCATCGATAACAGATCCTTGGATAACCACATTTTGAATACCCATTACATTTTCATCTCCGCCTGTCACAACACAGCAATCACAGCCCTTTGCATCCTGTTCATTTTTCAGCTCTACAACATCATATCCTTTTTCGCGGAGGACCTGCGATACATTAGATAATGATTGTTCTACACCGATTTTCGCCATTACAAACACCTCCTCTTAACACTTTAGGGTTCCTCATTAATGGAAAATTATTCATACTGAAATAATAACCGTTATCTTCCGTGTTTTTTACGAGAAGCATCTGCTTTCATAGTCCCAGTTTCTTCAGTGGTTGTTCCTTGCCCTTTTACTTGCGGTGAATTTAATCCTACTTTTGACGGGTCTTTTTTCCGATTCGCCATTTTTTCACCTCCATTTTCATTTTTCCAAATGATAGGGTGAAGTATGTATGATGATTTGGATAGAAAATTTTTATTTCATTATTTAGAAAACGATGTATAATCAGTTTATCGGATTATTTCGGAATGCTAATAATGTATACATGAGAAAGAGAGGTACGCAAATGACGGTCGCTGCAAAGCAACAAAACAATCTCCAAATAGCAACCATTTACGGTATTTTGGTCGCTATTAGTGCTGGGCATTTTTTTAATGACTCCATCCAAGCGGTTGTGCCTGCAATGTTTCCAATATTGGAAAAAACTTTAAATCTAAACTATTCACAAATAGGATGGATCGCGTTCATGGTGAATATGACTTCATCCGTCATGCAACCTGTATTTGGTTACTATGCAGATAAACGCTCTACACCATTCTTACTACCATTCGGTATGTTCATGACCATGGTTGGTTTAATTGGATTTGGCCTTTCACCTAATTTTTTTGTTATACTTTGTTCGGTATTTTTTATTGGAATAGGGTCAGCTGTATTTCATCCGGAAGGTTCGCGCGTTGCTTATATGGCAGCTGGAAATAAGCGTGGATTAGCGCAATCGATATATCAAGTTGGCGGAAATTTTGGTCAGTCACTTGCGCCGGTATTTACGGCATTTATTTTTGTTCCATTTGGACAAAAAGGTGTCCTTTCCTTTGTAATGGTTGCTATGATTGGCATTATTATCCTTAGCTTTGTTTCTAACTGGTATAAAGGGCAAATTGCAGTAGGCGTGAAGAAAGCAAAGAAGAAAGTAGCAGAAGTTGTACAAAAGTCTGTTCATCCTAAATTGAAAACGGCTATGATATTATTGGTTTTTATAGTATTTGCTCGTTCCTGGTATTCAGCCGGTATTTCTAATTTTTATCAATTTTACTTAATCGATGATTATGGTCTTTCTATTAAGCAAGCACAAATTTTTATTTTTATATTTATGATCGCAGGTGTTATCGGTACTTTCTTGGGTGGTCCATTAGCGGATCGCTTTGGAAAGCGAAATATAATCTTGTTTTCCCTGATTGGAGCAGCACCACTCACGCTTATACTTCCATATGTTCCGTTACTTTTAGTTGTCCCTCTATTCTTTCTAATTGGATTTATTATTACGTCTAGTTTTAGTGTTACCGTTGTGTATGCACAAGAATTAATGCCACAAAAAATCGGCATGGTTTCCGGATTAATTGTTGGATTTGCATTTGGAATGGGAGCGATTGGAGCTGTACTATATGGAACACTAGCAGATATTTTTAGTATAAAATTTGTTATGATTTTCTGTAGTTTCTTACCATTGCTCGGACTGCTTACCTTATTTTTGCCTTCTGACGAAAAGGTAAGGAGATTGAATGAAGAACACTAAAAAAAAAGAATCCAGCACTTGGATTCTTTTTTTGATGTTAATGTATATCCTTTTTCTTAAATCTTCCACCACGAACTTCCGATATATTTCCAACTGCAAGGAATGCGTGTGGATCAAATTCTTCCACAATGGATTTTAATTTTGCCTCTTCTAATCTAGTAATAACGCAAAATATTACTTTCTTATCGGCTCCGGTGAAGGCACCTTCTCCATTTAAATAGGTAACCCCTCTACCAAGACGGGCAAGAATTGCATCCCCGATTTCGTTCGTATTGTCACTAATGATCCAAGCAGATTTTGATTCATCGAGTCCTTGAATGACAATATCAATTGTTTTAGAGGCGATAAAATAAGTTATTAAAGAATACATTGCTCGATCCCAACCGAACACAAATCCAGCACAGGTAAATATAATAATGTTAAAAAACATGATGACTTCGCCAACACTAAAGGGGAGTTTTTTGTTTAATAAAATGGAAAGAAGTTCTGTGCCATCTAGTGAACCTCCAAAACGTATAACAATACCTACCCCGGCACCTAAAATAATTCCTCCGAATATGGTAACAAGAAACAATTCTTCCGTAAAACTAGGTACAGGATGTAAGAAATAGGTGGTTAAAGACATGACGGCAATGCCATATAAAGTGGAGATGGCAAAAGTTTTCCCTATTTGTTTATATCCGATAAAGAAAAAAGGGATATTTAAGATGAAAATAAACAATCCAAGCTGAAGGTTGGTAAAGTGGGAAAGGATAATGGAAATGCCTGTTATTCCACCATCCAATATTGCATTTGGCACGAGGAATAATTCTAATGCTACCCCCATAATAATGGAACCTAAGGTAATAAAAATAATCCTTTTCAATAATGCAAGCCGTGATAAACGTTTATGGTTATTAATTCTAAATAATTCCTTTGCAGCTAACATCGATTCTCTCCCTTCAATCATGTATTTAAGTAATTTTAAAAAATGTGGTATAAAAACCATTGCTTTGAAATGAATGGTACAGTGGAATGGAATTTACGAGTGGTTAAAAGGAATTTACTTTAAAAGGCTATATATTAATATTTTATAATAAAATAAGAAAGTTTAGAAATAACTTGCTTATTCCATTTTAATTTTATGTAATTTTTATTTTTGAACAAAATAAAAAAGCGATCCATCTTGAAATATTTTATAAGATAATCGCCCTTTATGTTTCACTTGTGAAAGAAGTTCTTTTTTCGTTTTTGTTTTTCGTGTCCTCATATCCGTTAATGCATATATACCTCTATTTTCCGATGGATTCCTTTTCCCTTCTCTTACTAGTTTCTCACTTTTTTTTGCTTTGCTTTTTGACATTTTTGTCATCTCCTTTTTAGTGAGGATATGCTCCTATTATAAATGTTTTAAAATAAAAAAACACTCATTCAAGTGAATTTTTTCCATTTTATGTAGCACGCATCCTTCTGGACGTCTATAAGACGATTTGTGAAAAATTATGTTATATTTAACTTTATATAGTTAGTAAAGGAGTTCGCAAAAAATGGGAAAAAGTGTAGTAATTGCTGAGAAACCTTCTGTTGCACGTGATATTGCAAAAGTATTAAAGTGTACGAAGAAAGGAAATGGATTTTTGGAAGGTGACAAATATGTAGTCACATGGGCTTTAGGACATTTAGTAACCTTAGCAGATCCAGAAATGTATGATAATAAATATAAAACATGGAATTTAGATGATCTTCCGATGCTTCCTGAACGCATGAAATTGGTAGTTATAAAACAAACCGGAAAGCAGTTTAACGCTGTAAAAGCTCAATTAAACCGCAGTGATGTCAATGAAATCATTGTAGCTACGGATGCAGGGAGAGAAGGGGAGCTAGTAGCACGTTGGATTATAGAAAAGTCGAAAATTAATAAGCCCATTAAACGTCTATGGATTTCCTCTGTAACCGATAAAGCGATTAAAGATGGCTTTCATAACTTAAAGCCCGGAAAAGCTTATGAAAATTTATATGAATCGGCAGTGGCACGTTCAGAGGCGGATTGGTATATCGGTTTAAATGCAACCCGTGCGTTAACTACTAAATTTAACGCACAGCTAAATTGTGGTCGTGTGCAAACACCAACGGTTGCGATGGTTGCTGCACGTGAAGACGAAATTAAGAATTTCAAGCCGCAAAACTATTATGGCATTGAGGCCCAGACAGATAAGATTAAATTAACTTGGCAAGATGTTAATGGAAATACCCGAAGCTTTCAAAAAGAAAAAATGGAGAATATCGTTACATTACTTGGAAGTAAAAATGGCAAAATTATTTCCGTCGACCGTCAAGTTAAGAAAAAATTCGCACCTGCCCTTTATGATTTAACAGAATTACAACGTGATGCAAATAAAATATTTGGCTATTCAGCAAAAGAAACATTGAATATCATGCAAAAGTTATATGAACAACATAAAGTGCTAACGTATCCTCGAACAGATTCACGTTACTTATCAACAGACATCGTTAGTACGCTTCCAGAACGATTAAAGGCATGTGGTGCGGGGGAATATCGTTCCTTAACGAATAAAATATTAAAGAAGCCTATTAAACCTACAAGAGCATTTGTTGATGACAGTAAGGTAAGTGATCACCATGCCATCATTCCAACCGAAGGATTTGTGAATTTCTCTCATTTTTCTGATAAGGAACGCAAAATTTACGATCTTGTAGTAAAGCGATTTATAGCAGTATTATATCCCGCCTATGAATATGAGCAATTAACCATACATGCAATAATTGGTGATGAGAAGTTTATCGCTCGAGGAAAAACAGTAATCTCCCCTGGTTGGAAAGAAGTGTATGAAAATCATTATGATGATGAAGAAACAACAGAGGATATAAAAGAACAATTATTACCTCGTCTTGAAAAAGGTGATGTACTAAAGACGGAAAGAATTGCTCTGACATCTGGCCAAACAAAGCCACCTGCTCGTTTTACTGAAGCTACTTTATTATCAGCAATGGAAAACCCAACCAAGTATTTGGAGACAAATGATAAAAAACTAGCTAATACGTTAAAATCAACTGGCGGTCTTGGTACTGTTGCAACTCGCGCAGATATCATTGATAAATTATTTAATTCTTTCCTTATAGAAAAACGTGGCGGAAAGGAAATTTATATCACTTCGAAAGGACGGCAGCTTCTGGATTTAGTACCGGAGGAATTAAAGTCGCCTGCAACTACAGCTGAGTGGGAGCAGAAGCTTGAACTTATTGCCAAGGGTAAGCTGAAAAAAAGTGTATTTATCAATGAAATGAAGAAACATACGAAAGATATAGTGGCGGAAATTAAAGCAAGTAATAAAAAATATAAACATGATAATATCTCTACAAAATCTTGCCCAGACTGTGGAAAGCCAATGTTAGAAGTTAACGGCAAGAAAGGGAAAATGCTTGTTTGCCAAGATCGAGAATGCGGTTATAGAAAAAACGTTGCACGTATAACGAATGCACGCTGCCCACAATGTAAAAAGAAACTAGAACTTCGTGGGGAAGGGGAAGGTCAAATATTCGCGTGTAAATGTGGATATCGAGAGAAATTATCAGCTTTTGAAGCTCGACGAAAAAAAGAGTCTTCTGGAAAAATGGATAAACGCTCTGTACAGAAATATTTAAATCAGCAAAGGAAGAATGAAGAGCCAATAAATAATCCATTTGCAGACGTACTAAAGGGTCTAAAATTTGATTAACATTGATTCTCTGGAAAATGCAACAGGGGATTTATGTGAGAATATACACAAATTCTCCCTTGCACAATTCGAATTATTTTTATACAATAATTATTTGTAAGAGAAAAGTGTATATAAAAACGACAGCCTAAATACATTTATATCTTGCAAATATAAATCGATAGGTGGTAATAACATGTCTGAAACAAAGCCTTACAGAGTATTATTGTATTATTTTTACACGGAAATTGAAAATCCCGAAGAATTTGCTGCGGAGCACTTAAAATATTGTAAAGAGCTTGGTTTAAAAGGAAGAATCCTTGTTGCGCATGAAGGGATTAACGGAACAGTTTCTGGTCCGGTTGAAAAAACAGATGAGTACATGAATATGATGAAAAATGATCCTCGTTTTGAAGGAATTGTATTTAAAGTAGATGAAGCGGATGGCCATACATTCAAGAAAATGCACGTGCGACCACGCAAAGAACTTGTAACATTACGTTTAGAAGAGGATATAAATCCAAACGAACTAACTGGTAAATATTATAGTCCAAAAGAGTTTTTCGAAGCGATGCAAGATGAAAATACTGTCGTTTTAGATGCAAGAAATGATTATGAGTATGAACTTGGACACTTCAGAGGAGCTATTAAGCCTGACATCGAAACATTTAGGGAATTACCAGATTGGGTTCGTGCTAATCGAGAAATGTTGGAAGGCAAAAAGATATTAACTTATTGCACTGGTGGCATTCGCTGTGAGAAATTTTCAGGATGGCTAGTGCGTGAAGGATTTGAGGATGTTGCTCAACTTCATGGGGGAATTGTTACTTATGGTAAGGACCCAGAGGTGAAAGGTGAGTTATGGGATGGTAAATGCTATGTATTCGACGAGCGTATTGCTGTTCCAATCAACCAAAAAGAGCATGTTGTTGTAGGGAAGGATTATTTTACAGGCGAGCCTTGTGAGCGTTATGTGAACTGTGCAAACCCGGAGTGTAATAAGCAAATCCTTTGCTCTGAAGAAAATGAACATAAATATTTACGCGGTTGTTCACATGAATGTCGTGTTCATCCTCGAAATCTTTATATAAAAGAACATGGTTTAACACAAGAAGAAGTAGAAGAAAGATTAAGAAGAATTGAAGAAGAAAATACAGTGACAATGTAAAAAAGATAGCATTCGCTATCTTTTTTTTACTGTTTTATACTTCCTGCATTATCCAAATTATTAAAGATTTACTTTTAAAATAGGAAAGCTTTAGTATATACTAATGGATAGGTTGAGTGAAGGCGGGTGCAACTTATTGAAACTGAATAAGAAGATATTAAACATATTAAAATTCTTATTCCCAGTACTGCTTCTATTATTTATTTTTTTTGAATCGAGAAAAATGATAAAGAATTTTGATATACATTTAATCAAAAATCACCTAGATCAAATAAATGTTCACAATCTTACCATTATTATTATACTGGGTATTATTGCTGTTTCCCCGATGATATTGTATGACCAGGTATTAAACCGAATTCTGCAACTTGGGGTCCCAAAATTCGAAATGGCTAAATATTCTTTTACAATAAATACGTACTCCAATTTTATTGGTTTTGGCGGTGTAGCAGGTTTAAGTTTAAGAACCTACTTTTTTAAAGGAAAATTTAAAAATCGTGGGAAATTGGTAAAAAACATTGCTCAAATATCGCTTTTCTACTTAGTAGGACTTTCCATTTTGAGCTGGGTTGTATCATTCGGTATTATGCAAACTACCTTTTTGGCAGGAATGAAATGGATTAAATTAGCTGTATGGGGAATAAGTTTATATGCTCCTCTCCTTATTTTCTTGACAAAATGGAGAGAACACAAGGATGATGGGCAGCATTTTCAGACGGTTCATATATTAGAACTTGCTTTAATTTCCATACTGGAATGGATGTTTGCCATTTTACTATTCTTGTCTATTGCGAATATACTCCATATACATATTAGTTTTCGGGAATTATTTCCGATATTTATAGTTGCCTCATGCGCAGGAATAGTAAGTATGATTCCTGGTGGAATTGGCTCATTTGATTTGGTTATGTTACTTGGGTTTGAAAGCATTCATATACCGACAGAAAGTATTTTGCTAATTTTACTTTTCTATAGAATCAGTTATTATATAGTTCCATTTATTATTGGAACCATTTTGCTTGTAAAGAAATTGTGGAATGAATTAGATGAACCGTATAGGCAGGTCATTCATTTTTTAGCAAGAAATATAAGCCATTGGATAATTACGATACTTGTATTTTTCTCGGGAATCATTCTACTAGTCTCGGCTTCACTTCCTGGTGTTTTGGAAAGAATTAAATTCTTAAGGGAGTTTCTCTCTTTTCCAATCATGAATCTATCCCATCAGTTATCTGTTGCTGCCGGTTTATTATTGCTTTTTTTATCAAGGGGAATTGAATACAGGGTAAAATGGGCTTATTATTTCACCATGTTCATGTTAATTTTTGCAGCAATGCTTTCTATTACGAAAAGTTTTAATTATGAACAGGCTGTTTTTTTAATCGTAGTTGCGTTTATCTTATGGTTATCTAAAAAAAGCTTTTACCGTATTAACTTTGTTGTAACATGGGGTAGAGCTGCAATAGATTTTGTAGTAATTGTTTTCTTTATTGCAATGTATCTTTTTATCGGATTTATGAATTTGCCGGAACATAGTGAGAAAATGAAAATTCCTTACTTTATACGAAAATACATGATTTTAGATCCTGGCGATTTATTTAAAAGTGCGATTTTAGGTTTAATTATTGCAATGACTGTGATTTATTTTGTGTATTGGCTTAGAAAACCTTACGAAGCTCAGTTTCGTTCTTCTATTCACGAGGAAGATAGAATTATGAAACATTTGCAAAAATATGGCGGAACTGTTTTATCTCATTTAGTCTTTTTACATGACAAGATGATTTATTGGAGCCAATCAGGAAACGTATTGTTTGTCTTTCAAAAATATGCGGACAAGCTAATAGTTCTTGGAGATCCGGTTGGCGACGAAAGAGAATTTCATGATTGTATTGAAGAATTTCATGATGTTGCCAATTTATATGGCTACACCCCTGTATATTATGAGGTGAATAAGGAATTGCTTCCGATGCTCCATGAAAATGGCTATGACTTTTTCAAACTAGGGGAAGAAGCATATGTAAATGTCGAGGAATTTTCTTTATCCGGTAAGAAAATGAAAAATTTAAGAGCAGTGAAAAATAAATTGGAAAGAGAAGGCTTTACCTTTGATGTTGTACAACCCCCGTTCTCAGAAGAGTTGATGTCACGTTTGCAGTTTATTTCAGAGGAATGGTTGCAAGGAAGGTTGGAAAAGGGCTTTTCACTTGGTTTTTTTGATAAAGATTATTTAAATTTGGGGCCAATTGCTATTGTGAAGAACGAAGCGGGAGTTCCCATTGCTTTTACTTCTTTAATGCCGAAATATGATGATCACGAAACATTATCTTTGGACCTGATGCGTCAATTATCAAATGTCCCGCCGGGAATTATGGACTTTATGTTTCTTCATCTATTTGAATGGGCTGGTCAAAAGGGATATAAGCGATTTAACATCGGCATGGCACCTTTGGCAAATGTCGGATTATCAAAGTACTCTTTTTTAGGGGAGAAGCTAGCTTCTCAAATATACTTACATGGGAGTTTTATCTACCATTTTAAAGGGTTGAAAAATTTTAAAGAAAAATACGCAGATTCTTGGGAACCTAAATATATGGCATATCGAAAGAAAACTTCCCTTCCACTAACCATGATTCAAGTAGCACTGCTAATAGCAAAAAAACGCCCGAATACCGAAGAATGAAGGGTGTTCGGGTGTTTTTTTGTTTAATAATTTATAAAATAAACACTTCTTTTGAAATGCCTATTTCACTAGCACAAAATACCTCGCTGTGTTTCCTTTATCTCAGTTAAAGTCTCCGTAATAGATACGATGATGAACAACACACTTTTACGTTTATTATTCATAGCTCTTTTCTAATTCATCCACCAAATATCCAACATAAGAAACGGCTTTTCGAATTGCATCCGGTTTAGACATATCAACGCCTGCTTTTTTAATTAAATCTAGCGGTTTTAAAGTACCACCTGATTTTAAGACATCTAACCAACGGTCGACAGCAGGTTGACCATCCTCCTGAATCATTTGGGAAACTGCAGTAGATACTGTCAAACCTGCGGAATACGTATATGGATAAAGACCCATATAATAATGAGGTTGACGCATCCATGTTAAGCTTGCTCCTTCATCTAATTCTACAGCATCACCCCAGAAATTCGCCAATGCCTCATATTTTTGCTCACAGAGTACTTTTGCAGTCAATGGTTTTCCAGCTTCAGCAAGGTTGTATACTCTTCTTTGGAATTCTCCTTCGAGAAGATGAGTAACAAAATTATGATAGTACGTACCTAATAAACTTGAAATAACCCAACGTTTCATACGCTTATCATTTGTTTTCGAAAGAATATGATTTGCTAGTAATAACTCGTTCATCGTGGACGGTGCTTCCACAAAATACATCGACGGACGAGTATTCACAATTCGTTGATTTTTTCCTGCTAGATAGAAGTGCCCAGCATGCCCTAATTCATGTGCTAGGACAAATGCACCGCGCATTGTGTCAGTCCATGTAATTAAAATGTATGGATGAACTCCATAAGGACTGGAGCAAAATGCACCTGTTGACTTTCCAATATTATCTGCAAAATCCACCCATCTTTGTGATAAGGCAGTTTTCATAATTTGGCTGTATTCTGGCCCCATTACCTCAAGGGCATCCAAAATCATATTAGCAGCTTCACTAAACGTTGTTTTAGGGTTGAATTCAGGATCTAATGGAGCTTTTAAGTCACAAAATAACATTTTATCTAATCCTAATTCACGCTGCTTTAATTTAGCAAACCGCTGCATATGTGGTGCCAATTCCGTTTGAATAATATCTAATTGATTATTGTACATTTCTTCTGTTACTTGTTGTGGTTGTAGAAGCATCTCTGTTACAGAAGCATACTTACGAGCACGTGATAAAGCAACTTGTTTTTTTACTTCTGTAGCATAGGTTCCAGCAAAAGTATTTTTATATTGTTCTAACGTTTTGATAAATGAATCATACGATTTTCTTCGAATTTCTGTATTAGGAGATAATTCATAACGGTCCTCATAAAGAGCAAAGGACATTGGTAATGCAGTGCCATTGTCATCGATTGAGTCAAATTGCATATCAGATGATTTTCCAAGCTGATAAATAGTATATGGTGAATTATGTATTTCACTTAAGGACGCTAACAGTTCTTCGACTTCAGGTGAAAGGACATATTTCTTTTTGTCTAATAATTCTTGGAGCTTATTTTTAAATACTGTTAATTCTGTCTCTTCTTGTAAATATTGTTCTACAGTTCCTACAGGTAGTGATAATATTTCTGTTTCTATAAATGATATAGCGGCGCCTAATTTTGCCAGCATTCCTGCTAATAAAGAAGAATTTGCCTGGTTAACAGGATTTGACCCATCCTCGGAAGACCTTAAGCTTGCATATGTAGCCACTCTTACGATACGAATTTGGAGTTTTTCCTCGGCAGTTAAACAATTTAATAATACTTTTGCACCCGTGTGAAGCTTACCTTTAAACTGAGTCACGTTTGAAATATCGTTTTCAATAGAGTGAAGCTCTGCTTCCCATTGTTCGTCTGTTGAAAATAAATCTCCTAAATTCCAAGTATGTTCAACAGGAACCTCTGAACGTTTCAATCGTTTTTCAATGGTTTTCTGCATGTATAATCCTCCTCTATAAAAATAAGAATAGTGGGAACGTTTCGTCACCCTAACAAATTTTATTATATATTATATTGAAAAGTTTGAATATGGAAAATTAACTTTTAATAAACAGATTTAATAGGGAATTTTTTCAAATCATAAAAAAAAGGAAGAACTCACAAAATAATTTCGTTCACATGAACAAATGAATAAGCTTAACAATGGAGGGAAAACCGTGACAGTAATTAACAATATAAAACAAACCGTTTCCGGCTTAAAAAGTGCACAAGCAAATTTAGAAAGTTTTGCCTTGGCAACCGATAATCAACAAGCTAAGCAGCTTTATCAGTCTTGTGCTCAACAAACACAATCTATTATTGATACTTTAACACCAAGAATGAATGAGGTTGAACAAGAAGAACCACAATATAAACAACAATAAATTCTAAAGGTCTACTGCGGCGGAGCGTACAGTAGCCTCCGCCAGTAGACCTTGAAGCAAAAGGATGAAGAAAAATGACAATTGCCTCAGATGTGAAAAATTGTATAGCAAGCCTTAGTGGCGCCAAAAATAATTTTAGCCGATTAGCTCTTCTTTCCAGAGATGATGAAGCGAAACGAGTCTTTCATGATTGTATGATGGAAACAGAAGAAATCATTCAAGATTTGCAAAGTAGAGTTTACGCTTTGGAGAGAGAAGAACCCCAATATAAGGGATAATGAAAGGAGAGTGTGTAAATGAACTTACCGGAGTGGCTAAATATTGTAATCAGGTCTTTTTCCTTACTTATTGTATTGTTTATCCTCACAAAGATTCTTGGTAAAAAACAAATTTCACAACTCTCCCTATTTGAATATGTGGTTGGTATAACGATTGGAAATATTGCAGCGCAAACTTCCACGGGTGTAAAGGACAATTTTTTTTACGGAGTTTGCAGTTTATTGGTCTGGACCATTATACCTCTTATTATTAGTATCAGCACCTTGAAAAATAAAAAATTAAGAGAGATTTTTGGAGGAAAATCAACGATTGTCATCAAAGATGGAAAAATCCAAGAAGATAATCTTAATAAAGAAAAATATAGTGTAGATAATTTAATGGAACTTCTGAGAAAGAAAAATGCCTTTAATATTGCAGATGTTGAGTTTGCTGTATTGGAGCCTAGCGGGGATTTAAGTGTTTTAATGAAAAAAGAAAGTCTACCATTGACTCCTAAAGATATTCATCTTAAGGTTCCATCTGAAAAGGAACCACAAACTGTTATAGTGGAGGGGAAAATATTAGATGAGCCATTAGGATTAACAGGATACAATCGTGCATGGCTGGAGGCAGAGTTGCAAAAGTTAAATGTTGCCCTGGATAATGTAGTCGTTGGACAGGTCGATTCCTACGGTAAATTAACGGTAGATATTTATGATGATAAAATTCAAATTCCTAAATCACAGGAAAGAGCACTGTTGCTTGCCACTTTAAAAAAATGTCAAGCAGATATGGAGCTATTCACACTTGCAACCCAATCAAAAGAAGCGAAACAAATGTATAAAAAGAATTCAGAAAGATTGTCCAATATGATTCAACGGGTAGAACATCTTCTGAACGAATAGAACTCGTCCATCCGGCGAGTTTTTATTTTATAAAAATTAGGTGCTTGTATTGTTAAGCTCGTTTTACATATTAACTGAAATTAGTGCATATAGAATTAAAGGTATAATTTATTCGTTCAGGAGGTTATATCCTTATGTCTGGATTGGGGAAAAGCATCATAAGGAAGGAAGCGTTCGATAAGGTAACAGGAAATGCAAAGTATGTCAATGATGTCCCCTTTTCTCGGGTATTGGAGACAGCATTTGTCTTAAGCTCTCATGCACATGCAAAGATTGTTTCTATAGATATTTCTCAAGCAGAAAAGGTACATGGCGTTAAAGCCATTATAACTGGCGAAAATCTCCCTTTGACCGGAGAAGATATTTTTGACCGCCCTATTTTAGCTTATGATAAAGTTCGTTATTTTGGTGAACCAGTCGTTATGATCGTAGCAGAGAAAAAATATCAGGCAAAACTTGCAGCTAGTTTTATAAAGATTAGGTATTCACCGCTTCCAGTCATCCAATCTCCTCTAGAGGCAATGGAGCAAAATTCCCCCCTTGTACACGAAAAGCTAGGAGAGTACAAAGTAATGAAAGGTGTCTATCCCGTACCGGGAACAAATATTGCAAATCACACAAAAATTAGAAAGGGAAATGTTGAAGATGGCTTTTCCAGATGTGATGTTATAGTAGAAAAAAGCTATTCCTTTACGCAATCTGATCATGCAGCAATGGAAACAAGATGCGCCATTGCTGAAATAACTCCTTCTGGTATAGTTAATATTTATTCATCCTCACAAGCACCATATTTAATAAAAAAATCCCTATCAAGTATTTTTAATATTCAAGAAGGAAAAGTGGATGTTCATACTCCTTTAGTTGGCGGAGCATACGGAGGAAAAGCAGCGATACAACTAGAATACCTTGCATATATTGCATCGAGAGCAGTTGGTGGAACACCTGTAAAAGTACTGAATTCAAGAGAAGAAGATCTTATTATGTCTCCGGTTCATATTGGTTTGACTGCTACTGTTAAAATTGGCTGTACAGCAGATGGGAAAATTCAAGCGGCAAAATACACTTATTTGTTTGATGGTGGTGCATATTCAGATAAAGGAGTGGATATGAGTAAATCTGCAGGAATTGATTGCACAGGTCCTTATAATATAGAAAATGTTTGGTGTGATTCTTATTGTATGTATACAAATCATCCATATTCCACTTCATTTCGAGGATTTAGCCATTCTGAACTTACGTTTGCAGCTGATCGAACCATCGATATTTTAGCTAAGGAAGTAAATATGGATCCAATTGATTTTCGGTTACGTAATGCGATTAAACAAGGAGATACAACGCCAACACAATCACCATTAACTGCCAGTAATATAGGTAACGTCACAAAATGTTTAAAACGGTTGAAAGAACTTATAGGTCCAAATATGGAGTATCGGAAAGAAATGGGTGCAGGAAAAGTAAGATCCCTTGGAATAAGCTGTCTTTGGAAAACATCAAATATTGATTCAGATGCAGGTTCAGGCGCTATTATTACTTTTAATAATGATGGGAGCATGAACCTTAATACCGGGTTGGTGGAGATAGGTCAGGGGACTAAAACGGCTTTAACGCAAATTATTGCCGAGCGATTTAAAATGGATGTCAGTATGATACATGTTAAGATGCCGGTAGATACAGAAATTACCCCAGAACATTGGAAAACAGTTGCTAGCCGCGGGACATTTATGGTGGGAAGAGCTGTTATGGATGCCTGTAATGATGCCATCGACCAATTTAAACATGTTGCTTCCAAAATATTATTAGTGGAAGAAGAGGATTTAGAAGTAGCGGGAGGTAAAGTATATTTAAGAGCAAATCCGGATCGGAGCATTCCAATGGCTGAACTGGCTCATGGCTATAAATATCCAAAAGGGAGTGCGATCGGAGGAGAAATTATCGGCAGAGGAAAATATATCCTGCGTAATATTGTTCCTATTGATCAAGAAACAGGAAAAGGGGTTCCTGGACCAGAATGGACGGTCGGTGCAGAAGCGGTAGAAGTGGAATATGATGAGGAAAACTACACTTACGAACTTAAAAAGGTCTATGCAGTCATAGATTGTGGACGATTAATCAATCCTTTACTTGCTAGGGGGCAGGTGATGGGAGCTGCCCATATGGGATTAAGCTTTGCTTCAAGGGAAAAATTTGATTTCTCTTATGATGGGAAAGTATTAAATCCTCAGCTAAGAACTTATCATTTATTAAGATATGGAGAGAATCCGGAATATATAGTAGATTTCGTGGAAACTCCGTTTTTGGATTCTCCTTATGGGATTCGCGGAATAGGAGAACATGGCATAATAGGTATACCTGCTGCATTAGCAAACAGTCTATCCAATGCAATGGAGACGGAATTGTTTACACTTCCGCTAACCCCTGAAAATTTATGGCGGAGCAAGAACGGAGATCATTCATGATACCATTTAATTTTGATTATAGGAGAGTCCATACTATTGAGGAAGCAGTGGGTTTATTTCGACAGTTTCAATTATACAGCAAAAAGCCATTGTATTTTGGCGGTGGTACTGAAATCATTACTCTAGCAAGATTAAATCAATTATATACAGAAGCAGTTATTGATATAAATGGAATACCAGAGTGTAATAGTTTTATGATTAGAGATGGAAAGTTCTATCTTGGCTCCTGTATTTCTTTAACGCAAGCAGTTTATCAAGATAGCTTTCTGTTATTAAGTCAAACAGCAAATGAAATTGCCGACCATACTGCTAGAAACAAGATATCATTAGGTGGAAATATTTGCAGTAATATACGTTTTAAAGAAGCTATTCTTCCATTTCTAGTAACGAATAGCAATGTTATTATTGCAAATGAAAGGGAAATTAAGCAAACTTCTATTAAAGATGCATTTGATGAAGAGTATCAATTACCTTTGGGAACATTGCTTGTCCAATTAGTAGTAGATGAAGCTTATTTGCATGCACCTTTTTACGCAAAAAAAATAAGAACTATTGGAACAGTTGGTTACCCAGTTTTAACCATAAATGCAGTCAAAATAAATGGAAGACTAAAAATTGCAGTAAGCGGTATATCACTTCTCCCAATACAATCCGAAGCCATTGATGATAGATTAAACAACCGGCAATTATCTTATACGGATAGAATTAAAGAGGTAATAGAGGGTTGGCCGAAGCCAATTATAGATGATATACAAGGATCTGCAGACTATAAAAAGTTTTTACTAGAAAAAACATTACTTGAAATTTTTCAGAAGCTGGAGGTAGATTAGATGACCGGCTCTAAGTTTTACAATGGCTATTTACATGTGAATGGGGAAGAAAGGGTGGTTCATTTTCGAGCGGCAGATACTTTATTAACCGTTATCCGGGAAGGGCTTGGATTAACGGGAACGAAATATGGGTGCGGTAATGGAGATTGTGGTGCATGTACCATTAATGTGGATGGCTGGCCGCAAAAATCATGCCTTATGCTCGCCATTGAAGCGATTGATAAAGAGGTACTGACAATCGAAGGCTTAAATACTACACCTATCCAAAAAGCATATGTCGAGAAAAATGCTTTTCAGTGCGGATTTTGTACTCCAGGGTTTATTATGAATGCTCACTCTTTGCTGACCTTATTCCCAGATGCAGATGAACAAATGATACAAGACTGGATGGAGTCCAATATTTGCAGATGCACTAGCTACCAAGAAATGATGGAAGCAATCCATAGCGTGAAAAAGGGATGAAGGGACAGGTTCCTTGTCCCATTTTATTGGGACGAGGGACCTGTCCCTGACCTACTACGATAAAAATTCTTTAATATAGTCGATGTATTGATTTTTATCATACCCATTATATAATCCCATCGATAGCTTGACTGGGTCTCCGAAAAAGAATCGTTCAAAGTGAGTTTGTCTAGTTCCAAATGGACTCATACATAAATCCCAAGCTAAGCGGAATAATTTTACTTTATCTTCTGCGGTAGAATTTGCTCCTTGTAGATATTGGTCGATATAGTTCCGCACGGGTGATTGGAAATCTTTGTCTGTAGGAAGCGTAATTAAACTACTTCCGCTTAAAAGCTGAATAATTTCTACTAATCTTGGATATATACGTGGATAGTAGTAAATGGCCGTATTTAACGGTTTAGCATCTGGTACCAATGTTCCCCAATTATTTTCTTTCGCTTGTATCTCTGCAGAAAGTTGCAATCCTTTTAAAATCTCCAATGTTACAATAATCTCACTGACTTTATCCTTTACATGCTGATATTCTCCGATATTTATGGCATCGATTAAGTTTTCCGCAAGACCAAGAATAAATTCTGTCTTCACAATCATTCTTGTTAAAGCCTGGTAGAGTAATAAAGTATTAAAATTAGTATCTTGGAACATGGAAAATGCTATATTATAATCCTTGTACAGAAATACATTTTCCCATGGTACTATAACTTCATCGAATACAACAATCGTATCCATTTCTTCAAAGCGTGAGCCAAGCGGATAATCAAAAGAAGAGTCGCTTAGTACAAAAGATTCACGGCAAAGGAATTTTAATCCTGGAGTATTAGATGGGATGCTAAAGGCATATATATAGGACTCATCGATAAAGTTTCCTCCCGCAGGTATTACTAAAATCTCGTCCGTTATACCCCCTTGTGTAGATAGTAGACGTGCTCCTTTTATGACAATTCCATCCTTAGTTTCCTTGACTACTTTTGCTGCAATAATATTCGAGTCATCTTCTAAATAACTTGTGGATCTGTTAACTTGTGGATTAATAAACGTGTGGGTGAAAGTAAGATCTTGCTGCATAGCCTTTTCATATATCCGCAGAATATTGGAGCCGAACTTTGGATTATGTTTTCCAAATAATTCATGTGCGGTACCTAATGCCATCATCCCGGTATTCACATAGTCAGGTGACCTTCCAAGCAGACCGGCATTTGTTCTTGACCAAAAGGAAGTAGCAAGTCTTCTTTTTTTTAAGTCTTCCAATGTCGTTGGCTGTTGAAAAGAAAATCCTGCCTCAATATTTTTAGAAGATTTAAAAGTTAACAGCTCCTTATAATCATTATTCTGTTGAAGATCAAAAAGACGCGCCTTACTTTTCAAAATCCCTTTGAAAGCAGGATGCTCAGATATGTTTCCTGTTATTTTATTCCCATTAAACCAAATTTCATTGTTTAACGCATCAATTCTTTTTATATAGTCACTTCCTGATATTGTCATCCTATATCACACCTTTATTGGATATATCTATATGTATATGTAGAAGGCATGAAAAGGTATTTTTAATTTAAAAAAACAGGAATCAACATAGTGTTGATTCCTTAATGATTATGCATATAGTTTTGACAACTGTTTTTGAATATCATCATTTTCTAAATATTCATCGTAGGTCATGACTTTGTCTACCATTCCATTTGGTGTTAACTCTATAATGCGATTTGCAATGGTTTGGATAAATTGATGATCGTGTGAAGCAAAGATTAGGGAACCTTTAAAACGAATCAATCCATCATTCAGTGCAGTAATGGATTCAAGATCCAAATGGTTTGTCGGTTCATCTAAGAGAAGAACATTGGATCCGCTCAGCATCATTTTTGATAGCATACAACGAACTTTTTCCCCTCCGGATAACACATTTGCTTTTTTCAATACCTCTTCACCTGAGAATAGCATTCTTCCGAGGAAGCCTCGTAAAAAGCTCTCACTTTGGTCAACAGGGGAGTACTGTCGTAACCAATCAACCAAGTTTAAATCACCATTTTCAAAGTACTCTGTATTATCCTTTGGAAAATAAGCTTGTGAGGTAGTCACACCCCATTTATAAGATCCGCTGTCAGGTTCCATTTCTCCAGCCAAAATCTTAAAGAGGGTCGTTTTCGCAATTTCATTTTGTCCTACCAAAGCAATCTTGTCATCCTTATTCATGATAAAGCTAATATTATCTAATACTTTTACTCCATCAATAGTTTTTGTTAAACCTTCAACTCGTAATAAATCATTTCCTATTTCACGTTCCGGAGTAAAATGAACGTAAGGATATTTTCGAGAAGATGGCTTAATATCATCGATGGTTATTTTATCTAATAATTTTTTTCTAGATGTGGCTTGTTTAGACTTAGAAGCGTTCGCACTAAATCTTGCAATAAAAGCTTGTAGTTCTTTTATCTTTTCTTCTTTTTTCTTATTTGCTTCTTGCATCATTTTTTGTGCTAATTGACTGGATTCATACCAAAAATCGTAATTCCCTACGTATAACTGAATTTTACTGAAATCTAAATCAGCAATATGGGTACACACTTTATTTAAGAAATGACGGTCATGGGATACCACGATCACCGTATTTTCAAAGTTAATAAGGAACTCCTCAAGCCATCCAATCGCTTTTAAATCTAAATGGTTGGTCGGTTCATCCAATAATAAAATATCGGGCTTGCCGAATAAGCTTTGAGCTAATAAAACTTTTACTTTTTCAGCACCTGTGAGTTCTTCCATTTTCTTTGTGTGAAGTTCTTCACCGATTCCTAATCCTTTTAGTAAAATCGCAGCTTCTGATTCTGCTTCCCAACCATTAAGTTCAGCGAACTCACCTTCCAATTCAGCTGCTTTCATTCCATCTTCATCGGTAAAATCAGCCTTCATATAAATGGCATCCTTTTCTTGCATGACTTCATACAAGCGTTTGTGCCCCATAATAACGACCTTTAGTACTTCATGCTCTTCAAATTCGAAGTGATTTTGTTTTAACACTGCTAGTCTTTCTCCAGGTGTGATATGAACGTCACCAGTTTGTGGTTCTAAATCCCCGGATAAGATTTTTAAAAAAGTAGACTTCCCAGCACCGTTAGCACCAATCAGGCCATAGCAATTGCCAGGGGTGAACTTAATATTAATATCTTCAAATAGTTTACGATCTCCATAACGTAAACTTACATTGTTTACAGTAATCAAATCCAAATAACCTCCACATATAGTATCTGTTTGATTATATCATGGAAGATATGGAAATGGCATCTTTAATTCAAAAGCGTAACTGGGTGTTTACTGGCTAACGCATGTTCTTATAAATTTTCATTTTGTTGCTGGATTTCATCTTTTGCAAGTATTGTATTTGCATCTTTCAAATGCTCATATTCGTTTACGGAATCCCCAGGAGCATATTTTTTCCCAGTTGCATTATCAGCAGGAGTATTTATGGTGACAATTGGTTTCTCAGGGGCATTCGTTAAGATTTCATCATGTTTATCGTTCATTTTCTCAACACCCTTTTCTTGATTTGATTATATTTAAAGCTTTTCAAATCAAGAAAAAACTATTCGTTGTATTAATAGTTATTTATTTTAGGATTTTCCTACATGACTTTCATTATTAATGGGAAAACTTATAAAAAGTTTACATATAGGAGGATACAAAAGATGGTAAGTGAGGAAAGGTTTCGTAAACATATACCACAGTTTCCTGAACCATTATGGAGAGAAAATATGAATTTTCCAAGGTTTTCCTCATTGCAGGAGGACATAGAAGTGGATATAGCGGTTGTTGGTGGTGGGATTACGGGTATTACAACTGCTTATTTGTTAGTTAAAGAAGGATTTAAGGTTGCATTAGTAGAAGCGGGAAATCTTTTGAATGGTACAACCGGCCATACAACAGCAAAAATAACAGCTCAGCATGGATTAATATATGATGAACTAATCCAGTCAATGGGTGTCGAAAGTGCAAAATTATACTATGAGGCAAATAATGATGCAATAACCTTTATTAGGAATACAGTAAATGAGCATAATATTGACTGTGATTTAACAAACGAAGATGCAATTATTTATACTAATTCAGACGACTATATCATAAAACTCAAAAATGAAATGATTGCTTACGAAAAGCTGGGGATAAAGGGAGAAATCATGGACCATGTATCTGCAGGTTTTCCAGTTAAGAAAGCTCTAAAAATGACAAACCAAGCTCATTTTCATCCTATAAAATATTTAAAACCATTACTAGAATACATAAAGGATAACGGCGGATTGATATTTGAAAATACGACTGCAACAGATGTGGATACACAGCAAAAATTAAAAGTGAGAACAAGTGGTGGCCATACTGTCAATTGTAAATACGTCTGTGCCTGCACCCATTTTCCTTTTTATGATGGTCTGGGTTTTTATCCTACTCGAATGTATGCGGAACGATCTTATATTATTGCGATAAAACCAGAGAAAGAATTTTCCGGTGGAATGTATATTAACGCAGAACAGCCTACCCGTTCCTTGCGTACAGCAATGTTTGGCGATGAAAAGCTACTGCTAATTGGCGGAGAAAACCATAAAACGGGGCAGGGGATACCCACTATATTATATTATCAAGCTTTGGAGAGGTATGCCGAAGAGGAATTTGGCATCAAGGATTATTTATTTAGATGGTCTGCACAGGATTTAACAACTTTAGATAAAGTACCTTATGTAGGACAAATCACGGATGGACATCCCAATATATATGTGGCAACAGGTTATCGTAAATGGGGAATGACGAACAGTACGGTGGCAGCTAACTTGATAAAGGATTTGATTCTGGAAAAGGAAAATCCTTACATAGAACTATATGCACCATCTAGGTTTGGCAATACAAGTATGAAATCGTTTCTTTCTACTAATATAGACGTAGCTAAACATTTAATTGAAGGAAAAGTGGAATATCCGTTAATGCGTGTTGATGAGCTCGAGGCAGATCAGGGTTCTGTTGTAAATGTCAATGGAAAACGAGCAGGAGCATACCGTGATAAAGATGGAAATGTTTACATCGTTGATACCACTTGTACGCATCTAGGCTGTGAGGTGGAGTGGAATTCGGGGGATCGTACATGGGACTGCCCGTGCCATGGTTCAAGATTCTCCATTCATGGGGATGTAATAGAAGGACCCGCTGAAAGTCCACTGAAAAAAATAGCGGAAGAATAGAGTCTGCTCTTAATAGAGCGGGCTTTTTTGCCTGAGTGATAATAGAGTAAATATTTTTTTACATTATCGATTGGTTAAATTGTGTATATAGGCACTGTCTAGTTTCCACTTATATTTCTCTTAATATTTGTTTTTATTACAATGTTACAGACTATTACATTGTATGAAAAAGGAACGTAATGAAATGTACATGCGGTTGTTATTGTACTGTTAATTTCATGTGTTAGTATGAGGCATGTTAGTGAATTTTGTTTGCTAACAAAAGGAGGAAAAAAAATGAAAAAAGCATTTACAGCTATAGCCGCTGCATTTACGCTAACAGGCTTCATAACTGGAAATACTTTTGCTGCCGAATACAATGTTAAATTAGGAGATTCACTTTGGAGCATTTCAAATGAAGAACATACAAATGTTGATTCATTAATGAAATGGAATCACCTAACATCTGATTTAATTTATCCAGATCAAAAATTAACCATATTAAATAAAGAAACATATGTAGTGAAAAACGGAGATACTATTTGGGATATTGCAAATAAATATCAGGTTTCCGTGGATCAGATTATGAGCTGGAATAAACTTACCACAGATTTAATTAATCCAAATGACGAATTAGTAGTCTATCCAGAAGAAGATATGAAAGATAATTCTAAGGAAAATCCAACAAAAAAAGTTGAGTCTTCTTCTGCAAAGAAAACTAATGTGGTGACAAAGCACGCTAAGGAAAGTAAACCTGCAATAAAACAGGCAGCAAATAAAAATACTGACAATGTAAAAAAAGTTATTCATATGAGAGCAACCGCTTATACGGCGAACTGTGAGAAATGTTCCGGTATCACTGCTACGGGGGTTAATATTAAAAAACACCCAGAGAAAAAGGTAATTTCAGTTGATCCGAATGTTATTCCATTAGGCTCGAAAGTATATGTAGAAGGCTATGGATACGCTACTGCAGCAGATACTGGTGGCGCGATTAAAGGAAATAGAATAGACATTTTTATCCCATCTGACTCAAAAGCTAAGCAATGGGGTGTTCGAAACGTAGAAGTAAAGATCATTGATTAAGAACCCGGAGGCTAATCTATTATTAATAGATTAGCCTCTTCTTTTTTTTATACCGTAATAACAGATAATGAAACTAAAAAGGATGTCCAATCGTATTAGATATCATAGAGATAAAAGGAGTGAAAAGGCATGAATGAAAAGAAAGGCTGCATAAAATGCGGAAGCACCGATGCTGGTCAAAAAGATGTGGCAATGACAGGTACAGGATTATCTAAAATGTTTGATATTCAAAACAATCAATTTACCGTAGTGTTCTGTAAAAACTGTGGCTACTCTGAATTCTATAATAAAAATGCTTCTACTGCTTCCAATATATTAGATTTCTTCTTTGGAGGATAAGGTTGATTTAGTAAAAAAGATGGAACACCAAAAAGTCACTGTTCTAAGCGGTGGCTATTTTGTTTTTAGAAAATAGTTGAAAAAGAGGAAAGGTGACGATACCTTTTAAAAGTTTACAAAAAAGGTTACGTACTTTCATAAATTTCCTGTAGAATAATAATTATCAGAAACGGGGTGAATCTATGTTAAAGATAGGTATTATTGGCCTAGGGGATATTGCTGCTAAAGCATATCTTCCAGTATATGGTGAAAGAAATGATGTAGAATTTCATCTTTTTACTAGAAACAAGCAGCGTCTGTCTGAGATTTCTGCGCAATATCGTTTTCATCATGTACATGACAGTCTTGATTCTCTAATAGAAAGTGGAATAAAAGGAGCTTTTGTACATTCATCGACGGAATCACATTTTGATATCGTCCAGGAGCTATTATCCAATCACATTCATGTATATGTTGATAAACCTATTTCCTATGATTACCAGTCTGCAAAACAATTGGTAGAGTTAGCGGAAGAAGAGCAATTAATATTAATGGTTGGTTTTAATCGCAGATATGCACCGTCTTACCAAAAACTAAAGGAATTGCAAAAACCTAATATGATCATTATGCAAAAAAATCGAAAGGCATTGCCAAATGATATTAGGACTTTTGTATATGATGATTACATACATGTGCTTGATACGATAAAATATTTATTTCCTGTTCCAATTGAAGATATCGTTGTTTCTGGAAGAAAAGAAGGAAACAAACTTTATCATGCAGTGGTACAATTTATAGCAAAAGAATGTACAGCAATTGGAATTATGAACCGGGACAGTGGAACCGCAGAAGAAAAATTGGAAGTAATGTGCCCTGATGAAAAAAGAACAGCTACAAATGTAGCGGATATAACTATTTATCAAGATCGTAATGAAGTAAAACTAGTTGGCAATGATTGGGAGCCGACACTTCACAAACGAGGTTTTTATCAGCTTGTAGATGAGTTTATTCAATGCCTAAAAAATAAATCTACTCCAAAAATATCTGCTAAAGATGCATTAGAAACTCATGAAATTTGCGAATTAGTAGTTACAAAATTAGAGAATAAATAAATGGAAAATCCCCGCTATATTTGTGGGGATTTTAATTCTGCGGCATTTTTCACTAATTCTAAAAATGCATACATGTCTGATTCACTTGTAAAAGTTACTTGTGCATTGTTATTAGAACCTCCACCTTTTCCGTTGAAAGATGAAATATTGGCTTTTACAAATTGCCCGCAATGAAATTGATTTTGTCCATTATGCTGAATTAGACATCTTTTATCGAGTAGGGAGGCTAAAACAACTAATTTATCTGTTTTTGCTATTAACTGTCTAGAAAGGACTTGTAAGTCTTGTATCGACTTTTCAGAGAAAGTCTGGATTAAAATTATTTCTTGGTTGGATTGTAATAGATCATGTGCTAGAAAATTCGCATTTTCATTTTGTGCGATATCTAATTTTCGTTGTATTTCTTTCTTTTCATTTTCTAATTTCTCTATACGAGCGATAATTTCTTCTTTGGATGTAGACAGATTTTTAGTAAGTGCTGCAAGAATGTTATGTTTCTCCTGGTAATCTTGAATTGCTCTAAATCCACAAATAAAATGGAGTCTTGTTCCACCCCGTTGTTTTTCTGTTTTGATTAACTTTATTAATCCTATTTCTGCTGTTTGTTCAACATGTGTACCACAGCATGCCGAGTAGTCTATACCTTCTATTTCGACAATCCGTATTTCACCTGTTACATCTGGAACTTTTCTTAATGGGATACTAGATAACTCCTTATCTGTCACAGTATATGTTTTTACCTTTTTATTTTCATATATGTATTGATTGGCTGTCTCTTCAATTGCCTTTAGCTGACTACCTTTTAGCTCAGGAAGATCTAAATCAATCGTAACAGTTACTTCTCCTAGATGAAAACTGTGTGTATGTGCTTCAAACAATTCAATGCATACTGCTGATAAAAGATGTTGTCCGGTGTGATGCTGTGTGTGATCGATCCGTCGCTTCACATCTATTTTACAATGGACAACTTTATTTTCTAGTTTTGATTCAAGTATATGAAAGATTTCATCTTTTTCCTCGAATACATCCAGAACTTTTATCGAATCTATGTACCCAATATCGTGGGGCTGTCCACCGCCAGTTGGATAGAATGCTGTTTCTGCTAGTGTTACGATAATTTTATTATTCATTTCTCGCATACTAGTTATTTCCGTCGACCATTCAAACATTTTGGGTTCACGATAGAATAATTTTTCGGTCATGTTGTTATTCCTTTCGATATTTGTTTGCTCTTTATTATAGTAGAAAGGTTGACAAAAAAATAGCGGGAGGTTCCTTCCATATTGCTGATTGAGATCATTTTTTACAGAAAAGAGGAGAGTAAACGTGGACGTTTACTCTTCTTTCTTTGCAAGACAACGCTCGCACTCCATAATATAAGACTCTGCCTGTTCTTCGTGGATATGCTCACCACATTCCGGACAGATTTTTCTAGACAAATTACGGAAAAATTCAACAGGGTTTCCTAACATAAAGTAATTCCTCCTTTTATCTAATATAATACAGTTTATTTATTTTTATTCTGTTATAATACAGTATATGCGTTTATTTCGTCAACTGTTATTCGAAAAAATCATAAAATTGAGAAATATCATTGATGTGTTTAGAAAGACCTGTTAATCTGGTACTAAAAATAGGCTATTTCAGGGGAGGTTGTGGTGGATTTCACAAGTTTGCGTCCTAAAAAAAGGACAAATATCAGGATTTTTATAGGAAAACAATATTATACGTTTAAACGATATTTGACTTGGATGTTCGGTAAGCAGAAATATGCAGAGAAAAGGCAGTACGAATGGTTTCCTCATACGGTATATAAGCATCAGACAGTGTTATTAAGGCAACTACGTGGAGTTGATATGTGGTATCAGCATAATAAAATCAAGAATTTAGAAATAGCAATTAAACAACTGAATGGGATTGTAATCAAACCAGGGGAGACATTCTCGTATTGGAAGCTCATCGGGAAACCAACGAGGAAAAAAGGGTATTTAGACGGCATGGTTCTTCACTATGGTACTTTTAAAAAAGGGATCGGCGGAGGACTTTGTCAACTTTCTAATTTACTCTACTGGATGACATTGCATACCCCATTAACGATTACGGAAAGGAATCGTCATAGCTATGACGTCTTCCCGGATTCCAATCGTACACAGCCCTTTGGCAGTGGTGCAACCTGCGCATATAACTATTTAGATTTACAAATTAAAAACAATACTGAAGGACCATTTCAACTATATTTAGCATTAACAGACACACATTTAGTTGGGGAATGGAGAGCTTTACAGCCTTCCTTATATAGCTATGAAATATATGAAAAAGAGCATCAAATTACACCAGCATATTGGGGTGGATATGTACGGCATAATATAATAAATAGGAAAATATATAACAAGCAGCATCAACTAGTAGAAGATGAATATGTTGTGGAAAATCATGCGATTATGATGTATGAACCATTACTGGAACATAAAATAAATGAGTAAATTTATATTACCCGTAACTTTTTACATGTATTATCCGTTAAAAATATAGAGGTTCAAAAGGAGTGATCACTTTGAATACCAAGCTTGGTACTGAATCATCTATTCATGAAGAAAATATAGCAACATTAATGAATATGTATCCTGCATTAAAGAGGTACTGCCAAATGCTGACCAGAAATGGTTGGGATGCGGAGGACCTAGCACATGAGGCGATGGAAAAAATGTATCAAAGATATATTCATCAAAAAGCAGATCAAAGCAATATTTCTCGTGCATTACTATATAAAATTGCTCACAATCATTGGATTGACGAAGTTAGAAAACGTTCAAAAGAAAATGCAACATTAAAATCGGAGCCATCTACAGATCCAATGAAAATATTACCAGAAGTGTATTCTATTTGTGAGCTATTAGTAAACCATTTAACTCCGCAACAGACTGTTATATTTATGTTGAAGGATATCTTTCAATTTGGAATGAGTGATATTGCAGAACAATTAAATATGACAGAAGGCGCAATTAAAGCATCTTTATTTAGAACACGCCAGCATTTAAAAAAGTTCACGGATGGGGTAGATGAGCTTAAGTTAATTCATACGGAGAGTGAACAAAGCAGGTTGTTTTGTGAATCGATTATTCAATCGATACGACAAGAACAGCCACGGATCCTCATCAGACAATATAAAAAATTGTTCCATCAACAAGTTCCTATGTGCAAAGGTTCGATGAGTTTCTCTTTACTTGCGGCTGCATAATTAAAAGGAGGAAATCTCATTGAGTACGATTCCATATGTAATTGAACAGTCCTCACGTGGAGAAAGATCGTATGATATTTATTCAAGATTATTGAAAGACCGTATTATTATGATTGGCGATGAGATTAATGATCAAATATCTAATACTGTTGTTGCACAGTTATTGTTTTTAGCAGCTGAAGATCCTGATAAAGATATTTCACTTTATATCAATAGTCCAGGTGGTTCGACGACAGCAGGATTTGCAATACTTGATACCATGAATTATATAAAACCAGATGTACAAACGATTTGCATAGGTCTTGCTGCTTCTTTTGGAGCAATGCTTTTAATGGCAGGGACTAAAGGCAAGAGGTTCGCCCTTCCAAATAGTGAAATAATGATCCATCAGCCTCTAGGTGGTGCTCGTGGCCAAGCAACGGAAATTGATATTTCAGCAAGAAGGATTTTAAAATTAAAAGACCAAATCAATGGAATGATTGCAAATTTTACCGGTCAAAATCTTGAAAAGGTGAAAGCTGATACTGAGCGGGATTATTTTCTTTCATCAGATGAAGCGATGGAATATGGGATAATAGATAAAATATTGCATCAAAAATAATACGGAAAGGAGTACTGGATATTTTGTCCATGTACTCCTTTTTTACATTTATTATTGACGACACTCTTTGTTTGGTATATTCTTATTAAACAAAATCCTTTAGTTTGTTAGAGTGATAATATATTAAAGGAAAATGAGTAGGAAGTGAAATGATGTTTTTACCTAGCGGAAGCCAAGATGAATTTGGAAATGTTGTCAGTAATCGAAATATGGTTTGTGAAGTATTTCGAGACATTATTGCTAACAGAGGGTTTGTTGAAATATCAACTCCACTGGTGGAGTACGCATCCACCTTTACAAATAGATATGTAGGAATGGAGTTACAAAATTTACTGAAATGGTTTAATCGAAATGGAGAAATCGAAGTGTTACGCCCAGATTGGACATCAGCAATAGCGAGAGCATTAGTCCGATTAAAATCAAAACAGAAGAAATGGGCATATCAAGGATCTGTGTTCCGAGAAGACCAGCCAGGAATCGAAAAACGGCAAATTGGTATTGAAATAATCCAAACTCCTGAAATTCTCGGAGAAAGTGAGTGCCTATTTTTAGCAAAAGAGCTATTAGAAAAATTAAATATTAATGAGTATGCAGTTGAACTTGGTCATACGGATATCTTTGAGGAACTAACGAAATCGCTGAAATTACCGGCAGCCGAAAAACAGAGACTTCGTGTGGCCATGCATAACAAACGAAAAGATGAGGTATTTGCCATTGTAACCCAATACGGGGATGAAAATTTAGCGACTGAATTAGTATTTCTGATTGGGGCATATGGTTCTATTGATATTTTAAAAGAATATGAGCATAGATGGGCAGAGAATGCAAAGCTTTCTGCTATCCTTCAGCATTTAAATAGAATCATTACTATTTTAAAAGAGGTAAATATACATGAAATTATGGTGGATTTAGGCAGAGTGAAAAACTTGCCGTATTACTCGGGAATTATGTTCCGAGGATACTCTTCTGACAATGGAGATTTATGCTTTTCCGGTGGTCGATATGATAAGCTGTACGATCAATTTGAAACAAATATGTCGGCAATTGGTCTAGCCTTCGATGTAGATATTCTTGCAAACAAAATGGGAATAGCTTCGAAAAGAGAAAGAATTGGTATTGTTGCAACAGATGATACCCTTGCTTTTGCCGAAAGGTACCGAAGTAAGTGCAAAGAATCGATCGTTGAAATTGTCTATGAGGTAGATCCATCTGTCCCATATGATAAGGTGCTCTTGGTGAAAAAGATGAATGGAAATTTCGAGGTGGTAGAAGCGTGAAAATTTGTATTGCATTAACAAAAGGTCGTCTGGAGGAGCAATTTTTACAATATTTAAATTCTCTTTGCTTTGATGTTGAGCCTTTAATAAATAAAGGCAG
This sequence comes from Heyndrickxia camelliae, assembly GCF_002844575.1. Lineage (GTDB taxonomy): Bacteria > Bacillota > Bacilli > Bacillales > Bacillaceae_C > Margalitia > Margalitia camelliae. Next base: position 34,268 of record NZ_PIQO01000028.1, read on the forward strand.
AAAGCTATGGGTAGAAACAGGAAATTTGCAATTCTTTTTCGCAAAAGGGGTAGATGTTGGTACATATGTAGAACATGGCATCGCGGATCTTGGGATTATTGGAGAAGATATTCTACTTGAATATCAGCCGGATGTATTTGATTTATTTCCATTGCCATTTGGCAAATGTCGTTTTGCCCTTGCGGAAGTGGCAAACAAAAAAGAGACCATGTCGAAAAGAAAAATAGCTACAAAGTATCCAAACATCACAAATGAATATTTTAGAAGTACTGGAGAGTCTGTTGATATTGTCAAACTAGAAGGGTCAGTTGAATTAGCACCAGTATTGGGACTATCAGATGCCATTGTCGATATTGTGGAAACGGGAACAACTCTCGCTGAAAATGGTCTAATTATCAAAGAAGAGTTTCATCCCTTAAGTGCACGTTGTATTGCAAACCGTTCTTCATTAAAAATAAAAAAAGCATCTATTTCTCCGTTTCTTGATGCTTTGCAGGGACAGGGGGTATTAAATTGATTCCAAGATTAACAATCGAGGAGTTTGTGAAGCAGTTCTTAGTAGCAAATAATAAAATATCGATGAATCCAGAAATAATGGAAACGGCAATGAATGTTATTAAGGAAGTTAGGGCTGATGGGGATTCAGCATTAAAGAAGTATGCACAGAAGTTTGATGCTTATGTTCCAGAGAAGTGGGAAGTTTCAGAAGAGGAGAGAAAACATGCATGGAATATGGTATCGCCAAATATTATAGAATCCCTTCGGAAAGCGGCAGCTAATATTCAGGATTTTCATCGTAAACAGATCACTCAATCACGAATAATGGAAATGTCTGAAGATATCATCTCCGGTCAATTATTCCGTCCCATTGAGAAGGTAGGAATCTATGTACCTGGAGGAACTGCGAGTTATCCTTCCACTGTTTTAATGAATGCTATCCCGGCCTCCATTGCGGGTGTAGAAGAAATCATCATGGTTACTCCGGCTCACAGTGAAGAGGGAATTTCTCCTGTCCTTTTAGTTGCAGCTGATATTGCAGGAGTGGGTAAAATTTATCAGATTGGCGGTATTCAAGCGATTGCTGCATTGGCTTATGGTACTGATACTATTCCAAAGGTGGACAAAATTGTTGGACCAGGAAATGCTTATGTAGCTGCTGCAAAATCAATTGTTTATGGAGATGTGGGAATTGATTTGATCGCAGGACCCTCTGAGGTGGCTATTATTGCGGATGAAAATGCTACACCTGCGTATATCGCAGCGGATTTGATCGCACAGGCAGAGCATGATAAAAATGCGCGAACATTTCTCTTTACTACTTCAAACAAGTTGATAGAAGAAGTATTAGTTGAACTAGCAAAACAGTTGGCTGTATTACCTAGAAAGGAAATTGCGGCGCCGTCTCTTTTAAATAATAGTGCAGCTGTGGTGGTAAAGAATCTTCACTTAGCATTTGATCTTGTTAATCAATTGGCTCCTGAGCATTTGGAGATTGTCGTCCAAAATCCATTATCATGGTTAGGTTTAGTAAAAAATGCAGGCTCTGTCTTCTTAGGGGAACACACACCGGAAGCAGTAGGAGATTATTTTGGCGGACCAAACCACGTTTTGCCAACATCCGGAAATGCTAGGTTTTCTTCTGGGTTATCTGTCGATGATTTTATCAAAAAAACAACTTATCTTTATTACTCTGAAAAAGCGTTAGGTAGTACCGCAGAACATATTATATCCATTGCGACCGAAGAAAAATTAGCTGGTCATGCCCGAGCAGTTCAAATCAGAATGCAAAATGAATAGGGATGAGAGGAATGGTAAACGTGAGAACAGCTGCTAAAAAAAGAAAAACAAATGAGACATTCATTCAAATTTCATGTAATTTAGATGATCCAACAACGGTAGAAATCAATACAGGAATAGGCTTTTTTGATCATATGCTTGAGTTATTTGCAAGACATGGGCAGATAGGGCTTGAAGTGAAAGCAGAGGGAGATTTATATATTGATAGTCATCACACTGTAGAAGATGTAGGGATTGTTTTAGGCCAAGTAATAAAAAGTGCCCTCGGTTCAAAGGAAGGAATTGTACGATATGGCTCTGCATATGTACCAATGGATGAAACGCTTGGTTTTATAGCCTTAGATATTAGCGGAAGACCTTATTTGCATTTTGATGCTGTCTTGCAAAACCCTAAACTCGGAAATTTTGATACAGAATTAGTGAAGGAATTTTTCCAAGCCTTTGCACTTCAATCTGGGATTACCCTTCATGCGAAAGTGATGTATGGAGAAAATACGCATCATAAAGTAGAGTCTCTTTTTAAGGCTTTGGGTCGCGCGCTATCTCAAGCGATTGCCATTGATCCAACTATTAAAGGCGTTAATTCTACAAAGGGGATAATAGAATGATAGGGATTGTCGATTATGGAATGGGGAATATCGCAAGTGTTCGAAATACATTAGCCAGACTTGGGATTCAAACCGTTGTATCCGATCAACCAGATGTATTAAAACAAGCTTCTCATATTATTTTGCCGGGAGTAGGCTCCTTTCAAGCATCTATTGATGAAATAGAGAAACGTGGCTTAAAGAGTGTTATTCGAGATTTGGCAAGTAAAAAACCGGTTTTAGGTGTTTGTCTAGGCATGCAGCTTTTATTTTCAGAAGGGTATGAAGGTGGTAGAAAGGAAGGTCTTGATTTAATACCTGGACAAATTAAAAAAATCGACACCGACAATATACTGCCCCATATAGGATGGAATCAATTGCATATTCAAGACGAAAGAAATGGCTTCAGCAATTTTGAAGGCGAGCATGTATATTTTGTCCATTCCTATCAGGCAAATACCAATGCAGAATATATTGTTGCAACTACGGAATATGGAGTGAAGATTCCTGCGATTGTTCAAAAAGAAAATGTATTTGGAATGCAATTTCACCCAGAGAAGAGCGGGAAAGTTGGACTGGAATTACTAAAAATGTTCTTAGGGGTGGAGGGAAAACAATGACAAAAATCATACCAGCAATCGATTTAATTGATGGAAAATGTGTTCGATTATATCAAGGGAAATTTAATCAATCAACGGTTATGGAAAATGATCCATTCATCCAATTGCAAAAGTTCATGGAGGACGGAGCAGAGCTTATACATATTGTTGATTTAGATGGAGCGAGACTCGGTGCTCCAAAGCAATACGAGTTAATAAAGCGCTTAGTTCAAATCTCCTCTGTTCCCATTCAGGTAGGTGGTGGGATTCGCACAATGCAATCTGTAAAAAATTATATAGATGCTGGTGTATCACGAGTCGTGCTTGGAACTGCAGCAATCGAGAATAAGATATTTTTAACCAATGTACTAAAGCAATATAGTAATCAGGTTGCAATTGGGATCGATGCAAAAAATGAAAAGGTTGCGACCAGAGGCTGGGAAAAGGTTGTAGATGTAAACTATCTTGAATTTGCAAAAATAATGGAGGATTTAGGTGCGAAGACGATTGTTTTTACGGATATTTCTCGGGATGGTACCTTAACTGGTCCCAATTTGGAACAATTGCAACGTTTAAACGATGAAGTTCAATGTACCGTTATCGCATCCGGCGGTATTCGCAATGATGAGGATATTAAAGCTTTACATGAAATTGGAATTGCGGAAGCTATTGTGGGGAAAGCGATATACGATGGCATGATTACATTACAGGGAGCTGGTCAGTAATGATCGCAAAGAGAATAATTCCATGTTTGGATGTGAAAGATGGCAAAGTGGTAAAGGGTACAAACTTTGTTGGGCTAAGAGAAATGGGTGACCCGGTCGAAATGGCTACATACTATTCCGAAAATGGAGCAGATGAAATTATTTTTCTAGATATTTCTGCCACCAATGAAGGCCGGAATACCATGATAGATACGGTGAAAAGGACTGCTGAAAATATTTTTGTTCCTTTTACAGTTGGCGGTGGGGTAAGATCCATTGAGGATGTGACACAGCTTTTAAAAGCAGGCGCAGATAAAGTCGGGATAAATTCTGCGGCTGTTCAAAATCCGTCTCTTATTCAGGAGGCAGCTATTCGATTTGGCTCACAGTGTATTGTAGTAGCGATTGACGCAAAGAAATACCAGGATGGATGGCATGTGATGACCCATGGCGGCCGCAAAGATACTGGACTTGATGCAATCGCATGGGCTAAAAAAGTAGAGCAACTGGGCGCTGGGGAAATCTTATTAACGAGCGTGGATTGTGATGGTGTGAAAGAGGGCTATGATCTTCTTTTAACAAAAGCCATTGTATCGGAAATAAGAATACCGGTCATTGCTTCTGGAGGTTGTGGAAAGCTCGAACATTTTTCAGAGGTATTTGTGGAAACAAATGTATCAGCTGCATTAGCTGCTTCTATTTTTCACGAAGGCACCTATTCCATTCGAAAAGTGAAACAAATCTGTCAAGAAAACGGAGTGAATATACGTGAAGCCTGATTTTACAAAAGGATTAATTCCAGCTATCATCGTCGAAGATAAAACAAATGAGGTTTTAATGCTTGCTTATATGAATGAGGAGTCTTACAACAAAACATTGGAAACAAATGAGACTTGGTTTTATTCTCGTTCAAGGGAGTGCCTTTGGAACAAGGGAGCAACCTCCGGGAATAAGCAAGTTGTTAAGTCTATTGCAATAGATTGTGATAACGATACCCTTTTAATTAGAGTAGATCCAAAAGGACCTGCGTGTCATACAGGAGAAAAATCCTGCTTTTATCAAACAATAAAAGAAAAGGAGAATCACTCTTTTTCTGGTAACATCTTTTATGAGGTGATGCAAGAGGTAGAGGGAAGGAAAAGAGAAAAGGTAGAAAATTCTTATACGAATTATTTGTTTGATAAGGGAATTGATAAGATTGGAAAAAAAGTGATAGAAGAAGCTGGGGAAATCGTGATTGCAGCGAAGAATCATAGCAAAGAAGAGGTAATCAATGAATGCAGTGATCTCTTATATCACAGTTTTGTATTGTTAGCTAATCAAGATATTTCGCTATGTGAAGTAGAAGAGGAACTTGTAAAACGTTTTATGAAGAAGGGAAATAGTAAAGGGGATCGGTCGGTCATAGAGAATTGGTAAAACAGATGAACAAAGCATACCGTACTTTGAGTGTTTTATAACAAATGACGTATCCATTGGCATACGCCATTTTTTTGTTTAGGAAATCGTTTATATCATGTATTTTTTACGTCCCATTCGCAGATAGATCAGACTAAAAAATCTGAATTCTCTCTAATGTGGAACAAAAGAAAGCGCATTAATAGAATACATGTTATACTTTATGGGTACAAACAATTTTGTTTGTATTATGAATCAAAGTTTTAAAACAGGAGGACGTGGAAAAATGAGTAACGGAATTTTCAAAATCCCAACACTAACGAATGAGCCAGGCAATTCCTATGCTCCAGGTACAAAGGAACGGGAAACATTAAAAGCAGAATTAAAACGCCAATCTAATATCGTGGTTGATATCCCTGTGATAATTAATGGAGAAGATATAAAGACAGATACAGTGAAACAAGTGGTTATGCCGCATGATCACCAACATGTTTTAGCAAACTATTCACAAGCTGGAGAAAAAGAATTGCGCGATGCAGTGGAAGCGGCAATGGCTGCCAAAGAAGCATGGGCAAATATGCCATGGGAACATCGTGCATCTATTTTCTTAAAGGCTGCTGATTTAATCTCTGGTCCATACCGTGATTTAATCAATGCTTCTACGATGTTAGGACAATCCAAAACTGCTTTCCAATCTGAAATTGACGCTGCACAAGAATTAGTAGATTTCTTACGCTATGATGTTGATTGTGCAAATCAAATTTATCAAATTCAGCCAAGTAGTATGAAGAATATATGGAATCGTACAGATTATCGCCCATTAGATGGTTTTGTATTGGCAATTTCTCCATTTAATTTCACATCAATTGGAGGAAACTTACCAGTAGCACCTGCCATTATGGGAAATGTAGTTGTTTGGAAACCCGCAACCACTTCTTTACTATCAAACTACTATTTTATGCGTGTATTAGAAGAGGCAGGATTACCAAAAGGAGTTATCAACTTTGTGCCTTCTCGTGGTTCACAAGTATCAGAAGTGGTATTAACAGACCCACGTATGTCAGGTTTCCATTTTACAGGGTCAACAAGTACGTTCCAAACTATTTGGAAAACAGTTGGAGAAAACATAGCAAATTATCAATCATATCCTCGTTTAATTGGGGAAACAGGCGGAAAAGACTTTGTATTTGTTCACGAATCAGCACAAGTTGATAAAGTGGTAGCGAACCTTGTTCGTGGTGCTTTTGAATACCAAGGCCAAAAATGTTCAGCTGCATCCCGTGCTTATATTCCAGCTAGTCTTTGGGAAGAAGTGAAATCTGGTTTAGTAGAAGAAACTGCGAAAATTAAAGTAGGGGATATACAAGACTTTAGAAATTTCATGGGAGCTGTCATCGATAAAGCAGCCTTTGATTCTATTACAGGCTATATCGACTACGCTGCCGCTTCTGAAGAAGCAGAAATTATTGCAGGTGGTACGTATGATGACTCTGTTGGATATTTCATACAGCCTACCATTATTGTGACAACCAATCCAAACTTCAAAACTATGGTTGAAGAAATTTTTGGACCAGTATTAACGATTTATGTATATGAAAATGATAAATTAGAAGAAACATTGAATGCTGTAGATACAGCTTCTATCTATGCATTAACAGGTGCAATATTTGCTCAGAATCGTGAAGCGATTATTTACTTAGAACGCCGATTATCTGGTGCAGCTGGAAACTTCTATATCAATGATAAACCAACTGGTGCGATGATTGATCAACAACCGTTTGGCGGTTCTCGCGGTTCTGGTACCAACGATAAAGCAGGTTCTGTATTTAACATGATTCGTTGGACAAGTCCTCGTGTTATTAAAGAAAACTTTGCGCCAACTGCAGAAGTTTCATATCCATTCATGGATGAAGAATGAGATCATAAAGATATAAAAGAAGAGAGATTGAAATGTTTTCGTTTCAATCTCTTTTTACTAAGATTAGGATATTGTTTCATTACTTACACTACTTTTTGAAAATAATTGAGGAATAATGGAATGAAAAAAATAATGATTGTCCTTTTGTCTGTAGGTATTATACTTGGTGTTTTCGTTTTCGCTATTATTCATGCACAGAAGGATAAGGTTTTATATGTAGCTTTAAATGGCAATGATCATAACGAGGGTTCTAAATCAAAGCCCTTTCGTACAATAGAAAAAGCAACCGCGGAAGCAACAGCAGGTACAACGGTCTTCTTAAGAAGAGGTACTTACAAGGAAAAGCTTGTTGTGAAACATAGCGGCACAAAGTCAAAACCAGTTATCTTTAAAGCTTATAAAGAGGAAAAGGTTGCCCTCAGTGGAAAGAATCTAAAAGATGTAGAGGGGAATACCGCCTTGGTGACGATACATAATAAAAACTATGTAACGATTCACGGATTAATGATACAGGATTTGACTACTAATTTAACCAATGAAACAGTAATGGGAATTTATGTGACAGGCAATAGCAAACATATTGTTTTAGAAAATAACCATGTCCAACATATTGAAACTCATGCCGATGAAGGGAATGGGCACGGAATCGCTGTATACGGTACCGGCTCAATGAAAGATATAAAGATTGTGAATAATACGGTGCAAGATTTAAAACTTGGTTCAAGTGAATCGCTTGTGCTTAATGGAAATATTGACGGTTTCAAAGTTGTAAATAACAAAGTTCGCCGAAGTGATAATATCGGGATTGACTTGATTGGATATGAAGGCGTCTCTAAAGATAAAAATGTGGATTATGTTCGTAATGGTGTGGTGAAAAATAACAACGTTTATGAAATTTCCTCTTACGGTAATCCAGCCTACGGAAAGGATTATAGTGCTGGCGGTATTTACGTAGATGGTGGAAAAAATATAGCCATTGAAGAGAATACGATTTATAAATGCGATATTGGAATAGAAGCAACCTCAGAACATGCCGGAAAGTATGCTGATAATATTCATATAAATAACAACACCATTTATAATAATTTTTATACTGGAATATCGATTGGAGGTTATGATAAGGAGCGCGGAGGGACCAAAAATTCTATTATATCTCAAAATATTTTATATCGGAATGACACGAAGAAGCTAGAAGGGGGACAGATTTTATTACAACATGATACTAAAAATAATGTAATTGAAAGAAATATCATGACTGCTGGACCATCTAGGTTGTTTATCGTGAATTATTTTAAAACCAATCAAAATAATATATTACAAAGAAATATATTTCATAAAGAAAGTAGAAAAGCTGGCATCTGGGTTTGGAAAGACGAAGAGTATACGTCTTTTTCTAAGTTCAAAAATGCTTCAAATAGTGATGAAAAATCCAGTTATTTAGATCCGAAATACGAAAATGCAACTCATTATGATTTTAGTTTGAAAAAGAATTCACCTGCGAAAAAAATGATAGAAAAGTAAATATCAGACCAACTTTCCGGTCTGATTATTTTCATCTTATATGTCGTTCACTTTTCTTTTATAAGAAGCTCCTTCAGTTTTAATTACACCTCAACAAGCTCCCGTATGTCTACTAGATTTTATAACGATAGAGAATGGTAGGTTAGATGTTACTGCATAGCTTATTAATGTGGATGTTAAAGCACACATAATTATTTGGAAAATGACTAAGGAGTCATTCCTGTTTTTACCAATAATAACTTAACTGATATAAATAGTCCTTAAAGACTGTGGATTTAGGTGAGATTGGAGAGAAGTTATCCGAAAAAGGATATATTAATTGGAGACCTGATTCTCTTCCCCAAAAAGAGTTTTCGTTCTTCATAATCTGTGGTTCTGGTATGATGTTTCATAAAGAGAATCTAAACATGCGAATAACTAACTTCATATGATGATGGGTCATAATTCTACTATAGTGGGTGATGAAAAAGGAATAAACAAATGAATAGAAAGAGAGGTTGAATGATTTGGCTTCTTTTGCTGCTTCTGTTAAAACCTCGCTAATAGTGCCTGCATAAAAAACAGGTATACTAACCTTTATCCCATGAATATATATAGGTAAAAAAATATATATGGAGGTGTTCTTTGTGGCTTTAGTGTCAATCTATACGGTTGGAAGGTTAAAACAAGCCTATGATCACCCAGCCTCTCGTGAATTTTTTGAAGTAGGAAATGACATATATCTTCAGGCATCTAGTTCAGGTCAACTTATAGATATATTCTCTTCAAATAGAGTTACATTTCCAAAAGAACTAGTAGAGGAAGAAGGTTTTCCTATTATTACACTAACCGTATGGAAAAGTCTCCAATCATTATATGAGTTTACTTATACAGGTAAACATAGGAAAGCTTTGCAGGATAGGAAAAAGTGGATGTTGCCATATAAGGAAAAGCACCTTCCATATGTATTGTGGTGGTCAGAAAGGGTAAGTGATGTCTCATGGAATGAGGCATTCAAGAGATACAACTATTATATTCAGCAGGGATCAACTCCATATGCTTTTGATTTTAAACATGCGTTTGATGATAAAGGGGAAATCTGTATGGTTAAGTAGAAGTGTATTCTATTGATAATGATTAAATATTCATTTAAGTAGAAAGAAGTCTTTGCTCTTTTAAGGGTTGAAAGTCTTTTTTTGCGTTGTGTTAAATATTGAATTTTATGGAAGGAGGATTAAGAACAAATAGAGCGAAAAAATAACAGTAGAAGAATAATTTTATAAAAACAAGGTGAGAGATGAGTCAATTAATAACGTTAAATAAAGGATAATGAGGGAGATCAAATAGAATTGTAAAAAGTGATTAATAACAGACATTAGATAGGCAAGATATACGGAATTAAGTGAGGGAGTAAGAAATGAAAATTTTAAAAGACAAGGAATTACAAATTCGTTCAGTTCAACATCATGAAGATGTTCATTGCGCAATCCCTTGGTATCAAGATAAAGAGGTTTTATATTTTTCTGAGGGTGATGGTACCGAACCGTATGACATACATACTATTAGTAGAATGTATAGTCATCTAAGCCAAGTGGGGGAATTGTATATGATTGAGATATGTCATAACGAAGAATGGCTTCCCATTGGAGATGTTACCTTATCAAGAGAAATGGTACCTATTGTCATAGGTGAGCAAGACTTTAGAGGAAAGGGATATGGTAAACGAGTTATAGCTCTGTTAATTCAAAGAGCAAAAGAACTGAATTGGAAAAAGTTAAAAGTTAATAAGATTTATACTTATAACGAAGCTTCCAGAAAAATGTTTGAAGGTTTAGGTTTTATTAAAGTTAAGAATGAATTGGACGAGAAAGGAAGAGAGTACGAAAGCTTTGAACTAGAATTATAAATAGGTTGCTTTCAAGCTATGAAAAGAAATATAGTTTATTTACTCCCAACACAGTTTTAAAGAATTCAGATGCCCTAATTGTGTAGACAATAAGATTTCGGAAACTGGCACCGCCTAGTTTCGAAGGTGCCAATTACTTTATAGTTTTCAGTCAAAAATAAACCGATGATAAATACCTTTTGCTAGTAGTGCCATAGAAAGAACATTGAAATCCATAGGCATTTCATTTGGATATCTTTCTACAAAATGAGCACAAGCTGCACCTGATGTATCTCTTATCTGACCACATAAGAAAAATTATGGCCATTATAACATCTTCACTTCAAATCTATGCAAATAGTTATTAGTAAGCAGGAACTTTTACTAATAAAATAGAAAAGATTATGGTATAGAAATATCAGGAAAAGTCAATAATCATGGGTGATACAAGTGTAATCTTTCTTGTACTTCCTCCAAAACTTTTTCTGGGATTTTCCTTACCTTGATATCTCTACCTAAAAAAAGCAGCCAATTTGTCATTTCGTTCAATTCCTCGAGATTGTCAACATTAATAAAAGTCTCTAGAATGGCTGTCGTTTGATAAGGATTCGTATAGGAAATTGAGACATTTAATGGATGGTACTTTTTGAATTGGGCAATCGCTTTTGGTCCAAGTTCAAGGATTAGGTTAATAACTTTTTCCTGCTGATTTATTTTTTCTAATATCTTATTCTTACTTAATCTTTTTTTCAGTGGGCAGGGATGAACATTGATGATCTGATCAACAGGAAAAATTTCCTTTTTTTCTTCCTTTAGATCGAAACCTTCAATCATCCAAAGGCTTTTTTCTTGGTATAGATGCAATATATAAATGGGATAAGAGTTTATTACTTTATCCTTTTCGATTGTAAGCAATACATATCTATCCATAAGAAGGATTTGGATGAGTTTTTCTAACATGGGATGGGGGAGGTCTGATAAATCAAGTAAGTCGGGATTATTTGGGTTGGTCCCTGCAAAAAGCAAAATTTGATTTAAAATGACAAGGTCTTCTTGCTGGTTTTCTGAGATGAGGCCAAGTAATTTTTCCGCTAAAGAATGACGACTTTTAAGATAAGGAAGTTGTTGATTTCTTGTGGCCATAAAGGCAATAAAAAGAGCTTTAACCTCATTGTCAGTAAAACGAACATCTGGAAGGACAGAATTATGCATGACAAAATATCCACCATCCCTTCCAACCTCAGCGACAAGTGGCATCCCCATTGCCTCGATTTCTCTGATATCTCTAATAGCGGTAGAACGGGAGATGTTAAATTCTCGCATAATTTCAGAAATGGTAAAATGCGAGCGGTTGTTGATATATCGCATGATAATATTAATACGTTCAACTTTTTTCATTGGCACTCCTAAACAGTATCACTTTTTGACATGATTTAACGTTATTATATAACCATCAAATGAATAAGAAAAGTCATTTGATTAATACAAAAAAAGGAAGGTTTTGAAAATGACAAATTATACTCTAGAAGAAAAAGATAGCTTTACTGTATTAGGTATTGGAACAGAGCTAAAGAGCGATTACACAGACTATGCTGGCATAACTAAAGAAAAGGCAGACTTTTGGGAATCCGTCAAACAAGATGGGAGGCTTGAAACGTTAAAAGCTGTTGCCACAAATGATTATATTTTTGCCGTGAACGAAGCAGTGAATAATAAGATGATGCATTATGCAGGCGTCATGACAGATGCCTCCGTACCAGAAGCCTCCAGAGTTATCCAATTTCCTAAAGGAGAATACCTAGTTGTAAAAGGAGAAGCGAAAACAGCGGAAGAGTTGAGTAATAAACTAACTGGCATTGCCTTTGGCCAAGTCTTGGGAGAAGTAAAGGATGTTGCCTATGTGGGCGGGCCAAATGCAACGGTTGAGATGGGGCAGAAAAACGGCTTAGTGTTTGGCGAAATATGGATTCCAGTTGTGAGAAAATAAATAAAAGGAGAGATAAAATTGTCTTATATCGTTGATTTTAAAAATGTGTCTACGGTAGGGTTAGAGTCTTCACCTGTAGCAGAAGCGCTTGCTGGTTTACGTGCTAATGAAGCCCGTTACTATATGAACAAATACAAGCATGAATTTACAGTTGTACCGGCTAGCCAAAGCAGGGAGACCCTTGATTATGTGAACCGAATTTTGAAGGAAGAACGTGATATTGAATTTGCTGCCAAGCCTTTAGAAACATCCAGTTTCCAAGTGGAAAATATCAAAATGGCATACGTCTTTTATGAGGATGGTCTTAGTGTTAACGTTATGTACACAATTGATGACCCGAAGAAACGGGCCGTAGGTTTTAAACTTTCTGAGGGGATGGAGGTACCAAAAGAGTTAGAGGGTAAGTTTAAGTTTGCTAGGCAGAAGTCTAAACTGGCTGGAACTATTCGGGGATCATTTTTTGTAATTAAAGGAGAATATTAAAAGGTCCATTGAAGAAAACAATTGATTTAAATTTCTTTTCCTTTATTGACATTAGTGAAAGCTATTTTCTCTCTAGGCAAAAAATAGCTTTCACTAGCTTGAAAAAGGGTGTTCTTTTAAGAAAAAAATGAATGAAATCATCTTTTCTTACACCTTTGCGGGCAAGCTGATTTTTCTATTCCCTTCCATAATAAAATAGCCGTTATAGGGGATTAAATAGTGAATTATCTAACAGCTGCAACAGGGATTTGTTTTCTTTTGCCAATGCTATAAAGCGCTATTGCAATTAAAATCATGGCTAATCCAACAATATCAAATACGAGGTCGTAAAAATCCTGATATAGACCAGGTTTTACATGATGAATCCGCAAAATATGATGATCAATGATTCCTTCAATAAAATTAAATAATCCACCTCCGAAGAGTAAACCGCTAATGAATACTAAACTACTTTGATCATTCGGACTGGTCTTCCATAAAACAAGGGCTCCCCAAAAGATCACAATTGTCACAAGTAAATGGAAAAGCCCATCACTGACAATTTGATTAAAACGGTTTGTATACATATACATGCTATGCCACTGGAGGATTTGGTGAAAGATGATTCCATCTAGCATACCAATCAGTCCAATACCTAATAAGAAAGCACCAAATAAGGTTCCGTTCTTTCTCATATCTTTAATAATATTCATGTTAACCTCCTTAAAAATTAGTTTCTGATGATAAAAATATTATTTGCATAATATGGAATTTCAATCATCCAGTCTGTTCTTTTAAAGGTTATTATCCTTTTACGGAAAGGAATCATTTGAAGGAGTTTTGAAAATTAGAAATATTTTAGTGTTATATAAAGAATCAACCAATCCTTGCGTTGAATTTTTTTCATTGTCAGGTTGGAAATAAAAATAGACGAATGGTGTAAAATTGGCATATGGGTATGTAACAAGAATTAAAGATTGGTATTTCGACTTGCAGTTCTTGAAGCTGGCATACAGATAATACATAATAACATTGGCTTAGGTTATGAGTCGTTAGCCATTTTTGGTAAAGTAGAAACGAAAGAATTAGAATGTTTCATGGAGAATTCGGAAATATTAACAGAACAGAAAAAATTAGTAGTGGCTATTAGAATAATGTATTTACACTTTATTTTGAAAGAAAAATATACTGTTGTTATTTGCTCCGATTAATTGTGCTATTTCTATTTACTGAGCTGTTAGTCCAGTTTCCAAACTAAGAAAGGTTCAAAAACATTACTTTAAACCGTAGTGATTAAAGAAGGATTGTCGCTTTTTTTATTGAAGTTATTATTATGCTAGTATGCAATTTAGTAAAGGAGTATTTCAAGCAAGGTGAATTTGTTTGTTGCTGAAGTGTTAGGTGACAATTGCATTTAACCAGAACGAGTATATAATCATAGAATAAAGCTCCATAAGAAGAGATTTTTTATATTTACTTATTCTATTATTGGAAGATTCATGGGAGAGAGGGAATTTATTATGGATAGTATAATTTTTGATTTAGACGGGACTATTTGGGATCCAATAGACACTGTTCTTTTTGCATGGAATCGTTGTATTAAAAATTACAGTGAAATAAAAAGAGAATTAACACGCACTGATTTAGAGGACACCATGGGATTACAATTGCAAGACCTTAGCAAACAACTGTTTCCTTATCTAGACGAGGAATTACGCATGAAGGTGGTTACGGAGTGTTGTGATTTAGAAATGGGATATTTGCAGAAACAAGGAGGAAAACTTTATCCTAATGTCGAGTATGTATTAAGCGTTTTATCGAAGAAATATAAGCTTTTTATCGTAAGCAACTGTCAAGATGGATACATAGAATCTTTTTATGAATATCATAACCTGGAAAAATATTTTTTTGATTACGAAAATCCGGGAAGAACCGGACTTACAAAAGGGGAAAATATTAAATTAATTATAAACAGAAATAATTTAATTTCTCCCATTTATGTAGGGGATACAGAAGGAGATTTAAATGCAGCTAGATATGCTGGAATTCCATTTGTATATGCTAAATATGGATTCGGACAAGTAGGGGAATATGATAAGGTTATCACAAAGTTTGATGATCTTTTAAATATTTAAAATTGTATAGATAGAACTGCTCGTTCACAATCGAAGGATATTTTTGAAAAACGGTTTCCTCTTAATTTTAACAAGTTTCTTTTTCAAAGCACACAGAGTTGTAATAAAATAATACGACCTGAATTTATTGAAATTTCCAATCCCTTAATAAGGAATTGAATATTTTATTATTTTTAAATGGATCAAAGGGACTTAGAAGGTTACTGGATGTATATCTCCACAAGACTTTGATATTCTGGTCCCTTTAATCTTTTGAGAGAAGAATTGATTTTTATTAAAAAAATAAATATGGACCCAAAATAGAAAAAACCGAATCATAAAAATCCCTTAATGCTACTTCAAAGTCCATATCTAACAGAAAATAAACCCTAGTGTATAAATGGAAACCAGCGAATATTAGAAGTATATCGAAAACAAGATGAACAAATTGAAGTTTTTATATTTAAGGATTTGGAATTTGTACCTTTCTTCTGTAACTTTCTAAGTAAAGCAACCTACTTCCACATAATATTACTTTTGAAAGTTACTATGTAATACAGAGCAAAAAAATGCATTTGTATATGAAGTCTAACGATTTAGGCATAATTCTTTTAATTCGAGGCATTTCTTTTATAAGAGATGCTTTTTTATTCTAGTAATTAAAGGACAGGTCTTAATGATTGTAAGGAAATGTTTGTAGAATTATAAGATAGTATAAATTTTAAATATTTTTTCATTAATATGTTTTTTGTATCTGGCTACCCGGGAATCCCGCCCAGCTTGTCCTTTAGAGCGGTTCAAAAGGACGATGTACTAAGGAACATTGCCCTCCCTGTCTTTTAGAACGGTTCAAAAGGACAATGTACCAGGGAAATTC
>NZ_PIQO01000029.1 GCF_002844575.1 Heyndrickxia camelliae
AAGTGAATTAATTGGTGATAAAGAGGAATTATCACAAGAAGACTTTGAAATTATAGGTGAGAAATTTAGCTTGAGTAAAATGAAGAGTAATGGATATGAATACTATAATACAAGCTACTTAAGAGGATATATAAATAAAGATAATATTGATAAATTATATGGAAGTAAATAATAACATATAATGACTTAAGCCGGTAAAGGCTTGAGCATTACATAAATTATAAAAATAAATGAATAAACAAAGTAATCCGATTGTATATATTTTGAAAATTGAACGTTGTGGATAATGAATTTCTAAAAATATACATAAATTCCATCATTTTCGACAAGGTTTCAATTAATTCGACAAAAGTAGACAGTGACAAACGACAATTGCTTACTTTACAATTATATTACAGTACTTGAAATAGTCTTAATATTTCATTAAGACAACGAAAACGTTGTTTATAGGGCAGTGAATAAGGAGAAATTATCCCTATCACCGTGTCTATACTTTCCAATCATACAAATCGTCAATGTGACATTTAAGAGCATTTGCAATAATTCGAGCATTTTTAAGCGACATTGTTCGTTTATTGTTGCTATACTCACTAAGTTGATTTCTATGAATCCCTGTTGCAGCTTCAAGATCAACCTGTGTCCATTTTCGCTTTTTTAATAACATTGGAAGATGTAAAATATTCATAAAAATGGAGGATCAAATGAAACGTTTCCCTTTTAAGCAACGGAAAGAAATGGACTTAAAAGATTCAAGTATTCCTTCAGAAGAAGTATTTGGACAATGGGCAAAAAAATACGGTTTTTACGAAGATTCTTTAAAGGCACTTTTTTCTACTATTGAGCTGGAAGATTTCTATAAACTTAAAGTAGAACCGAAGGAGTTTAGAAAACATTTACGAGTTTTTAAAGCATATGAGAAAGATGAAGTTCTGTACACGGTAACTTGTATACGACAATATTCAAATGCTAGTGTCATCTATTTATATACTGATTGGGAAGAGTCTGAAGATGTTATCCATGATAGAGAGAAACACCATAGGTCCTTTGAATTATCCATTGATGATTCTTTTGATTGCCGCTCCAATGGTGGAGGTGGAGGGTCTGGATATATGCGTTATCCCTTCATTGTTTCGCCGCCTTTACCGGATAATCTTAAAGGGATTGATCTTGATTTTACGGAACGTTTCCCATTTGATAAGTATCGGGAGGAGCATCACTTTGTCATTACATTAGATTAAATAATTTTTATATTTCGAGGCTGGCACAAAACCTAGTTAAATCAAAAAAACGTATGAAACCTAAAACCTTGATTGCATACGTTTTTACTATCAGGGCTTAACCCAATTTCAATGGTTTTTGTCCTATGACCCAGTCTCTATTTCATCGCTTCCAATGCAAGGGAATAGATAGTGAATTTGGTAATTTTGTGTTTCTATCACCTTTTGCAGCATTTATCTGTGCTTGAGTGAGAAAGAAACTGCCCATCAGATTAGCTCCACTTAGATCTGCATCTCTTAAATCAGCCCCAATGAAATCAACGGTTCTTAGGTCTGCATTTCTTAAATCAGCAGCAATTAGCAGCACTCCTCTTAAACTAGCGCCTTTTAAATCAGCCCCATTTAGCTTTGCCCCAATTAAGTCATACTGAATTTTCTTCTTGAATTTTTTGTTAAGTGATTTAGCACGAATCAATTCACTTGTACGTAAGAGCAACTCATTTACCTTTGCACGATGTTCACGGACATTTATCTTTAATATATATTCAGGAGATTGTTTCGTTAGGTGTTCCGTCTCCTCATATAAAACTTGCAATTGATCGTAAATAGGTATAGTAGCTTCCATACTAAGTGCTTGATGCAGGTACCAAAGCATTTCATGTAGCTGTTGCGTAATGGGGAATACACGAAACATTTCATTCGCTTGCTCTGCGTCATTGCGCCAGTCTTTCCCTTCATAAGTGAATTGTGAAACTTTTTGTCCTGCTCCAAAGCATTCATAAGCAGCACAGCCTCTAAAACCTTTACTCCTGAGTTCTTTATGTATTTTGCATTGGAAATTGGATAATAAATTGTGACATGGTGTTCCACTCTCTTTATTCACAGCAAAATATGCAGATTTGGAATATGGCAAAGCGACACAGCACAACCCAATACAATGTTCACAGTCTGGTTTTAAGTAGCCAGGAGTTTCAGTAGTCAATGTATGCACCTCCTTCCATATCAAAGACGAAAAATTTTTCAATAATATTTATTATAAACAGAAACATTTACGAATTGAATATTTTAGAATTTTATCAATAATAGGAATAGTTGTTTAGTTATGTTACAAAATGAATTAAAATGGAGGTATTGAATTCATCATTTACTTGAATAAGGGAGTAGTTCAAATGAGGCATACCTATTCACTTAATAATATGGATAATCTTGATTTTGATGATCTAATAGATTTGTTAGAGAGTGAAAATTATTACTTAGATGAACTGACAACGAGGAAGTTATGAATGTATTTAAAACTGGGCAAGCCTATTGGACTTCGCGGGGAGCCTGGAGAGGAAAAATCAGAACTTTCTGGAAAATCAGCTACCTTGTTTTCCGCAAAATTTATAGATATAGAGTGCCACAGTCAATTAGAGTCATCCGATTTAGGTGCGTCCTGGAATGCATTCAAACAAATTGTGGATGCACAGTCAGGACAATTAGAAGGAGAGCCCTTTTCTGTAAGCTAGGAGTGGAGGGAAACTTTCACGATTTTATTATAAGAAAAGTCTAACCCTAACAAGTTTCGCCACAAAACCAATTAACATCCTATTTATAGGAGATGTGTCAGGCTCCATGGGGAAGTTTGTCGTCTTGGTTCTATATTTCATCTCCATTTTAGAAAAAATCGCTCATGTAGATAGTTATATTTTTTCTGATACACCTACATATGTGTCACCATACATTACTAAAAATTCTTTTCGGACACAATATGAACATTTAAGGAAAAAAACGACTTCATGGGAATATGGAACAAAATTAAATCTTGCATTGGAAGAAATCATAAAAGCAAAGAAATATACTGCGACGACTAATATCCTATTACTTACAGACGGAGGAATAAGTTTAGATGGAAACGATTGGGAAGTAACAGTAATGAGATTATCTTTCTTAAAACAGCAAGTAAAAAGAATCTTTTTGATTTCACCAAATGTCGAACTAATTAAGGAAGGGGAGGAATTGGAGAAACAATGGAAAAAGTTAAATGTTACTCTAGGGAGTCAAAAAAAGGCAGTAACACCCTATTTACAAAAGGTATTTCGGTACGGAACATTGTATCGATTTTCGGATAAACAATTCACTTGCCAACAGGTTAGTCCACGTAGAAAATATTCTCAATGCTTTAATGGAGGCATACGGTAAGAAAAGGTAATTATGGGTGCGCTTCATGTAATATATAAAAATAAGTAAACAATATGGTATTGCTCTGGATCCTAAGATCTATCCAATACAAGGATGATGCACTTCCCTAATATTTAATGGAATGGAGATTTCTATTTATGTATGAACTAAAAACAAAAGAAACGGATCATAGTGTTATCGAATTTATTGAAAAAATACAAAATCCTAAAAAAAGAGAAGACGCATATACATTATTAAATATTTTTTCTAAAGCGACCGGTTTAAATGCAAAAATGTGGGGTCAGAGTATCATTGGTTTTGGTTCTTATCATTATAAATACAAATCCGGGCACGAAGGGGATGCACCATTGGTAGGCTTTTCTCCGCGTAAATCAAAAATTAGCTTATATTTAGCCCCGTGTGAAGAAGGTAGTCAAAAATTATTATTAAAGGATTTGGGTAAACATACAACAGGGAAAGCATGCGTGTATATTAATAAAGTGGCAGATATTAAAGTTGAAGTGTTAGTTCAGATAATTGATTATGCCATAAAATTTATAAGAAAAACATACCCACAATAATATAAGTATTTCACAAATATAAATAATATTGACATTTAAGGAATAATTGAATAAATTAGGATTAATAAATAAAAGCAATGAAGAGAAAAAGTAAAATGATATTGTTTTTTTAAGAGAGCTTCGACAGCTGAAAAGAAGCAAAAACAATCATTTGAAAAATGGTCTCTGAGCTTCGTACTGAACGTGCTCTCTGTATTAGTAGGCTACGGCGAGAGTTGGCACTCGTTATCAAAGTCACAGTATAAGAGTAATAACTTTTTACTCCGTACTTGCTGAGGCAAATAGTGTGAGCTATTTGTGAAATAAGGTGGTATCCACGTGGAAATGAAACCTCGTCCTTAACTATTTTTAGTTGCGGGCGAGGTTTTTTGTTTTTACATTTTTTATCCTCATGGGATTTGTGCCTGAAATACTTGGTGGTGAGGAATTAAGAGCTGGATACGTGCCCGGAATATAAGGTGATGAGGGCATATAACAAACAATAGCGGCGAGTCAAAGCAGGGAAATCGTCACATACATGACCAAAGTACATTTGAAAATGGATAAAAAGTAGAGGAGGTTTTATAAAATGAGTATTTTCATCGGAGGGGCATGGGCATATGCTAACGGTTCCTTACATCTAGGCCATATTTCAAGCTTGCTTCCAGGAGATATATTAGCAAGATATTATCGTTTAAAAGGAGAAAAAGTTTTATATGTTTCCGGAAGTGATTGTAATGGTACACCTATCACAATTAGAGCCAAACAAGAAGGTGTTTCACCAAAAGAGATTGCAGACCGTTATCACGAGGAGTTTGTAGAATGCTTTTCTAGAATGGGATTTTCATATGATCTTTACACTAGAACCGATATAGAATATCATCATAAAGTTGTTCAAGAAATATTTTTAAAACTACTTGAAAAAGGCTTGATTTATAAAAAAGCAGTGGAACAAACCTATTGTGAACATTGCGAGCAGTTTTTACCTGATCGTTTTGTGGAGGGATATTGTCCGATCTGCAGAGAGCCGGCACGTGGGGATCAATGTGATAGCTGTTCCGCCATTTTAGAGCCACTTGAATTGCTTGAACGAAAGTGCAAAATTTGTGGGCATTCCCCTATTTCTAAATACACGGAGCACTTTTACTTTTCATTACACTCCCTCCAATCTTTACTGGAAAATTATACGAAAGAAGCTGAAACCAAAAAACTTTGGAGAGAAAATGCTATTGCACTTACGAAACGGTATTTAAAGGAAGGATTGCTGGACAGGGCAGTGACAAGAGATTTGCCTATCGGCGTGAGAGTTCCAGTTGCCGGCTATGAGGATAAGAAAATTTATGTGTGGATTGAGGCTGTATCTGGCTACTATTCTGCAAGTAAGCAATGGGCAGAAAAAACGGGTAACGATGACTCCATTTATTGGGATACAAACGTAAAATCTTATTATATTCATGGGAAAGATAACATTCCATTTCATACAATTATTTGGCCAGGAATACTTGTAGGAATAGGAAAGGAAACATTGCCAACCCACATTGTTTCAAATGAATTTCTAACTTTAGAAAAGAAGAAATTATCTACTAGTAAAAACTGGGCCCTATGGGTTCCAGACCTATTGCAACGATATGATCCTGATTCGATACGCTATTTTCTAACCATTAACGCACCAGAAAACAGAGACGCAGATTTTTCCTGGAAAGAATTCATTTATAGTCATAATAGTGAATTATTGGGGGCATATGGAAACTTCGTAAACAGGACACTGAAATTCATTCAAAAATCATTCGATAATGTAGTACCCAACCAAAAGGTTAATCCTGAGGTAGTAGAGAAAATCATACGATTATATAATGAGGTAGGGCATTGCATTGAAACCACTGCTTTCAAACAAGGTCTGGAAAAAGTATTTGAGGTTGTTAGATACTCCAATAAATATTTCGATGAAAAGCAGCCTTGGAATCAACTAAGGGAAAATATAGAATCATGCAAACAAACGATGTCCGATTGTGTTTATTTGATTGTAAATTTAGCGAATATCTTATCACCCTTTCTTCCTTTCTCGAGCAAAAAGGTCAAGGAAATGCTGCGAATTCCAGAGATAGCTGGCAACCAATTTATATAGACTCACATATTTTAACAAATGTAAAGTCATTATTTGCTCGGATAGACATCGAGAGAATAAAGGAGGAACTAGAGAAGCTAAACAACCAGAGTAAAAACAATAATCCGCTTTTTAAAAAATAGTGGCAGACAAGAAAACGATAAATTTTTGAATGCTGCTATATGAAGGAATTAATGTCTTCCTAACAGAATTAAATAGAAAAAGTGGCCAGAAACGAAATTCAATAAATGGGAGGATATTTTGTTGGATAGCTATGAATGGAATGTAAACCTAATGAAACTTTCCGAGCGAATGAAAAGAATATTTAAGTTTGCTGAAATAGAAGCACACCAATCTAGTAATATCATTTATCCATATCATTTGCTGCTCGGGATTTTTAGGGAAAGGAAAGGAGTTTGCGCAGAGGTTTTCCTTCATAATCCAAAGCTTTATGGTACCTGTAAAGAACGTGTGCAAAAATTTCATCCCCTTAGCAATGCAGAGCAAGGAATTGAAAGTGAATATTTTGATTTAAAAATTTCTTTAACTACCATGCAGGTATTAGAGAATGCAAGCAAACGAATGACGCGATATAAACAAGTTTATATTAATGAAGGATTATTGATAAAAGCGATATTCGATATTAACGATGAGAGAACAAAAGCCATGGTTAAAGGTGTGCAAGTTTCAACGATAATAGAAATATTGTCGTCTCCAAGAGATATGATTGTATCTTTAAGAGACTACACTCTGCCACAATTTACTCCTAATAAAGATGTAACCATTAGAAAGGCTAGTTTAGAAGATGCAAATCCTTTAAAGTCCTTTGTAGAAGCGGAATTTGGAAATGGGTGGTTGGAGTCAATTAACAACGGGCTTGAAGCAGACAACATTCCTATTTATATAGCGGTTCAAAGAGGTGAAATTCTGGGCTTTGCTTGTTATAACGTAGTCAGGAGGAAAAAAGGTTTGTTTGGTCCAATGGGAACAGCAATGTCCAAGCGTACTCTTGGAATTGGTTATATGTTACTGCATAGATGTTTAAAAGATATGAAGGAATTTGGCTATGAATATGCAGTAATAGGAGAAGCAGGACCACTTGAATTTTATGAGAGGTCATGTAAAGCAGTTATTATCTCCAAGTTTATTTAACTTGTAAAAATGTTCAAAGAGGCTGGGACATACGACAAAAACCTTAAAATTGGTTTAAGACCGATATTAAGAACGTATGAAATCAAGGTTTTTAAAAATTAGATTGCATACGTTTTTTGATTTTATGGTTTTGTCCCAGCCTCCTTACTTTATTTAACAAGTAAATGAATTCTATTTCCGGAAGGATCTTTTGTTACAAAATATCCATTTTCCTCTGTAACAGTTGCACCAATTTCTTTCAACTGTTCCAAGATATTCTTTCTTTTTTCAGAATTTGCAAAGATTAAAGAAAACGAAGCAAGTCCTACACTATTGGCAGGAGGCTCAGGTGCGCCAATGCCATTCCATGTGTTTAAACCAATATGATGATGATATTTACCTGTCGAAATGAATAGTGCTTGATTTCCATAACGACAAACGACATCAAATCCAAGTCCTTTTTTGTAAAATTCTTCCGTACTTCTTAATTCAGATACATGTAAATGAATATGTCCCATAATCGTATCAGCTGGTAAACCATTCCAAGTTGCTCCTTGTGCCTCATCTAACACACTTTGTGCATCCATTGCCTCTGTTGTCATGATTACTTCGTCGTTTCTCCAGCTCCAGGAAGAAGATGGGCGGTCTGAATAAATTTCAATTCCATTACCATCTGGGTCAGCTAAATATAAAGCCTCACTCACAAGATGATCCGATGCACCTTGTAAAGGATATCCAGCTTGAATAAAATGTAATAATATTTTTCCTAGGTCAGCACGCGTCGGTAATAAAATAGCAAAATGATATAGTCCAGTGGTGCGTGATTGTTTAGGGATAACGTCTTCTGGTTGTACGAGTGTTAATAAAACAGTCTTTCCATCTGCTGTTAATGTAGCTGTAGTCTCTGTTTGATCTAAAACTTGAAATCCAATCATTTCTTTATAAAACAGTAAAGATCGATCTAAATTTTGCACCCTTATATCCACTTGCCCAACAAATGTATTAGGGCCATGATGAAAGTTCATATTAATCCTCCTAGTACTTACGCTAATTGAATTTTGTGATTTTTAACTAAAAAATAGTAAGTTACTTACATTATTAAAGTAATTGTACTCAATTATGTTGATTCAGTCAAGAAAAAAAGCAATACGTTAGGAGTGAAGAAGGAATTACTTAAGTTAGAGAGAATTATTTTTACATTATAATGGTGAAGGTGATAAAAATATGAAGTTTGTATTGATATTTGGTCCGCAAGCTGTCGGGAAAATGACAGTAGGGCAAGAACTAGCGAATTTAACAGGGTTAAGGCTTTTTCATAATCACATGACGATTGATCTCGTAAATCCATTTTTTGATTACAGCACAAAAGAAGGGAAAAGATTAGTCCATTTATTTCGGATGGAAATATTTGAGGCAGTCGCAAAGAGTAATCTTGAAGGAATGATTTTTACCTATGTTTGGGCTTTTAACCATCAACCAGATTGGGACTATGTCGATAAGGTATGCAATATTTTCGAAGCAAGAGGGGGAACGGTTTATTTTGTTGAGCTTGAGGCGAATTTGAACGAAAGGCTAGAAAGAAATAAGTCCCCTAATAGATTAGCAAATAAACCAACCAAAAGAAATATAGAATGGTCTGAAAATGATATGAGGTTATCTATGGAAAAATATAGATTAAATTCGTATGATGGTGAAATTACTAGAAAGGAATACATTAGAATAAACAATACAAATATGAGTGCAGAAGAAGTAGCAAAAGTGATAAAAGAAAGATTTAATTTATAAGAAATTACTGAAAGAGGAACTGTTTAAATGAATCTAATGGATTATTTGATGGAAAAGTTTCCTACTCTCGAATTAATTCCTAGCATTTATAATCAGTGGGGAATTGGCCCCCACTTTATACTCGGGGGAAATATCTATCAACTCAAAGAAAATGTTAAATTGAATGAAGATAGATTTAGGCTTGTTTATAAGCAAGTCTCCACCATTTTTAATGAGCTGTTTGAGCCAAACGATGACATATTTCTAGTGACAAATCTCAGCACAAAAGTAAAAAGCAATGTACAGGAAAATTAAAGGTATACCGCCCGTTTTTAAAAAGCAAAAATGATCTGTATCGTATTCGAGTGAAGACCTATCCGTACCCTTTTGAGGGAGAGGAAGCAGAAGAGTACGAAATGCAACGATTTTCCTTAATGTGTAAACGCAAGGACCTACATGTACCGGAATTACTTAAAGCAGTTTGTCATGAAGATTTTCCGATGAAACCAGGATTCGGAAGGGATGCCATTGATTATCCTGATGTTTTCTTTGTAAACATTACAAAGGACATTATTTTCTTTATTTATGATGACCATGGGTGTGAAGTCATAGCTCTTGATGCAGACCCAATTTATCAACCTTATCAAAAATACCAAGATTGGCTGGATGAAATGGATAGAAAAAGGATTGAAGCTCTTCAATTATAGTCAAATAGTTCCCTAATATCCCCGTTGAGTAAACTTATATCCGTTTGAATGAAATAATGGGAGTTCTAATAACATAGTACAAAATTGACAAATGGATGAATAATTGTGCATTTATATTTTAAAATTAGGAAAACTCTGTATAATTAAATTAGAACGAACGTTCAAATGTTTGAAAGGAGTATTTCTTTGAGTAAAAGGCGTTATGATAGTGAACAGTCTAAAATGGAAATCATGAAAGAGGCAACCTTTTTATTTGCTCAAAAAGGCTATAATCAAACTTCCGTTGCAGATATTTCAAAAGCATCAGGATATAGCAAAGGACATATTTATTATCATTTTCAGAACAAGGAAAAGCTTTTTGTCCTATTGGCCAAAACAAGCATGCAAGATTGGCATAAAAAATGGATCAAAAAAGAAACCTCTTACACCTCAGCTACCGAAAAATTGTACGGTATAGCGATACATGTACTTTATAACTACCAAACTCCTTTATTAAAATCTGGTCAGGAATTAGCGTCTAATCCTAACTCCAGTATAGAGTCCGTAAAGCAATTGTATAATCTAGCAATTGTACCTATGAGTTCATATCGTGCTATTTTGCAAGAAGGAATAGGAAATGGTGAATTTGAAGAAGGGAACGTAGAGGAGTGGACAGTATTACTGGGAACTTGGCTGGGAGGATTGTGTCAGCTCACGAATACTCTGGAATATAGTAAACTCGAACCTCTATTTAATCAAGCTATTACGATGTTTTTAAAATCCATTCAAAAAAGGGGATAAAAAAATGAAAATTGGATTGATCGGTGATAGTTTAACAGAAGGACGACCGGGAGTTTCCTTCATTCGTTACTTGAGAGAAAGATACCCGAATATTACATTTGATAACCTTGGAAAATCAGGAGAGACAGTGAAAAGTTTACATGCTCGATTAACAAAATCAACATTGACAACGGATTATGACCTTATTTTCCTTTGGATTGGTGTTAATGACGTATATTCTAAAATGCTTAAAGTTCAAGCTCAACCAGTGGCAAGCGATCATAGCGAGTTTCAAACATATTTCAGTAAGATACTGGAGATGGTTAGCAGCTCTTCAAAACAGATTATAACAGTATCACCAGCAATTGTCGGCGAAAACCTAACGAATAAAGCAAATGGGGAATTAAGAGAAATTTCCGCTCTGATTGACTCGATTCATAGAAACTATGGAAATGTGCACTTTTTAGATATGCATAATGTATTCGAGAATCATTTAAGTCAAGTGAACAGCTCCGATTATCTTAATACAAGTGTGATAAGAGTAATGAAGGATGTCATCTTTTATAAGGATCCAAAACGGATTGATCGCATTTCGAAGTCAAGAGGCTTGTATTTCACACTAGATGGTATTCATTTAAAAAGTAGTGGTGCTCGAATAGTTTCTGATCAATATGCAAACATGATAGAACAACTGTTATTTCCAGCTAATGGAGCTTTTATGAAGTGATTTATTTTTGCATTTAATCTACTGACAAGGACATCCTACCTCCAAGGAGGGATGTTACCAAATGGCATATAAAGTAGTTGGATTACTCATAGTCTTTTGTTTTTCATTTACCATCAGTACTTATGCGCAAACTCCGCTTAAAGCTGCATTTATACGAGATCATCAATTATGGCTGAAAGAAAACGAAAAAGAAGTACAACTTACGAAAGGCTTAAATGTTTCCTCGTCTAAATGGTCCAAAGATGGACGATTTATCGCTTATTTAGCTATCGATGCTACCGGAAGAAAATCTAATTTATATGTTTATGACACAAGAAATAAGGAGAATTATCAGCCTTATATATCGATTGAAACAAGGAATTTTAAATGGTCCCCAACATCCAATGAGTTAGCGTATATTGCCGGTGGTGTTTTAAACGTGACAAAAATAAAGAATGGAAGACCAGAAGGGTTTAAGAATGTTTCTTTGGGGGTTAGTGATTTTGAATGGTTTCCAGATGGAAAACATTTCATTGTTTCTTCGCAATCCACCTTGTTGCCTACAGGATGGGAACCAGTTCATCTATTTCAAGTTTCAGTAGATGCAAACCTGAATAAGAAAAAAATAAAGCCCTTTTATACCATTCTAACAAATCCAGACGAACTATTTGCAATTGACGCAGACTATTTTAAATGGAGTGCTGATGGGAAATGGGTTAGCTTTCTGGCCATGCCAACAGCTTCCTGGTCTAATGACAGTAATACATTATGTGTCCTTTCCTCTGAGGGAAAACAGTTTCAAGTTATTGGGAAAATGCTTTGGTATGAAGAATGGATAAAATGGGCTCCAACAAAAAATCAATTAGCATTCATATCCGGACAGGGAAGATTTTTTGTGGAGAATAAAAAGACTGTGATAGCCGATATTCCTACTATAAATGAACGAAAAGAATACACTCCTAAGGGCTATGTTGATCTAGATTTAGAGTGGCTTTCACCAGATCAAGTTATCGTTGCACGTGCAAAGGAAAACAAGGATTGGAAGGAAGGACCAGTTCCCACTATGCATACCTCTCTTTACATCATTAATACTAATACGAGCAAGCAAAAACAGATGACGTTCCCGAAGAAAAATAATATCGATGAATCGCCACAGGTTATTGGTTCTACTATTACTTGGTTTAGGAAGACGGAAAAAGCAATGAAAGGTAATGTCATAGTAAAGTACGGAAAAAACAGAGAAGAACAAATATGGTTAAAAAATGTTGATACTGTACCAACTTTTTTTAAGCGATAATATGGAATGAACAAACCGTTTGCGTTTCTAGAATATTAGAAACGCATTTTACTTTTTCAGGTACATGAAGAAGGAAAATTTTGTCTTAAGGCGAATTTCATTATTAACAGAGGTAAAGAGGTGCGACGTAAATGGAGTTCATACCAATTGACGTATGTAAACATAAAGATTATGTGATTTCATTTAGGCGAGATTCTTTTGTAGTTAGCTTTGGTTCAGATAAGGATTTTGGTAATGATTTTGAGTATCTTGAATGGTTAAAAGAACAGACAGCCAAAAACTCTAAAGGTTTTATGCTCTTGATAGAAAATGGAGTTCCGGTGGGGCAGCTTGAATTATCTATTAAAAAATATGAAGAAAGAGACATCGGGTATATAAATCTTTATTACCTGATTCCAGAAAAAAGAGGGAGTGGATTAGGTGCACAATTACATAATTATGCGATGGATTACTTTAAAAACAATAATGTCTATGAATATCACTTGCGAGTCTCTCCTACTAATGAACAGGCGATTGCTTTTTATCGTAAAAATGGAATGAAGGAGTTTAAGTCTGAAATGGATGGGAAGGTCATTCGGATGGTTGGTTCTATATAAC
The DNA here is from genome assembly GCF_002844575.1 of Heyndrickxia camelliae. Taxonomy (GTDB): domain Bacteria; phylum Bacillota; class Bacilli; order Bacillales; family Bacillaceae_C; genus Margalitia; species Margalitia camelliae. The sequence goes on from NZ_PIQO01000029.1 coordinate 13,003, forward strand.
AAGGGAAAAGGAGATTAAAATGGGGAAAGTGGAAATACCAATAAAATCTAGTGGAATTGCCGTTGTATTATTAAAGAAATTTGATGATGAGTATAAGGTGCTTTTATTAAAACGGGCATCATCTGTATTAAATGATGCATGGTGCTATATTGGAGGGGGTATAGAAAAAGGGGAAACGGCTTGGGAAGCTGCTATAAGAGAAGTAGCAGAGGAAACGGGATTGAAGGATGTTTCTCTCTATATTGCTAATAAATTTGATCAATTTTATGATCCGAAAGCGGATTACATTTACCTTGCACCAGTATTTGTTGGGTTTGTAAATAATGGACAGGAAGTCATATTAAATGATGAACATAGTGAATATGAATGGTTAACATTTAAAGAAGCAATCGAAAAGGCCACATTACCAGGAAATGATGAAGTTCTAACATTTATTGAGAAGCATTTTGTAAAGAAAAAACCAACGGAGTTGTTGCGTGTTGGAAAGTAAGTTATATTTGCAATACTTTTTACTAAGAGGTGAATGATGACAACATACATATATATGGTGAGACATGGCGAATCTCCAAAAACGGGTTACAAGGAAAGAGAAAGAGTCCTGACAAAAAAAGGACAAATCGATGCACATCGGGTAACAGAATTACTACAAGCGGAGAATATCGATGTCTTTGTATCGAGTCCTTATAAACGTTCTATTCTTACAATACAAGAATTGGCCGAAGTCGCACAAAAGGAAATTCTTGTGTTGGAAGATCTAAAAGTAAGAATTTTTTCGGCACAGGATACAAGAATATCAGATAAGGAGTTATTTCCTTTATTAGAAAGGTCTTATTCTGATCCGCATTATGCCTTGCCGGGTGGAGAATCAAATGAAGAATGCCAGATAAGAGGTATAAAAGTTATAAAGGAATTACTACATACCTATCAGGGGAAAAAAATAGCTATTGGTACGCATGGAGCAATAATGACACTGATGATGGGGTATTATGACAATCATTACAATTTGAAATTTCTACTGCAATCATCTAAACCGGATATATACAGAATGGAATTCAACGGACAGAATCTCGTTGCAGTTGCAAGATTATGGGACGGTTAATAAACATAACTATTACTAATTTAAGAAATCGATAATTGATGGCTAAATAAACACTTAAAGTAATGATATATAGAATGGGAATTGTACATAAGTCACTTATTATTCTCCCGAAGCTTTCTATCAAATCTTTGGAAATTTCTTTATGCTTTCTCCCTTGTATTTTCTGTTATGTACTTTAGGTGGCCGTAAAGTATTTTTCAAGTTATTCGTAATCTGGTTCAAAGCAGCTACTCGTATGGTCAAAAGGAAACAGCAGCCAAAAGCTGCTATTTAATTGTATTTTTAAAAAAGGAGTTATAACTGATGCATTTAGGTCTCCCAATTGCTGAAGGAGCTACTGCAAAAGTATATCTTTCCGACAATAACATTATGAAAGTTTTTAATGAGTATTTGCCGGAAACAGAATCTATGTATGAAGCCAGTAAGCAAAAATTTGCTTATTCTTGCGGTTTACCTGTACCTAAAGTACTGGATGTTACGAAAATAGATGGAAAACAAGCTATTATCATGGAACATATTAAAGGTAGAACCATTGGAGATATTCTCTTCGAAGACATGAAGAAAGCGGAATACTATATTAGTATTTCTGTGGATCTACAACAAAAGATTCATAGGATTTCTGCTGATTCCATTGAGCCAATGTCTGTGAAATTGATTCGTAATATTGAATCAGCAGACATCTTAGATGAAAAACATAAGGCTGCATTAAAAAATAAAATGAAAAAGATATCATTTGAGAAAAAACTTTGTCACGGGGATTACCATTTATTTAATTTAATTATGTCAGGAAACAATGTAAGTATTATTGATTGGGTGGATGCCAGCACAGGGGATATTCGCGCAGATGTATACCGTACGTATCTTTTGTATTCGCAATACTCTACGGAATTAGCAGATATGTACTTGCGCATATATTGTGAGAAAAGTGGTTTGTCAAAAGAGGAGGTTTTTCAATGGGCTCCTATAATAGCTGGAGCAAGACTATCTGAAAAGTTGCCATCCGAATGCTCTGAACGTTTGTTGGAAATAGTTAATCATTATTGTCCCTATTAGATTTAGGAATGGAATTATTGAAAATTCCTATTTAACGCAATCTGTTTACACAGCATACGTCCTCTAAGGTGCAGGTTAGGATGAATACGCGGGATATGAAGAATCCTGGATTTATGACGCTAACAAGTAATTCGTATTTCATTGAATTTTCCCATCTTAATAAATCGCTTATCAACACAGGTTCCCGTATTGAGACAGTTCCAAATGGGATATTACTAACTGGAGACTTTAATAGTACATATATTGAAATTTGCCGATACTTTTTTAACGTTGTTTTTGAGGATGAAGAGGTATTATTTAATAAAAATTTGTTTTTCAGGTTTTGTTAGTGACAATGTTCAGTTTATTAATATTGAAACACTTGAAACTCAACGGAGAAAGAAATTGGGGCAAAGAGTTGCCTATTATTTTTTGAAGGATTGTTTGGAAAATGTAAGGATACCATATTGGGATTGAATGGACACAAACAAACCTTCTAAAGCCATTGCAGAAAATCTTGGGTTTAAAAATATTTATAATAATGTGGGTTATGAATTTCTTTTAAAAATATAAATTACATTAAATAATTCCAACAGTATATTTTAGTTAGTCTGGACTAAGGGGATATATATGCAAAATATAAAGTTTATAAAAGATTATAAAGCAAAGGATAAATTACGTAGTAGTTTTAATGAATTGGCAAACCATGTATTTGGAATAAGTTTTGAAGAATGGTATCAAAAAGGATTTTGGAATGAAAGGTATATACCTTACTCCTATGTATTAGCTGAAAAAGTAATAGCTAATGTTTCTGTAAATTTATTAGATTTCATGGTAAATGGTGAGAAAAAAAGTGCTATACAGATTGGAACGGTTATGACACATCCTGATTTTCGTCATCAAGGACTTTCTGGAAAGTTGATGAGGAAGGTTCTTGAAGAGTATGAGAATAAATGTGATTTTATATACTTGTTTGCTAATGATACGGTGCTCGATTATTACCCAAAATTCGGTTTTGAAGTAATAGAAGAAACTCAATTCTTTTATGATAACCTTCCTTCCGCTTCAAATCCAACTACGCTCAAGATATTGGATGGACATGATGAGATGGATTTACAATTTATATATGAATTTGCAAAAAACAGAGTGCCAGTTTCACTCACTTTTGGTTCAACAAACTCCCATAGCATTCTCATGTTTTATTGTTTAAGTGTATTTCAAAATAATTTGTACTACTTAGAAGAGGACAATGTTATTCTAATTTTTGCAGAAGAAGATGAAACTCTCCATATTTATGAGTTAATTGCGAAAGAAAAATGTTCGGTGGAAAAGATATTACATAAAATTGTTCCATTAGGGATAAAAAAGATTATACTCCACTTTACACCAGATTCTGAAAATCTACTAAATGTAAAAAAACACCCTTGTAAAAATGGGGAGACATTATTTGTTAAAAGTAAAGGAGAACTTTCTTTTCCGGATGCTTTTAAACATCCACTTTTATCGCAAGCTTAAATAAGTCATACCTTAAATGGGGGAGAGTCCTGTGATGGACCAGTATTTTAAAGGATAGAATTAGAGAAGGAACATAGGGAGTTCCAGGGGGGGGTTGAAGCGCTTTTTGAGGATGAATGAGCAAAGGGAAAATTTTTCGTTAATATTCAAGAATTCCACTTGGGCATACCCTGTTTGGATCAAAACAAAATGCTTGGAATGTTAAGGATCAACTCTTCCCAATAATGTCAGCAACGATTTTGGATTTGGTTATTTTAACAGAATACCGTGGGAAAGGGATTGAGAAATAACTTGTGGATCTTTGTGCGCAATAGCTTCCTCATGGAGATTGGGTTGCTACCACTTCTTCAAATAATTATCCATTCTATAAAAAATGCGGGTTACTTTTATTAGATACTTCTAAAAATGGAACAGATAGGTATATGCAAGCCTGTAAAGGTTGTAACACTCCTGGATCCAAACAACAAGTCTTTAAATAGGTAGGTGGAATACAATGGGAAAAATCGCACTTATTACAGGGGCAAGTCGTTCAAATGATATGGGTTCAGCAATTTGTCGTAGGTTAGCTTCACAAGGGATAGATATTTATTTTACATATTGGAATGCAGAAGAGGAGTGGCCAGATAAGTTTAAAAAAGAAATTTTAGAATTTGGTGTTCGTTGTGATGGGTTATATATAGATTTGTCAGATAGAAATGCCGCATTTACTATACTAGATTCTATATCTAATACTTTAGGGTTTCCAACTATTTTGGTAAATAATGCAGCACATTCAACCAGCGATGGGTATGTAAATTTGGATGCCAAAACAATAGATGACCACTATGTAGTAAACATGAGATCGACTTTCCTACTCTGTGTGGAATTTGCCCGTCGTTTTGAAAAATCTCAACAACAATCAGGACGTATTATTAATCTGACTTCTGGTCAAGACATTAGTTCAATGCCAGGAGAATTAGCTTATGCTGCCACAAAGGGAGCCATTACCGCTTTTACAAAATCTCTTTCCATTGAACTCGCACCGTTGGGAATTACGGTGAATGCAGTAAATCCTGGACCAACGGATTCGACATGGATGACAGATGAAATCAGAGAAGTGCTTGCACCAAAGTTTTCAATGGGAAGAATTGGACTTCCAGAGGATGCTGCCCGTTTAATAGGATTCCTTGCCAGTGATGATGCAGAATGGATTACTGGGCAAGTCATTCATTCTGAAGGTGGCTTTTTTCGAAGCTAATAGGACAATACCATTTATAAAGGGTATAAATTAGCTTATTAATATAATCTAGAGGGCATGCATGATATAAAAGTACCATAATGTGACAAATGGAAAATAAGTAAGAAACGGTTAACTGGTGGTGAGTAGAATAAAAAAATTATGGCTATGGTGTATAAGTGGTTTCCTTCTAATTTTTGTTCCTTTTTTCAATGGACTTTAATTGAATCTTTTACGCCATTTATGCTGCCGTTTATGTGGATGGCAGCGACCGGATTTTTTATCATCATAATTATCATGTCTATTGTTAGAATATGTAAAATAAAGGATTGGCGGCCATTTGGAATTCAGATTGCTTTTATCTTATTATTGCTCCTTATCCCTTTCAATCAAATAGTATAGACTGGGACTTCAAATGGAATAGTACTGAACGAAATGTTATAATCACAAAGATAAAAGAAGGAAAACTTCCGATAATAAAAAGCCGCAATTAAGACAATTTGGTGGATATATAAAAGCGATTGTAAAAATGGTAAAGCATTGGTATTATATTTCATTTTATTAATTCTGATGGAAAGTCTACAAATATCAAAGTAAATAATAATAATAATGATAAGCAGAAAAACATCGCAAAAAAGAAGATGTATTGAAACGTCTTCTTTTTTAATTTTATGTAAACTGCGTTGTCTTTTAACAATAGCTTCTTTTGTGTTCTTCTTTTTGATAAGAAACGTTTATCGATAAAGTAGACTGGTATAATAATAATGACAAATATTCCAAAATATTGAAAGATCACGAGGTATGCACTAGCGCCTCCACGGTGCTCGAACTTCTCTTTATCATGTTTGTGGAATTCTCCATTTAGTGGTCCTTGAAAATCTCCGCCATGACCACCGAGAGTACTTGGACTTCCATTATTAAAGAACTTGCTGTTACTCTTTTGTGCAAATTGCTTCATATCACCAGCTGTTGGTTGGGAAGTAGAGAAAAACCATTGAATTCCTCCTGCTAATATGGCAATGGAAAAAATAACCGATACAATAACGCCTTTCTTCCATTCTCCTGTCTTGAATTTAAACGCTTTTTTACAAGTTCCTTTAATCCACTGCCAATGAACTCCTATATGGCAGCTAACCAACACAAGTGTTATATTTGCTGAAAGACTTGTAAACCTCGTATCATATGATTCCCATTCATTGCTAGGCTAGGAAATACAACTCTAGAGATAAAAATTCCGGTAAAAATAATTGTAGACAATGAAATTAATAAAAGTATATTCAATAGATAGCTTACTCTTATTTTAATAGGAAGCTTTGAATCGCAAATTTTAAGGGTTGAATTTTTAACCCACTTTATATTTAATCCAATATGTGTAAGAATGGCAACACCAAAGACAAGACCGGCAATTTCATGAAAAGGTAATCCGCCTAGCACTTTAGGTTCCATTAATAATGCGAAGGTTAATGCCATTAGAAAATCAAGGATAATTTTAACGTAGTTCTTTTTCAAGATGGTTACTCCATTATGAAAACTATATTTTATAACGAACAGAAGGTAATTTTAACAGTGGAAAATTAAAATATTATTAAATAAATTTTTTATTAGTTTCTTTAGAGTTTAGTATTCGAAATAGTATAGGTGGCGTACATTGATGAAGTAAGAATGAAATTTAACGGAAATTTATTGAATACCGATAAAACGTATTGTATTATTTAAAAAATAATGAAAATTGAGGTGTGTTATGAAGCGTGGAACTACTACAAGCTTAAAAGTTGCAGTACTAATAATCGGTATTTTCGTTGTTGCAGCTTGTATATTTGGATTGCCAAGACTAGCAGTTTTTTCAGCAGAATCAAACCCTGAGTATGCATATTTAAAATGGCCCATTCTCGTAGGCCTAAATGCAACTGCACTTCCTTTTTTTCTTGCATTATATCACGCGATTAAACTGTTGACGTTTATTGAAAGCGAAGAGGTATTTTCAAGCTTAACCAATATATCATTGAGTCAAATTAAAAATTGTGCACTAACCATATTTTGTCTATATATAATCGGAATGATTTTTCTGCTAATGCAAAATGCATTACATCCCGGTATTGCATTAATTGGAATGGTTATTTGCTTTGTAACCATCGTTATCTTTCTCTTTACAACGGTCCTTCAGAAACTCTTACAAAATGCGATCGATATAAAGACGGAGAATGATTTAACCGTTTGAGGAATTGTACATGTTAATTTAATAGCAAAAGGAAAATGAGTGTAACAGAATATCTGAGAGGGTAGGGATTTACAATGGCGAATCTCTCCATTTTGAAGAATAGAAAGGCGAAAGCTGTTAGGTTCACTATTCTAGAAGCAATTGTCACCCCGGAGATATATTAGCGAACAAAGCGTAAGATTAAAAAGTTTAGAATTGGAGGAGTGGTGGAACCATGAATATTCGAATTTTGAAGGAAACAGATGCATTACAGTATCAGGAATTACGTTTAAAGGCACTTAAAATTAATCCAGAGGCATTTGGATCTACTTATGAGAGGGAGGTAAATTTTACTCAGAAAATGGTAGAGGAACGAATTCGACCAACGGTGGACAAATTTGTTCTTGGTATATTCGATGATCAAAATGTATTACTTGGGATTGTTACTTATATGCGCGAAACTAGCATGAAGACTGCCCATAAAGGAAATATTTTCGGAATGTTCGTTGCTCCGGAATCCAGAGGGAATGGACTTGGGAAGTTACTTCTTCAAGAATTAGTAAGAAAGGTAAAACAAACCAATGGTTTAGAACAAATAAATTTAACCGTAGTCTCTGAAAACTTGCCTGCAAAGAAACTATATTCATCCATAGGATTTGAGACATACGGTGTAGAACGAAATGCACTTAAGTCGAATGGAGTGTATTATGATGAAGATTTAATGGTTTTATTTTTATAAGTTTAGCTGAAAGTGAAGAGCATTCCTAAAAAATAGGGATGCATTTTTTTATTTATAAAAACGATTCTAGAAATATTCTGAATCATTTTTTCTCTAAAGGTTTTCCTTATTTAAAAAAAGAGATAACATTACATTAAATAGTTATGTAAATTTTGTGGGAAGTCAATCATAGAAATAAAATAGGCTATAGAAAAAGGAGTGTAGTAATGGGATCCAGGATTATGCATTTAATCATTGCAAACAAAATAGCAGAACATTTTTCCGTTTCAAATAAATCTTCATTCTTATTAGGGGGTGTCGCACCAGATGCTGTAGCACCAAAGGATCATTCTCATTTTTTTATAGGAGAGGTTCATGAATATTCTAGAAGAGTTGATTTTGAAAGCTTCCTGATAAAATATAACTCGTTAAAACATTCACATTATATTTTAGGATACTATACACATTTAATCGCAGATGATATTTGGTTACAGGGATTTTTCTTGCCTTGGTTAAGGAATCGCTTGGAAAATAATAAAGAACTATTTAAATTATATCATAATGATTTTCGCTTACTAAATGGAAAGCTGCTAGAATACTATGGATGTACCAATAAATTAAGAGCGGAAATTCAAATTCCTGATGAAGTGTTGGAACTGGGAGAAGTAAAAACGGAAGAGGTGAAAAATTTTATTCCATATGTGTTGGAAGATATGGAATATAATCAAGAAACTCTAAATCAACCGCTTCATGTTTTTACATTTGAGCAAATAGTAGGATATATTGAAACTTCTGTTGAGAGAGGAATTTATCAGCTTCGCCCTTTGTTTAGTTAAGCATCTGAAAGCCCCTTTCGAACTCATCGGGGCTTGCTTTGTATTATATAGAGATATTTACAATTTCCTAATGTTAAAGTTTGCTTGTAGAACCTGCCAATTTTGCGGGAAGGATGGTCCAAGCACCCAATAGCCGATACCTAGAAGATTATATTCTTTTACTAAGTCATATTTAGCCTGAATACTTCTAGCATCTTCAAACCATACTTCATGTTTCTGTCGAGATGTATCTGTATAGCGGAAAAATGGTGACTGATAGGTGGTATTATAGCTAATAGCAGCTCCATATTTTTTTGCTAGATTTACGGCTTCTTTTGAGCTGACTGTTTTCGCGAAGGTTCCTTGCACCCAAGGGATTTTCCAATCTCGACCATATAAAGGAACTCCCATAAGAATCTTTTCTCGAGGTATAGCAGTTACTGCATAATCTAAGACCTTTCTTACTTCATTAATTGGAGCAATGGCCCAAGGTTTGCCGCCGGCCCATCCCCATTCATACGTCATAAGCATGACAAAGTCGACAATTTTACCATGTGCTGCATAATCATGTGCCTCATATAATAACCCTTCTTGATCCTCCCTGACTTTTGGAGCTAATGCAGTAGAAACGGAATATCCTTCTGGGTGCAGTTGTTCTACCACTTTACGAAGGAAATTATTGTAGTTTTCCTTGTCTTCAGGATATATATACTCAAAATCAATATTCAAACCTTGATACCCTTTTTGTCTAATCATTGTAAGGATATTGTTAATTAGCGTATTCTGCAAGTTAGGATTTCTTAAGATTAATGCAGCTCGGTCAGAGTCAAATTTGCTATCTACAAAGTTTGTCAGAACAAGTAATGGTGAAACACCTCTGTTTCTAGCAGTACTGATAATCTTATCATCATTCAAAGAAGTAATGCTGCCATCTTCGTTCACGTTATGACTAAATGGAGATACGTAGGTAAAATAAGGTGTGAGAGGAGTTACGGTATTTGCACCAGCTTGACCTGTAGCTGTGACATAGGTATTGACTTCGATAGTAGGCTTAGGTGTTTCAGGTATTCTTAGTCTTTGTCCGACAAATAGTCTTTCAGGATCTTGGATTTGGTTCGCTTGAACAATAGCCGATATTGTGGATCCATACTTGTTAGCAATGGCCCACAATGTTTCCCCTGGTTGAACAATATGATAGATTACAGGAATTGTAAGCATTTGCCCAATATAGATTAAAGAAGTAGCCGTTAACTGGTTGGCATCCGCAATCTCCTGAATGGATACTCCAAAACGATTTGCGATTTGCCATAGACTATCTCCATGCTGAACTACATATTGCTGATATGGATTGGGAATCACTAATGCTTCCCCTAACACGAGCCTATTCGCATCATCCAACCCATTGGCAGCAATAATTTGTTGGATGGAAGTACCGTAATTTTGGGAGATTCGCCAAAGCGTGTCACCGCTTTGCACAACATGTATTTTCATAAGATACTCACCCCAAATAAATATATTCCTTACTATATTCAAAGGACTGGATATGTGTTAATGACTATTTTTGAGTCGCAAATTTTGAAAATGGCGGACTACAGTTCCGTTAGGTAGGATAAAATGGCATATTTCCTTCTGATTGCAGACAATTCCTTTATTTTTAGAAAAAGAAGTACAATGATTCAATTCTACTATTTCATAGAGCATAAAAAGAGGATAAATTCAAAGAATACTAAACAATTCTACAGCAGGTACCAAAAGATAGATGTATCTAATTTTAAAAATCGAGGTTTAAGAACTAAAGAACTTCCATAAAGAGCTAAGGTATTGCCTCCTAACGGATTTACTAGATTCAAAAATCAGAGTCAGAAGATGTACACATATATAGAAAGGTATTTCAATATTTTTGTCGAAATGAATACCTTAATGGAATTTTAGTAGTGTTTTACTTTATGGAAATGGTTATCAAAAAGGATTGTTTTGCAAAGGCCGTGTCAGATGTTTGTAGGGCTATATCTTTTAAATCATCCATGCCAGTTTTAACTGGTATAAAATTAGTTGTTATTGAAAATGGTTTAGTGATAGTTGGAAGTAATTCGGACATATTTATTGAAAAAACTATTCCTAGCTTCGCTGACGGAGTAAAAGTATTGGATATTATTGAAACCGGCAGTGTTGTTATTTCAGCAAAATATTTAAGTGAAATAGTGAAGAAATTGTCCGGAGATATCCGTTTAAGAGTTAAAAATGAGTCTTCTGTTACGTTAGCTTCAGATGATGTTGTAGTAAACTTTAATGGTTTTCATGCAGAGGAATATCCTCATTTACCCAATATGATGGGAGCAGATTATTGTAAGGTTGGATGGTTAGATTTAGTTGAAATGATTAAACAAACTGTATTTGCCGCATCCGCTAATGATTATCATCCTGTATTATCAGGAGTATGTATGACATTTAGGGAAAAGTATCTTTCAATTGCTGCAACCAATTCTCATCGATTAGCATTTAAAAAGATTCCCTTAGTATGTGAGATTAACAACAATGTAATCGTACCAAGTAAAACATTACATGAACTTATTAAGTTACTGAATAATGAAACAGAGGATATTCATATTTTCATTACAGAAAACCATATCGGTTTTAAGGCAAACAATGTCTCACTTTTTTCTAGATTAATAGGTGGGATATATCCTAATATTGACGGACTACTATCACAACAATGTAAAACTTCTATTACTTTAAACAAAAACCGCTTTTTAAAAGGAATCGACCGTGCGTGCCTTTTTGCAAGTGAATGGAAAAATAATAATGTCCATATAGAGATGCAAGGTGGAATAGAGTTAATTATTTCTTCTGCTGCTACGGAAGTGGGGAAGATACGGGAAACACAACCTGTTTTAAAGGTAGACGGTGACCCAGAATTTAAAATTACTTTGAATGGAGATTTTTTAGTGAGTGCGTTAAAAGTAATAAAGGAAGATAATGTTATTATGTATTTTAATGGCCATATGAGACCGGTTCTAATAGAGCCTGTTGGAAATTCTTCATACTACTATCTTATTTCTCCTGTAAGATCGAATTAAAAATCGTGAAATAGAAGGGATTTTATGAACGTAACGATAACCCCATACGATGTAAAGGATGAGGAAAATATCAATCATTTGCTTTTTCTTTGCTATGGAACTGATGAAGATTCCCAAGCATATTTTAAAAGGGGATGGAAGAGTTCTTTAAACATGGGCACTTTCCTTGCAAAAAATAATTCAGAACTAATTGGAATGGTGGCGGCTTGGAAAACTCGTTTTCACCCTAAAAGTTTGTATTTTTCATTAGTAGTTCATCCATTTTACCGTGGCGAAAACATAGAATTTGAGCTATTAAAAAGCATAGAGAAACTATCGATTAATTTACCTCTTCAAACGTCAATATGGGAAACCAATTTTTCGCTCAAAACGTTTTTACATAACTATGATTTCACAGAAATAAGAAGAACCTATATGCCAACTTTATATTTATCGACAATACATGATTTAAATGAGGCGTTGATTGACAACTTTCATTCAAATGACATGATTGTAACAAGTTTAAGGGAAGTGTTAAATGATCAAGACATGCAAAAAAAGTTAATTTTATTAGTAAAAGAGACTTATGAGAAGACACATGAAGTAAATCCCCCTCAAGCAAATTTAAAGGAGTGGGAGAAGGCAGTCTTTGATGAGGATACTCTTTTGAATGGCAGTTACATTTTTACAGAAAATGATGATATTTTAGGATTTGCATTGCTACATATAGGAGAAAATCCTGATAGTTTGGAGTTTGGCTGGAGAGGTGTTAAAGATAAGAAAAACATGAAATGGATTTCGTTATTAACTGCTTTACAAATAAAATATGCAAAAAAGAGTGGATATAAATATGTATTGGGGGAGATGGACACGACAGATCCATATTCGCTTGAAGTTCTGAAAACATTCCCATTTTCTCCATCTCCAACTTGGATAACATATAAAAAGGATAGATGATTTTATTGGTTTACAGAAAAAAATAGGTCTTTGTAATGACCTATTTTTTTCTGCATCATTTTGTCTTAGGTGGATCATTCTCCTCAGACATTTCCATACCGTAAGCAAGTCTATTTGGAGCTCTACCTCGATCGTGGTTTCCTTCATCTTCATGTCTGGTATTGACAATTAGCTTGTGAACAAAAAACTCTCCTACTGTGATGATGACAGCGGAAATAACACTGCCCCATGCAATTTGCATGTAACTGTTCAGAAGTACACTGCCGAATATCCAAACAACCAGATATGATAGAAGGAAATCAGCAATAAGTGAATTCCTATTGCCAATCCTTGATAACATAATCCTATCCATAAGATAAGAGACAATAGTGGTTAGAACACTAAAGGAAACGACATCTGTCCATGCTGCATTAAAAAACAAATCTAATCCTACAGCGTAAGCAATCAAACATGTTACAAATTTAATGATTAGAGCTGTAACATCCCTCATTTTTCACTACCTCCTCTCTTTACATTTTTGTCAATCCTCTAAAATTCATTCACTTTTTCCTTTGGATTCATAAAAAAAGTAATTTATTTTTCATAATGTAGTTCTATATAATGGTAAAATACTTATATTAAATATTCGATATAATCTGTCAGTAGAAATCAGAGGGGGATATCTGATATGTTTTCTTACAAAGTAGACAAAGATATAAGCATTGAATTGCTTCAGCAGCATCATAAAGAAGAATTATTCCAGTTGATCGATACAAATCGTTCTTATCTTAGAAAATGGTTATTGTGGGTGGATAAACGAACAGCTGCAGAAGATTTTGAAGCTATTATCCCAATGTGGATCAAAAATTATGCAGATAATAATGGTTTTGATGCGGGGATTAGATATAAAGGAAAATTAGTAGGAATGATTGCACTTCATTATATTGATTGGCAAAATAGTTCAACAAGCATTGGTTACTTCATAGCGGAAGATTCACAAGGGCATGGTATTGTTACTAGAACTGTATCTGCTTTGTTAAATTATCTTTTTGATACATTGAAGATAAACAGGGCAGAAATTCAATGTGCTGTTCATAACTATAGAAGCATTGCAATCCCGGAAAGATTGGGATTTGTTAAGGAAGGAATTAAAAGGGATGGACAATGGCTTTATGACCATTATGAAGATTTAGTAACTTATAGTATGCTTTCCAGAGATTGGAATAAAGAATAAAAGGCAAGAATATCTTTGTTAAAATATCCCATATGCTAAGGCACCCCTAAACAAATATCGCTATACATAAATTACTAATAACGTGACAAACTAAGAAAAAACTTAAGGGTGAAAAAATTGCTGTCTCTGTTTATTAGAGTTGCCTTAGTTATACTATCGTGGTCTACCTTATTCTTTCTTCCCAAAAAATCTTTTTTTAAGTTTATTCCTGTATCTTTATTCTCCACGTCTATTCTTCTGGTGGAATCATTATTAGGTTTGTCTTATAAGTGGTGGAAAGTAAAGGGGGGTGCCAAGGCTTTTGTAAAATGTGCATTAGCGTTTGTTTTTGGTCCTTTTATTGTCGGAAACCTATGGATTTTTCATTTAACGTATGGAAAGTTTTGGCTATATACATGCTTAAACTTATTCATGGATTTTTTACTAGCCTATCCGTTAAACAAGCTATTTCAAGCATTACAGATATATAAGTTGAAGAAATTTAAATCCATTCACTTATTTTTAACTGCTTTTCCATATTCCTTATTAAATTATGGTTTTCAACTTATATTGGATAAGAATCAAAAAGATCAGTAATAAAAATCAATTAGTGAAACTTGGGACTCTTATATAGAGTTCTTTTTCATTGACAAAAACAGTAAAATGAAATAGACCAACTACATTATAAATTGTTAAAAATTGAACTTACGCTAAACCAGGCAGATTTGTGAAAATATCATTGTCTCCAATAGGCAAAATTGTTGAGATATATTGAGAATTTATCTTATGGTTAGATTAATATATTTGTACCAACTAAAGCAGTAAAGGATTAATTTGAAAGGAATGCATAGAGCCTATTTGAAAGGAGTGAAAAAGTGAAAACTAGAGAGGAAGCAATTCGTTATTGCTTGAAATGGAAAAACACTTATGAAGATTATCCGTTTAGGGATAAGAATTGGACATTAATACGACATAAAGAAAACAAAAAAGTCTTTGCGTGGATTTTCAAAAGGGAGGATTATATTTGGATTAACCTGAAGTGTGAAAATGACTGGTTGGATTTCTATCGTCAGAATTACCCCTCAATAGTTCCTGCCTTCCATCTTAATAAAGATCATTGGAATTCCATTATTCTAGATGGTACTATACCAGATGAAGTTATACACGACCTGATTAGAAAAAGCTATAACTTAACAAAGTAAAAAATAAGTAAGAGGTCAACCTCGTAACATTCACCACATGGGTACTATGGAAATCTAAGAAAAACGTAGATATAGTGAGATTTTGCTTGCTTTATTGAGGGTGGATAGTTTAGGTATATTACTTTACAAAGATACAAAAGTTACTTTGCGGAAATAAAAAGCAAGTAAAGGAAAAATGAAAAGATTCGAGCTTATTATTGAGCACTATAAATGGTATCGAATCAATGGGATAAAAGACTGCCAGCATGGCGGAATGCGGCAGTTCTTAAAGCTTTATCCATGAACTATTTTATTCATTGTTCTCATTTGACCTAAATGGTCAGCTTCATGATGGTTCATAAAAGCGAATAAATCGTCAAATGTTTCAATATTCCCAAATGGAAACTTGAACGGAAGTTCCTTAGCAAAAAAATCATCCGAAAGTGCCTGAATTCGAGAGGATTGTTCCTCAAGATCGTGCATTAATTGTTCCAGGGAAGGTACGTCGCCTTTCCAATCTGATGGCTTAGTTCCAATGGCAAATAACTCATTATATTTATCCGGCAAGTTCTTAGACATTTTTGGATAGCCGAACATAAATGCTTCTGCGGAAACCAGCACATGCCCAATATGCCAGCGAAGCGTATTATTAAATCCTATTGGCTGCACATCCACCAATTTTTCGTCTACAGTTTGGATAAATTTTAATAACATGGTTCTAGTAATTTGAAATTGTTTCATTCCTCACCCTCCTCACATTATAAATATACGAATTATCTCCTATTTTGCAATAAATACGCCCTCCTCATAGTATGAATCTCGATGTGGTTTTATGTCCCTCGATACCCTTTTTTATGAAATTCCGTAATATATAAAAAGAGTTCTTGGCCAGTAGGGGAATGAGTTGATTTCAAGGAATAGTACATTGCCTTATATTTTTCGGGAACCCAAAAATAAGAGTGTACATAATCAGTAAGCTGAAAACCGCATTTTGACCAAAATTCAATCCGCTTTTCATTTACAAGATCCTTATCTGCTTCCACTTCTACTATGATGAGTGAATATTTTTTGTAATTCTGAGCCCAATTTTTTATGTATTCTACAAATTTACTGCCGATTCCATGATGCTGGTAATTTCTTTTTACTGCTAAGTAATCAAGAATAAGTATATCAGGATTATCGTTTTTTCCCGATAACGCCATTGCAACCATATCATTTTCTAAATAGGCAATATGAAGAAAGCAAATCCTTTTTTCAAACATGCGTTGGATCATTGTACGTTTTTTGCGGCTGTGTGCAGGAAAGGCATCCTCATAAATTTTTTCGGCTTGGTTCCATAGTAATTCATCCCATTTTTCAACAGTTTGGAATTGCATCGTATGTTTCCTCCGTAGGCAATTTTTTGTCAGTATACTGTATCATAGATTTTTTTCCAACAAACATGCCTTGAAAAACTTCTTGGAAGATCTTAATCTTGATTGGTAATAGAAAGTTCCATAATAAAGGAAAAACGGAAAGTATTTATGGTATTTTTCATTTCTTTTTAATATTTATATGGTATATTAGAAATGGCTTTTTAACTTACAGGAATATATTGGAGGAGATGGTTTGTCTTGCTACCTAACTTTCCATTTATTTTGGGGCATGTGACGGCAGAACCGCATACTGAAAACATCTATGAATTGTGGTTGATTATTATTTGTGACATTTATTTGGTTATATCGGGTGCTATATTTGTCTATCAATTATTTAAGGTAAAAACAACCCGAAAAACTGCCATTAACTTTGCTATAGCACTATTAGTAAGCTGTATTTTAGTCATTACTTTTGGAAGTGCATGGGATTTACTAGGGTAAAATCGATGCATTTATCATTTTCTAAAAGAAAGTGAGGTTGATAGATTTGAAATTTTATCGATTATGGGTGCTTGCCTTTTTGTTAAAATTTGCTGGATCTGCCTGGGATGCGTCTTATCATTTCAGATATTTATTTGAAAAGTACTCTCTCCCACATATACTAAATTTTACAGGATTTGCTTTAGGAGCGATATTATTAATCTTTGAGTGGATTGGACCAAAATATATGGATCATTTTTCGAGAAATGTCACCACCATTGGTTATGTGATTTTTCTCATCGGGATTCCATTAGATTTCAGCTATCATATTAAATTTGGGATTGATTTAACAACATGGAGTCCTACTCATTTCATTTATTATATCGGCACCGGCATTATGATAGTAGGGGCGTGGAGAGCTTATTATCTTTATACACATAATGATAAGCCTACATGGAAGTCACTCCATACTTGGTTTGCTATGTTTTTATTTGAATGCCTTGTTTTTCCTAACATGCAACAAGAAAATGGTGCCATATCATATGATCAATACATTCATGGTCATTCCATCGCATCAAAGGAAATATTGGTTTTGATTAAGGATCCGGCATCACAAATATTTGGCGGCGTACCGCAATGGATATACCCGACGTATTCTGTATTAGTTGTATCGTTACTGACCCTTGTAGTCATACGGTTATTTAAAGATCGCAGCATCCCTTTAGCGGCAGCGGTTCTCTATATTATATGCAGATTTATTGGGAAAACAGTTTTCTATGCTGTTCATTATCCGACATCCTATGTTCCTATCACATTAATTTTTATTCCGCTTTTATATTTAATCGTAAAGAAACCAACATGGCTTTCCGGTTTATTAGGTAGTGTATTCTATTTTCTAAGTTTATACTATATACATGTATCTGGAATTTTGATTACACCGCCACTGACTATTTGGTATGTAGTGCCTGTAGCGGTTATTGGAATCGCGGTAGCTGTGATTATTCCAATGATAAAAAAACAGCAGTCATTTGGACAAGAATCCCAAAAAGCAGCAAAATTATAATTTCCTTGTGTAATTATCACAATCATGTTATAGTTGTATAGCGATGAGCTATTTGTGTAAGTCGAAGGCATGGCATTAGGCTAACGTATGAATGTGGTCATACGGCACTTCGCCGCAAAACGTAAGAAAAGACGTCTGACGAATTCAGGCGTCTTTTGCTGTTTTTATAGGATAAATTCCGCATTCTTTAGTCATTCAAACAATAAAAAAACCGGCAATTCGGCCGGCTTTAAAATTAAGATATAATAAAAAGGGGGGGATGCTGCTTGTCCTTGCAACAATTATATCTTACGGGAGGTTTACTAGATTATAATGAAAGAAAGATTATAATTAGATTAGAAATGTTTACGGAATTTTTAACGAAGTCTTTCGACTGCTTTTATTTCGTATTTTCATATTTTTTGCGCAGCTTTTTGATTTCATCTATTAAGTTATATCCAATGGTAGGAGCGAGCTTATCATATAATGGATCTAGTTTTTTTACCCATTCTTTTTTCTCTGCATCTGTTAATACATGTATGTTAATGGAGGAGTTCTTTTTAATAAGTTCTAATTGCTTTTCATTCATCTGATGGGCTTCCTGTTGGTTCCAGTTTGTCACCTCTTCTATTGCCTCTGATAATATTCGCTTAGTATAATCTGTTTGCTTATTCCAAAAAGATTTATTCATAAGAACTACATAACCGAGGTAACCGTGATTGCTAATTGTTAAATACTTTTGTAAGTTATAAAATTTCTTTGAGTATATATTGGATAAGGTGTTTTCCTCACCATCCACTTTTTTGCTGTCAAGAGATTGAAAAGTAATATCAAAGGATTGCTGAATGGGGTGTGCATCTAATTGGTTAAATTGTGCAGCCAGCACTTTGCTTTGCATAATTCGAAAAGTTTGCCCCTTTATATCTGCTGGCGT
Organism: Heyndrickxia camelliae; assembly: GCF_002844575.1. Taxonomy (GTDB): domain Bacteria; phylum Bacillota; class Bacilli; order Bacillales; family Bacillaceae_C; genus Margalitia; species Margalitia camelliae. Next base: position 31,792 of record NZ_PIQO01000029.1, read on the forward strand.
CCGAATCGGGCCTTTATTGGAAGTGATTTGTTTAAATCCATTTATCCAGTATGCAAGCCCCTTTAGGTCGTCTTTTTCTAAAGATTGCAATAGCTCTTGACCTATTTTGCCATTCAATCCTTCTTGAACAGCCTGGTAGGATGGAAAAGCAAATGGTAGATCGAATATACCCCATTTTTCTGAAACTGACCCAAGCTTGGAAGTGGAAGGAGCAATAATTTGCACCTTATTTTCTTTTAAGGCATTGATTTCTTCAATATCGGAATAAAGCATACCATTTGGAAACACTTCCACTCTAATTTTGCCATTTGATTTTTTATAGACTAGTTCAGCAAACTTTTTCGCTGCGAGTCCTTTTGGTGTGTTCTCTGCAACAACATGACTAAACTTTAATACTATCTGGTTTTTTAGTCCCTGTTGTTCATAGTCATGGACAAGTTTGTGAGAATGTAATAGTTTTGGTGAAACTGTTATACCGATCACAATTATCAGTAGTATGATAATTGTTAAAAGAATTGATTTTTTCATATTTGTCCTTCTTTCGTACCATTGGTGTAAAATGAAAGATGTATATTTATACCCTATTATTTAGGATAATAGTAAATCTAGTTATTCGTAAAGATGAATATGGCCTTTCCAGGAGGATACCTATTTGAGTGTAAAACAGTTGCCTATACGATGGAAAATCACGATTCTTTCCTATTGTGTCGTAATTTTTTCCCTGCTTATTGGCGGAATTCTTCTTGTTGTGAATATTCAATCAACCAAGGAACAAGAAATTAATACAGCAGCAATGAATACTGCGAGAACAGTAGCAGAGCTTTCAGATGTAAAAAAAGCTATCCAATCACCAAATGGGTGGACGAAGATAAACCATTTAATAGAACAAATTCGCTTAATCAATGATGAAGATTATATTGTGGTAATGAACATGGAACGAATTAGGTATTCTCATCCTGTCCAATCCTTATTAGGGACTCCATCTCTAGGCAAAGATGAGGATGCTGCATTTGCAGAGCACAATTATTTTTCCAAGGCGAGAGGGGAGCTAGGTACGTTCACTAGAGCTTTCTTTCCGATTAAGGATGATAATTTGAATCAAATTGGTGTGGTGCTTGTCGGACATAGGATTCCAAGCTTTTGGGATATTTCCGCTAATTTAAAGAATGAAATGGTTATTATTTTAAGTTTAACACTTTCAGCCGGATTAATAGGATCGTTTTTACTTGCTAGACATATAAAAAAGCAAATGTTTCAGCTGGAGCCACATCAAATTGCCAGAATTCTTGAGGAAAGAACGGCTACCTTTCACGCTATGAATGAAGGTGTTATAGCAATTGATTCACATGAAATCATTACTATTTTTAATGAAAAAGCAAAGGGGATTTTTTCCGTTAAAGGGGAGGTCATTGGCAAACCCATTCGATCTGTATTAGAGGATACAAGATTGCCGGAAATTGTGGAACATAATAAGGCAGTATATAACGAAACCATCATTGTTGGCGGTAAAACAATCTTAAGCAGCAGAATTCCGGTACTTATTGATCAAACAGTTGTCGGAGCAGTAGCGATATGCCAAGATAGAACGGAAGTTGTGAAGATGGCGGAAGAGCTAACTGGGGTGAAAAATTTTGTGGAAGCACTCCGAGTTCAAAATCACGAGTATATGAATAATTTACATACGATCGCTGGACTCATTCAACTCGGAAAATCAGAACAGGCTCTTAACCTTGCTTTTACAACTTCGGAACAGCAGGGAAATACTTCAAAATCAATTAAGGAAATGATTCGAAACGATGCTTTAGCAGGTCTTCTGCTTAGTAAGATTAGGAGAGGGAAGGAGTTAGGGATTGAAGTTAGAGTGGATCCTAATAGTTCTCTTTCACAGTTTCCAGCGCAAATGGATCAGAATGATATAGTTGTATTACTTGGTAATTTAATTGAGAATGCCTTTGAATCCTATGAATCTATTGAAGTAGAGGATAGGGTCATTGACATAAGCATTGAACAAAATGAGGAAACTTGCGCCATTATGATTGAAGACAATGGTTGTGGTATTAGATATGAGGATGTCGCGTTTATTTTCGATAAAGGGTTTACGAAAAACAAGCAAAAAGGAACTGGTTATGGATTATATTTAGTTAAACAGATTGTAATGAAAGGAAACGGGGATATAGATGTAGATTCGCACGTTGGGGAAGGTACTTCCTTTACTATTATATTTCCAATGAATCCAGGAGTTGAAGCAAATGGTTGAAAAACGCATTAAGGCTATTATTATAGACGATGATCCGATGGTTCGTGAAGTGAATAAGAATTTTATCAAGAAAGTCAAAGGGTTTGATATTATTGGAGAGGCAGGCAATGGGGATGAGGGGATTCAACTGGTAAAACAATTGCAGCCGGATGTAGTTATTCTTGATATTTATATGCCAAAGAAAAATGGAGTAAAGACCTTGCAGGAATTTCGGAAACAAGCATTCAATGTTGATGTCATTGTGGTATCCGCCGCAAGGGATAAAGAAACTATTAATACTATGCTTCAAAACGGAGCAGTTGACTTTATTATCAAACCTTTTAAGTTTGAACGGCTGAAACGAGCAATGGAAAATTATCGTTTTTATAAATTATCCATGGATAATAGGGAAACGTTATCTCAATCGGAATTGGATGCGATACTACATAATAATCAATCTTCTGACACGAGAGATTCCTTGCCCAAAGGCTTGAATATGTTTACCCTGAATGAAATTACCGATTATATGCATAAGGAAACAGATCCTAAATCGGCGGAGGAAGTGGCAACTGCGATAGGAATCGCTCGTGTAACTGCCAGAAGATACTTGGATTATCTGGAGAAGAAGGGTAAGATTCGTTTGGCTGTTCAATATGGAAGTGTGGGCAGACCTATTAATCGTTATATTATGGAGAGTAAAGAATAAATTCAAGACCAAAAAGACCAAAATGTCCGATATGACCATAAACTTCAAGATTTGAAAAGAAAGCGTTACCATTCCGTTAGTAAGAATTTTCGTGAAAAGGGGATGAGAACGTTGAAAATATATAAAAATTTAACGGTTCAAGTTTTAACCGCTATTGTGATTGGGGTTCTTGTTGGCTTGATATGGCCGGAAGCAGGGAAACATATGAAGCCCCTTGGTGATACATTCATCAATGCAGTAAAAATGCTAATTGCACCAATAATATTTCTGACAATTGTGCTTGGCATTGCAAAAATGGGGGATATGAAAAAGGTCGGTAAAGTTGGCGGTAAAGCGATTATATACTTTGAAATCGTTACCACTTTTGCGCTAATTGTCGGTCTTATCATTGTTAATGTGATTAAACCAGGTGCTGGTTTAGATTTCAGTCATTTGCCAAAAGGTGATATTTCGCAATTTACAGGTGACGGTGCTAAATTAAATTGGGTAGATTATTTAACTCATATTGTCCCTTCTAGTATGGTTGCTGCATTTGCAGATGGGGATATTTTACAGGTGTTATTTTTCTCTTTATTATTTGGATTTGGTTTAGCAGCTTTAGGGGAAAAAGGAAAAATTGTTATCGATTTTTTAGATAAATTATCACAAGTATTTTTCAAGGTGATTGGTTATATCATGAAGGCTGCTCCTATTGGGGCATTTGGTGCAATGGCCTATACTATTGGTAATTTTGGACTTGCATCTTTAGTGCCGCTTGGAAAGCTTATGATCTCCGTTTACCTGACGATGATCATCTTTGTCTTTGTTGTTTTGAACTTAATTTGTAGAAAATATGGCTTCAGCTTATGGAATTATTTACGATATATTAAAGATGAACTTCTAATCGTTTTAGGAACAAGTTCTTCAGAATCGGTACTTCCAAGAATAATGGATAAAATGGAAAAGTTCGGATGCTCTAAATCTGTTGTAGGTCTAGTTATTCCAACTGGTTACTCCTTTAATCTTGATGGAACATGTATTTACCTTGTAATGGCAACAGTATTCTTATCACAAGTATTCGGTGTACATCTTTCCCTTGGGCATCAGATCATGGTCATCCTAATCTTGATGCTAACATCAAAAGGTGCTGCTGGTGTTACAGGAAGTGGATTCATTGTGTTGGCATCTACGTTATCAGCACTTCATCTAATCCCGGTATCCGGACTAGCTTTACTGCTAGGTGTCGACCGATTTATGAGTGAAGGCCGAGCGATAATCAATCTAATCGGAAACGGAATTGCTTCTATCGTAGTTGCAAAAAGTGAAAAGGAATTTGATGAATCGAAACATATAGAAGCAATAAAAGAAATGAAAAATGGTACCCTATCAACATCAGCTTAATTATAATGAAGACCTGGTCTCTTTAGGACCGGGTTTTTATATGTGAAGTAAGATGAATGACTTACGAATGGCAATGTTGTGATAGAATTAGATGGTCAATTACGGTGACACCTTTGCAGGAATGTAGATTGCTGGTAAGTTGAGCAAAAGGACAGGAGGAAGCAAAGAGTAATGCCTCTTTTCCTTTATAGGGTGTTAAAAGGACAAGCGGGGGTAAAAACTGTAAGTCATTGTTCTTTATAGGGTGCCAAAAGGACAAGAGGAGACAAAAAGGGAAAGCAAATGTCTTTTATAGGGTGCCAAAAGGACAAGAGGAGACAAAAAGGGAAAGCAAATGTCTTTTATAGGGTGCCAAAAGGACAAGAGGAGGCAAAAAGGATAAGCAAATGTCCTTTACAGGGTGCCAAAAGGACAAGTGGGGGCAAAAAGGGAAAGCAAATGTCCTTTATAGGGTGTCAAAAGGACAAGAGGAGGCAAAAAGAATAAGCAAATGTCTGAATAGGCTACACTTAGTTGGACAGAATTTTTAAGGTCAAGTAGACTACAGATAATATATTTGAGGAGAATCTACATGGCCAAAAGAGAACGTCGAACATTTACTGAAGAGTTCAAACAACAGATCGTACAACTTTACCAAAATGGAAAACCGAGAAAAGATATT
>NZ_PIQO01000003.1 GCF_002844575.1 Heyndrickxia camelliae
TTCAGAGGAGGGTTTTGTCCCAGCCTCTTTTTTACGAATAATTAATTTTTCATTCTAGGATCTAGCGCATCCCTTAATCCATCCCCCATTAAGTTAAACCCTAATACCGTTAGCATTATTGCAATTCCCGGAAAAAAGACGGTCCATGGTGCTTGAATAATAAAATCCTTCGAATCAGACAACATTTTTCCCCACTCAGGAGTTGGCGGCTGTGCACCTAATCCAAGGAAACCGAGCCCTGCTGCTTCAATGATTGCGGTGGCGATAGCTAAGGATCCTTGAACAATAATAGGTGCCAAGCTATTTGGCAGAACATGGTGTAATAAAATTCGACTATCCTTCATGCCAATTGCCTTCGCAGCTGTGATATACTCCTCTTCTTTTACAGAAAGTACTCTTGCTCTTAAAAGCCTCCCAAACGTTGGTATATTAATAATAGCAATCGCAATTAACGCATTTTGCAATGATTGACCAAGCATAGCGACAATTGCAATAGCAAGTAAAATACTTGGGAATGCCAGTAATATATCAAAGATTCTAGAAATAATGGCATCCAACCATTTTCCATAATACCCTGAAATAATACCTAGAAAAGAACCGATAATAGCGGATCCCACAACCGAGAAAAATCCTACAGATAAGGAGATTCTTGCTCCAAAAATTACCCGGCTAAATATATCACGTCCAAAATCATCGGTACCAAACCAATGTTTTGCGGAAGGCGGTAAATGCTTGTCCTTAAAATGCTGCTCATTGATTCCGTAGGGTGCTATATAGTTTGCAAATATAGCTATTAAAATAAAGAATACAACAATTAATAAGCCAATAAGGGCAACCTTGTTTTTCTTGAAATTTCTCCAACCCTCTCGCCACGGGGATATTAATGGCTCTTCTGCTAGAGGTTTCTGCGTAACTGTAGTTGATATTTCAGGCATTTGAGAATTTACCTCCTCACTTTTAATATTTTATCCGTGGGTCAATGGCCGCATAAAGTAAATCTACAATTAAATTAATAAAGACAAAAATTAGTGCAATAACTAATATTCCAGATTGAATGACAGGATAATCCCTTGATTGGATGGCATCATATATATATCCACCGATACCAGGCCAACCAAATATTGTTTCCGTTAATATTGCCCCACCTAATAAAAGGCCTGTTTGCAAACCGATAACGGTTAAAACGGGAATGAATGCATTCTTTAAAGAGTGTTTATATACAACCCAAAACATTCTTAATCCTTTTGCCCTTGCTGTTCTTATATAATCTGATCGCATTACCTCAAGCATGCTTGATCTTGTCATCCTTGCTATAATCGCCATTGGAATAGTAGCTAATGCCACACTTGGCAAAATTAAATGTTTAACCACAACGATAAATTGATCAAACCTACCTTCTAATAATGTGTCTATTAAATATAGATTCGTAATAGCTTGAACTGGATCACGAATATCATCACGGCCAGTGGTTGGCAATAGATTCAAATGAATAGAAAATGCATATTGCTCCATTAATCCAAGCCAGAATATAGGCATGGAAACTCCAACAAGCGCTAAAAGCATTGCAATATAATCAAACCATGAGTTTTGAAACCATGCGGAGATAATCCCTGCATTCACTCCAATGATAATGGCGATAATTAGTGCTACTACAGATAATTCGATCGTTGCACAAAGGTATGGCCATATCTCTTGATTAATTGGTGTTTGCGTTTTTAATGAAGTTCCTAAATTACCGCTTAGCAGATCCCTTATATAATGAAAAAATTGTAAATATAGGGGTTGATCAAGCCCAAGCTGTTTTGTCAACGCTGCTACTGATTCCTTCGTTGCATGCTGACCAAGGATCATTTGAGCAGGATTTCCTGGAATAGCATGGATTAACGAAAAGACAATGATCGCCATCCCAAGCAATACTGGAATAAGCATAAATATTCGACGAATTGAATAGGCAACCATTATTATTTCCCCCTTCCATATTATGTATTAACTTTGAATCAATAACTTGGGTACAAGTATGCTGCTTTATCTAAAAACAGATCTATGAATCAAACATTTAAAAAGGGGGAAGAGCAACTTACTCCTCCCCTATTTGGTTAATCGATGGAAACATCAGCAAAGCTTTGAGAACCAGTTGGATGTGGGAAAAATCCTTTAATGTTGCTTTTTCCAGCTAGCAATGGCGTTGAATGTGCTATAGGAACCCACGGAGCATCATTATGAATAATAACCTGAGCTTGTTTGTAAAGTTCATTCCGTTTATTTTCGTCTGTTTCTGTTTGCGCTTTTATTAATAATTTATGAACTTCATCATTGGAATACTGCGAGTTGTTATTGGATCCAATAGCATCTTTGTCTAATAAGGCATATAGGAAGTTATCAGCGTCACCATTATCGCCTGTCCAACCAACGATGTACATTGGCGCTTCCCCTTTTGCCAGTTTCTCTAAATAAGTACCCCATTCCATTGTAACAATTTTCGCTTTTACACCAATTTTTGCGAAATCTGCTTGAAGCGCTTCAGCTACTTTTTGACCATTTGGCATATATGGGCGCACAACTGGCATTGTCCATAAATCTACACTAAATCCATCTTTATAGCCTGCTTCTGCAAGTAACTTTTTCGCTTCATCCAAATTAAAATCATAGTCTTGGATATCATCATTGTAACCACCTATGGAAGGCGGAATTGGGTTTTTAGCTGGAATTGCCGACCCACCATAGAAGTTTTGAATCAGAGCTTCTTTATTCACTGCATGGCTTAAAGCGATTCTTACTTTCGGATTATCAAATGGTTTTTTCTTCACATTAAATCCAAGATATCCAATGTTCATAGATGGACGTTTAAATAATTGCAGATTTTTATCCGAAGTAACTTTTTCAGCATCACTTGGATTTAAACCATCTATTAAATCAACATCGCCTTTAATTAGTGCATTTAACCTAGCTGAATTATCTTTAATAACTTTTAGAATTACTTTATCCACTTTTGGTAATCCCTTTTGCCAATATTTATCATTTTTCACAACAGTAATGGAATCATCACGTTTCCAGCTTTCAAATTTAAAAGGTCCTGTTCCTACAGGATGCTCAATGTATTTATCTCCCCACTTATCAATTGCAGCAGGACTTGAAATCGAGAATGGTGTCATTGCAAGATTTTTCAAAAATGGTGCTTGCGCACGGAAAAGAGTAAACTGAACTTTGTAAGTATCTAATGCCTTTACTTCTTTGATAACAGCTGTTGGTTCACCTTTGTAGCCACCAAATTGTGACTGATAGTATGGAAATTTATCTACGTTTCCGTTAGCCCAACGATCAAAGTTTTTCACTACGGCATCCGCATTGAAATCTGTACCATCTTGGAATTTAACTCCTTGCTCGAGTTCAAACGTATATGTTTTTCCGTCAGGAGATATTTCCCATGACTTGGCAAGGGACGGTTCAATTTCTGTTGTTTCCTTATTGAATTTCACTAATGTTTCAAAGATTTGTTCTGCAACGATCAGAGATTCACCATCTGTTACAGCAGCTGGATCAAGCTTTACTGCATCTCCACCTCTTGCATAAACTAGTATTTTCTGTTTCCCACTCGTTTTTCCGCCACTTGTTTCAGATGAACCGCAGCCCATCAAAGCAAGTGAAAGAATGAGGATTAATACAAAAACTCCCCACAATTTTTTCTTCATTTTTTTTCCCCCTCTGATTTGTTTTACTTATTAAAGGTATGTTCAATCTTCAATGAAGATGACATGCAGTAAAATGACCGTTTTCGACCTCTTTAAAAACAGGTTTCACACTTTGACATTTATCCATTGCATAAGGACAACGTGTATGAAACGCACACCCTTTAGGTGGATTTGCCGGGCTTGGCACATCACCTTGCAGAATGATTCTTTCTTTTTGAAAATCAACATCTGGAATCGGAACGGCAGACAATAGCGCTTGAGTATATGGATGTTTAGGATTGGTATATACTTCTTCACTATCTGCAAGTTCTACAATTCTACCAAGATACATGACACCTACACGATCACTAATATGACGAACAACCCCCAGATCATGTGCAATAAACAAATAAGTGAGATCAAAGTTTTTTTGTAAATCTTTTAATAAATTTAATACTTGAGCTTGTATGGAAACATCCAAAGCAGATACTGGTTCGTCTGCAATAATAAGCTTTGGATTAAGTGTTAACGCCCTTGCAATTCCAATCCGTTGTCTTTGCCCCCCACTAAATTGATGCGGATAGCGTTTTAAATGGGATTCATTTAACCCTACTATTTCAAGTAACTCTTTTACTTTTCTTTTTCTTGCATTTCTATCCTTCACACCATGTACAATTAACGGTTCTTCCAATATTTTTTCTATTGTATGACGCGGATTTAAGGAAGCAAACGGGTCTTGGAAAATCATTTGCATCTCTTTGCGAATTTTTCGTAATTCTGTATTAGAAAGGCTAGTAATGTCTTTTCCCTCAAAGCTAATTTTCCCACTGCTCGGCTCCAAAAGTCTTAGAATCATCCGTCCAGTAGTAGATTTACCGCATCCGCTTTCTCCGACAAGCCCTAAGGTTTCCCCTTTTCGTATCGAAAATGATATATCATCTACAGCTTTTACCTCTCCTACTTGTTTCCCAAGCACGCCACCTCTTATTGGGAAAGACTTTCTAAGATTCTCTATCTTAATCAATGGTTCAGTCATCATTGAGCTACCTCCATATCGTCATGAAGAAAACACCTAATTTTCTGTCCATTTTGCAAGGTTTTTAATTCTGGTGTTTCTGATAAGCACCGTTTAAAAGCATGTGGACATCGAGGAGCAAAATGACAGCCAAATTCAATCGAACCTGGTTTTGGTACGTTTCCAGTTATGGAGTCCAACCGGTCTTTTTTTGTTCGCATGTCTGGAATCGATTTAATTAATCCAACCGTATAAGGATGCTTTGGAGATTTAAAAAGAGTTCGAACATCCGCCTCCTCCACAATTTTTCCGCTGTACATTACAATAATTCTTTGGCACATTTGTGCTACAACACCTAAATCATGAGTAATCATAATAATCGCAGTATCTGTTTCTTTATTTAATTTTTTCATTAAGTCAAGTATTTGTGCCTGAATCGTCACGTCCAAAGCAGTAGTAGGTTCATCAGCTATTAAAAGCTTTGGTTCACAAAGCATAGCCATCGCAATCATTACCCTTTGTCTCATGCCTCCAGATAATTGATGGGGATATTCCTTCATTAATTCTTCCGCCCTAGGCAGACCAACTTTTTTTAGCATATCGATAGAATGTTCTTTTGCTTTTTTCTTTGACCAATTTCTATGAATTTTTACCGCCTCTATTAATTGATCACCGATAGTGAAAACTGGATTTAAACTCGTCATTGGCTCTTGGAAAATCATCGCAATTTCATTACCGCGTATATTACGCATCCTCTTTTCAGATCTATTTACCAAGTTCTCACCATTAAAAATAATTTTACCGTCTACTTTTCCATTTGATGTTGGTACTAGCCCCATAATGGATAAAGATGTCACACTTTTTCCGCAGCCTGATTCCCCGACTATACCAACAACCTCTTGTCGATTTACAACAAAATCAATATCATTTACGACAGGAATGACTCCATTATCCGTTACGAATGAGGTATTTAATCCAATTACCTCTAAAACTGGATTCTCCACTTTTATTGCCTCCTCTATTGATGTTTTATCTCTTGTCGTTTTCAATCATCTCCTAGCACATATGATTACTATTAAAAAATAAGTATAAATTGATAGACTATTTTCTAAATAGTTTACATTTATTTTACTTATTTGAAAATACCTTTTATATAGAATATTTTGTTTTTAACTGTCGAAATTTCATATTTTTTGTCAATTTAATAACATTTACACCGTATTTATCTATTTAATAAATTATTTTCCTATAAAAAAAGAACCTCTCTTACTAGATAAGAGAGGCTCCAGATCTTGCCTAAAGATTTGCTTTTAATTTTAAAAGCCTTTTGGTTAATTTATTTCTCATAACATTTGCTAATTCTTTAACCTGTAAGATTTTCTCGATTCGCTCTTCCTCCATGCAATGAAAAAATGTATCGATAGTAAAGTGAACACTAATTTTTAAAGGATGGCGTTTTAGTAAAATTATTTTAGACTCATTTGTAATCATTCCTTCCTGCAAGACCCGTGCAAAATAGCCTGTCTTGCAAGTTTCGATGACTCTTTTCAAAAAAACATCCACATTATTATGTTGAGAGATTGTCGCGCAAGGTATTCTCCCTTGGGTAATCTGTACAACGGAATCACCTATTTGGAAGATATCTCCGATACAAACACTTTTTTCATCCATTCCTGCTACCGTTAAATTTTCTCCAAAGGATGGAAGTGGAAGATCTCGATTAAATTCTTTTTCCCATTCCTTGTAATGCTCAAAAACATAGAAGCAAACTGCCCTGTCCTCTCCTCCATGAAAGTCTGTATTTGCAACCCCATCATTGACAAAGCCATTTTTTGTCAACCACCCTTTTTGAATTGGCTTTTTATCAATAGCAGTTCTATACTGCCTTTGCTGAAAGTTCTGTATCTTCGGCAACCCGATATTGAGACTTTTTATTTCCATCCCCATCCACCTTCCATAATATACAAATAAAATATTATCCTTTTATTCCATCATAAAAAAACTAAATAAGTAAATATTAATAATAGTACCTAGAAGAGAGGAAATCACTGATGGAACATGTAAATGATACTGTAAAAAACGATTCAAACCAAGATGAAATGCGGGATAAACGATGGGCAATTGTATCGATTGCATCTATCCCCCTCATTATGACTTTGGGAAATTCTATGTTAATCCCAGTACTGCCGGTTATGGAAAAAAAGTTGGACATTTCAAAAGTTCAATCTAGTTTAATCATAACCGTTTATTCCATTGTTGCAATCTTTTTAATCCCAATAGCTGGGTATTTGTCGGATAGGTATGGAAGAAAAATAGTAATTATTCCGTCATTAATATTGGCAGGTATTGGGGGCGTTATCTCTGCGTGGGCTGCATGGAAAATGGGTAATCCATATTCTCTTATTTTAATTGGAAGAATCCTGCAAGGAGTAGGTGCAGCAGGAGCAGCGCCAATCGTCTTACCATTAGTTGGAGATATGTTCCGCAGAGATAAGGATGTGAGTGCTACATTAGGAGTTATCGAAACATCCAATACATTCGGTAAAGTATTAAGTCCGATATTAGGATCGTTTTTGGCAGGTTTTATATGGTTTTTACCTTTTGTAGCGATTCCAATTTTTTGTCTTATTTCTGTCATCGCTATTTTCTTTTTAGTAAAAAAGCCTAAAAATGATAAAAAAGGTGCAGATTTTAAAACCTTTATTCAAAATACGAAAGAGGTCTTTCAGCAGCATAGCCGCTGGTTATTTGCTGTATTTATCATAGGGGCTATTTTAATGTTTGTCTTATTTGCTGTTTTATTTTATCTTTCCTCTGTCCTTGAGGATACGTATAACTATCATGGCGTAAAGAAAGGGTTTATCCTTGCCATTCCATTGGCATGTCTATGCCTTGCATCTTTTATTGCTGGAAAAAAAATTAAAGATAATATGGTAGTCATGAAATGGATTACTTTTAGCGGACTTCTACTTGCTGGTGCTTCTGTACTTGCTGTTAGCTTGTCAGACCAATTTATTTACTTAACCATTGTTTTTCTAGTTTGTGGAATAGGGATTGGAGCTGGTCTTCCGTGTTTGGATGCTCTAATTACACAATCCATTGAAAAGAATGTGCGCGGAACCATAACGTCTTTCTATAGTTCCATGCGTTATATCGGAGTAGCCGCAGGACCTCCGGTTATGGCTTATTTTATGAAGAATAATTTAATCATTATGTTTATGATATTAGCTGTATGTTGTTTTGTAGCAGCTATTATGGCATTTTTCTCTATAAAACCAATTAAAGAAAATGAACAAGAAAAGAATCCTGCCCATTCTCCGGTATAATAATGCATAATAGGGATATAAACTAACACAAAGAAAGAAGCAAATCAAAACGATTTGCTTCTCTTTACATTTTCTAACCGTATTGTTGAGACGGATACCACTGTATAGGTCACAAATGACAATAAAATTGGAATGACAACCGTGTGAATTCCGAACGGATTCGGATAAAAGCGATCAAATAAAATATAACTTATCATCCCGATAAGCATGGAGGTTATCGCCCCATACTTGTTGCCTTTTTTCCAATACAACCCCATGACGATTGGCCAAATAAACACGGCCTCCAAGCCACCAAATGAAAATAAGTTAAGCCATATTAACAGATTTGGCGGATGGATCGCTAAAAAGAAAACAGCAATGCCAACAATGGTGGTTACCCATAAACTCATGTGTTTTATTTTTCTCTCTTCTGCATTTTTATTTATGTAACCAATATAGATATCTTTGACTATTGCAGAGGAAACGAGTATTAAAACGGAATTAACGGTCGACATAATGGCAGCCATTGGTGCTGCTAATACAATTCCTGCCATCCATGCAGGTAATACTTTCATGGTCACCAAAGGCATTACGGTGTCCGCATTTTGAATTCCCGGAACCACCGCTCTAGCAAGCACACCGATAAAATGCATTCCAAACATAATGATACCAATCACAATCGTTCCTATAATAATGGCTCTATGCATGGCAGTTGCATTTTTATAAGACATCGCGCGTATCGCAATTTGCGGTAGTCCCACAACCCCAACACCAACTAAAATCCAAAAAGAAGATATGTACATAGGTGTTAAGCTTCCATCCGAACCATAAGGGCTCAATAAGTTAGGATTCTCTTTTCTTAAATCAGTCATAATATTTTCAATCCCGCCACCCGCCTTAATAGTAGCTACTAAAAGGATGATAGTTCCTAATAACATGACTATGCCCTGGATGGTATCTGTAAACGCAACTGCCCGAAAACCGCCAATAATTACATATAAAAGAACAGAAACTGCAAATATGAATAATGCTGTTGTATAAGACACACCCAAAATCGATTCCATTAATCTAGCTCCGCCAACCCACTGAGCAATCATGGAAGAAAACAAAAATACAATGATGCTTATTGCTGCTAGAATATTGACAAAATGAGAATTATAACGTGCTTTTAAAAAGTCAATCAATGTGATGGCATTATATTTTCTCGCCATAATAGCAAATTTTTTCCCCAATACCATTAATACAAAATATCCAGTTACCACTTGACTCATTGCAAGGAGTACCCAAGCCAGTCCGTAATGATATGCGGCACCTGGTCCCCCGATAAAACTGCTTCCGCTTCCGTAAGTTGCCACCATCGTCATCGCTAAAATAAAACCGCCAAATTGTCTGTTACCTAAAAAATACTCCTGGACAAACGAGTTAGACGTACTCACAAATTTCACGGCAAACATACCAACGATAAAAAAGATAATAAGAAATAATACCAATGGGATAATAACTTGTATATTCATATTCATCATCCGTCCCCTTCTTCTTCAAAAGGAACTTCTTTAAACATGAACTTTACGGTAAGAATAACTAATAATACAATGACAAAGAAGCCAAGAATACAGCTATAAAAAAACCATGCTGGTAAGCCAAAAATATATGTATATCTTTCAACCTTCGTCTTTCCTAAACCATAAGCAAAGCCATACCACCAAATGAAATGAAAAACTGCCAATCCTACTCCGATCAATGCTTCTTTTTTCGCAATTGCAAAACGTAAATCATCTTTCAAAAATGAAGTTCCTCCTCTCACATTATTTGTTTACATAACATTTTTATTGTTAATTAAACTTACGGACAAACTGTTGAATAAGTACATTAACTTTTTTAGATTTTCTTGTTGGCAATTGATGGCCAGCCTTTGAAATAAAATGAACCTCAGTATCAATGAATTTTGGATATAGTCTAACATGGTGATTAATATAATCGGCCCTTGTACCATATATGAGCATAAGTGGTGCATGAAGTTGGGAAATACGATCCATGCAATTAAAACATAAGGATTCTTTATAAAAAGCTGTCCAAATTTCCTTGTTTGCCTTTAAAATATGCTTATACAACGCCTCTTGCAAATCCCTTTCGGGGAAATGACTGATGGATAATATTTTTGCTAATAATGTTGGAAAATGTTCTGCCATATACATTCCAAGCAAATGCTCTTTTTTTAAAACATCTGTATCGATTTTTGGGTATCCACCAGATAATATAACACCTTTCACATGGTTTGGGAATTGTATTGCATATTCTTGCACAATAATTCCCCCTGCTGAATATCCGAAAAGAAATAATTGTTCAAGATTTAACTTTAATCTAATTGCTTCTATTTCTTCTATATAAGTTTGTACAGAAATTGTTCGATCAGAGCTTGGGCTATCTCCGTGTCCACTTAAATCTGGTAGGATAATCCTGAATTGGTTCGCCAAAAGTGTTTGTTTAGCAAATGTTTTTCTCCCCATTCCAGGTGGATGAACAAATAGGATAGCTGTCCCCTCCCCTATATCTTCAAAATAAATATTCTTATTTTCCATCTTTGCAATTGGCATTTTTTCCTCCATATAACTATTTTAATAATAAAAGGTGAAGCAAACCAGCTTCACCTTTTATTACAATGCCCTA
The DNA here is from genome assembly GCF_002844575.1 of Heyndrickxia camelliae. Classification (GTDB taxonomy): domain Bacteria; phylum Bacillota; class Bacilli; order Bacillales; family Bacillaceae_C; genus Margalitia; species Margalitia camelliae. Next base: position 10,656 of record NZ_PIQO01000003.1, read on the forward strand.
TTATCTTATTTTTATAAACCTTAAAAAGTAAAATAGTATTTAACGATATTTAAATTGCACTGGCTGCAAATTAGGGGAAATAGCTTCCATTTTATACCCTTTTTGTTGAAAATATTGAAGCACTTTTTCCAGATATTTAAAAGTTGTTGTTTTTTCGTGCATCAATATAACCAATGGTCTAGTCCCTGAGCAATTCTCCACCTGATTTTTTATCTTCCACACATATTCTCCTTTAGTCGTCTGCCAATCATCAGAATCAATATCCCAATCCCACATAATAAAACCTTCTAAATCACTTGCCTTGCGAAATGCCGGTTTCATATATGGAACCGAACCATATGGAACACGAATTAGCTGGGAATTTACACCGGTGATTTTCTTCAAGGTTTTGGATGTTTGGCTCATTTCCTTTACAAAGGCATTAGGAGAACGATAGATTTTATGAATATCATGTGTCACACCATGTGAACCAATGGAATTTCCATCCCTCACCATTTGCTTTACGATTTTAGGGTATTTCTTAATATTTGGTTCAAGCATAAAAAAAGTTGCCTTTGCGTGGTATTTCTTTAGTAACTCCAATGTTTTCGCCGATGATATACTTGGACCATCATCAAATGTCAAATATACCACCTTTTGAGCTTTCGTACTAGGGGATTTCAGTCTTACTAGATTTTTATCATTTGATGCTGACTTTGTCTTTTGTTTATTTAAGAACTTTTTTGGTTCAGTTTTTGTTAATGGTGAAATTGCTATTTTCATAGGGGTTTCTTCTATTTCTTTCCACAATTCATTTTGGAGCATATTCTCCTCTTTTACTTCTTCATTAAAAACTAAATTATGGATAAATGAATCCTGCAATATATTTTGCCTAGTTGGGTATATTTGATTAGGAGTAGCTTTCATTGTGGATGTATTTTTTGCTAAAGCTAAATCGCCTTCTGCTATTTTGCTATTGTAGAATAACAATAAAACAACGGAAATCAATAAAAAGCCAATGATATACTTTGCCAGTAATTTTTTATTATGATTCTTTGATGCTCGATTCACCTATTTCAATCCTTTCCAGCCATTCTACTTTCTGTCCGCCACCCCTTTCATTAGCAACGAAACTCTCAATATATTAGACTTCAAAATGTTAAAAACGTTACATATTTGTAATAATTAACATTATATAAGATTATATATACTTATGGTAGTGTTTATTATAAAAAATCAAAAAATCCCTCCATTTTAGGAGAGATTTTTTGTAACTATCATTTGTTTGGCTTCCTCAATATTGTATATTGGATTTTTACAACTATATTGTTCACATACATATAATACAAAATCATGCTTTCCGTCAATTTTATCTTTCCAGACTTGGAGTTCCTCTATATTGATTCTTTCTGGATTCGCAACCATCAAAATGTCAAATGGATGATAGCTTTCGTGATAAAAGTGAATAAATTCTTTTATTTTATTATGATTTAAACCAGAAACAACCACTTCTTTTCCGCCTGCATACATTGCAATTACAGTTTGCAACATATATAACAGTCCATGAGGATATACTGTTGCATCGTGCTCGAAACTTACTAACAATTGATTTACTTTTTCTTGTAAGTCCATATCCTCTGTTAACTTCGCCAACCTCCATAACTGAAGGGAAGATACACTATTTCCCGAAGGAAGGGCTCCATCAAATCCTTGTTTTTCACGAAAAATTAAGGATTCTGCATCTGTACTAGTGAAATAGAACCCACCATTTTGTTGATCCCAAAATTCATGAAACAAGATATTTTTTATTTTGATTGCCTGCTGCATATCATGAACCCTTTGTTCTGCTTCATACATCTCCAGATAAGCCCACAGCAAGAATGCATAGTCATCAAGATATGCCTTAAATTTCACATCTCCATCACGGAACCTGGCATACAATTGCTCCCCATTCCATAGCTTTTCCTCGATAAAAGTAATACTATTTCGAGCATGTTCAAGAAATTGCGGTTCTTGAAATACCATTCCAGCTTTTGCCAAAGCAGCGGCCATTAAAGCATTCCAGGAAGTTAAAATTTTATCATCAAGATGTGGATAAACCCTTTTTTCACGTTCCTTTAAAAGGATATTCTTCGCTTTTTCCAACTGCATCTTCACATTCTCGACTGACAATCCTCTGTCACTTGCAATTTCTTCCAGTTCGGTTTCAATCATATTAGGAATATTGGATCCTTCAAAATTTCCTTCATCACTAATATCATACGCTTCACAAAAAAGCTCCCCTAATGTAAAATCAAGGATATTCAGTACCTCTGTCCGCGACCAGACATAATACTTCCCCTCGATTCCCTCACTGTCAGCATCTATTGCTGAATAAAAGCCGCCATCCGCATTTGTCATCTCTCTCTTAATAAACTCAAAAACCTCATAAGAAATTTTCTTCCATTTCTCATTACGTGTTGACTGGTAGGTTTCAGCTAATACATATAACAGTAATGCATTATCATAAAGCATTTTCTCAAAATGAGGAACCAACCACATATTATCGGTTGAATATCTCGCAAAGCCACCTCCAATATGATCATATATTCCACCATTAGTCATTCCTTCTAAGGTTTCTTCCACCATAGTAAGAGCTGCATCTGTGCCGGTCCAATAGTAATATCGAAGCAAAAAGAGGAGCTGATGTGACAATGGAAATTTAGGAGCTTGCCCAAAACCGCCATATAACCTATCAAAGCTTTGAACAATTTCCTGATATGCTTTATGTATTACATTTTCTGATATTTCCTTTCCACCCCCAGCGGTAGAACGTTCCTTTAATGAGGAAGTAATTTTATCCGCAATATTCTCGATATTATCCCTTTCCTGCTCATACTTCTCATGGAGCTGTGGAAGCACATCCATCATACCAGGACGACCATAATGACTTGTTTTCGGAAAATATGTTCCAGCATAAAAAGGCTTTTGATGAGGAGTCAAAAACACATTTAACGGCCATCCGCCTTGACCAGTCAACATTTGACAGACAGTCATATAAATCGAATCAATATCTGGCCGCTCTTCCCTATCGACCTTAATAGAAACAAAATATTTATTTAATAAATCCGCCACTTCTTGATCTTCGAAAGATTCTCTTTCCATGACGTGACACCAATGACAAGTAAATCTTATATAACTCCTTTAACTAGGAATAGCCTATAGACACAAAGACTGGTTTCCCCTCCCTTTTAGCCTTCTGGAATGCCTCTGGACTCCACTCTAACCAATTAACCGGATTCGTTTTGTGTTGTAATAAGTATGGTGATTTTGATTCAACTAGCCAATTATACTTTGCTGAATGTCTATCTTTAGTTAAATACTCTTTCATATTATACACATCCTTTATCTTATTAAATGTTTACTACTTGCATTATGATGAACGGGTGTCTAATCCGTATGGTTTATTTATACAAGTAGCGTTCATTTACTTTTATATTATCCTAATGAATATCATTTCAGCCAATAAAAAAAGACCCCATAACGGAGTCACATTTTAAATATAATTAATTTTAATGCTTATATTATTTTTTACGGTTCTTAATCCCTTCTGTATCGTTCATATATTTTTCTTCAAAAACAGACTTTGAAGCTGTCACGGAACGTTGTAAGCTTAAAGAACCACTACATAGGATTTCTTACTATGTCTTTGATATATTGTAATACAAAGGACAAAGAATTACTTCTCTTCGTTTACATGAGCATAAAGAAATTCCTTCTTATACAATTACCGAAGATACTAAATTACTCATTAAAGTTAATTGAAACTCATTTTGACACCATTGATCATCTATAAATTTCACAGTGTTTATTTCCTCGCTAGCCAGAAATCCAATAGTACAGTAATATGATTTTGTTTGTCTAAGTCTTTATAATATATAGAAGGTATTTCTTCATATTAAAATATTTTCTCAACAACTAATTTATCTATTTTAAGACTCATTTAGTTCATTCCCTACTTATAAAAACCAAATTTTATATTAATTGTATATTTAACATTATAATTTATATTTAAATAAGAGGAACTAATTCATCCCTCATTTAAACTTTCCTTTTTTCTCCCAAAACTTAGGTTCTTCTGCTGCTTTAAAGTTGTAGACAGGTTTTATAACTTTTATTATTTCAACTGTATCCCCAATGTTGTCTAGTATGTCCTTCATCCTTTTGTAAGCCATTGGAGCTTCATCGATTGTGTCAGTTCCAACTGATGTAGTCCAAACATCTTTCATTGTATCTTTATACTCTTCAAGATTTAATTGTTTACGAGCCATCGATCTACTCAATACACGCCCGGCACCATGAGGAGCAGAATAATTCCAGTCTGGATTCCCCTTACCAATTGCAATAATACTACCGTCTCTCATATTAATAGGTATGATTAATCTTTCACCTTTTTGAGCTGATACTGCCCCCTTACGTAGAATCATATTGTCTGTATCAATATAGTTATGGATAGTATCAAATTCGTCAATTTTTGTTAGATTCATATGTGAAATTATGATATTGGCAATTTCTTGTCTATTATCGACTGCATATCTTTGGGCAAGCTTCATGTCATGAATATAATGGTCAAAACTTTTACCCTCTAAATAAGCTAAATCCTTCTTAACTTTTGGAGTAGACTCATTTAGTTTTTTAATTGTGCTTTGTATTTCAGAGTGTTTGCCTTCAGATTTAAGTTGATTAATTATTTTATTAACATCAACTTTCTTTAATTCCTGGTATGCTAATTTTTGATAGTAATTTGCAATTGTTGTTCCAATGTAACGACTACCTGTGTGGATTGATAAATAAAGAAATCCATCCTCATCCTTTGAAATCTCAATATAGTGATTCCCACCACCAAGAGATCCTAAACTTTTATTTAATCTAATTGCACTTAATATGTTACTAGATTTAAAGTCTTCTACATTAACTGTTTTAACTTCCCTAATTTCCTCATGGATGTTTTGACCACTTGGAACATGTTCACGAATTACTTTGTCCAGTTTAGCATAATCAATTTCTTTTTCTTCTAATTGAACAGTTAAAACCCCACATCCAACATCCACGCCAACTAAATTAGGGACTACTTTATCTTTAATTTTTATAGTTGTACCGATTGTACACCCTTTACCCGCATGTACATCCGGCATTACTCTAATTGTCGTATCTTTTAAGAATTCTTGATTACATAATTCTTTAATTTGTTCAATTGCTGAGTCATCAACAACATCCGTAAATATCTTTGCCTCTGTAAATTTTCCAATTATTAATTTCATTGTCCTTTACCGCCCTTTTTTCTATATAAAATTGCAATTATTCCTTTATATTCATATACCCACACAAAGATTAATTACATTTGGACTATTGTGTATTTCATTAAACTAAACCATGAATTAATCCATTTGTAAAGTACTTCCATAAATTATCATTAAATTTTTCTAATCAAAGATAAATCTCATCAGGTATTCTACCTCCAAACGAAGAAGCTCGTTTTCACCTTCTATTTTTTGTTCGTTCGTCAATTGTTTTTCTTCTATTTGTTTGTTTTTACTGTTCTTGGCTATATCAGACATGGATGGTCGCCCTTTCGGTTTACCAAGGGCTTCAGCTCCACCTTCAATAAAAGCTCTGTAATTTCGTTATCATTGAAGGATTCGTTAAGCCAAACTTATGGTTTACCTTGTATCCCCGTTTTTTTAATTCTAGATGAATTTGACGATCCGTCGTTATGTTCATCGAAAAAGACTGGATAAGCTCTTCTGACTCAAGTACAGAACAACAATTCATTCTGATCAAGGATGGAATTACCAACATAGAAAGTGGATAAAAACTCTTAAAAAAATAAGGTTGTTCAAAGTATGTCTAGAAAAGGAAACTGTTTAGATAATTCCCAATGGAAAACTTTTTTGGTTAAACAAGAGATGTACCATGGAGAGGCATTATGTTCGTTTGAAGAATTAAAGAGTAAGATTGAAAGATATATAGATTACTATAATAAAAAAGTTGAAGCTATTGTAATAGAAATGAAGGATTTTTTTTATAGAAATAAAATAGTAAATACTCAGAGGAGAGATGTCATGCTCGTTAAAAAACCTTAAGAGAAGTAATCCTAAGGCTTTTGAAAAATAATTACGGAATAATTGATTGTTAGATAATAATAAAGGTGGAAGATAAGATTTTGTACCTTTCCAACAAGGTCTCTACACTTATTTTTGTAGCAATTCGTTTAGAGAATTATAAGTATCTTCCATCATAAATACTCCTGTTATTCTCTCATTTACAAATTGGAAAATATCAAGTGGGTCATCATCATAATCATTAATTGCATCATTTTTATAAATTAATTTAACGTGAGATAAACCCTCCCGAATTAAATTTTTTCCTAACTCTCTCTTTCCCGTTTTTAAATAAAACTCTCCCAAATTGGTATAATTGTAAACATAATTTGGATACTTTTGTATTGACTCATTTAATAATAATTCATATTTGTTTATATCTTCACTTTGAAAATGACAGGCAAGAAGGTAAGATAACATAGATGATGTTTCCATATCAGCTGTATTTTTTATTTCCATAGCTTTCTTAACTAATGCTTCATCTAATCCACCTAGATACCAGTCAGTAAAAAATACTAATAGAACAAAAAATAACTTATTGTCTTTGTGGTAACTTAGTGCGGAGTAAAGATACTCTGATGCTCGTCCATAATCTTCAAGCGGAGATAGTGTTTCCAGTATAATTAACCTATTCCACCCATCAACATCATATGGATTCACTTCTAGATAATTTTCCAATAACCTTTCAGCTGTTTCCAGTTCGCGATTTGAAACTAATTTATCTATTATTTTGTGTATTTCTTTTTCTTTCATTTTACCACTCCAATTTACTGAAAACAGTTGCATGTATAACGACATGTGTAGGTGCGTTAGAATTCTTTCAATTATATTGACAATTTCACTAGGATTTAGTGATAAAAGACATGCAATAGCAAAAAAAGATAAATGTAAAAATAAATAAACGGATGAACCGGTATGGTCAGTAAGAAAAGGTGGGACTCCAATAACAAAATTCTTTCATCATTTTATGAAATTTAATATAAGAAGTAATCATAGACACTGCAAACATTCCAAGTACCTTAATATTATAATAGGATATAAAAATAAATTTATCCAATATCTCACTACTTTGACCATCCATTTATTATTCAAACAAAAGGAAAACACGATATAAATGTTAAATATGAATTTTTATAAGGAAAATACAAAATAAAAGAGGAAACTTCAATTTCTATTTCGCACTACAATGATAGAAGGGAAATTGAGTAGCCTCTTTTTAGTTATAATTAGGAAAGCAATTTATCTAATTCATACTTAGATTATGTTGTTAGAAGGAAGATAAATTATAGCCTAATTACTTATTATAGAAATTGTGAAACAATTACATCATGATCAAAAGGTGTAATACCTTCATTTGCTGAAAATATAATGTCAGCTTCTTCTTTATTATAACACTTTTCCCCTCTTGCTTTAACATGTAATCTTAATAAATCATAAAGATTTGTCTTATTCAAAGTTGTCATTGCTTTTCCCATTAAGACCATTCCCGCTTGATTGCCTTCAACATTATTGTAGAATCGTGGATTTGATTTTAATGCAATATCTGTCCAAATTACTTTGTTTTCATGTAAATCCAATATCATAGGTATACAGATTTTAGCTTCAGAAGTTATATCAATCTTATTTTCTACCGTTTTTGGTTCATAAATTTCCCCAGAATTTGGATTTCCTCTTGCCATCCAACCCATAAAGCATTCAGGAATTTCTGCAAAATTTTGTTCCGTAAAAGAATTTATCGATAATACAATATATCTTCCACCGTATTTTCTTACAGATTCAATATCTAAATCAATAAACTCACTTGCTCCATTTGGTGCGGAAGTTATATCACCGCTATGAAATGCTTTATATGTTACTGATCTTAAATTTGTATAGGAAACATGTTCAAGATAGTTCCAATTCTCATCATACATTACTGCAGATAAGTCTAAGTCTGTTCTATCATTATGAGCTTCTTTCCAATAAATAAATGTTCTTATTGTATTTGTGTTTTTAGGAAAATCTAATTTTGATCCTCTCACAATTGTTTTAAATGATTTACTTGAAGATCTTTGAGAAAATGGTACTATGTAATTCCTTAAAGCTTCATCGACATACACTTTTCCTAAATAATCCTTTTGCTTGAACTGATTAATTAAACTATTTTCACATATTCTAATTATATTATTACAAATAATTTCAGGTACTTCTGGTAGAGTATTATCAATAGCAAATACCTTTGAAATATTTCCTTTAGGAAAGAAAGCTCTCAATTCCTTACCATCATTCCTATGCTTAAAATGTTCTATAACTTGCAATAATACTGTACTTGCAACTTGTTCAGCAACATTTTTAAATTCGTTTATAATAACATTTGGCCTATTAGTTTTTCTCAATAGGTAATCTAGTTTTCTAGCAAATTCACCTGGTCTTTGTTTCAATAAATCAAGAGCAGCCATAAGATTACTCTCTTTAATTGCTTTATCAACTTTTCCATTGAAGGTTTCAATTTTTTCATTATTTCTGAGTTTGTTAAATGCAGTTTGTGTCTTGAGATAAGAAGTTTTAAATTCCGAAGGATGTAGTCTTTCTCCCAACCTTATCCATCTATTTTTATACCTCTTCATATCTTCTTCAATATTATTACAGTTTTCCAATAGCGATAAAATTAACCTTCTTTCCTTCCTTTTAAAGCTCCTAAAGCGTGTATTCTGTGATAAACTGATATCCCCTTCTGATAATGCTACGCAAAGTCTTAGTACATCTGTTGCCGTTTTAAAATACCTAAATAATAATTGTTGATTTAATCCATTCTCCAATATTAATTTTGAAACTAAAGCAACATTTTCTTTAAGTGGTATCTCTTCTGGCAATAAATTTTTAATAAAGTCCAATTTATTGTTAAAAAACCATTTTATATCCGATTGATCCATTTCTGATAATGAAGTCTTTGATTGTAATAAATTAGTGAAGATACTTAAAAACTCTTTTTCATCACCTAAATCAATTACTTTAAATTTATTAGCATTTAACAGTGGTATTCTTGTTTCCTTTTTATAATTTGGTAAAAATTCTCCGAATGTAAGATAATGCATAATTGCATTTATGTATAGTTCACTATCAGTGGCGTTCATTACTTGACTAGGGAAGTTGGGATACATTGGGCTGTATTTTTTATTAGCACCTATTATTAGCTTAATATCAGTAACAATCGAATAATAAAAGTTTTCCAGTTGATCTTTTGAATAATTTTTTATAACATTAATTACTGATTTCGATAATGTAAATCCTAAATCTTCGATATTTTTAATGATGGTTGCTATATATTGAATGCTTTTAGTATCTTCAAATGGTGTATTTTCAATTGATCTATTAAGAAGGATCTTATTTTTTCTTCTTAAGTAAATTGCGTTCTCCATATTTACACCCCTTTTTTAGTTAAGGAAATTGACACTTCTATATAATTCTCCGTAATTTTAGTTAGAAAGAATAATAAACACAGCCTACTTTCCATCTTACACCTATCATTATATTAATTTAACAACCATTATTTATAGTATTTTTTAAATATTTTTATTCAACCAAGGCCCTGGATATAGCCGTTTTCCTTGAAATGAAAACTAACTTGTAATAAACATTTCTTACTGTTATCTTGTTTATCTTGCTGCACTAAAAACATAGTGCTGTTATACAGGTCAATATATTTAAAAAATCCCCTAATATTCGGTTTCGACTGTTATCAAATTTCAAGCCTGAATATCGGAAGCGATCTGCAACAAAGATCAAAATAAGCCTACTTCAAGCGTGCAAAATTAAAAGATTATTCAAGTTGATATATTAAGTAAAATTGCAGCAAATTTCAATAAAACAGGCGCTCAAATAAAAATTAAATGGATTGAATAGTTAATTAAGTATCGCTTAGAAACATTGAAATTGCCTACTAGTTGGTTCTAAAAGTCATCAATTGAGCTGGCGTATTAAAGATTTACAGTAAGAATTACTGTTTAAAGTTGGAAAGATAAAAATTGGAACAATTTAAATAACGATTATTTAATCTTTCCGGAGCAGTTAGAAGGGCAAAATAAGGAATCTGAGGAGTATGTTTCAGCTTAATTTTACTTTAATTAAATTGATAGTAGCAGGAAAGTCAAGAAAAATGGAATATTATGAGTAATAATAACATTTTTGGTAATTACGTTGATGAATCATAGTTCGAAAAAGGCAGGATGTCGATTTTACCTTTTTGAATGATGTCTAGTCGAGCATGCTGTTAGAATTGTATTCGGGATATTAGTCACTTTGGACATACTGGGAGAACAATTCTTATTCATCACTAAAAAGAAAACTAATCAACAATGGATTAGTCTTCTTTATTATGTCGCTTTTGCTATTTATCATCATCAAAGTATATCCATCCAAATTTTAATAGCAGTCGTAAAAATTATAACTGCTAAGATAATTTGAAGAATCTTAGTATTTATCTTTTTACCTGCTTTTGCTCCAAATGGTGCTGCGATAAGACTAGCCACAATCATGATTAAGGCTGGCAAGTAGTCTACTTGACCGGTTGAAATCTTGCCAATTGCCGTACCTATGGATGATATGAAAGTTATTGCTAAAGATGTGGCAATGGTCATTCTTGTCGGTATTTTAAGTATCACCAGCATAATTGGAACTAGTAAAAATGCTCCACCAGCTCCGACAATACCTGCAGCAAGACCAACTAGAAGAGCAAGAAGAGCAGCCAACCATTTATTAAATTTAACTTCATCCAACCGAACAACATCTATCCCTTTTTTGGGGATAAACATCATAATGGCAGCAATAAACGCTAGGATTCCATAAATCACATTAACACTACTCTCAGAAAAATGAGTGGAACCAACCCCTCCTACAAAACTACCGATGAGAATACTGATTCCCATATATGCAATCAATGTCTTATTTAAATATCTACCCTTTCGATACGCCCAAACCCCGCCGATCGTGGCAAAAAACACTTGCAATGCAGTTATACCTGAAACCTCATGTGCAGTGAAGTGAGCAACCCCAACAGCAGCAGGAATATATAACAACATTGGGTAGTTAATAATAGCTCCACCAATACCCAATAAGCCTGAAATAAACGATCCCACAAAACCGACTAAAAAAATGGTAATAATAAAATTAATATCCATCCCTATCCCTCCCTTGTTTTGTTAGCATGGTGATGAGGCGGGAAAAACAATATAACGAAAGGGAGAACCATAAATCGGTCCTCTTCTTATGCCTTCTTTATCCAAAACTTCAGGATTTCATTTTCTTCTTCTTGTTTCACTACCTCATGACCACCTGATTTTGCCCAAGCAGGTAAATCATTTAATGCACCTTTATCTGTTGTATGGATTTCTAATATTTGTCCTGATTCAAGCTCATTCATTGCTTTTTTCGTTTTCACAATTGGCATTGGACATGCTAATCCTTTTGCATCTAATACTTTAGAAATTTCCATGTTGAAACTCTCCTTTTATATTTTTATAAAAAATCCGGTTTAAAACAGGCTTTTTACGGGAAATAAGTTACTTATCTTACTGCACAACGGTTTGGTCCGATTTCCATTTCGCGCTGTTTTTCTTCATCTGGATTGATTTTCCCCATATTGGTTTGGCGAATTTCTTGATATGCATGTGGTTGAGGCGGTAAATTCCCTGTTACCAATTTTCTAAATTCATTTTCATCTTCAATATTTAATCCGTGATTTTTAGCAAATAGTGTTCCTAATTTTTCAGCTACTGTACCATCATCATTTAACTCATCCATTATCATAAAATGTGCTGGAAGAACTAATAATTCATCTGATAATTCTCGATAACGATTGTAAAGAGTCTCCCTTAAATCGGAAACCCAATCTTCTGCCATGCCGGCTAGGTCTGGTCGACCAATGGAGTCGATGAATAGAATATCTCCTGAAAATAAGAATTGTTCATCTACTACGAAAGAAGTGGATCCAATGGTATGACCCGGTGAATATATGGCATGAATATTAATGGTCGCGTTCCCAATCGTTACATCATTTCCACCCTCTAATGGTTGGTATGAGAAGGTTACATCCGTTGCATCTTTTGGTGGAAGCCAATATATTGCGCTTGTTTTCTCTGCAATTTGACGTCCTCCAGATATATGGTCAGCATGAAGATGTGTATCAAATACATGTGTAATTTTTGCACCAATGCTATCAGCAAAGTTTAGATAAATATCAATCATACGAGTGGCATCAATCAATGCAGCTTCCCCGTTAGAAACGACCATATAGGATAAACAGCCTTTCCCTATGCGGACAAATTGATAAATTTCTCCACCATCTTTCAAATCTCCAACTTTCACTGGTTCTAAATGCTCACTCCAAGCTTTCATACCTCCCTTTAAATAAGAAACAGTTAATCCCGCTTCAGAAAGCATATCTGCTACCATGACAGAAGAGCCTTCTTTTGCACAAACCACTAAGATTTCTTTATCAGAAGGAAGTTTTTCTAAAATTCCCTCCACACCATCTAGTAATTCGTAATAAGGAACATTAAGGTAATCAAAGTTTTTACCTTCAATTTTCCAGTCATTAAAATCACTTTCGTTTCTTACGTCCAATACAAATAGTTCTTCTTTGTTAAAGACTTTTTTTGTCACATCTGCTGAAGTCATTACTTTAACAGTCATTTTCACCTTACCCCCTACGGTATATTTTATATTAAAAAAATTTATTAGAATGTTAATGTTACATCTGCAACTTTCGCAAACTCTAAAAATGTTACAGCTCCGCCTACTTCAATTCCATCAATAAAATCTTCTTTTACTAGACCCATTACATCCATCGTCATTTGACACCCAATAAAAGTAACACCCATTTCCTGTGCCATCTCAACCAATTCAGGAATAGCAGGTACATTTGCATTGGCAAAACCTTCCGCAAAATGTTCTTTCCCTTCTGGCATTGGAAGTTGTTGATAAGCTTCTTTGTGAATTAAATTAAGTCCTTCAAATGTGAAGAAAATAGCTATTTCTTGATCTGTTGCCGCTGCAGCGGTTGCGATATTGAATACTTTATATGCATCAAATATTCCACCATTACTTGCGATAATTGCTACTTTTTTACTCATATTCATTTCCTCCTAATTTAAAAGTGCATTCATATTACTGTTTGGGTGAAAACCAACAATCCATTTACATACTGATTTCCGATTGTGGAACCCCATTTGTCCAGTAATTCTTACAGGTTGATTCATTATCTCAGGCTTGTTTCAACATTAATCTCTTTATAAGAAATATATTGATCTTTTAAGAAATTCTAGAGCATTACACAATAAGGGTAACGTGTTTTGTATAGACCGTTATTGAACTCATTATGTTTACCCTCTCTATCCAATACTGTTGATCGTTTTTCCAGACCATTTACTCATGCCTGGAACAACATTGTTGACATTTGAGAATCCTTTTTCAGTTAACTTTTGTGCTGCAAGATCACTTCGATTTCCAGTGCGGCATATAACGTAAATCTCATCATCCTTATTTAACTGTGCCATTTTCTCTTCTAACTCACCCAATGGAATCGATATAGCATTTGGAATATGATTAAAGGCATATTCTGCAGTTTCTCTTACATCAAGTAATACAATTCCTTGATTTGAATTAATCTTCACTTCAAGATCCTTGTTACTAATGATATTAAGGTGCTTTTGCTCATTCACTTCTTCACCCGTAGATTTCCGTAAATAGTGCTTTAAGACATCACCGTCTTCAATCGTTCCTAAAAATTGGTTGCCCGTACTTTGAGCCCATGCTTGAATATCCGCTCTGGAACCTTTATCTGTAGCTTGTATTTCGATCACTTGCCCTGCCTCAAGCGTGTTCATTGCCTTTTTTGTTTTCACAATTGGCATTGGACATGTCAATCCTTTCGCATCTAAAATTACATTTGCCTTTATAATTTTCATGATAAACCTCCTATTTTTCATACCCGGATGGGTATATATCAATCAAAAAAAATTATTCTATATCGCCTTCCCATGCAAGCATTCCGCCACTCATATTGATAACATTATATCCTTCACTTTCTAAAAATAGAGTCGCACGGCCACTTCTACCACCAGATCGACATACCATAATGTACTCAGTAGTTTTATTTAACTCATTCATATAGGATTCAATTGTTCCTAATGGAATATTAACTGCTCCTGGAATTTTACCAGCTGCTACTTCATCGACTTCACGAACATCAATGATGTTTAATTTTTTTCCCTCTTGAATCAATGTTTCTACTTCTTTTGGTGTGATTTCTTTCATTTTTAATTCCTCCTAAATGAATTCTAAGACCAGGCACTCATGCCGCCTTTTACATTGGTAACATGTTTAAATCCTCGTTTTTTAAGAATCTTACATGCCTTATTACTTCTCATCCCACTCTGACAGATCACCACAATCTCTTTATCCTTTGAGAGCTGATTTATTTTTTGCTCTAACAGCTGTAGAGGGATGTTTTGAAACTGTCTAATATGGTTACCCTTATATTCTCCAGACGTACGAACATCCACAAATTGTTTGTTTTTATCATTTAATTCACCTTTTAATTGTGCAGATGTTATGTTCCTTACATTAGTTGGGAACATACGAGTGATGAAATAAATGACAATAACGGCAATCACAATATATTTTATATATTCCACTATACAACCTCCAACTGGGAAAAAGTATTCTCCGTTATTAAATGAATAAATTAACATTGCCATCTTGCGCATCTGCTAGATAAGCTGCAACCCCTGCATATTCAATGTTATCTAATAGCTCTTCCCTTTGAAGTCCTAGAAGATCCATTGTCATGGTACAAGCAACTAATTTAACATCTTGTTCCTGTGCCATTTCTATAAGCTGCGGCAAGGTCATTGCATTATGCTTTTTAATTACTTCCTTAATCATTTTAGGACCAAAACCCGCAAAGTTCATTTTAGAAAGTCCCATTTTGTCTGCGCCTCTAGGCATCATTTTCCCAAACATTTTTTCCATAAATCCTTTTTTTAATGGAATATGTGTCTCTTGGCGTAACGCATTTAGTCCCCAAAATGTATGAAAAATCGTTACTTCATGATCATATGCTGCGGCACCATTTGCAATAATATACGCCGCCATTGCCTTATCATAATCACCACTAAATAATACGATTGTTGTCTTTTTTGGATCTCCCATTACGTACCTCCTTATCCCAATAACCCATACCTGTATAGGTATATATTTTATTAAAAAAATGTATGCTTGTTTAATCCAAAACTTTCATATGTTATTTTCTCCTGCAAAATACGATAGTTCATGAATCAATTTTTCCACCTTTATTTGTTGCAAGAACTTTTAAAATTTGACTGATTGAAGTAGCCATCGCCCCTTCTTGTTTTTACGATTGGCATTGGGTGCTAATCCTTTTGAATCTGAATCCCTTTAAAAATACATACCCATATAGGTATTTTTTTAACTGTAAAATAGGTTGTCAACCTATTGATTATCTACTTTTAACAAGTAGGTTAACAGCCTCTTTTACTAATTCCTCTGTACTTCTTTCTCCTGTTTCTTTCGCTTTCTGAACACACTCCACTAGATTGGAGCTGACCACAACACCAATGGTACGGTCGATTGCTGTTCTCGCTGCTGAAAGTTGTGTTATTACTTCTTTACAATCCTTGTTTTCTTCCATCATTCGCAGAATTCCTCTTAATTGTCCTTCTATGCGTTTTACACGGTTTTTCATTTGATCATCATAATTCATGGATTACCCTCCTTTACAATAAAGACTTTCAATATCCTTATTGTTTTCGTCTGAATCAACAACGGTATATCCAATAACATTAAACCCAAATTGCCGTAATAACCGCACCCCAACATTCTTCTCAAGTAGATTTGATACTACTAAATAAAGATCATTATTAGGTATTTCATGGATAAAACGTTTTAAATATGCTATCGGTATATTAATGGATCCCTCAATTGGGTCATTATAGGATATATTGTAATCCCTGATATCTATAACCTTTATCTTATCACAAACATGATCAATTGAAACGGAATTTACATCACGTATGGGATAGTATCTTTTATACGTCAAAGATAATAGAATCAGTAAGATCACTGTAATAATAATCAAATAGATCACCTCAACCCTCCTTTATGAAAAGGAAATATTATTGACAAGTTCTATATTATACCCCTATAGGTATATTGTCAACGGAAATAAATATTAATTTCTTTAATTTATTCTTAAGAAAGTACGGCTGTATACAGACTTGTTTATTATCTACTCTATCGATTTAAACCAAAATCGTCTTTTAAAAATCAGATAGTTCTATTCATCCTTATTCTTGTTAGTTGATTTCCCTTATACATCTTTCTACCAAAAAGGACCGTTTACGCGGTCCATCCAGGTTCATATTTATAAATAACATCTCCATTCCTTTGAGCAATCCCCCTAAACTCTTTTTTATCCGATCTTTTCGCAAATTCTGATCTAAAAGTCAGGAAATCAGCCTGATTAACATAAACTTCTTCTAATTGTCCATTTTTAAGTTGATTAAGTAGTTCTTTTGCTTCTTCTGATGTCATTTATACTACCTCTTTTTCATGATGTAGTCTTAGGAAAGCTTAATCCAAAACTATATCTGTTATATCATTATATATATTTAATATAAGAATATTGTTTGTATATGTCCATAAAAAACTACTCAATCTTATTCACTGGTCCATCTTTTAATGCTAAATAAAAGCTGATTATAATAGAAAGCGCAACAACAATAAAAGGTGCATAAAACATTAAGAAATTCTCCATTTATACTCCCCCTAAACATGGTTTTTTTCTTTTCCCCGAACATAGTCTTTATCAAATAAAAATAGTTTAAGCACTAAGTATAGGGAAGGAATTAACAAGCAAAATCCTAAGATAAAGGCAATGACCAGTGCTATTGCCATAGCTTCATTTGTAAATGAGTCATATAATGTAAGATGCGGATAAAGCAAGTATGGATAATGGGATACACCATATGCGAAAAAGGCAAATGCAAATTGACCAACTAATAGAGCAAGTGCTGTACCGTAGTTACTGCGTTTCCAAATTAATCTGACGGTAATCAGAAACATGACCGCTGATATGACAAGTAAATACCAAACATCTACCATCCGATCAAAATGCGTCGGGTTATGCTTTCTGAGTTCAACCATTATTCCAATAACGGAAACTGCTAATGGCCCTGCCCAAATTAATGCAAATTTCCTTAATAATCTCGTTGCACCTTCATCCTTTGCTTTATCAGCATACCAAGTTAAAAAGACAGCGGATATAAAAAGCACGGCCGAAATTGCCAGGACGACTATACTCCAAGTGAACGGACTTGTAAATAAAGCCCAATAATCTAATACCGGCTGTCCCTTCTTCATTGAGATAAATCCTCCTTCGGAAATCGTTAAAACAACCGATAAAGCTGCGGGAATCACCAAACCAGCTGCACCATACATAAAGGAATACCCTTTATGTCCACGTGATCCATAAGATTCAAAGGCATAATAGCTTCCACGTATCGCCAATAAAATAATTCCAATACTTACCGGCACCAGCAGAGTGGTTCCATAATAAAAGGCTGTTCTTGGGAAGAATCCCACGATACCGACAAAAAAGAAAACTAAAAACACATTGGTAATTTCCCATACTGGCGATAAATAACGTTGAATGATATGTGTTAAAATATGCTGTCGGCCAGTGAGCAAACTATAAGCATTGAAAAAACCTGCACCAAAATCGATAGAAGCAATGATGACATAACCAAATAGGAACAGCCATAAAACCGATATACCGAGAATCTCTAAATTCATGTAAAATCACCGCCCTTTTCAGCTTCACGATCTGCAATTTCTTGCTCAATAGGATTCTTTCGGAACATCCGCCCAAGTACAACAATACTGCCTATACCTAGAATGAGGTACAATAAACAGAAAAGAACGAGCATTAGATCCACATGTTCACTAGTTGTTGCTGCTTCAGCCACTTTCATGTATTTATATAATATCCAAGGTTGACGTCCAACTTCTGCTAGCCACCACCCTGCTTCAAGAGCAATAACCGTTAATGGTCCCCCGGCAACGATTAACCATCGAAACCACCTGGAAGAAATGAAATTCCAGTTTTTATACTTACCAAAAACGTACACAGCGGATAATACAATCATAAATGTACCTATCATAACCATCGTATCAAAGAGATAATGTATATAAAGGGGAGGTGTTTCATCCCTTGGAAATTCATTTAAACCTGTTACTTCAGCAAATGGATTATTATGAGCTAAAATACTTAAAGCATATGGCACTTTAATTGCATACTTTATATTTTCACCATCTGTGACACCGAATAAAATGAGACTAGCACCTTTGTCTGTTTCGAAATGCCATTCCGCAGCTGCTAATTTTTCCGGTTGATATTTTACTAAATATTTTGCTGAAAAATCCCCAATCAATAAAGAGGCAAGTGAAAAAACTAACCCCAACTTCATATACAAAAATAATGATTTTTTGTGATAGAGATGAGGGGATCCTTTTAACATTCTAAAAGCTGCAATAGCAGCTAAAACAAATGCTGATGTCATATAGGCCGTAACAAGCACATGTCCCACTTTCGTTGGCATTGCAGGATTAAGCATTGCAAGAATAGGTTGTATATTTACTAATTGACCATTTACTACATCGAAGCCCTGTGGTGCATTCATAAAAGCATTTACAATCGTAATAAAAACAGCTGACATGGATGCTCCAATAGCAACTGGAATTAATAAAAGTAAATGTTTTTTCTGATTTTCAAAGCGGTCCCATGTATATAAATAAATTCCAAGGAAAATAGCCTCAAAGAAAAACGCAAAGGTCTCCATAAAAAGAGGTAATGCAATCACATTTCCTGCCAATTGCATGAAATTTGGCCATAATAAGGATAATTGCAAACCAATGGCTGTCCCTGTTACAACTCCTACTGCAACCGTAATAACAAACCCACGTGCCAGTCGTCTTGCTAATAAAATATAATGTTCGTCGTTTTTCTTAATACCCACCCACTGTGCAATCATGATCATCAACGGAATTCCGACACCGATAGTAGCGTAGATGATGTGAAATGTTAAGGTGACTTCCGTTAAAACACGACTAAAAAATACAGCATTTCCGCTATCCATCAATAAATCCTCCTTAACTTGTGAATATATGACCAATTATGGATAACAGCATAATACCAGCAACTATAAAGCTGACCCATATTAATTTCCTTTCTTGTCTTCTATACATTACATCATCTCCTTTCCTATATATTACCCTCATAAATTTTATTTCTAATGATAATTAATGACGATTTAATAACGTATTTTTGAGAAAAATGTGATAAAGGAATGATCAATACAGATGCATTATAAATAGTATAATTAGATTTCAGATATGATATGCAAGCGAGCTTATCCTTTTATAATTCCACCCAGTATTTTATATAAAAGAATACCTTTAACCTAATCAGAGGAGACAAAAAAGCACCTAATCCACCGGTCCCCTGTATTCTAGTTGGGACCTGTAGTTTAATAGTGCTTGAACGCATATATAATCGAATCAAGAGGTGTATCGATTTACAATTTGTATTACTTAAGAATTGGGCATAGATGCTCTACTGTGGGAGTTGAATCATTTTGCTTTAGTGAGGAATAGAATCAAAGGATTGGATGAAGCCCTTATCATGGCAGTTTCCCTTATCATTCATGCTTGTGGTAATACCTTTTTCTTTGCTAGATATGAAGAATAGACTGACTGCTGGTCATTTTGAAGTATTTTTCCTATTTTCTTTCGTAGCTATACAAAATCTCTTTGAATCTATTACTAAATTTATTTCTGGTACTAAGTTGTGAAAAATATCTTCTCTCTTCGGCTGTGACTTTAAACGAACAAGACGAACCTCATGTTTGGGATTGCGGTAATAGTAGGAAACAAGAAAATATTGCTACTAGATCAATGCTTGCAGTTGCAAAGAAATGTGTCCATGTTCCAAACTTGGCAAGTAATCCACCTAAGCCGGGACCATCAATAAATCCAGATGACATCGATTCACCGTGAAAAGACTTCGCTTTCACTCTCTGTTTTTCCCTGGTAATGTCTATAACATATAGCATAATAGACGGGACCAAAGTAGCAGATCCCATCCCACCAATTAAACGTACAACCAATAAAAGTAAAAAATGATTCGCAGTTGCGGCTACTAAGTTGGAAATGGCGAAAAAGCAATGCAAGCAACTATCAACGGCTTATAACAGTATGTTGAATAATAATAATGGAAATGTAGATTTTGTTGGCATCGATTTTTCTCCTCTATGATTCGAAAGAAAAAATAGATATTACTTCGTTAATTTTCTTTATTCAAGAGAACCTGATACAATGTTTCCTTTGAACATCGTGGCTATTCGTTTTGATCTCCTCGCAATTGTTTCTGCGGAACAGGATGCATCCACCACAACCATATTTGCTTCATCTCCCACTTTTGGCCAAATTTGTTTTCCCTCTAAGTTTAGCGGAGTTTTACCTCCTGTAATAAAGTAAAGTGTTTGGGCCAGTGCTCTTTCATTACTCCATCCGGAAATCTCAGCTAAACGCCCCCCACGTTCTAATACATCTCCATTACCAAATGGTGACCAAACATCAAAGATATTATCACAGCCAACGGCAACGGACACGCCTTTTCTGTGTAATAAGCCAACGGGTGGAAACTTTCTTCCAAGAGGGACACTGGTAATGATGGTGATCCCAGCATCCTCCAATATTTCTGCCATCGCTTCTGCTTGTACTTCAGAGATATCGCCCAGACCAAACGCATGGCTAATAGCAACCTTACCTTGGAGACCCGCTTCTTTAGTTAATTTTGCCAAGCGTTTCATCGTAAATATTCCTAAATGATCCGCATCATGTAAATGTAAGTCAATTCCTACATTTCCATCCACCGCGAGTTCAACCATTTCTTGTAAGGATGCTTCAATATCACCATCTACTGTTGCTGGATCGACACCGCCAACAAAATTTGCCCCTTGGCGCACGGCTTCTCGTACCAATTCTTTTGCGTTCGATAGTAATAAACCATGCTGTGGGAATGCAACAATTTCATAGGACAACTTTCCTTCAAATGTTTGTAATGCTTTTTGAACTTCTTCTAAATTTTTCAATCCAACTTCCGGGTATAGATCCACATGTGTACGTACATGAGTAACCCCGGATTTCAAATATATATCTAATAGTTTTTCTGCCCGTTCTTGCGTAGATGTTTCTAGTGTAGGCAGAACTGTTTTTTCTGTTTCAAAGCGGCCAAATATATTTTTTACAGGTGTTACAGCACGCCATCTATCCCCAAGCAATGTTTTATCCAAATGGCAATGCTTTTCAACGAATGAAGGAAGAACCAGCAAATGTTTTGCATCCTTTTTTGGTAAATCATCTGTAAGGATTTCATCAGCGGAAATAATTTGTTCAATCTTCCCATTCTTTATTAATAAATGGAAAAATTCAGTCTTCGTCCCTGTTACGATGCCATTATCGAATTGAAAGCCCGTCTCTAATCCTGCATTTGTTAACCAAAAATTAGAATTCATATTAATCTTTCCTTTCTTTTCCTATTATGTAAGTGCTCCGTAAACAACTTTTCCATTAAATATAACAGCTTTTCTTTCTGCTCTTCTGGCAACTGCCTCAGCAGAGCAACTCGCATCAACTAGAACAAGATTCGCATTATCCCCTACATTTGGCCATATACTTTTTCCTTCTTTATTTAACGGTGTTACGCCGCCCGTAATATATCCTAAGGTTTGTCCAAGCGAACGTTCATCACTTAAACCAAAACGCTCCGCTAACGTACCTGCCTTTTCCAGACTATCTCCTTTACCAAATGGTGACCAATGATCAGTAATACTATCATCCCCTAAGGAGATGCTTACCCCTTTGCTTTGTAAAAGCGGAATTGGTATTGTCCTCCCAATGGGAACAGATGATGTAATGGAAATACCTTGATGTGACAGTATCTCTGCCACTTCACTGGCTTCTTTGGTAGAGATATCAGCAAAAGCTAAAGCATGGCTAATTGTTACTCTACCTTGCCATCCTGCTTCTTCTGTTAGAGCTGCTAAACGTTTGAATGTAAAAATTCCAAGATGTCCAGGATCGTGGATATGAAGGTCAACATTTGCATTCGCTTCGACAGCCAGTTCCATTACCATATGTAATGATTTTTCTATATTATCGTCTACTGTTGCAGGGTCAACACCACCGACTAATGAGGCTCCCATGCGCAATGCTTCTCTAACATAAGTGACAGATTTGCTGCGCAATAAACCGTGTTGCGGGAATGCTACAATTTCGACAGATACTTTGTCCTTATATGTTTCCACTGCGCTTAAAACGGCTTCTAAATTTTTCAAACCAATGAAAGGATCCACATTACAATGTGTACGAATATGAGTGGAACCTGAACTCAGCACTAAGTCTAGCAGTTTTTTGGCTCTTTCCTCCGCGCCTGGCAATAAACGAGGAAGCAAATCTTCCTCTTCCTCCAGCCTGGTCAAAAGACCCTTTGTAGGGATGGATGGTGCTTTCCAAGGTCCTCCATAATACGTTTTATCGATATGGATATGCATATCTCTAAATGATGGAAGCAGTAAATAATTATGGGCCTCTCGCTTAGGTAAATTGGTTTCAATCGGTCTATCCGCCTTGACTAACTCTATTATTTTTCCTTTTTCAATCCTCAAATGAAATGGCTCTGTTTTTGTTCCCGTAACTATGCCATTTTCATAGTGGTAGCCAGTTTCTAATCTGGCATTCGTTAACCAGAATGCATTATCTAGCAATACTTTTCTCCCCCATCGTTTAAGTAATTTTTCAGAGCGTATTCAACCTCTCTTCACTCAAACAATTACCGTTTATGTTTCATTCAGCTCGCTCCATCGTTGATACACTTTAATACTATCTTCATTTTTAATCTGTACCATAGGTAATCTGCGTTCTTCGATTGGTTTACTATATTCATCATAGAAGGTATTTAATTCAAAATACTTCCGATTATCTTTGTAGTAAGGGGCATAATCCTCTCGTGTTGTAATATAAATAACTTTTTTAGGACTGCAATAATAGAGGGATCCCAAACACATTGGACATGGGCTTGCAAGGATATAGATTTCACAATCAGTTAAATGTTCTGTTTGCAATTTTTTACTTGCCTCTCTAATTGCGAGTATTTCTGCATGAGCCGTCGGATCATGCGTTTGTACAACTAGATTCGGACTTTCAGCAATAATTTCTCCATTCCTAACTATGACAGTAGCAAATGGCCGTCCCCCTTCTTCAACATTTTTAAGTGCTAATTCTATGGTGCGTTTTACAAAATCCAAAAAAATCACCTCATATTAATGTTTTAGGAATATCATGAAATAAGAGCTAAACAACTAGAATTACCATCTTATCTATCTTTATGTCGCCATCTATTTTATTCATATTTGATATCTGGTGAGTTAGTTTATAAATCTTTTAATATTTTTTCGATTTTTTTATATCCACGTGATAGCGCATGTTCCAAAGGAGTCATTCCCTCTTTGTCACCAATATTACTATCAGCCCCGTGTTCTACTAACAATTGTACAATCTTTTGATGCTTCTCTCCTCCGTCACCCAAAATAACCGCATCCATTAACGCTGTCCAATGTAAATTATTGATATGATTAACATCAATATCAGAATTCATGAGGAGTTCCTTAACCACTTCAACATGTCCACGTTCTGAAGCTGGTATAAGAGCTGTTCCTCCAAACCGGTTTGTAAGTTTCGTGTCAGCACCAGCTTCAATGGCAAGTTTTACGATTGGGAGTATTCCTTCTGCTCCTGCGTATAAAAGCACATTATTTAAATTATTGTCGCGAATATTAATATCCGCACCATTTTCAATAAGTGCCTTTACCGTATCTACTTTATTGTTTTTAGTCGCTGCTAAGACGGCAGTTCTCCCACTTTTATCTGTTGCATTAACCTTGGCACCATCTTTTAGAAGTTTCAAAACGGTTTTCGTATCGCCTCTTTCCGCGGATAAAATAAGTGCGTGATTCATTACATTCACCTTCTTTCCTTTCCATTGTGTTTCTTTTGATAAACTTGATGTAGTATTGGGAAATTCATGACAACCTGTCAAAAATACAACAACTAAAATCAAGAAGAAACGATACATCAGCATTGCTCCTTTTCCCATCTGTACAAATATGCTAACATAGGGAAAGTCATATGAAAAATATAAAAAAAATTAATTTTGCTTAAGTTTTTCATATAATAAGAACAAAGCAAAAGCGCCTTGCTCATCAGGGTACGGATGAGAGAAATTAGTTCATCCATTTTCACCAAGTAAAAATTTGTAGTTTCATTTTTTCTGATGTGACTTATCGTAGGGAGGAAACGGAGAAATCCGAAAGATGATAGGCTGCTTGTCCTAGAAAAGGACATGACTGATAAAAAAGCTTATATATGTTTTAAAAGAGGAGGCATTTCCATATGGATATTAGACAATTGAGATATTTTATTGCTATTGTGGAGGAAAGAAAAATTTCCGCTGCTGCTGAAAGGTTGCATATTTCTCAACCTCCATTAAGTCAGCATTTAAAATCGATGGAAGATGAACTCGGTTCAAAATTAGTAGAAAGAAGTGGTAAATATTTTGAAGTAACAGAGGCTGGAAAAGCATTATATAAATACGCCTTACGAATGACACAATTAATGGAAGAAGCGAAAATGGAAGTCAAGGAAGTTGGAAATGGGGTAAACGGAAGACTGACAATAGGTATCAATACGTTTTCAGTTGTAGAATTTCCAGAATTACTTTATAAATTTAAAAAACAATTCCCTAAAGTTACCTATAAAATTCAGCAAAATGAATCCGCACATCTATGCAAATTAGTAAGAGAGCGGATTGTCGAACTTGCTATCATTCGATTGCCACTTGAGCTCGATAATTTTTCTGTACTCCATCTTCATTCAGAACCATTCTACTTTATTACTGCAAATAAGCAGAAACATTTAGGCGATGAAATCACACTTGAAGAAATACAAAACTATTCTATGCTGTTACCTAGTACAGAAGGATTAGGTGTGCATTACCTGATTATGGAGGCTTTTTCACGTTATCAGATAAATCCCAACATTATTGGAGAGTGTTCCGACATTAATCTTTTAATGGATTTAATCTCAACGGACTTTGGAGCGGGAATTGTACCGGAAACAATACTTAAACGTCATAAGGGGTATCCTATATACGCTCATAAAATTTCTAGTAGTATACTATCTGCATCTGTAGGATTAATATGGCTGAAAAATCATTACTTGTCTAAAACTGCACAGAACTTCGTTGATTTAATAAAAGGTGAAGTAAACTTTGGTGATCATAATTGATTCAGACCACATTTTTATTGCAATCAATAAAAAATACATTTTTAATATTTATCAAATTTTATAATTAGGCTGTTTTCGCAAAGATTATCGCTTTTCGTATAAGTATATAATCCGTGAAACGGATAAGATTTGCGTTCTTTTTTACATTCCGTTTTTCATTTGATTATAGAAAATTACCGTAAAAATCCTACTTCCGATTTTTACTCATCTTAAATAACAACAGGCTAAAATCGGCTTTTGGATTTTATACAAAGTATAAGAAAAGAGTAATGATTCTGCTGATGTTGTCCGAATCAAGGCAATATTCGGAAGGCTTTATCGGATTTCTTGCTTTTTCTGTCTAATTCAAAAGTTTTCGATAGGAGGCGTTGGTGTATTGATAAACACGAGTCTTTCAAATGAAATACAGTACTTTCCACTGGAATTTCTCCCTGCTTTAATTATAAAACAACTGACTACAAATTTGTAGTCAGTTGTTAACAACTGCTTAAGTATTTCAAGACTGTATTGAAGTTTTATCTATTTATATTGCACAATTATATTTAAACTAACACAACTTGATTAACTAGTTTAGTAGCCACATCGGATACTCTACGTAAGCCTTCTGCAATAATCTCATCTGCTTTATCAGGCATTGCATTATGACCCTCAATAATAACTTCATCGATAATTTCCATACCAAAAATACCGCCAAATACGTTACGCATATAATTAACGGACATTTCCATAGATGCCGCTTCTGGTGTTGAATAAAAACCGCCGCGTGCATTTAAGAAGATTGCTTTTTTATCCTTCATTAATTGAATCATATTTCCTTCTGAATCGTATTTAAAAGCAAAACCAGCAGCATAAACATAGTCAATAAATGTTTGTAATTTAGCAGGGATCGTTAAATTCCATAATGGAAAAGCAAACACTACCACATCTGCAGCAGTTAAAACATCCATCGCTTTTTGTTTTGCATTTACAAGACGTTGTTCTAATTCTGTTAATTCCTCACCATTTTTCACTTTCCCAAATGCATTAAACAGTTCTTGTCCAAAATAAGGTGTATCTTCTGCAAAAACATCATATACAGTAACGTTTAGATTCTTTGCATCTTTTATTGTCTGCATAAAAGTTTCATACATTTTACTGGAAACCCCTGCTTCAGCAGGGCGATTGTTTGCTTTAACTACTAATAAGTTCATCTAGTATTTCCCCCTATTGTTTAATATACAATAATTGTAACAGTCATTAGCGAAGGCTATTTATGCCCTTCTCCTTACCAAATAGTTACTATATCACAATAGCTAGAAATTGTCTGTTTTCCTGCTTTCTAAAAAACATGAAGTCAAAAAAAGGGTTTCATAGTTCCTTTTCTCTCCTGTAAAAAATACTATTATTGGGAGCATATAAAAAAAGTTTTCGATTAATGAGAGAAAATTTAACAATCACGATATGATGGTAACGGAGAGAAAAGAAAAAAGAGAGCATAGAGGATTATCCTTATTTGCTCTCTACAAGTTTAAAGTTTTGTTTCGATAGCTTTATTCCTCTTGCTTAACTTAGTTTCTGCCCACAATTTGAACAAAAATTAGCTCCTTGCGTTTTCGTCCCGCAATTAGGACAAAAGTTTGGCTTTTGTTGAACTTCACCCTGTGGATGTGATTGGTCTGGAACATTTTGGGATCCAGCAGATTGATTTTGATTCATTTTGTTTAGCATTTGGTTTGCAACATTCATTCCCATCATCATCCCAGCCATATCGGAGGCAGTGCTACCACCACTCATTTTTCCACTGGACATTCCATCTATCATGGAAATTTGCTGATATTTATCAATATTTCCTACCATTCCATAGGATGCATTTTTATTAATCATATCTTGAATTTCTTTTGGATAACTAAAGCTCATGATATTAAAGTCGCTTATGGAAATGCCATTTTCCATGATCTCCATATCTAAATCTTCTTTAATGCCTCTGGAAATTTCAAATGAATTGGACTGAAGATTGAACATATCCTTGCCTTCTCGGCTAATCCATTTCATTAACAACTGATCTAGAATAGAAGTAATCCGAAGTTTAACATCGTCCACCAAATACTGGTCCTTCACTCCAGCAATTTTATCGATTAAAGCAATATAATCATTCACTTTAAAATTAAAAGTTCCATTAGCTCGTATCGGCATGCCCCCGGGTAGTCCTGGTGCAGGAATATTAATAGCATTCCTTGTACCCCATTTTACATTGAACTCCTTCGTGTTCACAAATAAGACTTCCACCCTCATACCGCTGTTAAAACCAAACTTGAATCCTTTCAAAGTAGATAAAAACGGAATGATTTGTGATTCAATATCATACTCTCCCTCGTCCTTAAATACCCCTTCAATCTTTCCATTATGAAAAAATATCGCGTCTTGACCAGGGCGAATAATCAATTTACTTCCTTTTTTAATCTCACGATTGTGCCATTTATAAAAAATCATATCATCCCGAAATTCTTGCCATTCTACTATATTTGCAAATTGGTTTTTAAAAAAAGACATGTCTT
This sequence comes from Heyndrickxia camelliae, assembly GCF_002844575.1. Lineage (GTDB taxonomy): Bacteria > Bacillota > Bacilli > Bacillales > Bacillaceae_C > Margalitia > Margalitia camelliae. The sequence goes on from NZ_PIQO01000003.1 coordinate 38,770, forward strand.
TCCACTACTCCTTCTAAATGCTATTAAAACTTACCTCCGCTGCTCCCGCTATGGGAATAACCGCCTCTTGTAACTCCTCCACCGCCGCCGCTTTTATTATTATTGGACGGCTTCCTTTGCTTAGTTACCGTTTGCCTTATAAACACATCTCTCTTGTTAAGCACTTTTGATTTATTACTATCCATATAAGTTCTAGCATTTACTGTTACCCTACCACCAGATTGGTAGGCCATAAGTGTAACAATGATGGCGCCTACAGCAATTGACACAATCAGTTGAAACCACCATTTAAAAAGAATATTTTCCGGATTAACGCCTGGTTTATATCCCATGTATTCATGCGAAAGTTCAATATATTTAGAAAAAGCCTTAAAATACTTGCCATTGGATAAATCAGGAGTGATTTTATCCTGAATCAGATCTAATCGATTATTATCCAAGTATTCTTCCGCCTTTTGAAATCCCGCTAAATATACATCTCTCTCTTTCATATCAATAAATAAAATAGCCGTATTCCCATGGGGTTTATCATATCCAGGTGCATTCTCATCATAGAAATTCTCTACATATTCAATATAGCCTTTTCCGTCTATTCCATTTACCGTAAGGATGAGAAAAGCGGTATTGGTATCCTTCCCTTTTTCATTTGCTAATGCTTCTAACTTTGCCACTTCATTATCTGTGAGCAGGTGTGCTTCGTCATATACATAGCGTTTTTGATTAATTGATTCAGCATTTGTTTTCAATGTAAAGGAAGATACAAGCAAATAAGTTGTCAAAAGAAATAAAAGGCTGCGTTTTAAAAATCTCCCTCTCACCAAAAACCACCGCCCATCAAAAAGGACATGCATTTTAAAGCCAGAAATGTTCCAGCGGTAATGCCACCGAACCACATTGACACTTTGCTGGTGCTGATAGGCGGCTTACCAACTACTTTTCCTGTTTGTCCATTCATCGCAAAAATATGTTCAGAATGATTGAAATCATAACTAATCATCCATACTGGCAATAAAACATAGGAACTATTAACACTACTCGTATTAATTCTTTTATTTTTATAATGGATAGAATGATAGCCTGATAAGGTTGAATGAATATATGATTCAATATATTCTTTGATTTTATCCTTCGCTCTTGGTAGCAGGTCTGAATCCGTATAATTATACTTTTCTGCAATATACCCCGCTAAATATGGAGTTTTAAAATCTTTTAATTGCTCATAAGGAAATGGTTCCAATTTATCCATCAATTCATCATTCATTTTTTCAGATGCATCGACGGGGATTTTTACATAATCAAGATTAATATCGCGGAAAGCATTATAATACTTTGTCTCCGTGTAAATATATTCACCTCTTGTATATGTCCTAACTTTTGTACATTCAGCATCTACCTGTACTTTACTATTTAAATCAAATAACCAATACGGAACATACATACCAGTTATCCCTTTTATTCGGTCTGCCGACATAAAACCCTTTGGGGTAAGCAACCCTTTTCTACACCACTTCTTAAACGCTTGCGTTGCTTCTTCTTTACTAATTGTAAAAGGTATAACTTTTGCCGGAGCAAGATTTCCTGAAAGTCGATCTGCGATAACGACAACAGAACCGCAAAAACTGCAATTGGTTGCAGTAGTCTCTGCCTCCGTAATTAATACCGCTCCACAACTTTCACAATGATATTCGTTTGCCTCATCTTCAGTAAATCTGGCTGTTTTTAACTCTTCTGGATAATTATCAATGTTCTCGTGTTTTCCACAAGCATCACAAGATAAAGTCCCAGATTCGGAATCAAATTTCATATCATTGCCGCAATCCGGACACTTATATTGAAATAACATGTTTTAATCCCCTCTTTAGAATGGAAATAGTAAAATAAAAAAGCCATAGGGGTACCAAAGCTATAGTACATCACTACAGCTTTAGTGAAATAATTCAGCTATTATTTTTTAGTTTTTCTTTCAAAGCATTGAGTTCTTCCTCAACAGCCAAGCTGTTTTCATCATATTTTGCAGTTAATTCTTCTATATCATCTTTAGGCCCTGCATTTAATTCTGCCATAGCATTAGCCTCGTCCAATGCTTGATTTACCTTATCTTCCATTCTTTCAAAAGCAGAAATAGAATGACTTGCACCAGAAACTGATGCTCCTAACTTATTCATACGCTCCTGTGTTTTTGCTACTGACCATTTTGCTTTTAGCATATTTCTTCGTGAATCTAATTCCCCGATATCTGATACAAGCTTATCGTGCATCTGTTTCATTTGCTGCGCATTAGTGGATGCTAATTGAAAGGATGTTTGCAATTCAGATAGTTTTATTGCTAGACTTGCCTTTTTCTCAAGAAACTTTCGGGCATCATCTTCATTTCCTGTTTCCAAAGCTTTCAATGCGTAACGTTCCATCTTTTCTATATCTGATTGACACTCATTTAATTCTCTCTTCACTCTTTGCTCTTCTGCCATTACGGATGCAGTTTCTGATTTCACCTTACCTAAGTCCTTGTTTAAGTTTCGTAAATATTGATCGATCATTTTTTCTGGATTTTCTGCTTTGTCCAATAATGCATTGATATTACTTGACATGATATCTTTAAATCTTGTGATAATGCTCATCTTTGATATCCTCCTTATGATTCCAAGTTTTGCCTTCACAGTCTATATATATTTGCTAAGACGTAAATTATTGTCATCGAGTAAGCCATTTAGAAACACTCAATTATTACAATATACTGTTTTGTACGAAAAAAGTTTCATTTTTTCATTCTTAAGTTTTAGATTCTATAAATATAATGTAAGTGATACTCGACACATTAAATAATGGAAAAAGGAGATATAATGATCATAGTTCCTGATCACTATACTCTCCTTCTTTCTTAACAAAATAATGTGCAAATTGTCCATTTTTAATTTCCAAACAATTTAATTGATGGCCATACACACACGCTCCATCGATTCCAATTTTTTTATTCCCATAAAATATATTAGGGTCATTCTGTAAGATAAACGTTGGCGTATGTCCATGAATAATTGTTTGTGGAAATGAATGATCAAAATGCAGAAATGGATCACGTATCCAAATAAAATCATGTTCACTAGTGTTTTTCCAATCTTCATGACTTGGATTAATACCTGCATGGACAAATATAAAGGAATCGTTTTCATAAAAGTACGGTAAACTTTCAAGAAAATCAATTAAATCCTTATTTTCCTTTAATATAACCTCTGCCCATTTTTTATATGTATCTTCTTCTATGTTCTCCTTAATATCCGTCCCTAGAAAGGATTGAATGGTTGCAAGTCCGCCATTCATAAAATATCTTTCCAAAGTTTCAACTGGTTCCTTCAGCCAATCACAAAACATTTGGTCGTGATTTCCTTTTAAGGCAATTACCCCATTTGTTACAACTAATTTTTTAACAAATTCAACTACTTCCTTACTTTTACTCCCCCTATCTACATAATCTCCCAATAATATTAATTGATCATTTATGGGATCAAAGTTTGCGAGCTTTAGAAGTTCTTGAAATTCATGTAAACAGCCATGTATGTCACTAATAACTAATATTCGTTTCTCTATCGCACTCATCCCCACTCATTAGTTCGTGTATATTCTTGTAGTATTTAAATTATTTTAACATATATTCGTTTTTCTAAATATATTTTAATTTCTATTTATTCGCTTGTCTAACTAGATAAAAACAAAAATTTCTTAGAATAAGCTTTGCACATTAGAATATATTTTTTATAAACTTATAATTTAAAGGAGATTATATGAATCACTTTGATTACAATAAGTGTGAAGATATAATAAAATTAATAGAAAAACATATCGAGGAGTTAAAACTAGTTCGAAATAGAATTAAAAGAAGTATCAATGATTCACAATATGGGAAACTTACCACAAAAACAAAGGAGCTTGAAAGCCTCCTTCACGACAACGATATCAAATTAATGACGTTAATTTTACTACAAGAGAAAATGAAAGAAGTAATTATTTCGAAGGATAAATTTCAAGCATAGTATTTCACGTGCTAGAAAGATACTCATAAATATCATATAATGTTTCAAAGCCTCTTTTCTGTACTTCCTCCATAAAAATGCTCCAAAGCTTTGCTGTTAAGAAGGCATCTCCCATAGCATGATGCCGGTTTTTTATTTCAATATTATGACTTATACAGTATTCATCTAATGTCTTTAATTCTGATTCAGGATATATAACACGTGATAAAAAAGATGTATCAATGATTCTGTTTCGAAATGGCGTCCTAAATAGTTTCCAGCTTTCATGCTGGAAGAACTTTTTTTCGTGATTCGAATGATGGGCCACTAAAGGTTGTTGTTGAATAAATTGGAAAAATCCCTTCAACACCTCTTCCCTGGAAGGTGCTGCAGCTAATTCATTTTCCTGTATTTTTGTTAATGTTTGTATTTCCTTTGGAATTGGTATTTCTGTATTTATTAGAGAATAATATGTTTGATGGTCGAAAATATTTGCCCCTTTCATATTAATAGCTCCAATGGAAAACATGACATCCCCTTTGTCTGGGTAAAAACCAGTTGTTTCTATATCTACAACTGTCACCTTTAATTCACTTAACGGAATTGTTAAGTGATTATTCGCTGCATCCTTTTCCATTCGCCGGATAACAGCCTTTTGCTGTAAGCTTTGACCTCCTTGTAATGCATTTATAACATTTGCATTGATTCTTCCCTGAACTTCCTTCATATATTGAAAAATAGAGTCAATCCTCATAGTAGCCTCCTTTTTCGAAGCAACCGTTCTACAGATTCATGCAAGTTTATCACATCCTTCATCATTCTTTTTATTAATCTTTTCTGGTCTTGATTTAACTTCTTTATATATAAAGAATTAGCATGACCATATATTGATTCAACCGACAATTCAATCCTTATCGCTAAAAGTTGTTCAAAGTATTGATGGCTTCTAGTTAATGGATTCTTCCATTCTGTAATTTCCATTAACGAATCCATCCGTTCTAATGTAGAGATGCTTGTCACTCTATATATTAGTGATAATAAACGAATGATATTAACATACGGTATATAAATTGTCTTTTTAATATCAATCATTTTACTGGTTGGAGAGGTTCTTTCGATTATAAATTGCCCTAAAGGATTCAACCCTTTTGGAATGTGTTGGATATTTGCCAATAATCTATGGATCAACAAGGGTTTATCGTATGTGTGGGTTAGAATCACTTGACTTAAATCCGAAAGAAAACTATTTTCACCAACGACTGCTCTTGCATCGAGGAAAATGTGCAAATATCTTAACGATTCCATATTCTCTTCTTCCATCCATAATATAAGCTGATTTTTCCACTCTGATAATGATTTGCACCACTTAGGATTAGAACTCATTACATTCCCATCACAATAAGAATATCCTACTTGTTCCATCCCATCTGTAATTTCTTTCCCTAAGCACTTAAAATAATTACCGCATCTCTCATCATGATTTTCATAGATTATTCCGTGATCCTGATCACTTGTTACACTTTGTTCAGAGCGTCCCGCACTCCCCATCACAAACCAGGTAAAGCGACAAGGCAGCTCTCCAATAGCTGCCTTCATTCGCCTACTTGCTATCTCTATTACTTTTCGCATTACTTTATCATGAAAATCATTTAACGCAGCGATATCAGATATAAAATTTACAATATTATTATCTTTCCAGGTTTTTAAATCTTTATAGGAGCAAAACTCCATATACTAAATCCACCTTTTCTTAGACATATGAATCCGTACTTATGAACTTAGTTTTTTATCACCTAAAAATTGTTCCGGATAACCATAACTGCCATGTTCACTCACATCCAGGCCGATAATCTCCTCTTCTTCTGAAACTCTTAATCCTTTCATTGCTTTTTTCATTATATACAGAATCACAAAGGAAACAATAAATGCATAAAGTCCGGAGACAAAGACACCCATGAACTGAACTCCTAATTGATGAAAGCCACCACCATAAAATAACCCTGGCGAACCAACTGTCGCCAATTTTTTAGTAGCAAAAAAACCAGTTGATAATGTACCCCATATCCCTGCTGTTCCGTGAACGGATAATGCAGAAATCGGATCATCAATATGAATTTTTTCGAAAAATCTCATACTATAGAAAACTAATATACCTGCTATAAAACCTATTATCACCGCAGCCCATGTAGTCACAAATGCACAGGAAGCTGTAATGGCAACCAAACCGGCAAGAGCTCCGTTTAATATAACAGTTACGTCTGATTTGCCTAGAACGAGCCATGAAATAATAAGGGCTGAAAAAGCTCCTGCTGCCGCTGCCAAATTGGTATTCAGTGCAACATAACCAAAAAAACCTCCATCCACGCTTAATGTACTCCCTGCATTAAATCCAAACCAGCCAACCCATAAAAGTAAGACCGAAAGTGCAGTATAAACTTGATTATGACCATAGATATTATTGGGAGAACCGTCTTTGTTGTATTTTCCAATTCGTGGTTTTAATAAAATAGTTGCAGCCAATGCAGCCATCGCACCTGTCAAATGTACGACCGTTGATCCAGCAAAATCCTGTTTCCCATGTTCTGCCAACCAACCTCCTCCCCAAATCCAATGCGCAATTACAGGGTATACAAGTGCGGAAAAAAATATGGAGAAAACAACATATGTGGATAATTTTGCACGTTCAGCAAACCCTCCAAACGCAATGGTTAATGAGATGGTCGCAAATGCAAGTTGAAACATGAAAAACACGGGTGTCGAAAGATTCATTCCTTTAATTTCATATCCTGAATAAAAAAAATGGGAAAGTCCGACAAAAAAATTTGCATGTTCACCAAAAATAAAAGCATATCCTACAGCCCAAAAAATCAAAGAGCCAATACCAAAAGTAAAAATGGTTTTTCCTGCAATATGACCTGCATTCTTCATTCGAGTAGAACCAGCCTCGAGTAATATAAATCCACCTTGCATAAGTATGACTAAAATCGCCCCTAAAATTACCCAAATACTGTTTATTAATGTTACTGTACTCATTCATATCCTCCTTTGAAATATTTTATAACTTATAATGTTATATTATCTAACATATATTAAAATTTTATCTGTTTTATGTAATTTGTCAATATGTTTTAAAAAAAATAAAATATTTATGTTATAAAAGTTAACATGAACATTTAAGGTCAGTGTATCCTATAAAAAACATAAAAAAGGATGTTCTCATTGGAACATCCTACATACTTACTTATTTTCTTGTATATTATTATTTTCCCTTTGATCAGTAGTATAGTCAAAGTCATTGCGATCTACAGGAGTGAAATTTTTTGGTGTGTAAAAACGTAGTAAATCATCATAGACTACTTTATCCGATAAGCTTAACATTGTTTTTGCCTCTTTGTCGCTAGCCTCACACTTATTACTATCCACTTCCGTACCATCGGGATTACTATAACACTTATTTCCAACTTGCGTATATTCGTTCGTAACGAAATCTCCATTTCGGAATGGAACTAACTGGTGATGCTTTTCAGATAATAAATCTGATCCGAATGAAATATAATCTTTCGTATCAATTCCAAGCAAATGCATGACAGTAGGTCTGACATCCACCTCACCACCATATGTGTGATCAATATGACCTTTTACACCAGGTACATGAATAAATAAAGGAACCCGTTGAAGTTGTGTGTAATCATATGGTGTAATTTCTTTTCCCATTACATTGGCCATTGCTCTATTATGATTTTCTGAAATTCCGTAATGATCTCCATATAAAACAATAATGGTATGATCATAAAGTCCGGATGTTTTCAATTCATTGAAAAATTGCTCCAGTGCCTGATCTAAGTAATGTGCAGTTTGAAAATAATTATCTACATATTTATCTCCGAAATTTCCCTTTGGAAAATCAGATTGTTCTCTGAGCACAAAAGGAAAATGATTGCTTAGGGTAATAAACTTTGTGTAGAACGGCTGAGGAAGACTTGTTAAATACGGCATAGATTCACGAAAGAATGGTTTATCCTCCATACCATAATTAATGGTATTTTCTTCGCTCATATCATAATAATTAGCATCAAAGAATTTCTGATATCCTAACGATTTATACATATCATCACGATTCCAAAAGCTCTTATAGTTTCCATGAAACACCGCAGTTGTATATCCTAATTGATTAAAGATTGCCGGTGCTGCCTGATACGTATTCTGCGCCTTTGTAGTGAACACAGCACCCTTCGGTAATGGAAACAGTGAATTCTCCATCATAAATTCTGCATCGGATGTCTTGCCCTGTCCGGTCTGATGAAAAAAGTTATCAAAATAAAATGTGTTTGGATCATGTGTTAACTTATTTAAAAATGGTGTTACCTCTTGACCATTCACCTTATAGTTAATAACAAAGTTTTGAAGTGATTCCATGGAAACATAAATCACATTCATTCCTTTCGCTGCACCAAAATACTTTGGATTTGGATCTGTATGTTTTGCCTTTACATAATTTTCAACATCCACAATATCACTGCTATCCGCAAACGCACGTTGTGCAGACGATTTTGTTGTTTGAATCGCATCATAAATCGTGTAATTATAAGCACCAATATATTTAACAAGATAATTTCTGTCAAAGGTACGTGTTAAAAGCTCAGGGCGATCCGCTTCTGCAAGACCAAGATTGACAATGAAAAAAGCTACTGCTGCTGCAAAAAATCCATATACCGTTCTTCGATCTATCTTTTCATAAGAAACCTTCACAAACTTAAACACTACTAAACCAATGATAATCAAGGTATCTAAGAAATATAAAACATCATGAATTTTCATTAAAGCCAGTGCGCTTCCGCCTAAATCTCCAAAATTCTTCGTTTGGTGAGTGATGACATCAATGGTAATAAAATCATTAAAGAACCTATAATAACAAACATTTGCATATAATAATATGGAGAGCAGGTGATTTATGATAATTAAACTAAGATAACGTATCCGACCTTTAAATATTAATGATATCGAAAAAAAGAACAGTGCCGAACTAATTGGATTAAAAAACAATAAAAATTGCTGCATTACATTTTGCAAATCTAAATTAAATTCTATCTTATAGACTATATATGTCTTAAACCAGAAAAGTACAGTAGCAATAAAAAGGAGTGAAAACTTTTTATTTAACAAACTACGAACTTTTAAGCCTAAATGTCGCATTACTATAAACCTCCTAATCGCCAATACGATGATTTCAAGGTCGTAAACACAAATATACTATTTTACTTCAATCATTTTAATACTTTCTAAAAAAAAATCAAGTACTTTAACCAAAAATAGTATTTCTAACCCACTTCTTTTTTACCCTAAACCACGCAAATTTAAACATTGAATAGCATTATTTTTTGCTAAATATTTCAAATTAGCTACCTATATGAAAGATTCATTCTGTGCCCTCAAAAGAATCTTTATAGTTTCATAATAAATAAAAAAGCCGCCATAAATGGCAGCTTTGATTTTAAAATTAAAGTTTTACAACGTTATCTGCTTGTGGTCCACGTTGACCTTCAACGATATTGAACTCTACTCGTTGACCTTCTTCTAATGTTTTGAAGCCTTCGCCAGTGATTGCACTGAAATGTACGAATACGTCGTTTCCGCCTTCTACTTCAATGAATCCAAATCCTTTTTCGCTGTTAAACCATTTTACTGTACCTTGTGTCATGTATAGACAACCTCCAAAAATTTTTTAATATGTTACTCATATTTACGCAGTAAATAAAAATTCACATATTATAAAGAGTATCCACACCAAAAAGTAGTTACTCTTTATAACATGTGAATCAAAAACTCCATAATTTTGAACGAATCAAAATGAAAATATATTTTGAACTGAGGTAAAAATTTTATTCAGTAAAACAAATTAGATGTTTCCAAAACAACGAAAGCCCTACCTCTCTTTCGTCCTTGCGACTCCGCTGATCGCGCCAGTTGAATTGATATTATCTTAAGCGGAAAAGGAAATCCTCGCAATAACTGTAAACTTATAATTTCTCTCTTATAATATAACATTTATCGGTAAATTGCAAGATAAAAACAATAAAGCCTTGTATATTATGTAAAATAATCATTTATTTTTTCTTATCGTATTTCAAACATAAATGGCATCCATCTAAGATAGACGCCATTTATCTTAACAATAAATATTTAATTTTTTCACACTTCCAAGAAGAGATTAATAGTTTTTTACCAGAATCCTCCCCAACCGCCATATCCATAACCGTAACCACCATATCCTCCGCCAATATAGGCGGCACCTACAATGATTAACAGAATAAACAGCACTACGATAAACGCAAATCCGCCTGCATAACCACCTACTGCGCCATCCATAGAATTACCTCCTTTTTTATAGTCACTTATACTGTATTCAAAAGGAGGTTGTTTGTCGTGTAAAATAATGAAATTGGGCTATATTGAACCAAAGTCTAATCTAAGTACAAGTCTATGGAATTCAACCCCTATAAAACTTATCGTTTACCTCTGCCTTCAAAATAATGAAAGGCAATCATACAAATCAAAATCCAAAATGCGCCAGCCAAATATCCCCCAATTACATCACTAGGATAATGGACTCCTAGATAAATTCTGCTTATTCCAATAATCAGAACAAGGACAATTCCGATTATCACACCGAGAATTTTTGCCCACATCCGATTATAAGCTTTAAAAAGAACGAATGCTAAGCTTCCATATAAAATCATCGATCCCATTGAATGTCCGCTCGGAAAGCTGTAGCCACTTTCCGCAATAATTGGTTGAATATCAGGTCTTGCCCGCTTAAACATTAATTTCAATATATGATTGAATCCCCCTGCACCTAATGCAACGGTTATAGCTAAGTACATCCCTAATAAGCGGTGACGGGTTATGTATAAAATAACACAAACGATAAATGTAATAAGTGCTACTCCCTTAACAGATCCAAAAAATGTAATCCATAGCATAATGGTTGTTAATTCACTAGATACATTACCTTGAATTAAATCAATAATTCTCCGGTCAAAATGACGAATTTGTGATCCATCAAAATTATTAGCTATAAGCAAAAATAGCCATGAGAATATCACCAGCAAAAAAAGAAGAATTATTCCTACCCAAATTTTTCGTTTTTTCATGCTTTCACCTCTATACTTCATCCTAACATAAAAAGACAATTGCATGATGAATTGTCTTTTTATTTTGTTTATCTTTTTGTTTATTGAGCTTTTTTCGTTCTTGTTGTTCTCCGTTTTGGCTTTGGTTTCTCCTCTGTTGTTCCTTTTGTTTTGTCTATGGATGCCTGTAGTGCTGCCATTAAATCGGTAACATTTGCAGCTTGTTTTTTCTCCTTAGGTGTAACAAGTTCTTTGCCAGTTCTTTTAGACTCGATTAATTCCATTAGTTTTGATCTGTATTCATCCGTATATTTTTCTGGTTCAAATGTCGTTGTCAGTTGATCTATAAGGAGAATGGCAGTATCAATTTCTTTCTTTGACACCTGATCTTCCGCAGGAACATTAGGGACATCTGCTGCATTTCTCACCTCATCCGGAAAGTGAATCGTTTCCATTAATAGAGTGTTTTCTAATACACGTATAACAGCTAACTGTTCCTTCGACCTCATGACAATTTTAGCAAGCCCAGCTTTTTTTGATTCAATAAGTGCTTTACGAAGTAAACCATATGCCTTTATTCCTCCTTCATTCGGCGACATATAGTAACTTCGATCATAATAAATAGGATCTATCTCTTCCATTTTGATAAAATCGATAATTTCTACTGCTTTTTCTTCCGTTGTTCTTTTTAGTTCATTTAACTCTTCTTCCTCTAAGATAACAAATTTTCCTTTTGCAATTTCATACCCTTTTACAATATCTCCCATAGATAATTCCTCTTCACATACCGGACACATTTTTTCATATTTAATTGGAGTGTGGCATTTTTTATGAAGGGATCTTAACTTAATGTCCTTATCTTCTGTTGCTGCATGTAATTTTATTGGGATATTTACTAGCCCAAAGCTAATACTTCCTTTCCATATCGTATGCATAAAAGCTCCCTCCCTTTTTCTTCTTACTTTTAATGTTTGTTCAATAGGTTATTTCATTCGTTAAAAGTTTTGGAAAAAAACAATGAAACAGGGAATACTATTTAAAAAGGGGGATATTTGCTTTGAAACCAATGCTTCCAACCTTAAAATCCACTCTTCCATCTAATGGTAATTGGGCTTTTGAAATTAAATATGATGGTTTTCGGGCTATGTTGGAGTGGAATGAAAAAAATCTATATTTATGGAGTCGTAATGAGGTTGATTTACTCCCACAATTCCCTGAAATAAAGGAATTCCTCCTTTCTCAAAGGGAAAAAATAAAAGATTACCTTCCAATTACACTAGATGGGGAATTAGTAATTTTAGAAAATCCTAATAAGGCCAATTTCGGACAATTACAAATTCGCGGACGTATGCGATCCAAAGAGAGGATTCTTGAAAAAGCTTATCTAAGACCTGCGCGCTATTTGGTTTTTGATCTTTTAAAAATTAAGGGAAATAGTATGATGAACATCCCATTTATGGATAGAAAAAGCAAACTTCAAACTATATTTGAACAAATGAATTTCCCTCTTCGCCCGTCAAACGGAGAGCCTGAATTGCTGCAATTAGTTCCATTTGAAAAAAAATTAGATGTTATATTAGAAAAAGCGTTTACCTTTGATAGTGAAGGTATTGTTGCTAAATTACTGGAAAGCAAATGGGAAATTGGAAAGAGAACAGAAACCTGGGTAAAAATCAAAAATTGGAAAAAAGTAAGTTGTTTTATAACAGCTTTCGACTCCAATAATGGCTACTATCATATTGGAGTATTTGATAAAGACAATATTATTCCTTTAGGCTTATTTTTATTTAGCATTTCTCCGGATCAGAAACAAGCTCTTAACCAGGTGATTAAGGAAAACGCATATGAAAATAATAAGGGTTTATTGAAAATTCACCCATCTATCTGTATTGAAGTCCAATATTTAGAATGGTATGAAGAAAGTTTAAGGGAACCTCATTTTCATCGGTTTCGTTTTGATCTTTCTCCCGAGGACTGCACATACGAACAATTTATCCTTAATAGAACAGCTATTCCAAAAGAAATAGAAATAACTCATCCTGATAAACCGCTTTGGGAAAACGAAATTTCAAAATTGGATTTTGTCTGTTATATGCGGAAAGTTTCTCCTTTAATGCTGCCTTTTCTAAAAAATCGTTCTTTAACTGTCATTCGTTTTCCGCACGGTATTTTTGATGAACCTTTTTACCAAAAGAACTGTCCAGATTATGCACCTTCTTTCATTGAAACATTTCGTCATGAAGGAATTGAATATATTGTTTGCAATGATTTAAGAACATTGATGTGGCTTGCAAATCAATTGGCCATTGAATTTCATATTCCCTTTCACGTAAATAAGAGCAAATTTGTCAGTGAAATTGTTTTTGATCTTGATCCCCCGTCTAGAAACGAATTTCGCTTGGCTGTAAAAGCAGCTCTAATGATGAAAGAAATATTCGATCAGTTAGATTTAATAAGCTTTGTAAAAACGTCTGGCAATAAAGGCTTGCAAATATATTTGCCGTTGCCGGAAGAAACCTATTCATGGGAAGAAACACGAGCATTTACAGAGTTTATAGCTCAATTTCTTATCACTAAGGAACCCAATTTATTTACAATAGAAAGATTGAAAAAACATCGAAACAATCGTTTATATATTGATTTTGTTCAACATGCAGAAGGAAAAACAATCATCGCACCTTATTCGATGCGAGGAAATAAAGAAGCATTGGTTGCAACCCCACTCTATTGGGAGGAAATACACGAAGGATTAAATCCAGAGTTATTTACCTTAGAGAGTGTTTTGCAACGTATAAATGAAATAGAATGTCCTTTTGCATCCTTTTTTGAAACAAAAAAAATCCAACCATTTGACCCTGTCTTACAATTTTTAAAGAAGCAACATTAAAAAAACCGGCAGTTTTCTCTGCCGGTTCAGGATGAAAATATTACTGGATCAATTATCTCTTTAACATGAGCCTCTAGCTGTTCATATCCTACTTGCTCTGCTGTATCTGTTTTTTGAACAACAGAAAAGTTTTCAGGATGTTTAAGATCAATACTAATCTCTGCATTATATAAATACGTAGCATTACCAATTAGATCAATCTTATACTCTTCCTTATTCTTATGAACAACACAACGAACCTTTCCACCATTAGTAAAGACTTCAATTCCTTTTTCAAATTCATTTAGTTCAAGTAAACATGAAATTAAAGAAGAAGCTGACATTGCAGTACCGCACGCATTGGTAAATCCGACACCTCGTTCATATGTCCGTACGTAGATCCTATCCTTCTGCATAAAGTGAACAAAGCTGACATTAACCCCATCCGGAAATAAATCATTAGGTCCATTTACATATTCTGCAATGTTTTTTTGTACATTACTACGAATAACTTCCGCATCTACATAAGTAATAAGATGCGGATTTGGAACAGCTACAGCAGAAAACAATAAATCTTGAGAGAGCTCAGAAACTTTTTCGTTAAATAACGTTTCTCTCGGTAGATTCATTGGAAGTTGATCTAATTGAAAAAGTACTGGAGATATTTCTACCTGATAGGTTGGAATCTGTTGAAAGATCGGTTCAGCCTTTTTGACATGCAAGTTGACTTTTAAGGTTTCTACTATTAGTTCATCCTTTTGTAATAGCTCACAAAGATAACGTCCAGCGCATCTTAATCCATTTCCGCACATAGAAGCCTCAGAGCCATCAGCATTAAAAATTCTCATCTTTGCATCAGCAACTTCACTTTTCATTACAAAAAGTATCCCATCCGCACCTAAAGAAGAATTTCGGTCGCACAATGCGAGAGCTATATTTTCACGATCAAGGTCTGTAAATGAATAAAAATTGGTTATTTCATCAATTAATATAAAATCATTATTCGATCCGTGGCACTTGATAAGTTGAATATTCACTATTGAAACCTCCATTTTGTTCCCCGCTACAAACTACTTGCTATTATTATTTATTTTAATATAACATTGCCACAAACTTTACCTATAATCAATGAAAAAACGCTAAAATTATGTTGATAAGTCTTCCGCTATAACTAATTCCGTCCAATTGCATGCATCCTTATAGATAGAAAAAAGGAGTTGTTGTGACATTCCTAACTCCTTCACATAAATGTCTACTTTGTCCCACTCAGCCTTCTCTATTGCAACCGTCAACTCCAAAACTAAACGCATATGATTAAACTTCCCATTTAACGCGTCACTAATTTCGTCTCCAAGTGATAGTTTGCTTAGTATTTTTTCCATCGGAACTGATAAAATAGTATCCATTAAAGAAAACATACCTACTAAAAAATAGCTGGAAGCCAGCAATTGATTTGGTTGCTTTAATGCAATCATTTCACACATTTTTGCTCTTGTTAAACATAGCCTTAAGACTTCTTCGGGCATATACTTTCGATATCCTGTATTTTCTCTAATTGCTAGTACATAAATCCATCTTTTAATTTCAATCAGCCCTAATAAAACAATCGCTTGGCGTATAGAATGTATTTTATGTTTTGGTCTATATGCTGGTGAATTAATAAGCTTTAATAATTTATAAGACAAGGAAAGATCCTGCTCTATTAATTTAGCTATTTGATCGATGCTCGGATCAGCCGCTGTCAAATAATTGATAATTTGAAAATAGGAACCAAAAGAAGCGGGAATGTCTTGAGTAGAAACTATGATTGGCTTGCTGAAAAAATAACCTTGAAAATAGCTGTAATTTCCTCGCTTTGCTTCTTCAAATTGTTCCCTTGTTTCCACTTTTTCCGCTAACAATTCAATATTAAATGCCTTCACGACTTTTTCTAAATTCCTTCTTTCAGACTTTGAAGTATTCAAATAATCAATTTTTACAATATCTACATATTCTAGTATTTGTTTGGCATAAAAGTTTTGATGTTGAAAAATAAAATCATCCAGTGCAATTTTATAGCCTAAGCTTTTTAATTCTTTACATATTTCTAGAAGCTCTTGTGACAGGGTAACGTTTTCAAGAATTTCAACAACGATTTCTTGCGGTCTAAAATATGTAGGAACTTTTTTCTTCAGAAGGTTTTCAGTAAAATTAATAAAACATGGTAAACCACATGATAAATCATCGATTCCTATATTTAGAAAACTATTGATTATAACTTCCGCAGTAGCCTGATCTCCATCAACATTTGGAAATTCATTTATATTATTTTGCCGATACAGCAATTCGTATCCGCAAACATCTTCTTTTATATTGAATATTGGCTGACGAGCAACATAAACTTCCATCATTACGCTCCTAACTTACCATACCTCTTAATTATATGTTTCTATTATTTAGATTACCAAACGAGTAGTCCACAAGTCTATAGTATACTAGTTTCTTTATCTATTATAAAAGAGAGCAATCCCTAAGGATTACTCTGATAAAAAACTATAAACTCTGCAAAATGAAATTTATTAAAAACAAACAGGAAATCACATATAGTGGCAAGGATACTTCCCTGGCTTTACCCATCGAGACCTTTAGTAAAGGATATAAGATAAATCCAATTGCAATTCCATCTGCAATACTATAAGTAAATGGTATCATTACAATGATTAAAATAGCAGGGAAAGCCTCTGAAAAATCCTTTAAGTCCATCGTCCGAATATTTAATGTCATCAAACCGCCAATTATAATTAGTATAGGCGCAATAGCATTATCTGGTATCCATTTCAAATATGGAATAAACAAAATAGAACTAAGGAATAGACATCCAGCGATGATAGATGTAAGACCTGTTCTTCCACCGGACTGAATAGCAGCAGTCGATTCCACTGCAGCAACTGTAGGGCTAGAGCCAAAAACACCTGATAACATAGCTGAAATTCCATTGGACTGTAAAACGCGTTTAAACTTCTCCGGACTTCCCGAAAGACTTGTTTGGCTATGTGCAAGACCAATGGTCTCAAATACTAGAACCATAGTTAAAGAAAAAACCGAAACCCAAAACGAAAATGACTGTATTTTATGGAACGATAATTCTGCAAAAACCAAACGATATTCACCTAGGGAAAATGCCCCATTATGATGATGCGGAATAAGTCCGAATAAAAAGCCTAACATAGTACCAAACAATATACTAATCAAAAAATGACCTTTTACATTCCGTAAATATAATATGATGGTAACCATAAACGTAATAATAGTTGCCAAGACTTTAATATCGCTTAAGTCCCCTAAAGCAATAAGGGATGAGCCACCTCTAACAACAATGCCTCCCTTTTCTAGTCCGATGAGCATGAGAAACAATCCAAGTCCTATCGAAATAGCATCCTTTAAAACCTGCGGAATAGCCGTATTCAACAATTTCGCAAGTTTTGTAATGGTAATTATGATGAAAATAATCCCTGACACAAAGACAATTCCTAGTGCTTCCTGCCATGTAAATCCCTTTGATTGGACAATGGTGTATGTAAATAACGCATTTATTCCCATGCCAGGAACTAAAATAATTGGCGCATTTGCCCAAAATCCCATTAATAAGCACCCTATAAAGGAAACTAATATTGTCGCGATTACTGCGCCTTGAAATGGTATCCCAGCCTCGGATAATATCATAGAATTAACCGCAATAATATATAGCACAGTAAGGAAGCCAATAACACCAGCGATCATTTCTTGGCGAATAGTTGTCTTATGTTCCATCATATTAAACAATCGAAGCTTTTTCATTTTTTTACCTTATTAAATTGTCCCTCTCCCATCCCGCTTTCCATGTGATATACATGTAAGCCACAGGTTTACATTATAATAAAATAATCTGAACTTTACAATAAGATTTACATTCAAGCAGATAATTTCCTGCATTCTTCAGCACATTGAAAACAAATTTCTGCACATTTTTGACAATGTTCATGATCATGTTTCTTGCATTCATTTCCACATAGTTCACAAATGTTAGCACAGACGCCACAAATATCTTTCACAAAAATACTGCTCCTTTGCATGGCAGCGATAGCCAAACTGCAAAAATCTGCACATTCTCTAGTCAGTTCAATACTTTTTGTCAGCTTTTCAGGATGTTCTTCTTTTAAACAAGCATGAAAACAAATATTACATGCTTCAAGACAATTAAAACCGGCTTCTAGACATGCTTTGTAGTTTGCATTCATTAGCGAATCCTCCAACTCAATAAGTATATGAGTTATTATGAAGCCTTTGTTATCATTTCATACGTAATTTGCCACTTTGTTATTGATTATTAAATATCAAAATAAGCAGACCATAAATGATAATTTGATCGGTCTCAATTACTTCCTCTTTAAAAGAAAGTATAGGTGTATTTGGGGAAAAATATCGTTGCCATTTTATCGGCATCCAACCATTTTCAATTATTGCAATCGTTTTATTATTTTTTGTTACCACCATCTTATGTGCTGATACATGAATAAGTATCCTATCTCCATCTGCATCGAACGTTAGTTTATTTCTTTTTCTTTCTTTTAATTGAATGATGGATTTCAGATTCGTAAGAGTAGTTATTTCAATATTTCCTTGGCGATGCAATACTTTCATCTTAGCCATTACCAATCCATCTCTTTTCTTAAATTGGTAGAACTTTGATTCGTTTCTTCCTATTTTAATTGGAGAGTACCATTTCCGTAGATTTATTTTTTCTTCCTTGATCTCATACTCACATATCCCATTACTTTTAAAAAATTTAATACTTAGACTAGGGGCAGGTAAAAACAGCATCATTTGTTCATTAGAATTTATAATCTTCAATTTTCTATCTTTTGATATGTCTCTAAGGTGATCCCCTCTGAAACTGAAGTATGCATATCTAACAAAAAAATAGACTAATAGCATGATTACCCCTGTTGTAATCCATTTAAATAAAAAGGGAAACCCTACTGAGCCAAATAAAAATAAACATCCTATTAAAAATAATCCAACTAGAATAACCTGATTTAAATAGATCCTTGACATAACGGAATAATATTCTTTTATATTCATGTCTAATTCACCCTATTTGTAGATTCTCTCTAGTATATGTTTCTATCTATCTTTTCATGATTCCAGATTTTTAATTTAATATAATGAAAACGATATCATCCTGAACATAAAAAAACCTCTATTAATTAGAGGATTTTTTTATCTTAGGAAGCGAATAACCAATGGAATTTGGTACCGTTCTCCTTCGTATGATTTTACTGCTGCAATTATCGTAAAGAGGAAAACAAGAATGCCAATAATGCCTAGTAATATTCCACCAATTAAAATAATCACGAGCAATAGACTGATTAGACTATAAATAGAATAAGAAATAAGAAAGTTGAAATATTCCTTACCATGATAATCAATGAATGCGGACTCCTCTTTCTTAAGCAGCCAAATAATTAACGGTCCGATAAAAACAGTAAAAAAACTTGAAATATAAATTAATGTTGCCAAAAGCCTTTCATCTTTAGATGCCATTTTCATTCCCCCTGAATCTAATCATCTCTATAGCATATACGATGAGGAAAGAAAAAAGATACATAATTTATTCTTTTCTTTTTTTGGACATCCTCAAACATGTTTTGCATATCATTTAATATGTTGTCCTTTTAGGAAATTTTTCATTGAAGGAGTATGGATATGCTGTCGAATATACAAGCTTTTATCTTAGGAATCATTCAAGGACTTACAGAATTTCTGCCCATTTCAAGTACGGGACACTTATTTATCGGCCGGCATCTATTTGGCTTGGATGAAGCAGGCCTATTCTTAGATACGATGCTCCATGTTGGTACCTTACTCGCAGTTCTAGTTGTTTATAAGGATGATCTCTTTCATATTATAAGACACCCTTTTAGTAAACTTACCAAAATCATGATTGTTGGAACAATCCCAGCCGTTATTGCAGGATTTTTATTTAAAGATTTTTTTGATTCCATCTCCAAATCAGGAAGTACCATCGGATGGGAATTTTTAGCAACAGGTTGCATTTTATGGTGGGCCGAGAGTGCCAAGAAACAAGGTCATAAGAAACTCGAAAATATTAGTTATTCAGATGCCCTAGTAATTGGAACATTTCAAGCTGCCGCAATTTTCCCAGCCCTGTCCAGATCTGGGTTAACGATTGCAGCAGGTCTGTTGCGAAAATTGGACAGAGAAACGGCTGCTTATTTTTCTTTCTTATTATCCACTCCAGCTATTTTTGGGGGCATCATTTTACAGGGGAAAGATATTTTCACTGGACAAGCAGAAAGTATCACTCTCATGAGTCTTCTGTTTGGAACGATTGCATCTGCTATATTCGGTTATATTGCAATTGTGGGAATGATTAACTATCTGAAAAAGAAATCTCTAAAAATATTTGCCTATTATGTATGGTTTCTAGGTTTTGGTATCATTGCTCTCCAGACTATTGGAATTTTTTAGTGGAGTTGAGAAAGATGAATCATGAATGGATTGTAAATGCATTGGAACAGTTAGGAAACCTCGGATTTTTCGGAATTGCACTTGCCTTAATGATAGAAGTGATCCCGAGTGAACTTGTACTTGCTTATGGCGGCTTTTTAATTGCAAAAGGGGAGCTATCTTTTATTAGTGCCACGATTGCTGGAATAGTTGGCGGGACCATAGCACAAGTATTTTTATACTGGCTTGGATACTATGGCGGCAGACCTTTCTTTGAGAAATATGGAAAGTTCTTATTAATTAAGAAAAAGCATTTAGACGCATCGGAAAGATGGTTTCAAAAATATGGTACTATTGTGATTTTCACCGCAAGATTTATACCCATTGTTCGTCACGCGATTTCTATTCCAGCAGGAATAGCGAAAATGAAATTTTCCCAATTTATCCTTTACACAACTACTGCAATGCTCCCTTGGACAATCCTTTTTTTATTGCTTGGTATTCAATTAAATAATCATTGGGAACAAATTAGCGATGTTGCGGGTGATTACATAAAACCTATTATTATTATTGCCATAATTATATTAAGTTTGTATTTTTTGATTCATTACGCAAAAAGTAAAAAAAAATAAATGTCGAGGTTAGTAAAAATTGGTCATAAAATATTAATATTTATCCTATTTTCATTTGAGAAGTTTTATTGTAATATACAAAAAGAAAGTAAAAATTTATTATGTTTCATTAACTATGTTAAAGCAAAAGGAGTTTTTTCAAAGTAGATAATTACCTTAAGAATCATTCTTTAAGGTATTTAAAAGTAAAATATAACTTTTTGATGTTTTACATCAATTAGGGAAGGCAAATGGTGCGCCACCAGCTAACGTTTAGACTGGTTCTAGTGGGTTCGATTCCCACCCCGAAATTTTTTAGGCAATTTTAAAAAATTTCGAGGGTGGGTCTTCACTTCTTTAGGAGGACTGCCCTCTTTGGAGGGATATCGATGCTCAAGAAACGAGATCTAAACGGGCAAGAAAATTCTTGTTTATTTGAACTTATGACGCACCCTGATGTCTTCCCTTTCGTTCGCCACAAAGCATATTCACATGATGAATTCCTTTTTTTAACTAAGCAGACGATTGAGGCAGAAGAACGTGGAGAATTAATTTCCAGAACAATTTTAGATGAATGGGGAAGCCCGATAGGAACGATTAATTTATTTGATATAAAAGACAATGCAGGTTTTTTAGGAACATGGATTGGCAAACCATATCACGGAAAAGGCTATAATCAGCTCGCTAAAAATGATTTCTTTCAGGAATTATTTTATGAATTAGGGATTGAGACTATTTTTATGCGTATCCGAAAAGAGAATGTACGCTCCCTAAGGGCAGCTGAAAAACTTCCATATGTAGTCAAAGCAAATGAAACGAGAAAATGTATATTCAATCAATTAAATGATAAAGAATATATTTACGATTTATATGAAATATCTAAGGACCAATACTCCCTTTATTTAATGAGAAATGATGAATTACAAGAAGAACAAGCATTAGAAGCATAAAAACTCGCCTGTTAGTGAAGTGAACCAAAAGAGTTAGACAAATATATATTTTAAACAGCATATTAGACCTGAGTCCGGCATTTTACTGGACTCAGGTCTTTTAACTTTTTCTTTATACATACTTGATCTGAATGAAAGATTAACTCATCCTCTGGATTTAAAACCCCTAAAGCTTGTTCAAGCATATCTCCTTACTAAATCAAAAGTGGGGCGATATAAGAGATGACCTCACTATTGAACAAATCAAGAATAGGAGGTAGATAGAGTTTTTGCCCAAAATGGCTGAATTCTGTAACATCTGTTACCCATTTCCGTTTAGGTCTGTTGGCATGGAAATCCCTATTTAGAACATTAGGCGCAACTCTCCCTACATTTCCGCGATAGGACTTTTATTTCTTCATTCAGACCTGGCACTTAAAATCCCCCTCTGGTTCATTAGCTTAAGGACAGTCTTTGGGTCAAGAATCAATCCTTTTTTATCAAGCTCTTTTTTATTCTTCGGTGTCTTATAATGACCTTTATGTTGAGGATATATTTCTTGTATTACTTCTTTCACCTTTGTATATTTATCGGGGCAATCCATATGTTTTGTCCAATAATAATATGTGTTTCTTTTGATACGCGCCATCTTGATCAGCTCAGCGCTTCTATATTCATTCCTTAGTTCAAAAATTACTTGCGTTTTGAGTTTTGTTGTAATTTTTGCTGCTCTCAAACTAAGGCATTCAACTTTTTTATATCTAAATTTGCCATAAAAAAACTGCACCAAAATTGTTTAGTTTTGTGTCTAACAATTTTGGTACAGTTCATTAATTGGCGAGTTTTTATTTATTTACTTTTTCATTATAAAGATTTCTAATTACCCATGTTTTGTATTTCTCTAGCTTTTTTCGTTCAACAGGGTGGTAACGCACACCCATTTGTTTTAATTCTTGAACATACCAGCCTTTTGAATATTTGTATGCCATCCCCTATCTCCTCCTCATTAGCTTGTCCAATATCACTATATGAGCAAGAAAAAAATATATTACTTACATTTGCAAATGATTATGTTATAATGGATAAATTCATTTTATATGAGGTACAAACGATGAAACAGACATTTACGACAAAAGGAAAGCTTATCCAATTAATAACCATTCTTATACCGATTCTTTTCACGCAATTAGCTATGTACTCTATGAATTTCTTTGACACGATGATGTCAGGTAAGTATTCGAAGACTGATCTTGCAGGTGTTGCAATCGGCTCGTCTTTGTGGGTTCCAGTCTTTACTGGACTTAGTGGCATTTTACTTTCTATCACACCAATAATTGCTCATCTTGTTGGTGGCAAGAAAAATAAGGATGTCGCCTTTTCTGTTATTCAGGGTATTTACGCTGCTATATTCCTTGCCATTATCATTTTAGTTATCGGAAGCTTTGCACTTAAACCTATATTACAGCAAATGAATTTAGAAGCTCATGTTAGAAATGTGGCAAAGTATTATTTAGTAGCTCTTTCTTTCGGCATTATTCCTTTATTTATTTATAATGTTTTAAGATCCTTTATGGATGCATTAGGAATGACAAGAGTTACGATGATTATCACGTTGCTCTCTCTTCCCATCAATGTTGCATTGAATTTTTTATTTATTTTCGGAAATGCAGGCATGCCTAAGCTTGGTGGAGTTGGTTCTGGTGTCGCATCGGCTATTACATACTGGCTCATAATGTTTATAGCATTCGCTGTAATCCATTTTCAAAAACCATTCTCAAGTTTTATGATTTTTAAAAAATGGTATCCGGTATCTTTTAAAAAATGGAAAGAAATTTTTGTGTTAGGAATCCCAATTGGTCTCTCCACATTCTTTGAAACCAGTATTTTTGCGGCTGTTACATTAGTTATGGCGAAATATGGTACAAATATTATTGCAGCACATCAAATTGCGATTAATTTCTCTTCGCTTTTATATATGATTCCATTAAGCATTTCAATGGCAATGACCATCGTTATCGGGTATGAAGTTGGCGCAGAACGATTCGATGATGCTCGACAGTACAGTAAACTCGGTATTAGTATTGCGGTTGTAATGGCATTTATATTAGGAATACTATTACTTACAAACAATGAGCTCGTCGCTAAAGTATATAGCAATGATATAAAGGTTATTGCTTTAACGACTCATTTCTTATTATATGCAGTATTTTTTCAATTGTCAGATGCCATCCAAGCACCTGTCCAAGGAGCACTTAGAGGATATAAGGATGTTAACGTTACCTTTATTATGGCTTTCATTTCTTATTGGATAATAGGATTGCCTTTTGGGTATGTCATTGCAAACTATACAAACTTTGGGCCATACGGATATTGGCTCGGTCTTATCACAGGGCTAGCAGTAGGTGCTATTACCCTATCCTTACGATTATTTTATGTACTGAGAAAAAAAGGAAAAACTAGAATAGGATTACAATAAAACGTAAAGACCATGGAGCATACCATGGTCTTTTGTATATCATTTAATTTCCAATGAATTCTTGTGTCCAATAATTTCCGTTTGCAACAAATCCTACACCAATTGCCGTGTAATTTTTATTAAGAATATTTGCACGGTGACCTGGAGAATTCATCCATCCATTTACTACTTCCTGAGGTGTTTTTTGACCCATGGCAATATTTTCTCCCGCTGCCCGGTACGTAATACCGAATTTTTTCATCATATCAAACGGTGATCCATAAGTAGGACTTGTATGATCAAAATAGTGGTTAACTGCCATATCATTTGCCTTTGTATGTGCCATCTTACTTAATGTTGTGTTGATTTTTAAAGCAGGAAGTCCATTCTTTTTTCGCTCTTGATTTGTTAAGTCAACTACTTTCTTTTCATACGCACTTAATTGATAGTTTGTTTGATTAGTACTAGTTGTCTTATTTGATTTTTTGTTAGTATTCGTATTTTTAACTTTTTGTACATTTTGAGTTGGCTGCTTTACAGATTGAGCATGATTTTGTGTAGAATTTACATTGTACTGTTTCTTAATAGTGTTTAACCAAGCCTGTAAGTCTTGGATATTAGTTGTTTTAAATTCATATTTAACTTCATTCGTTTTTACTTCTGCCGCATCAGCTTTATGATGGAGCATTGGTCCTGCTAATAATGCTAAGGCAGTTGCTGTTATAATTAGTGGTTTCATCATCGAAATTTCCTCCTCACATAGTGAAAATCTATCACACAAAAATCTTACCATATGATTTTTGTAATATTTGAGGGGAAATCTACCATTATATTAATGTATGAATCATATTTTAATATCGGTCTAATAAATCCTACTATACCTGATATCGAGACTAACAGATGATATAGGAATAAAAGTAATTTTAGTAATATAAAGGTTATACATCCATTAATTATTATAAAAAATAGGCTTGACAGTTTTTTTAAATGACACTACATATAACTTTTTTTTCAATAGTATTTCAATATTCTCTTCTTTTTATCTAAATTTTCATCCTTTTATCAGCGCTAAAGTATAGATTTCACATTTACATATAATGAGAAAAGTGTGGAAAACTATATCTAGAACCTATCATGTAGGAGGTAGATAAAATGCATGGTCCATACTGTTGTCCTAATTGCAAAACAAATCGGTCCAGGTTCAATATTATACAGCAAGTACCTCAAGCGGTAAAAATGGATCCCAGGTCAGGAGATATAGTTGAAGAATATGATAATAATGCGGTTAATCCATTTCATATTCCGTATAAAGGACCTGAATACCGTGTTCAATGTGCAGCATGCGGACTTATTGAGGATGAAAGGACATTCCTTAAATTTGGTGAAAACACTGCACAAACATACTAATATTTAGAAATACTATGGCCCGATATAATCGGGCTTTTTATTATCATTTCCTTTATTGAAGAAAAAGAAATCGATATAAAAAATAAGAGTGTCTCTTTATAAACTTCATTGCATTACATTACATAATAAAAAAATGGAACCAATATTTTCGCACTTTTTTCTATTTTTTTAAGAAAGTATTAGTCTAACACCAAATGTAAAATAAACTTGACATTTTGTTAAATATACTTTACCCTTTTAGTAAGCTCACTTGAAAGGGGACTTAATTTTTGTGGATGTAAATAAACCCTTATTGTCAAGCCGAATTCATATATTAAGGGCGGAACATAAAATGACTCAAAAAGATCTCGCTGACAAAGTAGGCGTTAGTAGGCAAACAATAATTTCTATTGAAAAAGGAAATTACACCCCTTCGCTTTTGCTCGCCTATAGAATTGCGAAAACCTTTGGAAAAACAATTGAAGAAGTATTTATTTTTGAAGACTAGGAGAGGTGGAAATAAATTTGCGACACAGAACATTTTCATATGTAATTATCTTAATAGTCGGGGGGATGTTATTTGTTTTATCTGAAATATTAGGTCGCATTGATTCGTTTTGGGGAGGATTAGGGCTAGCATTGTTTATTCTTGCAACACTACGGTTGTTTCAAGTATTACGTTTAAAAACTAGTAAAGACTATGCTAAAAAATGGAATATTGATGTCAATGACGAGCGATATATATATATTTCAAAAGATGCTCGGTCTAAAGCCTTTTATTATTCTGTGATTATTGAAGCAATTTTAATGATTATTTTTACAACATTGGATATGACAGAATACACCAAGATTTTAAGCTGTCTGTTTGTAGGTCAACTGCTAATTTATTTCATTTTATACTTCGTACTAAGAAAAACGTCTTGAAGAACAAGATAATCATTCACCTTAAGGTGAAAAAGGAGGTACTTTCATGAAATCGTTCACACTAAATTATTACATTATTACTTGGTTGATTCTTTTAGTTATTTCCGTTAGCACTATAATAAAATTATTTGTCGACGACCACCCCTTACGTTTTATTTTTGTTTTATTATTTATTATTGGTTTATTTGTTGGATACTTCCGATACCTTATGCGTAAAAAGAGAGACTCAATAAAACAAAAAAGTAAGTATCAAGGTTTTGGATTACTTTTATTATTTATCTTAATCTATATGGGGATAAAAACAGGAATAAGAGAGTTTGTAAGCAGTAAAGTATCAAGTCAAGATTATGGTATCGTTTTTGCTTTCTTTATTTTGGGACTTTTCATATCTTATTATGCACTATACTCTTTTTATCTTTGGAATTTAAGAAAAAATGGAATGAATGGAGTAACGAGAAAATAGCAAAAAAATAATGCCGCCTCAAAAAAAAACGCATTTCCATGACATTTATATTTTTCAAAAAAAGTACGAAATCATTTTGATTTCGTACTCTTTTTGCTAGGTGATTTGTGGTTAAAGAGAACCATTTACAATTGTATCCGGAAACCCTTATTTTTCACTTAAGACCTCAACGGCTTTTTTTACCTGAGGATCATCTTTAATTATTTTTTCACGAAGCTTGTTCATTAACTCAACTGTAGTTTCTCCTTCAAGAATACCAGTCACCTTAAGATCTTCAGCCTTTTGAAATTCTTCCACAGCATTTACAGTTTGACTGTCGTATAATCCATCTACTTTACCTGGATTATAACCTATTGCCTTCAACATTTGTTCAGCTGTTTTTATAGTGCTGGAGACATCTGATTGCTTCCATTTCTTACTTGGATCAAGAATAGGTAGGCTGGCATATTTCGGCAAGTCTACTTTATAATCCGGTTGGATGCCTTTTTCATGAATCCATTCACCATTAGGAGTTAACCATTTAGCCACTGTAAATTTAACATCGGATCCATCTTTGAAGTTCGTAGCTGTTTGCACTGTTCCCTTTCCAAACGATTTATGACCGATCAATGGAATACTTGCCGATTCTTTAAGGGCTGCTGCTGTGATTTCAGATGCACTTGCACTCCCCTCATCTATAATGACTACCACAGGTACATCAATCTTCTTACCATCTTTTGCAACCTCTTGTCCACGTTTGCCATTACGGTCCTCCGTTTGAACAATTACTTTACCTTCTGGAACAAATAGATTACAAATTTTTATCGCTTGGTCTAATAATCCTCCTGGATTTTGACGCATATCAAGGATTAATGATTTCATCCCTTTTTTGCCCATATCATCTAAAGCTTTTTCCAGTTCACTATAAGTATTCTCTGAAAAGCTTGTAATTTGTACTTTAGCAATCCCATTTTTCATCATTTCAGCATAAACCGTGTTAATAGGAATGGTATCACGTACAATCGTCAATTCAGCTGTTTCTTTAGAGCCAACGGGTTGAATCGTCAGCTTCACACTTGTCCCTTTTTTCCCGCGAATTAGTAATACCGCTTCATTGGCAGACATTCCCCGAATACTTTTACCATCAACGGATAATATTTTATCATTCGGCTTAAGACCCGCTTTTTCAGCCGGAGAGCCTTTAATAGGTGATACAACAGTTATAAAACCGTCTTTTTCCTGAATTTCTGCGCCAATTCCTTCAAAGGATGAAGAGATGCTTTCGTTAAATTGTTTTGCCTCGTCCTCAGACATGTAATCAGAGTATGGATCCCCTAGAGCATCTACCATTCCATTAATGGCACCATTTATTAATGTTTTCTTGTCCACTTTTTTATAGTAATTACTTTCTAATTTGTCATACACGGCATACAACTTATCAAATTCCGGCCGATTGTTTGCAACTCCTACATTTACAGCTTTTTTATCCCCGAATGCCAGAACAAGCGTAGTTACACCTGCCGTAGCAAATACGAGTATAAAAATAAGCATCACAAAGGTAAATTTCTTCATTCGAATAAAGCCATTTATGTTTTCTGTTGAAGGCTCAACACCCTTCTTTTCTTCTTCCAAGACATTCACCACTTTCATTCCCATATACAAGACGCGGGTAAATCTGTATTTTATGTAAAAAATATTAACTTCTTTATTTTATCAGCTTTTATCGAATTACGAAAGAAAAGGTTTTTTAAACGTAAAAAAATCACAAACTTTGTTATATTTTATCTAATTATTCCTCCTTTTATTTGGCTATTCATCTACTCTATATACCTTATGGTTAAGATGGATGTAAATATCCCAACTGCAATAGTTGCTAATAGGGAAAATAAAAAAATATGAAGTCCCAAAAATTTCATACCCAATAAAAGTACAATGGTGTCCAATACGAAAATAATAATTCCAACATTGATATTTGAAAATCCCCCGACCATCTGTGCAAACAAATCCAGTCCATCCCCGGCAACACCTGTTTGAAGAATAAAGCCTGCCCCCAGCCCTATAAAGATTCCCCCAACAATTGCACTTGGAAATATTGGTAAGTTAATTCTATCGGATAAAAAGGCAAACAAATCTAAAAAAAAGGAACAGAAGATTAATCCTATAAGGCTGTTATAAAAATAACGACGATAATAAATAAAAGCAAATATATATAAAGGTATACTTAGGCATATCATGCTTACACTGGTGGGGATTTCGAAGAAGTAATAGATAATTAATGCAATTCCCATCAAACCTCCATCAATTAATTGATGGGGAATTAAAAATCCATTTACACCAATAGACAATAAAATACTTCCTAAAATGATTTGTCCAACTTTTTGTATTGTTCTCTCCTCCACCATTTTCATCTAGCCTGTCTATAAAAATAGTTTATGAGAAGAAATTATTTTCATGCCCAATTTAAAGGTGGCTTCTCCTGTCCTAGTAATTAGGATTAAAACTATACAAAAAAAGCGGGTGTCCCCGCTTATGCCTTTTTAACATGCTGAAAATATTCTTCTAATGTCCAATTGTTTTTATATATTACTTCCGCTGCTTTTTTCCCAACGTATCTAAAATGCCATGGCTCATATTCATATTTAGTTACATTTTCTTTGTCTTTCGGATACCTCAAAATAAAGCCAAACTCATGAGCATGATCATGAAGCCATCTTCCTTCCTTTTCATTTCCAAATTTCTCCGTAAGAAGATAATTTTCCTTTTGACTTGTTATATCCATTGCAAGACCAGTTTGGTGCTCACTTTCACCTGGAAATGCAACAGCCTGAGCTGCTTTTTCTTTCCCTACATTCGCAACCTCTGCATCAAATAATGTTTTTTGCCTTTTGTAAGATCGATAGCCGGAAGCAGCATAAAGAATAACATTATCCTGTTTAGCTGCAGAAAACATTTGTTCAAGAGCTGCAGCTGCTTCTTTTCTCATATAACTTTTTTCAATATCCTGATTGCCGAAAGAGAAAGCAACTTTCGGACGAACAAGATCATTAGGCGCATAATCCCCTAATGAATACTCTTTATTAACTAGGGCCAGAGTATTGGACGTATTCTGGATCATCTTTATTCCGTTTACAACCTTAACTTGATTGAAATATTCTGCATTCAACAATAAATCAGGATCAGTGTTGTCTGTATTCTTTTGCACTATTTCTTTACCTGTTGAATGACTATTTCCGTTTGATACTTTTTCTTGATTGTTTTTAGCATTGGTATCTGTAGCTTTATATTGACCCAAACTACATCCACCTAACAAAAAAATAACTGCTGTCAATATTAAAATGCGTTTCATCATGTCACCTTTCCTCTAAATCCCTAAAAAAATTTCCCACAGTTAAGAGTTTATCAAAGAAATGCAAGAAAAGAATAGGTAAAAATATGAATTTTTGATTAACCCTATCGATAAAAAACAAAAAGTCTCTTCATGAGACTTTTTGAAATGTCTTTATTTAATTGCGGATTCAAGAGCTACTTCAATCATATCATTAAAAGTTAATTGACGCTCTTCTGCTGAAGTTTCTTCTCCAGTGAGAATATGATCGCTAACCGTCAGAATAGAAAGCGCTTTTCGATTGTATTTTGCAGCGAGAGTATACAAAGCAGCTGTTTCCATTTCGATTGCAAGAATACCGTATTTTGCCCATTTCTCGTGATCAGCATTGTCATTATAAAACATATCTGCTGTAAATACACTACCCACTTTAAGGTTTAAACCTTTTTCTAAACCTCTGTCATAAGCTTTCTTCAATAATTCAAAATTAGCGGTCGGTGCATAATCAATGCCCCCAAATGTTAGTCGATTCATTTGTGAATCCGTTGACGCTGTCATTGCTATAATAACATCTCTAACCTTAACGTCCTTTTGGATAGCACCGCATGTTCCAACACGAATTAAATTTTGAACATTATAGCTCTGCATTAATTCGTTTACATAGATTGAAATAGATGGAACTCCCATCCCTGTTCCCTGAACAGATACTCGTTTACCTTTATACGTACCTGTATATCCAAACATATTTCGAACCTCATTATAGCATGTCACCTGTTCTAAAAACGTTTCAGCAATATATTTTGCTCGAAGTGGATCTCCAGGTAAAAGAACCGTCTCCGCAATTTCGTTTTCTTTAGCACCGATATGTACACTCATTATATAATCTCCTTTCCATTCATAGTACATTTTATATTTTTAAAGCATTTGTTGCAATCCTATTCGTGTAATGATAAAAGCATTTTTGGAAACGCTAAAAAAGAACATTGCAAGGAGGGAAAATACAATGGGCAAGAAACATCGAAATCGAATTAATGGTCAAAAGAAAAATAATCATATTCCTGAAGATGAGATTATCGCAGAACAAGAGGCACATGGAAAAGAATATTCTGCAAATAAGCGAAAAAAATAAAAGTGCTTGGCTTCCCCTTCTTTTGGAGTTGGAAGCCAAGCCTTTTTTATTCAGCTTATATGTATTCTATTGACTGTTTTCCATCCTCCAGATTTCAATTGGTAGTAATAATGCCCATTTCTCCCTTCATCGATAAAAACGATATCTCCTGTTCCTAAATATCGTGCATAGTAATCCTTTGGAAGGGAATCGATTGTATTAAATATGGCAAAGACTTTGTAAAGAACATCTTCATGGTTCTTTCCAGCTATTTTTAATTGATAAACATTTTTAAATCCTTTTTTCTGTCCAAATTTAGGCGTCTGAAATAGAGTAATATCATACTCCGTATCGCGACTTTGATTTCGTTTAAGCGTTTTTAACAATTGCATAGAACTGCTCCCTTCATTTCTCTCTTAATATATGTATTCAAAAATGAAAGGCGCGAATCCTCTTTCGAAATTCCACTTCTTTTGTCTATTTTTATCGCTTTATTAACTTTAAATGAAAACCACCTCTTTCAAAGAGGTGGTTGATGTCATTCCTATCTTCCATCTTAATCTAATTCTTCATCGATTATGCATTTTGCAATTAAGTAGTCAAATGTGATATCGGCGATTTCTTCCAGTTCTTCTTCTTTTGGTGCATAACCCCTTTTAACAAGCTCTTTGAAAAAGAACTCAGCAATTTCTTCCGTGTCAATAAACACTTCAATTTCCCGCATAAAAAATCGCCTCCTTCTGTTATAAAAGTATGTTCTTACAATACTTTTATGCAACATTTCATATGGATATGAATAAACATTGCAAGCTAAGAATATTTCATCCTGTATGCCTTCTAATCTTATTGTTGCTTTTATTTAAAAGGTCTGATAGTTGGTTCTTAATGGAATCCATCATCTCAATATAATAAGAATCTGAGAACATAATATACATCGTTTTATAATCATTATACATATCTAGTAATGCATCGATTTTATTAATAAATTGCTCCTTTGGTGAAGGAAGCAGCAAAGGCTTTTTTGCTTTTTTAACCGGATAAATGAATCCATACTTTTTCAAATAGCTTTCTGCAACATCTGATTCTGCTACTAATATCAACTCGTTTTCATCAGCTTCCAACCATTCCCCATCGGTAATTCTCGTTAACTCATAGATAATATCTTCCCAAGCATCTTCTTTATAACGCCAAATTTCTGTTCTAAAGCCTACCACTTTGAAAAGCTCGTCAAGATACCCTTTCACTTGCACTAAATCTCCGAAGAAGAACTTATACTCAATATCTATCTGTTCTTTTTCCATTATTTCCCCTTTAAAGTCAGATAATAACACTAATCCATTAAACTTAAACAAACCACCATTATCATTAACTTCATAATAATATTGTCCATCTATATACTTAATATCTGAAACCTTTCCAACCGTTCCATATTTAATAATAACAACAGTATCCCCTATCTTAAATTGTGGTTTTTCCTTATTGTCCATTGCCTCCCGTCTCCTTGAAATCTGTAAAGTAATTGCTAATAAATTATATGCAAGAAATGATTGAAACGATTGTTTGATTAAGCCTTTTTAAAATAGGGTAAAAGAAAAATTGCAAATGACTACATAAACTCATTCATGTTTTACCGGGCATTAATATTATCATCACACTTTATAAGTCCTTCTTTTCTTCGAATATATACAGTTCCCAAGCACGATCAAAAATCGACATGGAGTCTAAGTAGCTTCCATTCATCTCCAAGTATATGCTTAGTTCGTTATAATCTGTTGATTGTTTTGGAAATCCATGATCCTTATATGCAGAATTCGCAAAATGAGAAAGTTCATCCTTCGATTTCGCATCACGATATTTCATTAAGTAATGGTAAAAAGATTTGTTCATCATACATACGCCCTTTTATATTAAAATCTTGAGTTTACTATACAGGAAGATATAATGAGCGTAAAGTTTTCAATATTACTTGCATTTATATATTAAGCGAATGGTAATATAAGGGAATAAAATAAGTCTAATGTTACATATTAGCCAATTTTTCGACAAATAATCGCTAGAATAACTAGATTATTCAGATACATATTAGTAAAATAATCATTAGATAATTTGGCATACTGTATCTCTAAATCATAGGGGGGAACAAAATGGGAAAAAAAGATAGAAATATTCCTAAGCTGAAAAAGCCAAAAAAAATAAAGGTCCAAAAAGAAAGGATCCCAAAACAAAGAAAAATCTCATTTTCTTATTTACAAACCATCAGAGGGAAAATCACTATCTCTTTCGGAATTCTTACCATTCTTTTACTTGTATTAACCATTACATCATATATGAATATGAACAAGCTGGAAAATGAAATTAACCGAGTTATGGGACATGATCTAGTAATCCAAAAGAAAATACAGGGTGTTCTCCAATCAGCTTATAAAATGGAATCGGCTGAAAGAGGATATGCAATTACAGGAGATAAAAGTTTCTTAGATCCTTATTATACTAATAAAGATTCCATAGATAAAACTATTAAAGATCTTAAATCCCTTGTAAAAGGTGATAAAACAAGCCTTAATAAGCTAGGAGCAATCGAAGAGTCCTACTATTATTGGACAGGTTCAATCGATAATGTAATCCAAGCACGTCAATTTCAAAGTGAAAATGATGCAAGAGACTTAATTAAAGATGCAAATGGCAAAAATTACATGGGGAAAATGGAAGCAGATATTCAGGCATTTGATAATGGTCAAACAAAATCATCCCAAGCTCGAATTGACAGTTTACATACAATGGTTAAAATAATGGAAGCTGTTTCGATTCTCTTATCCTTATTAGCCGTCCTTCTTACTATTATTCTTTCCATTGCCTTATCAAGGGGCATTAAATCAAATGTGAAGAAAATAAGCAAATCCATCCTTGAAATCGCTAATGCTGGAGGAGATTTAACAAAGAGGATTCAAGTTAAATCGAATGATGAACTTTCCGGTCTTGCTAAAGATACAAATATACTTATTGATGGCATTGCAAGGCTTGTAAAAGATGTTGCAAAAATGGCTGAGAATGTTTCCGTAAGCAGTGAAGAATTGCTTGCTTCTGCTGAAGAAACGGCACGGACGATTATGTCTATAGCTGAAACCTCAAGTGAAATTGCTACAGGTAGCGAAAAGACTACCACACAGATGAATCAATCTTTAGAAAAAATGAATGCACTCAATGAAGTAGTAGAAGTTTTAGGCGAACTTGCAGATCGTGTAAAAGTGGCGGCATTAAATATGGAAGCCTCTGCGAAAACAGGAGAAGAATCAGTGAAAGAAGCATCCGTTAAAATTATGAGCATTGAAGAAACAATAGCAAACACTAGCTCTACCGTCGAATCCTTAGGAAAAAAATCGGATGAAATAACGAAAATCATTAATACTATAACTGGAATTGCTGGACAAACAAACTTGTTAGCATTAAATGCTGCAATAGAAGCTGCAAGAGCAGGCGAACACGGCCGCGGATTTGCTGTGGTTGCTGATGAGGTTAGAAAATTAGCAGAGCAATCTCAAAATGCTGCAAAAGAAGTTGCCACTATTGTCCATTCCATTCAAAATGAAGTAAATACAGTTATAGAGCAAAATAATGAAGGAGTTCAAGCAGTTATTTCTGGAGTTGAAATTTCAAATGAAACAACACAATCTTTACAAAAAATACTGAATCACACAAATGATACAACAGAAGTTATTGGGGAAATGGTTACGCAAATTAAACGTACCCTCCTTTTAAGCAGAGAAGTATCAAATGCCTTTGCTGCTGTTGGTCAAATTGCCGAGATTACTGCTTCTCATACAGAAACGACAGCAGCAGCTTCCGAGGAAGGTTCTGCAGCTATGGAAGAAGTAACAGCATCCGCTTCAGAATTATCAAAACAAGCTGAAAACTTACGTCAACTAGTATCTAATTTTAAAATGTAATAGACTTTCATTTAAGAGTTTGCATATAATTTTTAATTGTAAAAAAGTCTCCAATATTTTTGTGGCCACTGAAAAACTCTTTTTAATCTCAAGGGAATACAAAAAGGTCGTTTTCCGTCTGAGTTTTAGGCGAAAAATGGCCTTTTTCCTTTCTTTAATAAAGTAAAAGGCAATTGAAAATTCAAATAAATGAACTTTTCAACTGCCTTTTAAAATTTGCGGCTTTTTCAGTGGCCACATATTTTTAGGGGACTTTTTTCAATCTAATTTATCCAACACGCTCCAATTATTATGAGTAAAATAAACAAGACTACAATTAAGGCAAAGCTATTTCTATAGCCTCCGCCATACCCATACCCGCAGCATCCATCATAAACGGGATAGCAGCAACCGTATCCGCCATAACCTCCGTAGTGCATACCTGTCAACTCCTCAAATGAAATTTTTAATTTTTCATTTTAGGATATGATATAAACCTAAAAGTGGAATGTGCATTCGCCTATAAACAATGGTGAATTTAATCAAATAGCTACGAAAATAATTTGAGATATTTTCCATATCCCTCAGCTTCTAGTGCACTTTTGGGAATAAATTTTAAAGAGGCAGAATTAATGCAGTATCTTAATTTTGTTGGACCTGGTCCATCATCAAATACATGCCCCAAATGAGAATTCGCGGTTTTACTTCTAACTTCTGTCCTAATCATTCCATGACTCGTATCCAGCTTTTCGATAACTTCCTCTTCCTCTATTGGCTTTGTAAAGCTAGGCCAACCACAACCAGCATCATATTTATCCCTGGAACTAAATAATGGCTTACCAGAAACAACATCTACATATATTCCTTCTTCAAATTGATTCCAGTATTCATTTTGAAAAGGCGGTTCTGTTGCATTATTTTGTGTAACTTCAAATTGGATTGGACTTAACTTCTTTTTTAATTCATTTGGATTCAATTTGATCACCCCAATATTTTTTTATAAAGCCAGCTCTTCCAGACCCTTCGTGATAGGCATGATAATGAACAGGATTCTTTTGATAATAATGCTGATGATATTCCTCAGCAGGATAAAACGTAGAAGCTGGGACAATTTCCACCACAATTGGCTTTTTAAATTTACCGCTTTCTTGAAGCTCTTTTTTCGATTGCTCTGCCATTTGTCTTTGCTTTTCAGAATGATAAAATATGGCTGGTCTGTAAGATGAACCCCTATCATAAAATTGTCCTCCAGCATCTGTAGGATCTATTTGCTGCCAAAAAATTGATAATAGCTTGTCATATGGAAAGATACTTGAATCAAATGTTATCTGGACTGCTTCTATATGCCCTGTTAAACCGGAACAAACTTCTTCATAGGTCGGATTTTGCTTCGTTCCACCGGTATATCCAGAAATAACGCTTATGATCCCTGGCTGTTCATCAAATGGTTTTACCATACACCAAAAACATCCTCCTGCAAAGGTAGCCAATTCCTTAGACATCCACTTACCTCCTATCGATATGTAAACTATATATAAAATTATAAATCATCCTTTGCTTTAACACTAGAAACTCGTGTCACCACCCCATAGGCACCCGAATATAGTGTATCAACAATAAAAATGGAGCGATAGTTCATGAAAAATCAATCTTATTATCTTCAAAGGGCCGCTCAATATAACTTGCTAGCAGATTATTTTAAATATAAAGATCCTGCAGCTCATATCCAATATTATCAGAAACACTTGGAATACTTGAATAAAGCACTATGGTTAAGCAGAGCTAATAATGGTTTAAACCCCGTTTACGTACGATTTTTAAACGCAACAAAAGCTGTAGCCAATATTGACATATATACAAATGGCAAAATGTTAATAAAAGACCTTCCTTTTAAGAATATTACTCCATATTATACTTTACATGAAGGCAAACATCATCTAGACATATATCCGGCAGGAAATCAAATATCCACTATCATTAACAAAAATATTAGATTTGAAACCGGCCATGCCTATACTTTGGCGACCGTTGCCACAAATAATAAATTACAATTATTAACTTTTGAAGATTTCCCAGAGGTTTCTTCACAAGAAGCAAAAGTGAAGTTTATCCATTTAACATCAGAATATCCGTCCGTAAATGTTCTTATGAAAAACAAAGAAACACTTTTTAAAAACATAACATATAAAGCTTCAACAGAATATACAACAATGAAACCAACAGCAACCAATATTGAAGTGGTAGATAATGAAACAAGTAAAGTAATTCATAATCTAGAGGATATTGAAATTTCCTCTTCAAAATCTTTTACAATTTTCTTTGTAGATTCTCAATTAATGATTGTTTGAGTATAGTACAGGGTTCCTTGTACTTCGGTGATACTGAACTTAGAAAAGATTTAATAAGCAGGTGCCTATCCAAAGCACCTGCTTATTAGGTTAATTTTCAACTGGGAAAAGTAACGAAAAGGAAATATCATTTTCCCTTAAGTTAAATTTATCCAGCCTGGCTCTTATATCACTTTTACCGATATCCATCTTTTGTAACCCAACATAAACTGTTTTTTCATCAGGGTTAATACTAACCCAGTCGGGGAGTTTATAGGAATTCTTAATAAACTTCAGAACATAAGTAACTGGCAGATTTAGATGTCCAATAGAGATTGTTTTCTGCTTTAAAATTAAATCCCCATTATTAAGCGCCTTAGGCTGAAATGTCATTTTTAATAATACATTCTCTGAGAAGACTGGTAAAGAACCCGTCAACTCAACATCATTTTTCAAGTAAACATTATATTTTATCGGCCCGTCTAAACCCTCCTTCTCAATATAATGGTTAATAAGTTTATTAAGATCTGCTTTATTAGTTTTGATATGAAATTGCACAAATTTATCATTATTTATCGTTGTATTTGGCAGGGTTTCTTTTCCTGTGGGCAAAAAAGCAAAAAAACCGATAACGAAAATAAATAACACAATAATGATTAATAAAGTAAAGAAAGCTATTTTCCAGCGATTTTTAACATTGTTCATTTTAATACCTCACGGCTATTTTCTGAATTGATCGAGCTTATTTTCAGCTAATATTTTTCCTACACGTTCCGCTATTAACTTATACCCTTTATCATTAGGATGAAAATCATCGGAGTAAAATAAATCTTCATTTTGATTTTCAAAAATATCACTAACCGGTACAAATTGCGTGTTATCATACTGCATTATTGTTTTTTTACTTGCTTCATTCCAATTTTCTACAATCTGATCTAATTCCTTAATATCAGAAAACCATTTTGAAAAAGGATTATAAATGCCTATTAACACAATTCCAACATTTGGCTTATATTCCCGAATCGTTTTAAGAATTTCATTTAACCTTAATTGATACCCTTTAATGGCAGACTGAAACTTTGCTATCTTCAATTCTGTAAAATTGTCCCTGAAGACTTTCATTACATCATTACCGCCTATTGTTATCATAACAATATCACTGTTTTTTATATCACTTTTAACTTTTGGTTCCTTAAGTTTTTTTAATAATTGGTCGGTTCGGTTCCCTCTTACACCGAAATTATCATAAGTGAATTTACCTATTTCCTTTTTCGTTTCCATTATATCTTTCAAATATGGAATATATCCACCGCGTTTCGTACTATCTCCTACCCCTTCTGTAAGGGAGTCCCCAACGGCAACCATGTGCAGATTCTTAGGCACAGGCTTTTCTGTCATATTAGTCTGCTTCGGTTGATTGATTGTATGAACAGCACAGCCGGTCATTAGTATAACAATAGCGAAAAGGAAGGTGAGTTTTTTTATCATTTTATTCCCCCCGCTTAAAGAAATCCTTTCTATTGTAACATTTTCATGCGCTTATAACATCTATTTTAATATAATGCTAGTCTCCTTTATTTTAAAAAGGGATTTCCTATTTTTATACCTAATACTATTCATTATGTTATCTTTGAAGTTATCATGCGAAAAAAAAGGTCTCCTTTATTCAGGAGACACTTTTACGTTTATGATTATCGTGGACTGAAATTTAATGATAGTAGTCCGCCTAACTAATAACTTAATAACCATCATGCTCTTTCATATATTTGAAACTCGTAATCATAAGGGTTTGCTTCGTTCTTCAAGCCTTTTTCATTGGATATGAGCTTCCATTCCGACCAGTCAATAAGCGGAAAATATGTATCTCCTTCAAATTCCTCATCAATTTTGGTAACGTATAGCCGGTCAGCTTCTTCCATAAATAATCCGAAGATAGCTGCACCTCCAGTAATAAATACCTCATCATCAGTTTCATTCATCCAGTTTAATAACTCATTCTTTGTTTTAAAAATTAAACAACCATCTGCTTGAAAATGATCATCCTTCGTTAAGATAATGTTTGTTCTTCCAGGTAAAGGTTTTCCAATTGATTCGTAAGTCTTACGCCCCATAACAATGGGATGGCCCATAGTCGTTCTTTTAAAATACTTTAGATCTTCTGGTATATGCCAAGGCAATTGATTATTTTTTCCGATAACACCTTTTTTATCCTCTGCCCATAATAAAGAAATCATACACTGACAACTCCTTTGATATGTGGATGTGGATGATAGTCCTGCAGAGAAAAATCTTCATAACGAAAATCAAAAATAGATTTCACATCTGGATTTATCACCATTTTTGGCAAACTTTTAGGTTCTCTTGTTAGTTGAAGCTTAACTTGTTCCAGATGATTGGTATAAATATGGGCATCTCCTAATGTATGAATAAAATCACCAGGCTGTAATTCACATACTTGTGCGATCATCATGGTTAATAGAGCATAGGAGGCAATATTAAATGGAACTCCGAGAAAAATATCTGCAGAGCGTTGATACAGTTGGCAAGATAATTTTCCATCTGCCACATAAAACTGAAAAAAACAATGGCATGGAGGAAGTGCCATCTTATCAATTTCTCCAACATTCCAGGCATTAACAATCAGTCTACGTGAATTAGGATTAGTTTTGATTTGTTGGATAACATCTGATATTTGGTCAACGGTTTCCCCACTTGCGGATTCCCAAGATCTCCATTGGTGCCCGTATACAGGACCAAGCTCCCCAGCCTCATCTGCCCATTCATTCCAAATTCTAACACCATTTTCTTGGAGATACTTTACATTTGTGTCTCCTTTAAGCATCCACAGTAATTCATATATGATAGACTTTAAATGTAATTTCTTTGTTGTTAGCAGAGGAAAACCTTTTCCAAGATCGAATCTCATTTGATAGCCAAATGTGCTGATAGTGCCTGTGCCGGTTCGGTCTCCTTTTAACGTTCCATTTTCTAAAACATGTTTACATAAATCCAAATATTGTTTCATCTTAACACCCCTTTAACCCTATGATAATGAAGAAATGAATTGATATGTCATAGGGGCAAATTTTTTCAATTGCATTTTCGTCTCATTAGAATAGTAAAACATCGCAAAGCATTCAGCAAAGTATTCTTCCTGATAAGAAATAAAATAATCATTGCCTGGAAACAGTTTGGATGCTTCCGATTTCCAAATGGGGATAAACGCCTGCACCTTTTTACCATTGTACAGATAATGCTCCAATGAATGAGCAAGTTCATGAAGCTCCAGATTAACTGAACCGTGCCCTTTTCCTTTATCACTATAACCGATTTTCACCAGAACTATCTTAGAACCGCCAATTCCTGGTACATCATCCCATTTAATGGAATGGTTTTGATAACCTCTTGGTGTCTTTCCTTTTAAATAGGCTGCTGACGGATTATCTGTCAATTTGCCGACAAATAATTTAATTTTTATGCCTTTGTTATCCGCCTTTTCTAAAATGGATGGTGGCAAATAGTTTAACCTGGTAAGGATTTTTCTTACTTCTTCCTTATCATAATTAGATTGCTTTGGCAAAACAACCATATCCCCCAGTAATGCCTCAGAATGTAAATGAACAGATGAATAAAGAGCACTATTCATTAATAATATACCATCTAAAGATGGTTTTGATAGACCTAAAAGTAAAATCGCACATAAAACAAAAAGATATGCTATTTTTTTGCGCATATGAATGCACTTCCTATGTTAATTGCTTTGCAGTTTAGGAGTTTCATTATATCATAGAGTGAATTCATTATTTATCATTCATTGCTGGCATAATTAGTAAAAAAAGGAGACATGCTTAGTAAAGTTTTTTGAGTAGAATATATTAAATATAAGGATACTAATTCCATAAAAAATGATATTCATGCCGTTTTTTAAGCCATTTATTATCTATTGCAAAACTTGCGCAGAATTTCATAGCTGTCTAAATTTTTTCAATGCTAATGTATTTAGTAAAAATAATAGAAGTGCATAGGAGATTTGGCCAAGCAGATAACCCCAAATTTGAAAAAAACTGTCTCCATAAACCATGACAGCTTTAATCGCTGCTGCACCATAATAAATAGGCATAATATAGCACAGATCCCCAAGATGATATGGAATTAAGTCTAAAGGTATCAACCCCGAGAAAAACACTTGTGGAATGATGGTAAATGGAATCATCTGTACCAATTGCAGTTCTGTACTGGCAAATACAGAAATCATGGCACCATACGAAACTGCAGTCACGGCTAATAATACCATTGCAAGCAGAATCCAACCAATGTTCCCAACCGAACTTAATTTCAAGACAAAAATAGAATAGAATACAATAAGAACAGCTTGAATGACTGCAAACACACTATACCCTAGGGTATAACCAAGTATGACCTCGCTGCGTTTTATTGGCGTCATTAACAACCTTTCTAATGTCCCACCGCTTCGCTCTCTCACAAGTGCCATTCCTGAAATAATAAACACTAGGAAAAATGAGAACAACGCAAGAAAAACATAGCCAAGAGTATCAAATGTTGACGCTTCTTGTTTTCCATATACATAGGATATATTTATTTTTGCTGAAGGATTCAAGGCGGCCATCGCTTTCTGAATCTCAGAAGCTGCCTTCGCTCCTTTTTTTGAAGCCTCATACAACGTTATTTCCATTCCGGAATTTTTGTCTAGATTAAAAACTGCATCCACATGTTGATGATCCATCAAATAGTGTTTTGCATGTTGAACATGGTTGTTCGAAATATTTACAACTTTTAAGTCTTGCGCTTTCAACGAGGTTACAATAGAGGCTTTTATAGCATGTTGATTAATTCCAACTGTCGGCACATAATCGGAATCCCCTAATAGGAAATAAACCAAGGTCAAAATCAATAGTGGTGCAACTATGATCATCATCACACTACGTTTGTCATTCATTGTTTGACGGATCACACGTTTGGCTAAATATATCATTAATCATCACCGCCTCCGATTGTTCTGGAAGCAATGAAAAATAGTTCTTCGACTCGTCCGCTTTCTGTTTTTGCAAGCAGCAAATTCACAGCATCATATTGAATCAAAGAACCATTATAAATGAGTGCCGCTTTATCGCACTCTGTTACTTCATCCATTACATGTGTGGAAACGATGATAGTTGTTCCTGATTTTTTGAGTTGCTGAAATTGATTCCAAATCTTGCGACGTAGCACAGGATCGATTCCAACTGTCGGTTCATCTAAGAATAGTACTTCCGGTTGGTGGAAAATGGAAACTGCTAATGAAAGCCGCTTCTTCATTCCACCGGAAAAATTCTTCACTAGTTTCTTTCGATGCTCGGTTAAATCCACTATAGTAAGGACTTTATCTATTCGCTTTTCCAATTGACTTTTATTCAAATCGTAAAGACCTCCAAAAAAATGTAAATTGTCTTCAGCAGAAAGATCGTCGTACAATGCATCATTCTGCGGCATGAATCCTATCTTTTTTAACATATTCCGATTAGGCATTGGCACGTCCGCAAATTGAATAGTTCCTTTATCCGGTGTAATTGCTCCAATCATCAAACGAATCATTGTTGTTTTCCCCGAACCAGAAGGACCAAGCAAACAACATATTTCTCCCGTCGGTATTGTAAATGAGATATCTTTTATCACTTGTTTCTTTTCAAAGCTTTTACAGACATGAGAGACCTTAATATCCATCATGCTCCACCCCCACATTTGAAATTACAATTGTTTCAATTCCCTTCTTTTCGGTTAAAATAATAAACAACGTGTTGTTTTGTTTATCTAAAATTATAATTTTGGTTTAAAAGGTAAGCAATAATCAGAAATTGTGGATATGTCGGTTATCCAACACCTTTTGCAAATGTGTCTATAAAAAATTGGAGGAGGATACGGTATGATAGATAATAGTTCAGATTTACGAGTTATTCGTACAAGAGAAGCCATCAAGAATGCCTTGATAGAACTAATAGATGAAAAAGGTTTTGAGGCGATTACTGTTAAAGACATTACAACTAGGGCAAAGATCAATCGCGGAACTTTTTATAGTCATTATCAGGATAAGTATGATTTAATGACAAAATGTGAGGAAGAAGTGATGAATGAGTTAGCGGAAAAGATAGTAGAAAACTTTCCGAGTATCATTGAAAATTTAGGAGCTAACTCAACGAATTCAACGCCCTTTACTATTCTTCTTCCCTTTTTTGAATATTTATATCGTAACAAGGGACTTATGAAGGCACTGTTGGATCCAAAAGGTGACTTATCATTCCAAACAAGATTGAAAGAATTTATGTTAAAAACCCTATTCGAAAATAATAGAACCCCGATTCTTAAGGAAAAAAATCTGTTAGTTCCGCCTGAATATTTAATTTCCTATATTGGTTCAGCACATTTAGGTGTTATTCAACAATGGTTAAATAAGGATCAAAAGGAATCCCCACAAGAGATAGCTCGAATTATATCCACATTGTCGATAAATGGTCCATTTTTTGCGGCAGGTTTGAAAAAGTAATGGATAGATGGTTAGTAGCTACTTTTTGATACTTACCTATTTTTTACTTTTTGGTTCAATTTTAGGTATTCACTACTAATGCCACCACAAGTTTCCCAAAATGATAAACGCACAGATATCCAATTACTGTGCGTTTTCGGTGTATTTTACTATGATTTTCATTACCATTTAATGGGTATTTCAGATTAAGCACTCATCCATTTTGGCGGAGTGTTTTTATCCCAGTATATTGTACCGAGTGCATAATGTTTTTGATAATTATCATATTGCACATGGTAGTGAAAATTAAAATAATATCCATCCATTGGTGGATGGTCTCTTCTTACATGAAAGCGAATAATATCCTCATTGGTATCTGTGTTATAAATATGGAAAATTTTCTCTCCCACGCCCCCGCTTGGCGATTCAGAAACCGCCAAGGAGTCTAGCTTTTCTTCTGGATACTCAGCAATGGTCATTTCAATAGCATTTTGTATATTTGGTAAAATAACCTGTCTAAATTCATCTTCAATCACAGGTGCTATTTTCACGCCAAAT
Source organism: Heyndrickxia camelliae (assembly GCF_002844575.1). GTDB lineage: Bacteria > Bacillota > Bacilli > Bacillales > Bacillaceae_C > Margalitia > Margalitia camelliae. Next base: position 83,764 of record NZ_PIQO01000003.1, read on the forward strand.
TTCTCTATTGATTGTTTTTCCGCTTCCTGCATGACAGTGTTAATAAATCGTTCCTTATCATCCTTCGTTTCCTCTAATGTTGAATAATTTTGATTTTGTGACTGTTGATTATGCTTTTGCTGTTCTGATTTATCAACGTCCTGATTCCCATTCCAAAAAGCATGTGTGGGAGTAACCATTCCAAATGTAAAGATGGAAACGAGTACAACAATCGATTTTTTCATCCATTTCTTCACGGCTACCTCCCCTTTCCCACATATTGTTTTCGTTATTTATTTTGTATTATGCTTTCATTCTATTATGGAAAATGTTTATTAAATCAATCTTAATTTTTCATTATATATCTATTATTTTACACTGAAACGTTTTCTTTTTATAGGGAGATTTTGTCTAAATTGTTTCCATTTTTCGAAGTTTACCTTTTCCCCCCTAATTAGTAGCATATAAAAATAGGAGTGTTCAATACACCCCCATATTACTAACAATATTTTTGAAAAGAGTCTGTTAAATTATGAACAATTTCTTCTACTTCATGATCCTCAATATCATCACGCGGAATAAAATGTAAAACTTCCTTCCCTTTAAGAATAGCCATGGAAGGAGAAGACGGTTCATAATTTACAAAATACTCTCGCATTTTAGCAGTAGCTTCTTTGTCTTGACCAGCAAAAACTGTTACAAGATGGTCTGGTTTTTTGGAGCTTGTTTGAACAGCTTGCACTGCAGCAGGTCTTGCTAATCCTGCGGCACATCCACAAACGGAATTGACAACCACAAGAGTAGTGCCTTCCACAGATTCCATAAATGTTTCTACGTCTTGAGCAGTAGCAAGCTCTTTGAAATTCGCCTGAACAAGTTCTTCTCTCATCGGTTTTACTATTTGTTTCATATACTCTTCATATGCCATTGACATTTTCATTTCCTCCTAAAATTCTATTTAATTAGACTTTCTAGCTTCTGTCATCTGCTTCCAAACAGAACCTTGAGCAGCTTCCCCACCCTCGATCCTTTCAATCGCCATTTTTACTTGAAGCCGAACTTCAAACTCTGGATCATTCTCTGCTTCCTTTAAGGCTGGAAGTGCTGACTCATCTCCTTCTTCATAAAGAAACATAGCTGCCCGCCAACGGACTATTTTACTAGAATCTTTTAAAGCATCTGCCATTGGCATAATAGCTTCTTTAAAACCGAGATCCGACAATGCGTCTCCTGCTGTTCTTCTAACCGTGACTACCTTGTCTTTCAACCCTTTGTAAAGGTAAGGAAGCACCACTCTATCTTTAATCATGCCAAAATACACAACGGCCAATCTTCGAATTGATGCCTTTTCATCCTGAAGGGCTTTTTCAAGAACGGGTAGATCCTCGAGGGTTGGATCCTCCATTTGTTCTAATAGCTGATATCGTTTACGCCAATCCGGATCATCTAACATCTCAACTGTTACCTTTTGCATTTTCTTCTTTTCTAACTCTGCGGTTGGATTTTGAGCGACAGATACAATTTTATTTAGACGTTCGTCAGGATAGGCAGCAATGATTTCTTCTACCACTTCATTTCCAACTTGCTCTAAATCTCCGTATCGTACACCTTGTTCTTTCCATTTTCTTAAGAAAACATAATTATCTCCAGGAAGCTGTGCTTTTTGCATTGCCTCCAAAAAGTTTCCAGGTAAACCAAAACGTTTTTCTTGATCCCCTTCCACCAGTTTTACCTGCAAAGGTATTCCCTTAAACATTTGAATGAAGACATTTACTTCACCAAAGTGTTCATTTATTTTTTGGTCTTGTGTATTCTGCCTTAGATCCTCTTCACCAAATGCTAATCTAATTTTTGGTAAAATATCCTGCCAATCTACACGCCCATTCCGTTCTACTGCAAGGAAGTCCGCAACATGGTAAACCCCCTTCACACCTTCTATACCAAGGATAGTTTGAATAATTGACGGGGCATCTTCGGCATGCTCTGCTTTATAATTGGAACTTTTTCCAGCAGGCAATTCTTCATTTAAGATTATTTTCATTGTATTCGGACTTGGGGTAGGTTCTATCGTAACTATTTTCATTTGATTTTCACCTCTTTAATCTTTGCTATGGTTGATTACACTAATTCAGACAAATATGTCCATCTTTCAATTAACTTCTCTAACGTTTCATCTTGTACCGCAATTTCATCCATAATCTTTTGTGCTTTTTCAAAATCACTACCAATATTATTTAACTCTTCTTGAAGCGATTCTATTTTCTGCTCTGTCTGGGCTATTTTTTCATCGATTTCTTCCCATTCTTTTTTCTCCATGTAACTCATTTTTTTTGTTTTATTATTTACCCTTTTAGCTACACTAGGAGCAGTTTCCTTTATTTCTTTTCTGGCTTCTGCCTGTTTTATATCTAGATATTCACTGTACGTACCAAAAAAACGATTTATATTTCCATCACCATTAAAGATTAATAGCTGATCTGCCGTTTTGTCTAGATAATATCTATCATGTGAAACAGATATAACAACTCCCGGAAATTCCTCTAAATAGTCTTCTAATACGGTCAAGGTTTGCGTATCCAAATCATTAGTAGGCTCATCAAGCAGTAGTACATTTGGTTTCTCCATTAGAAGTCTTAATAAATATAATCTTCGTTTTTCTCCTCCGGATAATTTCCGAATCGGTGTTCCATGAGAATATAAGGGAAACAAAAATCTTTCTAGCATTTGCGCGGCTGATATCGTATCACCATCTTTAGTAATTACGGAATCTCCATATTCCCGAATATATTCAATCATTCTTTTCGATTCATCCATATCTTCGTTTTCTTGCTTATAATATGCGATTTTAACAGTCTGCCCTGTTATTATAGTTCCACCAGTTAAGGGAATGGATCCAGCTATGAGATTCATGAAAGTCGACTTCCCACTTCCATTTTTACCAATGATACCGATTCTGTCTCCAGGTTTTACAAGCCAGTTAAAGTCTTTTAAAATAACTCGTTCTCCAAAAGATTTGAAAGCATCTACGAATTCAAACACTTGCTTTCCAAGTCGGCTACCTTGAATAGCAAAATCAACATTCTCATTAGACTTAACTTTTCCTATAGAACCTTCTAGCTCTTCAAAACGATCGATTCTTGCTTTTTGCTTTGTAGATCTTGCCTTTGCACCACGTCTCATCCAGGCAAGTTCATTCCGGTAAAGATTCTTTCTTTTACTTTCTGCTGCTAGATTTTCTTCTTCTCTAATTGATTTTGCTTCGATGAAATCTTGATAATTACCTTTGTAAGAATAAAGCTTACCATGGTCTAATTCAAATATTCGATTAACCACAGAGTCTAAGAAATAACGGTCATGTGTTACAAGTAATACCGCACCAGGATATTTATTTAAATAATCCTCCAACCATTTAACGGATTCATAATCCAAATGATTGGTTGGTTCATCCAAAATTAGTAAATCAGGTGTTTCAATTAAAACCTGCGCTAAAGCAACTCGTTTTTTTTGACCCCCGGAAAGATTTCCAGTTTGTACGGAATAATCGAGTATCCCCAATTTGGTCAGAATTGTTTTGGCATTTGCATTTGCATCCCAAGCATTTTGAGCATCCATTTGTTTATGCAATGAGAATAATTGATCTTGCAAGTCTGCATTAGAAGGGTCCCTCTCCAATTTCATTAATAAAGTTTCATATGCTTTAAATAGTTGGATAATGGCTGCTTCTCCCTGGAAGACTTGCTCTAAGACCGTTAATTCAGGATTTAATTCCGGATTTTGTGATAAATATCCGATAGAATATTGATTTGGATGGATGATCTCTCCAGAATCAGTTTCATCCACTTTTGCTAAAATTTTAAGCAAACTTGATTTTCCTGTTCCGTTTACCCCAATAATTCCTATTCTTTCCTTTTCGCTTATGTGAAAAGAAATTTGGTTAAAAAGTTGTTTTTCACCATATGTTTTTGAAAGCCCTTCAACCGTTATTGACTTCATAATCACCGTTCCATTCTTTAAAAAACTGCTTTAAAAAGGTTTCTAAATATTGATGTCTTTCCAAAGCAATTTGTTTACCTGTATTTGTGAGCATTTTATCTTTTAATAATAACAATTTTTCATAAAAATGATGGACAGTCGAGGACTTACCTGTTCTATATTCTTGAATGGTCATATTTTCTCTGGAGTGTAAATTCGGATCGTAGAGAAGCTGCCCTTTTTTCCCACCATAAGCAAATGCCCTTGCAATTCCAATCGCACCGATGGCATCGAGACGATCCGCATCCCTTACGGCCATTTGTTCAAACGTATGTAATGTTGACTCATTACCGCCTTTAAAAGAAATGTTCTCAATTATATCAATTATTGCAGATGCTTGAGGAGTGGAAAGTGATAACGATTGTATGAAACTTCTTAATTTATTTTTCCCTTCCTCCAAAGAAGAATTTAATTTTTCATCTGATATATCATGAAGTAATGAGGCCATTTCAATCACAAAAAGATCCCCTTGGCCTTCACATTTTGCAATATATAAAGCCAACTTCCGAACTCGATCAATATGGTACCAATCATGTCCGGTTGAATCCATTCCCATTTCATGTTGAACAAAGCGTTCCGTTCTTTTAATAATTTGTTTCACTTGGTTCCTCTCCCCTTAACAACATTTTACCATGATTGTATATAAAAAAATATTTACGTGCTTTAAATTACAAATGCACCAAGCGCCTTGCATATCAGTGAACGGATATGCAAGGCGCCATGTGTTTTCTTACGATACATAATTTTTAATTTTCGGAAACACCTTTAATGCATTTTGAAAAAATACCTCTTCCCAATGTTCTTCTGGTATAAGTGACTTAATGAAATCAATATAGACTGCTATTGGAGCCAGTGGCCAGTCAGTGCCAAATAGCAATCTATCATAGTGATCGCAATAATCAAGTGCATGTTTCAAATGATTGAAAAATCGACTATTAAGTTTTGCTCTAAAATCGGCTTTCGTTCCTACTAACAGCCCTGATAAGTCAGCATACATATTGGAATTTTTGTAAACTACCTCTGCACCTGTCAATACCCAAGGATCTCCGAAATGAGCCATCATAAATCTTACATTACGATACCCTACAGCCACTTCATCTAGCGTTAGTGGGTGGGAATATTTCAAGAGACCTCTCTCCGAATACGTATCACCTGTATGGAACACAACTGGCAAATCATACTTTTCCGCCAACGCATAAACAGGATCATAAATTTTATCAAAAGCATAAAAAGGATAATATCCTAAATAAATTTTAATTCCTACTACATTCGACTTTTGAAGCTCTTTTTCCAAATTTATAAGTGATTTCTCATTTAATGTATAAGGATTAATACCCGCACAATACATAATGTTAGACGGAATGCTATCTTCTAGATCTAGCCCCATTGGAGTTCTTGCCTCAGGATTCGGAAAACCGGAACTCTCCGTTTCTGTTAAGCCCATCCCAACTCCTAAAATTACTCCTGTCTCTTCATATTCTTTGATAATTCCTTCATTGGAATAATCAACAAAGGAAAGTTTCTTTGCTGTATCACGGAATTCCTTTATATTCGATAAATGCATATGAGCGTCAATAATTTTCACATCTATGACTCCTAAAATTTTATTTTTCAAAAACATATGATTTAAAATAATCCGATTGCCCTTCCCTTATCATCAACATCCATGTTATAAGCTGCAGGACGTTTTGGAAGTCCAGGCATGGTCATAATGTCACCCGTGATGGCAACGATAAAGCCTGCACCAAGCTTTGGTTTTAATTCTCTAACATGGACAATAAAATCTCGCGGTCTTCCTAACTTACTTGGATCATCGGATAAAGAATATTGCGTCTTAGCCATACAAACAGGCAGTTTATCCCAGCCAAACTGTTTAAAATCATTTAATTGTTTTAATGCTTGTGCTGAAAAATCTACATCTTTTCCTCCATAAACCTGTTGGATAATAGTCCGTATTTTTTCCTCTAATGATGATTCCAATTTATATAACGGTTTAAATGCAGGATGACTATTCTCTATTACATCCAACACTTTTCGAGCCAACTCAATACCACCTTGCCCACCTTTCTCCCACACTTCCGTTAATGCCACAGAAATACCATTCTTTTCACACCAATTTTGCAAGAGAGAGATCTCTGATTTAGTATCAGAGGTGAAACGATTAATGGCAACCACAAAAGGCAAACCGAATCGTTCAACGGTTTCTACATGTTTTTTCAGATTTTCAAGGCCTGCTTCCAGCGCTGCCACATTTTCATCTGATAGCTCATTTTTAGCTACTCCCCCATGCATTTTTAGTGCTCTAATTGTTGCGACTATCACAACAGCGGAAGGTGTTAGCCCCGCTGATCTCGCCTTGATGTTTAAGAACTTTTCTGCTCCTAAATCTGCACCAAACCCTGATTCGGTAACAACATAATCTGCTAATTTCAGTGCTGTTTTTGTTGCCATAACACTGTTACACCCATGTGCAATATTTGCAAAAGGTCCACCGTGGACAAGTGCCGGAGTATGTTCAATCGTTTGTACTAAGTTTGGTTTAAGCGCTTCTTTTAATAATAAAGCCAGCGCTCCTTCCACTCCTAAATCACCGACGGTAACCGGCTGCTTATCATAATTATAAGCTATCACCATTTTTGATAATCGCAGCTTTAGATCTTGTAGGTCGCTTGCTAAACATAAGACCGCCATAATCTCAGAAGCTACCGTTATATCAAAACCATCTTCCCTCGGTACACCCTGACCTGGTCCACCAAGGCCAATCACAATCTCCCTCAAAGCACGATCATTCAAGTCTAAACATCTTTTCCAAACTATTCTTCTAGGGTCAATCTGCAGCTGATTTCCTTGTTGAATATGGTTATCCATTAACGCAGCAAGTGCATTGTTTGCCGTTGTTATGGCATGTATATCACCGGTAAAGTGAAGATTTATATCCTCCATTGGCAGTACCTGAGAATACCCCCCACCAGTAGCGCCACCTTTCATTCCCATAGTAGGACCTAAGGATGGCTCCCGAAGTGCTATCATTACTTTTTTGCCAATAGAATGCAAAGCATCACTTAGTCCTACGGTAACAGTAGATTTCCCTTCTCCAGCAGGAGTAGGATTAATGGAAGTGACGAGAATCAACTTCCCATCTGTATTCGTTTGTACATTATGTATTTTTTCAAAAGAAATCTTAGCTTTATACTTACCGTAAAAATCTAGGTCATCTTCTGTTAAACCAATTTTTTTCGCAATATCCTTAATAGGCAATAACGTGGATTGTTGAGCAATTTCAATATCCGATTTTACCATTTTGTTCGTACTCATTTTCTATTTTCCTCCAGTATACGATTTAATCGACTTTGTTTTATATTTACCCCTAGCGCTACCCCTTTGAATCATTCGAGAAATAAACTTCTTCATAAGGCTGTACAACTACAAATCCATTACCAGAAAATTTCATTTGTATAGATTCCCCGCTCCCACGTCCGAGAAATGTTTTAAATGACATATCGGTTATAAAGTCCGGTTTTAATTGTCCAGACCAAGCTACCGTCGCATTTGGATCCGTAAAAACTGGATTATCAGGTGTAACCAATAATGTTAAAGGCTCGTAATGAGAGGTAATAGCGATTCTACCTGACCCTTCCAGTCTCACATTAAAAATTCCACCCGCTAGCATTCCTGCAATCCGTTTCATTAGTTTTATATCCCATTCGATGCTTTGTTCAAAAGCTAATAAATTGTTCCCGTTCACAATGATAGCATCCTCTTTCAAATGGAGAATGGAAATTTTTTTGCCTTGATCTGCAATATACAATTTCCCATTTCCTGTTGCTTTCATTAATGATGTCCCTTCCCCTGTTAATGCCTTTTTAAACAGTCTGCCAAGACCATGTTCAAGAATTCCCTCACGTTCAAATTTGATATTGCCGCGATAAGAAACCATAGACCCAGCCTTTGCCCATACTTGACCATTTAAATTGATTTCAAGAAGCCTCGGTGTTTCTAGTTCAAATAAGCCTTGATGCTTATCCTCTTGCAATGTCTTTTGGATAAACTCTTCTATCGAATATCTTGAATCCTCCATTATTTATCACCTCTATTAGTTGTTTTTTTAAAAATAAATAGAGTGATAAAACTTAGTGCCTGCTTTAGCTCATTCGAAAGCTCCTTTAGATGATTTTCTGTAACGCCACGTTTATAAACCTTTGATTCGGCTACCTTTTCCCAACCATGTTTCATCGCTAGTTTTTCAAATTCCCAAGGCATCATTGTATTACATATCGCTTCCTTGCCTTCTAATCTTGGGAAACTATTCATTCTAGGCATTGCTGTCGGTCCTAAAATACCAAAACACCCATAGCCATCAATTGTTAATATTCTTTTCATTTCATCAAGTGCTTCTAGCGGTCTCTCTATCCATTCTAAAGAATTAATGGCCATTACACTGTTAAATTCACCGTCCTTAAATGGGGTTTTTAGTAAACTGCCTTGAACAAAGGTCACATCATCGTTTTCATAGTTTTTGGCTAGTGCAACCATTTTATCGGAAATATCCATTCCTACTACTTTATATCCTTTCTTACTCAATAAAAAAGAACCATATCCATCGCCACAGCCTAAATCAGCAACCCGTCCTTTAGGTATGTGTTTGGTGAAAAATGGAATAATTTCTCTTCTGCTGCCATGTAACCACATATTTTGAGATTTGGAATGCCAGTTTTCCGCATTTTGATCCCAACTTCTCTTGGTTTCTTGTTCCCATGAAAATGAATTCACTTAATTCCCCCCTTAATTCACAAATCTCTTATAAAATATTAAATATTTATGTTTGAATTCCCTCTAATTTAACCAAAATATTATTATCCTTTCATTTTCATCACATCTTTATCCTCTATCTTTGTGATGAATAAATGGAATATCATAAGCAAGGGAGTAATTTAAATGGAACACATTATCAAGGTTCAACGAAATTATAAAGGTGAAATTATTAGTTTCGAAACATCGGAGGGAAGAATCATTTCCTACCGAAAGGCACTTATGGAAACAGAAGATGGCATAATCGAAGGTACAAATATTGACTGGAATCATGATGGAAATGTCTATTTATATAATAGTGATGAAAATGATAAAAACTTCTCAAATTATCCTCCGATATATTAAAACCATATAAAAAAAGAACCATCAAAGTTTGAACTATACCCCCGGATACTGGACACTGATAAAAAAAGTGCCCAATATCCGGGGTTTTTATGTTTAAATAGATTTAATGAATATGGGCGGAGGATTACTATGAGTAAGAATATATAAAATGAATTTCAAATCAAAGAACTTGAGAAGAATCCTAATATTTCGAGTGTTTCCGACCGGTAAATCTCTTACAGTCCGGAATTTAAGATGAAAACAGTAACAGAGTATAAAAGTGGTAAAACTCTATCCCAAATCTTTATTGAACATGGTTTCGATTTAGAGATGATTGGGAAGGAACAGCCTAAGCGTTGCCTAAAACGCTGGCGAGATACTTTTCGGAAATTTGGAGAGGAAGGTTTCCTTACAGAACGTCGTGGCAAAGGGAGTACGGGACGCCCTTCTTCAAAAGAGCTTTCTATAGAAGATAAACTTAGAAAGGCAGAGCCAAGGATTAAGTTTCTTGAGGCAGAGAATGATTTCTTAAAAAAGCTAGAGGAGTTAGAAAGGCAGGCGGTGAAGAAAAAACAATCCTAACTACAGATGAGAAGTATACTTTAATCGAGAAAACTATTAGAACACATCAGTTAAAGAAGTCTGTATCCTACCTATGTGAACGGGCTGGTATAAGCAGAAGTGGCTACTATGATTGATTGAATGCTTCACCAATACGTGCACATCGTGACGAACAGGATGAAATGGACATAAAGTTAATCCAAGAAGTCTTCTTAAACAAAAAAGAAAAGATAGGCGCTCTCCAAATTAAAATGATTATGGAGAATGATTATTCAGTTGTCATGAATCATAAGAAAATTAGGCGTCTGATGGCAAAGTATAATCTTGAAACAAAGGTTAGAAAAGCAAATCCTTATCGAAAGATGGCAAAGGCAACTCAGGAACATTTAACTTGCCCTAATCTTCTTAGCCGGGAGTTCGTTCAAGAGGAGCCAGGGAAAGTCCTGCTTACAGACATTACATATCTCTATTATGGAAAAGGCCAAAAAGCATATCTCTCTTGTGTAAAGAACGGATCTACAAGAGAAATTGTTGCTTATCACCTGTCCACATCCTTAACAATGGATATCGTTTATGAGACTTTAAAAAAACTAAAACAAGCTATTGGCCATCATTTTCATCCAGAAGCCATATTACATTCTGATCAAGGCTTCCACTATACTCACCCCTTGTTCCAAAGTAAAGTAAAAAAGCTTGGTCTAACACAATCCATGTCCCGAAAGGGAAATTGTTGGTACAATGCACCGATGGAAAGCTTCTTTGGTCACTTTAAGGATTTGGCAGATTATAAATCACTTGATAATTTAAAAGATGTTAAAAGTGAAGTAGATCGAGTAATCGAGGAGTATAACAATTATCGTTACCAATGGGGATTGAATAAAATGACCCCGGTACAATACCGGAGTCATCAAATATCTGCTTAGCACTTTTTTTAAACTGTCCGTAAACTGGGTTACAGTTCAGTTTTGAAGGTTCTTTTCTTTTTTATAACTCTTCTTCATTTTTCTCTTGTAATACTTTTAATGCTGTAACCCGTTCTGGATTTTCCTCAAAAAACTGTACTAAATCACCGATTCTATCGATAGAATTCCAGCTTAAATGATGTTCAATTCCTTCAACGTCCTGATAAATGTTTTCCTCTTTAACACCGATTATTTGAAGAAATTTTTCTAATAGATCATGACGATCTACTAATCGTTTTCCAATTTTCTTACCTTTCGATGTTAATACTAAGCCACGGTATTTTTCATATACTAAATAATCATCTTTATCTAGCTTTTGTACCATTTTTGTTACCGAGGAGGGATGGACAGAAAGAGCTTCTGCAATATCTGATACACGTGCATAACCTTTACTTTCAATCAATAAATAAATTTGTTCTATATAATCTTCCATACTTGGTGTTGGCATCCCTAAACCCCCATTATGTAAGGCACTTTTCTTCAGCATTACTATTTTCAAAATGTAAACTATTTAATTCATCTTCCTACCAACTATATAATGAAACTTTATGAAAAGATGCCTAAAACTTAAACATATTAAAATTTTCCACTATGTGAAAAGCAAATGAATAAAACGAAGTGTGTACATTCTATTTAATAACTCATCATACAAATTTTACTATAGATATTTTAATTAAACAAGAAAACATCCAATTCTTAAACGAAGCAAGGAGTTTTGTTTCTTTTTCCTCCTATTCTGAAAAAATAAAAAATTTACCTAAACTTTCTTGACTCCCTAATTCTGTTGGTGTATATTTATTTTAACATTAAACTTATTATATCGCCTGATTCCATTAGATTATGCAATATATGCGTTTGATGTTACATTTTTTCTTGGCACTATGTGCTTTAAAGATTTAGGAGGATTAAGAAACATGCAAAACGGTAAAGTAAAATGGTTTAACAACGAAAAAGGCTTTGGATTTATTGAAGTTGAAGGCGGAGACGATGTATTCGTACACTTCACAGCTATTCAAGGTGAAGGTTTTAAAACGTTAGAAGAAGGCCAAGAAGTTTCTTTTGAAATCGTTGAAGGAAACCGCGGACCACAAGCTGCTAACGTAACTAAATTATCTTAATTATAAAATGAACAAGGCTGGCATTTTAATATGTCAGCCTTTTATTGTTCATTTACTTATGTTTACAAAAAACTAGGTCAGTCTTTTTCCAACTTCCTTTAATTTCTCACCTATCGTGCACTTTTCAATACAAAAACGATGGGCATATGTCTTACTATGTTCCTTTTGTAAGGTAGATTTTATAAAGCACCCTTCACAATAATATTCTATGATAGAATCAACTTCCTGCAAGAGTTTTTTCCTTTCCATTCAATCTCTTCCTTTTATAGCTATTTTCTATAATGGTGTTCTAATTTGGCAACTAACAACAATGTTTAAGAAAATAGCCTAAATAAATTAGTTTATCTTTAAATGACTAGAAATATCCTTCCCTTCCAGTGCTTGTGAGGCTAGCTGATCTGCCTCTTTATTATCCTTACGTGAAATTGGCATGTAAGTAGGTTTTATTCCAAGTACTTTTAACTTTTCCTCTATCCTATCTAGCCAATCATTTAATACCTTCTCAAAGCACGGCCACTCTCCAGATAATTGTTTTAGAACACCTTGAGAATCCCCTTTGATTATGCAGGGCACGTGATGAGCTTGTATTTCCTCCAATAAAGCAACAGCATTATACAATGCAATATACTCTGCTTCATTATTGGTTTGAATCGAATCGATTTTTGCATTTTGCCGATATCTAAATTTCTCTGTACCGATTTGGTAATAAAGAACCATGCCAATCCCCGCGGTTCCAGATTGTCGATCAAATCCTCCGTCAAAATATATCGTACAATTGCTGGGTTCTTTTTTTACTTGGTCTTTTAACTTTAAGTATTCTTTTTTAGTCCATTCCGTTCCCATTTCATCTATTATCATCAAGTCCTTTACACGTCCAGTATTATAAATATCATCCAAAGATCTATCCAATAATTCTTGGGATATCCAATCGGATTCAAAAGGTATTTCGGCTGTTTTTGCACCTCGGTACAGCCATTTAATTTTCACTTTCATATCATAGCACCTCATAAGATGAAATTAAAACGATTTACTTTTTAACATTCATTATACCAATAATCGTATACAGCAATTCCATGATATTGTAAGTTTTTTGCGGTAAATTTTCGTGTAAACTTTTATTATAAAATATAACAAGTTTATAAAAATTATGATATTCTAACTGATATGCACTGTATAAAAGGAAAAATTGATAACTATATATAATTAGTAGCTTTCACCCTTACAATGAAGGAGAATGACCATTGATTGAGGTATATATTGATGGAGCAAGTGCCGGCGATCCTGGTGACAGTGGTGCTGGTGTCTTTATTAAAGTAAATGGCAAGGTGGAACGATATGCTATTCCACTTGGGCAAAAAAACAATCATGAAGCAGAGTATTTAGCTTTAATTAAGAGTTTGGAAATTTGCATTAAAAATGGATTTAAAATAATTTCGGTCCGTTCTGATTCAAAGGCAGTCGTTCAAGCAGTTGAGAAAGAATTTGCTAAAAAAGAACCATATCGGTCACTGCTTGAAGAAGCACTGAAATTAACAAAACAATTAGATTTATTTTTTATCAAATGGGTTCCTAGTTCAGAAAATAAAACAGCTGATGAACTCGCAAGAAAAGCAATACGTTTGAATAAAAAAGAGGGATTACAGCATGAGTAAAAGATTTTGGGCAGAATTTGGCTTATTGCTTGTTGCATTCATTTGGGGCACTACTTTTGTAGTTGTTCAAAATGCTATAGAATTTTTGCCTCCGCTTACGTTCAATGCGGTACGTTTTTTTATCGCAGGCATTATCCTTTTTATTATCTATCTACTACAAGAAAAAGGGAAAATAACAGCTACAGGAAGACAACTACTTCCGGGGATTTTGCTTGGTATATGTTTATTTGTCGGTTATGCTTTTCAAACAATGGGACTTATGTATACTACCCCCTCAAAAGCTGGTTTTATCACGGGATTAAGTGTAGTCATGGTACCATTATTAACCTTTCTAATCTATAAAAACCATCCGACACCAAAAACAATAATGGGTTCTATTGGGGCTGCCTTGGGGCTATATTTACTAGCTGCCAAAAATAGCACTGGTCTTTCCATTGGGGATGGCTTGGTTCTTATTTGTGCCTTCGGATTTGCTTTTCATATTATTTTAACAGACCATGTTACAAAAAAAGTTCCTGTCTTGTTGTTAACAACTGTGCAAATTTTCACCGTAGCTCTATTATGTGCGATTAGTGCCATAGTATTTGAAAACTGGAAGGTGGTACTGCAATCCAGCCATATATTTTCCAACACAACCATAATGGCGATAATTATAACTGCGGTATTAGGAACAGCATTTGCCTTTTTTATGCAAATGAACGCACAAAGATTTACCTCTCCGACAAGAGTGGGGATTATTTTAACAATGGAACCTGTTTTCGCAGCTATCACATCCTTTATCACCATAAACGAAAGATTATCTTTTTATGGTATCATCGGTTGTATTTTAATCTTTTTCGGAATGATCATCAGCGAACTTCCTATTGAAAAAACAATTCCTTTTTCTTTCTTAAAGAAACGATTTTTAGACAGAAAATTGTAGAACAAAAAAAGAGGTGTTTTTTCACCTCTTTTTATATTGTCAATAAACCAATCTTCTCAGCATATTTAAATGCATGATTTCTGGAATGAATATTATTATGTTTTAACGATTCTAGTAATGAAATATAGAAGCTTCCATCAAATTCTTTTTGTGTTTTTAATGTAATTTCGATTGCGGCTTTTATGATGGAGTCACTTGCAGCTGTGTATTGTTTTCCAAAATAGATAAAGCCAATAACATCATCGGCAAATTTAAAGCCTTTTCTGCGAAGATCCAATAAAAAATCATCTAATGGTAATTCTTTTTTTTTCAAATACTCTCCCTCACTAACCTGTCACCTAGAAGTAATCCCCTTATTCACCTTTTTTATTTTACAATATTTTTATTTGCATGACTATATAGCTGATTATGAAAATCCTTTAAATTAATATAACTGAATAATTACATTAGAAAATTGGGGATTCTAGTAAAATGGAGGTGAGGGAAGTGACGAAAAAAAATAATAATCGTGGAACAAAGGCTCCAGGAGTTACCCCGCAAGGATATGGCCAGGATACAGAATTTGCAGCCAATGATCCAAAATCCAAGCTGGAAAATGCAGCGAAAAAGAGCAATACAAAATAAGTAAAAATGCACCAAAGTGCCTTGCCCATCAACGCACAAACTCGCAGGGGCTTCGATAAAGATAATGGAACCCCGTAAGGTTATTTCTCGAGTGAAATGGGCACTTTATTTTCTGCTGATGTTGACCCAAGACATGGAAGTCTCCTAGTCGATGTCCTGCTTGCGTTAGAAAAAATAAGAGCAATCGCATTTTGTGATTGCTCTTACCATTAGGCTTGTCTTGCAAGATTTGCCCACTTACTTTGAATTAGATGTCTTCGGATACTTTTTAATTCTAAATCATCAATATAGGATAGAAATTCGGGCGCTATATCCGTTATAACAGATTCCTCCAAGGAAAATGTTAATGGTACATCACATTTTATTTCAGCTAACTCTCGGGACATATGAAGCATCTCGAGATCCTCTTCAATTTTTTTCTTTTGAGTTGGGGTCAATTGTGAAAGATTTTGAAGCAACTCTTGAATTGTCCCATATTGTTGGATTAGCTTTAAGGCAGTTTTTTCACCAATTCCCTTAACCCCAGGATATCCATCACTTGTATCACCCATCAAAGCTTTTACATCAATGAATTGCAACGGTGAAATTCCATACTCTTCATAAAATATATTCGGCGAGTATGTTTTATAATTCCCAAATCCTTTTTGAATGATATTTACTTGTATTTGATGATCAACAAGCTGCAAGAGATCCTTATCTCCTGTTAAGATAGAGACCGGAATATCATTTTGCACCGATTTCGCAATCGTTCCAATGCAATCGTCCGCTTCAAAACCAACAACCCCAATATTAGGTATGTTGAAAGCCGTTACGACATCCTTCACTAAATCAAACTGAGGTATTAATTCAACAGGCGGTGCTTGCCTATTTGCTTTATACCCATCAAACTTTTCGTTTCGGAACGTTTTGCTACCCATGTCCCAACAAACAACTGCATGGGTGGGGGTCATTTCTTCTATAGCGGTAAGTAAATGTCTCATAAAGCCTTGTACGGCATTAGTAGGCATCCCTTTAGAATTAATCATATATTGACCAGTAACACTTGTAGCATAAAAAGCACGAAATAAAAGTGCCATGCCGTCTACCAGTAATAAATGTGATGAGTTTCTCAATTGATCACCTCAGGCTATTTTGTTTTCCTTTTCCATTATAACATGGATTCCTTTAGAAATATTCTATTCGCCTAATTCTACAGAATTTTCCTCGTATGAAATCCAATCCGAATAACTACCTGCATATAATTTTACATTCTTAAAGCCCGCCTCTTTTAAAGCAATGAAATTTGGGGTTGCGGTTATTCCTGACCCACAATAAACAATAATTGGTGTTTCCATTTTAATATGGGCGAATCTTTCTCTTTGTTTTTCAACTGACTTCCAGCAACCATTGGAAAACCCATCTTCCCATTCAATATTAATCGCACCAGGAATATGGCCAGGCTTTTTATCAATTGGTTCTTCTAGCCCTAAATAACGATTTCTTGCTCGTGAATCTATTAATATCGCAGTTTGACTTGAGATATTTTCTTTTACGTCTTCATAGGATGCCAATAAGTTATGTTGAATATTCATGGTGAAAGATGTTTTATTGAAAGTAGGCACTGCTTGAGAAACAATATTTCCATTTTGAATCCATTTTGTATAGCCGCCATCTAAAATAAAGATATTTGTATGTCCTAAATATGATAACAACCACCAAAAACGTCCTGCAAATGAACCTTCTCCATTGTCATATACAATAACCGTAGTGGTTGAATCGATACCAGCACTCTCTATTTTCTCTTGCAATTGAACTAAATCAGGAAGAGGATGCCTCCCCCCATGTTCGGATAGTTCTCCCGACAAATCATCTTCCAAATAAAAAAAAACAGCCCCGGGTATATGATTATTCTGATATGCTTCCCATCCAGCTTGTGGTTTTCCTAATGTAAACCGGCAATCTACTACCCTAACATTAGCATCTGTAAGATGTTCGACTAACCATTCCTGACTTTTAATGTATTTCATCCCATCCCACTCCTCTTTCACTCATTTACTACCAAGTTATTCTAAGATTCTTTATCTATGTTATTATCACTTTTTAACGGAGTTGCTTGTCGTCTTTCTTTTTCGATTAACCTAAGAACATGTTCCTTCGGAGTCCAGCAATTAAATTGATAACTAGGTTTAGTATCATACCCTAAACGTTCACACTTATATTTCATATTTCCATCCATCCTAAATGCGTGAAAATGAATGCAAGTTGCACAAGCATGAAATCTGCTGCCTTTCATCCCCATCCCCCCGTAACAACAATGTTACTTTGCAAGTTTTTCCCGTATAGCCGTCCATTCCTCTAGATCGATTTTTTCATGGAGAACAGCGAGCATTGCTTTAAATTGTTCATTTATGTCTTCATGTATATGGTGAAGCAATCCTGTAAATTCTTGCTCCACAAATGGATTAAAATATTCCTCCAGCCTTAATTTCTGCTCTTCTAAATAAAGGTCCGCAAGCGGTTTTAATAATTGCTGAAGTTCTTCCTCCATTAATTTCTTTTCATTTTTTTCAAAAAATGATTTTGCATTTTTAAAATACTTAAATGTCTTTTCTAATTGAGTGCGGTCTATATTGATAAAAGCAGATGGAAATTCCAATGTCGGGATAGAACCAATTTCATAATCTGATACCGTTATGGTTGATTGGAATTTGGCTATTTGTTCTTTAAATTGATCAAGTCTTTTTTGGAATAAATCTTTTAAATAATTTTCTATTCTTAATGATGTAGCACGCATTTCTTGTGCAAAATCATACCCTAAGCTTTCTAAAAGTTCACTCAGAGCTTTGTTCAATGATGATTTTTCATTATTTTGTAATGTTGCAGGGTTAAAGGATTCCTTAAAGAAGTCACTGAATCGATAAAATGTTCTTTGATTAACATAAAACAATAGCTCCTGCAGTTCTTGTTTTAGCTTGGTTAAAATGATTGTAGGTTTGGATTGTTTCAATTGCTCTTCGATTTTTTCCTGGTTTAACACTAATTGTTTTCTTCTGTTTTCCTTTTCTTCTTGACTTTCAAGAGCTGTTTCAATTAGCTGATCAATCATCTTTATTGCTCTTTGAACTTCATTGTATGCTGCTTGAATACTCATTCTCATAAGATCATTAGATAAGAATGCTTCAAAAGATTTTTTAAATTCTACAATCCCTGAGTCTTGCTTTTCTTTTTGTAGCGCAAGTAAACTGGAAACTCCAAATAGTTTAGGAAATCGGATACCATATTGGGTTAATTGATCATGAACATAGCTCTTGACATCATTTAATTCTTCTTCTGAGTCTGCAAGATCGATAGCATTTACAATAAAAAACATTTTATCTAGCTCGAAAGCATCTTTTACTCGCCCTAACTGAATTAAAAATTCCCTATCTGCTTTTGAAAAAGCATGATTATAGTAAGTTACGAACAGGACTGCATCGGAATTTTTGATATATTCAAAGGCTACACCTGTATGTCTAGCATTAATGGAATCTGCTCCAGGTGTATCTACCAGGGTTATCCCTTGTCTTGTCAGCTCACTATCAAAATATAGATCAATGGATTCTACAAAGCATGATTGTGACTCATTTGCCACAAATCCCTTGAATTCTTCCAAACCGACCATAATATCTTGACCCAGTTTATCTTGATAGACTTCATATCCTTTTAAGAAAGCGTGTAAAAATGATAGATGAATTTTCTGACGAGCTTCTTTTGTCTCGTGAATTTGAGAAATAATACTACCCGCTTCATCTAAACTTTCACATACAGCATTAAACTCCTTTAAGGATTTTTGAATATCGTCTAGTAAGTGTATTTTGCTTTTCAAATGGATTACTGCTGTTCCATGTAAGTGTTCCTGAGTAGGAGGACAAATTCGATTGATAGCCGCTGTCGTTGGATTTGGAGAAACCGGCAACACTTTTTCTCCAATAAGCGCATTAGCAAATGATGATTTCCCGGCACTGAATGCCCCAAATAACGCAATAGTAAACTGTTTATTTTCAATTCTTGCTTTCTTTGATAAGATATGATCGGTTATCCGTGCAAAACCTGGTTTATTTTTTAACAAATCTGCCGTTTGCTGCAATTTAGGAACAATTAATTCTGCTGAATAGCTATCTTCTTCACCTATTTTTGTATCATCCAACGTTGTGCTAATTTTTTGTTGTACTTTTTCTGATGTCTTTTCCTTCCCTTGTTCTTTATCATACACTCGGAACACCGTTTCCTCTTTTTTCCACTCCTGTTGAATATCCTGATATATCTCTCGAACATCAGCTATTGGTGTATAGACCTTCTCTTCTTTTACATTCCTCATTACCGATAATTCTCGAAGCCTTCTTATCGCATCTGTGTATTTTTTCACATTGCTCCACTCACCAGAAAGTGTATCACGTTCATTTTGAATGACATACTCCAATTGTTGTTGAACATTCAATTTAAACTTTTCCAATTCTTGATGTGCTAATTTTTTTAAAGAATCCGCAACTTCTTCACAATAATGGAGGACGTATTCACCTGACATTCTAGCCCCTTTTCTAACCAAATCTTTTAATAAACTAGTTTCAAAGTGAATGGATAAATTTTGAGCAGCTAACTGCAATTCATCATTCTCCAGTTTTGCTGTTTTTAAGATTCTTCCTGCGAATTCTCTTGTATGCCATACTAACCCTGATTCTACTTGTGTATTTAATTGCTTAAAAAACTCCTCTAATCTTTTTACCCTTTCTTCTTCCGTTTTTTTCTTACTAAATAATAGTCCCATTTTGAAATCAGGCTGGGCAGATTCTACGTATGCCTTCGCTAACTCCCTTATTTCAAACGGCATTAAATAGGCATTCTTAAGTATTTTGGTTCTCTCTTCATCAAATGATTTACTCCAACTTTCTAGCTGAGCATCCAATTCCTTCATTTTCTCATGGAGATTTTGTTCTTTAGCCAATAAAGACTGCTTTTCATTAATAGACAAGTCCTTTAAGAATTCTTTATCATTAGCTGCCTTTTCTTCCTCTTGTTCTTCCAACCATTTAAAATGTTCTTGAATTAATAGATTAACCGCTGATTGAATAGAAGATGAGAGGCGGCTTTCTTTTTGTTCCAATACCTCATTAACAAGCGACTTCACTTTTACATATTCATTGTGGTCGTTTTTTCCATCTTTTAGTGTTGTATAAAAAATTCCATTTGGATGAACATTCCATGCGGAAAAAGATTCTTCTACCGATCGTTTAAAATCGGCAAACGATAATTCCTCGTCCTTATGCTTATCAATTTGATTAATAATTAAATAAAGCTCTACTCCATGCTGCAGCAATTCTTTTGTATATAGAAAGTTCAATTCCGATTGTACATGGTTATAGTCCATCACATAAAAAACGATATCAGCTAAATGAATAGCAGACTCCGTTGATATACGATGTGCATCATCAGTGGAATCCACTCCCGGTGTATCCATGATAATCACTTGATCTGGAAGATCTGTTTGTTTCTTTCCAATTTCAATTTCTGTGACATTTCCATTTTTGCAAAATTCTTTCACTGTTTGAAAATTGTATGGAGCTTCGAATAAATATGGCGCTTCATCTTTATAAAAAACTTTTGCATAATCAGTAGCGGTTTTATGAATCTTAACTAAATTTGCGCTGGTTGGAATTGGGCTTGAGGGTAAAAGCTTTTCCCCAAGTAAAGTGTTGATCATCGTTGACTTACCTGCGGAAAAATGACCGCAAAATGCGATTATGAAATCATGGTTGTTTATTTTTTTCAATAATTTCTCCGATTTCTCAACTCTTTCACTATCACCATTTTCCTTAAAGCGTTCATATAAACTAACTAGTTGATTGATAGCTTCTGTGGTGTTGCCTATTTCGATTGTTTTTGTTTTTATCATGTTGGTACAAACTCCCCAAAAGTAATATATTTCAATACTTTTATTGTAACGGATTTTCTCTTGTTTCCCAATATAAAAAAACGTTTATCAGAAATAGATAAACGCCTGGCACAAGTTTATTTCTTTTTTATTCTAAATAATAATTGGCTTTCCACCTTTTGCTCTTCCAAATAATTCGTATATAAACCGAGCATTTTTTCTTCAGCAGGTATTCTTACAGCTAAAATAAACTGATTTAAAATAAAAAACGCACTTAATGTGTAATATGCTTGGAACATAAACGGAATAATAAATAACTCCAGGGTTACAATTATATAATTGGGATGCTTAAACCACCGATACGGACCTTTTTTGACTATAGTAGTATTCGGCAACACAAGTATTTTAGTATTCCAAAATCGCCCCAATGCTGTGATCACCCAAATTCTTCCGACCTGAGTTAGCCCAAATAGGACAAGGAATATCCACCAATTCGAAATCATTGTTCTTTTAAGCCCGTATACCTCTATTACTAAAGACAAGAAAAAGCAAGCATGAATAAACACCATGATTTTATAATGATTTCTTCCCGCTTCTATAGCTCCTTGCTTTTTAATCCAAATTTCATTTTTCTTGGCTATCCATAGTTCGACCAAACGCTGAATGATGACAATGCTAATAAAAATTATTAAAAACAATGACTAATCCCACCTTAATAGTAGTTGTTCTGAGCTAAATCCTGGGCCAAGAGCCATAGCGAGACCCCATTCCTGAGATTGAATTTCTCTTTCCAAGATTCTTTTTAAAACATAAAAGATGGTTACAGATGACATATTTCCATATTTTTTTAATACAAACCTAGTATCATTGGTTAACTCCTCTTCTAAACCCAGTGCTTGAACATATGCATCTATGACTTTCTTACCACCGGGATGTGCAATTAAATGTTGGATATTCTCTACCTTTAGTTGATAACCGGCTAGAAATTCTTGAACTTTTGGCTGCAACCATTTCCTTACAATCATTGGAATATCTTTTGAAAAAATAACATGTAATCCGTCGTTTTTAATATCCCAGCCCATGACATCTAACGAATCCTTAAACAGTATGGATTGTGTTCCAATTATGGAGGGAAGCGAGGAAACAGTTGGAAGTTGTACGTCTGCTTCATCCCCAACTAATAATGTACATGCAGCACCATCAGCAAATAATGAACTGCCAATTAAGTTACTTTTTGTAAGATCATTTTTTTGAAAAGTTAAACTGCAAAGTTCAATCGATAATAACAGAATCTTCGCTTTTGGAAATGCTAGACAATACTCGAATGCTCTTGATAGTCCTGCTGCACCTCCGACACATCCCAATCCCCAAATAGGAATTCGTTTTACATCCCACCGGAAAGGTAACTTATTCATTATTCTCGCTTCCAAGCTTGGCGTCGCTAGGCCTGTTGTGCATATAGTAAAAATTGCCTCTATTTCCTGATAGTCTATTCCTTTATTATGAAGACAATTTTCAATTGCTGCGATTCCCAATTTTTCTGCCATTTCAATAAAAAGGCTATTTTTTTCAGCAAATGAATGTTCTTCACCATACCAATCAATGTTTTTTACAAAATAGCGTGATTCAATTTCTGCATTTTGAAAAACGGATAATAATCGCTCTATATCTCGGAAACCACTTGAAAATAACTTTTTTGCAAAGAGCATGGCATCTTTTTGAGGAATAATGTTTTCAGGAATCCCAAGCCCTACAGAAAATATTTTTGGCATATCTAAAATTCTCCTTCTTTCTATATAAGGATATGTTTTCCATTAAATGAAATGTTATGTAGATACCCTATGAAGAAAAAGTAAGAGAAATAAAAAATGCTCCATATTAGGAGCAAAATTGTTTTGAAGGAGTTGCTGTGCATTTCCAATTATATACGCGATATTACCCAGTAAGAAAGACCTAAATTATTTCCAGCAAACTAATTTTTCGAAAAATTACTCTCTTCTAAAAACAAAATATGTTAGTATGTTTTTATGATAAAATTCAGGGGGTTACGGCATGACAAATAGTAAAAAAATAACAGCCGTATTAAATGGGACTATTGAATCTATTCATTCTGTCTTGCCAATCCAAGTGGAATTCCAACAACCAACACTGTTTAATTCTCCTTATAGCCAGCATACCATTGGGGTTTTGATTGGGGTTACGGGAGATATTAAAGGAAGAATCATTATAGATGGGGAAGTAGAAGTTTTCTCCAAAATTGGAGAAGTAATGTTTGGGATGCCGGTAATGGGAGAAATGCTTGAAAGCTTTGCCGGTGAGTTAGGTAATATGATAGCTGGAAATATTTCAACACAAATTTCGAATAAAGGATTTTTAATTGATATTACCCCTCCTACTGTAATTGTTGGGCATTCTAAGATTTCAAGTTTTTCCAAGGCGATACGCCTTCCGATACAAATGGGGGAAATTGGAGAAATCAACATCATTTTATTGATAGAGCAATAGAGAAAAGCGCCGCTTTTGGCGCCTTTCTTTGATTAAAATCCTTGAATGGTCATTCCGCCATCTACAAAGATTGTTTGTCCATTCATATATTTACTTGCTTCTGATGCCAAAAATACTGCTGGGCCAACTAACTCCTCTAATTCCCCAACTCTTTTCATCGGAGTAACAGCCAATATATCTTTTACATACTCTTTATCCTGCAACAATTTTTCCGTTAAGGGTGTTTTGAAATACCATGGACCAATTGCATTCACATTAATATTATATTTTCCCCATTCAAGAGCCAACACCTTGGTCATTTGAATTAATGCTGCCTTTGTAGCGGCATAAGCCACACCAGTTCTTAATGCTACATGCCCGCCTACTGAGGTAATGGTAATAATCTTACCTGCTTTCTTTTCTTTCATATGTCTTCCAACCTCTTGTGAAAACATAAAGGCTGATTTCAAGTTTGTATCCATAATTTGCTGCCATTCTTCATCTGTTACATCGAGTGCCTTCGACCTGATATTCATTCCTGCATTATTTACTAATATATCAATACTTCCTGTCTCATTAATAATTTGCTCAATTGCTGATTTTACTTGTTCCCTCTTTGTAACGTCTGCTTTCACAATATAAGATTTTTGGCCTAATTTCTCAATTTCTGCAGCAGTTGATTGTAAATCCGCTTCCGTGCGAGCAATCACCCCGACATCTGCACCAGCCTCTGCCATTCCGATTGCAATAGCCCGTCCTATTCCTCTTCCAGCACCAGTCACAATCACTGTTTTACCTTCAAGGCTAAAAGATGGTAAATACAATTCCTACACTTCCCTTCTGTTATAAGTAAATTATGTATTTTTTAATAATTTATAAGATGATTGTATCATAAAATAGCGCTAATCCTTAGAAAGTGTAACAATTCAGCCATTATTTTAATACAATAAAATAAATATGTTAAAGTGAGTGACAGCACAATGGAGAAATATTATTGCGATCATTGCAGAACACTATCTGACACAGCTGGAAAATGTGAAAGTTGCGGAAGGGATATAAATAAAAAGATTGAAATTGAGGTCCAGTACCAAACAAACGTATGGGCTTTGCCAAAAAGGCAGTGAACAAGTAAGATTTTCTAAGCTTGTATAGAAATTCAGTAAAAAAGAGACCTATTGGTCTCTTTTTTTACTGAATTTCTAAAGGTAAATCGTATACCTTTGTATATTTATCTTTTAAATAATCGATTAAATATTTTGCATTTAAACCTTCACCTGTAACATCTTGCAAAATTTCAAGTGGTTTCTTTAATTTTCCATACTGATGAATGTTTTTAGTAAGCCACTCGCGAATTGGCGATAAATTTCCTTCTGCTAATAATTCATCAAAGTTAGGTATAGCTTTTAGCATGCTATTCTTAAATTGTGCTGCGTACATATATCCAAGTGCATAGGAAGGAAAATACCCGAAATCTCCACCCGACCAATGCACGTCCTGAAGAACCCCTTCTCTGTCATTAGCAGGACGAATTCCTAAATATTCTTCGTATTTATCATTCCAAATTTGCGGTAAATCCTTTACTTCAATCTCATCATTAAACAAACCCTTTTCGATTTCGTAACGAATGATAATATGAAGTGGATATGTTAACATATCCGCTTCTATTCTAATAAAGGATGGTTTAGACTCATTAATAGCCCTATAAAAATCTTGCAGCGAAACGGTATCATATTCCCCATTAGCATATTCCTTCAATAAATCATAATTATGCTTCCAGAATGAAAAATCACGACCAACAAAATTTTCATAAAAAAGGGATTGTGATTCATGTATTCCCATAGAAGTTCCACTGCACAACGGAGTTCCAATCAAATCTTTGGATATATTTTGTTCATAAAGCGCATGACCACCTTCATGAATAGTGCCAAAAACCGCAGTTCTCCAGTCGTTTTCGTCATATCTTGTAGTAACCCGCACATCCCCCGGGTTTAAACCGGTTGCAAAGGGGTGTATTGTCTCGTCTAATCTTCCGGATTTAAAATTGTAACCCATTTGATCTAGTATTTTCAAGCTGAAATCCTTTTGTTTTTGCTTAGGAAAGGACTCAAATAAGAACGAAGTCTCCGGTTTATTTGGAGAGTCAGCAATCTTTTGTACCAGCGAGACAATAGCATCTCTCACTTCGCCAAATACTTTATCCAAGACCTCCACTGTTATCCCAGGTTCATACATATCTAATAATGTATTATATTTATTACCTTCGTATCCCCAATACTCAACAAATTTCTTCTTATATTCCACGATTTTCTCTAAATAAGGCTGAAACATTGCGAAATCAGCTTTTGCTCTTGCTTCCTCCCAAACACTTTCCGCCTTTGACTGTAATACAACATATTCCTGATATTCCTTTGCAGGAATCTTTTTATTTAAGTCGTAGTTTTTCTTGCATTCCTCTAATGTTTTCTTTGTAATTTCAGATAATTCTTCAGATACACCTGATAAACTAGCAATATAAGCAGCCATTTCTTCTGAAGTGGACATTTTAAATAGTTCAGATGAGAGTACCCCTATAACCTCTGAGCGTTGTTCCACTCCGTTTTTCGGTGCGCCAGTTCGTAAATCCCAAAAAATTAAACCTAGTGCTTCCCCGTATGCCTGCATTTTTTTTACATAATCCAAGAATTCCTTTTCAATTTCACTTATATGGTCACTCATGTATGTACCTCCAATTTAAAATTCCGGCTCTTTCATTTTATCATATTGTTCTGAAAAGGGAGAACAATTAGTTTCGCAAAAAAACTTTATATAAAATAGAGCAATCATTTTATATAAAGTTTTTTAAAGTAGAGTGACGATATGGATGATGTTTTCCAATAACAAAGTTAGTTGGTTGTATAAAATTTTCATCATAAAAAAAACCCTCCCCATTAATTGGAGAAGGTTGCTTCCACAGGCAAAATAGCCTTAATATATTCCATTATAATTTCATTTTCTGCTTTCTTTAACCACAGTTGGATGTTTCCGCTATCGCTGGAGCTACGGATTAGCCGTCCAATCCCCTGCTTTAATCGCAATAACATATAAGGAAGATCCACATCATAAAATGAGTTGTCACTATTTTTTCGCTTTGCTTCAAACACAGGATCATGCGGAGGAAAAGGTAATTCATTAATGATTACATTCGACAACGATGGTCCTGGTATGTCCAACCCTTCCCATAAGTGATACGAACATAGGACGGTTTCTTCATTATTCTGGAACTGTTCAACGAGCCTACTTATTTCTCCATCACCTTCAAAAATAATGGGGAAAGGAATATCATTTTTTTGTTGTATATATTTTTTAAACTCTAGCATGGTTTCATTTGTATTAAACAGAATTAATGTTTTACCATTTGCTATTTTAATAGAATTAACATATTCAGCCCATTTATGTACTTTAGGGTAATGATCCTCAATATGAATAGAAATATTCATTTGTTGAGAATAGTCAAATGGGGATTCTACCCTTAAAGATAAATATTCATTGATACCAAGACTTTTGCAAATATAAGAGAAGTCCCCTTCATTTGAAAGTGTCGCCGAAGAGAAAATATAAGGTATATTCTTAGAGAATACCTCTTCACGTAGGATTTCTTCTACTAATCTTGGCATTATAACTAGTGTATGGTAATTATCGGTCATTTCAAACCATGCAATCCCGTTTTTATCCTGAATAAATAATTTTAAAGAATATAATATTTGCTCCAGATACTCTTCCACAATTCGTAGGTCATATTCATTTAATACAAACAATTCACTTTCATATACAAATTGCTCTGTTAACTGATTAATTAAATGATACAGTGTTCTAGCACTATCCATTAATTCATCGGTTTTATTGATTTCGTATCTCTCTGATCCTCGTACCTTTATAGCTTTCCGGCTAATGAAATGAAATAATTTTTCACTTTCATATAAGACATTTTCCATCATATATAGAGTTTCCTCACGAACATCATTGCTCATCAATCTATTCAATAATGTTTCGAGAGTTTCTGAAGTAAATTTGTATGTTAACGCTTTTTGACATGCATATTCCAATAAATGTCCTTCATCAAAGATAACGCAGCTTACTTCCGGAAGCAGAGGTCTTTGCCCCTCTCGTTTCCTAGAATCTTTCGTCCATATATGCTCCATATAAAAATCATGCGAACAAACTATTATATCAGCGGCATCGCGATAATATTCTCTGTGCAATGTCTGTCCACAACGATGCCTCAACTCACAGGAAAGACAATCCTGAAGAGAATCCCATGCAATACTTTTCCATTCATCTTCCGTTAAGAAAGGATAGTCTTTTCGATCACCATACTTTTCAAACTTTTGCATGGATCCCTGGCTTTGCACAAAGCGAGGGAGAGTATCATAAACGGATGATATTCCTTCGGTAGCTTTTTTTCCTACCTCCAGATCTAATTTCTTCAGACATAAATATTGGTCCCTTGCTTTAGCTAGCCTCACATCGATTTCTAATTCAAGTGCATCTTCTATTTTTTTTATGTCTCCTTCTTTTTTAACAAGCTGCTCTATTAACGATTCATCCGCACATGCTATGAGGGCAGGCTTCCCTGTATATCTTGCATAGCATAAAGCATATAATAAATACACAATTGTCTTTCCTGTGCCTACACCAGCTTCTGCAAACATTATTTTTTTTTCTTTAAATGCCTTTTCTAATTGGAATGCCATATATATTTGCTCATCACGTAATTCAAAACCTTTTTCGGGGAGTAAATCATAAAAGACATCTCCAATCCAGTCCCCTAAACGATCATAAAACGAATCTGTTTTCGTAAGTAAAAATGGTAATGGTTGTTTCATCCTATCCTCCAACACCTTTATATGTTAATTGTCTATTATAAGCTTCCATCAGCAAATGAAAACGCAAGTGCAAACTTACACTCGCGTTCATAATGCTGGTCTGTCTTTTTCCAATGTGTACATAATTGCATCATTCAATGTTTCTTTTGCTTCCATTAAATGTTGTAACGCCAAACCAGACGGTGGTTCTTGAGCACTTACCGCATCATAGGTTTGCTTCAGTGCTTTTGAAATGGCTTCGAAGTCTAAAGTATCTTTCATCAACAATTCCTCACCCCAATTGGAAATATACGTACAGTATACTCTGGAAAGGAATGTATCATACCATCATTTTTATTGTTTTGGAGGTTTAGGGCCCCAGAATTGATATAAATCTGTTCGGATAAATCCATTAAATAATTTTCGTTTCTTGGTAGCCTTTTTGCCATATACTTCTTCAAATTGTTCATAAGAGGTTAATATATAAACGGACCAGGTATCTAATTTCGAAAACGTTCTACCCATTTCCTCATACATTTTTTCCACTTCTTTGCGGTCTCCTAAACGTTCGCCATATGGAGGATTCCCCACAATAACTCCAAACTCATCATTAGAAGTAAAGTCGGTTACCTGCATTTGTTTAAAATGAATCAGGTCACCAAGTCCAGCCTCCATTGCATTCCCTTTCGCAACATGAACCATTCGATGGTCAATGTCTGAACCGATAATATTTAAAGGCTGATCATACTTGGCTAGATCTTCTGCTTCAATTCTTGCATTATCCCATACAGATTGGTTCATCCACGACCAAGTTTCAGAAATAAATTCACGGTTAAATCCCGGAGCAATATTTTGGCCGATTAAAGCCGCCTCAATTGGAATCGTTCCAGATCCGCAAAAAGGGTCACAGAATGGTTTATCCGGCCGCCAATTTGTCAATTGAATTAAAGCTGCAGCAAGTGTCTCTTTTAGAGGTGCTTCCCCTTGATCCACACGGTAGCCCCGTTTATGAAGTCCTGCTCCACTAGTATCAATTGTAATTGTGGCAACATCCTTAAGTAGAGAAAGCTCCACTTTAAACAATGGGCCCGTTTCCTCTAACCATGATGATTTTTTATAATGCATCTTCAGTTTTTCCACTATAGCTTTTTTCACAATAGCTTGACAGTCAGGTACACTAAATAGTTTTGATTTGACTGATTTCCCTTGGACAGGAAATTCTGCATCAACAGGTAAATAATCCCCCCAATTTAACGCCTTGGTTTTCTCGAATAATTCATCAAAGGTATATGCTTTAAATTCGCCTACCATTATTTTAATGCGATCGGCGGTTCGCAGCCAAAGATTGCATCTGGCAATAGCAGATTCATCTCCTTGAAAAATTACTTTTCCATTCTCAACCTTTGTTTCATAGCCGAGTGCTTTTACTTCTTTCGCCACAATTGCTTCTAATCCCATTGCTGCTGTTGCGATGATTGTATATTGTTTTGACATATTTTCACCCTTATACGGTTCTCTCTTTACTTGATATGTAAATTTAAGCATAATAATAGCTCTCCTACAAGTGGAGAGCACAATTATATTCGTATTAATACCAAAATAACGTTCTGTAAGCCATGTTTTGTACCATTGTACTACAAGCGATTGGTATTATCTCGTACTCCGGTGGTAATCATCTATCTCCAAGCATATTTACTTGTCTCTTTCTTCGTTCATTTCCTCAGAAAGAGTGCCTCTACCATAATTTGAGTTTCTCGCTCGCGGGGTTTACCTCGTTCCACCCTTGAAATTTCTCTCAAGGCTACGTCACTGTGGCACTTTCAAGGTAGTCATTCCATATCCTAAAAGGACTTAGGAATTTTCCCTGCCGTCAGACTAAACATTAGCCTGCCCTAGCTTATGACTTCGCTAGGCACGATCACTACGGGCATCTCAGCACCGTGCGAGCATGGACTTTCCTCTACAACAAAAAGTTGCAGCGATTACCCGAACGTTATTTATCAGCTTAACGCCGCTTTACTATTATAATTAACTTTTCCCTGATTTTCAACTTGTAAAATTATCCAGTTGATTAATCATTTAATTTACTGCCAAATACATGCTTTTCCAAATTAGATAATCTTTTTAAAATATCAAAATTAGTAGTTCCTGTAGTTGGCTGCAATGGTTGTGATGGCTGCTGTCTCCGATATGATGAAGAATCATCAGCTTGTTTCTTAAGTCGCATAATTTCATGTTGTAGATCCTCTATTGTTTGATGGAATGTTTCATAATCTTTAATAATTAAGTCTAAAAATTTATCTACATCCTCAGGCTTATAGCCCCGAACAGAAGTTTTAAAATCTTTTTCCAATATATCTTTTGCAGTTAATTTTATTTTATCTGATAACATTTCAAACACCACCTCGTTTATGCACAAAGCTTTTATTTTATTTTTTCAAATATCGATTTGTTTGTCAATTTATATCGTACTAGTAAGAATTCCATTGCTCTTCTTCCATTATAGATTGCAAATCATTAAAATCAATGGTTCTTATATCATAAGAATTCTCTTGCTTATATTTTTTGGCTTCATCAAAAAGATACTTAGGTGATCCACTATTTTGCTCATCATAGACTATGAGTAGTCCATCACTTTTATGAAGAAATATTTTGTTTTTATTCTTAAATGCTTGTGGATTTTGATATGGTTGTTTAGAGATGGATTCCACAAAATCTGCTTGTGCCAGTACCATTTCATATATTTCCTTATTATTTTCATTCCATTTTTCTTCTTGGTTAAGGAAAGGGGTTAATACTGCTAACTTTAAGTCAGGGTATTCATTTTGGAGGTCCAAAGCTACTTCCGCTGCCCAAAGTTCAACCCCTAATTGACCGGAAATCAATATCCACTCTAAGCCGTCTTCCAAATATCGTATTATCTCTTTATTTAAAGCCATTTTTATATATTTTATAGCTTGATGGTTGGCGGAGAAAATTCCTAACTCAAATGGTTTATAACCCGAAATACATAGAACTTTCACCATATGTTTTCTCCTTCATTTATGTAATTGAAAACAAGGATGATGAATCATCCTTGTTTTGCACATTTTATAGGTTCTGACGCAATCATAACTCCATTCATGTTCATAATACATAAAAAAGTTATGATAAAACGCTGCTACATGACGCCTATTTTAAAGGGAATAATGATTATTCTCTTTATAAAAATGTATAAAAGCTATCTTTTAAACTAGAGAAGAGTACTGCCGTTAAACCAACAATAACAAAGAAAATAACCAGCAATGTCCGATACATTTGATTGATCCTAACCTCCACTTATTCATTGCAAACAATATGTGTATTACTAAAATCAAAAGAAAGAACCTTTTATAAGGTTCAAAAAGAAGTAGCTAAAATATTAATCTTATATTGTTTAAAGCAACTAAAATCCTGCTTTTTAATAGAGACGAATAAACGCTAATTTAAGTTTCACTTTATTTTACAATGAATAATATTTCGACACAATCTATCAAACTGAATAAAAATATGATTTTTTTATGACAACATTGTAGGATATTGTCATTTTTTAATCATAAAAATAAAACATCGGTCGAAATATGCGCTTCCCCAGGAAATAGAATATTAGAAATAATGCCATTACTTCTTCTTTAACCTGTTTAATCTTTTGTTTGCATCCTCGAGGAATGTATCTTCTTTCTTAACGGAGTTGCAACTTTCATGCAAGGCAATAGCTTTCCGAACATATTCTATGGCAAGCTGATAATCCTTAAATTGGTGCTCCATGAGTTTCGCTAATTCAATATACGCCTGCTGTTGAATATTATTACCATCCCCATAGAAAGCTACTTCTGTCCACAACTGTTTTGCCGATTCATATTCCCTGCGTCTTTTTAATTTATAAGCAAGCTCATATTTAGCCTCAAGATTATCCTCTTCAGCAATAAGTGAGTATGTTTCAATCGCTTTTTTTTCTTCTCCGATATAATCAAACCATTTCCCAATAAGCAGCTTTTCTTCATTGCTTTGCATAGGATCTGCCTGTAAAATTTGCAATGTTAAATGCGTGTATAAGGTGATCAGCGAAAGAATATCATTTTCATTATGCTTTAATATTTCAATCACACCTTCAGGATTTTTGCGGTCCACATAATCAAAATAAATCATCGGCGCCAAATATCCGGGGATATCATCCTGTCTCTCAAATTGGAGAATTTCCTTTTCTACATTCACTAATTTCACTTTATCCATCTTTGTCTTCCAAAGCCTTCTAGATGCATGATATAAATCAAAATGTCCGAATGATGGCAACTTAGGCAAATGATCGCGGATTAATGTATGCCTTGTTTTAACCTGTGGCCAGTCAAAAGCTTTCCCATTATATGTGACTAAAGTCGTATAATTAATATTTTCAAGAAAGCTATAGTATAATGGGACCTCCATTCCAGGTTCGGGCAAAAAATGCTGCTTTAAAATGACTTCATGATCGGTAACACTTGCATATCCTAAAATAAAAATCGTGTTCCCCGCTCCTCCCCCCAGTCCTGTTGTTTCTGTATCGAAGAAAAACAAATCAGACGGAAGAAAACCTTTAGCAGATAACGGATGATTCCCATCATATTGTTTCCAAAGTTCAACCGCTCTTAAAAATTCCCGAAATGAATATTTTCCATGAATATGATCAAGTGGATAATGAACCTCGCGTATTAGACAGTATTCATCATCTTTCATATACGGTCTTGCATTTGCAGTCTCCCATATATCTAAAAAGGGAATATCATAAGCAGTCGATACTGCCTCTTCTTTGTTATGGATCGGCGTCATTTTATCTTTTTCTTCGCGCACAATATGATGTTTCATTCGATTTAGTTTATTTAATAATGACATGATAACCGTCCCCAATTAAATTCATTATTTTTCCATATAGGTAAGTAAAGTAGATACCAACCGCTTTGCATTTTTGGTGGTGTGCTCTATCCCAATACAGGATGGACAGCCATTTTGGCATGGGCAACTCATTACTAATTCTTTCGCTCTGTTAATAATTTCCGTTATGTTCTCATATACCTTTTCACTTAAACCAATTCCACCAGGATATCGGTCGTATAAAAAGACTGTCGGCTTTTCATTATGCACAGCTTTTATTTGCGGCACTACATGAATATCATGCGGATCACACATGACAAAGAGCGGTACAATTGACTTGAATAAATTTGCCATGCCTACTAAACCAGCTTCCAACTCTTCCTTTTCTTCTTCCATTGGCAAGGAAATCCATGCTGCATTTGTATGAAGTTCCATTTCCGGTAAATGGATGGGGCCAGAACCGATATTTTCATGCGTATTAAATTTTATTTTCTTAAAAATGGTTGCCATTGCTTGTACGGAAACATCCCCATATCCTACTTCAAGCCTTTCCGCTTTCTTCATCTTATCCACTTCTAAAACACTTAGTTTTACTGCTAAATTTGCATCGGTATAGTAATCTACATCCACTTCGCGAACATAGGCTTTTTTTTCTTCCCAATCAAGCTCTTCCACCTGATATTGAATTCCTTGATGAAGATAAATTGCCTCATCATGCAGCAATGTTAATGCGCTAAATTGATCCATTTCTCCTATAACGTGAACATTCGCCTTCTCACTAATATCAATTATGACAACATTTTCCTGTGAAGCAGACCTGAGACTGATGTTATGTGCAGGAAAAGATTCATTCATCCAATACCATTTATCTCGATTAAAATGTAATACACGTTCATCTACTAAAAATTCTAGAATATCTTCAATATTAATATCTCCAAAACGCTCTCCTTGGTAAAATGGCAGTTCATATGCAGCACACTTAATATGGTCAATGAGAATCACTAGATTGTTCGGATTAATTCTAGCAGTCTCTGGATTTTGTTCAAAGAAATATTCTGGATGTTCAATAATAAATTGGTCTATTGGGGAGGAACTGGCAACCATTATGATAAGTGCTTCTCCATGTCTTCTTCCGGCACGCCCAGCTTGCTGCCAAGCACTAGCAATGGTACCAGGATATCCAGTCATTAAACATACTTGCAACCTTCCGATATCGACACCCAATTCCAACGCATTTGTACTAACAACACCGTAAATGTCTCCATGCCTTAGTCCTTTTTCAATTTCCCGCCTCTGTGTAGGTAAATACCCGCCGCGATAGCCACGAATGGACTTAGGCCCAAATTGATGTTTAACAGCCTCCTGTAGGTAAGTCAGGATAACCTCTACCCGGACACGGCTTTTTGCAAAGACAATCGTTTGGATTTTATTCTTTAAAAGCTCTTTTGCAATATTTCTAACTTCTAATGTTGCACTTCTACGAATATTTAAAGGTTTATTGACAATTGGAGGATTATAAAAAACAAAATGCTTTCTTCCTGAAGGTGCGCCATTATTGTTAATTAATTCCATCTTATTACCAGTTAGGTTTTCAGCTAATTCTCTCGGATTAGCAATTGTGGCTGATGTACAAATAAATATAGGATCACTGCCATAGTATTTGCAAATTCTTTTTAGCCGTCGAATCACATTAGCAACATGACTGCCAAAAACACCTCTGTAAATATGCAATTCATCAATAATAACATATTTTAGATTTTCAAAGAAGGAAACCCATTTTGTATGATGAGGCAAAATTGCCGAATGAAGCATATCCGGATTTGTGATTACTATATGCCCAGCTTTACGTACTTTTTGCCGAATATTAGAAGCAGTATCCCCGTCATATGTATAACTATTCACCTTAACTCCAGCATCTTCAATAATTTCATTTATTTCACTTTTTTGATCTTGTGCAAGTGCTTTTGTAGGAAACATATAAAGTGCACGTGAATTTTCGTCCTCAATAATAGATTGCAAAACAGGAAGATTATAGCATAATGTTTTCCCTGAAGCGGTAGGTGTTACCGCTACAAAACCCTTCTTTTGTTTTGCCAGCTCATACGCCGTCCCTTGATGTGTATAGAGTTCCGATATGCCCCTTTCTTGAAGTGCCTTTTTTAAATTCGGATGAATGGTGTCTGGCAATGGAACCGTTTTAGCTTCTTTTTCCTCTATTGTATGCCAATGTACAATTTGTTCTTTAAATTGTCTATCTTCTTTTAATAAATGAATAATCTCACTTAAATTCTTTTTTTTAAACACAACGTTCACCTCAATACTATCATTTTAGCGAATAAACGTTCGTTAAGAAAGCATTTTTTGCTGATTTACATATACTTCCTATAAAAGTGAAAACATCAGAAACAAATGCAAATAGCACCTTTTTTCTTTCTCCCTCATACACTGATTTTGAAAATCTCTGTTTGAAAGGAGCCTTTGGAATGACAGACAAACCGGATAAATTTGAAAAAAACTCTCTTCATGAACCTTTTCAAGGTTTGATGCGTTCGATGAATAATATTTTTCAGGAACCTCCTATTAAAGGATTCCTAGAAAGCATTGACGAGTTTTTTGCGGCACCGTTCCCATTTTCTGCTTTCCCAGTAGAGCTTAATGAAACCGATAAAGAATATATCATAACTGCAAAGCTTTCCGGTGTTAAAAAGGACCAAATCAATTTAGATATTTTCCAACAGTACATTACTATTACGGTAGAAAATGTAGAGTCAACCACACAAGAAAATCAAAACCAAAAATCAATTTTCAAGAAGAGCTCTATGCAACGATCTTCGAGAACTATCCCATTGGCAAAACCAATAAAAGAAGACAAGGTAAAGGCAAATTATGAGGATGGGTTACTCACTATATATGTACCTAAGGAAAATGGGAAACGGCTGAAAATTGAATGAATAGCAATAAAAAAGGAATCAGCATATTATCTGGTTCCTCATTTTTTATGCAATCTTTATTAATAAACAAAGGTGTTCATGTTTTAAAAACCAATTCTTTATAGTCTTGTAAAAAGTCTCTATGGCTTAAATAAACCACCAAGCCCTTTTACCATCGTGGACACTTGTGTAACAGCATTCATCATTTGACCAGCAGTATTCACCATTTTGTTAAAATCAATAGAACCATCCTGAGATTTAAAAGAATTGATGATAGAATTCATCCCGCCCGTTGGTGGCTTGACATTATAGTTGGACTTTGGATACGGATTAGAATATGGTTTATAGCTATTTAATTCATTTGGTTTAGCTGGTTGAAGTGGATTTTGAAAAAGCTGCTGTTGTATAGGAAATTCATTCCCTTGGGGATTGTACATGGACGATGGATTATATCCCCCATATGCTTGATAACCATTTGAAAATTGCTGTCCAGGATAAAGATATGGTTGATGGAAACCTTGGTGCACAAAAGGAACAGTCGGAAAATTCATGTGGTTATACATCGGCTGCGAAGGAATAGTATTTTGGTAATTTCTACCAGTTTCTGATGATCTATAGGCATTATATCCATTCATGTTCATATGCTTATCCTCCTAAACATCGGGTCATACTAATACAATTTATGAACATGAATAAAAAGGGTGATTTGTCTAAAAGCAGAAACCCATTAAATTCTTGAAATTATTTCTGCGATAAGTTCCTACATTCCATTGCGTTCAGATATCTCAATCTCATCTAATACTCTATTCAATACATAATCAACGGATTGAATATGTCCCTTAAATTTTTTAAGACTTGTTTCGGGATAAAACGCTCTTACTGACACCATTTGAATATTTTCGGTAAGAGTTTTTAATTGAATGGGATGCAGATGCTTTGGTCTTGTAATTTCCAACCAACTCTGCGCTTTTGGCAGCCATTCATCACATATGGTTTTTACACGATCTGCAAATGGCTTAACATCCTTAAAAAAATCACCAGCTTCGTTTGTTTCTCGTGCCTTTTCATATGCTTGTAAGGCAAATTGATTTAACTCTATTAGTAACTTGGTTTGTTTTTTTAATTGCTCAATGTCCATTTTATCCTCCGATGTGTCAGATTAAAATACAGAGAAAATGTAGCAGTAAAGCTACTAAATGCACATTAATTATATTTTTTTCCGTTTATATATGTCAAAATTAATGCAATGAAAAAAAACGTTAAGAATATTATGCTAACGACGGAATAATTGTATAAGAAGGATTTTTATATAACTTTTCTTCTATTGAAGCGATTTTTTTCTCTAATTGTTGATATCCAAGCTCTACTTGCCGAGCAGCATTACTTTTTTCTATGTCCATTCGACTTTCCATTTTCTTTTCTATTTCGAAAATCATCTGGTCTAATTCTTCCAGCATTTGTAACACTTCATTTTTTTCAATCATAATCAAGACCTCCAAACAAGTAGTTTTGCATTATATATTCTGTCTTCCTTTCCATCTCCCTTCCCACTTGACAAAACTAGAAGCATTTCGGCAAAGAAAGTGTTCTTAGCAAAAAAGCAGCGTCATTTCGACAACTGTGCATGATGTAAATGAATATTGAACACACTATCGAGTGGAGGTGGTTCTTACATGGATAGCAAAGAAAAGAAACAACAAGAAAGAACGGAGAAAAAACAAGATACTAAAGCTGGACATGGTAATCCTAAGCTTTCAGGACCGAATAGACCATCAATCTAATTTGTGAAATGTAAAAAGGAAAAGCGGTAATTGAGACATGCTTTTCCTTTTTACATTTCACAAAAAATATAAGAAATTTTAAATGCTATAAATTTGACACATTTTTTTCTGTTAGTGAAACAAACAACGTTTCATATTCGTTGTATAATGGTATACAAAAATTGAAGTAATTTTATTCACCATCAGCAGCATATTTTTGCTATGATATAATTTAGCTTGTGAGGTGATAAGCTAATGGATCTCCACTATCCAAATGGAAAAAAATATGTTCAGATGGAAACCGTCAAAAAGAAAGCAACATTTGCGAAAAATATATCGTATAGTAATAGAGGAATGACACTGGAATCAGATTTAAATGAAACCAATGTATATTATTTGGAACAAGGAATAGCCGTCATTCACAAAAAACCGACTCCTGTACAGATTGTTCAGGTAGATTACAAATCGCGCAGTACTGCGGTGATTAGAGAAGCTTATTTTAAACAGCCCTCGACGACTGATTATAATGGTGTATATCGTGGTAGATATATAGACTTTGAGGCAAAAGAAACCCAAAATGCAACTTCTTTTCCGCTGCAAAATTTTCACGCTCACCAAATAGAGCACATGAAAAGAATTGTAGATCAAAATGGTATTTGTTTTGTCATTCTTCGTTTTGCCAAGACAGAAGAAATTTTTCTATTAGAAAGCCAGTATCTTTTTATATTTTGGGATAGGATGATATTAGGCGGTCGAAAATCCATTAAAAAAGAAGAAATTGAAGAAGTAGGTCATAAGATTTTACTAGGAATGCAACCTCGAATCGATTATATTAATATAATTAATTCCTTATATCAATTTGAGGAAACTGAATAATGTTTTTGAACAACAACTTTAAATAAGATATTTTTCGTATTTAACGTTTTCGTTAATCTACACTCTAATAATTGGAGACTGCGAAAAAAGTCTAAATACCTTTTAAAGTTGGGAAGAGAGGAAATTTTTTATGGCAGATAAATATCAAACACGAGAGGAACGACGAAAACTGCAGCAGGGAAAACCTGCAAATAAAAAAGATAAACGTAAAAAGCGTTCTATATTCAAACGTTTGTTCCTTGCATTTTTTCTCATTTGTTTGATTGGATTGTTATCCGGAGTTGCTACCTTTGCATATTATGCAAGCAACGCCCCGAAATTAAACAAGAAAATGTTAACAGACCCTGTGGCTTCCACAATATATGACAAGTATAATAAACCAGTTGAAACAATAGGGTCAGTAAATCGTAATTATGTTAGATATGATGATCTTCCAAAATTAGTGGAAGATGCAGTATTAGCCACGGAGGATGATCGTTTTTATAAACACCATGGGATTGACCCAATTCGCTTAGGCGGTGCGATTTGGGCCAATGTAACTCGCGGATTTGGATCAGAAGGAGCTAGTACCATTACGCAACAAGTAGTAAAGATGTCTTTCTTAACCGATCAAAAGACATTAAAGCGTAAAGCCCAGGAGGCTTGGTTATCCCTGCAACTAGAAAGGCAATATACAAAACATGAAATATTAGAAATGTACTTAAACAAAATCTATATGGGAAATGGCGTTCATGGAATCGCTACTGCTGCAAAGTATTATTATAATAAAAGCTTAGATGAACTAAAGCTTCCGCAGGTGGCCGAACTTGCTGGAATTCAGCAAAGTCCAAATAACTACAATCCATTTGACAATCCTGAATTAGCTGAAAAAAGAAGAAATATTGTGCTTTCCCTGATGTATCAGCATCATAAAATCACAAAACAGGAAATGGAAGAAGCGAAAAAAGTTCCTATTACCTACGGATTAGTAAAAAAAGAAAAGCGTACAAAAGCGAAACAAAAATATGATGCTTTTGTGGATGCTGTGATTGATGAAGTAAATTCAATGGGTGATTATAATGTTTTCACAGATGGATTAAAAATCTATACTACATTAGATCCAAAAGCCCAAGAATATACAGAAAAAATGTTAAATACCAACCAAGTCATTAATTATCCAGATGATAAATTTCAAGCTGGTGTTACCTTGTTGGATACGAAAACCGGTGAGGTTCGTGCTATCGGTGGCTCTCGTAATCCAAAAGTCTTACGTGGAATCAATTATGCTATAGATACAAAACGTTCCTCAGGATCCACCATTAAACCAATTTTGGACTATGGTCCTGCTATTGAATATTTGAAATGGTCGACTTATCATCAGTTAATGGATACACCTACCAATTATCAACATGGGAATATCCCTTTACATGATTGGGACGGAAGATATGAAGGCCAAATGTCAATGCGTACGGCACTTTACAAATCAAGGAACATTCCTGCGTACAAGACTTTTATGGAAGTTGGTTTCGATAATGCGAAGAAATTTTCCTCTAATTTAGGATTTAACTTCCAAAACCTTGTGGAATCGTCTTCCATTGGTGAGGATGTTACTTCTATGCAAATGGCTGGTGCATACGCTGCATTTGGAAATAATGGTATATACAATAAACCGCATACAGTAAGAAAAATTGTCCTTCGCGATGGTGATACAGTTGTCAAAAATGAAATAAAACCAAAAATTGCGATGAGCGATTATACGGCATATATGATTACAGATATGTTAAAAGATGTTCTTACTGCTCCATCCGGTACTGGTAGAGATGCATATGTACCTGGTTTGAATCTTGCAGGAAAAACGGGTACGACTAACTATACTGATGATGAAATGCGAAAATGGAATATACCTACTTCAAGTGCTGTACCAGATGCATGGTTTGCTGGATACAACACAGATTATACATGTGCGATATGGACTGGATATCCTGAAAGGAAGAATTATATTGCACCAGGGCCAGATCAGCATATTGCACAGCTAATGTTCAAGCATTTAATAAGTTACGTAGAACAAGGAAAAAATCCTGAAGACTTTAAAATGCCAAACAGTGTTGTGAAATTACCGGTTGAAATCGGCACCAACCCAGCCCAAAAACCAAGTGCATCAACACCAAAGGATAAAATCACTTATGAATTATTTGTGAGGGGTCATGATGAACCATCTCAAATATCGCAAACATATAGTAAACTGGAGTCCCCTACAAATGTTAAAGGGAACTATAATAAAGATACAAATGAGATTAACCTTTCATGGAATCATCCTAAAGCGAATGTCACCTTTGAAATTACAAGTTCCCTTAATAAAGGGTCTAAAAAGAGTTTAGGTGCAACAAGCGATAAAACACTGACCATTGCCGATGTTAAACCAGGTACGTATACCTTTGAAATAACTGCCGTTCAAGATGGTGTACGCAGTAAGCCAGCTGTTATATCCATTACCGTTCCAGATCCAAACAAAACGGGTAATGAGCAAGATAATGGTGATACCGGAGACGGCAATACCAATAACAATAACAATGATAATGGAAACAATAATAATAATAATAATAATAATAATAATAATGGTAATGGAAACAAGGATACCGGTAATAATGGTAATACGGATAATACGGGTAATACCGATACCGGTAATAATGGTAATACGGATAATACGGGTAATAATGGCAATGGAAACAATAATGGTAATGATAATTCAAGCGGAAACGGAAATGTGAATGACAATAGTGGTGGAGATAATCAGACACAGCCTCCTACTTCGCCTGGTGATAATAATAACGGATAACAATATAGGAGTGTTTAATTAAACACTCCTATCAATAAGAAAACAAAAATAAGGCTTCTTCCAGAAGCCTTATTTTTGTTTATATTTTTCGATTGCAATCTTTTTGGCAAAGTGTTTTTGCTGTTCAATAAATAGCTCTGAGAGTTGGATATAGGCAGGATAAGAATTGCATTTTTTTAATATAAAGCTTAAACGTTCTTCGACGTTAACAGATTTACATACTAAAAATTCAACATGCTTTTGCCATTCAGATAGTCGAACTGGTACATTATTGCTCCAAAATAAAAGTGAGAAGTATAGTTCAATTCCTTTTAACATATATAATTTGATTTCCTTATTGCGAGCCTTTAAGACGGAAATCAATTCGTCTTTTATTTCTGTCCATTTTTTTACGATTAA
The DNA here is from genome assembly GCF_002844575.1 of Heyndrickxia camelliae. Classification (GTDB taxonomy): domain Bacteria; phylum Bacillota; class Bacilli; order Bacillales; family Bacillaceae_C; genus Margalitia; species Margalitia camelliae. The sequence goes on from NZ_PIQO01000003.1 coordinate 125,605, forward strand.
TGGAATTTGAATTTCCGAGCACAACCACGGTGTGTCTGCGCTATCCATAGTAAAGTATAACAATTCAGGCAAAAAGAAAACTCTCTCCCCTTTCGTGTCTACTATGGAATTAGGAAAAAATAAAGGATGTCGAAGTTCCTTAGGTACGATAATCTGCAATTATATCACTTTCTTTTTCATTCGTTTTTTTCCTTCACGGCATAACTCTAATAATGGGCAACTATCACATTGTGGGTTCTGCGCTTTACAATGATAGCGGCCAAAGAATATCATGCGATGATGAGTAATGGACCATTCTTCACGCGGTACTTTTCTCATCAGCGTTTTTTCTACCTCTAAAACACTGTCTTTATAACGGCAGAATCCAAGGCGCTTACTTACCCTTTCAACATGAGTATCAACAGCGATGGCAGGTTTACCAAATGCAACCGATACAACTACATTTGCCGTTTTTCTGCCAACTCCTGGTAACTTGGTTAATTCATCACGATCTCTTGGAACTACTCCATTAAAATCTGTAATAAGCATTTGACAGAGCTTTTGGATATTCTTCGCCTTATTTCTGTATAAACCTATCGACCTTATATCACTTTGCAGTTCTTCCAGAGAAACTGCCAAATAGTCTTCTGGTGTTTCATATTTTTGAAATAACTTTTTTGTTACCTTATTTACTAAAGCATCCGTACACTGAGCCGATAAAGAAACTGCAATAACTAATTCAAAGGGATTAGAATGAATTAATTCACAATGTGCTTCCGGGAACATCCTCCCCATTTCGTCCAGGCAAAATCGAATTTGTGCTTGGTTTAACATCTATATACCACCTTGCTATATGCATGTAATCCTGTCTAATCTAGCACAAGCATTCATCAAGGCGCTTGCGCTTCTCTTATTTATTGCTCCAACCAATTATAAAAAGGAACAGTATTTGAACTTTTTGGTGTAACATTCGTGGATTTGCGTTGTTGTCCACGAAACTTTTGACTATGTTTGTTGGCCTGTTCAACCGTTTTAACCCCATTCTTTTTCCATTCAAAGAGAATTCTGTCAATATATCTAAAATTTAATTTTCCGGATAAAACGGATTCTTTTAAAGCAGCTTTTATCACCTCAGGATTATGTTGATCCTGATCAAGCCACATCGCTAAAGTTTCACATTCTAATGGGGATAATGGCCTTCCGAATTCCATTTCAAATGTGGAATATAAATTCGTTTCTTGCATGAGATTCTGTTCCAGCTCGTCCTGCTTTTTATCGTAAATCAACTCTTCAACAAGCTTTTCCCATAAAGGTTTTAACGAGTATTTTTCATAGCGAATATTATTTTCTGCATAACGTTCTTCAATAGATATAAATTTGTTTTGCAGTAGTCTTCCAAGAATGGACGCACAAATACTGTCCGGAATCGTCATTCTATTTGCAAGTTCTTCAGGGGTTGGGAAATCTTTCCCTTTTTCCAAAAAGGAATGAACTTGTAATAGTAACACTAGCTCTGTTTCATTTAAGCCAATTTTCTTGTATTTTGAAAATAATAGTTGCGGAATTTGAAGATTACCTTCTTCTATCCACGTCATCATTAACTCTTTATCCATAATCGGACACCTCATGTTTAAGTATATCATGCTGCAAGGTTCTTGAGAATCGAAATAGATTTCCATTCTGCTACGTTTGCAAAAAGAAATCGGCAACATATGTTGCCGATAAATATAGGAAGGATATAATCGATTAAGAATGAATGGTTTTACGAATCATGCTCCAGTCCAGAAACATACACCGTTATTTCTAGCCTCAATCTCTCATTAGAGTGTGGCACAGACTTTGGAGTGCTTACTTTTGTAAAGCCCTTTTTTCCGTTATGAAAGATGAGATTCTGGTCAGAGCATTTTCGAAATTCTCCAATGATGTAGCGTAAGAAAGTCGAATATAATCTGGTGCACCAAATCCTGAACCCGGAATTACTGCAACATTTGCTTCTTCTAATAACCCTTTAGCAAACTCATCAACAGATTCATATCCAGTGATTTTCGCTGCTTCCAGTACATTTACGAAAAAGTAAAATGCTCCTTGAGGCTTTACACAACGAAATCCGGGAATACTTATTAACTTTGGATAGATTGTATTTAATCTTTCTTCAAATGCTTTTCTCATCTCTTCCACCGGTTCTTGTGTACCATTGTAAGCTGCAATGGTGCCATATTGAGAAGGTGTAGTTGGATTTGAGGTTGAATGGCTTGCCAAATCCGTCATTGCTTTTATAATTTTTTCATTACCTGCTGCATAGCCAATTCTCCAACCAGTCATGGAGTGTGATTTTGAAACTCCATTAATAATGATTGTTTGTTCTTTTATGGACGGTGATATCTGAGCAATAGATATATGATTATGACCATCATACACGAGTTTTTCATATATTTCATCGGAAACAATGATAATGCCATGTTCTACACAAATTTCTCCTAGTAACTTTAATTCTTCCTCTGTATAAATCATCCCAGTAGGATTGCTTGGAGAATTCAGGATAAATGCTTTCGTTTTATCTGTAATAGCTCCCTTTAATTGTTCTGGTGTTATCTTAAATTGATTTTCCTCTGAACCATTGATAAAAACAGATTTTCCGCCTGCAAGCTTTACCTGTTCCGGATAACTTACCCAGTATGGGATAGGAATAATTACCTCATCTTCCTCATCTAAGATAACTTGAAAAAGTGTATATAATGCGTGTTTAGCACCATTTGTAACAATAACCTCTGATGGCTTATAATCAATACCTTGATCACGAATAAATTTATCGATAATTGCTTTTTTTAAGGCAGGTAGGCCTCCTGTTGCAGTATATTTTGTTTTTCCTTCTCTCATTGAAAGTATTGCCGCCTCAATTATTTGTTGAGGTGTATTAAAATCCGGCTCACCTGCACCTAGACCGATTACGCTGATCCCTTCTGCCTTCATTTCATTTGCTTTTGCCGTAATGGCCAATGTTGATGATGGAGTTAATGCACTAACACGTTTTGCCAAAGAAAATTCCATTTTTTCTCCCTGCCTTTTCTATCCACATTTTAAATATTTTCAATTAAAGTTGAATGGTTACTTGTTTTTAGAAAATCAACATAAAAATAATTTAACTTTTTAGTTTTGTCTAAGAAAGAAATTTCCCAAACAGGTACATCGTCTTTCATTCCTAGACGAATGCCTAAAATTTTATTAGGTGTCTTTTTCTCCATAAGTTTATTAAGAGCTACTTTTTTTGATATACCATCTGCCCATTTTATAGTAGTTACTTTCTCTTTTTTGTCTAGCGGAATCCAGACGGCAACTTTACTACCACCCTTCTGTTTTCCCACAACAACTGAATAGGCGTGATTACCATTATACTGATAAAACTGATCTGTTGAAACTAAATTTGCTTTTTGTTTGGCATCACTTATGGCAGTCTTTTCTGCAGAGTTTAATGGTTTAACCGCTTGAAAGTATACATTTACAAAGAAACCGATTACTATTACTACAACAACTAAACTAATTCCTAATATCCATTTTTTCATAATTACCCTCTTATGTACGATATATCGTAAAAATTGCCTTATTATCGTCTTTTGAATCCAATCCAAGACCAAACATTAAATCATCCTCTTTTAACGTTCGATTTAGCGCGTCCACAATTTTATATAAATCAGGATGATGATCAATCTTTACAGATGATAATACTTTAATTTTACTGTCCATCTGCATCCCCCTTTTCACACAAATTTTGTTACTCATATTGAATTCAAATCAGGCAACAATAGTATTAATAACACTTCATCATTATAACAGTAAATCCACAGTAAATGATGATTAATTAATATTTAAAAAATACTTCTAGTCCACACTTATTTTCGCTGCAGAATTGCAGCATTTTTTTTGATCATTAGTATAATACATTTTTATAGCCATTTTTCAATACTGTCGATAATATCCGATAAATTGCCATGCTCAATTGGCACAGATGGAATTGATTTAATAAATGCCTTTCCGTAATTGGTTGTTTCAATTCTTCTGTCAAATACGATAATAACTCCTCTGTCGGTACTCCTTCTAATAAGGCGGCCAAAACCTTGCTTGAATCGAATAATGGCTTCCGGTAGCGAATGAGCTGTAAATGAATTGATTCCTCTTTGCTTGTAATATTCGTTGATGGCCTCTGTAATTGGATCATCTGGTGAAGAAAACGGCAATCGTACCATCACTAAACAAGATAAATCTTCTCCTGGTATATCAACACCCTCCCAAAAACTATTGGTGCCAAATAAAATCGCTTTTTCAAAGCGCTGGAAATTCTTTGTTAATCTTGTTCTGCTTCCAGAAGTGATGCCTTGAGCAATAAGGATGAATTCCTCTAATAAACCGCAAGATTTAATATAATCATGAACCAGCCTCAATAATTCATAAGATGTAAACAATACAAGCATTCGCCCTTTAGTTACTTGCGCAATTCCAATAAGATGATTGGTTATGACTTCCGCATATTCTTGTATCGACACTTGCTGAATTTCAGGTATATCATTTGGAATATATAATTTTGTCAGCTCTTGGTAAGGAAAGGGAGAAGGAATACTTCTTTCCGTTACTTTTAGACCGGTGTTAAGTCCAATCCCCTCTTTAAAATAATGAAAAGATTGATCTATCGTTAACGTAGCAGATGTAAGCACAACACTATTCATTTTTTTAAATAGCTTCTCATTCAGCTCCAACTGCACCGAGACCGGCTGCGCTTGTATAGATATACTATTTGGTAGGGCTCGTTTATCGCCTTCTATCCAATATACATGATGGTCAAGCGGCTGAATTACAAGAGCACCTATACTTAATTGAAGTTCTTTTAATTCTTGGCTATATCCATATATCTCTTCCAGTACAGCTTTTTCTTTGTTATTTAGCTGTTCACTCTTTTGATTTAAAGAATCTAATCTTTCTTGAATGCCTTTTCGAATATCTATTAATAATGCGACTATTTGCTCCGCACCCAATTTTATTTTATCCCAATTATATTTATTTCTGTTTTCCTTTGTTAATCTAATTCGAAATTTTGGAAGTGATTTTTCTTTTTTATGATGAGAATGCTGCATAAATTGGCCAATCATCATAAATAATTCATCTATTGCAAGATCGAGCTCATGAACCATAAAATCGAGTTCAAAAGCATGGGTCTTTACTGTGATATTTTGAGCTTCTGTTAATTTTTCAAGTTGGTAATTCAATTGTTTCTTTTCATATATACCTAAACGACTTAACAAAAACTTACTTTGATTATAGCTAACTTTAATGGATAAATGCTGACGTGCTGCCTGCTCTAAATGATGAGCCTCATCAATGATAAGATGTGAAAAGTCAGGAAATAATTTTATATCTTGGACCAGTTCTGTCAGAAGCATGGAATGATTAGTAATAATAACATCCGCATCTTGTGCCGTTTTTTTCGCTTGCAAGTAAAAATCACGAGAAATCCATGGATCCTTTTCCTTTGTTAAATGCCACCCATCATGCTTGATTCTATTCCAATAAACACTGCTTCCACTGGATAAATTTAATTCATCTACATCCCCTGTTGTTGTTTGAGTAAGCCATACTAAAATTTGCATCTTTGTTAAGAGAGAATCATATTGCCAATCTCTTTCACGAAGAGATTGTTCAAATTTAAACATATTGACATAATGACTTCTCCCCTTTAATAAAACGGTTTTAAAGGAAAAAGGCAGCAAATTAGATAAAGTTTTTATTTCCTTTTTCAATAGTTGTTCCTGCAGTTGCACTGTATAAGTACTTATCACAACAGGTGTTCGTTCTTTACACGCAAAATAAATGCTTGGGAGTAAATAGGCAATAGATTTTCCGATTCCAGTACCTGCTTCAATGACTGCATATTTCTTTTCTTGAAAGGAAGTATGGACAATATCCATCATTTCAAATTGTCCCATTCTGCGCTCGTAATATTCTATGAATGGAGTCAGTAATCTCTCTTTTTCCTCCGTTGTTTCAGGATATTCATACCTTTCCCTGTAATTATCGGTTTTTACTGAAGTTTGTTTTTTCTTTATTGCAATACCTCGAAAGACTTCCAAATCATCTGGTAAATCTTCTATATGCTTTCTTTTCTCCTCGATAATTTCATCAAGTAGGAGGTCAATATCACTCTTTACATGCATAGCAAGGTCTGCAAGCTTTTCAAGTGTAACAAGTGGAAGCTGCTTTGCTTTATCCATTAAATATAAAAGCAGTTCAGCTGTAACCAGTGCATCACTATCCGCCTGATGTGGTCTATCATGTGATAATGATAAGCTTTCTGCAAGTTCAATAAGCTTGAAACTATCTGAGGTAGGGAGCATTATTTTTGCCAATTCAACGGTATCAATCATATTTCCATCAAATTGAGGAACTCCCACTCTTTCAAATTCATTTTGAAGAAATTGCAGATCAAATAATACGTTATGAGCAACGAAAATACATCCTTGTATATAATCCCGGAGAAATGGGGCAATCTTATCAAAGGATGGAGCATCTTTCACCATTCCTTTATTGATTCCTGTCAATTCCTCAATAAAAGGAGGAATTGATATTCCAGGATTCACAAAGGTGGTGTATTGATCTATTATTTTTTCTTTATCCATTTTTACTGCAGAAAGTTGTATAATTCTTTCTCCTTTTTTTGGAGAATTTCCTGTTGTTTCAATATCTACAACAACAAATTGCTGATTCATAAAATCACCTAATTTTATTTATGTGCGTAATTCTAAGGGTTGTTTTAGCGCTTGGCGGTTATATTACACGGAATGCCCTGCTTAGTAAAGAGCTTTCTTCTATGTCCAAACTATTAAAAGGCCTAATAAACTGATACTCCTGCACTTTTCTAATAGTGTAGCATAATTTCTTATCGCAATACATAATTACAATGGAAAAAACCGTACCATTTATAGATACGGTTTTTTATCCATTTACCTAATTATAGTAGCTTCAGGTTCATATGAAATCATTTCTTTAATATGATTATGTTCATCCATTATTGCAATTTTGGGGATATGACTTGATAGATGTTCCTCAGGTATCAGGGCATAGGAAATAATAATAACAATATCTCCTACTTGGACTAATCTTGCAGCTGCCCCGTTTAAACAAATAACACCGCTGCCCCTTTTTCCTGCAATAATATATGTTTCAAGTCGTGCGCCATTATTATTATTTACTATTTGAACCTTTTCGTTTTCAACCATCCCTACGGCATCCAATATATCTTGATCTATGGTTATACTGCCAACATAATTTAAGTTTGCTTCGGTTACGGTTGCACGGTGTATTTTTCCATTCATCATTGTGCGAAACATGATGTATCCTCCTCATACTTTGCAATCAAGCTAATTCCATAATTAAATTATCGATGAGTCTTGCCTTTGAAAATTGAACTGCAATCGCAATAATAAATTTTCCTTTTAATTCGGTTATAGGCTTTAGGGACGGATATTGATATATTTCTATATATTCGATGGTTCCACTTGTAGTGGTATTGATATGATTTTCGATTTCTGAAATAATCTTATTGATATCCCTTTCCCCATTTTCAATCGAAGATCTTGCAGTCTGTAAACTTTTATGAAGTTGGGTAGCCTCTTTTCTTTCCTGTGCATTTAAATAGACATTTCGAGAGCTTTTCGCAAGTCCATCTTCTTCCCGAACAGTATCTACAGGCACTAATTCAATCGGAAAGAAAAAATCTTCTATTAGACTATCCACCACTGCTACCTGTTGAGCATCCTTTAACCCAAAATACACCCGATTTGGAGAAACAAGATGAAATAATTTGGTGAGAACAGTAACCACTCCATCGAAGTGACCTTCACGTTTTTTTCCACATAATACATTAACCCGATTGTAGACGGTCATCTGAATGGATAAAGAGTTTGGATACATTTCTTCCACTGATGGAACAAATAAATAATCTACGCCCGCATTTTCTGCTAACTGTTCATCTCTTTTCAGATCTCTCGGATACGTTTCGAAATCTTCATTTGGACCAAATTGAAGAGGATTTACAAAAATACTCATGATAACAATATCATTATTTTCACGAGCTTTACTTGCTAAAGTAAGATGTCCTTCATGAAGATACCCCATTGTGGGAACAAATCCAATTGTTCTTCCTTTTTGTTTATGATGCAATGATATATTTTGAATTTCTTGTCTCGTCGTTATTACCTTCATGATTTACTTTCCTCCGTAGATATGAATTAACTCTTCATTTTTCATGGAATAACTATGGCCTTCTTCTGGAAAGGTTCCGTTTTTAACATCGCGGATATATTGACCTATACTTTCCATAGCAACCCTGTTCACATCTCCATATTTTTTCACAAATTTCGGAACTCTGTTAACTCCAAAGGACAATAAATCATGAAATACTAAAACCTGTCCATCGGTATATACACCTGCGCCTATTCCAATAGTAGGAATAGTTAATTGTGTTGTTACTTGTTCCGCAATTTGTTTCGGAACACACTCTAACACAACAGCAAATGCACCCGCTTCTTCACACATTTTTGCGTCTATAATTAACTGTTTGGCAGCTTCAGCCGTCTTTCCTTGCACCTTATACCCTCCGAAAATTCCAACCATCTGCGGAGTTAACCCCAAATGTGCCATAACAGGTATGCCAGAAGCTGTTAGAGCACGTATCATAGAAATAACATCGCCGCTGCCTTCCACTTTTACAGCATGAGCACCGCCATCCTGTACAATTCTGGCAGCAGACTGCAAGGTTTGTTCGCGGCTTAAATGATAACTCATAAAAGGCATATCTGTTACAACAAAGGTATTTTTAGCACCTCGTTTTACCGCTTTAGTATGATGAATCATGTCATCTACAGTCACAGGTATAGTTGAATCATACCCAAGAACTACCATTCCTAAAGAATCTCCCACAAGAATCATATCAATGCCTGCTTCCTCAGCAAGTTTGGCACTTGGATAATCATAAGCCGTCAGCATTGAAATTTTTTCTCCATTTTCTTTCATTTTAAAAAAATCTGTTGTTTGTTTCATACAATTTCCCCTCTCATTTTGGTCAGGTGGTATGCCTTACCTGCCATTTCCTCTGGGAAGAAGGTGAAACATTAATTTATTAAAACAAAAAGAGTCCTTCGCAAGGCAGAAGGACTCCTGTAGTATTTATTGATTGTTTCGACCCTCTGTCCCCGTCCATTTTGGATCAAGGCAGAACATTATTTAGTTACGTTTGGATAAAATAAGGTGCAGTTCCTAAGGATACTACCCAATCAAAGTATAGCAAATTTGTATGTAAATGACTATTTCTTTTTTTATTCAAAAAGACTATTTAATTTCTATATCTGCTGAATATATCTCATGAATTTGTCCATTATAATCTTGAATTTTCAGGACACCTTCGTCTGTGATTCCTAGTGCCTTACCGGCTATATTACCGGAGATAGTTCTTGCTATAATATCTTTACCTAAAGAAACAGCATAGCTTTCCCAAAGAAGCTTTAATGGTGCAAAACCATTCTTCAAATAAATTAAATAGTATTTTTCAAGATTCTCCAAAAGTCTTTTTACAAGATTAGAGCGAGATATTTCCTTTCCAGTTTCAATCGCAAGAGAGGTTGCAATATCATGCAGCTCAATAGGGAAATCCGCTTCCTTTTGATTTACATTCATGCCTATTCCCATGATAATAGCATCTATCTTATCGGAGTCAGCTTGTAGTTCTGTTAATATTCCTGTAATTTTTTTACCATTTAATAATAAATCATTTGGCCACTTAATATCCGGACTAATCTTACAAACATCCTCAATAGCTTGTGCAACTGCTACAGCTGCTATTAACGTGAATTGCGGCGCCTTTGCAGGAGGGAGCTTCGGCCTTAAGACAAGGCTCATCCATATACCTGTGTATTTAGGAGAATGCCAGACACGCGCTAATCTTCCACGTCCATTTGTTTGTTCTTCAGCAATAACTAGGGTTCCATCCGGACACCCCTCTTGTGCAAGACGATGCGCGACTTTTTGAGTGGAATCTGTTGATTCTAAGTAATGAATGGTTTTGCCAAAGATAGTTGTTTTTAATCCTAATCTCAATTCATTTTCCGTCATATTTTTAGGAGTATTAATAATTCTGTATCCTTTATTTCGAATTGCCTCCAGCTCAAATCCTTCTTTTCGCAATTCCTCGATATGTTTCCAAATCGCTGTTCTGGAACAACCTAATATATCTGCTAATGCTTGGCCTGAAAGAAACTCTCCATTTGCATTAGAAAACGCTTCTATTAGTTTCGTTCTTGTCGGTGATTGCATTGATTCAAAATCCACCCCTTTATGGCATCCTTACTATTTTCAATCTTTTTAAGCAATACTGCTTCTTCTATATCTTTTAAAGCATTTTTTATCCAAGGTCCAGCAGGCCTATTTAACCAGTAGATTAAATCCTTGCCCGTAACCTGTAATTCTTCTCTGCTTTTAATCACTAAACTGTTATATTTATTAGTAATGTCATCATATACTTTTGTGATACTCTGTTTTTGCAAAGTCCGATAAACTGTTTCAATGTCAATAGCCATTTCTAGATTTAAAGGATATAAAGTCAACTCTGACCATTCCTTGAGTTCTCTACCTTTTAAAAACCGAAGACAAGTTGTTAAATATTTTATTTTATGATTAGGAAGACGCCATTTCTTTAAATAATCAACAGGTTCACCAGATTGAAAGTATAGAATGATTAACCACATTTGGTTTTCCGTTAATATATCTATTTGAAAATCGCTACATTTGGTTAAAGATATTTTTGTGTCGATAGGATTTGGCATAAACTCAACCAGGTTTGTATCCAGTAAGATAGATATAGCGGATGTTTTGGCAGTACCGCTCAGCAATTTTACAAATTCGTTTGTAATTCTTTCTACTGCAATAAAATTTAATAAATGTGCATGTTGAGTCAGTGCATTACGCGTGTTCTGATCAATAGAGAATTCAAGTTGACTAACAAATCGCACTGCTCTCATCATTCTTAAAGCATCTTCTCGAAATCGACTTTCCGCTGCACCTACTGTCCGGATGATTTTCTTTTCGATATCTTGTTTACCATCAAAGGGATCCTTTAAATTGCCGAACTGATCCATAGCAATGGCATTCATCGTAAAATCTCGTCTTTCTAAATCCATTTTTAGCGATCGAATAAATGACACCTTATCAGGATGACGATGATCTTTGTACTGCGATTCTGATCGAAAAGTAGTTACTTCATACTTTTTATCTTGGTATAATACTAAAACAGTGCCGTGTTCAATTCCAATGTCAACGGTTCGGTTAAATATATTTTTAATCTCTTCCGGGGTTGCGGATGTGGCAATATCAACATCTGAGATGGTACGTTTTAATAAAAGATCCCGTATTGATCCACCTACAAAATACGCTTCGAAACCGTATTTTTCTATTCTTTTTAAAATTGGTATTGCTTGCAGGAATGGTTCTTTCATTTAACTACCTTTTCCCCTTTTGAAATTAATTGGTAATAAATTTCTTCATACTGATTTACAATTTTCTTTGACATAAAATCTTCCCTAACGCTGGCTACAGCATTCGCAGAAAATACTTCATGAAGTATCGGATCTGTTAATAAATGCAAAGCTTTTTCAGCAATAGCATCAATATCTCCCACTTCACAAATATACCCATTTTTTCCATCTTGGATAACTTCAGGAATACCTCCAATATTTGTACCAATACAAGGAACTCCGCAAGCCATTGCTTCAAGGGCAACTAATCCAAAACTTTCCTTTTGCGAGAGCAATAATTTTAAATCACTAATAGAATATAATTCCTCTAAATTATCTTGCCTTCCTAAAAGCAGGACCTTGTCCTCTAATTTTAGTTCATTCACTAATTTGCATATGACTGTCATTTCGGGACCATCTCCAACCAATAATAACTTAGCAGGGATTGATTCACTGATTTTCGCAAATGCCCTGACGACGTCCTGGACTCTTTTGACAGCCCGAAAGTTTGATACATGAATAATAACCTTCTCATGCGGTAAAATGCCATATTCCTCACGTAAATGCTTAGAATCTACCTTTTTATAGACACGCTCATCAATAAAATTATAAACAGTTTGTATCTCTTTTTGCGGTTGAATTAGATCATAAGTTTGTTGAACAAGTGCCTTAGAAACCGCTGTGACATAATCAGATTTCTCGATGCCAAACCGAATAGCATCTGTTAATGAAGGATCATATCCTAACACTGTTATATCTGTTCCATGTAAAGTAGTCACAATTTCCACATTCGTCCCAGCCATTTGCTTTGCAAGGATAGCACATATAGCATGAGGAATTGCATAATGAACATGAAGTATCTGTAAATTTTCTCTTTTTACGACTTCTGCCATTTTACTAGCTAACGCAATATCATATGGGGGATATTGGAAGACAGCATATTGATTTACCTCTACCTGATGATAATAAATATTATGATACATTTTATTTAGTCTAAAAGGGATACTAGATGTTATAAAATGAATTTCATGTCCTCTTTCTGCAAGCAGCTTTCCTAATTCCGTTGCAATAACCCCAGATCCACCAACACTTGGATAACAAGTAATGCCAATCTTTAGTTTATTTTCCATTCTGTATTCACATCCAAATTGAGTAAAATAGGTTTCTTTGATTTAAACCCTTCTGCATATACTGTTCCAACCTCTTTACCAAATAGACGTTCACGGGCCTGAACGGTTTCGATATACCCATCTGTTAATGGGGTTTTTACTCCGTCACTTGTTTCGACAAATTGACTTTTATAAGCAAAAAGGCTTTCAACTTTTTTATCCATATAGTCTGTAATATCTACGGTAAAGTCAGGACGATGAAATCCATTAATCATATAGTGATACATACCATTTGGCTTATGTGCAGATAAGGGACTTGGAGTTGTAATTTTACGTATTCCAGCAGAAAAGTATGCTTCTTCCACTAGATGAGAACAATTTGCATGATCTGGATGGCGGTCCTCATAATATGGAGCAAATACTAAAGCTGGTCTATATGTACGGATGATTTCAACAATTTTTAGGATATTATCTTCGTTTTTATAAAGTCCGCGATCAGGCAGATTTAATGTAATCCGTTCATTAACACCTAATATTTCAGCAGCTTTCATTGCCTCAACTTGCCTCATTTCAACCGTTCCGTTCGAAGATAGTTCCGCTTTTGTTAAATCACATATAACTACTTTCTTTCCTTCATTGGTCCATTTCGCAATAGAACCGCCCATGCCGATTTCGACATCGTCTGCATGGGCACCAAATGCTAATATATCTATGTCGTTACTCATTGAATTTCACCTCTAGTAATCGATCTCCAATTAATATCTCCTTTTTCTAGGCCTCTAACCAACACTTCAGCCGTACCCATATTGGTAGCAAGTGGAACTGAATATACATCACATAGTCTCATTAATGCGGATACATCTGGTTCATGTGGCTGAGCGGTTAAAGGATCTCGAAAGAATATAACTAAATCAAGAAGATTCTTTGCAATCAATGCTCCTATTTCCTGATCTCCTCCATACGGACCGGATTGGAAACGATGCACCTTCATTCCAGTTGCCTCCATTATTCTTTTTCCAGTTGTTCCAGTAGCATATAAATGATGCTTCTGAAAAATATGCTGATATGCTAAAACAAACCTAACCATATCTTCTTTCTTTTTATCATGGGCAATCAAAGCTATCTCCATAACATCCATCCCCCCAATCTTAATCTAATATATTTTCTAAACCATACACGAGTGTAGCGATATTTAATACCGTATTAATAGAAACTTTAACACCTGACATAAACGATGCTCTATTATAGGAATCATGTCGGATTGTTAATGATTGACCATCCGCACCAAATAATACTTGCTGGTGAGCAATTAAACCTGGCAGCCTAACACTGTGAATATGCATCCCATCCATGTTTGCACCACGTGCTCCATTAAGGGTTTCCTTTTCATTCGGATGTCCTTGTTCTTTCTTTTCTCTGGATTCTGAAATCATTTGAGCTGTTTTTACAGCTGTTCCGGAAGGTGCATCCAGTTTTTGATCATGATGAAGTTCAATAATTTCAACATCTGGAAAAAATTTTGCGGCCATTTGTGAAAATTTCATCATAAGCACTGCACCGATAGCAAAATTCGGTGCAATGATACAACCAATTTGCTTTTCCTCTGCCAAATCAGAAAGTTCTTCCAATTGTTCCTTTGTAAAACCTGTGGTACCTACAACAGGTCTTACACCATTCAAAATCGCGGTTTTAGTATGTAAATATCCCGTTTCCGGTGTTGTTAAATCTACTAGAACATCTGCATGGCTCTTTTGTAAACATTCCTCAATATTTGTATAAATCGGTACATTGATATTCGAAAATCCAGGAATTTCAGAAAGCAGCTTTCCATCATTTTTATGATCAAGAACACTAACTAATTCAAATTCTTCAGTTTCCTGTATCATTTTAACTGCTTCTTTTCCCATCCGCCCTCTTGGTCCGGCAACAATTATTTTTACTGTTTTCATGTAAATCTTCCTTTACCATTTATTTATATCGAACAAAAAAATTACTTTCTCGTCCATCTATCCCTGTCTCTAGTATTAAACTTATGCATAACATGATTATGTGCTTCTTCTAAATCAATATGTAATGAATTTGCCAGACACATGACGACAAATTGTACATCTCCTAATTCTTCTTCAATTGTTCTTTCTTTTTCCGTACTCTTCTTTGGTTTCTCACCATAATAATGATTTACTTCCCGTGCAAGTTCGCCTAATTCTTCTGTCAACCTAGCAAGCATAGCTAATGGGCTGAAATAGCCTTCTTTAAATTGACTTATATATTGATCCACTTCTTCTTGCATTTCTTTCATTGTTTTATGATCGCTCATGTCTAGCACCCCTATCTTCTTTACATGTTCTCTGCAAATCGTCCCATTTCCATGTTAGCCAAATATCTTTTTATTTACAAATGTTTTAAATCAATTCATGAATGTATTTGATAGTTTTCTTCCCATTATATATAATAAGGACGCTAAGCATTGTAATGTTTTATACATATACAGGAGGAACTGCTGCATGGGTTTGGATTTGAAAATAAAGAACATCCTCTTTATATTGCTAGGATCTGCAATCTTTGGTTTTGGTATTGTCCATTTTAATATTGAAAACCATCTTGCAGAGGGTGGATTTACAGGTATTACTTTAATTCTACTTGCTAAATTAGGGATAAATCCATCTTATACAAACTTAGCTCTTAACATCCCAGTTTTTATTATCGGGTGGAGGATGCTTGGTAAGAAATCATTTTTATACACTATTATTGGTACGGTTGGAACTTCAGTGTTTTTATGGATTTTCCAGAGAGATCCTTTAAGTTTTCCTTTAACAGATGACTTATTTCTTGCTTCCCTGTTTGCAGGAGCTTTTATCGGTATTGGATTAGGTATTATCTTCCGATACGGAGGAACTTCCGGTGGGGTCGATATCATTGCAAGACTATTTTTTAAATATAAGGGCTGGGCAATGGGGAGAACCATGTTCATTTTTGACGCTTGTGTTATTACACTTTCCCTTATTACTTATTTGGATTATCGCCATGCAATGTATACTCTGGTAGCAGTATTCGTTGGAGCAAGAGTAATTGACTTTATGCAAGAAGGGGCATATACAGCAAGGGGAACCTTAATTATTTCAGAAAAATATAATGATATTGCTGACAAAATTATGAAAGAAATGGATAGAGGTGTAACCGTTCTAAGGGGGCATGGCTACTATTCGAAAGCTGACAAAGAAGTACTTTATTGTGTCGTTGGCAAAAATGAGATATCCCGTTTAAAAGGTATCATTAATTCTATCGACCCTCATGCCTTCGTATCTGTAACGATTGTCCATGATGTATTAGGTGAAGGCTTTACATTAGACGAGAATAAGGAACCAATTGAAAAATAAAAAAATGTAAGCCGATTTTAACTTAAAATGGACAGAGACAGAACTTAATCACATCATTTTGAAAGAGAAAGGACTATCCACATGATAGTCCTTTTCTTAATCCTCGTTTCGATTCATATTTGTAAAAATTAACACCATTCTGAGTAATTCTATTACCGCAACTGCTGCCGCTGCAACATAAGTTAATGCAGCTGCATTTAAAACTTTCCTTGCTTGCCGTTCTTCGATATTATTGATAATTCCCAATCCTACCATTTGATTCATTGCTCTTGAGGAAGCATTAAATTCAACAGGTAAAGTGACAAGCTGAAATAAAACTCCGGCAGCCATTAGAATGATTCCGAGCAATAGCATATTAGGAATACTTGCTATCAAACCAATCATTAAAAAAATCCAGGATGCATTTGAGCCTATGTTGGCAATCGGGACTAATGTATGACGAAACCGTAATGCAGCATAACGTTCTTTATCCTGTATAGCATGCCCCACTTCATGAGCCGCAACAGCAGCACCTGCAACGGAGTATCCATGATAATTATCTGAAGATAAGTGAACTGTTTTTGACATCGGATTGTAATGGTCACTTAAAAAACCTTGATGTTCTACTACTCTAACGTCATATAATCCATTTTCATCAAGAATTCTTCTTGCTACTTGAGCACCGGTCATACCTGCAGTAGACTCCACCCTAGAGTATTTACCCATCGTTCTTTTCACTCTAAGTTGTGCCCAAATCGGTATTAAGGCAATAATGATGAAGTAAATGAAAAATGCTCCCATTTTCAGCCTCCATTATCTTTATATTACTAATCATTCTATTCAATTTTGCTATAAAGGTCAATCATTATGCTCAGTACGTTTTCTGTCTTCTTTTTGTCCCATATATTTTCTCCATCCTACGTAAGAGAGGGTAAAAATAATAATGGATCCTGTTGTAAAAATAACCCACCAAAGGGATGGATCTGTTTCATCTTTGGACATATCCTCAAATACTTTCTGCAAGTCATTTCCCAAAACCTCCATTTGCGCTTGTTGAGACTGACTTTGCACCATACTGCCTCTATACTTGTCGATAAAAGATATTTTTGCATTAAGTTTTTCCAATTGATTATTAGGTAGATCTACCGCCAAGCTTGGCTCAATAATAGAATACTCTGATAAAAAATTGTTTAAATTCGCTTGAAATTGTTCAAACTCCCCTTGTTTCGCCGCATCTTTAGCATGATTAAATGCAGAGAGGATTGGCTGTCTCATATTAGTCCACAACGGCTGATAGTGAGAGTTCAAAGCATCTACTACGAGGCGAAAAGCCGTTACATCCTTTAATTTCTGCTCAGGTAAGGTATTCATGCTAGTCACAGACTTTAAAGCCTGATTTTGTGCATTCCTTAATGCCCTTACTTCGTCCAAAGAAAATAGAGCTTCCTTCTTAGTAAATTTGGATAATTGATTCGAAAAAGATTGTAGAAGTAGTGTTGCTTCCTTATAATGATTCATTTTCGTTACTTGCAATATTTCATCTGCAGTATCATCCATTTCTTTTAATGGCATCGATAACGGTGCAGTAGCTTTTGCATGATGAATGGATAAAAGAATGATAGATAATAGAAGGAATATCGTTTTAAGTTTCATTTCTTGTCCCCCCTCCAAACTACTACTATGTGTATGTGAGTTGGGACAAGAGTAGACCAAAAACAACTAGACAGGCTTACCATTCATGGATAGTTCCAAACGATTCTTTCTTATACACAAATAATAAGAAAGAACTAGTGATAAGATACTTAACCAAAATGTAAAATAACCAATTTCCCGAACATATATGTATAAATCTTGGTATTGTGGAAATTGCATAAATACATAGTCAATAATATCATTATGTAAGGTCCAAATTGCCGCAATTAACAAGTAACGTAATTTTATCCTATAAAATGGCGCATATAAAAGTCCTTCAATGGCCATCGCACCATGTGAAATGATAAGCATATAACCCTCCCATGGCAAATAGCCAGTTACCATCTTTGTAAGGATATTCATTACTACTGCCCAAATACCATATTTGAATAGCGTAACAATTGCAAGAGCTTCAAATAATGGCCAATTCTTCCGAAATAAAAATGCTATTAATACGAATACAAAAAATAAACTTGCAGTTGGACTATCAGGAACAAACGGTAGGAATTGTAATGGCGTCACATTTAGTTGTCCTCTGTACCAATAGTATCCATATACCGTTCCTATAATATTGATGATTAATAAAACCCATAAGATTCTTCGATCTGCTAAAAAAGGGTACAATAATCGCAAAAAGAGCACCTCAATTACAATATTGTAATTTTTAATAATTCAAATTTCTAAAAGTGAAATAAAAGCTGGCAAAAAGCCAGCTTTTGTTTTACTTATTTAGATTTCAAACTAGCAATAAATTCTGCAAGTTTTTTCAACTCATCTGGAGAACCTTTAAATTGATTTGGTGGCATTTTACCCATACCGTGCTGAGCAATTTTCTCAATTTCTGCTGGCTTTAATCCAGTATCAATCAGAGAAGGTGCTGCTGCACCACCTTTTAAGGTATCTCCATGACAAGTGATACATGTTTGTTTTGCGAAAATTTTATAGCCTTCAGCATTTTTATCAATATCCACTTGAGCTACAATCTTACCTTGTTCATGAACTTTAGCCCAATCTTCATGAGCTGCCGCTTCCCAAGTTAGATAAATGACAGAAGCTAGAGCAAGCAGCATAAAACCTGTTGCAAATGGACGCTTCATAGGACGGCGTTCTGGTCCGCGATCAATAAATGGAGCAAGCAATAAACCTCCAAATGCTAAACCAGGAATAGCGATAATACCGATGACACTATATGGGCCAGATGCATATGAATATTTTAGTAATTGATAAAGGAATAAGAAATACCAGTCAGGTAATGGAATGTAACCTGTATCCGTAGGATCCGCAATACGCTCTAACGGTGACGGATGCGCTACAGTAAGACATAAGAAACCGATTAAGAAAACGGCACCAACTAACCATTCTTTTAAAAGAAAATTTGGCCAAAAGGCTTCCGTTTTACCTGGATATTCCGAATAATCTTTCGGAATCATTTGTTTGCGATGAGACGGAGCAGCAACACGCGAGTCGCCGACAAACTTCATTCCTTTTCCACGATGCATTTAGTCCCCCTCCTTCGTTAAGTAGCTGTCAATTTTTAATTACTCTGAATTTTAAAGCGGTCCCGAAATACCTTGCTTACGAATCATTAAGAAATGAGCTGCCATTAAGGCCATTAAAATACCTGGTAAGAAAAATACGTGAATGGCAAAGAAACGAGTTAAAGTTTGTGCACCAACGATATCAGGGTGACCAGATAGTAAAATCTTTGCATAAGGACCGATTAATGGAACTGAATCAGCAATTTGCAGACCTACCTTTGTAGCGAATAACGCTTTCATATCCCAAGGCAGTAAATATCCTGTAAATCCCAGACCCATCATTACAAAGAAAATAAGTACCCCCACGATCCAGTTCAGTTCACGTGGTTTTTTGTATGCTCCTTGGAAAAATACACGTAACGTATGTAAGAAAATCATTACAATTACCAGACTAGCGCCCCAATGATGCATACCACGAACAATTTGCCCGAAAGCCACTTCATTTTGAAGATAATAAACAGATTGCCAAGCATTCTTTATATCCGGCACATAATACATGGTTAAAAACATACCAGATAATATTTGAATGACAGTAACAAAGAATGTTAATCCACCAAAACAATAGACAAATGCACTAAAATGATGTGCAGGGTTTACATGTTCTGGTACCTCATGATCAGCAATATCCCGCCACAAAGGCGTAATATCTAAACGCTCGTCAACCCAATCATATAGTTTATTAAGCATGAATTACGCCTCCTTTATTTAACGAAAACATTTGCTTCTGGTTTACCTAAATACAAATAACCGTCTTTTACTTTTGTTGGATAAGTATCCAACGGTTTGGCAGGTGGTGTGCCCGGTACATTTTTACCATTTTTCTCATAACGACCACCATGACAAGGACAATAGAATTGATTTGGATGGTCTTTATTTGCGTTCCAGTTTACTGTGCAACCCAAATGCTTACAAATAGGTGACAAAGCAACAATATCTCCCTTGCTGTCCTTATACACCCAAGCAGTTTGTGTTACATTTGACTTATACCATGCATCCACTTGTTCATATGTAAAGTCAATCTTTTTTGGCTGATCCGTTAAATCGCTTACTTTTAGCTTCGTAGCATGAAAATCGCCACCAGCCTCCGTCTTTAACACTGGATCAACTGCAAAACGCACCATCGGCATCAAAATTCCAGCAGCCATAAAGCCACCTACACCAGTAAGTGTATAGCTAAGAAACTGACGTCTTGAAACAGGATTCTTGCTCATCCCTTTTCCCCCCTCTAGCAGTAAGGTAAGTCCACTGGACATAAATATCGCACAAATACAAATCTAGGACATAATCATGATATATCAAACATAATAGAAGGTCAATAACCTCCCCTAGCAAAAGTTGACAACAATGTGACGGAAAATCGAATTTTTTCTTGCCAATTTTGTCCTATTTTACGCATTAGTGAGAAAGAAATAACCAAAATATCTCATCAATATTGCTACATTATATATTTTGCCATTTTTGCACTATAATATTTATTAATTGTTTCACTTGATCCTCTAATATCGAATGTTTAAATTGCTCCTCCATGTTTTCTAGAGGAATTGATGGAAGCCAAATCACATCATCAGAGAAGGACTCATTTTTATCTCTCCAAAAACTATCAGAGGTAATATAAAAGACATGTGCAAAATCACTCTCCTTAATTTTCTCCTCCCATTCGTGCAATAAATTTAACTTCCTTGCTTCATCTGTTTCTAATAGATACGTAATTGGAGGCAGCAAGAGCATTCTTCCCCTAAACTGTCTTTCAAGATGGAGTGTTAATAAACTAATGAACTCTCCTTGAGATGCTGATTGTTTCAAATTTTCTCCAAGTGAAACAGGAATAAGTGGAACAATGGCAGTATCAATAAATTGCTTTTCTTTCAAATAGAGTTCAATATCTTTTCCATTCCAATTCATAAAAACACTCCTATACTTATTAATTGACGCAATTTTATCATATCATGCAAAATATTTTTTTTTCAAACGTTAATAGGAAGCAATCCTCTTGTTATTGACACAAGAGGATTGCTTCCTATTATAATCCTTTTAGCTGTTCTGTTAGAGTTAAAAACGCTTCTCGATCGTTTCGATCCAAAGCATCATCAATCTCCTTCAAGATTTTTTCCTTTTGAAAGCTTTTAATGCTTCGTTGCAAGAATTTTTCAGCAAGTTTTCTATCTTCCTCATTAATCCTCAATAGTTTCGGCATAAACGGATTTTCTTCTAAAACAGCAGCATAATGATATGAAATATTCGCATCTTTAAAATTTAGTTGAATATAAATATCTTCGTCGCGATTTAGTCGAATGTCGTGAAATGATTTTTCCGCATCTGTTGTCATTATATTTTCTTTGTAAAAACGAAACGGAACAAGATCAACACAATGGGTTGACATTATAAGACCTCTTGGACAATACTGTGCTTCCTCTACGAAGTGAACCTTTTCCATCAATTGGTCATGACTCATAAGATAATTCAAGATCCAAACTGATTCTCTTCTCTTTAATTGATAATGATTTAAAAACCAGCGAATAAAATCCTTCTTCTCGTTGACAGATACAGGAGTTGCAGCCAAAGGAATCCCTCCTCTGCATAATGTTAGTATAGTCCATTCATTATTAATCATGTTCAAAACGTTCCAAAAGCGTAATCCACTCTTCATTGGTAGGGTCTTCTTTCAATAAGTACTGAAAAATTTGTGCCGCTTCATCTCTCTTTCCTTCTTCAATAAGGAAATATCCATATTCCTCAAGGAATTCAAGGTTATTCTTTAAATCATTATATGCGAGTTCATAATATTTTAATGCCTGTGAATATTGTTCTAAATGCTGATAAGCTACCGCCATATCCCAGTAAATAGTCGGATCTGACTCACCTTCATTTTCCATTTGTGAAGAAATATCTATTACATCTTCATATCGTTTTTGATGTAAAAATAATTTATTTAATGTAAGGGCTGCATCAATATATCCGGGATCAAGTGCTAACGCTTGGCGAAAATACTCTTCCGCTAATGATTCATTTCCGGATTTTAATGCGATTTTCCCTCCAAATTGATACAGTTCCTTATTAAATTCATCTACTTTTAACCCCGCTTGAACAATTTCTAATGCATTGTCCACTTCTTCCTCATGCTCATATGCTCTCCCTAAATATAAATAAAGTGAGTGGAATTCAGGATCTATTTCCTTGAGCTTTAGAAAGATTTCAATGGATTTTCGATAAAATCCCGCTTTATAAGCAGTTAAACCAAAACCGAAAAGTGTATTGATTTCCAAATGTTCATCAAGAGCCTGATCAAAGTGCGGCAATGCTTCCTCAAATTCTCCCGCCGCGCTAAGTACTTCTGCTAATCGGCTGTGGATATTATTTCCGGCAATCGTTTCATGCCCTTGATTTAGGATTGCTCTATAATATTGTATAGCACCGACATAGTTTCCACTGGCAGCGTATAGTTCACCTAATGCAAAATCAACTATCGGTTCTTCAGGGAGTATTTCCTTAGCTTCCAGTAATTTTCGTTCACTAACCTCTAGCAATCCTTGCATTTGATATAGATCTGCCAATAAAAGCAATGCCCTAGGATAATCGGGATCCGTCTCCATAATAGTATCGAGTTGAGCGATAGCTTCATCCTCTTGATCCAAATCCAAATAAACCTCTGATAATAATATCTTCAACTCTCCCTCATCGGGAAAGGTATGAATCAATTGTTCATATAACTCCTTCGCCTCTTGAAGAAAGCCAAGCTGGTGAAGCTCCTCCGCTGACATAAATAGTTCTTCATCCGCTCCTGTTTCTTTAATAATCCTGAAATACTTATCAGCTTGTTCCATATTACCTTCTTCTATATGCTTTAACATTTGCTGTACATTTGACATAATACTACCCTTTCCAAACGTAAAATTTATACAAACAGAGAAGTTCTTTCTATCCTAATTTCTTCTCCAAAACCCGGTCGATAAGTAACCTCATTACAAGTAGTTGTAATGAGCCCTTTATGAACCATTATAGCTAACCTATCTTTATCATAATGAAAAGGGACGTGTTCATCAACTTTATCGGCTTTGAAATATAAGTTATAGTTAATTTCGCTTCCAATACTTAAATCTCCTCTTTTCGGATACACACCAAATTTCTTCAAATATTTCACTGCAATTGGTGTTTTTTCAGGAATTTCATCGAATAAATGTGAAATCTTTTCTTTGCTTAGTATTTCATCCCAATTTTTCAACAGATTTTTCTTTGCTTTTTGCTCGCCTGAAAAAACTGGAACTAGTACTGGATTGTAAGGAAACATAGCTTCTTTTATCCAACCCCATGGCTTTTCATATAAATCCTCTATGTTTTTTAATTCGACAAAAATAATAGGGATTTTATTTCGTTTGCATTTTCGAATAATATTGGTGGAGAGTTTTTCCAGTGGAAGTTTTACAGCAATGACATAATCAATCGGACTGTTTAGGAAAGAGGTTCGCTTTTTTCGCAGTTCATCCTCAAACTGACTTTCATACTGAATAGTAAAAGCATTAATGATGGTACCAGTCCCTTTCAATAAAAAATTCTCGGTATAATACTTCTTCATCTCTTGAAATTCGGAAGGAAGGGAAGTAAGGTCAAGCATTACATGAGTAGGAGTCATAATGTACTCGGAAAGGTTCATTCTTACATAATTATTTCTCATAAAGGAATCCTTTATAGAATAGATTTTGTTATCTTTAATCAGTATGGAAGTAGTCTTCTCCATATTTTCCATTTCTATATTGGCTTTTTCAATGATATACATTTTTGTCCCTCCCATTTATTAATTCTATAGACAAGCTATGAATAAATGGGGAGGAAAATGACAAAAAAGAAACTAGCTTTTAGTTTCTTTTTTGTTAAATTTATTTAAGGAGCGCTTGTAAATCTTCAAAAAAATTAGGATAAGATACTTCAACCGCTTCATAATCTTCTAAGATTACTTTTTCCTTACAAATTAATGAAGCGACTCCTAACATCATGCCTATCCGATGATCGCCAAGACTGGAGACAGTCCCTCCGTGTAAGGTTGTTTTTCCTATGATTATCATCCCATCTTCGGTAGGTACAATATTAGCACCTAATTGTGACAGTTCTCTTGCAACAGCATCAATTCTATTTGTTTCCTTTACTTTTAATTCTTCGGCATTTTTTATAATGGTTGTTCCTTCTGCTTGTGTAGCTAATAATGCAATAATAGGGAGTTCATCTATTAACCTTGGAATTAAATCTCCTGATATTTCTATGCCTTTTAATATTGAAGTTCTGACTGTTATAGTACCTACAGGTTCATAGGAAGCGTCTTTATTCATCTCAATCGAAATATCGGCACCCATTTTAATTAATACATCAATAATACCTGTTCTTGTTGGATTTAATCCCACATTTTCTAATTTCACTTCACTATTTTCCATGATTGCAGCGGCAACCATAAAGAAAGCAGCTGAAGAAATATCTCCAGGCACATCTACTACTGTACCTGTTAACTGTTGATTTCCTTGAACCGAAATTTGGTTATTTCGAATAGAGATTTCACCACCAAAATGCTGAATCATTTTTTCCGTATGATCTCTCGTAGCTGCCGGTTCTATTATGGTAGTTTCCCCATTCGCTTGCAAACCCGCAAGTAATAAGCATGATTTCACTTGAGCACTTGCAACTGGAAGTTCATAAGTAATAGATGTTAATGGACTTCCTTGGATTGCAATCGGGGTATAATTCCCATTCTCACGTCCATTGATTTTTGCTCCCATCTGTCTTAAAGGCAGAACAACACGGTTCATTGGTCTTTTAGCAATCGAATCATCGCCTATTACCACGGAATGAAATGGACGTCCTGCAAGAATCCCCAACATTAGCCGGGTTGTCGTGCCGGAATTTCCCACATCAAGGACGGAGGCAGGTTCTTTCAATCCACTCCATCCTTCTCCATAAATCACTATTTCATTGTCCTCTTGAATAATATTAACGCCTAACTTTCGAAAACAAGAAATCGTGCTTAAGCAATCCGCTCCAAATAAAAAATTTCTTACTATTGTCTTACCGCTTGATATTGCTCCGAACATAATTGCCCGGTGGGAAATAGACTTATCCCCGGGCACCTTAATTGTTCCTTGTATACTGTGCCTGTTAAAATTAAGCTGTTTTACTTCCATTTGTATTCACCCTTTTCAAAAACAAACGAATTATTGGATAAATAAATCATAACTGGTTCTTTTTTCAAGGCATTCTTTTGCCCGACTTCTATCTCTCTCATTTTGAAAACTTATTCTTAAAACACCATAAATGTCTTCTCTTGTTTCTAATATCTTAATATTTGTTATACTGATTCTTTCCTCCGCTAAATAACCAGTAATTTCGGATATAATCCCCGGATAATCGGGAATATCGATAAACAAATCATAGAACGAATGGATAACACCAGTGGAATGAACAGGTAGTTCATCCCGAAATATTTTTGCTTCCAGAAAAAAGGTATAAAGCTTATCAAAATTTTCCGCTTGTATTAATTCAGTTACATAATTCATTTTTGCTATCCATTGTTTTAACAATCTTACTAATACATCTTTGTTCAATAAGCTAATACTTGCCCACATTGTTGGATCACTGGATGCAATTCTTGTTATATCACGGAAACCGCCCGCAGCAAGTCGTGAAAGTAAAGGAAAATTTTCTTGTGCATCCTTTGCTTGTTCTACTAAAGAAGAAGCAATAATATGCGGAAGATGGCTTAATATTCCTGTCATTTCATCATGATCATCTGCAGAAAGTTCAATAAATCTTGCTTTTGTTCCTTTAAACCATTCTTTTAATGTATTAACTTGTTCCGATCCTTGGTTAGAGCTTGGTGTAAATATATAAAACGCATTTTCAAAAAGTTGTTCTTTTGCAGCTGTAATACCGCTTTTATGGGAACCTGCCATCGGATGACCGCCAATAAACTGTATAGCTTTGTCATGAAAAATAGTTGCTTTTTCTACAATTGACTTTTTGGTACTTCCTGTATCTGTAATTAGAACATTTTCTCTAAGTGAAAAATTCACTAGTTGTTCCATCAACTTTTGCGTTTCCAAAACAGGAGTTGCTAATATAATTAAGTCAGCTAATTCTGACCCCTTCTGAAAAGATTCAGTTCCTTCATCAATAATTTTTAGAATAATTGCTTTTTCTATTTCTTCTTTATTCACATCATATCCATAAATAACAGCTTCCGGATGCTGTTTTTTTATATTTAAGGCAAGTGAACCTCCAATTAAACCAAGACCGACAATAAATACATTCCCGCGCATGAAAATCCTCCTGTAGAAAATACAATCAAGTCTATTTTATGAAAGAATTTAATTCTATACATTCCTTAATAGCGTTTCTAACTTGTTGGTTTTGTTCTTCTAAACCTAGGGTTATCCGTACACCCGTTGGGAATCCTAGCGCCTTTCCTGAACGAACAATGATTCCTTTTGTTAATAAAAACTGTGATACACTATCTCCATCTAACCCAAAGTCTATTAAAATGAAATTTCCTTGTGTTGGATAATAACCCAAATTATTTTCTTGGCAGAAATTATAATATTTTTGTTTTTCCACTTCGTTTTTGGAACGACAATTTTCAACGAATTTTTGATCCAATAAAGCTGTAGAAGCTGCCAACTGGCCAAGTACATTTGTATTAAAAGGAGGTCGGGTTGGTTCAATACTTTGAATATTGTCAATGGATGAGATTCCGTAACCTACACGAAAACTTGCCAAACCATATATTTTTGAAAAAGTTCTCATGATAATTAAATTTGGAAACTGGTCGATAAGCGCTAGCGAATCATATGCCACATCTTTGTCTACATATTCATAATAGGCCTCATCTAAAACTACCAATACATCGTTTGGAACTTGTTCCAAAAATGGTTGTAACGCTTCTTTGGGTATATAAGTACCTGTTGGATTATTTGGACTGCACACCCATACAATAGCTGTGTTTGCATCGATTTGAGAAAGCATCCCTCTTAAATCATGCTCACCATTGATGAGATCTACTTCCCGAACTTCCGCACCCTCGATAACGGCATTATGCTTATATTGTGAAAAAGTTGGATTTGCCATAACGGTATTCTTTCCAGGTTCAAGCAATGCCCTTGAAATAATTTGTATCAGTTCATCTGTTCCATTTGTAAAAATAAGCTGACGCGGATCTACTTTTAAATGCCCCGCCATTGTGTCACGAAGATTTGAGGCATTACCATCCGGATATAGAATAAAGGATGCTTGAAAATTCCTTAATGCTTGGTCCACTTTCGGTGAATATCCATATGGATTTTCATTGGATGCCAATTTTACAATGGTATCAAGTTGATATTGTTTTTTCACTTCATCTATTGTTTTCCCCGGCTTGTAAGCCTCTAGATTAAGAATTTGATTTTTCCATTTCATCTTCATTATCCTCCCTAGTTACGGCTAAATCTGGACGCAAAACAACTGCATTATTTAAATATATATGGTTGATTTCATCTTGAGGTTTGTTTGTATTAACGTGAAGCATCACTCTTATACAAAAAGGCAAGCTATTTATGACAGGAATTTCTTGCATGCACATAATCGGAACAAACTTCCAATCTGGAAATCTTCTTAATGCCTTTGAAGGAAAAGCGGCATTAATATCCGACGTTACAGATATGAAAACAGAAGCAACATCTGCTGCTTCTACTTCATTTGCTTCAATCATTTTACGCAATAATTCATCTGCGGCATCTATAACAAGATCTTCTTGATTATGAAAAACTGTTGTTGCACCTCTAATTCCGCGAATCATTTCCTTCTCCCCTTTATCATCTTTCTTATGTTTGCAATAAATGAAAGGTTTTCTGTAAAATTGCTTGATCAACTTTTTGCAAGATAGGTATTCCTATCTCTTGTAATAATACAAATGTCGGTGAGTTTGAAACAGATTTTTTATCCCTAACCATCCATTCATATACTGCATCATAATCCATGTTTGCTGGTATTCTCCATTTATATCCTAACCTTTCAAGCCATGAGACAAATTCCTTGATAGAAAACGGAAGTTGAAATACTTCCTTACTAAGCTGAAGAGCATAAACGATGCCAATCATTACAGCTTCCCCATGCGTTAAATTTCCATAGCCAGCATTTGCCTCTAACGCATGACCAAGGGTATGGCCAAAATTTAGATAGGCACGTATGTTTCGTTCCTTTTCGTCCAAATGAACAATATTAGCTTTTACTTCCATTCCCTTTCGTAAATACTTCTGCATGTCATGTATTGGAATAGATTCAAGGGAGTCTACCTTCTCCATTAATTCTTGTAAGAATCTTGAATCGGAAATTAATGCATGTTTAATAACTTCTGCAAACCCGCTTCTTTTTTCCCTGCTTGGTAGAGTCGTTAAAAATTGAACGTCATAAAGAACGAATTCAGGTTGATAAAAAGCACCAACCATATTTTTTCCTAACGAATGATTGATGGCAACCTTACCACCAATGGCACTGTCATGAGCCAATATCGTCGTAGGAATTTGAATAAAAGGAATCCCTCTCATATAAGTTGCAGCCACAAAACCTGCTAAATCTCCTATTGCTCCTCCTCCAAATGCTAATACGACCGACCTTCTATCAAATCCGTTTTGAAGGGCAAATGAAATACATTCCTCATAAACTGAAAAAGTTTTTGCATCTTCACCATTAGGGGCAATAAAGATATGCGTTTCCTTGTCAGGAAGATATTTCTGCAAAGTCTGCAAATACAATGATTCAATATGTTTATCCGTTATAATGTAAAGTTTTGAATAACCTTCTAATTTTTCGGTTAATTGATTTATAATTTCATTCCCTATATAGACGGGGTAATTTTTAGATGAAGTATAAATATCTAAGGTATCCATATTTTTAAAACTTCCTTGCATATTCTCTTTGTTCAGCAATGATTTTTTGTAAAGCATCAAAACGATCGCTAGAGAATTGTTCTAAAATAGCTGTGGCCAGTTCCCACGCAACTACTGCTTCTGCGACAACGCTTGCGGCAGGTACAGCACAGCTATCGGACCTTTCAATACTTGCAGTAAATGGTTCCTTTGTTTCAATATCCACACTCTGCAATGGCTTATACAAAGTTGGAATAGGTTTCATAACCCCTCTTACTACGATAGGCATACCTGTTGACATACCACCTTCAAAACCGCCGAGGTTGTTAGTTCTACGAGTATATCCATCATTCTCATCCCAAATAATTTCATCATGAACCTGGCTGCCTGGCTTTCTAGCCATTTCAAATCCTAATCCAAATTCTACACCTTTAAAGGCATTGATACTTACAATCGCTCTTGCAATACGAGCATCCAATTTCCGATCAAAGTGAACATAACTTCCAACACCAGCAGGCATTCCTTCCACAATGACCTCGACAATTCCTCCGATGGAATCCCCGTTTTTCTTTGCCAAATCAATTGCTTCCATCATTTGTTTTTCTGCCGATTCATCAAATACACGAACCGGAGAATCTTCTGTTTTTTGTTGTAATTGTTTTATGTTTTTATAGATAGGAGGGTTTGCCTTTACACCGCCAATTTCCAGAACATGTCCTGCTACTTCTATTCCTAGTAACGAAAGTAATTTTTTCGCTACCGCTCCAGCTGCGACCCTAACTGTCGTTTCTCTTGCGGACGATCGTTCCAGAACATTTCTCATGTCGCGATGTCCATATTTAATACCTCCAACTAAATCCGCATGTCCAGGTCGCGGTCTACTTACCTTTCGCTTAACTTCTTCTATTTCGGTATCTTCAATAGGCTCTATGCCCATTATTTTTGTCCAATGCTTCCAATCATTATTTTCCACTATTAATGCTAGCGGCGAACCAAGAGTATAACCGTGTCTTACACCGCTGGCAATATTTACTTTGTCCTTTTCAATTTGCATTCTTCTACCGCGACCATAACCTTTTTGCCTACGAGCAAGTTCTGCATTAATATCTTCTGCTGTTAAAGGCATTCCTGAAGGTAATCCTTCTATTATAGTGGTAAGCTGCGGCCCATGCGATTCACCGGCTGTTAAATATCTCATTATTATATACCCCCTTCATCACTTTAAAGGAATTATGTATCACTATATCATAAACCCATTGCACAACATAGTACATAATTAAAAAAATTAGAATTTTTTATCCTTTTAGCACTTTTAAATGACAAAAAACTGTTGCAGGCAACAGTTTTTTACACTTTTCTGTAGAAAAATGTATCTTCAATTTCAAACCCATACTTTATAGGGTTAAAGATTTGCTCTGTACTTCCTACAAAAAGTACACCACCCGGTTTTAACGCATCACTAAATTTTTGGTATAAGATTTCTTTCGCTTCCTCCGTAAAATAAATTAATACATTTCGACATACAATTAAATCAAAATTCTTCTCAAACTTATCTGCCAGTAAATTATGCTTTTTAAAACTTACTGTTCTTTTTACAGATTCTGCAATTTCATAATAGTCACCTTGTTTTTTAAAGTACTTTTCTATTATATTCATTGGCACTTCTTGTAGAGATCGTTTCGGATAAATACCTATCTTCGCCTTCTGTATTGCATTCGCATCAATATCAGTAGCCAGTACGGAAATATTACTTAAAGGCATGTAAGACGATAAAACAAGCGATAAAGTATAGGGCTCTTCTCCTGTTGATGATGCGGCACTCCATACTTTTAATGGCTGGCTATTTTTTATTAGTCTTGGCAAAATTTTATTTTCCAAAACATCCCATCTTTGTTTATTGCGGTAAAATTCCGATACATTGATTGTCATTCGATCTAAAAACTCATTAAATAAATCAATATCTAAGTTCAATCCTTTAAAAAAATCCTGAAAGGAAGAAAACCCTTTTTTTTCATAGAAAGTGGTAAGTCTTCTTTTCATTTGTGCCTCTTTATACAATGCTAAATCAATTCCTGTTTTTCCCTTCACTTGAAGGATAAATTCTTGATAATCACGATCCATAATGAACTCCCAAATATTATTTTCAATTTAATTATAGCGAAATTTATCCTATTTGGATAAAAAATTTTGCAAATGAAAAAGGATTGGTAGTTAACCAATCCAAAAGTTTTAATAAATCCAATCGTTAATTAGTTTTGTATACTCTACTAATTCTTCTTGTTTAAAGAACAAACCAATTTCTCTTTCAGCACTTTCAGGCGAATCAGAACCATGGATAACGTTCTTACTAACCGTGACACCAAAATCACCGCGTATTGTTCCCGGTAGTGCATCCTTAGGATTAGTAGATCCCATCATTTGACGAGCCGTAGCAATGACATTTTCACCTTCCCATACCATTGCAAATACTGGACTAGATGTAATAAACTGAACAAGTTCTCCAAAGAATGGGCGTTCTTTATGCTCACCATAGTGTTTTTCTGCTAGTTCTGTTGACACTTTCATTAATTTTGCACCAACCAAATGAAAACCCTTTCTCTCAAATCGAGAAATTATTTCACCGATTAATTGTCTCTGTACGCCATCTGGTTTCACCATTAAAAATGTTTTTTCCATTAATACCACTCCTAGTTATGTATCTTGGTTGATACGGGAAATACCCATGAAAATAGTAACATTAATAACGAATTTTGACAATAAATAAATTGATAACGCTTTCGAATCAATTACGTGTGTAAAAATTATAATTATTCCTTTTTTTGCATTATGAAAGTTACTGTTTCAATTAAAAATTTAATATTTACGTTTACCGACGAAATTTGCAATCTCTATTAATGATTTTTTAGTGCGATTATCAGGAAGTTCTTTTAAAACAGATAAAGCCTTTTGTAGATAACGCTGACTTAGCTGATGGGCTTTCTCAATTGCACCCGTTTCTTTAATAGCAGCAATGATATCGTTCATCTCATCTTTACTCATATTCTCGTGTACGGTTAAGATTTTATTTTTGGCATTCCTATCATTCATGGCATAAAGAACCGGCAGTGTTATATTCCCTTGGAGAAGATCGCCACCCGCAGGCTTTCCAAGCACTTTTTCGGTACCGGTAAAATCAAGAATATCATCGGTAATCTGATAGGACATTCCAACAAGATATCCAAATTGAAAAAGTTTTTTATGTATATCTTCGCTTGTTCCAGAAACAATAGCCCCTAATTGGCAACTAGTAGCAATAAGTAAGGCTGTTTTTCTTTTAATACGTCTTAAATAATCTCTTAAAGTTTGATTAAAACGATACTTGTCTTTTATTTGCTCAATTTCGCCAAAACATACTTCGGCAATCGTATTAGCCAAAATCCGATGTGCCTCTACATTATCAATTTTGGTCATATACTCTAGTGAACATGCTAATATATAGTCACCAGTATACATTGCAACACGGTTATCCCATTTTGCATTGACCGTAAGTTTTCCCCTTCTTAGTTCCGCATTATCAATAACATCGTCATGAACCAGGGAGGCCATATGAATCAGTTCTAACGCAACCGCAACATTTTTTATTGCTTGGATGTCATATTTCCCAAATTTTGCAGAAAGCAATACAAAGATTGGCCGCAATCTTTTTCCACCAGCGTCAATTAAATTAAGCGATGCTTTTTGGATCAAATCCGAATCAGAGGTAATGGCTTTATGAAGCTCTTTTTCAATTAGATCTATATCCGCTTTCATGAACGAATACATCATTTGTAATTTCATATTATATCCACCCAGCTTATTGTCTCTCTTTATACCCTATATGCGATGCAGCCACACCTCCGCTGTATGGCTTATATTGAATATTAATAAACCCAGCTTTTTCAAACATTACTGCTAATTCCTTCATACCCGGAAAATCTCTTGCTGATTCTTGTAACCAAGAATACTCTGAATAGCTTTTTGCCAATAATTTCCCCAGAACAGGCATTATATAGCGAAAATAAAAATAATAACCTTGTTTAAAGCCAAACATTGTAGGCTGAGAAGTCTCCAAGCAAACCGCCATTCCACCAGGCTTTACTACTCGAAACATTTCTTTTAATACATGCATATAATCCGGAACGTTTCTAAGGCCGAATCCGATTGTAACATAATCAAAAGTATTATCATCAAATGGGAGTTCCATTGCATTCCCGTGGATCAGCTCAACTTGTGGTAATCCAGATACTTTTTCCTGACCAATTTTTAGCATATTTTCGCTAAAATCCAGTCCGTAAACTTTCCCATTTGGTCCTACTGCATTTGCGAGCGCTATTGTCCAGTCTGCAGTTCCACAGCATACATCAAGAGCTTTTGCACCTTCTTGCACATTCATTTTCTTCATCGTATCTCTTCGCCATTTTACATGCTGTTGAAAGCTGATAACTGAATTCATTTTATCGTAATTATCATATATTTTTTCAAATACGGTATGGACACGTTCTTCCTTTGTTGACATGTTTACCCTTCCTCCAATTGTATATTTAACACTGTATTCCGTTCCATCACCAGAAACTTCATCCTTTGACCTAATAAGAGACTTGGATTTTTTAAATCTTTTATATACTCCTTTAATCGGTTTTTCGATAATGTAATGTATTGATCACAAGTATTCACAATTTTTCTTTTTAATTCTGCGGACAATTCATGAAATGCCAATTGTTTTGTAGGGAATAGGCACTTCACAAGCGCCTCAAACATTTCAGATGTATGGCCGATATTCACCTTTTCTTTTTCACTTAATAGCCGATTTAAAAATAAAAAATCTTCTACAATAGGAGTTAAATGACTATTTCCGAAATAGCTGCAAAACTTTGTTACAATGGAAGATTCTGCCCTTATTAGGTTTTTCATATATGTATCAATGTCTATACCTTCATTTCGATAAAGAACAATTTTAGATTCATTAACAATTTTAATTCCTTCTGCTAATGCTTTAATTAAAGGGATATTATCCACTTCAGCCAAAATTTTATAATACAATCCACTATAGTAATCTCCAGATAAAACTAGAAGCTGTCGTTTTTTTAAATCTTCACCGAAGTTAGTTACTTTGCCATGGGTATCAAGGGCAATTTGAATAAGCATCGCACTAGTGACAACCTTTGCCATGTCATTCTTCGAAATATTGCTATCCATCATACTATTTAACAAAAGAATGATGCGATCCTCATCAATGAAAGGAAGCTCAATATATTTATATAAATAATAATGCTTAATCTTTTGTTGGATGTTCTCCTTAATGGAGGCCACTAGTTTTAATGATTCCTGCAATGACATAACCCTTAATCCCCATTTCTTTCCTGGATAAATATCCTTTTTCTCTTTGTTCAAGAAAATAGAACAAAATATATTATAACATAAAAACATTTAAACTGTATGTATTTGTGATATATTTCACTAGTTTCCTTTCCTACAAACTCTTTATTTATTCGATTCACTGTTTAATTCGGCAATACTTGTATATATTTTAGCATTCCCTCTAATTTTTATCGCCGATGTATGCTCTGTAAATTGAGCTATCATTACTTCGCCGCTATCTAATTTTTCCGTATGATGGAATCTAGTGTCACTTCCCCTAGTCAATCCAATTACACTTACACCATCATCTATTGCCTTAATAACAATAAAATCATTATTTCCATTCGACGGTTTCATCGCTTCTTCCTCCTTACATATGAAAAATTAATTCTTCATTAATAAAAGAACCTCGGACCTAATGGAATCATTCGTTTTGAAAATCCCTCGTGCTCCAGTAGTAATAGTTTTTGTTCCAGGCTTTTTTATACCGCGCATGGTCATGCATAATTGTTCTGCTTCCAACATAATGAATACACCTAGTGGATTAAGCTTATTCATCAATAAATCGGCAAGGGCTGCAGTCATTCTTTCTTGCAATTGCGGCCTACTAGCAATAGACTCAACCGCTCTAGCTAATTTGCTTAAACCGGCAACCTTCCCTTCTTGCGGAATGTATGCAATATGTGCCTTCCCAAAGAAGGGAATAAGATGATGCTCACACATAGAATAAAAAGATATATCTTTTACTAGTACAAGTTCTTCATGATCTTCACTATAGATTGTATCAAAAAATTCACTAGGGTCCTGCTCTAATCCTGAGAATATTTCCTTATACATTTTTGCAACTCGTTCTGGAGTATCCACTAAACCTTCTCGTTCAGGATTTTCACCAATGGCCTCTAGAATCATCCGAACACCTTGTTCAATCTTCTTTAAGCTCACCTCGTCCATTGCTTACTCTCCTCAATAATATTTTATATTATGGCTTTTTTCTCTTAATTTGTATCTTTTGTAAAAGAAAATCTTCATTTCTTCGTTTATCTTATAAATAGTATCCTTTTTAAGAAAAGATACCCCAAAGTGCAGTCTAGTTTGGGGTTTATCCCAAATTACAAAAAACAATTTATACAAAAACAGCCTTTATAATATATAAATCCTTTCATGCTTTTCAATAAACAAAATAAAGTGATAACTTTTTTATATTAGCACACACTTTGGTAGTCAGCAAAATTCAATTTCTTATTCATATGATGAATGAGATGAAAAAAAGTTGGGAAAATAAAAAGGACTGCAAAATGCAGTCCTTTTATTCATACGCTCAAAGTTAATATGTACTTATTTAACAGCGTCTTTAAGCGCTTTACCAGGTTTGAATGCAGGTACTTTGCTAGCTGCGATTTCAATTTCTTCACCAGTTTGTGGATTACGTCCTTTACGTGCCGCACGTTCACGAACCTCGAAGTTACCGAATCCGATTAATTGTACTTTATCACCATTAGCTAATGCATTTTGAATTGTATCGAAAATAGCATCAACAGCTTTTGTAGCGTCTTTTTTTGATAATTCTGTGCTTTCAGCAACAGCATTGATAAGTTCTGTTTTGTTCATGCCATTCACCTCCTCCCAAAAAGGAACATTTTTTTGTTAATTATTACATTTGTAAACAAATTCAACGGTTTCTATACATAAATAGTGAAAAAACCGTATTGAACGTTGTTGATTCCTGTAACAACAACAATTCTGATAAAAGATTATCATATTAAAATAGGCTTAGCAAGAATAATTATTGATTTAATGGGAAACTTTTCATAAAAAAATTGTAAAAGTGAAGCTCCACAAGCCTAGCTTACTAATTTCGCAGTCTTTTATTGAGATAATCAATACAGCGATAAGAGACAAGTCGATATTGACTTATCGTGCAAAAAAATGCGGAAATCCGCTATCTAATAGGCTCTCTGGTGCTAGAAATTAAGCCAGTAATATATTTATGTGAAATGAATAAAATGTGAACCAAAAAAAAGAAGTGTCATTTTTTAATGACACCTCTTTTTGCTTTATAAAATAATAGCGATTAGGCCGCCAGATCCCTCATTGATGATTCTTTCAAGTGTTTCTTTTAATTTATAGCGTGCATTCTCCGGCATAAGGGAAAGTTTTGCATGAATACCCTCACGGACAATGGAGCTTAAATTTCGCCCAAATATATCAGAATTCCAAATGGACAGTGGATCATCTTCAAAATCCTGCATCAAGTACCTCACTAGTTCCTCGCTTTGCTTTTCTGTACCAATGATTGGTGCGAATTCAGATTCTACATCTACTTTAATCATATGGATGGATGGCGCTACGGCTTTTAAACGAACCCCGAATCTTGATCCCTGGCGGATAATTTCCGGTTCATCTAAACTCATGTCTTGAAGAGACGGCGAAGCAATTCCATAACCAGTTTGTTTCACCATTTTTAATGCATCAGAAATTTGATCATATTCCCTTTTTGCATGGGCAAAATCCTGCATTAATTCCAGTAGATGATCTTTTCCGCGTATCTCTACTCCTACAATTTCTTTTAACACCTGGTCATACAGTTCATCCGGTGCAAACAAGTCAATTTCTGCTACACCTTGCCCCATTTCGATTCCTGCTAATCCCGCATTTTCAATAAAATCATACTCATTGAAATATTGAACAACGCGATCAACATCTCTTAATCTTTTAATATCTTTTACCGTTTCTTTCACGGCTTCCTGATAATTTTCCCTTAACCAATGGTTCTCTTTTAAGACCATTACCCAACTAGGAAGATTAACATTGACTTCAAGTACTGGGAATTCATATAATGCTTCACGAAGTACGTTTAATACATCCCCTTCGCGCATGCTTTCAACAGACATTGCCACCACTGGAATATCATATTTTTCCGCAAGTGACACTCTAAGTGATTCTGTTTCCGGATGATGCGGTCTAGCAGAGTTGATAACCATAATAAACGGCTTACCTACTTCTTTTAATTCAGCAATCACCCGTTCCTCTGCATCAACATAGTCATAGCGAGGAATTTCTCCAATTGAACCATCTGTTGTAATCACAACGCCTATTACAGAATGTTCTTGAATAACTTTTCTTGTTCCAATTTCGGCTGCCTCATGAAAGGATATAGGTTCCTCATACCAAGGTGTATGAATCATTCGTGGACCATTTTCGTCTTCGTAGCCTTTTGCACCTGGTACTGTGTATCCTACACAATCAACAAGACGAATATTGACATCAAGACCTTCGCCCACATGTACCGAAACGGCTTGGTTAGGTACAAATTTCGGCTCTGTTGTCATGATTGTTTTTCCTGCCGCACTTTGCGGTAACTCATCTTGTGCTCTATTTCTGTCTGCTTCATTTGAGATATTGGGTAAAACAACCAGTTCCATAAACTTTTTAATAAATGTAGACTTGCCGGTACGAACTGCTCCCACCACTCCTAAGTAAATGTCTCCACCAGTTCTTTCAGCGATATCTTTAAAAATATCTACCTTTTCCAAGAGATTCCCTCCCCACATTAAGTTACCGGGACATTACATCCGTTAAATATGATTGGACAATATATGTGTATGATGTTGTCCTATTATGTTATGACTAAAAAAGAGTAATTTTTTTATAGATTTAATTATAATTAGCGTTCAAAAAGATAGAAAAATAATAAACGTCTCATGGATTTAGGAGACAAATGCTAGTTTCTTTTCGCTTTTTGAACAACTGCTTATAATAAATAAAAACCCTTCCTCTACAATATATATTGTCTGAGAAAGGGTTATGACTATTTTGTCAAAAAGACTGGTTCATTTTTTTTATTAATGGTATATGGTAGTGAATACGCTGGAACAAAGGAAGAATCCTTTGTTAAAATGGATCTGATATCATCACCTTGTTTGTATGTAGCATGACCTTTTTTTAGGGCTTGATATAAATCCATTCGATAATCCACAAAAATATCTCCTGAACCATTAATAACAAAAGGAAGATTGTTATTTGTATATGGCGATACAACATAAGGCTCATCTTTATATCCTAATTTCTTAAAGTTAATGGTGTAAACATTATATGCAACTTGTTTACCAAAAGGAGGATACCCTTGGGCAGTAATACGTATCTTAATTTCACGTATTTTTTCGGCGATACGTAAATCAAATATTTTTACTGTAGGGTTCTTCTCTGCGTCAATAATGACATATTGAAAGATCCCGCCGTTTTCATAGGAATTCCCCGGCGATTCGGACATATATCTACTCTGAATTAATTTATTAAAATCTACAGGATACTTTTCATAGATTGAAGCACTTTTTTCCTCCGTTTTGATTGGGAGGATTCCATCGTTATCTTTTTTAAATTTCTCAACAGCTGTTTGGACCGTTTGAATTTGATCATCAAATGGAACTTGATTTTTTGATAACTTATCTTGAGGATATAAACATCCGCTCAACAATGATATAGAAGTAATCAGAATAATGCTAAGTACTATATTTTTCAAACCTATGGGACATCCTTTCTTGGTCAATACTAGACATATTTAAATGAAGTAAAATCCTTACATGTTAACCATTTGTCGGTCCGCTTAAAACAACGTAAAACATCATTAATCCTCCAACTATTAAACATATGTACGCTACTAATGCAGTAATAAATTTAAATGCCTTTGACTTTAATTTGTATCTGCTTACATAAATGGTTATCATCGCTATCGCCATGATTCCCATGGCAGCAATAGAGATCCACATTTTGAGCATGGACAGTGACATCCATCAAACCACCTTTATAAAATATATTAATATAAAATAAGAATGCATACTCGCACAATATTATATCATAAGGCAATGAAAATTGAATAAAATGACTTTGTCGAAAATAGAAAAATATAAGAACAGAAACGCAAAACTCCTCCATCATCGGCGTACGGATGAATTAAATTCAAAGTGTGATTTTACATATGTGGACTTAGCTAGAGAGACGGAGTAATCCCAGCAGATAAACCTATATCAACATGAAGATAAGTAAAAAAAAGTTACCCAGAAGGCTGAATTTTATCATTTCCTTTAAAGTAAAAAAAACAGAAGTAAGGGAGCGTTTCCTTACTTCTGTCTAAAAAATAGACAAATACCCATACCTTTGGCTCAAAGCTAATTACTTCATAGCATTTTATGCTACAAACTGTTGGTTGGTATCCTCGAATGCCCATATAATAAAATTCTTGTCTAAAGAAATTCTAAAATATCAATGGACTATAACGTATGAAACAGTGTTTTTATCAGTGACTATACACCTAAGCCATTCGTTAAATCTTCCATTTCATTGGTTTTTAATCGTCCCATTAATATATCAACCGCTTCCTTCGGGTTTTTATCATCGAATAGAACTTGATATAGTGCTTTGGTTATTGGCATCTTCACATTATATTTTTCCGAAAGCTGGTAGGCCGCTTTTGTCGTCCTGACACCTTCTACAACCATCCCCATACTTTCCAGAACTTCATCTAAATTTTTACCTTTTCCAAGCATGTTTCCCGCACGCCAGTTTCTAGAATGTACACTTGTACAAGTTACTATTAAATCTCCTATACCAGATAATCCTAAAAAGGTTAAAGGGTTTGCCCCCATCTTTGTTCCAAGCCGGGCAATCTCCGTTAAACCTCTAGTTATCAAGGCAGCTTTCGCATTATCACCATAGCCCAATCCATCAGAAATACCAGCAGCAAGAGCAATAATATTTTTTAATGCTCCACCTATCTCTACACCAATTACATCAGGATTTGTATAAACACGGAAATGTTGATTCATAAAAAGATCTTGTACCATATTGGCTGCATCCATGTTTTCCGAAGAAACCGTTACGGTCGTTGGATGTCTTAAACTAACTTCTTCAGCGTGACTTGGTCCTGACAGGACAACAATATCTTTAAGGATTTCCGATGGGAATTCCTGCTTGATCATTTCAGAAATTCGGAGCAACGAATCTGGTTCTATCCCCTTGCTTACATGTACAATGGTCAATGGACTTTTTTGAAAGCCACGAATTTCTCCAAGAACTTCCCTTATAGCCTTTGTAGGAACAGCAAGAATCATGGTCTCTATATTTTCTAAAGCTGCAGACAATGAGCTTATACCGATAATGGAATCCGGAAGATTTAAATTAGGTAAATACTTAACATTTGTGTGCCGGCTATTAATTTCATCAATCTGTTCTTGCTTATGCCCCCACAATCGTACTTCATGTCCATTATCTGCCAAAACCAATGCTAATGCAGTTCCCCAGCTTCCTGCCCCAATAACTGCTATTTTTTCTTTTTT
The DNA here is from genome assembly GCF_002844575.1 of Heyndrickxia camelliae. Lineage (GTDB taxonomy): Bacteria > Bacillota > Bacilli > Bacillales > Bacillaceae_C > Margalitia > Margalitia camelliae. Next base: position 166,411 of record NZ_PIQO01000003.1, read on the forward strand.
ATTAGACAATGATATCACCTGCTCAAATGTTATTTTCTTTGACGTGACAAAATTCGAATCGGTGTTCCCTCAAAATCAAATGCATCTCGAATTCGATTTTCCAAAAATCTCTCATACGAAAAATGCATTAATTCGGGATTATTCACAAAAACAACAAAAGTTGGCGGTTTTACCGATACTTGTGTGGAATAATAAATTCGTAGCCTTTGTCCCTTATCCGTCGGTGTTGGATTCATCGCTACTGCATCCATAATAACCTCATTTAAGATGCTAGATTGCACCCTTAATGAATGGTTTTCACTAACCCTTCTTATTACAGGGATTAAATTATTCACCCTTTTCTTAGTCTTAGCTGACACAAAGACAATTGGTGCATAGCTTAAAAAGAGAAAATGTTCTCGTATCTTTTCTTCAAATTTCTTCATCGTTTTCTCATCTTTTTCTACCGCATCCCATTTGTTAACAACTATTACTATTGCCCTTCCAGCTTCATGCGCATATCCAGCAATACGTTTATCCTGTTCTCTAATGCCTTCCTCACCGTTTATGACAACACAAACAACATCTGACCGTTCAATAGCTCTTAATGCACGCAACACACTATATTTTTCTGTACTTTCATAAACTTTTCCTTTTTTTCGCATCCCAGCCGTATCAATAATGACATATTCCTGATCTTCAAATGTATAAGATGAATCTATTGCATCACGTGTAGTGCCCTCAATATCACTTACAATCACACGTTCTTCCCCTAGTATAGCATTTACGAGTGAAGATTTTCCAACATTTGGACGACCGATAAAGCTGAATTTAATTACATCATCATCATAGACTATTTCATCCTGCTTAGGAAAATGCTTTGCGGCCTCATCTAGTAAATCCCCTAAGCCGATACCGTGTGCACCAGAAATCGGAAACGGCTCTCCAAAACCGAGGGCGTAGAAATCATATATTTGATCCCTCATTTCGGGATTATCAATTTTATTTACTCCTAACACAACAGGTTTTTGCGACCGATATAATATTTTTGCTACCATCTCATCAGCTGTCGTTACACCTTCACGGCCACTTACGATAAAAATGATGACATCCGCTTCATCAATGGCGATTTCAGCTTGAGCGCGGATTTGTTCTAAAAAGGGTTCATCCCCTATATCAATACCGCCAGTATCAATAATATTAAAATCATGTGTAAGCCACTCCGCAGAACTATATATACGGTCCCTAGTAACACCAGGAATATCCTCTACAATCGAAATACGTTCTCCAACGATTCGATTAAATATTGTGGATTTCCCCACATTTGGACGACCTACGATAGCGACAACAGGCTTTGCCACTTCTATCACCCTTTCATCTATTTCTATTCATTTTCATGCGTCATTTACTAATCCACTATTATTTTATACTACTTTAAATTAAATACTTTCGGAATTGATATGTATTATCACTATAATCAACTAAAGATCTGGAAATACAATCTATTTTGCAAATATTATATTTTTAATAGGCACTAGCTATAATAGTTTAACAATAATATGGTCTGCAATCAATGAAAGATTCCATTACTATTCACCAATCAATCATTTTCTTTACCGCATCTCATCCATGTTTTTGTTTTCCAACGGAGTTTTTTAATGACATATTGGAAGATATATGTTGGATAAAAAACCATGTTAATGTAATAAAAAAGTAAATGGCGCAAATATCTAAGTAATCTCCGGAACAAGCATTATACGTAAATTCCCATTTAGACAATATAACCCCATAGACTATTTCTCCTTGTATTGTGCCCAGAACGGAGCAAACTAAATGAGAAAATAGACTTTTTGGATAAAGAATTTGTGCAATAAGAAAGATCAAGATTGCGGTCATAACATGGTAATCAAGAATCAACCAAACTGGATCATATAAAATCATTAATAAATAACCTGTATAGCCGGTTATCATAATAATAATGGCAATCATCATAAAGATTCTTTTGGAAAAAGCAAGAAATGCAATATACACATATCCGATAATTAGAAATATTATGGCAGGAACTTGAATGCTCAAAGGTGCGATATGAACTTTATATGGAAATACAATAATGAAGACTAATGAAAGAAATGCTAACGGAAAGCGAAACTTATTTTGCTTGTGCATAAGAAAAGTGGCAACAATCCATGTCCCCCACAAGAATCCAATAAATATCGAGCCTGGCACTTTTTTCTCTCCCTTCTTTAACCATTATTCATTATGGGAAAATAAAAAAATTTCTAATCGTGAATAGCAAATATTTATGGAGATATCCTTATGATAGAAGCGGTTCAACTATTAGGGGTATTCCCTAAATGGTAATTATCAGGTTGATCCTTTCTACTTTTATTTAAGGGGGTGTTTCGATGGGAAAAGATAGACAAGAGAAAAAATTAAGAAAGAGCAAAAAAGTGGAGTCAGATAGAGACCAGGCATTACATTATGATGGTGCAACCAGATTAGAAGGACCTGAGGAAGCCCGAAAGAGACAGCGTGGATAAGATAGGTAGGCAAATTTTATGATAGCAAAAGAAAAAGGGACATAAGAAATATGCGCCCCTTTTCTTTTGCTAATACTAAGAAATTAGCCAGTATTAAATTCGTATTACTTTACAATGCATGTTTACTTTCTCTTACTTTAAATTTTTTAATTTATCTCCGATCACTTCACCAAGCTGAAATCCTTTGGTTTCTTCTGGCAATTCATATTCAATATGATTGTCAGCATCTTTTTCCTCTAATTCCTTTATGCTTAGGGAAAGTCTTTGTTCCTTTTCATTAACATCTAGAACTTTTACTTGGACTTGTTGTCCTTCTTTTAACACTTCATGAGGAGTTCCAATATGTTTGTGGGAAATTTGCGAAATATGCACAAGACCTTCTACCCCTGGATATACTTCGACAAATGCCCCAAATGATACAATTCGTTTTACTACACCTGTTAAAATCGAATCAACTGCAGCTTTTTCTTCAATATTCGTCCAAGGTCCCGGTTGTGTTTCTTTAATGGATAATGAAATTCTTTCATTATCTAAATCCACAGAAAGCACCTTGACTTGGACCTTTTCACCCTCATGTACAACATCTGATGGCATTGAAACATGGTTATGAGATAGCTGGGATATATGAACTAATCCGTCCACTCCTCCTATATCAACAAATGCACCAAAATTAGTAATTCGTTGTACCACGCCTTCTAATATTTGGCCGGCACTAATGTTTTTTAATACTTGTTTTTTCTTTTGTTCCTTTTCTGTTTCAATGACAGCACGGTGAGAGAGAATAAGACGATTTTTCTCCTGATCTAGTTCAACAATTTTAAATGAAATTGTTTTGCCTTTATAATCCGAGAAATCTTCCACGTAATGATCCTCTACCAATGATGCTGGTACAAATCCCCGAACTCCGAGGTCTACTACCAGACCACCTTTTACAACATCGTTTACAACCGCATCGAAAACATCACCATTTTCAAAACGACGTTTCATTTCTTCCCATGCTTTCTCTGCATCCGCTTTTCGCTTAGACACAACTAATGCATCTTCTTCTACCTTTGTTACCACTAATTCGAGTTCGTCTCCTACTTTCACCACATCAGAAGCATGTTCCACATGCAGACTTGATAGTTCGCTTATTGGAATAATACCATCAAGTTTACTTCCATCAATTGAAACAAGCACTTGCTTTTCTTCAATTTTGGTTACAGTTCCTTTAACTTTATCATTCTCAGAAAAAGTTTTGACTTCCACTTGACTCATATCTTCTGTCATATGTACTCCTCCTTAATCGAACTGCTGAAAACTTTCGCCCTTCCTTAATAGTGGAATAAAGACAAGAGTTCAGTTAAATGAAAAGCTTTGTAGCTAATCGTCTAATATCTAATAATTCAAAAAAGATATTCTCTCTACTAACTTCTTACAAATATGAAAATTTGTCAAGTAAAGTAGTCCCTTATCGATGTTTTTCTATAAGCGTACGAATATTATTCATAATTACTTCCGTAACCTCATCCGCACTTGCTTTATTCTCCCTGTAATAGGACATATCAATAGGTTCCCCATAAATAACTTTAAGCTTTTTAAAAGGTTTATATGGTCCAATAATCGCACAAGGTACAACATGTGCATTGGATCTTAATGCAAAGAAACCTGCACCAGCAAGTCCCTTTCCGAGTTCTCCCGTCTTACTTCGATGGCCTTCAGGAAATAATCCTAATACTTTATTTTCTTTGAGTGCACCCAAGCCTTTTCTAAGAGCCTCACGATCACTCATTCCCCTTTTAACGGGAAATGCATTTAATTTTGTGACTAGCGTTTTAATAACTGGTGTATTAAACAGCTCTTCTTTTGCCATAAAGACAACTGGACGGGGACATGTAATACCGACAACAGGAGGATCTAAGTTATCTATATGATTGGAACATAAAAGAACACCGCCGTCTTTTGGAAATGATTCCAAGCCAATAACCTCCATACGATATAGAGGCTTAAGTATCGAATGAACGACAACCTTAGCAAATGAATAAAATGTCACGACTATCAAATCCTTTCAAGGACAAGATGCATGATTTTATCCACCACTTCACCAATGCTTAAGGAAGTAGTGTCTAACTCGATAGCATCTTCTGCCTTACGCAATGGAGCAACTTCTCTTTCAGAATCTAATTTGTCCCTTAACTCAATTTCTTCTTTTAGTTTATTTAAATCAGAAGGAAAGCCTTTGGAAATATTTTCTGCGTGCCTTCTTTCCGCTCGTTCATCCACACTAGCTAATAAAAATATTTTCAATTCTGCATTTGGTATGACATGAGTGCCTATATCTCTGCCATCCATTACAATGCCACCGTTTTTAGCAAAATCCTTTTGACGTCGGACCATTTCTTCTCGTACAGAACGGTATTTTGACACAATGGAAACAGAATTTGTCACTTCCGCTTCACGGATTGCATTTGTCACATTCATTCCATCAACAAATACTGATTGACCATTTTCACTAGCCACCAACTTAATTTCGGTATCAAGCAAAAGTTCTGCCAGAGCATGTTCATTATCTAAACTAACGCGATTTTGAAGGGCTTTGTAAGTTAATGATCGATACATCGCTCCTGTATCAATATAAATATATGATAATTTTTCTGCGATAATCTTCGCTACGGTACTTTTCCCGGCAGCGGCGGGTCCATCAATTGCAATTCTAATTTTTTTCAATGCTTCTTCACCTACTAATCCTAATCCTATGTAATTATCTTTCTTATATTAACACAAAAATGGTAATTTAGTGATACATCATAAATGTTTTTCAGTTATAAATAGAAAAAAAGACAGGATATTCTTCTGTCTTTATGGATTACTTTTCCATGTTTCCATGATGGGTGTTTCGTTTTGTTGATTGACTCCTTCATAATAAGTGATTCTTTGTAAATCTTTTAAATTCTGAAAGTGTTGGAAAATAAATTGAAAAAAAACTAGTAATAGAAAATGGAAAATAACTATTTTAAGGATCCATCTTTCTATAGTTTTCATCATTTCACACCCCCTGTAAATAATGATATCATTGTTTACATTATTGGGATTTTAAAAACGTTCTATACTTTCATACCGTATTTAAGATAGTCCTTTTTTTCTAAGCTCTAATTGCCTTTCAAAGCAGAATCTTAATAACACTTGTTTTTCTTTAGCACTAATGTCTTTAAATTTAAGCGATGCTATATGTTTACCGTCTTTTTCCCACATGCGGATTACATAGAATGGCAATCTTAGATACATATGTCCTGATTGTAAAGGCAAGACAAATAATCCTTCCCCCTCTTCATTTTGATCGACTTTTATATTCATTGGAAGAAGAACTGCACATCCTCCAGCACTAATATCCTCCGTAATAGTAGGAATTTGCTGATTTGATTGAGGTAATGATACTGAAACATCCACAGCTGTTTCAATACGAACAAATTGCCTTCGCTGTATTTTAATTAATTGATCATCTCCGGGAAAATGAAGAATAATTAGCGGGATGTTTTTTTTCACTTTTCCAATTACTTGAGTCCTAAATTTATAGGCAACATTATTTTCCGAAATAAGCACCGCATCGAATGATATTGAATTTGCTAAGAAAGTAGTTCTATTAGTTTTTAAATTTTTAGGATAATCAATATAAATCCGATCTTCTTCAATATCTGCAATTTTACACCTATATTTTTCATCTAAATCATTATCTAACGGTTCCAGTGTTAAAGACATTCCAATTTTCAGCATCTGTAATTTACACTTCCCTACGACTTTTCTCAATACTATAACTATTTTACCAATAATGATAAAAATATTAAATTAGCTCAGTAGTATATTTTCTGTTTATATTTAAAAAGTCTCTTTACTTAACCTTTGTATAAAATCTAAGAGCAGATTTTAATCTGTTGCAATTTACATATAGTAAAAATCGGCAGTAGGATTTTCACAGTAATTTTCTACAATTAAATGAAAAACGGAATGTAGAAAAGAGCTCGAATCCTATCCATTTCAAAGATTATATACTTATACGAAAAGTAAACAATTTTTGTGAAAGTAGCCTATAAAAAAAAGAAAAGCCTAAACAGCTTTTCTTATAAAGCATTTTTATATATTGCTTCAGCATTTTTAAATTTTTCTACTTTTTCTTCGACACCAGTAGTCGCATTAATATATATACGGTATGTGTCGTTTCCTAAAGTTCCTAAAAATTCATAGCAAAGAACTTCCTCATTAAGATCATTCACAATAAGCGCTAATCGATCTTCCATAATCTTAAGTTTCGGATTTATATATCCTTTCGCTTCCGTCAAGCTTAATGTTGGCTTGGGTATGTTGCGCTTATAGTGACTTTGCAAATAATCCTCTATCGTAAAGCCAATCACCTGACCATTATCGAGGGCAATTTTCATTTTAATGGTTTCGGGATAAATTCTTATTCCGTTTTGAACTGTTACAAAGGAATAAACGCCGACAGTATCATATTGAGAACTTTCAAAACTTTGCATCCCCTCAAAATGATGGCTCTTTAAAAAACTTAAGGCCATTCTCTCTCCATCATTTAAGCTTATTTTTTGTTTTCCGATTTTACGCTGGTTCATATACCATATCGGATGGCCGCCTTTTTTGCTTATATCCATTACTTCTTCTATATTATTTTTCCCTTTTAAGGTCACACTGTAAAAGCCAAATTTAGCTCCTTTCTTACTTTCAGTCACTTTCACTACATCGGCATCCTTCATAGCTGAATACCCTTTTGCAATCTTTTCTACCTCTGCCTTTGACATGATTTTCCCCTGTACATGCTGGTAATTCTCGTCCCTTTTGCTGTAGCTTACAAAGGAAGGATTATCCATATTTGCCTCGTCATACCCTTTGGCTGTTTTTTCAACAGTCTTAAAACCATCAATAATCGTGTTGTCTGACGCTTCTTTTCCAGTTGCAAGCGCTAATTCAACATCCATCCATCGTAAGTTATTTTTTAGAACCAGATGTTGAACATGACGAAGCTCTCCTTGAATATCCTCACTCTGACTGTAAAGTTTTTTCAATGTACTATATTCTTGGTCTGTTAATGGTTTTTTATCTAAATCTCTTATAGCTGTTTGGTAACTAAAACTTCCTATCTTCGTCAGGAATTCCTCTGTTTTGTTAAATGGTAATAATGATAGAGGCAGCTGTCCCACACTATTATGTGCTTCCGATGTTAATCTCCAAACTTCTGCCAATCCAGGGGATAAAGATTTTCTAGAATTCATAGCAAGTGTTGTACCGATTTTATCGTGCAGAAGGTCCATCTGAAAGGCTAAATTATGGAAGGCACGTTGATAGTTATTCTCTGAGTTAATTAAAATCGCATTCTTTTCACGATGTTCTTGATATCCCCAGACAGCTGTACCCACTACTCCGAGTGACAAAATCGTAATTATTATTCCTCTGATCAACTTTCATCACCCCTTATTTACAAAAAATATGTTTACCAATTTGCTTGATTTGCGGTCTACTCCAAATCCATTTACTCGTGGCGGTTGCAGGGTTAAAATAATATAATGCATTGCCTGTTGGATCCCACCCATTAATCGCATCCATCACTGCATTCTCGGCGGTTTTGTTTGGAGTCAACCAAATTTGTCCGTCTGCTACAGCAGTAAATGCGCCCGGCTGAAAAATAACCCCTGACACAGTATTAGGAAAAGAAGAACTTTCAACACGATTTAAAATAACAGCGGCTACTGCAACCTGCCCTTCATAAGGCTCTCCTCTCGATTCTCCGTATACTGCATTCGACATCAGCTTAATATCATTTTGAGAATAGCCATTTGGCACATTAGTAGCCGTTACATTGGATGTATTATTTGGCTTTGTGGAATTGGCATTGGTGGAGGAGGATTTTGGCTTAATTTGTTTATCGATATCTACTCCACCATAATACGTAAAATCATTGCCTTTTCGTATTTGTTCCATGACAAAATCCCTATTATAATTTGAAGCCGATACTAATTTTGCTTTTGTGCTTGCTCCTGCCAATCCATCAATAGGAAGTCCAAATTTCTCTTGAAAATTTCTCAATGCCCAATATGTACCCCAACCAAAAACACCATCAATCTTCCCTTTATAGTAACCAATATTTTGTAAACGTGCCTGCAATTCTATTACATCGTCACCTGTAGCACCGCGCTGAATTATCTGATTTGAAAAAGCTTTTACACTATGCTGCACGTTTGTAATCGATACTAAGGGTACTATCACTACAATGAAGAAAACTTTCAATAAGGAGCTATACTTCATGAATCTAACCCTCCAAGAATAATGTTGAATTATCACTAGTTTTTGAAATTGGAGGTATTTTATTCAAAAAAAATATAAATGGTGGAATGCTATTGGGTAGGGGGGGATTATTTGAATTTACCTTTTTTAATCAGCGGGTTTGAATAAAACCCACTGATTAAGAAAGCTGCTTTATTTTTCTATTGCCTTTTGATGAAGTTTTTCTGTTAATATATGGGCATGCTTTACTTTTCTTAAACCATACCACCAGAGGAATAACATAAAAGGAATCATACAATAAATCCAATTTTTAACCGAAATCAGGATATAATCATAAATTCCATGAAGCAAGAAGGAGATAAAAAAGGATAAAAATAACCATTTTATATAATTTTTATCGCTGGAGAATTTCCCTTTTCCCAAATAATATCCCATTACAACACCAAATAAAGCGTGGCTTGAAACAGGAAGCAATGCACGTCCAATTGCAACTTCAATACCGCTGCTAATCAGTGATAAAATATTTTCCACTGTTGCAAAACCAAGGGAAACACTAACACCATATACAATTCCATCATATGGTTCATTAAAATCTCCATGCGTATATACGGTAAAAAATAAAATAAACCATTTAAAAAACTCCTCGAGCAAGGCAGTACTTATAAATGCATTTTCTATTTTCCCTTGCATAATATGTTCGGTTATTAAAACATGTTGTATAAACATAATCGGAAAAGTTAAAATTGCCCCATACATAAAAGATTTAAAAACGAGCAAAATCGGTTCTTGTTCATATTGATCCTTTAAATAAAAGTAACTCAGTAGTGCAAGTCCTGGTGCTATACCCGCTGATATAATAACCAGCATGAAACGCCCTCTTTTCTTTCTGTTTTCTTAATCGTATCATGTATATATACGGATGGAAACAACATAATCAAAAAGTACTATTTTAAACAATATTTACCATCCACTTAAACAGAAGCATGTTTACTATTATTTCACAGCTTTGGAGGAAATCATATGAAAAAAAATATATTAGTTATTCATACTGGCGGGACAATATCTATGTTTGAAGATCATGAGACTGGAGCAGTGAAACCAGGAGAAGAAAATCCATTAACATCACAAACTTCGACTCTTTCTGATCTCGCTAATTTAATCATTAAGGAACCTTTTAATCTTCCTTCACCACATATTACTACCAATGAAATGTTATTTTTAAAGGATATGATTATGGAGGAATATCAAAATAATCAAATAGATGGAGTTGTGATTACCCATGGAACAGACACATTAGAAGAAACCGCATATTTTCTTGATTTGACAATTCCTCATGATTTTCCGATTGTAGTTACAGGTGCAATGCGATCAAGCAATGAAATTGGTTCTGATGGATTATATAACTTGATATCATCCATTCGTGTTGCTGAATGTGATGGTGCAAAAGGAAAAGGCGTCCTAGTTGTATTAAATGATGAAATTCATACAGCAAAAAATGTTACAAAAACCCATACTAGTAATGTCTCAACCTTTCAAAGTCCTCAATATGGACCAATTGGCATCGTTGCTAAACAAGGAATCATTTTCCATCATCAGCCTACTGATAGAGAATTTTACAGCATAAACAATATTTCAAAGAAAGTGGCATTAATAAAGGCACATGCTGGAATGGATTCTTCTCTACTTTTCGCTATAAAAGATATGCAATATGATGGAGTTGTGATTGAAGCCTTAGGACAAGGGAATTTACCTCCTGCTACAGTTGAAGGAGTCCAATCGCTGATAGATGAAAATATTCCTGTTGTTGTTGTATCTCGCTGTTTTAATGGAATTGTACAAGATGTTTATGGGTATGAAGGCGGAGGAAAAAGGTTGAAAGAAATGGGTGCCATTTTTTCAAACGGCCTCAATGGCCAAAAAGCAAGGATTAAACTCCTCATAACACTATCCTACACACAAAATATTAAAGAGATTGAAGAAATTTTTCATCATTAAAAAATAAAAACTCCCGCTTATGGGAGTTTCATTTTTATTCACGATTTTTTATTGCATTGGCAATGAGTCCACCATGGAACCGTCCATTTTCAATAAAGATTTCATTTGCATTATTACCCGCAGCTATAACACCCGCGATAAAAATTCCTGGGATATTAGTTTCCATTGTTTCTTCATCAAAATTTGGTTTTCCGGTTTCTTGATCTATAGTAACACCCATATTTTGGATAAAATGATGATCTGGATGGTAACCGGTCATCGCAAATACAAAATCATTTTTAATTTCCTTTTTTATTCCATTTACTTCATAAATCAAACTTTTATCTTTTATTTCTACCACATTTGCCTTAAATTCCATTCGAATCGCCCCGTTACGGATAAGGGAGTCAAACTCTGGCAAAATCCATGGCTTTACACTTTGGGAATACTCACTTCCTCGATATAAAACGGTAACTCTTGCTCCCGCCTTATTTAATTCAATGGCTGCATCAACTGCAGAATTCTTTCCACCAATAACGGTTACATCCATGTCGAAGAAAGGATGTGGCTCCTTAAAATAATGTAAGACCTTATCTAAATCTTCTCCAGGGATATTCATATAATTTGGGTGATCATAATAACCGGTTGCTACAATTACATACGGTGTGCAATATTGACCTTTTGAGGTATTTACAATAAATATATTGTTTTCCTTTTCTACATTCATTACCATTTCGTAACGATTTACTCTAATATTTTTTCTTTTCGTTACTTCCCGATAATAAGTTAATGCTTGATTCCGCTTTGGTTTTAAGTTTTCTGTAATAAAAGGAACTTCCCCAATCTCTAATTTTTCGCTTGAACTAAAAAAGGTTTGGTGTGTTGGATAATGGTAAATAGAATTTACTATATTCCCCTTTTCGATAATCAGCGGATTCTTTCCGATGTCTTGCAGTGCAATTGCTGCTGCTAAACCACACGGACCGCCACCTACAATAATACAATCCTCTTGTTGCATAAGTTTCACCTCTATAATTACACTAAAAATCAGTACTAATTTAATAATTACGATTTCTAATTAATTCGCCCTCAGGCGCATGTAAACAGTATTTATCATAAATGAAAAGAAATCCCCTATCAACATGATAGGAGATTTCCTTTTTTCCTGCAATGAAATTGATTGGAAAAGATAATTAAAATAAGTCCGGCAATAATGTAAAGGTTAGAATAAATTAAATCCAACCTCTAAAACGTGAGGCTTCCGCTGCTTTTCGAACTCCAACCATATATGCCGCAAGTCTCATATCTACTCTTCTAGTTTGTGCTGTATTATAAACATTTTCAAAAGAATGCACTAATACTTTTTCAAGTTTCTCATCAATTTCTTCTTCTGACCAATAATAACCTTGATTATTTTGTACCCACTCGAAGTAAGAAACGGTAACTCCACCTGAAGAGGCTAAAACATCAGGAACTAATAATATACCTCGTTCTGTTAAAATACGCGTCGCTTCAAGAGTCGTTGGGCCATTTGCAGCCTCTACAACAATTTGTGCACGAATATTATGTGCATTTTCTTCTGTGATTTGGTTTTCAATCGCTGCTGGAACGAGAATATCACAATCTAATTCCAATAATTCTTTATTTGTTATTGTATTATCAAAAAGTTTTGTAACTGTCCCAAAACTATCTCTTCGATCAAGTAAATAATCTATATCTAGCCCGTCTGGATCATAAAGTGCACCATAAGCATCAGATATTCCGATGACTTTTGCACCCTCGTCATGCATGAATTTGGATAAAAAGCTTCCTGCGTTACCGAATCCTTGAACAACTACACGTGCGCCTTTGAGGTTTATGCCTTTGCGTTTTGCAGCTTCATGAATACAAATCGTAACACCTTTTGCAGTTGCAGATTCACGGCCATGAGATCCACCCAGTACTAATGGCTTTCCAGTAATAAATCCAGGAGAATTAAATTCATCGATACGGCTGTACTCGTCCATCATCCATGCCATAATTTGTGAATTCGTGAATACATCAGGTGCTGGGATATCCTTGGTAGGACCAACAATTTGACTGATAGCCCGAACATATCCGCGACTCAAAGCCTCAAGCTCTCGGAAAGACATTTCACGAGGATCACAAATAATGCCTCCCTTTCCTCCTCCATACGGCAGATTCACAATTCCACACTTTAATGTCATCCAGATGGATAGTGCCTTTACTTCATTTTCTGTTACATTTGGATGAAAGCGAATTCCGCCTTTTGTAGGACCCACGGCATCATTATGCTGTGCACGATATCCGGTAAATATTTTGGTGGTACCATCATCCATTCGAACCGGTATCTTAACTGTTAACATTCTCATAGGTTCTTTTAACAATTCGTACACTTCTTCAGGATATCCGAGTTTTTCTAATGCCTCATGGATAACTGTTTGTGTTGATTTTAAAACATCATGTTTTTCTTCTAATGCTTTTTGTTCTGCACCCTTCTCGGCTGCCATTATTGCAAACCTCCTAAATATTCACTCTGTAATAAAAGTATCAGCCTTTCAGACATAGTATACACTTTTAGTACATGATTGCAATATATAAAATAATACTTTTTAATATTTTGTAACCGTTGCCATTCTAACCATAACAAAAAAGGAAGTTCATTTGCATGAGACCTCCTTGAGTAATTTTTTTATTATTTTGAAAAATAGCTCACGATAACATCTAATGCATACTGAGAAATAATCGGCAATCCGTACTCTTCCAAAAATTCAGCCGAGATGTTCGTTTGTGTTCCATATTCTTCACATAAAAACGTTAACGACTGCAAATCATTTGAGTGAATTATTAAGTAATATTGATTTTCAAATTGTAGAAGCTTACTATCTATATTTAACTTTAAATTTTCTACACACAAGGACAGCAAAATAACGTCTTCAATGGACTCAAAACAATATATACCATATTGGTTGGTATGATTATTGGCAGTATCCTCTTCCACTACATCAGTTATTTCGTCCATCGTTAATATTAATACAATTTCCTTTGGGTTCAGAGAAAAAATTTCAATGGAGATGGAATCTGTCATCTCAAAATGATATTCTTCCTTCGCAACCTCCACCATTTCATCAAATAAATCATGCCAAATAAAGGATTCCAATCCTTCTTCCAGGAACCCTTTTTTTACTAGTTCCTCAAACGTAATCGAGTACTTTAATTTGTTTTGTGATAAACGTTCTAACTTCATTTAACTTCGCCCCCTGAACTTTGGCTCTTATCACCATAGTATGAAAAGGGCGTTAGATGGTTCATTTCAATTCCATTTATGAAAAGCTGTTCGTTTTATTCCTTTTTTATCGTGATGAAATGTGCTTCAGGCTTTGCACCAAGTCTTAAAGGCAGCATACTTGTTCCATAGCCATTGCTTACAAATAATGTAGTAACAGCTGATTTATATATCCCGCCCTTTCGATATGGGGTAAACCCCAAAACCTGGATTTGACCGCCATGTGTATGCCCGCTCATAACAAAAGAAATATTATCTTCTTCACTCATTTTCGCTATAATATCGGGGTTATGACTTATCAGCAATTTAAAATCTGCAAACTCTGTACCATGTAAAGCTAAATCTAACCGATCATTTTCCTGTGATAAGTCATCAATTCCTAATATAGCGATGGAGTCTCCATTCGGTGCCCGAAAAATGACTGATTCATTTCTCAACACTCTTACCTGGTATTCCTTTAAAATTTTCAGTAATTTAGACTCCTCTACTTCATAATCATTATTTCCCCAAACAAAAAAAAGCGGGCCTATTCTTTTAAGTAATTGTAAATTATACTCCACTCTGCTTACTGGTACTCCTTTTTCTAGCAAATCTCCTCCTATTATAACAAGATCCGCTTGTTTTTCGAGGTTACTTATCATTGCTTCCTGAACTTTTCGGCGATGAATATCAGAAATAAAAAATATTTTCATATCTTTAAATCCAGCTGGATAATCCGGAAAAGTAATTGTCTGATGTAATACTTGATTTAAAGATGCTTCTTTAAACATGTAAAATATTAACAGTAAAATAAGAATTAAGATAACCAATATTTGTACCATCCATTACCTCCAAAATATGGAACAATCAAATCATAAAAATTAAAGTAGATATTCCAGTTTAATATTTATATACATGATAATAAAAATCCTCCCTGGCGTGAGAGGAGTCCATAAACAATCTTTCGTACATAATTTTAGTCGTGATGGAAGCGTGCTAGTTTTTTCCACTATTTCAGATTCACTCCCCCGACTGTTTATCAATTCATTTTTAATACCTCAATAAATTCAAATAATTTCTTTAATCTAAAATTACAATTTAGTCTGTCCCCTAAAATTAAAGACATTTTATATATTCATTTCCCATACACTTAAATAGGTAATGCATAAGGAGGGGAAAAAATGTCTTCAAATTATAAAAGCTATAAACCATTTGTTAGTCCATTCGATCCATGTCCACCAATTTTAGAAAAAACCTATTCTACCCCACCCCAATTATATATGGGATTTCAACCGCCAAATTTACCACAATTTTCACCGCTTGAAGCTTTAAAAACAGGGACATTATGGAAACCATTTTATGATCCTTATTATAGTCCATACGAAAGAGCGAGGGAGTGATTAATTCATGAAAGAATTACCGCCTGAATATTATCAAATGCTGGAAGAAATCCAAGCACTTGATTTTGTTATTGTGGAATTAACCTTATATTTAGATACCCATCCAGATGATCATGAAGCCATTCAACAATATAATATGCTAATTAAGCAAAGAAAACCGTTAAGAAAGGAGTTTGAAAAACGCTTCGGTTCACTAACAAGTTTTGGCTATAGTTATTCTCATTATCCGTGGGAATGGAAAGAAGCACCGTGGCCATGGCAAGTATAAATATTTCATTTCAAAAGGAGTGATCAGAAGAATATGTGGGTATATGAAAAAAAGCTTCAATATCCAGTAAGAGTTAGCACATGTAATCCTATGCTTGCAAAATTCCTTATTGAACAATATGGCGGTGCAGATGGGGAACTAGCAGCAGCTTTGCGCTATCTAAATCAGCGCTACACCATTCCTGATAAAGTAATCGGACTTTTGAATGATATTGGAACCGAAGAATTTGCTCATTTAGAAATGATCGCTACGATGGTCTATAAGCTAACAAAAGACGCGACACCAGACCAATTAAAACAAGCTGGACTGGCATCACATTATGTTGACCATGATTCAGCTTTATTTTATCACAATGCTGCTGGTGTACCGTGGACAGCTACGTATATTCAAGCAAAAGGTGATCCGATAGCAGATCTATATGAAGATATTGCTGCAGAAGAAAAGGCAAGAGCTACGTATCAATGGATAATCAATATGAGTGATGATCCTGATTTAAATGATGGATTAAGATTTTTACGTGAAAGAGAAATTGTCCATTCCCAGCGCTTTCGTGAGGCAGTAGAAATTATCAAAGAAGATAGGGAGAAAAGGAAATTTTTTTAGAACTCCCTATTTAGCTTCATGATATAAATTAATATCATATTGTTTTTTCATCATTTCAAATATCTCATGACGTGTTTTCCATGCTTCTTCTTTCCAAAGATCTTTGCTTCTATCGATGATTTCACATCGCAATTCATGGTACTCTTTTTCATATTTTTCTTTTTTGTCATAAAGAACCTTCGTTGCTCCTAAAAAAAAGACGGCAAGAAATAAGAAAAACATATGATTTTGGTTGTTAAAGATGATGGAAAAAATCTCAAAAAAAGAATAGGAATAAGGCTGTAAAACTATATGGTACATGAGATATAAGATGGTAAAACAGTAAAAAACACTTATCCACAAAAGATAAAAATGGTAACTTTTGTATCTATCGAATTTTCTTTTTTTATTCACAACATTTTGCAGCATTTGTTTTGTTGCTTTATCCGTCCTATCACTTAAATTTAAAATGGAAGAGTCCATTCATCATCACCTCCCGGCCTTAACACTCTTAGTATATTTTATGAGGCTGTCCTATAACTATGTCAGGGAAAAGAAAAAGAGCAGCAATTTTTTGTGAAAAATAGCTGCTCTTTTTCTTATTTTGGTAATGGTATTTGCAAGGTTTGGCCAACTTGTATTTCATTATTGACAATATGATTCTGCTCAATAATTTTTGCTATGCCATCCTTTGAATGGTAATATTTCATAGCGATACTAAACAATGTTTCCTTCGGCTGAACAACATGATTTATCATTTGGATATCGGAAGTATCATTTGTTTGCACACTTGTTGCTTGTTCTCTATTATCTGACACCTTTTGCTCCTGGTTTACTTCCTCCACCTTATTTTTCGTATTTTGGACTGTAGTTGTTCCATTCTTGGTAATGTTGTGAGTTGAATCAGAATTGTGATCATTTATGATTGCATCTTCATTTGACTTTTTATCCGTATTCGCCACTATTTTTTTATCTTGAGAAGAATCATGATTATCTGTTTCATATAAAACTTCCTCCCCGCCTGGAGATTCCAAAGAGCCTGTTTTTAACGGCGATTGGTGATGAGAAAAATATGTATAGGCAACAATAGTACTGATGGGTAATAGAATAAAAAATGTTAAAAGTACCTTTAATAAAGGGAAGTTTCTTTTTTTCTTTTTCTTCCGCTTCTTAGAATGATGGAGTTCCATCCGCGAAAGAATTACTTCTTCTCCATCGTTATCAACTATATTATTTACCTTCTCCAGCCTTTGTTTCTTCTTTTCAACCTGGTCGATATATGTTTCAGAATACATATAATCCCCCTATTCATTTCTTCCTTAGCTTAATTGCAATGCCTAAAAACAAATCAATGATGAAATGCATAGTGATAGTTGTAAGCAAATGATGATCGGAAAACTCATAAACAGCACCGATCCAAAAACTAAGAATGACGATGTTAATAATAAGAAACCAATGTCCCCAATACCTAATATGAACTAATGCAAAGATGATACTACCGACAATTATTCCGAAATGGGTTTGTATAATTCCGCGAAACAATACTTCTTCACAAAACGCAATTAATAGGGTTAAACCGATAATCTCAAAAACAGATCGACTTTGAAATATCTTTTCATTAATCCCACCATCATCGTAATAACTCTGCGGTAACACTTTCATTAGAAATAAATCTAGAATCACTACCAATATCCCATTTGGGATTCCTATTACATATATAGACGAATCAAATCGAAAAAGGTTGAAAAATGAAGATATATCTTTTATAAAAAATATACCTAAAATAATAGAAATCGTTAATAGGACTATTTGAGTAGCAATGATATGAAATGTTAATTCTTTTTTGGAAAGCTGCCCGATGATTTCCGCCTGATTCATTTTTTTCATGTAAATAACATCACTTTCTTAATAATAAATTTTGAAGCAACACTTCCCATGGTTCATTAACTTTTTTGGTTTCAGTCGTTTCATGCGCTTCATAATCACTCAAATTAATCCCACAATTGTCACAGCATCTTTCCACTTCAACTGCTGCTTTTGCTTCATTAAAATATGATAATATCCCCAGTCTCCTACACATATTGGATTTAATCCACTTGTCCATTTGTGCAATTTTCACTTGTTTATATTGAAGCCGCTCATCCCTTATTTGTTTTATTTGTTCGACTTGTTGTCTAGTAGGTACTTTGGACGGTAGATAGAATTCAAGAAACCGTTTCTGTGTGTCTGTCAGTTCTAAGCCATTAGAGGCGGACGGTTGATTAAGATTGTCTACATATATATCAATTTGATAGTCGGAAGGTAACTCATTTTCCATCAATTGAGTAGGGAGCTGTATATCACCAGGACTATCCAATAAAATTGCAATACTTTTGCTACCGTCTCTGCCTGCCCTTCCTATTTCCTGCAAATAGGATTCTAGGCTCTGGGGCATATGAAAATGGAGCACAAATCGAATATTCGTTTTATTAATTCCCATACCAAACGCACTTGTAGCACATATTATGTCTAATTCATCAAATAGAAATTGCTGCTGGATCAACATTCTTTGTTCCTGTTCCATTCCACCATGGTATGCTGCTGTATTCAAAAGACCATCTTCTTTCAAAATGTGTACCATTTCTTCACAAACTTTTTTACTAGAAAAATATATAATTCCGGGTTTTTCAAGTTTCTTGACTAACCATCGCATTTCTTTTATCTTTTCTTCATAGTTTTGAACACGATGGACGACCATGGAAATATTAGGACGATCTACAGAAAATATACACTCCTCTACTGCAGGGAGCTCTAACAACTGAACGATATCCTTCCGAACTTCCTCTGTTGCAGTTGCTGTTAATGCAAGAGATGTTGGAGCCCCTAACTGCTTTCTTATCTCACCTAACCGTAAATAATCGGGACGAAAATCATATCCCCATTGTGATATACAGTGAGCTTCATCAATCACAAATAATGAAATAGACACCTTTTTGCAGTATTCTAAAACAGCTGGAATAGAAAGCATTTCAGGAGAGATATAGATGAACTTATACTGATGAAGAGACTTTAATATCTGATATCGTTCATTTGCTGACAGAAAGGAATTTATCGCCACCACTTTCTTCTCACCCATCATTCTCATTTGCTCTACTTGGTCTTGCATTAATGAGATTAGTGGAGATACAATAAGGACCGTTCCTTGCAATAAATAACCAGGAAGCTGATAACATAACGATTTGCCAGTTCCTGTTGGAAGCATAGCCATAGTATGCTTGCCTTTTAAAACCGAATGAATGACTTCTTCCTGCCCAGGTCGAAATGATTGAAAATGAAAATACTTTTGTAATGCCTCATATATATTCAACTTAATCACCTATTTTTAGCTAGAGCCAATCTAATGTGAAAGTAAGAGACCCCCTCCAGCTGTTCTTTAATTAGTTTGAGTTTTTGTTTTCCCATCCTCTTCGCTATTCTCATAATTTTTTCTTCTGTATCGGAGTCTATAAAAGTCCTTATACTAAATTCTGGATTATTTAATGCTATTTCAATAATATGGTCCTGAATCGTGCTTTCTTTTAAATTTCTTATCTTTGAAATTTCGGAAATCGTATAGTTTTTTAATAGAAGCTTATACGTCTCGACAGTAGATTTTGTCATTGGAAATGGTTCATCTATGTCTTGCATAATCGAAAATAATATAGGATAACTATGCCTATTACCCAATACTTGTTCCACTACATAATGAAGTAAATGTAAAAATCGGAACCAGTATTCCGTCGTTTCCATTGACAGTTTGTCTGCTGTTTGTTCGACTGTTTTCCCAATTTGGTTATATCCAGTTAATCGATAAACGAACATTTCAGGGCTTTCAGGTGGATTCTTTGAAAAAATAGTATAAAGTTCATTGTAAATTGCTTCACCTAATTGATGCTTTGTCATTTTTTGAGACAATATAAATTGTCTTACCCATCTTAATAACTTCGTATCTCGAGTAATAGGGTAATAAAGACGACTGTCATGGACTAAGTTTGATAATACCTGAATTAGAATACATAGCCTGTTCCAAATAATAAACGGTTGCTCCTGATATTTCATGCCATTAAGAAAAGACGGAAAAGAATAGTTCGAAAAAAAAGCATTGATTTGTTCTACACCTTTATTTGTCAGGAAATACTGATTATTTTCTTTCACTTCTAATAATCCCTTGTTAATAAGCGATTGAATACATTCATCAAAGTCTGACCGCTTTAAATATGGGAATGTATAAAATAAAGCCTTTATCTGATAAAGATAAGCGTCTTGAATCGTTTGACTTGATTTTTTCCCTTTTATTAAGTGAAACACTGCATAGACAGAACGCTCACTTTTCAATTTTTTTAAAATCCATAATATTAATGCTTCCAAAAAAGTCATGAGAAACACCTATTGTCTTTTTATGTCTAATTTTAGCATATTTTTGCCGGATAACAGCATTATTTACGAACAAAATTAGAAGAATTTCCTATACTGAACCTTTTTATTGAAATGTATAAGAGGGAGACTTAGAATTAGATGTGGGGAAAATTTTATTTGTGTTTAAAAAGGAAGTAACTATAGATATGTTCCGGGAGGTTTAGCATTTATGCCTAAATATACAATTGTTGATAGAGATACATGTATTGCTTGTGGTGCTTGCGGGGCAGCTGCACCAGATATATTCGATTATGATGATGAGGGGCTTTCCTTTAACATTCTGGATGATAATCAAGGAACCGAGGAAATTCCAGAAATACTTGAAGAGGACTTAATGGATGCTTTTGAAGGATGTCCCACTGAATCCATAAAAATTGCTGAAGAGCCTTTTGATGGGGATCCTTTAAAATATGAATAATAAATAAGCATGCAGCGATTGCTGCATGCTTATTTTTTACTTTACAAGTGTATTTTTTTCTATCCATTTTTGAAGTCTTATAAATAGAAGCATGAAAAGGACGGTTACCGCTAAGCCTTTTACAAGATTAAATGGCAAGACAGCCGAAATTACATATGCTTTAGGAAGCTCATAATGCATTAGTGCAAGATAGGCAGGCAAAATGACAAAATAGTTTAAAATACTCATTAATATCGCTAAGGAAATGGTTCCAATAATCAAACCAATTGTCATGCCTTTTTTTGTTTTATTATGTTTATAAACGAAATATGTCGGAAGAACGAAGAAAATTCCTGACAAAATATTAGCAAAATGACCAATGGGAATACCTGATTCACTTCCCCATGTAAAATAATCAAGAAGATTTTTAATAAGCTCCACTATTATAGCAGCCACAGGCCCGAATAAAATGGCAGCAACCAATGCTGGAATATCACTAAAATCAATTGTTAAAAAGTTGGAAAATGGTGTTGGGATTTTGATTGCCATCAATACATAAGCCAAGCTGCTCAGCAACGCAATGCTTACATACGTCTTTAATTTCATTTTTTTCAAAGTTCCTCTCTCCTTTTGAGATTCACCTCAGCTTGAAGAAAGGTTGCCACATACCAACAAATAAAATACCCCCAAAGAATATTTTCTTTGAGGGAGAATTTAAGGCATGCATAAATAGGTATTCAAATGTAAGCTATTTGAATACTGGCCAACCTTCACCTTCTCCCATCCAGACTTTACTGTCGGCTTTGGAATCACACCAAATCCTGCCCTTAACAGGCTCGCGGGCTTAGAAGCAAACGCTTCATTACCGCCGGTCGGGAATTTCACCCAGCCCCGAAGATGAATCATATTCTTTTATTCGTTACTATTATAACGCAATTAAGATTCTTTGTGAAGATATTAATATCACACATAAACTAAACTTTATCTGCTGTATCCTGTTATTTAGAAATAATTCTACTATTGAATATGTTTAAATGCTGTGGTTCTAATACAATCCGCTGATTTGGAAAAATAAGATTTTTATTTTTTATATGATTTAAAGATGTTAATGTTTCAATAGGAATATCTAGTTTTTTTGAGATATCAAAAAGGGTGTCCCCTTTTTTTACCACATAGATGATTTGTTTATCGAAAGTATTTTGGACATCAGCTGCATTATATGTTACTTGTACCTTTTGATCGATAAGACCAACTGGTAATTCTTCTGCTTTTGCTAATGGTTTTAAAACTTCATTTGACGATTCTTCCTCCGATGACTTAGTTACTTCAGCCGCACCATACGGATTATGCTTTAGTGCAGACACAAGCTTACCAATTTCACCATTTCCATAGACAATAAAAGGATCTATTGCATTCTTTTTATCTAGTGTCCATTTACCATCATGAATTTCAAAATGTAGATGCGTTCCTGTCGATTCACCTGTATTCCCCATTAACCCTACTGTTTCTCCTTGTTGAACTTTGTCTCCTTCTGACACAGTTCGTTTAGCTAAATGCGCATATACTGTTTCAAATCCGTTTTTATGGTGAAGAAAAACTACATTTCCGTATGTATAAGAATAATAAGATTTAACTACTTTTCCAGCAGCTGCAGCATATACCGGGGATTTATATGTACCGGCTATATCTATTCCCTTATGGTCCCCTCCTCTAGAGTCAAATATATCGGATATTTCTCCTTTTGCAGGAAAAAACCATTGTTCTGTACTAGTTTTAATATTTATATCAGAAGCCTGAACATTTCCGGTATTTATGATAAACATTACACAAATAGCCATTAACAATTGGATTATGACCTTATTCATCATCTTCTCCTCCTTGGACTACTCTTGCTTTACCATATGAGCGTGTATTCCATATTAGAACATAATGACAGAATTGAGTTTACTAGAGCAAAATTTAGTGTATACGGAACGGGAAAATATATACATAAAATAGTAAAATCTATCCAATCATGTTTAAAAAATGGAGAAAAAGATAATAAAAAGAAGCCAATATAGCATTGGCTTCTACTACTTTTCCTAAAATGAATTAAATACATTATATTATTCCATACTAATCTTATTTGGTGCAATTGGAACTTCCACCGGTTTAGAAAAATCGAATCCATCCCATTGGACCGGTTTCACATTTTCAAATTGTACCGATTTAAATCCAAAATTCTTTGCGGTAAGCAAAATTGCTTCTATCATATCCATTGGATTTTCTTCTTTGTCTATTTGTACACTATTTGTAAATTGTACAATTGCCTGATTCTTATTTTCTTCACGGACCTTCATATTTATGTCCTGCCCAATAACGGGTTGGTGAAAATCATCAGGCATAGTCTTCATAGCATCCAGCGCAGATTGATAACTCGAAAACGTTTCATCTGTTGGCAATAAATAATCTTTTCCATCGCTGGATGTATATAAATAGTATGCAGTTTGCGGAGTTTTATTTATTTCTTGACTTTCTATTTCCCCTAACTCTCCGATTTCAATCGGTCTGCCATTTTCGTCTGAAAAATCAACTAACTTTACATCTTGATAGGCAAAAGAATATTGAACCATTCTATTCAAATTAAGTTGAATTGATTCGTTAATCGAAGGAACATCCTTTTTGGCAATGGTAATATGTAATATTTTGGTATCTGCATCATACGCTAAACCCCCATGTATCAGCAGAAAATTATCTAAAGCCGGTGTTTTTTGAGCAAGGGTTTTTCCTATTGTTTTGTATTGATTTACCCAGTCTGAATTATCCTTTTTTGGCGCTAGCACACTTACTGGCACTACAACTGCATCATTAGTTAAAACTGCATAAGTAAATACATTGTTTTCTTTTAAGTCTTCATGATAAACTGCAGTTTTGCTAATTAGATCCTTGTCGCTTCGATTAGCATTAACATCCGGTTTATCCTGTTCGGTTTTCTTTAATTCTGCCTTTTGCTTACTAGCTGTCATTGCTACAGCTTCTTTATGGTCAGATCTATCTAAGGAACTACTTTGTTTTTCCTCTTGGCTGAAAAAAATAGGAGAAATTACAACCATTAAAATAACAACGGCAAGAAGAGACAATGCTGGTATAAAAAGCATTTTCTTACTTTTTGTTTTTTTAATCATTTGCTTTTGAACACTATAATATATATCATCAATATTTCGATTATCTTTTATTTTTGGCATATTACGAAGTAGCTCTTCTACATGATTTTCATCAAAAGGATGATTAGCCATATTGCTGCATTCCTCCTTCATGACCCTTTTCATTCATCAGTTTTCTTAGGATAATTAATGCACGGTGTTGGGTTGTTTTGACCTTACTTTCGCTCCACCCCAATATTTCAGCTGTTTCAGAAATACTGAAATTATTTATGTAACGGAAAATAATTACTGTCTTTTGATCCTTTGTACACAGATTCAAGCAATAATATAAGAGACGTATATGTTCGTTTTTGACCACAATTTCCTCTGGTAATGGTCCTATATCGCTCACCTGATTATGCTTCCATTCGAAAGTTTCCATTATTCTGTTTTTTAAGCTTTTTTGTTTGCGAAAATAGTCAATTGCAACATTTCTGGCTATCGAAAAAAGCCATGTTTTTTCTGAACTTTTCCCTTCGAAATTATGATAAGATTTTAAGACTCTGATATAGACATCCTGTGTCAAATCTTCTGCCACATCTCGATTTTTTACCATATAAACTAAAAATTGAAATATGTCTTGATGATATTTGTTATATATTTCTTGAAAGACGGAGTCCATTTTCCCCCTCCTTCGCTATTAATATAGTCGTAAATAACAATAAAAAAGTTACAAAATACATAAAATTTTTACTTGTCTTATTCTACCAAAAAACAAAAAGAAATGCGCTATTTTTTCGCATTTCTTTTTTTAAACAAAAAAGTTATAACTGCTATCCTTTGCCTTACTGAAGCGCCTATCGGCCAGTGGATGAATAGAAACACAGGAGCTTTTCTTGTTTCTCATGAAACAAGATTTCTCGTCAGTTTTTTTGCATAATAATTACGATGAGTATGGCAAAAAGAAGGAAAATGTCGTCCCTTGACCGATTTTGCTCTTTACCGAAATATGTCCATTATGTGCATCCACTATATTTTTAGCAATAGCAAGTCCTAATCCTGTACCTGATTTGCCGCGTGTTCGTGCTTTATCGGCTTTGTAAAAGCGTTCAAACACAAATGGCAAATCCTCCTCAGGAATTCCCGATCCATTATCTTCCACATGGACGATAATCCCATTATTCTTACTATCTACTATGACTTTTACAGTACCATGTTGTTGTGTATGTCGAATCGCATTATCTATTAGATTTGTTAATACTTGTTCAATTCGATCTGGATCTAAATCAATAGGTGGGTACTCATCTGATGTAAAATCATAAGAAAGCTGGACGTTTTGATCGCGGGCAAGACCTTGAAATTTATTTGTAACCCGCTCAATAAATGGTTTGATTTCTGTTTCTTCACTATACAAGGATATATGCCCAGCTTCCATTCTAGCTAAATCAAGCAATTCATTGACAAGTCTGCCAATCCTCAATGTCTCATCATAGATAATCTTGGCAAATTCTTTCTTTTCCTCATCCGTAGCAGCAATATCATCGATAATTGCCTCACTATATCCCTGTAGCATTGCAATAGGTGTCCGTAATTCATGTGACACATTGGCAATAAAATCATCCCGAAGTTTATCCAATTTTCGTTCTTCCGTCATATCCCGCAAAACAGCAACTGCTCCACGAACATCTCTTTGATTATATAATGGGCTGACAATTACCACATAAGAATGTCCCAGTATTTTCAATTCGTCTGTTTGTTCTTTTTCGGTATCAATTACTTTTTGAAGTAAATCCAATATTTCTTCGGGGGCAGAAAGATTTAGATTTTGATTGGGATCATTTAACCATTGCTGCAAGAACTTTTCACCAGGGGGATTGGTAATTAAAATGGTCCCATCTCGGTCAAACGTTAATACTCCATCAGCCATACTGCTTAAAATGGATGTTAATTGCTCTTTTTCTTGTTGGAGATCATTCATATTATTTTCTAATTGCCTTCCCATTTGATTAAATGCGGTTGCCAATTCCCCGATTTCATCATGTGTTAATATTGGCACCTTGGTATCAAATTTTCCTTTTGCCACTTCAAACGCGGCTAGCCTCATTCTTCTTAAAGGCGCAGCAATTCTTGTCGACAAGAAAAAAGCAAAGAAAGTCGTTAGAATGATGGCAATACCAGCAGAAAGCAAAATAATTTTTGTTGTTTGCTGTGTCGTATCCTTCAATACATTTAATGATTGATAGATAAAGATTGCTCCATTATCACCATTTTCAACTTGTAAAGGTACACCAACTACTAATGTATTATCATAGCGGTTTCGAGATTTATCATTCGGAGGTTCAACCTCTTTATTCACCGTCTTTGCACCACGAAAAACCTTTGAAAGCTGTGAATCATTTAAGATTTTTTCTGGGGTGATATTTTTATCTCTTCTTGAAGATGAGTAAAAAACATTTCTTTTATTGTAAGCAATTATCACTTGAGTCGGCTTATCCACTATCTCTAGTGCCATTTGAATTCCTTCATTATCATTTGGATGTTCTTCTACAATATGTGCAATTTTATTCGCTGTTGTTTCTAGTTCCTGCTTAATTTGCGTAACATGATAACTTTCAAAAAACTCCAGGAGTAAAATTGTAAGAATAAAAAGGACAAAAGACACTAAAAGCAAGATAGTTAGCCATAGTTTGCCTACAACACTTTTCCAAATCTTCATTCAGTCGTAACCTCAAATTTATACCCAACACCCCATACAGTAATAATCATTTTCGCGGCATTTTCCGACACACGATTTAACTTTTCTCTGAGTCTTTTCACGTGAGTATCGACAGTCCTTAAATCACCAAAAAACTCATAATGCCAGACTTCTTTTAATAAATGTTCCCGATCAAATACCTTATCCGGTGATTTTGCAAGGAAATATAGTAATTCATACTCTTTTGGAGTGAGGTTCACTTCTACCCCATCTGCTGTCACACGATGTGCATCATTGTCGATAGACAAATGCGGAAAAACAATTACATCTTTCGCCTTTGTATCCGTATTTAGAAAACTTGTAGTGGACGATCTTCTTAACAAAGCCTTAACCCTTAAAACAACCTCACGTGGACTAAAAGGTTTAACGATATAGTCATCAGTTCCGACTTCGAATCCTTCCACACGGTTTGCCTCTTCGCCTTTTGCTGTCAACATGATAACAGGAGTAGATTTTACAGCACGAAGTTCCTTACAAACCTCAATTCCATTTTTTCCAGGCATCATTAAGTCAAGTAAAATACAATCATAATCATTTTGGAGCGCTTTTAGTAGAGCAGTTTCTCCATCTTCTGCTTCTTCAATGAAATAATTTTCTCTTTCCAGATACATTTTTAATAATCTTCTAATTCGATCCTCATCATCTACTACTAAAATTCTTGCTTCATATTCCATCAAAATGACCCCCTACTATCCTTTTTGAAAAAAGCCTCCACATGAGTGAAGGCTAAATATTTTTCTGACGAAGCTTCGTCACCATTCATCTAGTTAAGTATTTACGCATAAGAATGCAAGCCTGCAATCACTAAATTGACTGCTATAAGGTTAAACATAATAATGGCAAATCCAATTACGGCAAGCCAAGCGGATTTACTGCCATGCCATCCTTTTGAAAGTCGCAAGTGTAAAAACGCCGCATAGAATAACCATGTAATAAGCGCCCACACTTCTTTCGGATCCCAGCTCCAGGCCTTACTCCACGCTACTTGCGCCCATATCATGGCAAAGATTAGCGCTCCTAATGTAAAAACCGGAAATCCAATTAACACTGAGCGATAACTAATCTCATCTACTAAGTCTAGTTTAATATTCTTTACCAAAGGCTGCAACATAGCGCCAATTCGTTTGCGACCAATTAAGCGAATGAGAATATATAACACAAGACCTGTAATAGCAGACCAAATAACTGTATTTAATTTCACCGCATTTATAAGGGCAGGAACATTAAATAATGGCTTAAATTGATCTTGATTTTGCAATTTCCCTTCATGAGGACCAACAATTGCCGGAAGATCGAAAGTCAAACCTTGTTTACCCACTTGTTCTACGCCATCCTTGTCAACCCAATCAAATCTCTGTGTATAATTTGCTGCATGGAATATGGATGTAATAATAATGAAACCAACTACGGATATTAGAATATACATGACAAATTCCAGCCAAAATGTACTTTTGCTTTTCCTTGATTGGTTTATAGACTTTACCAGATAAATTAATCCCGCTGCAAAACTAATAGCAAGAATAGCTTCACCCGCTGCAGCAGTCGTAACATGAATATGCAGCCAATAACTTCTTAATGATGGCACCAGCGGATTAACTTCTCTTGGAAACATGCTTGCATAAGCAATGATTAGAAGTGCTACAGGCAAGGCAAATACTCCCAATACAGCTGTCCGATAGATAAAGAATATAATAATAAAAGCAGCAACTAGCATCATTCCGAAGAAGGTGGTGAATTCGAACATATTACTAACAGGTGCATGTCCAGAGACAACCCAACGCAATATAAAATATCCTAGTTGACAAACAAATCCAACAATAGAAATGGTAATACCTATTAATCCCCAACGATTCATTGATGCGCCTTCAGCTTTTTTGGATTTGCTTCGAATGGCACCGCCAAAAAAGAACGTCCCAATTAAATATAAAATGAAAGCAACAAACAATAAATTACTGCTTATATTTAATAGATGATTCATTTCCATCCCTCCTTATTATACCTCTTTCTCTTTTTCTTTCTCTTTCTTTCCCTCTTGTTGATCCTTTGGCACTGGAAGGCCAGTACCATCTAATATCGCCGCTAACTCTTTTTTAATTCCGTAATAATTTTTGTTTGTATGAGCTGCTATTAGAACATTTCCTTCTTTTCTTTGCAGCCAAATCCTTCGGTGATTCCAATAAGCCCCTTGAATAACTCCTATCATAAAGATAGCACCACCAACTGCCAAAATCCATAAAGTTAAATCTTTATGAACCGTTAAAG
Source organism: Heyndrickxia camelliae (assembly GCF_002844575.1). Classification (GTDB taxonomy): domain Bacteria; phylum Bacillota; class Bacilli; order Bacillales; family Bacillaceae_C; genus Margalitia; species Margalitia camelliae. The sequence continues at coordinate 195,656 of NZ_PIQO01000003.1, forward strand.
CGGAAACATTTCTTGTCTCGATACCAGCAAACGACATCTTATAATCATTATTACCGAGTGGCTCTACATTTTGTCTGATTGCAACAAAGCTTACTTCGCCTTTTGGATGTTCTGGTGAATACATTCTAAATAAAAACGCTGGGTTATCTGGAATTGGTGAACTTGATTGCGGTTCTCCATCCTTTGCAAAGCCTGTAAAATTAGGATAATACCCGATTAATTTTACTTTATATCCTTTTTGAAGATCATAAACATCTTTTGGATTGAACAGATCTATTTTCACTTGACCAAATGTCTTTTTGGTCTTTTTATTCTCTAATTGCAAGGTCATGGTCTTTAACTCATTGGGTTTATAGTCCATTTGATAAACCGAATAATGCGCAAATTCCAATGGATGATTCACTTTTATTTCATCATCTTTTACCTTCGCTAATTTACCTGATTCCCCAGGGAGTGCACCTTCTTTACGTTTATACAATGTGACATTTGTTTGAAAGTTTTTGGCTACAGTCCCAACTCTGTCTAGTGCTTGATTAAAGGCTTCATTATCTTTTCCCTTTTGATATGTATCCAAAATAAATTTGTTGTTTTTCAATAAGTACTTTTCATGTGTACCAGGAATTACCTTCGTTTCACCCTCACGTATCCATAGCAGTTCATCCACATACATTCCTGGAACAAAGCGAAGCATAGCCCCAATTAGAAATATAATAAGTCCAATGTGATTTACGTATGGACCCCATCTGGAAAAACGATTCTTTTCCGCGAATAAATTCCCGTTTTCTTCTTTAACACGGTAATGTTTCTCTTTTAATCTTTCCTTAACCTTTGCAAACGATTGATCTCCCGTTATGGCAGCATCAATATAAAGCCGTTGACGCTTCATAAAGCCCTCATGCCTTGTAACACGCTGATTTTTCAAAGCTCTGTGAAGCGGAATAAATCGATCCAAACTACATATAACCAGCGAAACACCGATTGCTGCTATTAGTAATAAATACCACCAAGAGCCGTATAAATCCTCAAACCCTAATTTATACCATAGCTGGCCAACCCATCCGTACTCCTTATGATAATATTCTTCAGGAGTAAGGTTTGTAGGCAGCATATCCTTTTGCGGAAAGATGGTTCCTAAAGAGGAAGCAACTAATGTAAGGACTATTAGCCACACTCCAACTTTTACAGAAGAAAAGAAATTCCATATTTTATCTATAATTGTTTTATTATAAGTTTGGGAACGTCTTGCACTTCCTTCATAGCGCATATCGTGCAGCTTTTCCTTTTGCGCATTCTCCGTTAGCGCTTTCCCACAGGATTCACAAAGAATAGTGCCAACTGGATTGACGTGTCCGCACTCACATTTCATGTCATTCATATGTAAAACTCCTTAGGTTAAGGTTTAATACTTTCCATAAACCCTTTAAAATCATTTTTCGTTAAATTTGCGTTACCAACAATCACTTTTTTTACCTTTCCATCAGGACCAATCAGAACGGAATGCGGCAAATCATCTACTCCATAAACACTTTGCACATCCCTGTCCTTATCGATTAAGATTGGAAAAGATAATTTATATTGCTTGACAAATTTGTTAACGATAAATTTTGCTTCCCCTACATCTACTGCCAGTATTTCAACGCCTTTGTTCTTGTATGATTTATAGACATCATCCATGTAGGGCATTTCTGATTTACATGGCGGGCAATAAGTTCCCCAGAAGTTTAAAAATACACCCTTCCCCTTATAATCCGAAAGTCGATGTGTATTGCCCTGCATATCCTTTAGCACAAAATCTGGGGCTTTATCTCCAACATTAATCTTTCCTTGATTATCTTTGTTCAGATTTGCATACAATGTATAGCCAACCGCTGCTAATAAAATAATTAAAATTGCTGTCCGTATGTATAATCTTTGCTTTTTTTTCTGAGACACTCTTGCAACCTCCAATCTGTAAAACGGTCACATACTATGCCCTTCATTATATCATTTTCTGAACAATAGCTAAAAAACATATTTGAAGGTTATGTGAACCTTTTTAAATACCGCTTCCGCTCTCTGCCATGGCCCGCAATTGTTTCACCTCATGCGGAGTTAATTCGCGAATTTCACCGGCATTTATTCCGCTTAAGGTTAAAAATGCAAACCTTTCACGCCTTAACTTCATTACTGGATGCCCTATAGCTTCAAGCATTCTCCTCACTTGACGATTCCTTCCCTCATGTATTGTTAATTCAATAATCGATTTTTGCTTTTTCTTATCAAATGAGAGCATCTTTACTTTTGCTGGGGCGGTTTTCCCATCTTCAAGATGGATCCCTTTTTCTAATTGCTTCAATGCCATTTTCGTTGGAATCCCCTGTACTTTTGCTACATACGTCTTATTTATTTCATAGCGTGGGTGCATAAGCAAATTAGCAAATTCCCCATCGTTCGTTAATAATAACAAACCCGATGTGTCATAATCCAAACGCCCGATTGGATAGACCCTTTCCTTAATGGCAGGGAGAAAATCTGTCACTACCTTTCTGCCTTTATCGTCTGATACTGCCGAAATTACACCCCTTGGTTTATAAAATAGTAAATAAACCTTTTCCTCTTTTTCTAGTGGTATCCCTTCCACCTCAATTTTATCGGTTGCAGATACCTTTGTGCCAAGCTCTGTTACCACTTTTCCATTTACTTTCACTTTTCCCTCTATAATTAATCCTTCAGCCTTACGGCGGGACGCAACACCTGCTTGTGCAATTACCTTTTGCAGCCTTTCCATTATCTTCACCTCAAATTATTTACTTATCAATGGCTTTTTCCTTCTACTTTGTTGCTAATTCAACCAAACATCCTTGCAGCCCCTTGAATGGAATACTATCTTATGAAAGCTGCACCGACACTTGATTGATAAGCTTTTTTACACAAAGTTTGAAAAGGAACAATGAATACGAAAACAGCCATGTCCTTTATGAATTATTACATATGAACAGAAAAAAGCAAAGAAACTATTCTTTTTCAGTCTACCCTTTTCAGACAAAATAAAAAACTAGCTGTAAAATAGCTAGTTTGTTTTTATCCGAACATTAAAGAAACGATAATAATAGCTGCAGCAATTCCAACTAAGTCGGCCAGAAGCCCAACTTTTAATGCATCCCCCATTTTCTTAATCCCGACCGCTCCAAAATAGACTGTTAACACATATAGAGTTGTATCCGTACTTCCCTGGATTGTAGAGGCAAGTCTTCCGATATATGAATCAGGATGATGAACAGATAAGATATCACTCATTAATCCTAATGCAGCATTTCCGGATATCGGTCTTATCAATGCAAGTGGAACAATTTCTGTTGGCACACCCAACCAATCAAGCAGCGGCCGCAAAAATTGGACAAAAAAATCAAGTGCACCAGATTCTCGGAAAACGGTAATGGCTACAAGCATCCCTACCAAAAAAGGGATGATGGATACGGCGATTTTAATTCCTTCCTTGCCACCTTCCACAAAAGCTTCATATGCAGGAATCTTCTTCCAAACGCTATATAGTAAAATGAACCCTATTAATAAAGGGATGATCCATATCGAAACTAGCGATATCCATTGCATTTTTTTCACCCCTTACGCGTTCTTTTATAATGATAGTAACGATCAATTAATATAGCAGCGATTGTCGCAATGAATGTAGCGATTAAAGTGGGACCTACAATTTCTGTTGGAGATGCAGATCGATAGTTCATTCTAATGGCAATAACCGTAGTCGGCACAAGCGTCAGCCCAGAGGTATTCAAGGCTAAAAAAGTAATCATCGATCTGCTTGCCACTGGTTTTCCGCCATTTAATTCCTTCAACTGTTCCATCGCTTTTATCCCTAATGGAGTAGCTGCATTTCCAAGCCCAAACATATTTGCCATAATATTAGATACAATATACCCTAGGGCAGGATGGTCTTCCGGAACTTCTGGAAATAACTTTTTAATAATAGGATGAAACAACCGAGACAACTTATCTAATAATCCGGATTCTTGAGCAATCCTCATAATTCCTAACCAAAATACTAAAATACTTATAAGTCCGATACATAATGTTACCGCCTCGTTCGCAGAATGAAAAATCGCCTCATTGACAGCCTTCATTTTCCCATTCACAGCTGCAAAAATTAGTCCGATGATGGTCATTCCTATCCAAATATAATTAACCATTTGTTTTCACACCCATTTGGATTAAAAATACGTGCAAGAATTCTTTAATCCAACCTTCTTTCGCTTTTTTATTTGAAGCATGATAATAAATTGGCACCGTACGTATCTGGGTATTATTTAAATAAATAACAGCCTTTCCAACTATGTCAGGAATTTTTTCATTATCCTTCCAGCTTTTACTCGGTTTCATTAATTTATATTCAATCTCTACTGCGTTTCTTTCTTGCTTCGTTAATGGATAATCTACCTCATGTTTAATATATACATTGTTTTTTAAGTATTTATTTTTAATAGCAGAAATTTTACCTTGCTTCAAAATGACAGTAGAATCAAAATTCTTAAATCCGTATTCGAACATGGATATATGGTCATTCCAGTCGTCTGGATCATTCAAAGTAACGGCGATAAGATTTTCACCGTTCTTTGAGGCAGTTGTAACAAGTGTACGTTTGGCAAGTTTCGTAAAACCAGTTTTACCTCCGGTACAGTATTTGTATTTTTCTGTTAGAAGGCGGTTTTTATTTCTCCAGCCTTTATAAAATTTTGTTCCGGATATTTTTTGATAGGTTTTATTTTGCATGGCATATCTTGTCAGCAAAGCCATATCATAAGCAGTGGAAAAATGATCCATCTTGCTGTTATCCAGACCATTAGGATTGGAAAAATGTGTATTATTCATTCCGATTTCCTTTGCCTTTTGATTCATTAAAAATACAAAACCTTCTATACTTCCACCAACAGTTTCAGCAATAGCATTCGCTGCATCATTGCCTGATCTGAGCATCAAACCATAAACTAAATCCTCAAGCTTGATTTTATCTCCCGGCTTTAAATAAATCGAAGAACCTTCCGTACGGACAGCTCTATCGCTAACGGTGACTGTTTTATTTAATTTACCTGATTCTATCGCTAGTATAGCTGTCATGATTTTTGTGATAGAGGCAATTCTGCTAACCTCATTCGCATTTTTTTCATACAGGATTCTTCCGCTGTCTTGATCCATTAATATAGCACTCCTAGCACCTGCTGCTCCTGTAACGGCGGAAGTGCGCGGAGGAAAAACGGTTAAAATAAGGACAATAACAACAAGAAGGAATATGACTCTTTTCATGAATGTGCCCCTCTTCCTATAATCTTTAATACCATTCCAGATAACTCTTGTAAAAAAATTCTTTGTACAAGTCTATGCTGGACAAGGAAGATTATGATATGAAATTAAGGTCATGGAAAAGTGGCAAAAAAAAGATGCCTTATAAGCATAGCGGCACTTATAAAGCATCTTTGCAACGTTGAACCATTATTAATCTAATGTTTCTTGAAACTTTTCAAAAAATAAATCAGCATCCTCTTGTGGAAAATCATCCTCTACTTTTTCCGGAAGGGGAGGTAGTTCTTTTAAATCCTTTAAACCAAAGTAATCTAAAAATTCCTTTGTCGTTCCATATAAAATGGCTCTGCCAGTTCCATTTGCACGCCCCACATCTTTTATCAAACCTTTGGAAAGCAGTGTTTGCAATGGGCGTTCTGTTTTAACGCCCCGTATATCCTCAATTTCCAGCCTAGTAATCGGCTGTTTGTAGGATATGATTGCTAAAGTCTCCAAAGCGGCTTGTGATAGTGTATGCATTCCAGGAGACTCCACAAGTCTTTTTAAATAGATAGAATGTTCTTTTTTAGTTGCCAATTGAAAGGTATCGGCAACCTCTATTAATGTAATCCCACGATTAGGATTTTGCTCATACTCCTCTTTCAACATTTCTATTAATTCAACCGCTTGAAAGTCTTCAATTTCCAAAACAGTCTTAATTTGTTTTAACGAAAGTCCTTCATCACCAGCAGCAAATAGCAAGCTTTCAAGAATCCCGAGCCAATTTACGATTTCCATTCAGTTCACTCCTTTTTGCCGTGATATAAAAATTTCTTGGAAATTTCCTTCCTGTTCAACAAATACTTCATTTCGTTTCATAAGTTCAAGGATAGCCAGAAAGGTAACAACAATATGATCTTTATTGGGAAATGGAAATAAAGAAGTGAAGCTTCTTTTACCAGAAGAAATAGACACTTCTCTTAAGATTTCATCCATTCGCTTCTCAATGGATATTTCTTGGCGCGTTATTTTTGTTGATAATGGCTTTTGCAATTTTTTTCTTCTTAATAGCTTATTTAAAGCACCAATCATATCATATACAGATATATCCATGTCCAATTTATCCGGCTGGATATCTTTCATATATTCCGTTAAATCGATCGGAGGTTTCGTAAACATCTGACTCCGATCTTCTTCCAAATGTTTCAACTCCAATGCCGCTTCTTTATATTTCTTATATTCAATAAGTTTTTCTACCAGATCGTCACGAGGATCCTGTTCTTCAAATTCAAAATCCTCTTCCAGTAATTCTTCATTCTGTTGAGGAAGCAACATTCTACTCTTGATTGCCAAGAGTGTTGCGGCCATTACTAAATATTCGCTTGCTACATCAAGCTCCAATACTTTCATTGCATGAACATATATTAAGTATTGCTCTGTTATTTCCGCCATAGGAATATCATAAATATCTATTTCCAAACGATTAATTAAATGGAGTAGAAGATCTAAAGGACCTTCAAAAGCCTCTATTTTCACATTGTATTCCATCAAATCACCAATTCCGATTTCTCCAAAACTTTATCATATCTTCATTTTTGAACATTATTTATAAGGTTTCTGCTTTTTAAGTATAGAGGATATTGGCTTCTAGGGAAACAAAAAATTATTTTCTGACAATTACTATTCCCACGTATGTGAAATTGTCCCAATATAATTCTCCTTCAAATTAGGCTTAGGCCTATACAAACCATACTATGCAATCATAGTATACATCGAACAAAACTATTTTAGGAGGTTATATAAATGGCCGATGGATTCGGATACGGCGGCGGCTTTGCGTTAATTGTTGTTTTATTTATTTTGTTAATAATTGTTGGTAGTGCTTATATCTACTAGGCCTTTAAAGTTTTAAAAAGAGAAAGAGAAATTGGTTCTAAACCGATTTCTCTTTTTGTTAATACGCAATTCTCTCCCCTCCTTCAAACAAATACATTTACTTTATGCTAAAATTTATCTAGTTTGAATTAGAGAGGAGTACCTTTTTTGAAAGTTCCAAAAGCATATATAGATTTTTTAATACATTTTCACGGAGACCGAGACTATTTCGAGTGTCATGAGATTTTGGAGCACTATTGGAAACAAACAGAACCTGATAATCGAAGTTCTGTTTGGGTTGGATTTATTCAATTAGCAGTTGCACAATACCATTATAGACGCAAAAATGATATTGGAGCTAAAAAATTAGTAAAAAAATCCATAGAAATTCTTAAACAAAGAAGCATAGAACTAACGAATCTTGGAATCGATACAATTAAATTTTATATGTTATTAGAAGGCTTACAAACTTCATATGAAAATGGCGATGTATATAAAAATATTAATTTGCCTATAACCAATCCACATATATTAAGTATGTGCAAAAAAGAATGTGGTAATTTAGGTTTAGAATGGTGCAGTGACGATGAGATTATTCCTGATTTCATACTCCATCGTCATCTTCATAAAAACCATAAAAAAAATTAACATTCAATTGCTTCTGCAATAAATGAACAAGACTGACATATATTTATACATAGAAAAAGACTCTGACTATTCGTCAGAGCCTTCTTCATGAAAGTCGCATTTATCAAAAAAGCTTTCCGTTTGTTCATTAGGTATTAATTTTTTCTCTTCGTAAATATGCTTTAGTGCTCTCAGCATATTACTGCCGATACCTTCATGCCGGTGTGAAGGATTTACCGAAATATGCTGGATTTCAACCGTATCGCCTTTTAAAACAACTCCTACAAGTCCTATAACATCATCTTCTTTCCACAAGAAAAGCTGCCAGTCTTCATCGGTTTCGTACTGCTTCATCGTTTGCTGCAACTTTTTTAAATCCTTTTCATTTGGCATAAATGATAAGAGTCCCATAGCAATTTTCTCAAAGGCCTTCTTATACCTAATTAACATAAAATATCCCTCGATTATTGTTCTTTTACTTTTTTACCATTATGAACAAATTGTCATAAAAGTAAACCTACCAGAGTTACTGTACATTATAAACGATTCCTATCATACTAGAATCCTATAAAATATTCAAGACAGTTCGTTACTTATTTACCAGAAAAAACCAATAGTACAATCCCCATCCTAATGCAATTATGCAAATGATGATGAATAACAATATGTTATTTTTCTTCAAATTATTACACTCCCAACACCATATTAGCACTATTAATGAACATAATTTATTATGATTCACTTGTCAATATAGTGTATGGTGTTAATGCAATAGATAAATTACAATTAAAGAGTTTCTACAATGGAACGCTCTTTTAAAGGAAGATCTAAGCGAATGATATCTTCATATGTTTCTCTTTTGATAACTAATTGATCCTTTCCCCCCTCTACAAATACAACAGGTGGTCTAGGAATGCGATTATAGTTATTCGCCATGGAATAGCCGTATGCTCCTGTACAGAAGACTGCAAGCAAATCGGAACTGTCCGTTTTTGGCAATGGCAAATCCCATATAAGCATATCTCCAGATTCACAGCATTTTCCAGCTATTGATACGGTTTCCTCTACTTTATCATTCGGTCGATTTGCAAGGACGGCTTCATATTTCGCCTCATATAGTGCAGGACGTATATTATCGCTCATTCCTCCATCAACAGCTATATACTTTCTAACATTCGGTACTTCCTTACTTGATCCGACACTGTACAAGGTTGTTCCCGCTTCTCCAACAAGTGATCTGCCGGGTTCAATCCATATTTCTGGCATTTGTAAACCAAGTTGACGAGTCTGTTCCTGTACTTCACGAATAATTTCATTGACATAAACTGAAGGAGATAAAGGTGCATCATCATCTGTATATCGGATACCAAAGCCGCCACCTAAATTTAATACTTTAGGGAAATAAGAAAGGTTTTCATTCCATTCTGCTAATTTTTGTATAATCTTCTTTGCAGCTAATACAAATCCTGTTGTTTCAAAGATTTGCGACCCAATATGACAATGAATCCCTAAAACCTCTAAGTATTCAGAAGATAGTGCTCTTTGTAATGCAGCATCCGCCTGACCATTTTGTAAATCAAAACCGAACTTTGAATCTTCTTGCCCAGTTAGGATATAGTCATGGGTATGTGCCTCAATACCAGGTGTAACCCTTAATAGTATGGAAATATTCTGTTTCTTCCCCTTACACAACTGTTCCAGCATCTCAAGTTCGTAAAAATTGTCCACTACAATACAACCTATTTTATAATGTAGGGCCATTTCTAATTCTTCCTTACTTTTGTTATTGCCGTGAAAATGAATTCTTTCGGTAGGAAAATTAGCTGCTATTGCAGTATATAACTCTCCTCCTGAAACAACATCCAGCGATAAGCCTTCTTCATTAACCAGATTTAACATTGCTATTGATGAAAAAGCTTTACTGGCATACGCTACTTGTGCCTTAACAGCTAATTTTTCAAAAGTGTTTTTAAATCCTCTTGCCCGATTTCTGATCAATTCAACATCATATACATATAAAGGGGTACCATACTTTTCTACTAATTCGATGGTATCAACCCCACCAATTTCAAGATGGCCTTTTTTATTCACTTTTGATGTTCCATGAAAATACATACCTTTCCCTCTTCCCTTAGCAATATCACAAATCACTTTATACCTTAACTGTTATAAGAAAAGGGACAGCCCGTCCAATGACAAACTGTCCGTAATATCCTTTGTAAATAAGATTAATTTATCACATTAAAGCGTTATTTGCAAAGGCTCTTTTCTTATTCTTTTGTTTTAATCTTCGAATTAATTTCTACTTGCTACTTTTGATCATAAGTGGGCATGCTGTTTAACCCAAAAAAGCTTTTATAGATAGTAAAACAATGGTAAAAAGATATTATTTATGCGAAAAGATTTTCCAAGTTTTTTAAGAATTAGGCGGCTGCCTAAATCGATCTCTCGGCTGTACGATGCTTGGACGAACAGCCGAGCCAGGAACGGTACGTCTAATTATTATTTGTGTAAATGCTTGTGGGTTAAATGGAATGAATGGCCACAAATAAGGAGCATTTAATGTTTTAATTTGTGTCAAAAACAATAAAAATATGGTGCTGCCAATTACAAAACCCGGAACTTTAAACAATGCTACGGCCAACAATAGAAAAACTCGTACCATTTTATTGGCCACACTTAACTCATAACTAGGTGTTGCAAATGTACCAATTGCCGCAACGGATACATATAAAATAACCTCTGCTGTAAATAACCCAACTTCAACTGCAATTTGCCCAATTAAAACTGCAGCAATTAAGCCCATAGCAGTGGCTAGTGGCGTTGGAGTATGGATAGCTGCTATTCTAAGAAATTCAATTCCCATATCCGCTAACAGAATTTGAATAAGGATTGGAATATGGGTATGTTTGTTTGGTCCAATAAATTCTAATTTATCAGGAAGTAATGATGGCTCAACTACAAATAAAAACCATAATGGCAATAAAAATATCGATGTAAGTATACCTAAATAACGTACCCAGCGAATAAAGGTCCCTACCGCAGGAGCATTTCTATATTCTTCCGCATGCTGAGAATGATGAAAAAAGGTGGCAGGTGTTATCATTACACTTGGCGAAGTGTCAATAAATATCAATACATGACCTTCTAAAAGATGGACCGATCCAACATCCGCTCTTTCTGTATACCTTACTAGAGGATAAGGATTATATCTTTGTTTTAATAAAAATTCCTCTACCGTCTTGTCTGCCATTGTGATTCCATCGACATCAATCGTTTTTAGTTCTTTCCTAATCGTTTCTACGAGATCAGCATTTGCAACACCTTCAATATACGCAATGGAAACATCTGTTTTTGATCGCTCTCCAATTTTCATCATTTCAAATCGCAGCCTTTCATCACGAATTCGGCGTCTTGTCAAGGCTGTATTAATGATGATATTTTCAACGTACCCATCGCGTGAACCTCGAACTACTTTTTCTGTATCGGGTTCTTGCGGTTGACGTCCTGGATAGCTTCTTACATCCACAATAATTGCTTCTCCGGAACCCTCAACCACGATACCGATTAAGCCTGATAAAACTTGAATAACCATTTCATCTATTGTTTTGACTATTTGTACCTGCTGATGTACAATCCTATTTTTTACAAGATCATATACTTTTGAAGAAAGTCGTTCTGTATCATTTAATGTTACTAAATACTCTAGTATTTCAATAATAAAACTCGTGTCTGCTAATCCATTCACATAATAAAAATGAATATTCTTTTTGAGGACGGTAATCTTTCTGACTCCTAAATCAAAGCTAGTACCTAAACCTACCCTTTTCTTATAAAAGTCCTCCAGATCCTCAAGACTCTTCGGAATTGGTTCCTTTGTTAAATCTGATTCGGTCATTAAAACCACTCCTCTCTAGAATTAATTTGACTGCTTCCATCGTAACTGGGGAGCCATTCGCATAGTGATCTATTTTTCCCATCTTGCCGATATCCCCTATCCCGACAATGATGGGAACATTTAATTGATCCAGACAGTATACCGTATCGCCATTAATTCTTTGCAGCTCCAGATCTGGTTCTCCGAACTTATCAACACCGTATGGCGTTAAAGTCCCGTTTCGATCAATGCTCACATCTACTTTTGACCATTCTCTATGATGAGTATTTGATGAAACAGCCAGTATACCTAACACCTCAATATCCTTATGGTTTGCAACATACATTAAAGCTTGTTCCCCCCTGCCCTCTCCTACATAGCCACTATCATCAAACATCACAAACACAGGGTCACTATGTGCACTTTTAATCATTTTTACAATCTCTTCGCCACTAAGCTGGGACGGATTTCCCGCTGATTGCGAAATGCATCTGCCTCCAACTTCTCTTGCAACCAGCTCTATTGCATGTTTTGCATATTCATCACCATCTGTAATTAATATCACCTGACGCTTCATATTCATGCAAAAAATTCCTTTCAGGTCAAATTAACGGTCGACGAAGTAAAACCAATGAAACAATGATCCACAAACCTTTCCAAAAACAATTGCCATTAGAGCAACAATTAAATGCCCATCTACACCAATACGTTTGGTTAAAATGGGAATAACATTTACTACCTCCGTTAATGCAGCAGCTAACATCCCTACAAACACTCCACAAAATAAACCAATCGGGATTAGAAATATAGGTGAAAGATAAAAGGTAGTATCTTGTAAGCTAACCCAATTTCCAAAGATAGTTCCTAATACAATGGACCATTCGTACTGATAAATTTTTTGATGTGTTTTTGTTAATTGAGTCAGTCTAGGGACAATGCCTAGTACCGTTAAAAAGGCAACAAAGCCACACCCAACTATTAAGCCACCAGCAAATCCAATAAAAACCAATATAATAGTATTAATGATCATCTAAATGCCTAATTGCTTCCTTATTTTCATTTACAATCACATATTGATCTAAATCTTGCTGGTAGTTAAAAATCTCTACTTCTAACGGACTAGGTTCTTCATTAAAACGTTTCTTGAAAATATGGTTAAAAAAAATGATCATCCCAAGTCCAAGACCGATGGAATATGGAATTTGTAAAATTAATGGTTTGCTAACGTACTCTCCTGTAATCATTTTATAGATTTTTTGATGAACTTCTTGCATACTTACATCTTCGTGAAAGTTCATGATAGCAAGGGCAGAACCAATGAAAAGCAGCAGCCAAATTAAAATAAAAAAGGGGAAGGAGACTTTTCGTTTTTTGTAAATTACCTCTACAATGGTCTGCGAGGGACCAATTAGTTGAATATCCAACCCACTCCATTTCTGAGTAAGGGCATCAATAATTTTCATCACATCTATTACTACTGTATTTTTATCCTCTTTTGTTACTTGATAAATAAAGAGCTGTTTTAGTTGATGCAAATATTTCTCAGGCGCAATGATTTGGGCAATATCACTTAAAGTAATTTTGCTATTTTGATTTACCTCCACTTTATTTCTCATTCGTATGTAAATGGAATCTTCCATTTTATTTCATCCCCTGCTATTTTTATTTCTGTATACTGTAGTATGTGGAAAGTACAATACAATCATTCATCGTTAAAATGGTGTAACAAAAAACCGCAGGAATTATAATTCCATACGGTCCTTCATTTGTTCCAGTATTTTCTTCTCCAGTCTCGATACTTGGACTTGAGATATTCCAAGTCTTTCCGCAACCTCCGATTGAGTTTGATCTTTATAATATCTTAAATAAACAATCAGCCGTTCGCGGTCATCAAGACCTCTTATAGCCTCTTTTAACGCTATTTTATCAAACCATTTTTGATCATTTTGATCAGCAATCTGGTCTAATAATGTAATCGGATCTCCATCATTTTCATATACTGTTTCATGTATTGAAGATGGCGCTCGGCTTGCTTCCTGTGCCATGATAACGTCTTCAACCGGAATATCCAAATGAAGAGCAATTTCATTAACAGTTGGAATTCTGCCATTGGTTTTCGACAACTCGTCCTTCGCTTTTCGAATGCGGTTACCAATTTCTTTTAAGGATCTGCTTACCTTTACAGTCCCGTCGTCACGTATAAAACGTTGAATTTCTCCAATGATCATCGGAACTGCATAGGTCGAAAACTTTACATCATAGGATAAATCAAATTTGTCTACCGATTTTAATAGACCAATACATCCTATTTGAAATAAATCATCCGGTTCATAGCCTCGATTTAAGAAGCGTTGAACTACCGACCATACAAGCCGCATGTTTTTTTCCACAATTTGATTACGTGCTTCCTGATCTCCTTCTTGGCTTTTATGGATCAAATCCTTTACTTCTTGATCCTTTAAAAAAGTCTGTTTATTCTCCTTCTTTACCTCCACATCCATTGGCACGACTCCTTAATTACATAAGGCATTTTTTAAAGCCAAATGCTTTTTTAAACGAACAATGGTGCCTAATCCTGGTTGTGATTCAATCTCAATATTGTCCATGAAGTTTTCCATAATTGTAAAGCCCATTCCTGACCTTTCCATTTCAGGTTTTGTTGTAAAAAGGGGCTGACGTGCTTCTTCAATATCTGAAATCCCGACTCCTTCATCCCGAATTGTTAAGTCAATATAGCCGTCCTCGATTGCTACATTAATATAGACAATGCCTGACGGATCACCCTCATATCCATGGATAATCGCATTCGTTACGGCCTCAGATACTACCGTCTTAATTTCAGTAAGTTCGTCCAAGGTTGGATCTAACTGCGCTATAAAAGCAGCTACAGTTACTCTGGCAAAGGATTCATTCTGGCTTAGTGCATAAAACTGCAATTGCATTTCATTTCTCATTGCTACGCAACCCCCAATCTTTGCAGTGCATATTGTTCAGATTCATCCAAACGAATAATTTTAAACAAACCGGACATTTCAAATAACCGTTTGACTGCAGGAGAGATTGCGCAAACAACCATTTCACCATTTTTTTGTTTTACTTGTTTATATCTGCCAAGGATTACCCCTAAGCCGGAACTGTCCATAAAAGTTAAATGCTCTAAATTTAATACAAGATGCTGAATATCATATTTCTCAATAGCATTTGTTACTTCACTGCGAAGTGTTTCCGCTGTATGGTGATCTAATTCTCCTTTTAATCGTATACACAATACATCTTGCTTCACTTCTAAATCAATTGTAAGACTCACTTTTTCACACAGCCTCCTTAATTCTGTTATAGTGAGTCAATTCGATATTTTCCCTTCGTTTTCCTTCTTGTTGACAAAACTAGAAGCAAGTCGCTAAAATTTGCGAATGTTCGACGTTTATACGATTTAAGAAGATTGGAGAATGTTTTTTAACTTTTTGTAAATAAACCGAAGGAACGTTTAAAGAGCTTCCACCATCCGGCACTCTTCACATTTTCCTTTGCAACTAAATTAGACTTAACAATCACTTTCCCACCTTTTTGGACGGTTAATGTCCCAACAATATCCCCTTTATGAATTGGCGCTTTTAAATTCTTTTTAAAGGCCTTTTCTTTTACGAGATTATCCATTTTTTCGCCTTTTTTCGTTAAAACCGATATCGGTTCACTCGTGACGGCGTGGACGAATTTTTCTTCACCCTTACTTACTTTAACTTTTCCCAGAGTTTGACCACTTTTATATAATGGATGAGTAGCATATTGAGAGAATGCAAAATCAAGCATTTTGGAAACCTGTGCATTTCTTACTTTTGTGGATGGAGCACCAAAAACCACTGCAATAACTCTCATGTTGTCTTTCTTTGCCGTTGCTGTTAAACAGAATTTTGCTTCATTGGTAAAGCCGGTTTTCAAACCATCTACTCCTGGATAAAATTTAACAAGTTTATTGGTATTGACTAACCAGAATTTTTTATCGGTATTTTCTCGTAAGTAATCTTCATATGTACCGGTAAATTTTGTGATCTTTTCATATTTCAGTAGTTCCTTTGCCATCATTGCCATATCATAAGCAGAGCTGTAATGGTCTTTTACAGGCAAACCGGTAGTATTTTGAAAATGGGTATTTTTTAATCCAAGTGCTTTTGCTTCTTTATTCATCATTTCAACAAAGGCATCTTCACTTCCAGCAATTTTCTCAGCCATCGCAACCGCTGCATCATTTGCAGATCCAATCGCAATTCCTTTTAGCATTTGTTCTACAGTCATTTCCTCACCTGGCTCAAGGAAAATTTGCGAACCACCCATGGATGCTGCATATTCACTAGTCCGAACTTTTTCATTCCATGAAAGAGTTCCTTTGTCGATAGCCTTCATAATTAGAAGCATCGTCATTATTTTCGTCATGGATGCTGGCGCAAGTTTTTCATGACTATTCTTGTCATATAAAATAGTTCCTGTATCTCTCTCAATTAAAATTGCCGACTTTGCCTCCGGCGCTAAATCTGTTTTGCTTTCTGCTGCATAGGAATGGCCATTACCGATTCCTATACTGGAAAAAATAATGAAAGAACAAAGGATGAAACTACCTATCTTTTTCATAAAGACCCCTCCAAAATTTCCTGTTAGTTGTTTAAAAAATTACTAACTTATGATTGTATTCATTACCATCAAGGGTACTACCAGGTGTGATGGAAATTCACAATATGCATAACCACATTTTTTCCAATTTAAGCATTTTTATTCAAGCGTTTCCTTTGAAAAATAAAGAAAATCTAAGGTGAAAAGCGAAATGGGTCTTGCGATAATCGCAGTGAATGCAAGAAAATTCTCTGCTAACAAATAAGGAAATAGTAGAATTTTTACACAAAAATAAAGAAAGGTGAATTTGAGAGTACTCAAATTCACCTTTCTCACTATTTGAAGCTAGTTATGTCCCAGCCCTCATAATTTAATTATAGTGTTATTTCTTCTTGAATTAATTTTGGTGCTGCTACTTTTTGGCTTGAAATTTTGATATTTTGATATAATTTTTCTTTTACTTCATCTATATTTTCCTGATTGGAGTAAATGGTCACAAGTGACTCTCCTTTTTTCACTTGATCCCCTATTTTTTTCTGTAATACAAGGCCGACTGCGAGATCAATTTCTGATTCTTTCGTCGCTCTTCCTGCACCTAGCATCATCGCGGCAGTACCAATCTCATCCGCAACGATTTCAGAAATATAACCATCCTCTAAAGATGGTAATTCCACTTGGTATTCAGCCTGTGGAAGTTTAGAAGGATCATCTACGACCGATGCATCTCCACCTTGTGATTGTAGGAATGTCTTGAAGGTTTCAAGTGCCTTTCCGTTCGCTATTACTTCTTTTAGTTTTTCTCTAGCTTCGTCAGTAGATGATGCTTTCCCTCCAAGATAAACCATATAACTGCCTAATGTTAAGCATAATTCTGTTAAATCTTCCGGCCCATGCCCTCTTAGTGTGTCAACTGCTTCTTTTACCTCAAGCGCATTCCCGATGGCGAAACCTAGTGGTTGACTCATATCCGATATAATCGCCATTGTTTTTCTTCCAACATTATTTCCAATATTGACCATAGCCTTAGCAAGCTCTCTGGCGTCGTCCAATGTTTTCATAAAGGCTCCAGAACCAGTCTTAACATCTAAACAAATTGCATCTGCACCTGCTGCAATTTTTTTACTCATAATGGAACTTGCGATTAAAGGAATGCTGTCCACCGTTGCTGTCACATCGCGCAGCGCATAAAGTTTCTTATCAGCTGGTGTAAGGTTTCCACTTTGACCAATGACAGCAATTTTATTTTCATTCACTAAACGAATAAACTCATCATTTTCTATTTCAACATGAAATCCAGAAACCGATTCCAATTTATCTATAGTTCCACCAGTATGACCTAATCCGCGTCCACTCATCTTTGCGACAGGTACACCAAGTGATGCTACAAGCGGACCCAATACAAGAGTCGTAGTATCCCCTACTCCGCCTGTTGAATGCTTATCTACCTTAATGCCTTGAATTCCAGACAGATCAATCGTATCACCAGAGTGCACCATTGCCATCGTTAAGTCGGCACGTTCCCGCTCATTCATCCCTTGGAAGAAAATAGCCATTGTCAGTGCACTAATTTGATAATCTGGAATCGTATTATTGGTGTATCCCTCTATAATAAATTTAATTTCATCCGTCGATAATTCTTGTCCATCACGTTTTTTCTCAATTAAATCAACCATTCTCATCATTCTTCACCCATCTTTATCGTTTTTATGACTTCTTTTACATATGCCAAAAATTGAGATCGGACTTTATTCGTCGTTTCTATTACTTCATCATGTGTTAATGGCTGATCTAAGATACCGGCTGCCATATTAGAAATACAAGAAATACCAAGAACCTTAAGATCTGCATGACGTGCCACAATTACTTCTGGAACAGTAGACATTCCTACTGCATCTCCACCCAGATTACGAAGCATCTTCACTTCTGCAGGTGTTTCATATGTCGGACCAGTATTTCCTACATATACACCTTCCTGGATGGATATCTGCAATTTGTCAGCTACTTCTTTAGCAGTCCTTCGTAATTCCTTGTTATAAGCTTCGGACATATCAGGGAAGCGCGGTCCTAATCTGCCATCATTTTGACCGATTAACGGGTTATACCCCATGTTATTAATATGGTCGGATATAATCATTAAATCACCGGGCTGGAAGTTTTCATTTATACCGCCTGCTGCATTAGTTACGATAAGAATTTCAACCCCAAGCTGTTTCATAACACGGACTGGAAAAGTAACTTGATCCAAACTATAACCTTCATAATAATGAAACCGCCCCTGCATGGCTACGACTTCTTTTTCACTTAATGAACCAAACACTAGCTGGCCAGCATGTCCGGCAACTGTCGAAACAGGAAAATCTGGAATCTCATTATAGGGAATTTTGATCGGATTTTTGATTTCATCTGCCAGAACCCCTAATCCAGACCCTAAAATTAATCCTATTTTTGGCTTTCCAGTATATTTATTTTGTAAAAATTGTGTGGCCCTTTCAATTTGAGTATACTCCACTTGGTTTCCCCCTAATTTTTTAATTCTTTTAAAAACGTGGTTCCATACTGCGGCATCTTAACATGGAAGTTGTCAGCAACCATTGCACCAATATCTGCAAATGTTTCTCTTAAAGGCAATTCCTTTCCACCTTGAAAACGTTTGGAATAAACAATTAATGGCACGAATTCTCGCGTATGGTCTGTACCATGATGGATTGGGTCATTCCCGTGATCAGCCGTAATAATTAATAAGTCGTCATCTGTCATTTTTTCAAATACCTCGGGCAGCCTTGCATCAAATTCCTCCAAAGCTTTTCCATACCCAATCGGATCTCTGCGATGCCCAAACATCGCATCAAAATCAACAAGATTAACAAAACTTAAACCTGTAAAATCTTTGTCAAAGGTTTGTATAAATTTATCCATTCCGTCCATATTGGAAGTTGTTCTAATCGCTTCTGTAACCCCTTCCCCATCATATATATCAGAAATTTTCCCGATTGCAATAACATCGAAATGACTGTCCTTTAATTCATTCATAACGGTACGATCAAAAGGCTTTAATGCATAATCATGGCGATTAGGTGTTCTTGTAAAATTACCTGGCTCCCCTACAAACGGACGTGCTATTACACGACCAACCATATATTTTTCGTCTAGGGTTAATTCCCTTGCAATTTCACAAATTTTATATAATTCATCCAAAGGTACAATATCTTCATGGGCAGCTATTTGTAATACAGAATCAGCGGATGTATATACAATAATAGCTCCTGTCTCCATATGTTCTTTGCCAAGCTCTACTAATATTTCAGTTCCACTAGCAGGTTTATTTCCGATTACCTTTCTCCCTGTTTTTTCCTCTAATTCATGAATTAATTCAGCAGGAAATCCTTCAGGAAATACCTGAAATGGAGTTTTAATATTCAACCCCATAATTTCCCAATGCCCGGTCATCGTGTCTTTACCATTCGAAGCTTCCTGCATTTTAGTATAATATGCCAATGGTTTTTCTTCCTTCTTAATTCCTTGTATCTCTCTAATATTCGATAGACCTAATTTCCCCATATTCGGCATATGGAGACCATTCATTTTCTCTGCAATATGGCCTAATGTATCTGCACCCTTGTCATTAAATTTTTCTGCATCAGGTGCTTCACCAATTCCTACAGAATCCATTACAATTAAATGAATTCTTTTATATGTATAATCAGACATTTTAAAACCTCCGTTTCAAAAATTTAAGCGCTTTAATTTTTCTTTAAATGATATCATTCCCACTACTTCCGCCGATAACCTTGCAGCTTTACTTGTAAGAGGTCTGACTTCTCTATTTCATTTTACAAATTAAATACCCATTAGACAAGAAAAACCGCTAATATATTTAGCGGAAAAAAATAAATGCGGAAGCGACTTGCCCATCTGCGTACGATGAGTGAAATTTGAAATGTAATTTTACTAATGTTGACTTTTTTGTAGGAAGGAGACGGAGAAATCCGCTGACCTATATACAGTAATCATTCAAATTTCTTCTTTGAAAGAAGCTACTTATCTATCAATTTATTATGCGCGTGGGTGATGTTTGGAATAGACATCCTTAAGTCTAATTTTTGATACATGGGTATATATCTGAGTAGTAGAAATATCAGCATGCCCCAACATTTCCTGCACTGCACGTAAATCAGCACCATTTTCTAATAAATGAGTGGCAAAAGAATGTCTTAATGTATGCGGTGTTAAATCTTTTTCAATATTAGCCTTTTGGGCAAGTCCCTTTAGGATTTTCCAAAACCCTTGCCTGGTTAAACGTTTACCGTGATGATTTAAAAATAACGCTTCTGTTGAATTATGCTTGGACTTAAGCTTCGGACGACCATCCTTTATGTATTTATCAATTACACTGCTTGCTGTTTTCCCGATAGGAATAATTCTTTCTTTATTCCCCTTTCCTATACATCTTATAAATCCCATTGTCAGATGAAGATCATCCAAATTGAGTTGAATTAATTCACTTACACGAATACCAGTTGCATATAGCAGTTCTAGCATTGCACGATCACGTATTCCTAAGGGAGTATCTTCATCAGGAGACTCTAATAATGCCTCCACTTCGGATAAATTTAAAACCTTTGGAAGTGTTTTTTCAATTTGGGGAGATTCAATATGCACAGATGGGTCTTGTTCTGTAGCTTTTTCACGTAATAAAAATTGGTGAAAGGATCGTACAGAAGCCACATGCCGCGCTAATGTTTTTGATGATTTCCCCTGTTGCTTCAAATGATGCAGAAAATGAACTATATGCACCCTTGTAATATCATTTAAAGAAGTAATTTGTTCTACTTTTTGAATATATAATAAATAACTTTTTAGATCCCTTTCATAGGACATAATGGTATTCTTCGATAATCCTTTTTCGACCACCATAAAGTGGATAAAATCCTTCAATCGGTCTTCCATTTGCATTACTCCCCATCCAAATAAAAAAGTAACAGTCGATCTACCCAACTAGAATCCTTCGTATTAGTAGAATCCACTTTAATTGCTGTCCCTTTTGGCTCGTCATATCGATGATAATTTTCGTATTCTTGATTTACCCACATAATACCATAGTAGAAAAGTAAAGTGCACCCGGTAAATAAGATAAATACTTTTAGTGTTTTAAAAAAAAGTCTTATTCCAGACATGTATATTTCGTCCTTCCCTCAGCATTTTCATATACTTAATACAAGCTATGACAGACTTGAGGGATTTTATACCTCTATCTATGAATAATATAAAAGAAAAGACTGACTTCTATTATTTAGAGTCAGCCTCACCTTCTTGATTTTCTAGTTTATCATGGCATCGCCAACAAATTCCATGAAACGTCAGACGATGATCCTTAATTTTAAAATTCCAGCGTTTTTCAACAATTGCCTCAACATCTTCAAGCAAATCTTCTTGTATTTCATCCACTGCACCACATTCAATACATACTAGGTGATGATGAAAATGGGCTGCGCCTTCCTGGCGTAAATCATAGCGAGAAACTCCGTCACCAAAATTAATTTTATCGACAACTTTTAATTCTGTAAGCAATTCTAAAGTGCGATAAACAGTAGCTAACCCAATTTCTGGTGATTTTTCTTTTACAAGGAGGTAAACATCTTCAGCACTTAAATGGTCTTCTTCATTTTCAAGCAATACCCGTACGGTTGCCTCGCGCTGCGGAGTTAACTTATAACTTGCTGAGTGTAATTGCTTTTTTATTCTCTCGATACGACTTTCCATCTAAAAGGATCCTCCCTTGCCCACTATCACACTAATTATAGCAGAAGGAGTTCATTTTTCAAAATAAAATTATTCTCATTTGGAAAGTATACTTCTTATCAAATAATAATGATTATTTTTGAATATAGGTAACAACCGATTTCATTAATGACGGAGATATATAGGCTTCAATTCCTGCAGCTATCGCGATAGCACCAACCGCTATCAGCATCGAAACTACATACCCTGAAAAAAGCGAAAAAAATGGAAAGGCTAATGTTTGTTTGACAAAAATCTTACGTATTAGCTGAAAGGAAAAGCATACCGACACGACGGCGATAAAAATAAACATGGGAATAATAAAAAGATTTTGCGGTAATACGGATACAAACGAAAGCAGAAATCCACTCCAGCCCATTTGATTCACTAAAAAGCCAACGGAAAATCCTACAACGACTCCTTTTAAAAACAATAAGATAAGGATTAGAGGAAGTCCAATGATAGAGATTCCTAGTAGCCACATAAACCCCAAGAATTTTATATTATGAAGGAAGCTTAGTCTAAATAAATCAGATGAAGCGGCAACCTTATTATTCGAAACTACTCCAAAGAATTGATTTAAATAATAATATAAATCATCCTTTTGCGTAGCAGAAAGGCTATTAACAATAATTGCTCCGAAAACGATACCCATTAAAAACAAGACAATAACAAACCAATAAATTGAGGAGTATTCATGGACATGATTAATGATAGGATTAGACTGCAACTTTTTTTTCCTCATTTTCTATCCTCCTGATTTTCTTTTACTAGAAACCTGCTAGCTTTTCGCTTTTTTAGTTTTCTATTAAAATTTATGCAGCTATTTGCTAGGTTATGCCTAATTGCAAATAAGCTTCAAAATCCATAATGGAGGAAAAATAAACATGGCCACCATTTCTGGTGACCAATATCCGTAAGACGAGCAGACGCTGTTGCTAAACCTAAACTATATTTAAAAGGTTTAAATTTATAAACTGAATACTATATCTTTCTAGCAACTAATGTAAATGTCTTCGGCAAACCAATATCATGAATTTTATGATTTGGTTCTTCTTCAAGAACCTCAATCAGCATTCCGGACTGCCCTATAGTCGTAATCAATTCTCCTAAAGTCCATTTTCTTTGTAAAACCTCTTCCGTACCTTCATTGATCTCTTGCGGCATATGCTTGCTAAATGCGACTTCTCGCTTAAAAAGAGCAGGATCAAAATAATTACCTGTTACTTTATGTTTTTTTCCAGAAGAAGTGATTAGTTTTGTAGATATTGGATGGAATTCATGCAAGATAAATTTACCATCCTTCCGAAGCAAATTGGAGATTATTTCTGCTAAAGGAAAAAGGTCAATAAAATAGTGTAATACACCAAGTTCCATCAAAACATAATCGTATTTCTCCTTATGCTCTTCTATATGCAGCGATAAGATATCGGAAACAATATAATCGAGTGATACTTTGGCCGCACTTGCTACTTCCCGGGCAAACGCTTGATTTTCTTTGGAAAAATCAACGATAGTCACTTGAGCTCCCAGTAAAGATAGTGCAACACCTTTAATTCCGTTTGACCCCATTACATGCATTACCTTCTTACCTGAAAGATGGCTGAAGTATTTATAAAAAGGATGCAGTCTCCAGCTCGGATTTTGCTTTACTTTTTCTGCCACAACAGCGGGGTCTCCATGTCGGTTTAATAATGCTTCATAATTATGCTGGTTCCAAGCTTCTTCATTGTGAATCGTCATTGCCTGCTGTTGTTTTTTCAGAAACTCACTTATTAGTCTAGTCTCCACTGCATGATTACCATTATAAAGATAGTGATAGAAAGAGATACACCAAAACGAAGTGTTATCCTTTACAATTTCCACACGATATGGATTCGTTCGAATGGTTGTATTAAAAAAACACTGGAAATATAACGTATATCCGTTATATTTTGCTTGATAAGAAGCGAAAACTTGATTCCTTTTCAGCTCTGAAATCGATTCATATGGGAAAAGAGCATAGATTTTTTCCAATACATCCCATTGTACCTCAAGAAATACCTCGTTTAAAGGATCTAATTCTACACCCTGTATCCAGAGGGAAGTCGATTCCACAAATTGATACGGAATGTCTTCATTATCCAATCTCTTAGCTAATTCGCTTAATAGTTGAAAATAATTCATTTCTCTCCACCGTATTATTTAGTATTTTCCACTTTTCCATACTGCCCGCCTCCGCCAGCTGTTAACTGCAATGTTCCTTGTCTAGCATGCATAATCATATCAGCTAAATCAGGCTTTACTACTTTTTTTATTTCATCTATTGGAACATTGTGCAAAATATTCATCTCTGTTCCGAAAAAATCTAATAGTTTTTGCAATGTTTTTGGGCCCAGTCCGGGTAAAAAATCAAGTGGAACCTGATGGACATATGGAGGCCGCTTTGGACGTGGTTGATCTTTTGCAAGTTCTTTAATCCGTTCTGACACTCCCTTCGTAAAATGAGTGGAGCCACAATGTGGACAAATGTCGGCTACTTTAGGCTCAAAGCATTTTGCACATGTTGTTCGATAATATTTACCTAGGTATGGGTTCAGCCCATAGTTTGCAATTATTTCATTACCATCTTTACCATGTAAAGCTTTTTTTAATGCAGTGAATGTAGGAGACTCCAGCTTCATCACCTGATATTCACGAGCAATTTTTCCTAATGAATGAGCGTCTGAGTCACTTACAAAAGTAAAATGGTGCAACTCTTGGATTTGGTCTGCCATCTCTGTGTTGGAGCTTAGACCTAATTCAATTCCGTCAATCAAATCGGGATCAAGAATTTCCGAAAGAGATTTCTCTACTCCTTTTCCATATAAGCTTTTAAATGGAGTGAAGACATGCGCAGGAATAAATATACCGCCTAATGATTTAATTTTCTTCTGTAATGGTTTTGCACCCTCATGAATCCTCTGTGTGCTTAGTTGAACATTTTTTACTTTTGTTTGATACCACATCGAAAAGTCCTTTAAGGCGGTTAAAGTAGGAAAAAAACCAAGGACATGAATCGGTCCTTTACAATTCTCATCGTTTACTTCTATTTCAACACCAGGAATTAGCGTGACTGTTTCTTGAAAGAGGAACCCCCCCTCTTCCATTTCTCGTAATTCACCGCTATGCATCAAATCTTCTATTTCAGCAATGACCTCCGGAGAATGACAGTCAATGATTCCTACTATATCCAATCCTTTAGGAAATTTCGCCGTCTTTAAGATATTCGTTAGTGTTAATGTTTTTGATGCCGTAATTTTTACAGGTTTTCCGGTTTTGGTCCTGCCGATATGAATGTGGAGGTCGACAAAATAATTATTCATGTGTCTTCAGAGCCTCTTTCAATTGTAGATACTGAATCGCATATAGAGTTTTGGCATCATAGATTTTCTTTTCCTGGATTAATTGGATAGCTTCATCCAGTGTAACTTCTAATAATTCCACGAATTCATCTTCATCCGCACTTTTCGGATGGTCTAATTTCTTTAAACCTTTTGCCAAATACAAATGAATTAGTTCATCAGCAAAGCCTGGCGATGTATAGAAGGAATTTATTAGCTCCAGTTCTTCACATGCATAACCAGTTTCCTCTTCCAGCTCCCTTATTGCTGTTATTTCTGGCTTTTCTCCTGGCTCTAATTTGCCAGCAGGAATTTCGACTAATGCCCTATCCATCGGTTTACGAAATTGATCTACCAAAATAATTTTATTATCTGGTGTAATAGCTAAAATTGCCACTGCTCCAGGATGTTTTATAATTTCCCGCTTGGCAGACTTACCATTTGGTAGCTCCACTTCATCTATCTGCAATCGAACTACCTTTCCCTCAAAAATTTTCTCTGACTTGATGGTTTTTTCTTCAAATTTATGCATCGCTAACGCTCCTTGTTCTATTCCATGGATTACTCTTCATACATTTTAACAAATAAAAAAAGCAGAGGCGAATGTAAAATCCGTTAAATAAAGGAGATATAATATGAAAATATATGTGCATTCAAAAGGAATTACTATGTGCGGTAAGGCGTGGGAAATAAGAGAGCAATTAAAGCTTTATAGAAAACAGTATTACTATGTACTTGATTGGATTAAGTTAGTTAATCGCTAGCAAATATTTTGTTAAACTGAGACATTATTCGCTAAAATAGAGAAAAAGAAGTGAAAGGAAGCTTTATTATATGAAAAAAAATAGATTAGGAAGCTCTGATTTATACGTCTCTGCACTTGGTTTAGGATGCATGTCTCTCGGAACGGATGAAAAGCATGCACAAGCGTTGATAACTGCAGCATTAGAGGAAGGAATCAATTATTTTGATACGGCCGATTTATATGATCATGGAGTAAATGAAGAGATTGTTGGAAAAGCATTAAAAGAAGTCCGCGATCAAGTTATTATTGCAACAAAAGTGGGAAATCGTTGGAATAAGGATCATTCTGGCTGGAGCTGGGATCCTTCCAAAAAATATATCAAGGAAGCAGTAAAACAAAGTCTTAAAAGATTGCAAACAGATTATATCGATTTATATCAGCTCCACGGCGGTACCATTGAGGATAATTTAGAGGAAACCATTGAAGCGTTTGAGGAATTAAAATCGGATGGATTTATTCGGTATTATGGAATATCCTCTATTCGTCCTAATGTCATTCGTCAATATATAGAAAAGTCTTCTATTATAAGTATTATGATGCAATATAGCCTTTTGGATAGACGACCAGAGGAAATTTCACCATTGATTAAAGAGCATGGGGTCAGTGTTGTTACCAGGGGGCCGCTTGCAAAGGGGTTATTAAGCGAAAAATGGCCGGACAAGCTTACTGAAAAGGGATATTTAGATTATTCCTATGAGGAGCTAACCGAATTACTTACAAGCATACAAGAAAAGTTAGTATCTGAGAATAGATCTATGACAGAATTAGCCCTACAGTTTAATTTAGCAAATGAAACTGTATCTTCTATTGTTGCTGGAGCTAGTTCCGTTAAACAAATACGAATAAATGCACAGGCAGTACGCTCCAATCCTTTAAATGATAATGAAAAAAAGATCCTACGGACATTGTCAAAGCAAAACATTTATAAAGATCATCGATAAGTAAAAATCGTCATGGCCTTATTTTTCGGCTTATAGATTATTCACGAACTGATGAAACTGGCACTTCAATTTTCACTTAGTGAAAAAAGGCACCCCCTTTTTACTGAGTAAAAACTACTAGACAGAGACTAGGTTTGGTAAAAAGTTAATACATGCCCCCTTTGATATGAAGGTCTTGTAATCAAGGCCCTTTTTCTTTTTGGGGGTACAAGTTCAAAAAACTTTCAACAATTTCTTCTCCCCTTTTACAAATAATTGTATGTTTTCCTATATTTTTTCAGAAGAAAAACGAGACACCAAGTACCTTTAAAGTTCTTTTTTACCAAAATGCGACAAATCCATTTAATTTGCCCAGAAATTCACGCTTCTAAACTAATCCTTCAATCTATTATTTCAACTTTTCGACATCGACATTTTTTTCGAGTATCGCTATAGTAATTTCTTTATACTCAAAATATAGAGAGAAAATAATAGATACTTAGTATGAATAATTATCAGAAAAGGGCAAACTTATTGAAAAGTAAGGACGCAAAGTCACAGGTCTAATGTTTGATACGATGACGGCTGGGCTACCTGAAATACATTGTATTTTAGGAGGTAAAAATGAAAATGGAAAAGAATTTATTGCCTGGTGCACAAAAACTGGATCAAGAATGGGTTGATTTAATTTTAGCTGCACTTGATATGGGAATTTCTGTTCAAGAGATCAAGGACTTCTTTCAACAAAAATCTAGTGAGTTAGATGTAATGTAATGGATGTTTTTACCTGTTAGTGACTATACTTACTTTTATCCGTTGCACATTTTAATTATTATAATTTTTTTGCAAATCCGTTCTAAATATGGAACCTTAATTTCGTTATATGTTATAATTAAGCGAAGGATGGTGACATACTTATGATTGGACAACGCATAAAAAATATTCGATTACAAAAGAAACTATCATTATCAGAACTTGCAGAGAGAGCAGGCATTGCAAAATCTTATCTTAGTTCCATCGAACGAAATATACAATCAAATCCTTCTGTTCAATTTCTAGAAAAAGTATCAGCCGTTTTGGGAGTTTCCGTACATACTCTACTCCATGATGAAGAAGAAGGACTAAACAATGCAGAACTAGATTCTGAATGGGAACAGCTAGTACGCGAAGCAATGAATTCTGGTGTTTCCAAAAATGAATTTCGAGAATTTCTAGAATTTAATAAATGGAAAATCAATAATAAATAAAGCGTTCATAGACAACAAGAACGCTTTACTGTTTTTATCCTATTTCTATTTAAACTTTTTCCAATCCATCGGATTTTCATTTAATAATTCTTCAAAGGATTTATTCTTTTCTTTTTGTCTTCTTTCTTTTCTCTTCCGTTCTTCCTCTTGAAGCTTTTGCTGTTCTTCTTCTTGCTTTAATTGTTGCTGAGCCTGTTTTAATTTCAACAATATATCTTGATTCAAAGAATCTCCTAATGTTAATTTTTCATCTTGTTTTTCTTTTTTAGGTTGATGCTTTTGCTGTTTTTTCATTTTGGTCATTTTTAATTCTCCCTTAATTGTTAAATGAAGAAAGGAGAATAGGTGGTTCTTTTCCCTACTCTCCTAATCATTTTACTATAATGACTAATAAGCTTCTAGTTGTACATCTTTTGGAACTATTACATTTGGTTCTGTAGAAGCTAGTACATCCTCTACTGTATATCCTTTTGCAACTTCCCTTAATATGAGTCCTTGACTGGACACATCCATTACGGCTCTATCAGTAATAATTCGATTAACTACACCTTTCCCTGTTAAAGGAAGACTGCATTTTTTGAGAATTTTAGGCTCGCCATTTTTATTTACATGGTCCATGATGACAATGATTTTTTGCGCACCGTGGACTAAATCCATCGCTCCGCCCATTCCCTTTATCATTTTTCCAGGGATCATCCAATTAGCTAAATCACCTGTCTCGGATACTTCCATTCCTCCCAATATGGCTATGTTTATATGGCCTCCGCGAATCATTGCAAACGATTCTGCACTATCAAAATATGCTGCACCAGCAATGGCAGTAACTGTTTCTTTTCCGGCATTTATTAAATCAGCATCTACCTCTTCCTCTGTAGGATAAGGGCCTATACCTAATAAACCATTTTCTGATTGCAGCACCACCTGCTTATTTTCAGATATATAATTTGCTACTAAAGTCGGCATCCCAATTCCCAGATTTACATAGTGACCATCTTCAATTTCCTTTTCCGCCCTTTTGGCAATCTTTTCCCGCACTAAACCTTTATCTGCTGACATGCTCCTCTCTCCTCCCTCTCCAGTGATAGATTATTTGCTGATGGTTCTTCTCTCAATGCGTTTTACCTGATTTCCTTGAATGACTCTTTGCACATATATGCTTGGAGTATGTATAAAGTTTGCATCCAGATCGCCTATTTCATAAAGTTCCTCTACTTCTGCAATCGTGACCTTTCCAGCAGCCGCAATCATTGGGTTAAAATTCCGTGCTGTTTTGTTGTATACTAAATTCCCCATTTTGTCGCCTTTCCAAGCACGAATTAAACTAAAATCTGCCGTTAAGGCCGCTTCCAAAACATATTCTTTTCCATTAAACATCCTAGTTTCTTTTCCATCTGCAATCGGGGTACCAACTCCTGCAGGCGTATAAAATGCCGGAATACCCGCTCCGCCTGCACGGATTTTTTCTGCTAAAGTACCTTGCGGAGTTAATTCCACTTCCAATTCGCCTGCTAATACTTGCCGCTCGAATTCTTTATTCTCACCAACATATGAACCTATCATTTTTTTAATCTGTTTATTCTGTAAAAGCGGCCCTAATCCCCAATCATCTACCCCACAGTTATTGGAAATCACCGTTAAATCTTTTACACCTTTTTCGACAAGTGCAAGAATTAAATTTTCCGGAATTCCGCAAAGGCCAAAACCGCCAACCATTAAAGTTGCACCATCGTGTATATCTGCTACAGCTTCCTGAAAGGATGTATATA
The DNA here is from genome assembly GCF_002844575.1 of Heyndrickxia camelliae. Taxonomy (GTDB): domain Bacteria; phylum Bacillota; class Bacilli; order Bacillales; family Bacillaceae_C; genus Margalitia; species Margalitia camelliae. The sequence goes on from NZ_PIQO01000003.1 coordinate 225,789, forward strand.
CCTGTTTCATTTATTCCCTCTCCCCTCTTGATTTCTTAAGCTAATTCAACAACCGTGGCTACCCCTTGCCCGCCGCCAATACAGAGCGTAGCCAAACCGTTTTTGACCTGTCTTCTTTGCATTTCATGAATAAGTGTGACAAGGATTCTTGCCCCACTTGCTCCAATTGGATGTCCAAGAGCAATTGCCCCGCCATTAACATTCAAAATCTCTTTATTAAAATTCAATTCTCTATCAACAGCCAAAGATTGCGCAGCGAATGCTTCGTTTGCTTCAATGAGCCCCATTTCTTCTAAGGACATGTTTGCCTTTTCCAAAGCCTTTTTGACAGCTATCACTGGGCCAATACCCATTACACTAGGATCCACCCCTGCATTTGCGTTTGCTTTTATGGTTACAAGCGGTTTAATCCCTAACTCATTTGCCTTTTTTCTTGACATGACGACAACCGCTGCTGCTCCATCATTTATTCCAGAGGCATTTCCTGCAGTCACCGAACCGTCTTTTTTGAAAGCAGGTCTTAATGAGCTTAATTTCTCGACTGTTGTCCCTTTCTTAGGATATTCATCTGTATCAAAAAGAATCGGATCGCCTTTTCTTTGTGGAATTTCCACCGCTACGATTTCATCCTTGAACTTGCCTTCTTCGATTGCTTTTATCGCTTTTCTTTGGCTTTCAGCAGAGAATTGGTCTTGTTCCTCTCGAGAAATTTGATAGCGTTCACACAAATTTTCAGCCGTGATTCCCATATGATAATCATTAAACGCACACCATAATCCATCTGTAATCATACTATCCACTAGTTTTTGGTCTCCCATTTTAAAGCCATCCCGTGCACCCTTTAATAAATATGGCGCCTGACTCATGTTTTCCATTCCGCCGGCAATAATTATATCTGCATCCCCTGCAATGATTGATTGGGCTGCAAGATGAACAGCTTTTAGCCCTGAACCGCAAACTTTATTTATAGTCATAGAAGAAACACTTTCTGGAACCCCTGCTTTAATAGCAGCTTGACGTGCTGGATTTTGTCCCAGCCCTGCTTGAAGAACATTTCCCATAATGACTTCGTCCACCTGATCTCCTTGTAATCCAGCTCTCTCCAGTGCCTGTTTGATTACAATTCCACCAAGATCTGGAGCAGATATATTTTTCAACGATCCATTGAAACTTCCTATTGCTGTTCTCACAGCGCTTACTATTACGACTTCCTGTTTTTCCATTCTTCAAACCCCCTCATTTATATATAAACATTGTAAACGTTATCATTACCTTCCCTCTACATTTTCGATAAAAATTTTGATTTTCCTGCTGAAAATATAGGTCATTATTTGCCGTTAATGTACTTAAGATGTATAGTACAATACTACTAGAGATGTATTTCTTTCCTTCACGATATTTTTTATAATAGAGGTTAGTGAAACCTTTTTACTTATCATTCGTATTTGAGTTGTAGTGCTCTAGATTGGAGTCGATTTATGATGAAATCATTATTTTCCTTTATTACCCGTATAATTATTGCAATCCCTGTTGCAGTACTTGTTTGGGTGATTAGCTATTTTGGGTTTGAGCAGGCCTTTTTCCCATCATCGATTTTCGCCATATTAGGTGGCGCAATCATATACTTAATAATTAAATGGATTAGTACAAGAAAGTTTTTGAAAAGGCATCAACTAACTCGAAAAGAATTGACATATATTGTCCAAAATCTTAAAGAAGCAAAAAAGAAAATTCACCGCCTTCAAAAAGTATTCTTTAATGTTCGAAACATTGGTGCATTTAAGCAAATGCTTGATTTAATTCGGCTTGTGAAAAGAATTTATTCAATTATAAAAAAAGAGCCAAGAAGATTTTATCAGGCGGAGAAATTCTTTTTCTATCATTTAGATTCTATTGTGGAATTGTCCGAAAAATACGCATTTTTAGCTGCGCAGCCTGTAAAAAATAATGAATTATACTTTTCTTTAAAAGATACACGCAATACTTTAAAGGAGTTAAAAAGGACGATAGAGAATGATTTATATGAAGTATTATCGAAAGATATTGATCATCTCGAGTTTGAACTAAATGTAGCAAAGCATTCCTTGAAAACACCAATAGACCCTCTTATAGATGAAGAAAGGAGATCGACAAAATGAGTGAGTCAAAAGAAAGCTTGTGGCAAGAAGATATAAGTGATGGATTGGATGATTTACTTTCCAATCCATTTGGAGAAAAAGAACTTGTAATTCAAGAATCTCCTACAGTTACCCAAGCGGAAAAGCCACAGAGGCTAATTGATGTTTTGCCGGAAGCAAATCGCGAAAAGGCAAGGCAGTTAGCAGAACAAATTGATCCAAAAAATCATCAGGCAATTATTATGTACGGAACACAAGCACAATCAAAGCTTTTAAATTTCTCCCATTCCATGCTAGATCATGTTCAAAAAAAGGATATAGGAGAAATTGGTGAAATATTAGGCGATTTAATGAGGAAATTACAACAGGTTAATCCTGAAGAATTATCTCCTGAAAAGAAAGGGCTATTTTCAAGAATGTTTGGGAAAATCTCCAGTTCTGTTCAAGAGGTGTTATCAAAGTACCAAAAAACAGGTGCACAAATCGATAGAATTAGCGTTAAATTGGAGCTTTCAAAAAAAACACTTTTATCTGATATAAATATGCTCGAGCAACTCTATGAGAAGAATAAAGACTATTTTCATGCTCTAAATATTTATATTGCTGCAGGCGAACTAAAGGTAGAAGAATTATACACAAAGACTATTCCAGAATTAAAGAAAAAAGCGGAAGAAACCGGCGATCAAATGGCCTTTCAAGATGTGAATGACATGATTCAATTTGCAGATCGTCTGGAAAAGCGACTACATGATTTAAAATTGAGCAGACAAATCACGATTCAAAGTGCGCCGCAAATCAGATTAATCCAAAATACAAATCAAGCATTAGCGGAAAAAATTCAATCATCCATAATGACGGCCATTCCACTTTGGAAGAATCAAATTGCGATTGCATTAACGCTCATACGTCAACGAAGTGCGGTTGAGGCTCAAAAACAAGTTTCTAAAACAACCAATGACCTGCTACTTAAAAATGCGGAAATGCTCAAATCAAATACAATCGAATCTGCAAAAGAAAATGAACGCGGACTTGTTGATATTGAAACATTAAAAAAGACACAAGAAAATCTTGTTTCTACTTTAGAAGAAACACTTCGCATCCAACAAGAAGGACGTGCAAAACGCTATCAAGCTGAACAAGAACTGATCACCATGGAGAACGAACTGAAGCAAAAATTATTGAATCTAAAATCTTGACAACGAATGCAAAAACTCCTTGCTCATCGATATACGGATGAATGCAATTTCAAGTGTAACGGATGTTGACTTATCCTAGAAAGGGACGGAGAAGTTATAGACTATTTTTTTAATAGGTTATCCATATTATTAATTTATGTTTTACTTAAAGTTAACAAAGGCAATGTCCTATTTTATGACATTGCTCTTTTTTATGAAAAATCATTATTGCAATTCTACGTCCCCTCTTTTTACAATAGATATATAGGCAAAGGGGGAGAAATGATGGATTTACCTACAAAAGTTACAATTATCGAGGTTGGGCCTCGCGATGGGCTTCAAAATGAGAAATACTTTGTTCCAACGGATGTTAAAAATAAATTTATTGGGCAGTTAAAATCTGCCGGACTAATAGAAATGGAATTAACCTCATTTGTGTCACCAAAATGGGTTCCACAAATGCAAGATGCTGCAGAGATTGTTTCAGCTAATTCCACAGATACATATCGAAATATTGTACTAGCCCCTAACCGTAAGGGAGTTGACCGTGCTATAGAATCAGGATGCAAGGCAATCGCGGTATTTGTTGGGGTTAGCAATAGCTTTAATAAGAAAAATATTAATAAAACAACCAAGGAAAGTATGGCGGAATTGAAACCAATTATTGCTGAACTGAAAGCCAATAATGTGTTTGTCCGGGCATGTATTTCCACTGCTTTTTATTGTCCATTTGAAGGAAAAATAGCCGAAGAAGATACCATTGCACTTTGCAAAGAGTTTGCGGAATCAGGAGTCGATGAATTAAGTGTTGCGGACACTATTGGAATGGCAGTCCCTACGGAATCGTATTCCCTCTTCTCACGTTTGAGGCAACAACTTCCGGAAATTTTGCTAACCGCTCATTTCCACGATACAAGAAAGTTGGCGCTCACCAACATTTATGCTGCTCTCGAAGCGGGCATTCATCGCTTTGATGCATCGGCAGGTGGTCTCGGCGGCTGCCCATTTGCTCCAGGTGCAACCGGTAATGTGGCAACAGAGGATGTTGTATATATGATGGAGAGAATGGGGATTGATACTGGCATTCAATTAGATGAACTCGTCAAAGCCATTGATATTATCGTTCCTTCCATTTCCCGAAAAATCGAAACCGGATATTATCAATTAGCGAAAACAATGTAAAGGTATAGTTTTCATCTATAATGCTTATTTTAATGATATCGTCTATTTTAAGGAGGTATCATGAACGATGACGAAGCAACGTGAAAAAGGCTATAGTCAAAAAGGAAAACCTACTGCGGACACAACTAAAAACGTGTTAGCTGCTGAAGAACTTGATAAAGCAATTCATCCAACTAAAAGACAAAATTCTAAGCAATAATAAGTGACACTGCCAATATGGGCAGTGTCATCTTTTTTTGTTTTCATATGGTAAAATAAAGGAAAGAATGGAATTTGGAGGTGCTATGATTGAAGAAGTTTCTTTCGGTTCTGGGAGGCACTACTTTACTGGCAGCAGGTTTGGGATTGTATATGTCACAGCGAATTGTCTATATGATGAGAAAGGACGAAAAACTAATTTATGATCGTGAAGTGAAGGCAAAAAGAATCGATCCAGTCCGTTATGAAGAATTGCCAAAACAAGAAGTTTGGATCAACTCTCCTTTTGGCTACTTAATAAAAGCAGTTGTGGTTCGTCCTTATCCTGATAGAAAAAAATACATGATTTTTTCACACGGTGTAACGGAAAACAAAACGAACTCCATTAAGTATATGGACCTTTTTCTTAAAAGAGGCTTTAATGCGATTATTTACGATCATCGCCGTCATGGGGAGTCAGAAGGAAAAACAACAAGCTACGGATATTTCGAAAAGTACGATTTAAAAGCAGTTGTTGACTACCTGCTTTCTACCGAAGGAGAAGATGTGTTTTTTGGAATTCACGGTGAGTCAATGGGAGCAGCTACGACTATTCTGTATGCTGGAAGCCTTGAAGATCGGGCTGATTTTTATATCGTTGACTGCCCTTTTTCCGATTTTCGTGAACAACTAGCCTACCTATTTTCAAAAGAGATGAAGCTACCTGGAAAATGGTTTTTGCCTCTGGCTGACCTTTTTGTACGTATACGCGGAGGTTTTCGCCTTAAAACAGTCTCCCCTATTCAGGTGATCCAAAACATTCATAAACCTGTTTTGTTTATACATAGCACAAAGGATGATTATATTCTGCCTGAAATGACAAAAACTTTATACGACAGAAAAAAAGATCTTAAGATGTTGTTCATGGCAACAAATGGTGGACATGCACAATCCTTTAATGAGAATAAGGAAGAGTATGAGCAAGCAATTGATGAGTTTTTTAATATTTATGTGAATAGAGAATTCGTGCAACATTAGATTTATGTTGCATTTTTCTTCTTTTCTTTATACCATCTAATAAGACATGATAATTTTAGAAAGGGTGGTTACATATGGCAAAGGCACAAATTAAAGTGAATGATAACGGATCCTATCGTATATCTGGTGACGTTGAACTTATCGATGCCGAAGGAAATGTATTCGAAACGAAGCCTTCTTTTTCATTATGCCGCTGTGGATTATCTAAAAATAAACCGTTCTGTGATGGTTCACATAAAGGGCATTTCGAATCCTGTGTCCGCGCAGAGAAAAAAGAAGAAGAATAACGCTTATTTTGAAAAATAACCGTCCAAAAGGGCGGTTTAATCTTTTATTTGTACATTTATTATTTCATTGAAATGCACAAATTCTACATTATCATTCATGGTTTTAATCTTGATTTTTTTTTCTAAAGGATCCATTTTCATTACTCTGCCAACAATATTCTTTATAAAGCCATTTTCAAAAAGAGAAAATTCCAAAGGTAGCTTAAATTCCTGAGCATACTTTATCCTCTCTTCAAACTCCTGAATTTGGTATTCATCCAATATTGGTTTGTTCTGTCGTTTTAAATCTATCGACATATCTCTTAACATTTTTACATGCTCCGGCAGCATTAAAGAGACCCATTTTTTATTCCCTCTATCACGAATCATGCTTTATGTCCTCCCACAAGCGCTGAGCGTTTTAAAGATGTTCCAGCTTCAGTAAAAGATACAGCCCTCAATATCGATGCCGAACCGAATTTATCTCTAATTTTATCTACAACATATCCTAAATCGTGTAATTTTGCTTTATTAGGTTCAAATAAATTTAACTGCAAATTACTATCATTAACAATATTGGAGAGAGTGATGGTTATTTGACGAACATTTTTGCCTGAATAAAATTTATCAAATAATTTTAAGCATACCTGATAAATCGTCATGGTTACATTGGTCGCCTCTTCCATTGTATAAGAGCGATGAAAGCCTCCTCCAAAATCAGAATCACTATATCCAATTCCTAAACTAATCGTCCTTCCCGATTTTTTTGAAGCACGTGCTCTGCGTGCTACTTCCTCACACATTTCTAATATGACTATTTTGATTTCATGCTCTTCTTTATAATCACGCAGTAATATTTGACCTTTCCCAAAACTAATCTGCCCCTCTATGATAGGAGCTCCCAACTCGGATAAATCTACACCCCAAGCGTGATGGTACAGTTGGTTTCCCATAATACCAAATTCTTTCTCTAATAATTTCAGGTCATATTTTGCCAAAGCACCTACAGAGAAAATTCCCATTCCATTTAGCCTTTTTTCCAACCTTCTTCCTATCCCCCACATTTCTCGTAATGGAGATACAGGCCATAATTTAGTTGGGACATCCTCATAGGTCCATTCCGCTATTCCATTCTTTGCTTTTTTAGATTCCAAATCCAATGCTAATTTTGCCATCAGCATATTGGGACCAATACCGATAGTGCAAGGCAGTCCGAAGTTTTCAAAAATCTCATTTTTAATCATATGTGCAATGGTTTTCGTGTCACCAAATATATGTTTCAAGCCATCTACTTTAATAAACGATTCGTCCACACTGTAGACATGTATATCCTCCATAGGTGCATACTTATTAAAAATTTTTATTAATTCCGTGGAAATTTGCAAATAAGTCGACATTTGTGCTTCAACAACGTGAATCCTGTGGTCGTTAGGAATATTAAACAATCGAGAAGATGCTGATTTAATGCCAAATTCCTTTTTTAATTTCGGAGAAGCGGCGAGAACAATACTTCCCGGTTGCTCTTTGTTTCCAACCACAGCTAAATAGCATTCCATCGGGTCAAGTCCGCGCATAACAGCACTACAGCTTGCATAAAAACTCTTCATATCGATGCATAAAATCTTATGATGCGGGAGTTTGCTGTAATCAATGGTCACTTTTCTTCACCTTCATTAGGTTTTATTTATATTTCCATAAACGAACTTATGTTCTTATTATATTCTATATTTTATTCGAATATACGTTCGATTTCAATTTATATTTTTTGGAAAATGCATGTACCTAATAAATGTGAATAAAGCTGTATACCTTATTTATATCTATTTAACTCCATAAAAAAAAAAGTAAAACCCCTTATGATGAAAAGGGGTTTACTTTTTTATCTTTAAGCACTGTATTGCATGCTGACTGACAATTATTTTTCAAAGAGCAATGGGCACAAACACCTTGTTTACTCTTCTTCACAAATTTATATAATGTAAAGGCTGCATATCCGAAAATTAAAGCCCCAATAATAATGCTTGCCAACATCGGTCACCACTCCCTATATTCCAAGAATAAGCTTTCCACCATGATAAACGATTAGCGCTAGTACATATGCAATGACAAGTGCATAACCAATGCTAAACACCGTCCATTTCCATGAAGACGATTCATTTCGAATCGCTGCCACTGTCGCTACACATGGTATATAAAGCAAAACAAAGACTAAGAAGCTATAAGCTGATAAAGGGGTGAAATAATGCGACAACAACCCTTGAAGAGCTGTTGAGTCCGGCGTATGGTAAATAATCCCCATCGTCGAAACAACCACTTCTTTTGCTAAAAATCCTGTAATTAAAGCAGCACCTGCCTGCCAAATTCCGAATCCAAGCGGAGCTAATAGTGGAGCAAACCAACCGCCAACGATTGCTAAAAAGCTATGGTCTAAATCCACTCCCATACCTCCTGGTCCAAAATACGATAAAAGCCAAATGGCAACAGACCCGCCAAAAATAAAGGTACCTGCCTTTCGAACAAAACCTTTTCCTTTATCCCAAGTGCTTCTCCATAATGTTAAAGCATGTGGAACGCGATATGGAGGAAGCTCGATGACAAACATAGAAGGCTCATTTTTCATTAGCACTTTTGAAAACAGCTTTGCCAGAACAAGCGCCACCACAATACCCAATACATATAATGAAAAGACGACAATTGCTTGATGCTTATCAAAAAAAGCACCGACAAACAAAGCATAGATAGATAATCTTGCGGAACAAGACATCAAAGGAGTTAAAAGAACCGTTAATAATCGCTCTTTCGGCTGTTCAATCGTTCTCGCAGCCATAACGCCGGGAACATTACAGCCAAAACCAATTACCATTGGAATGAATGCTTTTCCGTTTAATCCTACCTTTTCTAACACACGGTCCATAACAAGTGCTGCTCTAGCCATATAACCGGAATCCTCAAGAAGTGATATAAACAGAAACAGCACAAAAATTTGCGGAACGAAAACAAGAACACCGCCAACTCCTGCCACTATTCCATCAGTAACAAGATCCTGAATAAACGAACTAGCCCCAACAGCATTTAAGCCTGCATCAATCCAGTTACTTAATGGTCCCGAAATAAAGGAATCCAATAAATCAGATAAAGGTGTCCCTATCCAATCAAAGGTAACGGTAAACATAAGAAACATAAAGAATAAAAAGATTGGAATTCCTAACCAGCGATTCGTAACAATTTTATCGATTCGCTCCGTCCAATTTTTCTTCTGTTCTGACTGTGTATTGATACTATCTTGTATAACCTCGTCAATCCAAATTCGACGTTTTTCAAAGATAAGTCTTGAAGCAGATGAAAAGGAAGTCTTCTCCTTTACTTCTCTTTCTACAAAATCGATTATCTTTTGCACACTGTCTTTAGATACCCACTGCTCTATGTATATACGAGCATCAGGGTTCCCTTCCAGCACTTGAAGAGCAAGCCAACGAGTGGGAAGATTCAACTCTTTTTCTTTTAATATTTCGGTGATTTTTGTAATCCCCAGTTCGATAGCATCACCGTATTGTATATTTGGAATATTGCCTTTTACACCATTAATGGATGTAAGCTGCTGTGTAAGCTCATGACACCCTTTCCCGCTTCTTGCCGTAATCGGAACGACGGGAAGACCTAGCTTTCTAGACAAGGTTGCAGCATTAATATGAATGCCTCTTCTTTCCGCAACATCAATCATATTTAAGCCGATTATAACTGGGCTCCCAAATTCAAGGAGCTGAACAGTGAGCTGTAAATTCCTTTCAAGCTGTGATGCATCCACTATATTAATGATATTTTCAAATGTTTCATTCAAGAAAAATTGAATAACAACAGATTCGTCTTTTGAAAATGGATAAAGGGAATAAACACCAGGCAAATCGATGAGATCGCCTTTTATTTCCTTTAATCTACCTATCTTTTTCTCAACCGTCACACCGCTCCAGTTTCCAACATACTCATAGGAACCAGTTAAATGATTAAATAAGGATGTTTTTCCGGTGTTCGGATTTCCAACTAGAGCCGTAATCATGATTCACATTCAACCTTAATCTTTTGTGCATCACACCGACGAATTCCTAACAACTGACCTTGGCATTCGACCATACAAGGTCCGCCAAACGGCATTACACATTTTAATTTAATTGGACAACCTTCAAAAACTCCTACATGGAGTAAACGGTGTTTTAATGCCTCATCCACTTGAGAAAGATCAGAAATACTTCCTGCTTTGCCTTCAAGTAATTCTAGTAAAGTCGACATGATGATTTCTCCGTTCCATTCAAATAATTGAGAATGATAAATCTTCTCATTTACTAAAGTTATTTTATCACGAAGTTGGGCGATAAGGAACTATGAATTTAATGAAAATGATAATTTTTATCAATTGTTTAGACATCCATATATAAATAAAAAGAACCGAAAGCATTCGGTTCAAACAGACATCTATACTTATTTTTGATAAAATGCTTTTCCCCCAACCTTTTCCACCAGACGGGGGAACAATGTATAGAGAACACTCCCAGCGTTCATCCAACGCGGCAAATTAATTTCTCTCCTTTTGGTAAAAATACTTTGCACAATAATATTTGCAAGTTTTTCTGGATTCAACATATACCGCTCAATATTTTTTATGTATGTACCCGATTTATCGGCTATATCAAAAAATTGCGTTGCAATTGGCCCCGGATTGACCGTTGTAACAAATACATTATACGGTGCTAATTCCATGCGCAAACTGTTAGAAAATCCAATAACAGCATGCTTTGTCGCAGCATACGCACTGGATTTTGGTGTTGCAAGTTTTCCAGCTTGTGAGGCAATATTGATAATGTGGCCGGATTTTCTGTTTCTCATAAAAATAAGTACTTCTTTTGTACATGCTATTAATCCAATTACGTTTACGTTAAACATTCCTTGGACATCCTCAATCGATGCCTCATGGGCTTCCTCGAAAATTCCAAATCCAGCATTGTTAATAAGCACATCAATGGAACCAATCTCAGCATTAATTTTTTTAAAAACGCTTGGTATATCCTCCACTCTGGAGACATCAAGTCTATCGACCATACATTTTACTGAGTAAGTTTTTTCAATTGATTCCTTTATTTTTTCCAGCTTTTCAAGTTTTCGCGCAAGTAATACAACATTGGCTCCGCTTTTTGCAGCAGCGTATGCGATCTGCTCGCCAAGTCCTCCGGACGCCCCCGTAATTACAATTGTTTTTCCTTTTAATCTTCCATTAACCATAGGTACCTCCATTTATAATAGACGGAATCCTAAAAGATATGTAACTCCGAATTTTTGGCCACATTGGTCTTTTGAAGTGTTCTAAAAGACATTTTCCCTCACTTTTTTCCGTCACGTTGGTCTTTTGAGTCGTTCTAAAGGACATTTCCCTCGCTTTTTTCCGTCACGTTGGTCTTTTGAGTCGTTCTAAAGGACATTTCCCTCACTTTTTTCATTCACGTTGGTCTTTTGAGTCGTTCTAAAGGACATTTCCTTCGCTTTTTTCCGTCACGTTGGTCTTTTGCAGTGGTTCTAAAGGACATTTCCCTTGCTTTTTTCCGTCACGTTGGTCTTTTGAGTCGTTCTAAAGGACATTTCCCTCGCTTTTTTCCATCATATTGTCCTTTTGAGACGCTCTAAAAGACATTTCCCTCGCTTTTTTCCATCACGTTGGTCTTTTGAAACGCTCTAAAAGACGATTCATTTAAAATCTCTATTAAAAGTAAACCTCGCAAATAATATTACTGGCGCTCACAACAGGTTTATTTATCTAAAAATTATGTTGGACTACGGTAGTGTTAATCAGCTAACAGAAAAATAAGCTACTCCTTTCGCGTCCATTCTTTTTTGAATTTCCCCCATAGATAATAAGAAGTCTAGCTGAGCGGTGGTTTCAGATAATGTCAGTCCAAGTTCCTTTTCATAAACAGCCGGAAATAGTCTTTTACATATTTCGTAAGTTGATAAAGGTCTATCTTTTAACATCTCTTTAACTTGCATTGCTCGATCATGTTGTCTTTGTAATCGGCGTTCAATCAATGGATGCACTTTTATTACATCCGCTCCGTGCCCTGTATAAGTTATTGAAATATTGTATTTCAATAATTTTTTTAGAGATGCGTTATATTGTAATTGCGGCATTGGGCGTTCCGCACCGGAAACTAGTGGTGGTTCCAATAAAGGATTGGAAGATATGGTTGCCAGCACATGATCACCGGCTATTAAAGTGCCATCTTTTTCACGATAAAAGGATAAGTGACTTTGAGCATGACCTGGTGTTTCGATTACAGACCAATTATCCAAACCAGGGATAGAATCATTCTCCTGTATCGTATTCGTAATTGGGCGATATGCACCATATTTTAAAGGTGCCTTCCATTTCTTTAATAATAGTGGAAAATCACCATCAAGACCGAATTCCTGAAACAGTTGATGATAAAACCGATCATGATTGGCAAAGAATTCCTCCTCTTTCTTTAACCATGGCACACAATATGAATGACCATATAGATTTAAATCATCAGGCAGCCACTCTAAGAAGCCGACATGATCTGGGTGATGATGTGTTAAAACAACTTGCTCAATATCCTCAGGCGTATAGCCTAATTGAGAAAGCTGAAAGGTAAAGAGCTCCCAAGCTTCCTTTGTTTTCACCCCTGCATCCACCAAGGTTAAAACATCCCCTTTTATAAGATAAACATTAACATCTCCTACCGCAAATGGTGTAGGTACAGTTATTTTCGCAATATCCCCATTCCACGAAACCATTCTCTAACCTCCAATTTAAATGTATATACAGACTAACTAACTTTTCAAGAAAATGATAATTTCATTGTAGTATTTAAATAGGAGAATGTCATTATATTAGTATAGAATAAACAGAAAATTTTCAAAAAACTGTTGACAGACGGGCTGCTTCTTTAGCATAATCTATAATAATTTAATCTTTAAAACGAGCAATGACCAAGGCTATTAGATGAAAAATGATGAAAGAGAGTGAGGTTCATTGGCTGAGAGACTTCACCATCCACTTTTTCACTCGAACCTACCTTGCGAGCTGATTGGAAAACCAATACGTATTTCGGCGTTAACGACTCAGAGATGAATGCTTGGTGCATTCAAATTAAGGTGGTACCGCGAAATAAACCCTTCGTCCTTTGGATGGAGGGTTTTTGGTCTTTATAAAATCTTCAGGAGGAATGAGTGATGAAAATATCTTTCATAGGTGCTGGATCCATGGCTGAAGCAATGATTAGCGGGTTAGTGAACAAAAATGTTGTAAAGGGAGAACAAATTCACGTCACGAATCGCTCCGAAAACACAAGGCTTCACTTTTTACGTCAAAAATATGGAGTGCAAACAACCTATAATCTCCAGGAACTATTCCATCAATCTAAAATCGTTATTTTAGCAGTAAAGCCAAAGGATGCTGATGAAGCATTGTTAAAGGTTAGTCCCTATATCCAACGAGATACCCTTATTATTTCTGTTATTGCTGGAGTATCAATATCAACAATCGAGAACATATTAAACATACATGTGCCAATTATTAGAGCAATGCCAAACACTTCAGCAGCAATCGGACAATCGGCTACCGCTATTGCAAAAAATGCCTTTGTTCAAGACTGCCATTTAGAATTGGCAGAAGCCCTACTATCCGCTATCGGTATGACAATGATAGTAGAAGAGGAAAAGCTTGATGCAGTTACTGGCTTATCTGGAAGCGGACCAGCTTATATCTATTACATTGTGGAAGCAATGGAGAACAGTGCGCAGGAAATAGGATTAGAATCAGAATTAGCAAAAAAGTTGATTGTTCAAACTCTTTTAGGAGCCGCCGGTATGCTTAACCATTCTAATGAGAAGGCTGAAAATCTAAGAATAGCGGTAACCAGTCCTGGAGGAACAACGGAGGCAGGCATTCGCGTACTAGACCGCCACAATGTAAAGGATGCTCTTATCAACTGCATTAAAGAAGCAACACTGCAATCAAAGCGTCTTTCCACACAATATCACCGGTAATAATTTGTAAGCAAGTTTCTGTAATACAGGAGACGTGGTTGATATAATAATCATAATTCAGAAAAGGAGGTTAATTTGATTGACAGTTAAATTATTTGAACCCTATAAGCTTAAAAATGTGACACTAAAGAACCGAATCGTGATGGCTCCGATGTGTATGTATTCTTGCTATAAAGAAGATGGAAAAGTTACAGATTGGCATTATACACATTATACTAGCCGAGCAGTGGGGCAAGTTGGCTTAATTATTTTGGAAGCAACAGCTGTAACGGCTCAAGGAAGGATTTCGCCTCAGGATTTAGGAATTTGGAGCGATGATCATATTGAAGGTCTTTCAAAATTAGTTGGAATGATGAAAGAGCATGGTGCTGTTACAGGGATACAAATCGCCCATGCAGGAAGAAAAGCAGAACTTGATCAAGAAATCATCGCACCTTCCGCTATTGCTTTTAATGAAAAAATGAAAACGCCGAAAGAAATGAGCCTAGAGGAAATCAAAGATACGATTGAAGCCTTTAAACAAGCTGCTGTGCGTGCGAAAAAGGCTGGCTTTGATGTGATCGAGCTTCATGGCGCTCATGGTTATTTAATCAACGAGTTTCTTTCCCCTCTTTCCAATCATCGTAAAGATGAGTATGGTGGTTCTGCGGAAAATCGTTATCGGTTCTTAAAAGAAGTGATTGATGCTGTAAAAACTGTTTGGGATGGTCCTTTATTAGTTCGCGTATCTGCAAATGACTATCATCCAGAAGGACTTGATATTGATGATTATGTACAATTTTGCAGTTGGATGAAGGAACAGAATGTTGATTTAATTGATGTAAGTTCAGGTGCTCTCGTACCTGCGAAAATCAATGTATATCCTGGCTATCAAGTAAAATATGCGGAAGCTATCAAAAATGGCTCCAATATTGACACAGGAGCAGTCGGACTTATCACATCACCAAAGCACGCGGAAGAAATTTTACAAAATGAGCGCGCTGATTTAATCATTCTTGCACGAGAGTTGTTAAGAGATCCATATTGGCCACGAACAGCGGCGAAAGAACTTGGTGCGGAAATCAAAGCACCCGTACAATATGAGCGCGGATGGTATTAATTTTACCAAAAAGGACCTTTGCAGAAACAAAGGTCCTTTGCTTTAATATTACCATTCTCTACTTAGATGTAGGAATTGGGATTTCAAAAAAATCATGGGCGATATAAGTATTTTTAAAAATACTTTTTGCTTCTTCTACTAAATGTTTAGAATCTTCCAGCCCATATCGAGAGCTTATATGTGTTAAACATAACATCTTTGCATTTGCTTGTAATGCAGTCTTGGCAGCTTGTGTTGTAGTAGAATGAAAATATTCGTAAGCCATCTCCTCATTATCGGCGGAAAAGGTAGATTCATGGACAAGAACGTCTGCATTTGCAGCTAATTTCAATGCATTTGCGCAAGTTCGAGTATCACCTAATATTGTTATGATTCTTCCTTTGATGGTTGGACCAAGATAGTCTTTCCCATGAATAATTTTTTGGTTGTCTAGTTCCACTGATTCGCCGTTTTTTAATTTTGCATAAATCGGTCCGGGAGGTATCCCATCATCACGAAGTTTCTTAGCATTTAAAGTGCCTGGTTTGTCCTTTTCTATTATACGATATCCAAATGATTCCACTGCGTGGTCCAATTTTGCAGCCTCTACAAGAAATTGATCATCTTCGAAAATAATACCATCCTCTATCTCGACAATTTTCAGAGGATATTGAAGATGTGTATCACTAATTTGCAAGGAAACAGTTATGAATTGACGCAGGCCTTTAGGGCCAAATACTGTTAATTCTGAGTCTCCGCTTTGAAAAGAACGGCTCCCTAATAAACCAGGAAGACCAAAAATATGATCTCCATGCAAGTGGGTAATAAAAATTTTTTCAATTCTTCTCGGTTTTAAGCTTGTATGTAAAATTTGATGCTGAGTGGCTTCACCACAATCAAAAAGCCACACAGCTTTTCGTTCTTCCAGAAGTTTCAACGCAATGGAAGTAACATTTCTAAGTTTGGCAGGTATTCCTGCACCTGTTCCTAAAAACAATAATTCCAAACATTAGCCCTCCCATTCTTTTCTAAATAATACCATAACAATAGAGACATTGCCTATTTTTATGGTTGTATTGCAAATTTATTGCTATTCGTGTTTTCAAGCGATAGAATTATGAACTTGTAAGGACTTTTTATTATAGTAATTACTTAAATTTTTGGCATCCTATTAATAGGAATATGAAAAAGGAGAGGTAGCCATTATGAAATCGAAAGAAACTCCATCGTCATTGATTATGATTTTCGGTGCAACTGGCGATTTAGCAAAAAGAAAACTCTTCCCTTCCCTTTACCATTTATATAGAAAAGGAAGATTAGGAAATAATTTCGCTGTTATTGGAACAGCCAGACGTCCTTGGACACATGAAGAATTAAAGGAAAATGTAAAGGATTCTGTTCTTACTTCTATTGGAAAAAGTGAAAACATCGATGAGTTTGTATCTCATTTCTACTATCAAGCACATGATGTTAAAAACACAGAATCATACATAGAATTAAAAAAATTGGCCGATAAGCTTGATGAACAATATTCCTTAAATGGAAATCGAATTTTTTACTTAGCTATGGCACCTGAGTTCTTTGGAACCATTGCCGAACATTTAAAAACTGATGGTTTAAATGATACTAAAGGATTCAAACGATTGGTCATCGAAAAACCTTTCGGACATGATTTAGAATCAGCCAAAACCCTGAATGCCCAAATTAGAAAGGCATTTAATGAGGAAGAAATCTATCGTATAGACCATTATTTAGGAAAAGCAATGGTGCAAAATATTGAGGTAATTCGCTTCGCAAATGCTTTATTTGAACCACTATGGAATAACCGATATATCTCTAATATTCAAATTACATCCAGTGAGGTTCTTGGTGTTGAAGAGCGTGCTAGATATTATGAAACAAGTGGAGCACTTCGTGATATGGTTCAAAACCATATGCTCCAGATGGTTGCACTGCTTGCTATGGAGCCGCCAATCAAATTATCCACAGATGAAATACGCAGTGAAAAGGTGCGTGTATTTCGAGCACTGCGCCCTATTGAAGGTGATCATGTAAAAGAATATTTTGTTCGTGGTCAATACGGTTCTGGACAAATTGATGGAAAAGATGTACCAGCTTATCGTAATGAATTGAATGTGGATCCTGCCTCTAACACAGAAACCTTTGTTGCAGGAAAATTGATGATAGATAATTTTAGATGGGCAGGCGTACCATTCTATATTCGAACAGGAAAAAGAATGGAAACAAAGTCAACCAAAATTGTCATTCAATTTAAGGACATACCAATGAACTTGTATTACAATACAGACCATCAATTAGCACCGAATCTATTGGTTATTCATATTCAGCCTGAAGAGGGCATTACACTGCATCTTAATGCAAAAAAATCGGGACAGCATATGGAAACAACCCCTGTTAAATTGAACTTTTCAAATACCAGTACTCATGGTATAAACACACCGGAAGCATATGAAAAGCTTTTGGATGATTGTTTACGCGGGGATGCAACTAATTTTGCTCATTGGGATGAAGTAGCCCTATCATGGAATTTCGTAGATAAGATTTCCGAGGTTTGGGAAAACAAAACACAAACAGAATTTCCTAATTATGCATCTGGGACAATGGGACCAAAAGCATCCGATCAACTTTTAGAAAAAGATGGATTTTTCTGGTGGCCAGTAACAGATTTAGATATTGATAATTGTTAATTAGAAAAGCTCGAGGTAACTAGCTAATCCGTTAGATGCCTCGAGCAAGATAATAAATGAACCCTTTACTAAGCTCCTCTTTTTAAGAGGGCTTTTATTTTGACAAAATTGGAACCGATTTTTCCCTCATGCTTATGTTGTATATAGAGGAATTATCACAAGGAAATAGGAGGTATATTCTCTTGAGAAACCCTAGCCTCGAAGATTATTTAGAAAAAGGGATTTACGGAGAAAAGCAAATAAAGCCTGCTGAGAAGAAAAAATTTCTCGGTACATTCAGAGAAAGAATTATCATTGCTTTAACGAAGAGTCAAGTAATGGAAAAGGATGTATATCCAGAAGTAACGGACTCTATAAAAAAATACTCGAAAGCGATATTGTTAGTAAATGGAGACATTCCTTACTCAGCTATTTCCAAGTATATCCAAATAGCAAAAACAAACGGAATATCCTTTTCCATTGTCAACCATCACACAAGCTCAACCAATATCGGTTTAGTATTAGCACTTGATGAAGCCATTGATAAGGAAGAAATTTTTATTCAAAAAGCAAACATTAGTCCTAAGGAATCCAATAAAAAAAAGGAAGGATTATGGTCCTCCCTAAAAGGAAAGTTTAGAAAAAAGCATTAAATCGAATCAATATCATCTTTTATACTAGGTCTATGACTGCTCCCTTTTAGGGAAACCCCTTTCGTTACCGCATGTTTACCAAACTTCTTTCGAAGCATTTCCATCGCATTATAAAGGGGTTCTTTCTTTGCTTCCTTTTCGTAGGAGAATAAATCCAATTGTTCCACAGCTTGAAAACGTTCCACTAAATCCTGCCCAGTAACCCCCAACAATCTTACAGGATTTCCATTCCAATGCTTTAAAAATAGATCTTTTGCAGCCGCAAATATGTCCTGCATTTTATAAATTGGATTTTGCAATTTTCGACTGCGGGTTATCGTTTGCCGATTCTTATAGCGAATGGTTATGGAGACATTTGTGGTATAATACTCTTTCTTTTTAAGTCTATTGGCAGTCTCTTCCGATAACTTTTTTAGATAAGCTAACAGCTCATGCTGATTTGCAATATCTTTCGGCAATGTCAAAGAACTTCCAACACTTTTAAATTCATTTGCAGAATCCGGGTCTACCTTTCTCTTATCTTCTCCATTAGCCCTTTCCTTTAATTGCAGTCCCCTTACACCTAACAGATGCCGCAATTGAATATCATCCGCTTTAGCCAAATCGCAAATTTTTCTGATGCCGATAGAAGATAATTTTTCGGCAGTTTTCTTCCCAATCCCATGCATTTCTATTAATGGCAACGGCCATAGTTTATCGGGAACATCTCTTTTTCGTAAAATAGTTATTCCCATGGGCTTCTTCATATCAGATGCCATCTTTGCCAAGAACTTATTCGGCGCAATTCCAATACTACAAGGCAAATCCAATTCCTGTACTAACTGCTTTTGAATTTTTTCAGCAATCTGTATTGGAGTTCCCAATTCACTGCTTTCCGTTATATCTATATATCCTTCATCAATAGAAACCGGTTCGACCAGATTAGAATATTGTCTTAGAATGGAGAACATAGCCGTTGATGCTTCGCGATAACGCTGAAAATTAGGTCGCATAATAATGATTTGTGGGCAAAGCTTTTTAGCTTCCCAAACCGTCATCGTTGTTTTTACTCCAAATTTTCTTGCCTCATAGCTACATGTAACAACAATCCCTTTTCTCTCATCAGGGTTTCCTGCAATTGCAAGCGGTTTTCCTTTTAGGGATGAATCATAAGCCATTTCCACTGCTGCAAAAAAACTATTCATATCAACATGAAGGATAACCCTTCC
Source organism: Heyndrickxia camelliae (assembly GCF_002844575.1). Classification (GTDB taxonomy): domain Bacteria; phylum Bacillota; class Bacilli; order Bacillales; family Bacillaceae_C; genus Margalitia; species Margalitia camelliae. The sequence continues at coordinate 245,422 of NZ_PIQO01000003.1, forward strand.
ATTTTTAGGATAATATTGTTTCATAATTGACACTTCCTAAGAACAAATGCGCTAGGCGCTGTGCCTAGACGTAGACAACTTCAACAAGTTATCCACAAGATTAAATTTTATAATTTCATAGACAATGAAAAAACTATAGCGCCGTGCATTAAGCATTTTCACGAGACATAGATCAGGAAGCTTGCTTATCGCCAGGCGCTATAATGGTACAAGTACATTAATATCATTTGCTAAAATACTAATGTAAGTCATTAGTATACGTATTATTGGACTTCTTGCGTATTTTCCTTCATGTATTCTTTTATTTCTTTTATTCCTTCAAGAGATGCAATTAAAATATTCGGATCAATCATTGTAATTAATCGTTCTTCAATATTGGCAATACTTGTAAAATAAGCAGTTTTTGAATACGCTAGTAAGCCGACTTGTTGTAGGGATTCGTTGGCAATATCAAGAATCTCCTTCGCTTCCTTTACAAGTAATCCTACCGATAATTCATCAGTGTGCAACACAATCATTCGCACATCATCATTTACTTCCAATGCTTTTTGATAAAGAACCAATTCAAAATCAATAACAGGAATTAATTCTCCTCGTGATTTTACAATTCCCTTAACAAATGAGGGTAAATGCGGTATGGGTGTAACTTCCTCATATTTATCAATTGATATAACATATTCCACAGGAATTCCATATTCCTCATTTCCAACTAAAAAAATGACTGATTTACTGCTCAATGACAAAAGTATTCCTCCTAAAAGAGCAGACTTAGATAAGTCTGCTCAAGCTTCATTATTCTCCAGCAACCTCTTGCACAATTGCAACAACCATTTCTGAAAGTTTCACCAATTCCTCAATTGGCATTCTTTCATTTGTTGTATGAATTTCTTCATATCCAACGGCAAGATTGACTGTTGGAATTCCAAAACCAGCAATTACGTTGGCATCGCTGCCTCCACCGCTTTGTTCTAACTTACAATCACGACCGATTTTTGCAGCAGCTCTCTTTGCCACTTCAACTACTTGGTCTCCATCGGAAAATTTAAAGCCTGGATACATTACTTGAACTTCGACATCAGCCTTGCCGCCCATTTCTTTAGCTGCTGCTTCAAATGCCTCTTTCATTTTCGCAACTTGGGCTTCCATTTTTTCAGGGACTAAAGAACGTGCTTCTGCAAGAATATCAACACGGTCACATACAATATTTGTTGCTTGTCCGCCTTCAAATCGGCCGATATTCGCTGTTGTTTCCTCATCAATCCTGCCTAATGGCATTCTGGATACAGCTTTTGCCGCAATGGAGATTGCGGAAATTCCTTTTTCAGGTGCAACCCCAGCATGTGCAGTTTTCCCATATAAGACAGCTTTAATTTTCGCTTGTGTTGGTGCAGCTACTACTACATTTCCAACTTTGCCGTCGCTATCTAAAGCGAAGCCATATTTCGCTTTCAATAAAGATGAGTCTAATGCTTTTGCCCCTACTAATCCAGATTCCTCACCTACCGTGATAATGAATTGAATAGTGCCATGTTCAATGTTTTGTTCTTTTAAAACACGGATTGATTCAAACATTGCTGCAAGACCTGCTTTATCATCTGCACCTAAAATAGTTGTACCGTCCGTTACAACATAGCCATCCTTAATGGAAGGTTTCACACCATTACCAGGTACTACCGTATCCATATGGGAAGTGAAGTAAATTATATCTGCAGAAGTGTTCGTACCTTTTAATGTACAGATTAAATTTCCGGCACCATGTCCTGTTTGAGAAGTGGTATCATCTTCAAATACTTCTACTCCAAGGTCTGTAAATTTCTTCTTCAGAACCTTTGCAATTTCTGCTTCATTTTTTGTTTCGGAATCAATTTGGACTAATTCCAAAAATTCATTTAGTAAACGCTCTTGATTAACCATTGAGTTACCTCCAACTATGTAATAAAATCTCGATATAAATATAGAAGCTTTAGTTAATTACTCCAATAGTATATCGCTAATTTCTCACATGGACAAATATTCTTTGCCGTAATCTTGCAATAGTTAAGCATGCATTCTTATCATATTATAAAGGAATATTTCCATGTTTCTTAAATGGTCTTTCCTCTTGTTTGTTGCGAAGCATTTCTAATGCTTGAACAAGTTTTATCCTTGTTTCGCGTGGATCTATTACATCATCTACCATCCCTTGTGAAGCAGCAATATACGGGTTGGCGAATTTCTCACGATACTCATTAATTTTCTGTTTTCTCGTTTCCTCAGGATTTTCACTGGCAGCAATTTCCTTAGCGAATATAATATTTGCTGCGCCCTCTGGCCCCATTACGGCAATTTCCGCGTTTGGCCATGCATATACGATATCTGCCCCAATCGATTTACTATTAAGTGCTACGTATGCCCCACCATATGCTTTTCTTAAAATAACCGTAATTTTTGGTACCGTTGCTTCTGAATAGGCATATAGAATCTTGGCACCGTGACGAATAATTCCTCCGTGTTCCTGTTTAATCCCTGGAAAAAATCCCGTTACATCCTCAAAGGTAATAATTGGTATATTGAATGAATCACAAAAACGAATAAAGCGCGATGCTTTATCAGATGAATCAATATCCAACCCCCCTGCCATAAATTTAGGCTGATTGCATACTAATCCAACTACTTCCCCTCGGATTCGTGCAAATCCTACCACGATATTTTTAGCAAATTCCCTATGCACTTCAAAGAAGGAATCTTCATCTACTACCTGATTAATGACAATACGCACATCATATGGACGAACGGCATCAAATGGTATCGAGTCCGTTAAATCAGGGCGATAGTCATCCCCTTCCCAAGAATGTTTATTCGCCTTCTCTTTACTATTTTGCGGTAAATAGCTTAACAATTTTCTTACCATCTGCAGTACATCTTCCTCCGAGCCGGCTCGAAAATGTGCGTTTCCGCTAATTGTGTTGTGTACCTTTGATCCCCCTAAATCCTCTGATGAAATTTTTTCACCCGTTACAGTTTCAATTACCTTCGGCCCTGTAATAAACATTTGACTTGTTTCATCCACCATAAATACAAAATCAGTAATCGCAGGGGAATAGACGGCTCCTCCAGCACAAGGCCCCATAATGACGGAAATTTGCGGGATTACTCCTGAGTAAATTGCATTTCGATAAAACACATGTCCATATCCATCCAGTGACACGACACCTTCTTGAATACGTGCCCCGCCTGAATCATTTAATCCGATAAATGGAGCACCGTTTTGGGCAGCTAAATCCATTACATTTGCAATTTTTTTGGCATGCATTTCCCCTAAAGCACCGCCAAAAACGGTAAAGTCCTGCGAAAACAAATAGATAGGACGACCATTAACTTTTGCATAGCCGGTCACCACACCATCTCCCGGACCTTTTACATCTTCAAGACCAAAATCATGTCCTCTATGTTCAATAAAGGCATTTAATTCTACAAAGGTACCAGGGTCGACCAATAACTCTATTCTCTCTCTGGCCGTTAATTTACCTTTTTGGTGTTGTTTATCAATCTTGTCATCTCCTCCCCCGAGTTCAATCTCTCTTTTCCGATCGTACAGCTGATTAATTTTCTCATATATATCCGGCATTGTTCTTCCCCCTTGTTGTGTTTCTAAAATCGATTATTTTCCTTAGTTCTTATCATAAAGTTCATATAAAACACCATGCCCCGATTTTGGATGCAGGAATGCAACCTTTGCTCCATGTGCGCCAGGTTTCGGTATATCTTGTATCATTTTCACACCATTTTCCTTTAATTCTCGAATTCGTAATTCAATATTACTAACACCGAATGCAATATGGTGTATCCCTTGACCCCGCGTTTCGAGAAATTTCGCTATTGCACTTGATTGACTCAAGGGTTCCAGTAATTCTAATCTTACATTTCCGACATCAATAAATGCTACTTTCACTTGTTCAGATTCAACATCCTCGATACCAAGACATTTCAATGAAAGCGTTTCCGTATAAAATGGCAGAATTTCCTCAATGGATTTAACCGCGATTCCAATATGATCTACATTCTTCATTTATTTACCCCCTTGCTGTAAACCATCTACCTTATATACTTAAACAGTAATTATCGAAAATCCTGCTGACTAAAGGATTTTCATAAAACTGCCCCATTTCGCTTCGAATAATGCTTGTCAGTTATTAATTTGCCCCCTAAAATAGTTATAAGGACGACAATAACAAGGAGTGATTTGAAATGCCAAAAAAGACTCAAAAGTTTGTAGTCTATTTGATGCTAATTGTTATAATTGCCTCCACGCTGTTAACAGGATTAGCTTACCTACTTTAGATAGATAAAAGACTCATGTTTTCGCATGAGTCTTTTTTGTAGTAAAAAACCCGGAAAAATCCGGGTTTTTTACACTTCTTCACAATATTTTTCAAATGTTTCTTGTAATTTATTCACAACAGACATTGGATCATGACCTTCAATTTCATGTCGTTCTACCATAGTACATAATTTACCATCTTTCAGTAAAGCGAAGGATGGTGAGGATGGTGGATATCCCACAAAGTAACTGCGTGCTTTTTCAGTAGCTTCCTTATCTTGACCTGCAAATACTGTTACCAAGTGGTCTGGTCGTTTATCATAATGTACAGCATGTGCTGCAGCAGGACGTGCAATACCGCCTGCACAACCGCAAACAGAATTTACTAAAACAAGAGTAGTGCCTTTTTGATTGAATGCTTCCTCTACTTCATCTGCTGTTTTTAATTCTTTATAGCCTGCAGTGACCGCTTCATCACGTGCTTGGCGTACAACATCATTCATAAATATATTAAAGTCCATGCTCACGCTTTTCGCTTCCTTTCCTATCATAACTCACCTTAATAATAACAGTTTTTTTATACGATTATCAAATGTTCTATCTTATTTTTGTTTTTTAAATGTTTAAGTTTTGCTAATAGGGGTATGATAATAATACATCTAGATCCATACCCCTAAACTCCCTAGATGTTTTTTTGGATAGCGTAAAAAGCGCTATCCCTTTTTATATTTCTGCAGTAAACAAATTATCTATTTTCAAAACTTGATTCATATTTTTGAAACAAAGCATCGACTGCATTTGATACGGTGATCGTTTCTTTCGCCACTGCATCTTGAATGAAAGGCAGATACTGCTTTATTTCATTATGCTGGAAAAAGGAATTTTCTAAGCGCTCACGTATCATAGCAAACAACCATTCTATTATTTGCGATTGCCGTCTTTCTGTAAAGGCCCCATTATTTTTTGTCTTCTCAATGAAGAGTGTTATTGTATTCCATACTTCCTGTATACCATCACCATATAAAGCTGAACAAGTATATGCCTTTGTTTCCCAACCCCTTGTTGCAGGCATTAAAAAGTGAAGAATTTGATTGTACTCCCGTTTCGTTTTTTCAGCCAATTTTTTGTTTTCTCCATCTGCTTTATTCACCACAATCGCATCCGCAAGCTCCATAATTCCTTTTTTCATTCCTTGCAGCTCATCACCTGCACCGGTGATAGCAAGGAGCAAAAAGAAATCAACCATTCCACGAACAATGACTTCGCTTTGCCCTACTCCAACTGTTTCCACGATGATAATATCATAGCCTGCTGCTTCACATGCAATGATGCTCTCCCTTGTTTTTCGATGAACTCCACCAAGTGTCCCGGTGGAAGGAGATGGCCTTATAAAAGCATTAGGATGTCTAGCTAATCTTTCCATCCTTGTTTTATCTCCTAAGATGCTTCCGCCACTAACCGTTGAGCTGGGATCTACAGCAAGTACGGCTACTTTATAACCTTTTTCACATAAAGAGAAGCCAAACTCTTCAATGAATGTGCTTTTTCCAGCACCAGGAACCCCCGTAATTCCTATTCTTATAGAAGGACATATATTGGGTAATAAGAGATGTAATAATTCCTGAGCTTTTTGATAATGCTGTCTGGCATTGCTTTCGATTAGGGTAATAGCTTTCGACAGCATTATCCGGTCACCGCTCATTACCTTGTCAGCCAAAACCTCTGTAGATATATCTGTGTCCATCACCTTTTGAAATTTCTTTTTTTTGTAAGATTGAAGACCATCATGCATCGAATGGACTCCCGGCATATACGAAGAAGAAAACGACTGATTATTTTCTGACCATTCTGGGCGATTTGTCCCTTCCATTTACTCCATCACTTCCTCATATCCCAAACGACGATATATCTCTTCAATAACTTTTTGTGCTGCAACTGGAATAACTGTTCCCGGGCCAAAAATAGCTACCGCTCCGTTTTCCTTTAAGAATGGATAATCCTGTGCAGGAATAACCCCCCCAATAACCACAATAATATCCTCTCTCCCGATTGCTTTCAGCTCTTTTATTAACTCTGGTAATAATGTCTTATGTCCTGCTGCTAAAGAGCTTACTCCAATAACATGAACATCATTTTCTGCTGCCTGTCTCGCTGTTTCTTCAGGTGTTTGGAACAAAGGACCGATATCAACATCAAATCCTAGATCCGCAAAAGCAGTAGCAATTATTTTCGCCCCACGGTCATGTCCATCCTGTCCCATCTTTGCAATTAAGATTCGTGGTCTTCTTCCTTCGTTTTCAAGAAATTGCTGAGTCATTTCCACAACCTCTTGAATTTCCTCTTCATTGGAATAATTCGAACCATAAACCCCTGAAACCGAACGAATTACAGCTTTATGCCTTCCCGATACCTTTTCAATTGCATCAGAAATTTCACCTAGAGTTGCACGTGCTCTTGCAGCAGCAACAGCCGCCTCCAATAAATTTTCTTTTCCATTTTTAACTGCTTCCGTAATAAATTGCAGTGTTCTTTGAACTTCCATTTCATTACGTGCAGCTTTTACACGCTCCAGCCTTTCAATCTGCTTTTGTCGAACGACTGCATTATCAATATTAAGAATATCAATCGGTTCTTCTTGCTCTAAACGATAACGATTCACTCCGATTATCGCCTCTTTTTTTGAATCAATAAAAGCTTGCCTTCTGGCGGCTGCTTCTTCAATCTTCATCTTCGGAAGCCCTGTTTCAATCGCCTTTGTCATCCCGCCTAGCGCTTCTATTTCATCAATATGCTGCCATGCTTTTTTCATCAGTTCATCTGTAAGAGATTCCACATAATAAGAACCTCCCCAAGGGTCAATTGTCTTTGTAATACCTGTTTCTTCTTGTAAATACAGCTGGGTATTTCGGGCAATACGCGCCGAAAAATCAGTTGGAAGAGCAATTGCTTCATCAAGTGCATTTGTATGAAGAGACTGGGTATGACCCATCGCAGCTGCGTGTGCCTCGACTAACGTACGAATGACATTGTTATAAGGATCTTGTTCTGTAAGACTCCACCCTGATGTTTGAGAGTGTGTTCTCAATGCAAGTGATTTAGGATTCTTCGGATCAAATTGTTTCATTAAATGTGCCCAGATTCTCCTAGCTGCCCTCATTTTTGCTACTTCCATAAAATAATTCATGCCAATTGCCCAAAAAAAGGATAATCTTGGAGCAAAGGAATCAATATCGATACCTGCTTTCAATCCTGTTCGTACATATTCAAGACCATCTGCAAGTGTGTAAGCTAATTCAATATCAGCAGGTGCACCTGCTTCCTGCATGTGATAACCGGAAATAGATATACTATTAAATTTTGGCATTTTTTGCGATGTATACTGAAAAATATCGGCGATAATCCTCATCGACATTTCAGGGGGATAAATATACGTGTTACGAACCATATATTCTTTTAAAATATCATTTTGGATGGTACCTGACAGTTGTTCTGTACTTACACCCTGTTCCTCAGCTGTAACGATATAAAAAGCCATAATTGGTAAAACTGCACCATTCATAGTCATGGATACAGACATTTGCTCTAATGGAATACCCTCAAATAATATCTTCATATCTTCTACAGAATCAATGGCAACACCAGCCTTTCCAACATCCCCCGTTACCCTTGGGTGATCAGAATCATAACCGCGGTGAGTTGCTAAATCAAAGGCTACAGATAATCCTTTTTGTCCCATTGCCAAGTTTCTGCGATAAAAGGCATTACTTTCCTCCGCTGTAGAAAAACCAGCATATTGTCTTACTGTCCACGGCCGATTTATATACATGGTTGGGTATGGGCCTCTTGTAAAAGGTTCAAGTCCTGGAAGATCTTGAAGATGGGTATATCCTTTTAAATCTTCGTTTGTATATATAGGTTTAATCTTAATTTTTTCATTTGTCATATATTCATGAGAATGGTAATTTGTTTGTGAATTGTTTTCTTTTGTTTCCACATCTTTTAAACTATGGAAAGGATGGATATCCTGAAAATTTGGCTTCATCGCTGGGTTACACCTCCCATAAATTCAATAATGAAGTGATTTTTTGTACCATATTTTGATGTAAGTAAATGGAATCTGAGATTCCTCTTTTACAGTAGCTATCCATCTGCTCCCTAGTGAATTTTCCAGAAATATCTATCTTAATAGCGGGATAATTTTCTTGAACCCATTCTCCTATTTTCATTGCGTAGTCTTTGTACATATCATCAGTACCGCAAATACAATAGTACGGAAACTTTGTAGTCGAAATAAATTCCTTTATCTCTTCGAAACTTCTGAAATTATGGCCCCAATCTGTTGTGATTCCGCCAGTAGCCAAAACACCTGTAACAAAATCTGCTCTTGATTTATAATCCTTTAATTCACCTAAACAAATTAACCCTGCACATAATTTTTTTCCTTGTAATTTCATCTCATGCGCTCGTTCGCGCAAATTTTCGAAAGCTTGAGCTATTCTAACCGAAGTAATAGGAATAATAGTACCACCTGTTTTTTCATTCTTTGTGTTAGTATACGAAATTTGTTCTGATGGATTCGCATATACATTGGCCCCAATAACGGAATGCTTTCTAGTTTCTACATCCAAAAGTCGTTTATTTAATACTTGATTGATGTCATTTTGAATCCAACCTGATTTCAACCCTTCTACTATTCCACCTAATGCATCAATTTTTTGAAATAGTTCCCATGCCTTTTCTACTAATTCGTTTGTCAATGACTCTATATAATAGGATCCGCCTGCCGGATCTACGATTCTTTTTAAATGTGCTTCCTCTTGTAATATAAGTTGAGTATTTCTTGCAATCCGTGCCGAAAACTCTCCATTCTCATGGAATATTTCATCATATGGTGAAACATGCAAATAATCAATTCCTCCTATAATAGCAGAAAAGGCTTCATTTCCAGAACGAAGCATATTCACATAAGGATCTAACACCGTTTTCGTAAAAGTTGAGGTTTCCGCGCTTACAACTACACGATCCTCATAAGGAGATATTCCATATGCCCTTGCCACCGTTGTCCATAATGCTCGAAAAGCCCTTAATTTTGCAACTTCCATAAAAAAATTTCCGCCAATTCCAAAATGGAAAACGAGCTTTTTAGCCACTTGACTTGGCTCCCAATCTTTATTTCTCATATGCTCGATATAAAATATAGCCTCTGCTAATGCAAGTGCTAATTCTTGCACGGCATTTGCTCCACCATTATGAAACGGGGTTGTATCTATTAAAATAGTTTTGATATTGGGTAATTCACGGTGTGCCCGTAATACTTGTAAACTCCAGTTTTCTAATATTGGGGGACTATCTGCTTCAAGTTTTCCTTGATGCAGATTACATGAAATCAAATCCATAGCAATAATTCCAAAAGAATGAGACTGTTCCACTTCTAATGCCTTCTTCAGCAGTAAGTGGAAATGATGTTTTGTTAATAAAAAATAGGGAACATTTTGATTATTTAGTTCAGAGAAATTCACATCGTCTACATTTTCCAAATAATCAACGTCAAATGAAAGCGAATCCTGGCCATTTTCCAACGCCCTTTTTAATATTTTTTTTACCTCTGCCCAATCCTGTCTCTTGATTTTCTGTGCAATCCTCCATGTTTTAGGTTGATCTCCTGGTGAGTCAAAACCACGTATTCGTAATCGGGAACCTGAATATTGATCAATATTAGTGAAATCTAAGTCTTCACTGGAATACAAAGGTTTTAACCTTATATTTTCATATGTGTTGCTATAGAGTGCATCCATTGATTTGTTTTTCAATGAATTATTTACCGCAGTCATCCATTCATCCATCGAGTAAGTTGGGAATGATTGCTGCTTGAGATCTTTATGGTTGGTTGACAAGCTGTTATACCCCCTTAACCAGGTCGGTTATGTAACCGATTTCAATTACCTGAATATAAAATTCAGTTAGAATATACCTAATATTATTTTAGTATATAAATGCAATAGATTCCATCCACATCCAAGAAAATTTTAAATAATAATGGATGTTTATAAAAAACCGCTGTTTATACTAACGGGTTCTGTTCGCACTATTCGTTGATAAAGTCAACGACAACTCGGTTAATTTACAAACAAAGAAAATAAAAATGCATGAAAAAACAAAATCGACTCAAATTTTAAATCGAGTCGGTTTCCTATTTTATTCTCTTTAATTGAAGCTTGTTTAATTAAAAGCACAGTTTACTCCACAATCACGCCAAATTGCTTAGTTTTTTTATTTAAGAATTAACTCCTGGCAGATGTTGTTGTTTCTCCCACTTTTCCTTCTTGCCCATTCAAAAACCTTCGAATCGGAATATTTGTGTATATGAATAAACCGAAAATCAAAATATTGAAAAACCACCTGACCTGTTAGATTAAGTGTAAACCGTCACAGACTCTTTATTTCTACTTTAACACCTATTTAAACAGAACAGTAAAAAATTCAAATCATTCAATAAAAAAGCACAGTGAATCAATCACTGTGCTTTTTTTTAATGAAATTTCAAAGTTATTTAACGTGAGAAATAAAGTGCGAATTTTGTTTTTGTACTTCAAAACAGAACCCGTTATGTTTAGACAGTTTTTCCATTAGTATACGGATGTATTTTCTTTTGATATGTTTTCTAATATGGCTTTTACCCTTTGCAGGAAACGGCCGCATACTAATCCGTCTAGCACCCGATGGTCTAGTGACATACAAAGATTTACCATATCGCGTACTGCAATCATCCCATTATTCATCACAACAGGGCGTTTCACAATGGATTCGACTTGGAGAATCGCTGCCTGCGGATAATTGATGATTCCCATTGATTGGACAGATCCAAAAGAACCAGTGTTATTTACAGTAAATGTTCCGCCTTGCATATCCTCTGATTTTAGAGTACCAGTTCGAACTTTATTTGCTAAATCAACTATTTCACGTGCAATACCCTTGATAGACTTATCATCTGCATTTTTGATAACTGGAACAAATAGTGCATCGTCTGTTGCAACCGCAATGGAGATATTAATATCTTTCTTTTGAATAATTTTATCCCCAGCCCACATAGAATTAATTTGCGGAAATTCTTTTAGAGCTTGTGCCACTGCTTTTACAAAGAAAGCAAAATAAGTGATATTAAATCCTTCACGTTTTTTGAATTCGTTCTTAATAGAATCACGATATTCCACGAGATTTGTTGCATCCACTTCCATCATAGTCCATGCATGTGGAGCTTCATGTTTACTACGCAGCATATTTGCAGCAATTGCTTTTCTAACACCTGTTACTGGGATTTCAATATCTCCAGGAATTACAGGAATATTTGGAGCAGAAGCTGGTGCAGCAGGTTTTCCAGACTGTACAACTGGTTCAGGTTTTACTGCTGCTGGCTCTGGCGCATTTTGCGCTTTCTCTTCAGGAATAGACCCCGATTCGATGATGTTCAATAAGTCCTTTCTGGTGATGCGTCCTTCCTTCCCAGTTCCTTTTACTTGTGAAAGGTCAATATTATGCTCTTGTGATAATTTTAAAACGGCAGGAGAATATCGTATTTTCCCTGATGAATTAGCTGGATTCTCCATTGCTGGGGCAGATGCCTCTTCTTTTTTTGGAGTCTCCATTGCTGGCGTACCCTTATCTTCTGCGCCTTCCACTTCCATGGTACAAATAATCTCTCCTACAGCTAATGTATCCCCTTCTGAAGCGATCAATTCTTTGATAACACCGGTAAAAGAAGATGGAACTTCCGCATTCACTTTATCGGTCATTACCTCAGCAATAGGATCATATTTATTCACTTTATCACCAGGAGATACAAGCCATTTGCTTATGGTACCTTCCGTTACACTTTCCCCTAATTGAGGCATTGTAATGTTTTCGATTGCCATATAGTTGACCTCCTTCTATTAAAATTCCGCAAGCTCACGCATTGCTTTTTCAACCTTATCAGGATTTACCATAAAATATTTCTCCATTGTAGGAGCATATGGCATAGCAGGTACGTCCGGACCAGCAAGGCGCATAATTGGCGCATCAAGGTCAAATAAACAATTTTCTGCAATAATAGCAGAAACCTCACTCATTATACTTCCTTCCTTTGTATCTTCCGTTAAAAGAAGAACTTTACCTGTTTTCGAAGCAGCTTCGATAATTGCTTCCTTATCAAGCGGATAGACAGTACGTAAATCTAAAATATGTGCTTCTATCCCATCCTGAGCTAGACGTTCCGCCGCCTGCAGGGCAAAATGTACACAAAGCCCATATGTAATAACCGTAATATCCTCGCCTTTTCGTTTTACATCTGCTTTGCCAATTGGCAACACATAATCATCTTCGGGAACTTCTCCTTTGATAAGACGATAAGCCCTCTTATGTTCAAAGAATAGGACCGGGTCCTCGTCACGAATAGCAGCTTTTAGCAAGCCTTTTACATCATATGGTGTAGATGGCATCACAATTTTCAACCCTGGTTGATTTGCAAACACAGCCTCAACAGATTGTGAATGATAGAGAGCACCATGGACTCCACCGCCATATGGAGCCCGAATTACGATAGGACAGTTCCAATCATTATTGGAACGATAACGTATTTTCGCGGCTTCTGATATAATTTGGTTAACGGCGGGCATAATAAAATCAGCAAATTGCATTTCAGCAATTGGTCTCATGCCATACATAGCAGCACCAATTCCAACCCCAGCGATTGCAGATTCAGCTAAAGGTGTATCAAGAACCCGATCCTCTCCAAATTGTTCATACAAGCCTTGTGTCGCCTTAAATACACCACCTTTTTTACCTACATCCTCACCTAATACAAATACTTTAGGATCGCGTTCCATTTCTTCGCGAATAGCCATTGTTACTGCATCAATATATGAAATTACTGGCATTCCATTTCCCTCCAGTTCAGCCTTATTTATTTTGAGCGTAAACGAATTTCAAAGCTGTTTCCGGATCAGCATAAGGTGCATTTTCCGCATAATCCGTTGCTTCATTTACGATTTTCATGACACGATTATTAATTTCTTTTTCTAACTCTTCATTCATAACGCCAACTTCTTTTAAATAGGCTGCAAAAGTGAAGATAGAATCTTTTTCTTTAGCCGCATCCACCTCTTCTTTCGAGCGATAAGCACGATCATCATCATCCGAGGAATGAGCTGTAAGTCTATAAGATACCGTTTCGATTAAAGTTGGTCCTTCCCCTCTTCTGCCACGGTCTGCAGCTTCCTTAACTGCTTTATATACTTCTAAAGGATCATTCCCATCCACTGTTACACCCGGCATACCATAACCAATAGCACGATCCGAAACCTTTTCACAAGCTAATTGCTTTTCAATCGGAACAGAAATTGCGTATTTATTATTCTCACACATAAAGATTACTGGTAATTTATGAACCCCTGCGAAATTGGCACCCTCATGAAAATCACCTTGATTGGATGATCCTTCTCCAAATGTTACAAAGGTCACAAGATCTTTATTCTCCATTTTACCAGCTAATGCAATTCCAACAGCATGTGGAACTTGTGTTGTAACCGGTGATGATCCTGTTACGATTCGATTTTTCTTTTGACCGAAGTGCCCAGGCATTTGTCTTCCGCCCGAATTTGGATCCTCTGCTTTCGCAAAACCAGATAACATTACTTCGGTTGGGGTCATTCCAAATGTTAAAACAACCCCTAGATCACGATAATACGGCAAAACATAATCCTTCTCACGATCCAATGCGAATGCTGCTCCAACTTGTGCTGCTTCTTGCCCTTGGCAAGAAATAACAAAAGGGATTTTTCCAGAACGATTTAATAACCACATACGTTCGTCAATACGTCTTGCCATAAGCATTGTCTCATACATTTCTAACACCTTTTCATCACTTAACCCTAGTGCTTGATGACGATTTTCAGCCACTTTGCTACCTCCTATTTATAAAAAATTTAGTCTTTATTCTTTATATTAGCTCCAGCGCCTATCGGCTAGCTGATTTCTCCGTCTCCTCCCTACGATAAGTCAACATCAGCTCGTGTACTTCCTCGCTGTGTTTCCTTTATCTCAGTCGAAGACTACGAAATCCGTACGCCGATAATCAAGGCGCATTCGCTTTTCTTAACCATGTATTGCTTTTCCATCAACTGCTAAGGCAGCCTCTCCAATTGCCTCACTTAATGTAGGATGAGGATGGATGGTATGTGCAATCTCCCATGGTGTTGCATCGAGAACACGGGCCAGCCCTGCCTCAGAAATCATATCTGTTACATGTGGACCTATCATATGTACACCTAGGACATCATTTGTGTTCTTATCAGCAATGATTTTCACGAAGCCATCCGCTTCCCCATAGACAAGAGCTTTTCCAATAGCTCTAAAAGAAAATTTCCCAACCTTCACATTATATCCTTTTTGTGTTGCTTCATCTTCTGTTATGCCTACGCTAGCGATTTCGGGGTTACTATAAATACACTTTGAAATAAGTGTGTAATCAATTGGTGAAGGTTTTTTACCGGCAATATGCTCAACAGCTACAATCCCCTCATGGGAAGCAACATGTGCAAGCTGTAAACCGCCGATAACATCACCAATTGCATAAATATGAGATTCCTTTGTTTGATAATATTCATTTACTTGGATAAATCCTTTTTCAACAACTATTTCCGTATTTTGCAATCCAATATTTTCTGTATTTGCTGCACGTCCTACAGAAACAAGAAGTTTTTCAGCAGTAAATTCCTTCTTTTCCCCATTCCATTCAGCACTAATCGTTACCATATCATTTTCCTTTTGAAGTGTTTCAGAAAGAACTTTTGCACCAGTAACAATATTAACTCCTTTTTTCTTCATTAAACGCTGAATTTCCTTGGATATATCTTTATCTTCTGTTGGAACTATTCGATCTGCATATTCAATTACTGTTACATCAACACCAAAATCGGAAAGCATAGAAGCCCACTCAATTCCAATCACTCCACCGCCTACAATTACAATAGACTTCGGCAATTTCTTAAGTTCTAACGCCTCATCCGAAGATAGAACAAACTCTCCGTCAATATCTAAGCCTGGTAAAGATTTTGGTCTTGATCCTGTTGCAATAATGACATTTTTCGGAATCAGCATTTCATTTTCTTCACCTGTTTTCAATTCAACTGAGATAGTTCCAGGCATCGGAGAAAAAATAGATGGTCCTAATATTGTTCCTGTTCCCTCAAATACATCTATCTTTCCTTGCTTCATTAAATGTTGGACACCTTTATGAAGAGTTTCCACTATTCCATTTTTTCTCTCTTGAACACGATTGAAGTTTAGCGAAACATCGCTGGTCACTACTCCGAACTCGTCGCCGCGTTTCGTTGTTTTATATACCTCAGCACTTCTAAGCAATGCTTTACTCGGGATACATCCACGATGAAGGCATGTACCTCCGAGTTTACCTTTTTCTACTATCGCTGTCTTTAAACCTAATTGTGAAGCTCGGATTGCCGCTACATAGCCGCCAGTTCCGCCTCCTAATATGACTAAATCATATTCTCTTGCCAATATGGTGAACCTCCTTATCGTATGGTTTTCTCTAATACTCCTGGGTATTCTTTTGCACTTTCTTCTCCAATAAGAACCCTTAAAGCCCCTTCTGCAAGTGCTTGAAGCTCATTTTCTCCAGGATAAATTATAACATCTGCAATCCAGCTAACATAATCACTAATAGATTGTACAAAAGATTTCCCATATGCTAAACCGCCAGTAAGTACGATTGCATCAACTTTCCCCTTTAATACTGCACTTGCTGACCCAATTTCTTTCGCCACTTGATATGCCATCGCATCATAAATGAGCTTTGCATATTCGTCGCCTTCTGCAATCATTTCTTCCACCTTAACAGCATCGTTTGTACCCAAATATCCAACTAGACCACCTTGGCCAACTAATTTCTTCGTCAATTCATTGCGATAATACTCACCAGAATAACAAAGGTCAATAAGATCTCCTGCTGGAACTGTACCTGCTCTTTCCGGACTAAACGGACCTTCGCCATTAAGTCCGTTGTTAACATCGATTACCCTTCCATTTTTATGGACGCCTACAGTAATTCCACCACCCATATGGACAATAATCAAATGGAGCTGATCATACCTTTTCCCCAGTTGTTTAGCCACTTTTCTAGCGACTGCCTTTTGATTTAAAGCATGAAAGATACTTTTTCTTTCAATAAGAGAAAAGCCAGATATTCTAGCCAGGGGTTCCAATTCATCTACTACAACTGGATCCACTATAAAGGATGGGATGTTTAATCCTTTAGCTATTTCGAAAGCAATAATTCCCCCAAGATTAGAAGCATGTTGTCCCGAATATCCAATCCGCAAGTCTTCAAGCATTGCCTCATTTACAGAATAGGTACCGCCTTCAATAGGACGAAGTAATCCTCCTCGTCCACATACAGCACTCAGTTTTGAAATATTAATGCCTTCTTCATCTAATGTCTCTAATATTGTCTGTTTGCGGAATTCATATTGATCAATTACATTTTCAAACTGTTGAATTTCCTCTGTTTTATGCCGGATTGTTTTTTCTAAAATAGGATGTTCATTCTCGAAAATACCTATTTTAGTGGAAGTAGATCCTGGGTTTATAACAAGTATTCTAAAATTGGCAACTAATAACGACATTGTTACCTCCAATTGATGTGCTTTCTAGTATTTAGAAGTTAACGGTTAGATTATAAAAATACAGAGTAGGTCTGATTCTTTCTATATAGATCTCCATTCAACATCAGATTAAAAACTAACATATATCCTTATGCTAGGAACGAAACGCCTCACTTATAGCCATTAAAGGTCTCAAGGCTTTTATGCCAAAACCACGAAGAGAAGCTAGAAGTGAGGCGCTTTATCTACTAATTATGCACGATTACTTAAGATATGGCGGTTATTCAATAAGAACTGGCTTCTAGACTTGGAAACTTTTGCAATTCTTTCCTCAGCCATGCGATCTGCAGCTACATAGGTTGGAATTCCATCGCGCTTAGAAATTTCGATTATTTTTTCAATGCTATTATAAATACCTTCAACCTTTTTCATTGCACGGTCACGGTTATATCCATAAAGTTCGTCTGCGACATTGATAACTCCACCAGCATTGATAACAAAATCCGGTGCATAGACGATACCCATTTCATGAATTAAATCACCGTGGCGAGTCTCCTTTAATTGATTATTAGCAGATCCTGCAATAACTTTAGCCTTTAATTGTGGAATTGTATCATCATTTATAATTGCTCCAAGTGCACAAGGTGCAAAAATATCACAATCCACACTGTAAATATCGTTAGGGTCCACTGCTACAGCACCAAACTGTTCTACTGCACGACTTACTGCTTCCTTATTAATGTCGGTCACAATTAATTTTGCACCTTCCTCATGTAAATAACGGCACATTTCAAAAGCAACGTTTCCTACACCTTGTACTGCCACAGTAAGTCCTTCTAGTGAGTCATTTCCAAATGCTTCTTTAGCTGCAGCCTTCATTCCAACATAGCAGCCATAAGCTGTAACCGGTGAAGGATTTCCAGAAGAACCAAATGCAGGTGAAATACCAGTAACGAAATTTGTTTCTTCATGAATTAGGTCCATATCTGCTACGGTTGTACCAACATCTTCAGCTGTTATATATCGTCCATTTAAACCTTGAATAAAACGTCCAAATGCACGGAACATTTCTTCGTTTTTGTCTTTTTTTGGATCACCGATAATTACTGTCTTGCCTCCACCAAGGTTTAACCCAGCAGCAGCATTTTTATATGTCATTCCGCGCGCTAACCGAAGCGCATCCTCGATTGCAGCCTCTTCAGACTCATACGTCCACATTCTAGTACCACCAAGAGCTGGTCCAAGTGTTGTATCATGAATGGCAATAATTGCTTTTAATCCTGATTGTTCATCTTGACAGAATAATAATTGCTCATAATCATATTTTCCCATGTATTCAAAAATTTTCATTGTTCATTCCCCTTTACAAATTTTTAGTTGTACAAATGGCCAACGCAAGTGAATAAAGTTTGCTTTTTGCACTATCAGACCGTGATGTTAACACGATTGGTGCAGTCGCTCCTGCTATCATAGCACCTACTTGCGCCTTCGCAAAATAAATTAATGACTTATAAAGTACATTACCTGTTTCAATATTAGGAACGAGAAGTATGTCAGCTAATCCTGCCACATCATTTTCAATCCCTTTATGTCTGGCAGCTTCTTCTGAGATTGCAATATCAAGTGCCAGCGGTCCTTCAATCCGACAACCGCTTATCTTTCCATTTCTATTCATTTCACTTAATGCAGCTGCATCAACCGTTGCTTGCATACTTGGATTGACCAATTCCACCGCAGCTAAAGCGGCTACCTTTGGACAATGAATCCCGATAGCATGTGCAAGCTGTACTGC
This sequence comes from Heyndrickxia camelliae, assembly GCF_002844575.1. GTDB lineage: Bacteria > Bacillota > Bacilli > Bacillales > Bacillaceae_C > Margalitia > Margalitia camelliae. The sequence goes on from NZ_PIQO01000003.1 coordinate 264,170, forward strand.
ATTTTGAACGATTTGTTCCTTCTGATCGAGATTTGGTGCAATATTCATAGCAGCATCCGTTAAAAGAATAAACCGTTCATAGCTTGGAACTTTAAAAACAGCAATATGTGATAGAACTTTATCCGTCCTTAATCCATACTCTCTATTTAATACTGCTTTTAATATTGTAGCTGTCGCAACATTTCCTTTCATTAATACGGTAGCCTCATTATTTTTGACTGCCTTGACAGCTTGTGTACATGCCTCCTCAGGCGAATGGACATGTTTTATAATAATATCGTTATTCTCCAAAAGATGGGGTTCGTACTCACTTAAAAGTAAATGAATTTGATTTGAGTCACCAAACAAGATAAACTTCCCTAATTTTTTTTGGTGGGCTAATGAAACTGCCTCCAGCACCTCGATATCTTCAGCGACTGCCACTGCCACTGTGGCCTTTCCATTTTGGGTTGCTGTATTTACTAATTGGTCTAAATCCATTCCTGCTGCTTCAACCCCTTTTTGTTCATTTTTAACAACACTTATTATAATGCAATTATCGTACCAACTTCATTTTTTTATGTCTATTCTAAATAAATTCCTTTTAACATCAGGTTCTTCTGAAAAAAATTCCATAAATAGAACACTAACTACCCTTCTTAAAACCACGCAATAATTTTCATACCATGCAAATTATTGCGTGCTATTGTTTGCAAGGTCATATTTATCTAATTTGTAGTAAAGATTTCTTAGTGAAATACCTAATTGTTTTGCAGTTGCAGTCTTGTTTCCATGATTGTTTTCCAGTGTTTCTTTTATAACTTGGCTTTCAAAATCCTCGACCATCCTTGTCAAATCCTTATTTTTTACGTGAATATTGGAAGAGGATGTATGTATACTTGATTCAGAAGATAAAAACCCTAAATGTTTCACATCAATATTAATTTCGCTATAATCCATGAAAATAATAGCACGTCCCAAAATATTCTCCAGTTCTCGCACATTACCTGGCCAATTATAATTCATTAAAACCTTCATAGCCGCTGAAGTAACGCCTTCTACATTTCTCCCGTAATCACGATTAATTTTTTGGATGAGACGCTCACATAAAAAAGGAATTTCCTTCTTTCTATTTCTTAATGGCGGTATTTGAATAGGCATACGATTTAGACGATAATATAAATCTTCTCGGAAAGAGCCATTCGCAATCGCTTTTTCTAAATTAACATGTGTGGCAGCGATGATTCTTACATTTATTGGTATAGGTTTTGTCCCGCCAACGCGTATTATCTCATTTTCTTGTAAAACACGTAACAATTTTGCTTGAGTGTTAATACTCAGCTCACCTATTTCATCCAAAAAGATGCTGCCGTTATTAGCTTCTTCGAACAACCCTTTTTTACCGCCTCTTTTGGCTCCAGAAAAAGCACCTTCCTCATACCCAAATAATTCGCTCTCCAACAACGATTCTGAAATTGCTGCACAGTTCACCCGAACAAACTTATTGTATCTTCGGTCACTGGCATTATGTATGGCATGTGCAAACAGTTCTTTCCCTGTCCCAGACTCCCCTCGCAAAAGAATGGTAACTGGGGTCTTTGCTGCTAACTTTGCTTGTTCCACAGAAATATTCATTTCTTCCGAATGGCTAATAATATCCACAAAAGTATATTTCGCTTCTAACGTTCGAATAATTTGCCTTGCAAGGTGAAGCTCTTTCGTCAATGATTGTATTTCTGTAACATCGTGAATAACACCTACACTGCCTTTCAATTTCCCATTCACGATAATAGGGGCTACATTGACAATCACTTCTTTTTTCATTGGACCTACCAACATTTTAACACCGCGTACAGGTCTTCTTGTTTGGAGAACCTTAAAATGCATGCTTTCCCCTTCCGAGATATCAGCCGTTGCAGGTTGACCAATTACTTGATCTTCTGTTAATCCTGTAATGCGTGTGTATGCAGGATTAATTAAAATCCCCCTGCCATACTCATCCACAACAGAAATGGCATCATCACTAGACTGTATAATTGCTTCGAGCATGGTTTGAATCTCTTTTAAATTCGTAATTTCTTCTGCAAGCGATACAACTTCGGAAACATCTTTAAAAACGGCAATAGCTCCAATTACCTCATTAGTTTCCGTAATCATTGGAATTCGGGTCGTGATTATTTTTTTTCCATTCTTTAACTCTGTTTCCTGATTTGCTTCCATTCTTCTCGTTTGAATAACTCGTAACAGCTTACTATTAGGAATAATTTCGAGGATATGGCTGCCAACTGCTTCTGTTATTGGCGCTTCAGTCATTCGTTCTGCACTGCGATTAAAGAAAATGATGGTTCCTTCATTATCAATCACAACCATTGCTTCATCTGTTGAATTCAATATCAATTGATGTTTATAGGACTCTTCTTTCAATTGCTTTATTAAATTTTCTTTTTCATCTAGTAGCTTTGCAATAAGGAATGCAATACTTCCTGGAATAAGTATTGTTTCTTTTTTACATTTTTCAAGGATTTCCCGATAGACCCCCTCATCACCCGTCACTTCCACAATAAGATCAACAGGATCGTTTATAAAGGTTTTCCAGTCCTTCCCGACTGCAATTCCGTACTCTTTTGCAAGCTTTATACCAAGAGCATCTTCATTAGGGTCTGTAACCGCAATAACATTAAAATCATGACTATTTTTGAATATTTTTAAAATGGCGGTTCCACCCTTTCCACCACCGACCACTAATACATTTTGCAATTTTTTTCCTCCTGAAATTGCAATTTTTTTCATGTTTATATTGTAAGGAAAAAGTGTATGCTTGACAAATTTAATGGGTAAGATATCATTTTCTTAAGTGAAAAATAAGGAGTTTTTAAGATGATACGATTAATCGCATTGCTCATCATGGTGATTCCCGGTATTCTTGCAGCGATTGGAATAAAATTAATGAGGGATATGCTGTTCGGAATATTACAACATCCCTTCCCCTATTTATGGCTTCAATTCTTAGTTGGTTTTATTTTCTTTGCCGGCGGGCTTGGTTTTATTGCTGGGTTTATCTTTCATCGCGATCGGAAGCGTAATAAAGTTCAGAAGAAGTTTAGTAAAAGGGCATAAAAAAATCTGCATATTCCTTTGCAGATTTTTTTATTTTATATATGCATTTCTTAATTCAACAGCTTCTTTGGGGAAGTCCGTAATGATAGCAGAACAGGAAAGAGCTAGTAATCTTTTTATATCCTTTTCTTTGTTGACTGTATAGGGACGAACTTGAATTCCATATTCCATTGCTGAGTTTATAATATCATCCGGTGCTATTTTATAATTTGGATGAATTCCTTTTGCGTGAATGGAGGCAGCATATACCCATGGCATAAAAAGTCCATCAGAATAAAGTGGTGCAATTTCAATTTCCGGCGCTAAACGATAGCAGTGAATAATAGAATAATGATTAAAAGAAGAAATAATTATTCTCTCCTCGAATCCGTACTCTCGAATTAATTGAATAACCTTCTCCTCAATATAGGGATATTCGATTTTCCCTGTTTTGAATTCAATATTGCATAGAAGGTCATTCGTTTTCATCCAGTCGAAGACCTCTCTTAAAGAAGGAATATGCGGAACTTTAAAAAAAGTTTTTACCGATTTTGAATGATAGCTGGCATTTAATTTTTGTAAATCTTTGATATTAAAATCTTTCACGAAGCCTTTTCCATTGGTCGTTCTATTAACTGTTTCATCATGTATCACAACGATCTCACCATCTTTGGAAAGTTGAACATCCAGTTCAATTCCATCCGCACCGCATTTTTCTGCTGCAATAAATGCATCCATCGTATTTTCTGGATATGTACCAGCTGCACCACGGTGAGCAAAAATGAGTGTCATGCTGTCACTTCCTTTAACATTAAAATCCTTTACTACATTCTATTATATGGTTTAATAAAAGAATATAAAGAAATTGAAAATTATTGGTTAAATAAAATCCTTTCCAAAATAAAATTTATTTATATTCTATATCCTACTTGCTTATTATCGCATAAATTGTTATGCTTAAAGAGGAATTATTTTTGTTCGGTATGTAAGGAAAGAAAGTGTTTAAATACTTATCGCCTATATCACTTGAGCAAGGATAGTAATACATTGTGTGCGAACACAATTAGGAGGAAATAGCATGTCACAAGGTACAGTTAAATGGTTTAACAATGAAAAAGGTTTCGGCTTCATTGAAGTTGAAGGCGGAGACGATGTATTCGTTCACTTCTCAGCGATTCAAGGCGACGGTTTTAAATCACTTGAAGAAGGTCAAAAAGTAACATTTGATATTGAACAAGGCGCTCGTGGACCTCAAGCAGCTAACGTTCAAAAAAACTAATCAGCTAAAAAGCGATTAAAAGGCATGTGTCTATTATGGACCCATGCCTTTTATTTTTCCTATTTTATAAAAAATACAGCGATATTCTTTGCATGAAATATATACAAACTTAAATAATTGAATAGCTTAATCACATTCATAACGGCACCCTGTATGTATCAGGGTGCCGTTTCCTACACTTTACTTAACTAGCCTTATGTTCCAAACGCAATTTATCAGCCACCATTGCAATGAATTCACTGTTCGTAGGTTTTGCTTTAGACATACTTACCGTATAGCCAAATAACGAAGAAATGGAGTCGATATTTCCACGGCTCCACGCAACTTCTATTGCATGACGAATAGCCCTTTCCACACGGCTGGCAGTTGTATTGTATTTTTTTGCGATATCTGGATAGAGAACTTTCGTTATCGATCCTAATAATTCAATATCATTGTATACCATGGAAATCGCTTCACGTAAATAAAGATATCCTTTGATATGAGCAGGAACTCCAATTTCATGAATAATACTCGTGATACTAGCATCTAAATTTTTGGTTTTTGGTTCTACATTATTTCGAACAGTTGAAGAAGTTCTTTTAATAACCGAGCTACCTTTTCCACTAACTTGACGAATTTGATTTGCCAAATTGTCCATATCAAATGGTTTTAAAATAAAATATGATGCCCCAAGTTCAACTGCCTTTTTCGTTACATCTTCTTGTCCAAAGGCGGTTAACATAATCACATTCGGCATAGGATTAAGATTTAACTCTCTTAGTTTTTCCAATACTCCAAGTCCATCCAGATGCGGCATGATAATATCTAGTATAAGTACATCTGGAGCAGCTTCTTCCATTAATTCTAAGCATTCTTGTCCATTATACGCCGCACCAGCTATTTCCATATCATCTTGAGAGGAAATAAATTCCTCTAATAATGATACTAATTCACGATTATCATCCACGACAAAAACTTTAATTTTCTTCACTAGCAGTTTCCTCCTCAGTTTATCCCTTTACAATTTTGTACTATAAACATTTTCGACAATTCAATTTAAATTCCTTCTATTTATTGAAATTTTCCCGAAAAAATAAGTTTTTCTTCTGTTTTCTTTAAAATTCTCTTGTTTTCGACCGTTTTCGATATACATTAGTGCATTTGTCGAAAAATCTTTATTTTATAATAACATATTTCGAAATAATTCACTATTACGTCCCTGCGTCCTTTCTAATAAAAAAGCAAGCCGAAGAGAGAGGCTCTTTCAGCTTGCTTTTTCTTTATCATTATATATGTTGATGCCAGCTTTGTTTAACATCCACTCTATATGAACTCCGTATCCGGAAGTTGGATCATTTACAAAAACATGTGTTACGGCACCTATCAATTTCCCATCTTGAATAATTGGACTTCCACTCATTCCCTGTACAATTCCCCCAGTTTTCTCAAGGAGTTTAGGATCTGTCACTTTGATGATCATTCCTTTTGTAGCAGGAAATTTTTGTGGGATCGTGCTTACCACTTCTATATCGAATGCTTCTACCTTATCCCCATCTACGACTGTTAGTATTTTTGCTGGGCCTTCTTTTACCTGATCAGATAAAGCAATCGGTAATGGTTTATCATATTTGCCGTTCTTAATCACTTTGTGTAAATTGCCAAATATCCCAAATGGACTATTCTGTTTTATATCACCAATTACCTCTCGATCCGTCGAAAAACGTGCTAATTTTTCACCAGGATTTCCATTACTTCCTTTTTCTATGGATGTAACAGTCGATTTAACAATTTGACCATCTTCTACCACTATTGGTTTTTTTGTGTCCATATCCGAAATAACATGTCCTAACGCACCATATTTTTTTGATTTCGGATCAATGAATGTCATCGTTCCTATACCGGCTGCTGAATCTCTAATATACAATCCCAATTTATAAATCTTTTCCGATTCATCTTTTTGCGGCTTAATTTCTGTGTTGAATTTTCCAGTATCACGTTGGATGGTTACTTTCAAGGGTGTTCCTTTTTCACCTGCTTCTTGAACAAATGGAGCCACATCAGACATTTTTTCAATCGTCTGTCCATTTAATTTAGTGATAATGTCGCCTACCTTTATACCTGCTTGATCTCCCGGAGAAACTTTACCATTTATTGTTTCGACCAAATGATGTCCTACTACAAGCACACCTTTTGAATTTAATTTTACCCCAATGGATTGTCCACCTGGTATAACTCGAAAGTTTTTTAATACTTTTACATCTACTTTTTTAATTGGCAGACCTGCTAATTCGAGAAGTATTTCATCTTGCCCAACTTTTTTTCCTTTTATGGCAAGCGATTGTTTTTCGTCATGTACGCTTACACGATCTTGATTTATATTCGCTGAAACTTCTGCTGCTTTTGCAAAGTTTATCTCATCACCTTGTAAAATGGTGATGCTTTTTGGAATGTGGAGATAGTCTTGAAAAGGTTTAGAAAACCCTATTAAACAAAGTGAAACAAGGAGAAATCCGCCTAACATTTTTCTAAGAAGTTCCCATTTCAAACTTTTCACTCTCCTCGCTTCTAGTCCACACTTATTTTATCTCTTGTCTTTTATTTGTCGTAGCGAAACTGGGCCTTTGCTTTTCTTTGCTACAGTTTTAATTTAGCCTTGAAACGCTCGAAATATAACAAGAGCTAATGAAAAAAAGCTACCCATTATGGATAGCTTTTCATGTAGTTTTTATAGTATAAGCTAATTCAATTAATTCTTTGGCATGTTCCTTGGTCACATCGGTTATTTCTACCCCAGAAATCATCCGGCCAATTTCTGTAATTTTTTCCTCAGGCGATAATTGCTGTACACTTGTTCTTGTCCTGCCTCCTGCTGTTTCCTTTTTAATAAATAAGTGAGTATCAGCCATTGCAGCAACCTGAGGAAGATGTGAAATACAAAAGACTTGTGAATCTACTGAAATTTGTTGAATTTTCTCAGCAATTGCTTGTGCAACACGACCACTTACACCTGTATCAACTTCATCAAAAATAATGGAAGTAATTCCTTGATGTTTTGAAAAAATGGTTTTTAATGCCAGCATTATTCTGGACAGTTCACCGCCCGAAGCTACCTTTACCAATGGCTTTAATGGCTCTCCTGGGTTTGTTGAAATATAAAATTCAACTGAATCCAGGCCATCTTTTCTAAAAGGAATATCTTGCATATCTAAATAATTTTCAGTACTTTGATGAAATTTAACCTCAAAAATGGTTTTATCCATGTAGAGTTGCTTTAGTTCATTCGAAATTGCATCTGTCAGTCTTTTTGCCCATCTCCGCCGCAAATCGCTAAGCTGTTTGCCTTCGAGAAACAAATCCTTTTGTAAGGTTGATAAGCGCTTTTGTAATTTTTCAATATGACTTTCACGGTTTGTAATGGTTTCAATTTCTTCTTCTATTTTTGCCCCATATTCAAGTATGCCTTGAATGGACTGGCCATATTTACGCTTCAATTGATTTATTTCGTTTAATCGATTTTCAATCTCATTTAAGCGGTCAGGTTCAAATTCTAAATGATCTAATGCATCACTTAAATTTCTTGTAATATCCTCAAGCGTATAAAAACAGTTAGAAACGGACTCCAGCATCGGTTCATATTCTTTATTCAACTCAGCTGCAGTTTCCATCTGGGTCATTAACAAACTAATCCAGTCTAACCCTCGTTGTTCTCCTTGCAGCGCTTCAAAACTTGTTTTTAAAGAATCGAATAATCTTTCAAAGTTCATCAACTTTCTTTTTTCATCTAATAGCTGCTCATCTTCATTCAACTGAAGATCGGCATTTTGAATTTCCCGTAATTGAAACTGAATTAAATCCAGTCGATGAGCCATTTGCTGTTCGTTCTCACTAAGCTTCTTTAAGCGGGATAAGGTTTGTTCATAATTCTTATAAATTTCGCTGTAATTTTCAATAGCCTTCTCAATTTCCGACTTTCCAAATTGATCAAGCAACTGTAGATGCAAGGATTCATTCATTAATTCTTGATGCTCGTGCTGGCCGTGAATATCTACTAATGTGCTCCCAAACTCACGTAAAACGGAAATGGTGACGAGTTTACCGTTGATTCTGCACACATTTTTACCGTTTACGGAAATATCCCGATGCAGTACAATCATCCCATCTTCCATTTCGATGCCGAATTCACGGGCACGTTCCACACATGGATGCTCATTGTTTTTTATCGTAAACAAACCTTCAATTTCTGCCTTTTTTTCTCCATGACGAATAAATTCTACTGATCCCCTGCCTCCAACAAGTAAATGGATAGCATCAATAATAATGGATTTACCAGCACCTGTTTCCCCTGTTAATGCGGTTAACCCTTTTTCAAACGATAAATTCAATTCATCAATAATCGCAAAGTTTCTAATAGTTAATTCTTGTAACAAGGCAAAGTCACCTCAATATTTTTAAAGCATATCTAAAATTTTATCGGATATAATTCTTGATTTTTCCTCGTCTCTGCAAATAATTAAACATGTATCGTCTCCGCAAAGCGTGCCAACAATTTCATCCCAATCGAGAATATCAATCAAAGCGCCTATTGAATGTGCATTTCCAGGCAATGTTTTTAAAACAATTAAATGACCTGCATGATCGATGCTAATAAATGCATCTGTTAAATTTCTTTTTAATTTTTGCAAAGGATTAAATCTTTGGTCAGCAGGAAGACTATATTTATATCGACCATCGTTTAATGGAATTTTCACAAGGTGAAGTTCTTTAATATCGCGTGAAATAGTCGCTTGAGTTACATTAAACCCTGCATTTTTCAAGCGATCTACCAATTCATCCTGTGTTTCAATATCATACGTGGTAATTAATTCTCTTATTTTAATTAATCGTTGACCCTTACTCATCCTAACCACCTCATACTGAAGCATAAAAATTTTCTCTATTTAATCAACATGTTAGCCTATTTCTTTAAAATTGTATACAAATAACAAAAACTAAGCGTCCTTAATCATACGTTAACTGACAGTAGCTTGTACTGACAAAAAACAGATTAGCGATATTTTTGAGATACAATTTCAAAAAAAGAAATATTTATACCAGAAAAAAGAAGCACTCAGTGTGATGCTCCTTTTGATAATTCCATATGTGCTTCTTCCACTAGCTCCTTAATATCACCAGGTATAAGGTTATGTCCTTTTTCTCGAGAATCTCCGCACCATTTTAAATGGATTAAAAACTCTATATTTCCTTCTCCTCCTGTTATCGGGGAATAAGAGACATTCTCCGTGTTATACCCAAGTTCTAATGCTAAATCTACAATTTTTTCCACTACTTGTACATGTACCCTTTTATCGCGAACAATTCCTTTCTTGCCCACTTGGTCTTTTCCTGCCTCAAATTGCGGTTTTATTAAAGCAATAATATCACTATCAGGAACTAATAGTGTTCTTAATACAGGTAAAATTAAAGATAGCGAAATAAAAGAGACATCAATGGTTGCAAAATTTGGCATGTCCCCTATTAAATCTGCTGGAGTTACATAGCGAAAATTGGTTCTTTCCATGACCACTACCCGTTCATCTTGCCGCAGTTTCCATGCAAGCTGATTATAGCCAACATCTAATGCATAGGACATTTTTGCACCGTTCTGTAATGCGCAATCCGTAAATCCGCCTGTTGATGCACCAATATCTAATAAAATTTTATCTTGTACTTTCACATCGAAAACCTTTAATGCTTTCTCAAGCTTTAATCCGCCACGGCTAACATACGGAAGAGCGTTCCCTTTTATCTGTAAGGGTATATCTTCATTTACTTTTTCTCCTGGTTTATCTAAACGATTTTCATTGGAGAAAACGAGACCTGCCATAATCGCCCGCTTCGCTTTCTCCCTCGTCTCGATAAGCCCTCTTTCCACAAGAAGTATATCTAATCGTTGCTTTTTCATTTTCATCATTATGCCCTTTTTTGTTTTTTGGGAGAAATTGAGATAATTTTATTTACTGCATTTTCGGCCGTAAACCCAATTTCTTCTAATAATTTATCTACATTGCCATGTTCAATAAATTGATCTGGTATCCCCATTCTGTCAATCACACTATGATAATAGCCATGATTATGTGCAAACTCCATTACAAAGCTTCCAAAACCGCCTTGTAACACTGCCTCTTCTATCGTTAAAATTGGCATATTTTGATCCAATATGCCTTTTAGCATTTTTTCATCTAATGGCTTAATAAACCTAGCATTAACCACTTTAACAGAATATCCTTGTTTTTGCAGACGGTTTGCTGCTTCCATTGCCATTGGTATAGACGTTCCAAACGTTAGAATCGCAGCATCCGTACCTTCTCTTAACACTTCCCATGTGCCTATTGGAATTTGTCTCAGGTCTTCATCCAACGGAACGCCAATCCCATTCCCTCGTGGATATCTCATAGCAATTGGGCCACCATCATATTTAATTGCCGTATTTACCATATGCTGACCTTCATTTTCATCTTTCGGCATCATAATAACTATATTCGGAATATGGCGCAAAAAGGCGATGTCAAAAACACCTTGATGTGTTTCTCCATCAGCACCAACTAATCCTGCACGGTCAATGCCAATAAAAACATTTAGATTTTGGCGGCAAATATCATGAACAACCTGATCATAGGCGCGTTGTAGGAATGTTGAGTATATGGCAAGGAAGGGTTTCATTTTTTGTGTAGCCAATCCTGCTGCAACGGTTGCAGCATGCTGTTCAGCAATTCCTACATCATACATTCTGTCCGGCAGCTGCTCTGCAAATTTTTCCAGTTTGGAACCTACAGGCATTGCCGGTGTAATTGCCACTATTCTTTTATCTTTTTTAGCAAGCTTTAATACTGTATCACTCACTAATTTACTCCATGCAGGGGGAGCATTTACAGGTTTAATAAAATCTCCTGTTTCGATTTTGTATTGGCCAGTACCATGCCATGTTCCAATCGTATCATTCTCAGCAGGTTTATACCCTTTACCTTTTTTGGTGATAACGTGTAAGAGAATAGGCCCTTTTGTTTTTTTCGCATATTGAAAGTTCTCAAATAATGCTTCAAAATTATGACCATCTACAGGACCTAAATAAGTAAAACCTAATTCCTCAAAAAATATGCCGGAAACAACTAAATATTTTAAGCTATCCTTGATTCTCTCGGCAGTAGCTGCAAGTTTTCCGCCAACTGCGGGGATTTTTTTAAGGAAACTTTCTAGCTCGTCTTTAGCCCAGCGGTACTTTCCGGCAGTTCTAAGTCTCCCTAATACATTGTGAAGAGCACCAACATTTGGCGCTATTGACATTTCATTATCATTTAATACGACTATTATATCTTTTTGTTCATGCCCAATATGATTCAAAGCCTCAAGTGCCATTCCGCCCGTTAATGCACCATCACCAATTACAGGAACTATAAAGGATTTTTCCCCCTTTATATCTCTTGCAATTGCCATTCCCATCGCAGCAGATAAAGAAGTAGAACTATGTCCCGTTTCCCACACGTCATGTTCACTTTCTGCCATCTTAGGAAATCCACTAAGTCCTTTAAATTGTCTTAGCGTATCAAATTGATCTGCACGTCCAGTTAATATTTTATGAACATATGATTGATGTCCAACATCCCATAAAATTTTATCAGTGGGACTGTTAAAGCATTTGTGAAGTGCTATCGTTAATTCGACAACTCCTAAATTCGGCCCAATATGCCCACCTGTTTTCGAGATCTTTTCAATTAAGAAATGTCGAATCTCTTCACTAAAATCTTTTAATTGGTCTATATTCATATTTTTTAAAAATGCAGGGTCTTTAATGGATAATAGATCCAAAATGGATCACTCACTTTCCTATATATATTCCTCTATATCTGATTATAATAATAATCTCATTTTCTACAATAAAAGGCTATATTATTTATTCCTAATGGAAAAAGTGCCGCTAACACATATGTGATAACGGCAACATTCACACAAATAAATAATCATTAGGATATGTAAAATTGATTATATAAGCACGTTAAGTATAACATAACATCCAATTCTTCTCAATTTGAACCCGCGAGTGAATCTTTACCGATCTCTTACAGCTATTAAATCCGTCATCTGGAAAAGAAGCTCTGTTCGCAACCCTGTTTGCTCTAGAATTTTCTTTGCCTGGTTAATATGATAATGCAGCCGTTCCTTTGCTCCCTCCAGAGACAGAAGGGAAGGATATGTGCTTTTATGATTGGTTATGTCACTTCCAACCGGTTTACCGATAATTGCTTGATCCCCTTCAATATCTAGAACATCATCTCTTATTTGAAAAGCTATTCCAATATGATTGGCAAATTTACTGAACAATTCTTGCTGTTTTTGAGTTGCACCACCAATTATTGCTCCAGCCACAACCGAAAAGGTAATTAATTTTCCAGTTTTATTTGCATGAATATATTCTAACTGGTCAATGGACAAAGTTGTGTTTTCTCCTTCCATATCTGCTACTTGTCCACCTACCATTCCCTCAGCGCCAGCCGCCATTGCTAACAGCTTGATAAGTTCTACTTTTTCTTGAGCTGTAAGTTGTTGATCTTCTGCAATGCGTTGAAAACTGTAAGTTAACAAACCATCACCAGCAAGTATGGCCATTGCTTCTCCGAAAACTTTGTGATTTGTAGGTTTCCCTCTTCGTAAATCATCATTATCCATTGCAGGAAGATCATCATGAATAAGTGAATATGTATGAATCATTTCAACCGCGCAAGCACAAGACAAGCCTCTATTAATTTCTTGATTTAACGCGTGTAATGTAGATAACAGTAATATTGGCCGAATTCTTTTTCCACCGGCTTGCAGGGAATAATCCATCGCTTTTTTTATGATGGATGGAGCATTTAAAACATCAATTTGCTTTGATAATTCCTTTTCAATTTGAACAATGTATTCCTTCATAAACACGTTCAACTCAGTTGTACTCAATCTTCTTCCTCCTTGATGATAAACTCCTCTTCCCCATCATCTGTAATTACTTTTGCTAATTGCTCTTCGACATTCTTTAATTTATCGTGGCAAAGCTTAGATAGCTCCATTCCCTGCTTATAAATATTTAAAGCCTCTTCCAAAGGGACATCCCCCTCTTCTAACCGCTGTACAATTACTTCTAATTTTTCCATAGCCTCTTCAAATGAAATGGTTTCACTCATTATCTAAACTCCTTTCTATCTTATCGACTGTACAATTTAAAGTACCGTCTGAAACTCTTACTAAAATGGAATCGCCGGTGTTTGTTTGTGAAATACTTTTTAAGAGAGAATTTTCTTTCGTATAAGTAACGCTATATCCTCTATCCATTATTTTTAAAGGACTTAAAGCTTGTAAAGTACCTACCATTTGAGAGAAATCCTTTTCTTTATTTCGCAAAATAATTTGTACATTTTTTTTCAGTGCCTTTTCCAAGCGTTCGCAAGCTTCCTTCTCCCTGATTAATTGTTCGGAAGGACGATTTCGATAAAGTCGCTGTTTTAAAAACTGTAATTCTGATTTTGCACGTTGATATAAAAGTTGATTTTCACGAGTTAATCTTTCAGTAAGTCGATCAATATGTTCCATTTTTTGCTGATAAAGCAAATGAGGATTCTTCAAAATATAGGATCTATCTATATAGTCCAGACGCTTCTTTTCATGGCGATATTTATCTGCCATCCCTCTAATTAATCTGGATTTCTTATTTAATAATCTTTCCATCAATTCTTCAATATGAGGAACTGCCAATTCAGCTGCACCAGTTGGCGTTGGCGCTCTTAAATCAGCAACAAAATCGGCGATGGTGAAATCCGTTTCGTGGCCAACTGCAGATATTACTGGAATATCGGATGAAAAGATTGCTCTTGCAACAATTTCCTCGTTAAAAGCCCATAATTCCTCTATGGATCCGCCACCGCGACCGATAATTAATACATCCGCCCTCTTTAATTCATTCGCTTTTTGAATTGCTTTAACAATAGACTTTGCAGCATTTTCGCCTTGGACAAGTGCAGGATGTAAATTTATAGCCCCAATTGGATACCGCCTTCTTATTGTCGTGATAATATCTCTAACCGCTGCACCAGTTGGTGAGGTAATAACACCGATTACTTTAGGATAAGAAGGAATCTTACGTTTTCTTTCTAGAGAAAAAAGTCCCTCCTTTTCAAGTTTTTCTTTGAGCTGCTCGTACGCCAAATATAGACTGCCTATTCCGTCTGGCTGCATTTCCTTTACATATATTTGATATTGACCACTTGATTCGTAAACAGAAATAGAGCCTCTTATTAAAACATTCATCCCATTTTCCGGTTCAAATTTCAAAGCATTCGCTGATGAAGAAAACATAACGGATAATATCCTTGCTTTTGCATCTTTCAATGTAAAATAAATATGACCACTTGAATGCCGTTTGCAATTCGAAATTTCCCCCTTAACATAAATATCTGTTAAATAAGGGTCTGCATCAAATTTTCTTTTTATATATTTAGTTAGAGCTTGAACGCTTAAGTATTTTTGATTTGACATGATAACACCTACAATTATGGTTAAGAAAAGCGTATGCTCCGTAGCTCCAGCGTAAGGACTTAGTCTTTTGACTGAGATAAAGGAAACTGTCCTAGAGGTAGCTTGCGAAATATGGGAAATACTACCATTTTAACCTGACGTTGACTTATCGTCGGAGAAGACGAGAAGACGTACACATTCGCAAGCCGAAAGGCGCTGTAGCTAAACAGAGATAAACTCGTTATAAATTAAATTTCATAAATATAATATTTCTTATTATTTGAAGAAAAGCTGCTTCCTGCATTTTTTTGGAAGACAGCTTTTTCTTTTAATTATACACTTTTTTGTCATCAATTGCGACTTTGTAAAACCTTCTGCGCAGATTTTAAGGTGTTGAATAGCAACATGGTTATCGTCATTGGTCCGACTCCACCAGGAACAGGTGTAATGTACGAGGCTTTACTTTTAACATGTTCAAAGTCAACATCACCACATAATTTTCCGGTCTGATCTCTATTCATCCCTACATCAATTACGACTGCATCTTCCTTCACCATATCCTCTGTTACAAATTTTGCCTTTCCAATAGCCGCAATAAGAATATCTGCCTGTTTAGTGTATAGGGACAGATTCTTTGTTTTAGAATGACAATAAGTA
This sequence comes from Heyndrickxia camelliae, assembly GCF_002844575.1. Lineage (GTDB taxonomy): Bacteria > Bacillota > Bacilli > Bacillales > Bacillaceae_C > Margalitia > Margalitia camelliae. The sequence goes on from NZ_PIQO01000003.1 coordinate 279,684, forward strand.
ACCGTAGCATTTTCGTTCAAAAATAATTGACCAGCAGGCTTGCCAACGATATTACTTCTGCCAATAACGACTACATGTTTTCCTTCAATGTCAATTTTTTCGTGTTTGATCATTTCCATAATGCCAAATGGTGTGCAAGGCAAAAATGTATCTTGGCCTGTCATCATTTTACCGATATTAATGGGATGAAAACCATCCACATCTTTTTCCGGATGAATCTTTTCGATTACATTTTTTTTATTAATATGGGCTGGCAAAGGCAACTGCACCAAAATACCGTGGATTGATTTATCTTCATTTAGTTCTTCGATTTTATGAAGTAAATCATTTTCTGTAATTTCTGTGCTTAATTCGATTAACACTGATTTCATTCCTAATGCATGACAACTTTTTTGCTTATTTGTTACATACGTCCTTGAAGCAGGGTTATTCCCAACTAAGATAACTGCAAGCCCAGGAATAACTCCTTTTTTCGATAAATCTGTCACTTCTTTTTTTATTTCCTCACGAATTTCTTCTGCAATTCTTTTACCATCCATAATTTTCGCTGGCATTCGACCCATCCCCTTATTGGATGATGTTCTGTGCGAAAAGGACTGAATAAGAATTCTTCTTTACTTACTCATGGAATCTTTTATTTTCGCAAGAACACCGTTAATAAATTTACTGGACTTCTCATCTCCAAAACGCTTTGAAATCTCCAATGCTTCATTGATTACTACATTCGCTGGAACATCAGAGACATAATTCAATTCATATACTGCCAACCGTAAAATATTCAATTCCACTTTAGCTAGTCGATTAACAGACCAATTTTCTAAGTGATTGGATATGATTTCATCAATTTCCTTTAAATTTTTGGAAGTTCCATGAACCAATTCAGAAAGATATGGATCTACGGGTGCACCTTGCAGGATATTATTCATAGCATCCTCTGGACTCGCTTCATTCATATCTATTTGAAATAATGCTTGAAGAGCTTTTTCTCTTGCTGTTCTTCTTTTCATCATTATGTATTTCTCCTTTTGATTGTAAAAATATTAGGTATATCTTTTTATGCGCAAATTTATTGTATTACATTCAAAGTGTTACCATAAAAGATAATATCATAAAAAGGAGAACCTCCGAATGTTTTGTAAAAAATCAATAAATAATTTATGTTTTTCGAAAAAACAATAAGTGCCTGACACCAACATCAATAATAGAATGTATCATCCTAAGTATTGAGTAACTATGGTGCCAGACACTTAAAGGAAAACCTCATTTAATTATGAAAGCTCTGCATCGATTTCGCTTTCATGCTTCAGATTCTCAAATTGAATCCCAACAATATGAATATTTACTTCATCTGCAACTAAAGCTGTCATATTCACTAAAGCTTGTCGTATATTATCTTGAATTTTTTGTGCAACAGTCGGAATCGAGACACCGAAATTCATAATACAGTATACATCCACTTTAATGCCATCTTCCGCTAAATCGACTTTTACACCTTTGCCATGATTTTTTCTGCCTAGACGCTCTGCCACACCACTTGCAAAGTTTCCGCGCATTTGTGCAACACCTTCTACTTCTGACGCTGCAATACCGGCAATAACCTCAATGACTTCTGGAGCGATTTCTACCTTGCCAAGCTCATTATTTACTGTTTCCATCTCTAACATTGGATTTGTTTCTACCATGTCAACACCTCCATAGAGCATTATTTCATTACATCATATTTCTCGAGAAACTTCGTGTTAAAATCTCCGGATACAAATACTTCATTTTCTAATAACTTCAAATGAAAAGGAATAGTTGTTTTAACACCCTCAACCGCAAATTCGCTTAAAGCACGTTTCATTCGAGCAATAGCTTCTTCCCGAGTAGCACCATATGAGATCACTTTTGCAATCATAGAATCATAATAAGGTGGGATAGTATAACCAGGATATGCTGCAGAATCCACACGAATTCCTAAACCACCAGGCGGTAAATACATATTAATTTTTCCCGCAGACGGCATAAAGTTTTTCTCGGGATTTTCTGCATTAATACGACATTCAATCGCCCATCCATTGAATGTTACATCCTCCTGTTTCAGGGATAAAGGCTTACCGGAAGCAACGAAAATCATTTCTTTAATTAAATCTACGCCAGTTACAAGTTCAGTTACAGGATGCTCCACTTGAATACGAGTATTCATTTCCATAAAGTAGAACTTTTGATGATTGTAATCATATATAAATTCTACTGTACCCGCACCGGAATAATCAACCGCTTTCGCGGCTTTTACCGCTGCTTCACCCATTTTTTCACGGATTTCGCTATTTAATGCCGGTGATGGCGTTTCTTCCAATAATTTTTGTAGACGTCTTTGGATTGAACAATCCCTTTCTCCAAGGTGAATCACATTTCCATGTTGGTCTGCCATTATTTGAATTTCCACATGACGGAAGTCTTCAATATACTTTTCAATATATACGCCTGGATTTCCAAATGCAGTGGCGGCTTCTTGTTGTGTAATATTAATACCCTTTTTGAGTTCCTCTTCTGTTCTAGCGACACGAATTCCTTTTCCGCCACCGCCGGCAGTCGCCTTAATAATGACAGGATATCCAATTTCATTCGCGAGTTCCGTAGCTTCCTCGATACTCTCGATGATTCCTTGTGATCCAGGGACAATCGGAACACCGGCAGCCTTCATTGTCTCTCTCGCAACGTCTTTCGTACCCATTTTAGAAATTGCTTCAGGGCTAGGTCCTATAAAAGTAATGTTGCAAGCGCGGCAAAGCTCTGCAAAGTCAGCGTTTTCCGCAAGAAATCCATAACCCGGATGAATAGCATCACAACCAGTCAATTTGGCTACGCTAATAATATTTGTAAAATTTAAGTAACTGTCCTTTGAAGCTTTTGGACCGATACAATAAGCTTCATCTGCCATTTGAACATGAAGAGCTTCTTTATCCGCCTCCGAATAAACTGATACAGCCTCTATTCCTAAATCACGGCATGCACGAATTATTCGGACAGCAATCTCTCCTCGATTGGCAATTAAAATTTTCTTTATCACTCGTGATCGCTCCTTACTTCGTCTTTACCAAGAATAGTGGTTGTCCGTATTCAACAAGCTGACCGTCTTTAACTAGGATTTCCACGATTTCTCCTTCTACTTCTGCTTCAATCTCATTAAATAGCTTCATTGCCTCTACGATACATACAATAGTATCGTTTTTTACTTGGGATCCTACTTTTACATAAGCATCCTTATCAGGTGATGGGGATTGATAGAAAGTACCTACCATCGGAGAAACAATTTTATGTAAGTTTGCATCTTGCGCTGGAGCTGGCTCAACATTGCTCTCTACTCGATTTGTAATTGCATTTTCAACAGGAGCTGCTACTGCAGCTTGTGGTACGCTTTGAACCAATTGTTGCTGAACTGGTTGTACTTGCGCTTCTACTACAGCAACTCCAGAGCGTTTTTTCATTTTTAATGAAGCGCCTTCCGCCTCGAATTCAAATTCATCAATACTTGATCCATCAACAAGTTTAATAATTTCACGTATTTCTTGAATTTTAAACATATTACACCTCTTCTAAAATTTATGGAATCATCAATAGTCTTTCCATGTTTATTTTGATATAGCTGTTACCCTGTTTCCTATTATTATAAACTTTCTCTATTAAAAAAGGATAACAGTAATTAGGACTAACTACTAATATCATACGTAACATGGATTAAAAATTCAACTGTCCCGAGTAAGTGTAATATTAATTTATAAAAAGAACAAATACTCTAGCACCTTGCACATCGGCGTACGGATGTGTAAAATTTGAAATGTAATTTTACCGATACAGTCTTATCGCAGTAAGGACTATTAGAAAGCCGCTAGTCGTTAGGCGCTGAAACTAAAAGGAGACAACTATTAAAAGTTGTCTACGGGTTTCGAGTTAATAAGTTCCTAGGCAACAAAAAAAGGGAATTTGCTTCCCTTATTTTTGAAACTCTACTGCAACTTGTGGAGAACTACCTATTTGTTGTTCTACAAGTTTAATGATTTCGTTTGCTGCAGCTGTGCTTTTCTCCTTAGATTTTACGGTAATATTAATATTTGTACCGTCAGATTGTACTAGTGCATCTTGGTAACCATGTGATTTAATAAGAGTTTCCAGTACTTGTTCCTGCTGAGCAGTGTCCTGGAGTTTTTTCATTTCATCATATGCTTTATTTTTTTCTTCAGCAGATAGATTGGAAGTGGCTAATTTATTCGTTAATTGTTCTTTTAATTTACTTCTTTCATCATCTCTTGACAGACGCATTGCCTCAAATGCTTGATCACCGGCTACTTGAGTAGAAATATTCACCTTCTCACCTTTTTTCGATGTGGAAGAATTTGCTTTATCATTTGTTTTTTCGCCGTTTTTATCTACCATCGCAAGATCATTTGTTGATTTAGGCTCCGAAGTAACATAATAGACTGATAGAACTACGACAAGACTAAGCATTGTTAATAACCAAACAGTTTGTTTTTTAAGTAACATGGTAATTCCCCCTTAATTTTTTTTCGGTAATACGGTTACCTTATAATCCGGAACATCAAATGTTCTGGCTACTGCTTCTTTCACCCATCTTTGAATGGTTATATTTTTTGCTCCTTCTGCTACAACTAGAACGCCTTCGATATTAGGTTTCTTTGTTTCTGTAACAATAGGAGTCTCATTTTCTCCATTGCGGATGATCACTAATTTTTCATCCTGCGAAAGGTCTTCTACCTTTCGTTCACCGCCATTTTGATCTGTTTCCGTTGTAGTTTGATTTTGAGTAGTAGTATTTTTTTCGTATACTTTGCTTTCCGTTGATCCAACATTGACCACTACTTTTACCTTTCCTACACCGTCTATTTGTTCCAATGCATCTTTTAGTTCACTTTCATAATGTTCCTCATAGTCTTTCATCGTTTTTGCCTGTTTCTTTGATGAACCAGTTCCAAAAGTGGCTACATCTTTCTGTTCATTGGGCTGATTTAAGACAGGTGTGGAAGAAGTATCGTTTTGGTTTTTACTCCAAATATTACTAATCAGCATGATGGCAACCCCAAAGAGCAGCAGAATTAAAAAGTATTGAAGCTTTGTATTTTTTTTTCCGCCTCCCGATTGTTCCTGTGAGGCAAACAACTTTTCCTTTATCCAGTCGAAGGGCCCTTTCTTTTCGCTCATTTAGCTACTTGTCCCCCCTTTCAAAATGTAGCTCTATCGATTGGTCCGTTATGTTCCACTTACTAGTTAGAAATGTGATTATGCTATCTGCTTCTGCGGAATTTTGATTATCAACTGGTTTTTGTGTATCAATTTTGATAGGTTCAATGGCTGCTACTGCGTTGTCATCCTCTTCATCCTTTAGATAAAGAACGATTTTATCAATATTATCTACCGAAACCTTTCCCTGATCTTTCAATGTTATGGAGATATCACCATCTATGCTTTTTCCAAAACGGTCTATCAACTCCTTATTCACTTCTTTTTTCATTTGGACAGCCACTTGTTTTAATTTATATGCATCTTGGGATGCTTGTATTTCTTTTTTTTTCATTTCTATTAAATTTTCTACTTTATTTTTGTTTACAATCGATTTTGCAGATACTTGATCCATTAAACTATCAAAGTCTTGAGAAAAAATCTTTAAAACTGGTGTTAAAATGATGGCGATTAATAGCAACCCAGTAACTAATTTTGTGTATTTTTTCATCGCGGAACTTGGAAGCAGCATGTCCACAATCATAGCTAAAAGGATAAACACAATAATATTCATGATCCATTCTGTTAAGAAATGCATGGAGTTACCTCCATTCTGGTAAATTTATTGTTTTTTTATCTCATCATCATGGTTATATTTCCAGCGGTAATAATGATGGTAAGACTCAGAAAAAACATAATTGCGACAATGGCTAGAGCGGCAAATACATAGATCATATTTTTGCTGATTGTATCTAAGCAAGCAATGACAGGACCATTTCCAACAGGCTGTAGGATGGCAGCAGTAAATTTAAACATAAAAGCTAAGGCAAGAATTTTTATAGCCGGAAAGGCTGCAATAATTAAAACGATGGCGACACCGGCAATTCCCAATGTATTTTTCAATAGTACGGAAGCGCTGATTACCGTATCGGCCGCATCCGTAAACATTCTTCCTATTACAGGAATGAAATTTCCTGTGACAAATTTTGCTGTTCTAATAGATATGCCATCGGTTACAGCAGTTGCAGTCCCTTGTACGGAAATGACCCCTAAGAAAATCGTCATAAAGATACCTAATAAACCGATAGAGCAATTTCTTAGAAGCTGTGCTAATTGTGTTGCTTTATATTGCTCGGAAAGCGTACTGACTATGCTTAATAATGTTGATAATAAAAGTAGGGGCAAAACAACATATTGAACGAGTATGCCGCTTGTATTCATGAGGAAAATAATCACAGGATGGAAAAACGCAGCAGATGTAATGCCTCCAGAGGTGGATATTAAAGCCAATAGAAGTGGTATCAGCGCCAGTATAAAATTAATCATTGTACTTACAGCATCTTTTGTATAATTTATAGCAACATGAAAGCTATTGAGAGCAATGATAATTAATACCATAAATACGATTGAATAGGCTACCTTACTGATAGTCCCTTGTTCAAATGCATTATGCAAAGATTGTAGAAATAAACTAAAGATTGTTAAAATGATTAAGGACCCTAGTAACTTCCCATTCGTAACGATTTCCTGAAACATAAATTTTAGAATCCCATGTAACCATTGATTTAAAGAAAAACTCTTATCCCCTTTTATAAATTCTACTAAGCTCCCTTTTTGACTATCTGGTAAAAAACCTCCATATTCATCCACAATCTTTTCCCAATATCCCGTAAGTTCGTCTATTCCTAAATCATTCATTTGTTCATTAACAAGCTTCTCCTGTAACGCATCACCATTGTTTTCATCCGTTGCTGCCATCACCGTGTTTTGTCCGATTGAAAATAGAAATAATACAATTAATAACTGCTTCCATTGCCGCAAATTCCTTTCACCTCTTTACTCCATCTTTTGGATTATCCCTTTGGAATAAGATTGATGACAGTCTCAATAAGTACACTTAATATGGGAATCGACATCGCTAAAATAATAATTTTTCCTGCTAATTCTACCTTTGCTGCCATTGCACCTTGGCCGGCATCCTTTGAAATATGGGATGCGAACTCTGCAATATAGGCAACTCCGATTATTTTTAATATGGTTTCGACATAAATTGTATTAACATTTGCATTTGAAGCAATTCTTTGTACCATTTGTACGATTTCTCTTAATTGATCTACTAAAAACAAAAAGATGGCACATCCAACAAATAAAACTAATAAAAATGCAAAATTTGGTTTTTGTTCTTTAATAATCAAAGCTAAAAAGGTTGTAATAAGGGAAATTCCCACTATTTGAATAATTTCAATCCTTAAGCCCTCCTTTTTTCAAAAAGATAAGAACAATTCCTCTATTGAAATAAGAACACGGATTTAATTTTTCCAAATAAATCACTAACAATAGATGCAACCATAAACAAAATATATATAAATCCAAATAGTGTTACCCATTGGGCGTACTCTTTTTTGCCGACTTGATCCAAAATGGTATGCAGAAATGCGACTACAATTCCTACTCCCGCTATTTTAAATATAATATCAACATCAATCCCCACTATTTCTCCTCCATTCTTGCTACATCAATAAAATGACAATTAATAAACCTGACAAGAACCCCATGCTTTTCACCATTTTTTCATAACGCTGCTGTCTGTCGTATGCATCCGCCTCTTCCCTTTCCAAATGTGTAATAGTGAGATTTATATTTTTTTGTTCCGTAAAACGGTCATGCTTCCCTAAATTTTCTCCAAATTGAGCTAATATCTCATACTCATTTTGCTTCAGAGATGTCATCTTCCAGATTTCTTGTAAACTTGCTTCCCATGCATTTTTCACAGTAGTTTCAACGGTGAGCAATTTGCTAGCAAAGGAAGAAAAAAAAATAGAAAGTGGTTTTGGAAATTGAGTTGAAAGCTTTCTTGCTGCTTCATGAAGTGGAGTATGGCCATACATAATTTCTGCTTCAAGCGATTGCAATGCTGATTTAAACCATCGTAATTGCTTTGGTCGCTCTGTTAGATGTCTAGAAATTTCAAACCCTGCCCAAGTTGTTGATAAGATAATAAAAAGGGCACCTATAATTTTTATCATGAGGAAACACCTGCTTTTATTCTGAGTGCATTTCCATGTCCATCCTTAATGGATTTAATGGTTCCAGGACCGTTTGAACGTGATAATTCAATAAACCTCTCAAATACTTGGAGCTGCAAAATATCTTTCACAATAGGTCTTTTTTGAATTTCTTCTAATGACTTTCCATGAGTAGTCATCACTAATGTTATTCCTGCATTTATTGCTTCCATAATCGCTTTACTGTCTTCTTCTCTACCGATTTCATCTACTATTAACACATCGGGACTCATGGAACGTATCATCATCATCATTCCCTCTGCCTTCGGACAAGCATCCAGTATGTCTACTCTTGGACCAAATTGTAATTGCGGAACCCCTCTTACACATCCTGCGATTTCTGATCTTTCATCCACAATCCCAACCTTCATTGGCGGTATATGCTTGTCCTTTGAACCAGTTGAAATGATTCTTGCAATATCCCGCAAATAAGTAGTTTTGCCCGTTTGCGGCGGTCCGATAATCATCGTATGTTGCCATCTATTTTGATATAGATAGGGAAGACAGCTTTCCGCAACCCCAATCTTTTCTTTGGCAATCCTAATATTAAAGGAGGATAAATTTCTAATAGCTTTTACATAACCATTTTCAAGGATGACTTTACCTGCTAGCCCCACTCGGTGCCCACCGCTAATAGTGATATAACCTTTTTTTAATTCTTCATCTAATGTGTAAAATGAATGATTCGCTATTCTATTTAGGAATTGCTCAGCATCCTCTTCTAATACAATATAAGGAAGAAATAAAGGTTCATTCTTTGCTATTACTTCTAAAGGACGACTGATTCGAATACGAATTTCTTCCAAGGAATGTAATATGGGAGTCGGTAATTCTTCTATTTTTTCGGAAATTGTTTTTGGCAATAAGGATAATATATTCTCCATCATTGATTCCTCCTTTGTACAAGTGAAAATGAACTACTATTTTCACCAGTCCTCCCGATACTAAATGTATTCGATTCTATCAAAATTATGACTTAGAAAAATAGGCATAAAAAAAGAAATCGAAATTGCTTTCGATTTCTTCCTATTTTTCATTTGTAGTTAGGCTCTTGAAACATATGAACCATCAGTTGTATTGATAATTAGCTTGTCGCCTTCATTCACAAAGAAAGGAACTTGAACAACTAAACCTGTTTCTACAGTAGCAGGTTTTGAACCGCCGGAAGCTGTATCTCCTTTAATTCCTGGTTCCGTTTCAGTAACAGTTAATTCAACTGTATTTGGAAGTTCAACCCCAAGTGTTTCAGTTTGGTACATCATAATATTTACTTCCATATTTTCCTTTAAAAACTTTAATTCATATTCAATTGCCGCTGTTGGCAGTTCGATTTGCTCATATGATTCATTATCCATAAATACGTGAGAATCACCATTCGCATATAGATATTGCATTCTACGGTTATCAATTTGAGCTCTCTCTACTTTTTCGCCGGCACGGAATGTTTTCTCTTGGATTGCACCAGTTCTTAAGTTACGAAGTTTAGAACGTACAAAAGCCGCTCCCTTTCCTGGTTTTACGTGTTGGAAATCCATTACACGCCAAATACCTCCATCTACTTCAATGGTTAAACCTGTGCGAAAATCATTTACAGAAATCATACTCTATTTCCTCCTCATTTATATGACAAATTCTACGGTGTAGAAATTTCCGTTGTGCATCCATTCTATAGAATTATTAAATCCTTTGTTGAATGTGTTATCGTTTCGTTAGAGTTTTCAGTGATCAATGTATCATCTTCTATCCTAACGCCGCCTAGTCCTGGAATATAAATTCCTGGCTCTACAGTTACCATCATTCCTGGTTGTAAAACTACATCAGATCGTACAGATAAGGATGGTCCTTCGTGCACTTCTAGGCCAATTCCATGTCCTAAGGAATGTCCGAAGTATTCGCCATAACCATGACTGGAGATATAATCACGTGCAATGGCATCGGCTTCCTTCCCTGTCATTCCAGGTTTGATTTTTTCAATAGAAAGTAATTGGGATTCCAATACAACGTTATAAATTTCTTTTAGCTTTTCCGATGGCTCACCAACAGCTACTGTTCGGGTAATATCAGACACATACCCCTTATAAAGAGCACCGTAATCTAATGTTACAAAATCGCCTTTTTCAATAACCTTTTCACTAGCAACTCCATGTGGCAGTGCAGATCGCACTCCGGAAGCAACAATAGTGTTAAAAGACGAGGACGTAGCTCCACATTTTCTCATAAAAAACTCAAGTTCATTCGAAACTTCAAGTTCTGTCAATCCCGGTTTAATATAATCTATAATATGTTTGAATGCCGCATCTGCTATGTCGGCAGCTTCCTTTAATATCTTAATCTCTGATTCCGTCTTAATCAAGCGTAAATTTTCAATTAGGTTTGAGACTGGTACTAATTCTGCTTGGATCGCTTTTTCATATGTTTGGAAAGAAGAATACGTCATATAATCCTGTTCAAATCCTAATCTCCTGATGCCTAGATTTTTCACCTGGCTGGCTATTTCTTCATGAATTAGGCCTTTATGTTGAACAATGGTAAAGCCTACTGCCTGTTTCGATGCCTGCTCAATATAACGAAAATCCGTAATAAACAATGCTTTGTCTTCGGTTATGAGCACAACTCCAGCAGTACCAGTGAAATTGGAAACATATCTGCGATTATAAGGACTTGTTATTAAAATACCGTCTATTCCGTTTCCCTGCAAAGCCTTCCGTAGTTTTTCCAGTTTTCCCATCTTCAATCTCCCCTTTTTATGTATTCAACCACAGCTTTCAGAGCCAATTCATAACCAAAAAAACCAAAACCAACAATCTGACCAACGGTAACAGGTGCAGTAACGGACTCTCTTCGGAATGCTTCCCTTGCATGCACATTTGAAATATGCACTTCAACAACGGGAACCTGGATAGAAGCAATCGCATCGCGAATCGCATAACTATAATGGGTAAATGCTCCAGGATTTAAAATAATCCCTGTATAGTTTTCCTCTTCTGCATGATGAATTTGGTCTATAAGGTCACCTTCATGATTGGATTGAAAGGCATCAATCATTACACCGTAGGATGTACCTACCTTCTGTAAATGCTCAATTAAATATTCAAGCGTATTGTTACCATAAATATTAGGCTCTCTTTTGCCAAGCAAATTTAAATTGGGACCATTTAAAACAAGGATTTTTTTCATTTTCTACACCTTTTTATGTAAGAATGTTCAACATATTCATTCTATCATAAACAATGAAAATGAAACTAGATGAACCCTTACAAAAGTTCATTAACTTTTCATCTCTTTATTTTTATCACGGTAATGACTCCTTTCTTGTTGTTCATAGGAGATAGAGTATCCTATAAACACTCCGTAAACTAGATATAGACAGACACTTGTAATGATTGTATTTACATCTAACTTAAAAAATGGTTTCATACTTGGAAAAATAGGATTCAAAATAATAAATACAATTAAAAATAAAACAATTCCATATACCGCACCCACCCACACGGTTTTAAACTTTTTTAATATCGCATAATAAAGGAAAGCCACAACAATGGAAATAATTCCGTAAGCGAATATCGAGATCACAATTCCTATCCAGCTTTCCCTCCAGGTTCCTACTGTAAAAGGTTCTAAAATAATGTTTGGCTCTACTTTTATAAAATTTAAATAGTAAGCAAAATATCCTATTGCACTCCACAATATACCACCAAAAAAACCTGTAATAACCACCATCTTTGCAAATGATCCGGACTCATTTAACAATGTTTCTTCATGATGAGAAGCCATTATTTCACCTCCAAAAAATATAGAAACCTTGACACAAGCTGTACCAAAGTCCCTATTAGTAGAATAACCATATCTATTTCAGCTAGTCGTATTTCAATTTTTTTAGTAAAATGAATGTAACTTCTTATTTGTATTGAGTGTATAAAAAGAAACGACTTTACATTAGATAATTAGGCTGGTGACTTTAATGGATAAACAAAAAGCTCCATCTTATGGTGGGCAAGCAGTAATAGAAGGAGTAATGTTTGGTGGGAGAAATCAAAGCGTAACGGCTGTTCGAAGAAAGGATTCTTCCATTGAATATTTTTATTTGCCCCGCAAATCGAGACCCGCACTTCAAATGTTAAAAAAGATACCCTTTCTTAGAGGGATTGTTGCAATCATTGAAGCAAGTGCAAACGGCTCCCAGCACTTAAGCTTTTCCAGTGAAAAATATGATGTGGACCCTAAAGATGATGTTAAATTAAAAGAGGAAAAAGTTTCTAAAACAACCATGGTCTTAGGCGTAGCAACCCTTGGCGTCCTCTCTTTTTTATTTGGTAAATTTGTTTTTACACTTGTACCAGTATTTCTTGCTGCACTGTTTAAACCTATCTTTTCAAACGATATCACTCAAGTATTGCTGGAAGGGTTATTCAAGTTAATTCTGTTATTAGGATATATTTATTTTGTCTCCATGACCCCTCTTATAAAACGTGTTTTTCAATATCATGGGGCAGAGCATAAGGTCATTAATTGTTTTGAACATCATTTGGATTTAACCGTAGAAAATGTTCAATCCCAATCACGTTTACATTATCGTTGCGGGAGTAGTTTTATTTTATTTACAGTTTTCATTGGCGTAATTATATATTTATTCGTTCCAACAAGTCCATTGTGGCTAAGAATTGTGGATCGAATTGCGCTAATACCGGTTGTTCTCGGAGTCTCCTTTGAGGTTTTGCAATTTACAAATAAATTACGTGATATTCCTGTTCTTAGATACCTTGGATATCCTGGTCTATGGCTTCAACTGCTTACAACAAAGGAACCCAGTGATGATCAGGTAGAGGTGGCAATTGCATCCTTTAAGGAATTGCTAAGAGTGGAAAATGAGAATGAGGACATTTCAGTGGAAAAACCGAATATGTCCTTGTAATAAATCATCTTTCTGCATGGCGTGATGTTTATTCTTCAATACTCACTCCATGCAGAATAGGTATATTTAAAAAACATATTTTTGTACAGAAACTCATTTAATAGGTATAAAAAATTGGTATAAAAGGATGATTTTGAGGAAACAATGCTTATGATGCTTAAACGGAGGTGGCTTATTTGCACATAAGAAATAGTCTAATCGGTGTTATCTTTCTCCTAGCAATCATTGGCTTTGGTACGTTATTACTGACTAACCCTGCTTCCCTTATAAAGCAAGTAATACTTACTGTCTTAGTACTTGCAGCTATATTTTTCATTTATCGATTATGGTCCAGTAAAAAATCAAACGCAAAGGAACAAAGAAGTTTCATAAAAGCAGCGCGTAAATCAAAAAAACGTTTAAAAAAACGGCAGGCATCTGGAAAATCTCCCGTACAGGCACGTAAAAAGCCAATTCGCAAAAAATCAGATGTCCAACTTACCGTAATTGAAGGGAAAAAGGGAAAAAAGAAGAATCGTGCAATTTTTTAGGCACTTTTCTTAAACTTTGTGTAAATCCAAAAGCCGATTTTAACCTGTTGCTATTACATATGAGTAAAAATCGGCAGTAGGATATTTACGGTAATTTTCTACCATCAAATGAAAAAACGGAATGTAGAAAAGAGCACGAATCCTATCCGGGATTATATACTTATACGAAAAGCAACAATCTTTGCGAACACAGCTATTTTTTTAAACCTATTAATATGTCCATTTCTTTAAAAATTCTTTCGTACGCACACGTCCTAATTCAATGAGGGCGTCTTTTTTTTCTGCTACTAAATCAAATTCGATAGATGTAAAGTTATCTGTTGGAATAAAGATAATATCCTTTTCAATTTGTCTAGAGATATATTTCGTGTCATGCGCATCCTTCATTGTATCAAATAGTGCACCAAATAATTGAAAACCATTTTTTATCTTATGCTTTGGATGATCTTTTAATTTAGAACTTAGAGATATACCAACAACTGGTCGGACCCTCTTTTCCCCTTCACTTACAAATAGCCACATGGGAAAATTGCTCAACACAGCTCCATCTACGATGATATTCGTACCATCTAAAGATCTTAGTTTGACTGGTTCAAAAAAATATGGAATACTGCAGCTCATTCTGATTGCCCTCGCGACAGGAAAGCTGTCTATCGGAACTCCGAGATCTACTAAATTGTCAGGCAGTACTAATAATCTCCCATTTGTTAAGTCGGAGGCAACAACTCTCAGCTTTTCCTTCGGCAAATCTGCGAAGGTATACACTCCTTTTTCCGCTAATTTCGTGGTTAACCAATCTTCAAACTTTTTACCACGGTATAATCCTAAGCGCCAATATAAAAATAGCCACTTTGTAAAAGGCAAAGGAAGCCAAGTTTTTCTTGCATCAAGAAATTGAGGAAGATTGACCTCTGCAACTAATTTTCTTAACTCCTCACCTGTATAACCTGCAGCAACCAGTGCTGCAATGATAGATCCCGCACTCGTACCAGCAATTCGTTTAAAGGTAAATCCCCTTGTTTCTAGTTCTTCGTATGCACCTATTAATGCTAATCCTTTGATCCCACCTCCAGAAAAGACACCATCAATCTCCATATCCCCATCCCCTTCAATAGTATTTATATATTTTTAAGAATGTGGAAAGGAAATTAGAACTTGATTGCTTATATAAAAATGACCCAAAAACAGAAAAAAGGAGCTAAGCAATAAGCTTAACTCCTCATTGTTTGGGTATTACAAGCCACATTTTAATTGGGCATGGCAATTATCACAAGTATTGCATCCGCCAATTTCCTTTACTGTTCCTTTTCGGCATACCGGACATGTATTTCCAATTTCTGATCCAATTGTGACACTTGTTGAACGTAAATCTTGGATAGTATCCACTAGAACAACTGCCGGTTTTTCCTGTTCTTTTACGTTAACATCTTCATCAAAATGATTTTCTTCTGCCTTTAATGTTAGAACTTGAGAATCGCGGCTGCCGTCAACATATACTGTTCCGCCTTTTGCTCCACCTTTATAGAGACGTTCATAGACCTGTTGCACCTGTTCTACGGTATATCCTCGAGGAGCATTTACCGTTTTCGAAATAGAGCTGTCAATCCATCGTTGAATCACACACTGAACATCTGCATGTGCTTCTGGTGCAAGCTCCATCGCAGTTGTAAACCAGCTTGGCAGTTGATTAGGATCTGCTTCCGGATGTTTATCAAGATATTCTTGAACAATCTCTGCTTTTACTTCAATAAATTTACCTAGGCGTCCGCTTCTATAGTAAGTAAAGGAGAAATAGGGTTCTAAGCCTGTTGAACAGCCAATCATGGTTCCTGTTGATCCGGTTGGGGCAACGGTTAATAAATGGGAATTACGAATTCCATTAACTAGAATCGATTGTCTAATGTCTTCTGGCATTTTACTCATATATCCTGTCTGGATAAACGCATGGCGCAATCTGATTGTTTCTTCTTCTGTTTCTCCCACTAAAAATGGGAAGCTTCCCTTTTCTTTTGCAAGTTCAATGGAAGCACGATATGCTGTGGTAGCAATCGTTTCGATTACCTTATCGACAAGAATGTTTCCTTCTTCAGAGCCGTATTCTTTTTCACAGTAAATCAATAAGTCAGCAAGTCCCATTACACCAAGACCCACGCGGCGTTCACCTAGTGCTTGCTTTTTATTTTCTTCCAGGAAATATGGTGTTGCATTAATCACGTTATCCTGCATTCTTACGCCAATTTCAACCGTTTTCTTCAACTTTTCAAAATTAACAGTTTTATTTTCTTTGTCTGCCATTTGTGCTAAATTCACTGCAGCTAAGTTGCAGACACTAAATGGAGCCAGTGGTTGTTCCCCACATGGGTTTGTCGCTACGACTTTTTGTCCGTATGCCTTTGCATTGGTCATGTCGTTTGCATTATCAATAAAGAAAATACCTGGTTCTGCTGAATATGTGGCACATATATTGATTAAATTCCACAATTCTTTTGCTTTCATTTTCCGGTATGTTTTGACTTTATGCCCTAGTTTTTCCCATTCACGAACATCTCCAACTTTATGCCATTCTTGATTATAAATCTCCATTTCTTCTGGACTGTAATTTTCAACATCAGGGAAACGAAGCTCATATTCAGCATCTTGTTCAACAGCATCCATGAAATCTTTTGTCAAACATACAGAAATATTTGCACCCGATAAGAATTCTGGATTATGGACCGTATATGTTCCACCGGTAGTTAATTTTTCCTGAGCATCTTGTAAGATGCTTTCGCTGAAACCGCCAAGACCAGGTATCGACTTATAGTTCAATATTCCTTGGTACATTGCTTTTTCTTGCTCCGTTAACGGTGTAAATTTCAACTTTTCTTTTGCATGTTTTTTGATGGTTTCATCATTAGTTGTCTCAAGCAAATATCTAAGTATACGAGGATTTTGCATTTTGGAAATAATGAATTCCACAATATCCGGATGCCATGCAGACAACATAATCATTTGAGCCAAAGTGTTACGTTGATTCGTTAAATCAACTCTCTAAGTCACCTTAGAGTTCAGACCATATCTTACACTCCTCTGAGTGTCCTCGCTCTTCGGAATCACTTCATTCCTACTCTACTCACTTCCACAAAAATTGTGTGCTTTCGATGGTCGTTGAACCTTCACCATTTAACAGGTGCTTGGCTGCTGATTGTCTTTATCCACTTACTGTTTTTAAGCATTCACGCATACCGTTTCCAGTTACGTTGTAGCCAGTAAGTCATAAAAAGAGTTCCCAGCAATTCACGAGGTTTATTTATAGACGAGGCACTTAAGCTAATTTACCACGTCTTGAACCACCTTGTTCAACAAGATGTGTCAGTTTTGCGATATCATCCAGCCATGAGACAGAGCCTGATGATTTTCCATTTACTCCTTTTGCTAATGTATTTCGTGGGCGAAGGGTTGAGCCGTTTGTTCCGACACCGCCGCCTCGGCTCATGATTTCCATTACTTGCTTCCGGTGATTAGAAATACCTTCGCGGGAATCCGCAACAAACGGCATCACGTAACAATTAAAATACGTTACATCCGTATCTGCTCCCGCGCCATATAATACCCTTCCGGCGGGGACAAAATTTAAGTTTACTAATTCTTGATAGAATTTCTCAAACCATTCTTTACGCTTTTCCTCTGTTTTCTCAACAGATGCTAAACCTGTTGCGTTACGTTTCGCAATTTGCTCATAGTAAACTTCTAAAGGCTTTTCAATTACGTCAATAGAGCGAACAATTAAGCCTGTTTCGATTTCGTCTGGATCGTCCAGTGCGCTTCGATACTCCTCATCAATCAAAACTTTAGCAACATTTTTTTCCCAATCTATATCTTGGATGAATCCTAATCCTCTGGCAGGGAATTTAGGATCTTCTTTGATAGTTAAAACAACGAAATCACCAGCAGTAAGAGTAATTTTTTTTGTATCCTTGAATGCATAGCGGTCAATCATAACAAGGCGGGATACCCCTTTATGGGTGATGTGCATGTCGGAAGAAATCGGATGTACTTGAGGAAATAGACTAATATCCTTATTCAATCTCTCCATATCAATATTCATTTTTGTGGTAAACGCAACAGACATTTTGACAACTCCTTCATATATCTATCAATTTCTAACTCTAGCAGGTCAACTCTTAGATGTATTTACTTATAATAAAGTATCATAAATCCAATTCCGAAATCAACATATAGTATCTAAAAAACATAAATATATACTACATATAGTTTTCAGGGTGGCATTTGTCCCTTTTTGTCAAATGATGAATAAAGCAAATTTAAGAGTTTGAAGGAGAGAAACTATGATTAAAGTGAAGAAACCCGGAAAATTAGATAATTTCCCATGTTGCAAAAGAAAAATCAATTTGAATCCCGATAATAAAAGGATAATCTACCTTTTTTCCATGTAATAAAAATATAAATATTTTTGTTGAAATGAATATTTATTTATATTAGTAAGGAAACTTTCTTTATCTTTTAACGAATTAAGAAAATGTTTTGATTCATGAAGCTCTGACGAATATAATAGATATAGTGTTACTCGTAGAAAGGAGCAAAAAAAATTGTCACAATGGTATTTTTTTATCATCGTAGTAGTTGCGATTCTTGCTTATACTCTTTATAACTATTTTGCACAAAAAAGAATCGTCAAAACATTATCTGAGGAGCAGTTCAAAGAAGGCTACCGAAAAGCGCAGCTTATTGATGTCAGGGAACCAAATGAGTTTGATAACGGTCACATCCTCGGTGCTCGAAATATTCCTCTATCCCAAATTAAAATGAGAATGAAAGAAATTCGCCCGGACAAACCTGTATACCTATATTGTCAAAGCGGAATGAGAAGCGCTCGAGTAGCTCAAATGCTATACAGAAAAGGATATAAGGACTTATATCAATTACAAGGCGGCTTTAAGAAGTGGACAGGCCGTATTAAAGCAAAATAACGAAAACCGCAGAAGAACTGCGGTTTTTTTTAAAATGAAGGCGGGTGGCAAAGCTGTGTTTATTAACTCCATACAATGGAAGGGGATAGACTCTAGACGTGATTATCCTTTTTCATTACCGATCTTTGAAAAATTTCAGTCCATTCATTTCAATAAACCTATAACTATCTTTATTGGAGAAAATGGCAGTGGTAAATCTACTTTTCTAGAAGGAATTGCAGCTGCTTGTCAGCTTCCTGCAGCAGGCGGTGTGGAAGTAAGTGATGACCCTGATTTAATGCATGCTAAGGAATTGGCGGATTCATTTACATTAAAATGGAAGGTGAAAACTAAAACAGGTTTTTTTCTTCGAGCAGAGGATTTTATCTCCTTTACGAAGAGGATCAAAGAAATGAAATTAGAAGCGGAAAATGAGCTGTCCGGAATAGAAGATACATATAAAAATAAATCTGCTTATGCAAAATCTTTAGCAGCACTGCCACACAAAAGAACCTTGTTTGAACTAAATCACTTCTACCGGGATGGTCTGGAAACTCGATCACATGGTGAGAGTTTCATAGACTTTTTTCAGTCTCGAATCAAACCAAATGGCTTATATTTACTTGATGAACCTGAGGCACCATTATCTCCAATGCGCCAACTTACATTAATGAGTATTATCCTCGATGCTGTAAACAGTGGTTCACAATTTATCATTGTCACCCATTCTCCAATATTAATGGGCATTCCGAATGCAGATATTTATACTTTCGATTCCCATCCTCCGAAACATATAGCTTTTGATGAAGCAGAGCATGTTCAGATTACAAAGCAATTTTTGGAAGCACCACAGCGTTTTATAAAATATCTATAGTATACAAACTAAAGACCTCTCGTAATGAGAGGCCTTTATTATTATGCTTCTTGATATTTTAAAATTGGCTTACGTGCTGCTTGTGTCTCATCTAGACGTTTGATGACAGTATTATGTGGAGCTTCTTGAACAATCTCAGGATTTTCTTCCGTCTCCTTCGCAATTTGGATCATTGCGTCAATAAAGGCATCGAGAGTTTCTTTTGATTCTGTTTCTGTAGGTTCAATCATCATACACTCTTCTACATTTAGCGGGAAGTAAATAGTAGGCGGATGATATCCAAAGTCTAACAGTCGTTTTGCGATATCTAATGTACGTACACCTAATTTCTTTTGACGTTTACCGCTTAATACAAATTCATGCTTACAATGACGATCGTATGGCAGATCATAATATTCAGCTAATCTTCTCATCATATAATTCGCATTTATAACTGCATTTTCTGTAACAGCTTGTAACCCATCTGGACCCATAGTACGGATGTATGTGTAAGCTCTAACGTTGATTCCAAAGTTTCCGTAGTATGGTTTTACGCGACCAATGGATTGTGGACGATCATAATCAAAAGCATATTCGTCGCCATTTTTTACAATAACCGGTTTCGGCAAGAATGGAATTAATTCTTTCTTCACACCAACAGGGCCGGAACCAGGTCCACCACCGCCATGCGGGCCAGTAAATGTTTTATGAAGATTTAAATGCACCACATCAAATCCCATATCTCCAGGGCGCGCTTTCGATAATACCGCATTTAGGTTTGCACCATCATAATACAATTTCCCACCGGCACCGTGTACAATTTCCGCCATTTCAAGAATATTTTCTTCAAAAAGGCCAAGGGTATTTGGATTTGTCAGCATTAATGCAGCTGTATCAGGTCCGACTAAGCTTCTTAAATCCTCTAAATCTACTAGACCATTTTCATTGGATTTGACGGTAACCGTTTCAAGTCCAGCAACAGTAGCCGATGCAGGATTCGTACCGTGAGCAGAATCCGGAACAATTACTTTTGTTCTCTGAGTGTCTCCATTTGCCTCATGAAAAGCACGAATCATCATTAGTCCAGTCCACTCACCATGAGCACCAGCTGCAGGTTGAAGGGTTACTTCGTCCATGCCAGTAATTTCAATTAAATGTTCTTGTAAATCAAATAATAATTCTAATGCCCCTTGAACAGAACTTTCATCTTGTAATGGATGAATATGGGCTAGTCCCGGGTAACGAGCAACAACTTCATTAATTTTAGGGTTGTATTTCATCGTACAAGAACCCAGCGGATAAAAACCAGAGTCTACTCCATGGTTACGCTTTGACAATGCTGTATAGTGACGCATTATATCCAATTCAGCTACTTCCGGTAGATTCGGTTCCTCTACACGCAAATAATCTGTTGGAAGATATTCCGTAAGTTCTGTTTCAGGTACATCTAACTCAGGTAGACTATAACCTACACGGCCTGGTTTTGTAATTTCAAAAATAAGTGGTTGATTTGCATTATTCATGGCTATCCCCCAATTCCTCTACGAAGTTATCAATTTCCTCTTTCGTGCGAAGCTCTGTTACTGCAATTAGCATATGATTTTTTAATTCGGGATAATCTCTGCCTAAATCATAGCCGCCAATGATGCCTTTTTCTAATAATTTCTGGTTAACTTCTTTCACAGATTTAGAAAGCTTAACAACAAATTCATTAAAGCTTGGTCCTGTAAAAGCAATGTCAAATCCATTATCTTGGAAAACACGCTGAGCATATTGGGTTTTATGAATATTTTGGGAAGCCATTTCCTTTACGCCTCTTTTGCCTAAAGCTGTCATGGCAACAGATGCAGCCAGCGCATTTAATGCTTGATTTGAACATATATTAGATGTAGCCTTATCACGCCTAATATGTTGCTCACGTGCTTGCAAGGTTAATACAAAGCCTCTCTGTCCATTTTCATCTGTTGTTTGTCCCACTAGTCTTCCTGGTACTTTTCGCATTAATTTATTTGTTACAGCGAAATATCCACAATGAGGCCCACCAAATGCAGACGGAATCCCAAATGTTTGCGCATCTCCGACAACGATATCAGCTCCAAAAGAGCCCGGAGGTGTTAATATTCCCAATGCAAGCGGATTACTTGAAACAACAAATAGTCCTTTAAATTGATGAGCAATTGGTTCAATCTCCTTAAGAGGTTCAATTTGGCCGAAAAAGTTTGGATACTGAACAATAACAGCAGCAACATTGTCATTCATTTCTGCTTTTAAGCTTTCTAAATTGGTAACACCATTTTCATGTGGAATTTCAACCACTTCAATGTACTGGCCTTTTGCATATGTTTTTAATACTTCACGAGATTCAGGGTGTACCGCTTCAGAAATAAGAACTTTCTTCCTCTTTGTTTGTCCGCACGCCAACATTGCTGCTTCTGCAAGTGCTGTACCACCATCATACATAGAGGAATTGGCTACATCCATACCGGTTAATTCACAAATCATCGTTTGAAATTCAAAGATTGCCTGTAATTCACCTTGAGAAATTTCAGGTTGGTATGGAGTATAGGCTGTATAAAATTCTGATCTCGAAATGACATGATCCACAATGGTTGGAATGTAATGATCATATACACCTGCCCCTAAGAAGGAGACATTTTGTTTTAAATCGGCATTTTTAGAAGCAAGTCGAGATAATTCTTTTAATAAAGCCGTCTCCGATTTTGCCTTTTTAATATTATATTGACCTTGAAAACGAACTTTTTCTGGAATGTCTTGAAATAATTCATCAACAGAGTCTACCCCTATTGCTGCCAGCATCTCTTTTTGATCTTGTTCTGTCATCGGCAAATAACGATGCATTGTCATGTTTCGGTTCTCTCCCATCCTATTTTTTTACCCTTTTATAAAATGGTGTTGGCACAACTTTAGCCTTTAATAATTTCCCGCGTATTTCCACGTTCACTTCTTGGCCAATTTCACTATTCTCAATATTGAGCAATGCGAGCCCAATATTTGTTTTAAATGTTGGTGATTGCGTTCCTGACGTCACCTCACCAATTTCAACATCTTTCGCAAATACTTTGTAGCCATGTCTTGGAATGCCTCGGTCCATCATTTCAATCCCAACCAATTTCCGTTTCAGACCATTTTCTTTTTGAGATGTTAATGCATTTTTTCCAATAAAATCGGCTTCTTTTCCTAGTTTCACCGCAAAGCCAATTCCAGCCTCCAATGGTGAAATTTCTGCTGAAAGTTCTTGTCCATATAGCGGAAGAGTCGCTTCAAAACGAAGTGTATCTCTCGCACCTAGACCACACGGTAATATTCCTTCTTCACTGCCTGCTTGTAAAATAGCATTCCACAAGCCAACTACATCTTCTCTATTGCAATAAATTTCAAAACCATCTTCCCCTGTATATCCTGTTCTAGAAACAAGTGCAGAAGCAACTGATAAGTCCACTTTGGAAGAAAATTTAAAAAATTTAATTTCCGATAAATCCTTGTTTACTGCCAACTTTTGGAGAATCCCTTCCGCTTTCGGTCCTTGGATAGCAAGTTGTGCAATGCGGTCAGAAATATTTTCAAGGATGACGTCTCCTTCTACATGTTTCTCTAACCAGGCAAAGTCTTTTTCGATATTCGCAGCATTGACAACTAATAAGAAATCTTCTGCTGAATTTCTATAAACCAGTAGATCATCAACGGTCCCGCCATTTTCATAGCACATTGCATTATATTGGGCTCCGCCGTCTACGATTTTCGCAATGTCATTTGTCATCATTTTTTGTAAAAAGTGTAAACTGTCTTTACCTTTTACCGTGAATTCTCCCATATGAGATACATCAAATAATCCTGCTTTCGTTCTTACGGCTTCATGCTCTTCCTTTATGCTGGAAAATTGCACAGGAAGCTCCCATCCGCCAAAATCAATTGTTTTTCCACCATATTCTTTATAAGTATCAAATAATGGTGTTCTTTTTAATGGCATTCGTTTTCCCCCTCATTTGATCGTTGATTCCTTACTATGTCCCATTGTAGGTGCCGCAAAGACCAAAAAAAAGACAGAAAAACTCTACGTATTATTAACTGAGTTTCTCTGTCCTGTAACCTGAAAGTTTACCATCGTAATGGTTTTCCTCTTGGGTGGCTTATAAAAGCACTCTCCAGAGTTGCGTCAAACAAGAGTCTTTTTGCCTGAGAGATTCACAACTTTCGTTATTTGCTCCTTCGGCGCTGCCTGCCGGGCAGTCTCTCCCCTTATTCTCATTCGCCTATATTAAATTAAAAAGTGGGCATACTAAGAATTAACGAAAATGTCATGCTTTACATTATGTTTAAGCTATTTTCATCCTATCATTAAACAATTATTTCAGCAATCATTTTTGGCGTAGATAACTTTAAGTTTTTAAACTACATTATCTTTCTCGGATGATAAGTATAAGGAGTGGCATAAATGACGATCAACATTGAATTTGATCCGACATGGGGTGAGGAATTATCCGATCGCTTTCAAAAGGATGGACCATGGGGTAATTGGGAGCTTTATAAGCTTGCCATTGAAATGGAAAAACATTTCATCATTCCTGAATTTGAAGGATTACAAGCACCACAGCATTTAGCAAATCTTAAACCTTTGCCTCATCAACTTGAGGTTGCAAAACAAGTGATTGAGAAAATGAATGGAAAAGCAATTCTTGCCGATGAAGTTGGTCTTGGAAAAACCATCGAAGCAGGTTTGATTCTGAAAGAATATATGATTCGAAAACTGGTGAAAAAGGTATTAATTTTAGTTCCAGCCTCATTAGTTTCACAATGGGCGTTTGAACTCAACACTAAATTTCATATTCCGGCAGTTGCCCAAAAAAAGAGTTATGTCTGGGATCAATTTGATTGTGTCGTTTCTTCTATCGATACAGCAAAAAGAAGTCCCCATAGAGAAAAGATATACGAACAAAATTATGACCTAGTAATTATTGATGAGGCACATAAACTAAAAAATCATAAAACCAAAAACTATGAATTTGTTCAAAATCTTAAAAAGAAATTTTGTTTATTATTAACGGCAACCCCGATTCAAAATCGTATTGATGAAATCTTCCATTTAGTGTCTTTATTAAAACCAGGACATCTAGGGAGCCAAACTGGTTTTATCGAAAAATATAAGAGTGGTGATCGCAATATTAAGGATGATAAACATCTCAATGAATTAGTGAATAAGGTGATGATACGCAATCGCCGTGCAGATACAGGAATAGAATGGACGAAACGGCATGTAAAGACAGTATTAATAGATTTTAATAAGGAAGAAAGAGATCTTTATAATGCTATTGATGTATTGAAAGGAAATCAGGATTATGCGGCAAATGTAGGTTTCACCATGATGACTCTGCAAAGAGAGGCATGCAGCAGCCGAGAAGCCGTCTATTATACCTTAAAAAATATGCTTAAAAAAAGAGAAAACCCAACCCCTGAATTTGAAGAAAAAATACAATTTCTCATTAAAAAAATCGAAGCTGTAAAACAAAATTCGAAAGCAGAAAAGACGCTCGAGCTTATTAAGGAGATTAATGATAAAGTCATTATATTCACAGAATATCGTGCAACCCAGCTGTATTTACAATGGTTCTTAAAGCAGCATGGCATTACTTCTGTACCGTTTCGCGGTGGATTCAAGCGTGGAAAAAAGGACTGGATGAAAGAGCTATTCCAAAAGCACACGCAAGTACTCATCGCAACTGAAGCCGGTGGTGAAGGGATTAATCTTCAGTTTTGCCATCACATGATTAACTTTGATTTACCTTGGAATCCGATGAGATTGGAACAAAGGATCGGTCGTGTGCATCGTCTCGGGCAGGAAGAGGACGTCCATATATATAATTTTGCAACAAAAAATACAGTGGAGGATCATATCTTAAAGCTGCTGTATGAAAAAATTAATTTATTTGAGCGGGTTATTGGAGAACTGGATGATATCTTGACACGGCTTGAATTTGGAAAGTTGGAAAACCATTTAAAAGATATCTTTCAACATTCGAACTCAGAAGGCGAAATGAAGATAAAAATGGAGAACTTAACAGAAATGATTCAATTTGCAGAAACGATGAAAAAACGGGAGGAGGATTCTTTGCATGCAGCAGGAGGAAATTCATCAATATCTTGAGCGCTATTTTGCAGCAAATGATTGTGAAATCTTGGAGAACCAGCCAGGGTTTTTGACCGTTCAACTTACCATTGATATGGATAAAGAACTTATGAACCGTCCTTTTTATTGGCATTATTTAGAGAAAACAGGTGGTATTCCGAATCCTGCGAAGCTTACCATTATTACAGATAAGAACAATACACCCGACGATGTGAAAGGCGAAATGATACATTTTGGGGCACCTCGGCTTCATCAAATCTTTCAATCGACGAAAAAACTCGCGGGGTATATTCGCTTATTTGAGGATTCAAAAGTTCTTCAAAATCAGCAAAGACCATTATATCCTTGGCTTGGCGTAAATATAAAAATCTCCTATCAATGCGATCGTAAACGGGATGTTTTTCGTTCTTTTGGCTTGAATATGATTAACGGTGGACTAGTCGAAAATTTTCAAGATTATTTACAAACAAAAAGACTTACCCCAAAAATACCGGACTTATGTTTTACCCTATCTCCTATTATTATGCCAAAAAGCGGATTACATCGAATTGAGACCTTTTTAAAACAAGAAATTTTAGATGAAGATCATGAATGGGCGGAACAAGCGAGACGAAGATGGGAAGAAGATTTAGCATTATTGGATCATTTTTATGAGGATTTGGAAGAAAAACCGGAGAGCTATCAAATCGAAAAGGAAGCCTTGCGGGAA
This sequence comes from Heyndrickxia camelliae, assembly GCF_002844575.1. GTDB lineage: Bacteria > Bacillota > Bacilli > Bacillales > Bacillaceae_C > Margalitia > Margalitia camelliae. The sequence continues at coordinate 306,061 of NZ_PIQO01000003.1, forward strand.
CAATATGAACCCGTCATAAAAATCGAGATTATTAATGGTGGCATCTTCTACCTAACACAGCCGATTGTAAAATAAAAAAGGAAATAGAAGGAGTCCTTGAAGGATGATCTTCTATTTCCTTTTAAATATCATTAAAATCGCAAATGGTATTACTCCAAACCATCTGCTTAAGAATGGCGTTTTTTCTAATTTTCTTTGCATCCGAATTTCTTTTCTTGCTGTTTTAGGTGTATCAAAATGCTTGACAAAGGTTTGCGTAATATACTTAATATAATCATTGGTAGACATTATTGGCAACACTCCTTATTCATTGAAAGTGTACCCAATATTAATTTATTTTATTCTTTTTATTATTTCATTGACCGTTTCTTCCATATTGAACTCATTCTTCTCAATCATCACTGTCGCAGTTCATAGAATAGCTTTCTTGGCTTATACAAGCCATTAATTTCTTCCAATGATTTATTCTCAACAAGCGGCCTAGACGTCTCATACTGGATTCTTTCCATTATTTTTTCTATACTACATTTAAGGAAAATGGACGCCCCAGTTGTAATAATCCCTTTGATATCTTTTGTATTTAAGAGTATTTCAGATTCTCATTCTCGAAAATAAGCTTCTCCCTTTTCAGCAAAAATTTCCGATATTGTCTTACCTTCTGCTTGTTCAATCCATAGATTTGTATCGAAACAGGTATATGAAGATGTTCGGATAATTTTTGCCCTATCAGTTGTTTTACCCGCACCCATAAAACCAATAATATACAACGGCCGCCTTTGTTGAACTTCTCCCCTCATATTTCAATCCATTTCGAAATTCGCTTTTCTGTCTGATCATAAATTAATTCATTTTTCGTTTCTTGTCCAAACGAAAGATGTGTGGTTAGGATGATACGATATTGATTATCATCTATTGATTTTATTTGAAAGGAAACATTCCCTTCCTCAAATGATATCACACCTTGATTCTCCATTTTTTGATTTTCTATACGTTCCATTAATGTTTTCAAGGTTAAGGAAATCATACTGTTCCGTATATAATACCCTTTTGCTTCTTGTAGATAGCGAAATTCCGATAAGTATATTTGGACAGATGAAAGGAGAAGAAAGAAAACAACAAAGGTGATCATTAATGTAAATGGTAAAATAAATCCTTTTTCATTTTTCACTTTCCTGCCCCCCTACCCTAGAATCCTCCAATACAGTCGGATTAAAAAAAGTAAACTCGGCCATTACTTGTTTATTATTTGTAAATTGAACGCTAAGAGTAATATGATTATTGTTGATAGCAAACTCCACTCTCCTCACCTTTTGCAATACAACTTCATGACCAGTATCGTTTACTCTTCGGCGTAACAATAAGCCAAATGGTTCATACGAAACCTTTTCACCATTTACTTGTAATATAAGCTTGTTCCCAGTCCTGCTAGCCTCGTTGCAGTTCCTTAATTCTCTTCTTAACTGCATTAAGAAAATATTCCACTCATATGAATCCTCTGTAGATAAAGAATGATTGATTTGATTAACCCCCTTCATTACTAAGGGAATAATACTTAAGATGACAACTGCAATCATTAAAGTAATAATACTTTCTACTAATGTAAACCCCTTTTCATTTTTCCGTTTCAGTAATACAATTTTGTTTCTTATCATATAGCACACATGCTTTCCACTTCCCATTGAAAGATGTTATAGAGGTTTCGTAACTTCTTCCTTCTGATGTAAACCTTTTTGATAATGTATCGTTAATCATAAATTGCTCTGAACTTTCATACAAAAATCGATAAGCCAATAGATGCTCCTTATTATTTTCTAAATTCTTCATCATGTGAAACATAAGGGGAAACAACATGGTTGCTACAAATAAGATAGCGCCAAAGGCTACTAATCCTTCCGCAATAGTAAAACCTCTCTCATTCCTGTACACGGAACCTCCCCCTTCCAATATTAAATATCAGTTCAAACGTATGCCCATTTATTTCAAAAGTAAGGGTTCCAAATCTGCTAATATTTCCATCTCGCAAAATAGTAAAAGATAGAAATGATCCTTTTATTAATTTTACAGAGGTGTCCCAGGACCTATTCACAATTACGTTACCATTAGCAGTTTTCATCATATAGCGATTATAAGCTGGGTAAAATTGAACGGTTACAATCTCTTGTCTGCTTATCGTATAGGTTTGCGCATAGTAAAGGTCTGCTTCTAATTGTGAAATAATCATTTTCTTATCCATTGTGTCTTTTAAAGGTTTGAAGCTAGCCAGGCTTAGGGAAAGAAAAACGGTGAGCACTAATAATACGATTAACACTTCAATTAGCGTGTAACCCCTGTTCCCTAGACTCGCTTTCAAGAGTTATTCCCCTTGACCTCAGTTACTTTTCCGTCCGCATCGATTTTGACAGTATTTCCATTCGGACAAGTGGTTCTTCCATCCTTTAAATATCCTTCTTTCTCCAAGTCGCCCACACTTTTTGGAAAACTATGCTTTTCCATTTCATATGCTTCCACCTGTCCTTGGACCATGTTGTCAGAAAAACACAGTACATCCTCCTTAAATAAGTAGCTCTGACATCATGTCACAGTTTTGATAACTCTCTCTAATTATAGAGATAGAGACAAAAATCAGAGCTTTATTAGGAGGAGAAAACAAAATGGTACAATCAGCAACAAAGTTAAAGGTAGCAATTTATGTTAGGAAATCTAGAGAGGAAGAGGGAGGAGCAGAAGAAACTCTGCATACTCAGAGGGAAACTTTAATAAGAATAGCTGAGCAAAAGGGATATAAGAATCCTGATGTATTTGAGGAAATTGAAAGCTCTATAAAATGGAATAGACCTGAGTTAGCTAAAATGATTGCATCTATTGAGGATGGAAAATATAACAGGATATTGGTTACTCATATAGACAGACTTGGCAGAGATATAGGTCTGTTAGATGATATTAAAAAGCTCTGTATTCAGCATGATATTGTCATTGAGACTCCTGACAATGTTATTAAGTTTGATGATGAAAATCAGGAGCTACTTTTTGGATTTAGCTCAGTCCTTTCTGACTTTGAATATAAAAGGATTAGACACAGATTACAAAAAGGAAAATATGATGCTGTTGCTATTAATAACAGATGGATTGGCTCAATACCTCCAATAGGTTATACATGGGATAAGAATACAAAGCAGTTACTTGTAAATCCTGATGAAAAGAAAATAGTAAGAAAGATGGTTGAATTAGCTTTATTAGGTTACTCCTCAAGACAAATAGCTGACAAAGTAAATGAGCTAGGTTATAGGTCTAGAAAAGGTATTCCTTTTAAGACAGACAGAGTATTAGGCATCCTACAAAATAGAGTTTATGTAGGGGAGTCAAAGTATAACTCTAAAAGGCTGAAAAAGATTGCTATTGCAAAAGATACTCATGAGGCAATAATGACTGAGGAAGAATTTAATCAGGTACAGGCTCTTTTTAAATCTAGAAGGTCAAAAGAAAATCTACAATCCTTAGGGATTAAATCTCCTGTCAATAAGCTCTTAGTTTGTGGAGTTTGTGGAAAAGGGATGACAATACAGCTCAATAATAAAGTTAGAAAGACAGGGAGAAATTACTCCTTTTATCAGATTAGACCTTGTAGACATCAGATTGACCTTGAGACTAAATGCCATAATGGAGGAGCAGCTATATACAAAGTAGAAAATGCTGTCGTAGAGGCATTAAAGCTGTACAAGAAGGAATTAGAGGAGTCCTTAGTAAGTTTGTTAGATGAGGATACATCAGATATTGAAAATAACCTTAAATCAAATTTAGAAAGTCTTGAGGCAGACCTAGCTAAGCAGGAAAGAAAGGCTAAAAGGCTGTTAGACCTGTATTTAGATGAGGAGTTAGATAAGCAATCATATCAGCAAAAGAAAGAGACTTTAGAGGAAACAATCTCAGCTCTTAAAAATGAGATAAACATTGTAAGAAATAAATTAGAAAGCCTAGATGCCTCTACTCAGGTTGATAAAGTAAAAGGAATAATTGAAATGATTGATAATTTTGAGGAGATGGAGCTTGAGGAGCAAAATGCTACATTAAAGCTGATTATCTCAGGAATTGTATTTACTAAAACTGCTGAAACAAATAATGAGCCTGTTATAGATATTAATTGGAGAGAGCTGTAAAGCCCTCTCTTTTTTATTTTTGTTTTTGCAGTTCTTCTAGCTCATCTACACTTTCTAGAAATTGTTTTAAAGCATTTGAATACTCTATTTCCTGAGTTAATTCATTAAATCCAAATCCTTCTTTATCAAAATCAGGTAACTGATGATATTTTTTTTGTATTTTGGCAAGTGTAATACCAAATCCACAAATATCTTTGTCTATTCTTTCACTAGGTTTATAAAAAATGCCATCATGGAAATCAGCATACAGGCTACTATTTTTAAATCCATTCAGTAAATCAGCAACAGCAGGGATCATATTTATTTGTTTTTGATTTTCAGCATCCAAATATAATTCTTCTATAGCCTCTGAGTAAGAAAAATTAGTCTCATCTAAAAAATCCATAATTTCATCATAAGAGTTAGTAATTAATGAAAATTTAAACTCTGTATATCCTTTTACTTTCATAAATTTAAATAAAATCAGTAGCATAGACACATAACTTTGTGAAATTTTAGTCTGATGGTCTCTAATATCTTTATTAAGTTTTTTCCAATTAACTTTTTTGCCAAAATGGATATCCAAAGCTACAGAATACAAAATAGGTAATTTCCCAAATTCCTCAAATGCTATATGGGCACAGAGGTAAGCTCTAGCATATTTTTCATGATTATAGAGTAGCTCAGCCTCCTCTAACAGCTCACAGGCATTTTCATTTATTTTATAAAATATTTTTTCAATATCCTCTACTTTTAATTGGTTAAAACTCATCCTAACCATCTCCTATGAAAGCCCTTTATTATTATTGTATCTTTGTATCAAAAATAAAAAAAGGAAAAGCCTCTTAGCTCTTCCTTTTAACTAGCTGATTTATTTTGCTTATGATTATAAAGGTCAATCATTTTCTTTGCCCACATCTCAAAGTTAGGATTTCCATGTATATTTACTGTGACTCTATCTTTAGTCTTAAAGGTAATGATCTCTTCTTTATTTTCCTGTTTTTTAAATTGCTCCATTTTGTATCCTCTCCCTTTGCAATGTTTTATCTAAGCTATATTTAGCAGGGAATTTAAAACTGTGACATTTTGTCCATTTCTTCCCCTCATAACTATCATTAGAGAAGAGTTCTTAAACTGTGACACATGCTCATATTGCTCCTAACATTGCAATTTTAGATAGGGATTATTTTTGTTACTTTTAACTCCAGTTTTTCACAAAATAGAATCATGATATATTTATATAAATGGGAAACATGGAGGTTTCTAATGTGTGAGCCTATTCAAATTATTTATGATGTTAAGGCATTGGAAGGAACTTGTTATGTAGAATTGAAACCAGGAAAATACACAGGGAATCATTGGAATAAAGACTCTATATATTTTTCAGATGAGACATTTTCATTCTTTTCTTTTGCAATTGAAAAACATTATAAGAGGTATAGTTTGTTTGGTGTGAGTGAGATAAGTATGCAAACTTGGGGACTAATAATTGCTGAGCTTGAAAAACTAAAATCAATATTACAGAACAATCCAAACATTGCTGAATTAAAAAAACATCTTGTATTTTTGTTAGAAGAAATAACAGAGAAAAATTTTCTTAAAGACTTTCATGAAAATATAAACAGGCTGATAAGGGTAATAACTGAGCTACAAACATGGGTAATGAATACAAGCAAAAAACATGATTTTATTTCAATCTTAGGAATTTAAAAAAGGGGAGGCAAATCACCTCTCCTGTACTCAATGTGCAATTATGTTCTGCCCTATGATCTATTCCTAAATTACAGTATTAGTTAGTGACTTGTAATAAGTACAATACCAATAAGAATAGCTCCAAGTGATAACAAGAAAGCAAAACCACTGAGACTGCTTGGACTTAAAATTTCAGATAAGCCTATGATTAAAAAAAATACTTTTTTTGATTTTTTGGTTTCATCTTTCTTAAATTCTTTATAACCATAGCTCAATAAGTATATAGCAGATGCCAGACCAATTATTAAGAGGACTACTCCAAGCATTACTAACACAAAAATCTAGTCCCCCAATCTAAACTGTTTTATTGGTTAATAAGTGTTTTTTAACTAAACATGATACTATCTTTATCAAAATACTTCCTTACTTCCTCAGTAAACCCAGTATCCTCAATCCATTCAAAGACCTCATCCTCTAATGCCTGTATCTGCTCATTTTCTGTTTCATCTTCTGAATAAAGGTATAAATCATTAATTCTGGCAATAGCTGCAGAAAGATTTAGTTTCTTTTCAAAAGCTTCTTTTGCTTCTGCATCTGTTTCCTTTTCCCTGAATTTATCCTGTAGTCTATCTAATTGGTGTAAACCTTTGCTTAAAAAGTAAATTGCCATTAATAATTTTCTTTTTTCTTCATCTGTCATTTGATTGAATTTCAATAATCTCACCTCTATCTTTCTTTAGGAAAAACTTTTTTTACTATTACTGCAACAATAAATACAGCAATAAAACAAAGGATTAATCTAACTATTTCTGTAATTATCCAACTATCCCAAATATTTAAGTCCTTTGTGAATGTAACTACCACAATAGTAACTAAAACAGCTAATAAAGAATCTTTATTCAAGCTTTATTCACCTTGTTCCTTTTTTTCTTTTTCCTCAAAAGCCATCCCAACCAAATGAAAGAATAGAACAGCAATGATTTCTGTTGTTAATTGAATAGAAATACCACTAATTATTTCATCTGCTACATGAAATGCTACCCAAGAAAATGTGCAGTCTATAATCATCCTTGTGAGAAATAGTTTAGTTTTACCTGTTATATTCTGAGTTGCTACTCTAATAAAAACCATTGCAATTAAATCAAGAATAAAGCCAATAATGAAATATAACAAAACAAAAAGTAATAGTGATGAAAAAGATTCATACCTTACTCCAAATAATTTTAAAAATCCTGCAATCCCAAAGAAAATGCTCCCAATAATAATTGAAACACAAACAATTATAAGTAATGTTATTGCTGAAACAGCAATTACCCTTTCAAAAAGATTCATTTCTTTAAAAGAATAATTTTTACTTTTCATTTTCACTCTTGTGATAACTCCCTTAGAGGCTTTTATTTATGAGTTTTTACCAATCTTTTTTTCTCTGTATGGATATAACACTGTATCAACCCAATTTTTAAACATATCATTGGCACCTTGCTCTGTTTTAATGTTTCCTAAGAATACCCCAAAGTAATCAGTATAGTGATGTTCCTGATTATCAAATAATGCTGTATATTCTTGTTTGTTTTCAAATTCATTAAAAAACAAATCCAAAGTTTTATCATACCTTTCCAAAGCAATTGCCTCTAAATAAAAAGTAAATTGATCTTTATAATTGTCTATGTGTATGTGATTACCAGTATAATTTTCATTGTCAAAGTATCCTTTATTTTTCATGTCAAATTATATTACTCCTTATTAAAAACCAAATTTCCCCAAGAGATTTTTTGTGTCATTCTCATTTTTTGTTATCAAAGCATTAATAAAATGAATATTTGCATTTTTAATTGCTTGTTTAATTTCAAGGTAAGGGAGTAACTCATCTTTCAGCATTTGTAAATATTTCTCATACTTCTCTTTACTTGAGTATAAGACTTTATTTGTTTCAGCAACATCTAAAGTATGTTTTTCCAAATCAGCAATTATCAAATTTGCTGTGTTATAATCCCCTAGTTTAAGGTAAGAGTACAATTTATCAACATTCCAAAGCACTTCACCATATTTCTCTAACTCATGCTTATTTACAAAGTCCAAATATGTTTTAAGGTCTGTTACCTTTTCAAGAACAGGAGCAACATGCTTTTGGAAAACTGCTAATACATCATTAACAACAGAAACTGTCTTATTGTAATTAAGTCTGTCAAATTCCCAGTAATCAGCATTGGTTAAAAAATCATCAAGTCTAAAATTTCCTTCTCTTAAAAAGACCTTGTCATTCTTAATACAAAATGGAAATAGTCCAATGTTTAATGTGAAATCAATTGGACTGCTTTTAAATAAATATATGGTTTGAATAATCTCATTCCCCACTACTTTAATAAATAAGGAACCTTTTAGTTTGAATCCTAAACTTTCAGCATAATCTTTGAAAACTTCTTTATAAACTTTGGTTAATAATAAACTCACTGTAATACCCCCATAGCAGGATTGTACATTATTTCTTTTGTTTTAGTTTCCTTACTAATCCAGTAGCAGCAAGTATCAATCCCATAAATATTGGTAACTTGTGATTAGCATTTTCAGTTGTGTCTGTAATAATGATTAAGCTTAAAAGTACAATGAGGCATAAAAACACAATGTTCTTCTTCTGTTCACTAATTTTAAAGATTTTAAAGGAAAGAGTCAGTGATCCTAAAATAAGTAGAAAAACAGCAATTTCAATAACATCAAGCCACATATAATTCACCTCAATTATTGTCAAAAATCCATTCTTTGAGCAAATTCTAAACATAAAATATGCATATTACTATTGGTAAATTTTCCTTAATCAAAGCTCACTATAATACACAGTGGGTAATATTACCAATTTAGTTTTTTTTAATTGTAGCTATATTTCAGGCACTTCTCTCCCTGCTCCTTACCCCCTAGTCCCCCCTGTACCCCCTTAGAGCTCATAGTGTCCATTTAAACCTTACCCAAAATAGACAATAAAGTAATCCTTGATTATACTAGGTTTATAGAGTCTATTTTAAATGTCTATTTACTGTTATATCAGGAGGTTAACATAGATGGCTAAGCAATATGGATATGCAAGGGTATCAACAGCAGACCAACATCTAGAGGCTCAAGTAAAGGCTCTACAAGAGGCAGGAGCAGAGGAAATATATAAAGATAAGGCAACAGGCAAGAACACTCAGAGAGAAGGTTTACAGGCTCTGCTAAGCATCCTACAGGCAGGAGATACACTTATTGTTACCAAGATGGATAGAGTGGCTAGGAATGTCAAAGAAGGCATACAGCTTGTGGATGAGCTTACAGAAAAGGGGATCAAGCTGCATGTTTTAAATATGGGTATGTTTGATGGCTCTCCTACCTCAAAGCTAATCAGAAACATCCTTTTATCTGTAGCAGAATGGGAAAGAGAAATGATACTGGAAAGACAAAGAGAAGGAATAGCTGTAGCAAAAGCTCAAGGTAAGTACAAAGGTAAGCCTAAGAAATACACTGATAAAAACCCTGCTTTAGTCCATGCATTAGAGCTGTTTGCAAACAGAGAAACCAATGGAAAGACAGTTAAGGAAATCTGTCAGATCACTAAGGTAAGCAGAGCATCACTGTACAATATTGCAAAGGAGAAGGGCATCCTCTGAGGAACTGCTCTTTTTTTGTTTCATCTTTAATTCTCAATAGTCCCCCCTCCTATTTTTCAAACTGAAAGGTCAGAAAATAAATATTTTTATGTCTTGGACATTCTTGGAATCTTGGATGTTTTAAGCATTGGTACATCAACACTTTACTGTACTAAATAATCCAAGACCATGCTTTTTACACTCCTTTTTCATAACATCATCCTTATTCCTTCCAATAAATTTTTAACTGAGGCAGAATACCTCCTTATTTCCTCCATTCCTCCATTTAATTTTAAAAAGTTTTTTCAACAGATAGCTGCAATATGTCACAGTTTTAAATTCCTCCTCTAATGATAGGTATGTGGACAGGTTGAGTAGTTATGGAAAAAGAATTGCATTGCCTGTCACAGCTCAATACTTTCATCTAATGGTAAATATGAAGGCAGGTTGAGCAGGGACATTATCAACCATGTCACAGTTTCAAAGTTACATCTAAATATAGTCATGTGGGGCAGTCAATCAATCCCATTTGTCCCTACTATCCAACAATCAGAGGGGGGAATGTCTACTTAACACTAAAGAACTGAAAGACTAGAAAGCTGAGAAAGACTTGATAGGTTGTAAAGGATGGATAGTATATCCCTTTTCTTTGTATCAAATTGAGTAACAACAATTACAACAATATCTATGGGAGGAGGTAAGTAAATTCAATGAATGTAGTAAATGAAAAAGACTACTCCAAGCATATCCCAAGAGAAACTATTCAGCAGGGGAAAGCTCTACTCAAGGAAAGACTTTGTACCTCTGATATTGAGCAAGAGCCATTTGTCCATTTATCTGTCAGAGAGTCCTACAATCTTTCTGCTGATGAAATTGAGAAAAAGGCTTACCTATCATTAGACAAGGATTTTATTGCTCAAGGGGGACTGTCTAAGCTCCATCCATCAGCACTAAAAGTATTGCTTGTTATTGCATCTCATACTGATAAGGATGGCTTTGCATGGATTTCACAGGAGAGTATAGGAAAGCTAGTAGGACTTACTAGACAGCAGGTAGGAGTAATCATTCATAAGCATCTATTACAAAATGTCTACAATGAAAGAAAGCTCCTAGAGGCTATCAAAATTAGAAAAAAGGATGGACAGGAGTTTTATCTTTACCATCCAATAAACTGCTACCTAGACTATGAGGTTTACTCTGGTGATGATGTTCTCACTGAGGAATATGAGGAATTAAATGTGATTGAAATAGACTAAAAAATTATTGGGGGAATTTATAATGAATAAATTACAAGTGAACTTTATGGCTACTTTGGCAATGTTAGGACTAGAAAATAAGGCTCAGGATGTTCTAGTAAATGACTTTAAGTCTCAGCTTGAGACTTTTAAAGATACTCATAAAACTATAGAAAATGCTCAGGCAGTACATGAGCAATATAATAATTTATCCAAAAATTTAACAACAGAAAAGAAAGCTCTAGAGGCTGAAGTTGTAGAGCTGAAAGAGTCCATTAACAATCTAGATGTTAAAGGTGACATTGTGGCTCAGGTTATGACCATAAATAAGTCCATTCAGGAAAAAGAGGAGAGAATTGCAGGAATTGCCTCAACTCAATTACTACTAGGTGGTAAAGCAAGACAGGATATTATTGATGCACTATATGAGGGGTACAAAGCTCATAAAGCCTTATCAAGTGAAATTTATCAACTTATTGGTACAGTAAAGCCAATTATCAATCAAGCTAACAAAGCTCAGATTGTAAAGGCATTACAGTCTGTAGTAAATGAACTTAACCATTTGGGTTACATCCTAAGGGACATTACAGCTAGTGTTAATGCTGAAAGGCTTAATTATAAGGGTGTTGTTTTTAGTATCAGTAATACTAGTATTATCTCTGCTATGTCTCAGATAGAAAGAATGTAATTAAGAAATTTTTAGAGGTTGGGCAAGCTGCTCTGCCTCTTTTATTTTACAAGAGAGGGAGAATGGATCAATGAGCATAATTTATAATTTTAATACATGGAAAGTGTCAGGGAACAAAGCTCCTCAATGGAGTCAAAAGGCTTACAAACTAATGAGAGTAAACATAAATAAAAGAGGTTATACAGGTGAGCTATTGGGAGCAATCATGTATCTCCACTTTATAAAGGGGATGACTGTCACACAAATAAGAAAAGCTCCTACAGGTTATAACCTACCTAGTGTCCATATTAGGAGCATTATTAAAGGCACATTTAGTCCTGATGCATTTATTATTTTCATGGATATGCTTGAGACTGAGCCTGAGATATTGGACAGGCTTTTTAGAACATATTAAAATTGAATAAATAGTTTCAATTAGGAGTGTAATTTAGATGCACTGTTTTTGTGAGAATAAGCAAACTTTTGATTTAAAGGTTGAAGGTGATGTTAGTGCAGACCCTATTTGGTGCAATCAATGTGGCTGTAACTTTGACATTGAAGAGGCTCCCCTTTCAGAGGATTTAAAGGATGATTTGATGAGGTGGGCTATGATCTATGGTAGATGGATTGACTGGAGTAAAGATACTTTGCTCCCCAATGGAATAGAATTAGAAAATGAGCATAATAAACAAGGGCAACAACTTACTGAAAAAGTGAAACAGGAGCTTGCTAATAAATATAGAGTAAGATTTTCTCCTTCTACATCAGCTAGAATGTATTCTGATTTAGATTTTTGACTTATTCAATAAACAAGCTGTTTTTCTTGAATGAATTTTATCAGAAATAATAGTAAAGGAGGGGTTATCTGTGCCTCTCCTGCTTTTTTTGTTTAAATAGTCAGTGGTACTTTCTGTCCAGAGGCTTACAGGTTATGACTATGCTTGGTACTCAATCTTATATGTTGGATTTGTTTTTTTTGAAAATAAAATAAAATAAAATAAAATTAGTGGGAAGAATTATGAAGAAATGATTTTTCTGTAGAGGATGATTATTAAATGATTACAATAGCTACTGCTGAAAATTACCTCAAAAATAAAATTGGTGATAATACAAATGATGTTCTTAAGGTTTGGGAGGAATTTAAAGCTTTTGCAAAAGAGGATGTTGTTGGAGAGGAAGAGAAAGCCATATTATTTCAGTGTGGAATTTTCAACTTTACTGGAGAGAAGTTATTTTATTTTGACCTTGTTAGACAATTCACTGATATAGAGGATGGAAATATGCAACAACTGCATTGTGAATTTGTTTTTAATCCTGTTAAAGAGTTTAAAAAATTAAAAGTATCAGAATGGTATTTTAACTATGAGGGTGAGTTAGATGATTATTTTAAAAAAGTAGAAAATCTTAAGGAATTTAAAATTCCACTTAACTATACCCCTGTCCAATTTAACATTTTTCAAGAAGAAGTTTAATGTTAGTATAAAGGTATTCCTATTTTCAGGAGAAGGGACAATAAAAATCAACAGAGATAACATAGTAAAGTAGGGGATTTGCCTCTCCTGCTTTTTTGTATAGTAAAATGAAAATTTAACTGAGATATTGCCTTTTTAAATGCCCACACAGTCTGCTGCAGTTTAAAAAATTGGAGGAGATTACATAACCCTAACAAAAAGGAGAGCATTTCTGCTCTCTATGAAGATATTCTTTATTAGTTGTTACCTCATAGTCAAAGAGCTACCCCTATAGATAATCAGAGACTGTTACATGTTTCATTGTATTAGGTACAACAGATGCATACTCTGTATCAAATAACACTAGGTTAGTTCCATTTTTATGTACTGTGCTTTTATAAATCATACCTGCATAACCTTGCTCCTTTATATAATTTGCAATAGCTTGAAAAGGAGCATATTCCATCCTTTTTATATCTTGTTTGTCTGTTTCAACAGGCTTAAAAATTTGGTCAGATGAGAATATATTAAAGTAAAGCATTGTAATTATCTTGGAGAGCTTTGTATGATTCATAACTCTGAATTTCTTATCATAGGATTTTTTCTTAACATATTGCTCTAGCTCATGAATTTGTTTAGGTATGCTACTATCCCCACAAATATTAACAACTTTTTTATTTCTTCCTAAATCAGTAACCTGAAATCTACATACAGTAGCTGTAGAATCATGAGGTGCTCTTATTTCTTTTAAGCAGGTAGTAATGGATTCATTGAATTTATTTTGTTTGTTAATACCTAAATATAAAAATACAGTTCCTGGTGGGTTCATTCTATTTTGGTTTTGTGAATATTCAAGTGTAGGAATCATTCTATTGTAATTTGTAAGACTTTGTATTCCATTAGCTCCCCTATACATTGGAAATATGTCTTTCAAAGATTCCTCAAAATAACCAACAGCTTTTGTAAACATGCTATGAAAGGATTTAAAAAAGACATAATCACTAATTAACTTTTCTATGTCATTGTACAAAACTTTACCTGAGCTTAAATCATCTTTTAACACAGTCCAAAGCTTTCCTAAATCATTAACAAGGTAATCATAATCAATATCATCTGCCATTTGTACTCCCCCTAAAATCTTACCAGTTTCTAGGTTCTCCCCAAGCTAATGGATGACTAATATACTTAACAGATTTATCAAAAGTCATTGAGTTAAAGAAGTAAATTTCTTTATCTGGAAAATAACTTCTAATTCTCTCAGAGGTAGCCTCTTTTCTATCTAAGTCATATATGCCATAAGCTATAACATCTACATTAGAATTTATTATTGCATCTACTATATGTTTATCAGCAGATTCATTTAAATCATGACCATAGATTGTTAAATGCCCACTTATATCCCTTAAAGAGTTATAACAAAATCTTAAATACTTATTTGATTGTATTTGTTCTAACTTATCTTCCCATTTCCCTTCTGATACATAAAGAGGTATATTATTCTGCTCCATTGATTCAGTAACAGCATCAATTAAAAATTCATGTCCATTCTTTCTTACCTTTTCAATTACATTTTCCTCATTAACAAATAAATGTAATCCACCATGCAAGTAATATAAATTTAAGGAGTCATCATTTTTTTTAGGTGTAAAGTTTAAATAATATAAGCCATTTCTTCTAAAAAAGTCATTAATAGTCCTGTGTTGATTATGTAATTTAACATGTAGCCAATATGGAATAAGATCATAATTAGTAGTAAAAATACTATTAGTGAAAATACTGAAAGTATAATTAGTGTCAATTCCATTATTTAATTGAATATCAAAGTTATTAGGATGGACATTAACAACTCCATTTATTAATGCTCTTTTAATTCTTTCATAACTTACAATAAGCTCATCAGTTTCATAACTAAATATTTTATTTATGCTTAAAGCTCTCTTTATGTTTTCTAAGACATACTCAAAGTTAGTTGTATGTAGTTCCTCAAATAATCTTCTATCTTTGTAATCAAGTGTCTCCCTTTGATTTTCATACAGAGAAGAATAATTAAAATCTTTCCATAAACCTATTGAAAAACCATTTCCAATTAATAAATGCTCAGTTTTTATTTTTCCAGTTTCAAATAGTTCTTGGTAACTAGCTATCATAAATAATAATCTCCTCTATATGTTCTGTACCCATTTTATCTTAACAAAAAAGGATTGTTACACTCCACTCCTTAATTTACTATTATCATTATTTTCCATAAAAATATGATATAATTTCCTCATAAAAATTACCAAAGGAGCAATAATATGCCTACCATACAGGAAAACCTTTTAATATATATAAAGAATAAAGTTGATGATCATTTTGAAAGATTTACATATGAAAATGTAAATAGATATATAGATTTTTATGAGGACATAAACTTTCCTGAATTTAAAGAGTTTTTTTCTTCATTTCACTTTTATCTTAATAAGTTATTTATATTCTTAAATGGTAAGTTAAAGAGCAATAGGCATTATAATGCCTATGAAAGTAGACAATTAATGTTCTTAATTGATGAAATATATTCATTACAATCAACATTGAAAGATACAGAGTATTATTTTACTGTTATTCCATACTACAAAGGGATATTTGATAAGTGTGAAAAATTTCTTGTTGAAAGTGGAGGGAGTGCTATCCCTCATGATTTTGAATTTATTCAATTGATTGATGCTGAGCCTATATTTACTTTTGATACTCAGGTATCCATATCAAGAGCTCATAAAAACATTTCATTCCCTACAAAAACAATTGGCACTGGTTCCTATGCCACTGTCCATAAATACAAAGATGATTACTACAACAGGTTTTTTGTTATAAAAAAAGCAAAGAAAGATTTAACAAAAGATGAGTATGAAAGATTTAAGAGAGAATTTGAAGAAATGAAAAAGTTAAATTCACCATATGTTATTGAGGTATATCACTTTGATGATGAAAAGCAGCAATATGTGATGGAATTTGCAGATGATACATTAGAATCATATATTTTAAAAAATAATGGGACTATGGGAGTTAAAGAAAGAGTAAATCTAATTAGACAAATACTTAGGGCATTTAAATACATTAATAGTAAAGGTGTTTTACACAGAGATATAAGTACAAAAAATATATTGATTAAGAAATATGAGGGTTTAAATGTAATTAAGGTATCAGATTTTGGACTAGTCAAATTAGAGAACAGTGTATTAACTAACAAGAATACTACAATTAAAGGATATTTTAATGACCCTAAATTAGAGTTAATTGGCTTTGATAAATATACCATTTTCCATGAAACATATGCCTTAACCAGAATTGTCTATTTTGTAATGACTGGAAAAATCAAATTGGATTCTTATAAAAATAATGACTTTAAGAAATTTATTGAAAAGGGCATTGCAGATGACCCTTTCAGCAGATATAAGGATGTTCAAGAGTTGCAAGATGCTTTCAACAAATTAGTACCTACTCTATCCTAAGTGGGTACTTTTTATTTGTGAAATATTCAGGTTTTAGTTCTCCCTCTTTTTTTGTGCAATCTTTTTTAGGATTTTATAATTCTTGACCAAACCCTGAAACCCTTGTAAAATCAGCATTGAAAAGAGGATGAACTGTATTTATTCCATTTCACAAAAGCTTCGCATCCTTTATTATTAATATTTTTGCTATGTTTTGTGATATTTGGAATTGCTACAAATATTAATATCGTTATTATTAATAAGACGACTAACATTTCTATTAATGTAAAGGCATTTTGATTTTTTACTAGTTTCAAATGAAATACCCCCTTAAATCGAATTCATCATATCAAACATCGGCAGCATAATGGACATATAGACTGCCAGTACTAATAGTCCAATCATGCTAAACATAAGTGGCTGCAAAACTTTAAATACCTTTTCCATTTTTTCCTCTATTTGACCAAGACAAAAGCGGCTATAATATTGCAATTCTTGGTCTAATCTGCCATTTTTTTCACCATGTTGGATAACAATAAATAACTGAGGATCATAGAAGGAAAACTTTGAAAGGGAATAGGAAAAGGAATAGCCTAATGTTAGATCTTTACGAATCAGTTCTGCTATATTCTTCACTAGTGGTCGGTAATGCTGTTGAGCCATACATTCTAATACCTCATTGATCGATAAACCACTATGCAGTAAGAAAGAACATTCCCTCGCTAAAAACTGACTATTCAACAATCGGGAATATGTCCGTATTACAGGTATTCGAGCAATCATTTCAGCTTTCTCAATAGTTGTTCTTTTTGAGAAAAAAACACTTGAAAGAAGGATAATCAAAAAAACATTTCCACTGAAAATTGTTACATAAAACGGCCCTTTCTCCATAAATTGAGTAAAAAAGCGAATAAATAGGGAAGGTTGATAATCCATGGAGGAATAGAGGTTAGCAAATTGTGTGAGTAATAGTGTTTTTAACATAAATAGTATAAGAATGAGAATCCCTATTAAAATCAATGGATATTGTAATAATTTAAGGATTGTCCTTCGTTCATTATCTCTTTTAACTAAATAATTACCAGCTTCCTTGAAGGCCAATGCGATATTCCCATGCTTCTCAGCAAAAAACATTTGGGCACAAGCTTTTTTATCGAATTGCTCTTCACTTAGAATTTCATGAATCGGAATTCCGTTTTGTAATTTCATTAACATTCTATGTGTATAATATTTTTGATCCACTCTTCCTAAAAAATCAATGGCATCCGCTATTGAAAATCCATTCTGCAGCATATCACCGAGTCTATTTAAAAATATACCCTGCTCTTTCAAGGTTTGCTTGTTCCGTTTCAAAAACCCAGCGATTATACTCTTGTTTAGAGATATAACCAAGTGCAATCCCCTTTCGTAAAATTTCTCTTAACGTTACGTATTGATACGGTGTTTCTAAACCACTAGCCTCGTCTAATACACACTTCAATGAC
Source organism: Heyndrickxia camelliae (assembly GCF_002844575.1). GTDB lineage: Bacteria > Bacillota > Bacilli > Bacillales > Bacillaceae_C > Margalitia > Margalitia camelliae. Next base: position 323,804 of record NZ_PIQO01000003.1, read on the forward strand.
TTTCCATACAATAACTCATAAACAGCCGCTCTTCTTTTTTCGTGGTAGCGCGAACAGTATTTTGAACATCGATCCCCACAAAATGGACAGCTAAGCGTAACGAGTCGCTGTGCAGTTATGCCAATTAGTGTTTGCTCCAATTCCATTTGCTTAATCCCAAATTCTAATAATCGATAAATTGCTCCTTTCGCATCTCTTGTATGCATAGTACTTAGAACTAAATGACCTGTTAATGCAGCCCGTACAGCAATTTCGGCGGTTTCATGGTCTCGAATCTCACCAACAATTATAATATCTGGACTATACTCTATAAAAACTCTAGTTTCATCCGATTAACGATAAACTCAAAAATCCTTATATATCAACGGTTTTGAGACAAAACACCCCTCTTTTTATATATTTATACTCACCCTAGTTAACGCTACTGTGTGAGCATTTTGGTGGTCAAGTGGTCAATCGCTTGACCTTTTTTATTTATTTAATGTAAATATGCAAATTTAATCCTTCTCCCCATTCTGCTAACCGTCTTTTTCTTAGTTCTGATTTCGTAAAGAAGATAATCTTTGGGTCATGACCAAATTGCATTTTAAATGCTTCCTTCACTTCATAATATATTTGCAATTTCTTTTTGTTTTCTCCCATGCTTTGAACATTGTCAATTTCTACAAAGTGATGAACTCCTTTTTGATAAAAACGTGCATCCGGTCGAAAGTTTATCTCTTTATGACTTAAACCATCTTTTACTTTAACTTTTACTTGCGGTTCATTCTTCCAATTATCCGGGCAACCAAGCAAGACATATAAATCATTTCTCATTAAGGTATGCTCGACATTCTGATTCCACTTCACATCTTTGGTTGATCCTATTAACTCCCTTCCTTCTTTGGTTAAGTAATAAATGTTTTCCACTATTCGTTTACATTGAATATACCCTTCCTCCTTTATTTCTTTGAGGATTCGATAAGCATTTTTCCCTCCTCCTAAGTTATGAATAGCTTGTAATTGACCTTTTGTTACAAATTCCAATTTATCCAAGGTCAATAGTATAGCTTCGTGTCTCTGTCTTTTTCTCTCGGTTTGGGGCAACACGCATAAAACCTCCTAAACGCTCCATCATTTCTTTATCGCTGATGTAAGGGGATTGGAATTTCTTTAGTTCGTGAGTTTTGTATAATCCTCTTCCGGGTATGTTAGATGGAAGTTTTTCTGCTCCTGTTTCATCAATGGCTACTTTGGAAGCATATCCAGCCGGCAAACGAAATGAAATCTTTCCATCAGCATTCATTTTTACTTGTCTTGGCATACAGTCAGCAGTTGGATATTGAGTGCAATAAATTAATCTGTATCCTAATGCTCCAGCTACCCTTGCGACTTCGGATAGAACACGTTGGCAACCTTCTAATAGTTCCTTTTCTTCTTTACTCATGGAGGAATCGGGTGTGAGTTGTGCGGCTTCATCTACAATAATGAAAGTGCGGTTTTTGATTGGAGTGTCGATAATGTTAGACCATAAATTCTTGCGAAATATCGCTTCACGTTCTTTAATATTGTCATGGATGGTATTTAACATAATAGCAGCTTCTTCTTGATTGGTTGCTATGTCATTTACTTGTTGCAATTTGCGATAACGTTCAAACTCTAATCCTCCTTTTAGATCAATAATATAGAAAGAAACTTCCTCGGGATGGTGTTCGATAAGATACGTCATGATGTTCTTAAGCATAACTGTTTTTCCAAATCGTGTAGTTCCTGCAATGGTCATATGTGGAGTTTTATCATAATCATGATAGATAATATCCCTATGAGTTTTGCCTACTGGAATTCGCCACCCTTTAACGTCTGGAACGTCTTTATAAGGAAACATTTTAGGTAAGTCTTTATCGTACACGTATATATGAAGAAAATAGTTATATTCAATCTCTACAGGTTTCTTTAATGCTTCTTCAATGATAATGGCATCGTTTATAATTTCTTCACTATGCAACCCTCTTGGTAATTTGTACACGTAACAGGTATAACCATCTCCTTTTTTCTTTTCTTTGAATGTTGGTACATACACTTTATCGTCCTCTTTGACAAGCAACTCAAGACGATGAAAGCATGACTCAATAATCTTTCTTTCGTTCATTCTACTAGTTGGCATAAGCGCTACTGCCCCTATTGCGATTGGCGGTATTAACCATTCTATCATGTGCGCCCCTCCTTGAAATTATCGAATCAGATAATGGAATTATCAATGAGATAATTGTTTTAAAATCAAACTACAAAATGGACAAAATAATAAAACAAGATATAAAGCAAAATAACTATATCCACTTACTATATCCACTAGAAACCTATCGCTAAATATCGCATGAAAGGGTTCTTTAATATAAACCATGCAATCATACCAAGGAATGTAGCGAACATGATTACCTTCACCATAGCATCGTTTATAGTTATCCCAAAGAACTTTTCTAGGACAATCACTCCAAGTAAAACAAGGGACATGCTACCGAAAAAGATATACCCTTCAACGATTGGTAAGGGAGTAAGTCCGACTGACATAAATTTTGTAAATGGTATCACTTCATACGTCATGATAAATCCTCCTTCGATAAACTCATAGAAATACGGAATAGTAATAAAATCATCTCTCTATTACTCAACTTGTTTTCAAACTGAAAATCCACCAACTTATCAATTAACTGCGCCATTTCAACATCTTTCGTCTCCATGGATATACCTCCTTTTATATGTCTTGATATATAGATACGCAAAACGTAAATAATAATGCAGGTACACGTAAATTAAATTTACGAAAGGAGAAAAGAAAATGATGTTGAATAGTTTTAACAGGTGATAATATGAAAAGCAAAATAGAAGAACTAATTAAAAATAGTGGATTGAAGAAAAATTTCATTGCCGATAAACTAAATGTAAGTGTTCATCAGTTAAGGAATTACGAAACAGGAAGAAGCTTAATCCCGATAGATAAAGCTTATCTTTTAGCTGATTTATTAGGTGTAAAAGTAGATGATTTATACGAACGGAGTAAGTAAAATGCAAATACATATTCAGATTCATGTAAGAGAAAGTGGTGGAGGGATATTATTATTTACCAATCCACATGTGAAGAGAAAATATTTTAAGGTTGATCCAGATAGAGAAGCAGCAAAATGGGCATATGCGCGTATTTATGAAGCAAGTATGGAGATGGGTGGACGATATCTTGAGATAGAAAAAGTGTTTTATAATGGTGACCGTAATATTACGGAGTTAGTAAAGGAAATGGAAGAAACGTTTGATTTATTTGAATGGAAACAAAAAGGATATATAAAGTAAAGGGGGATGGGCATGGATATTGTCGATATTATCGTAGATATAATGGGTTCCATTGGCTACGGATTTATTATTTGGAATCTTGTTTATTGGCTTGTGAATGCTGCAACAAAATATAAGAAAGATACAATTGTTGTTTTGGTTTGGAGTTTTGTCATTTCGTTTATTTTCACTATTGTTGGTGGTTGGTTGTGGTATCCGCCAGCGTTATTATTTAACGCCCCGATCATTCTTTTGTTCTTTTTGTATGACTTTATAAAGGCGAATAAAAATAAAAAAAGAAAAAGCAGCCCCTCTCAATTGAGAAGGGCTTTCTTATTTATTTAACCTTTGCACCTGTACTTGGTGCAGCATAAATATTCACTTTTCCAAAGTCGCGAGTTTGAATTGTATACACATCTTTCTGTGGATTTCCTAAGATTTCATACTCCAAACCACCGAACTTTTTAGGGTTGAGAAAACCTTTTTCATTTCCCTTAACTGGCGCTTTATTGGTTGGGTATACTCTCCAGGATGAAGCAGTCTTAGGGAGATACAACCTTTTTTTATTAGAAGGTTTTTTTGCTTTTGCACTTTGCTTCACTTCATCATATTGTGTTAGGTTATTATCTTCAATGACTTTAATTAGCTTATTTGCATAGTTTGGATCCGTAGCATATCCATCAGCTTGAACATTCTTTGCAGCTTTCTTATAATCCGTCTCACCTATTATGTTTTTGTATTTGTTTCTGTCCCACGATACTCCATTTACGTATAAATTAGCAAGGTCACATAAAGATTCATACCATGATGGATATTTTCTAAACGCTGCATCCACTCTATAAGGTTTATTGCCTTTATATTCTGTGGTTTGCATGGTTACAGATTGACCGTTATACGAGCCTTTTACACCGAATAAATTCTTCCCCTTAACAGCTAGTCCACTTTTACCATAGTTAGACTCTAAGCAGGCTTGAGCAATTACTAATGAAGCTAAAATGTTAAAATTCTTTTTAATTTGTTGTGCATGTGGAGCAATTTCGGAAATGAATGACATTATTTACCCTCTCCTTTATCCTCTTTATCTTTAATAACTTGCAACTTATCAGCTAGAACAGACGGTACTTTTAAGCCTAATTGAGCGCAATTCTCTAAGATGGATAGTAATTCATTGGCTATATAAAAAATGACCGTAGCATAAGCCACAGCCCCATTTAAGCCTAATATTTTATCAATGATATTGGCAGCAATAATTATCCCGAATATGCCGATTTTACGAGCATATCCGAATAGTGCATTCCGACTTCTAAGGTGACCTTCTTTCCACGCTCTTAGAACGCCTGTGATTATATCTAATAACATAGCGATTGTGAGTAAATCCAAGAATTTTACTGATCCAAACAAGTAATGTCCTAAAATTTCTAATGTCATGATTAACATCCCCTTTTCCAAAATAAAAAGAGAGCTGCATTAGCCCTCTTCATCTTTAAATCCTGTTTTATTCCATCTGTAAAACAATAAACCGGCTATATATAAAATCAAAGCCCATATTGAATAACCATAATAATGTGGCGCGAACTCTTTTATTAAAGATGGAGCAATTAATAAAACACAAAATATCAACAATAATAAACCCGCTAACAATCCATGTTCTGCAAAGCTATACAAAATGAATCTTAACCAATTTTTTAAACCGAACAAAACCATGATGATAAATAAACCAATTAAAATCCAGTATAGGATATCCATTTTTCACCCCCAAAAGATATTTTTGCTAATATTATATATCTTTCAGAGGTGAAATAACATTTATTTTTTTCGCAATGTTTGTATTAATTCCATAAGTTTAGCAACTTTTTCCTCTTTCGAAAGTTTGTCATCCTTCTCTATCTTCGTGATTTTCCCTTTATCATATGGTTTTGTTTTAACTACTCGAAGAATATTATACAAATCTTCATTTAAACCATATGGTTCCATTTGTTTGTATGCTTTAGTTTGTATCTCAGTTAATGGAACTCGCTTATTATCATAGTAGTCTTTAGCATCAGACGTTGAGCTAGGACCCATTAAAGTGATTTGGAGATTCTTTAAAGGATTAGTATCAATTGGATAGCTTAGTTCCTTTTTCGGTCCTTTAAATGGAATAGTACCATTATCTCCTTTGTAAACAGCCTTATTCCGTATCGCATCAACACCTTGAGTAGTTTTTCTGAATTGCGATGCTCCGAAAGGAGAGAGAGCATATAAAGGGTCTTGCAAAGCCTTAGAAAGTGTTACCCCAGTGCCAAAACGGTTAGGACTTCTCTCCCCAAATAAATCTTTATATTTTATATCCGTAAAAGGTAGTTTCTTGTTAGTGTCTACTTGATTAGTTAATAGGTTACCGCCAGGAATATTACCAACTACTTCGCCTGTTAAAGATGCAATTGCGTGTTTTAGTTTATCTGATGTATTCCCTTCACCTTTTTCGTATCCTTCAGCAAAAGCACCAACAGGATCAAGAGTAACGCCACTTCCTCTTATGTGTTCCATCGCCTTGTTAAGACCATAGGAAGCCGCTAGGAAGGTCATAAGACCAGATACATCTTTACCTTTCGCCATTTTGCTTAATACAGTCCACTGGTTCCCGACTTCTAATGTAAATGGTGCAAGAATTTGCATTGTTTTAGATTTTTGTAGTAAAGGAACTTCGCCGACTCCACGCCCTGCAACAATATGACGTGTCTCGCTATCAGCGTATTTAATTGGATCAGATACTTTCTTTGCTAGCCCTTTACGATACATTGAATTCCAAATAAAGTTAGTACCCGCTTTATCCGCAGTCTCCATCAACCATAATGCTAATTTCTTTGGTTGCTGTAATAATTTTTGGTCAAAACGTTTGTAGAAGCGATCGGAATATCTCTCTTTTATGAAATTAGATTTCGCTATAGGGGAATCAATGTTTTTGGTCTTAGTTAATAACTGTTTTGACGCTTGAATCAATGTATCAGCAAGACCTTGTGGAGCATATTGTTTTGCCTTAGCAATGCCTAAAGGAACGTTACCTATTTGCCCTAATGCAGATGATAAGTTACCAATAACCATATTGCTTTTCACTTGGCTATTCGCTTTTGTTAATAATTTATATCTCGTTCCTCTACCTATTAATTCTTGAAGTAAACGATCATATGGATTGGTTTTTCCTGCCAAATCATTTGCATGGTTATTCAAGGCTTTAATAATATTATTAGCATTTCTCGTTTGTTCGGTCGCATCAGCTAATTCATTTGCAGTTTTACGCAAAACAGGAATTACAGGATCCAAATTAATAGAATGACTTGCAGCTTGTAAGTACTTTAAGAAACCACCAACCGCGTCGCTCTTGTAATTTCCGTTTAACCTCTTTTGCATGAATCCCGCAAATTTTGTATTAGGTTTAGTGAAAGGTGATAGCCCTTCTAAATGTGGATCAATATTCGATGGAGTTTCGAATAAGTTTTTAATTCCTTCAAAACCATCTAATTCATTGAAATGATGATAATAATTGTTTCTTTTCGGTACCAACTTTTCCGGATTATTTGGATATATTTTTGAACGCACTTCATTGACCTTATTAATTAGATCATCATAGTTCTTTCTAAAATATTCATCCGCTTGTACAATCTTCTCCCAATTCTTTGGATGAACCTTTTTTAACTGCCTTAGATTGATAGCATCCAGTTCCTCTGGAGAAAGACTTTTCGGGTCAATACCTTGCTTTTTGAGGTACCGATTAACTAGCTTTTTTTCCCCATAATCCTGTACTAATGCAGATTCTTTGGATCCTTTTTTGATACCAAAGTCCTTTACTACAGTATTAAATAAATCATCTGTTAATGCTTCTTGCATGTTGACGTGTGATTGTTTCGCTTTATCAAGAGATTCAACTATCAAAGACTTTTGTTTTTCAGGTAATCTTTCGGCAATCTGATAAATATTCTTTGTTCCTGTTCTGAATGGGCCGATATCTTTAATCTTCTTGATCTCTTCATCCAAGTTTGATTGCGCTTCATTTAGAATAGGTTCTGATTCTTCGGAAATACGCTTCAATACTCCACCATTCTCTACTTGCGGAGTAATCTTTTCTGCAGCACTAGCGACTTCATTTTTAATTGGACTAACCCTCAATGAACGAAGCAAATCTGGTTGGTTGCCTTTAGGTTCCTGTAATCTTGAAATACCCATTTTTTTTAAAGCATTATTAGAAACAGGTTTTCGATTTCCGAACTTACTCCAAACTTCATTTGTATCAATAACTTTGGTAGGTTTATAGTCCTTATAAGCGAGTTCTGCCAACTGTTCTAAATTAACCGGTTCATCCGGCTTTGCAAAGTGTGTCCAGAGTTCATCCAATCCCTCTTTTGTGATTTTGTTCGTATCATAATTTTGGTGAACATACTTCGCGAAATCCTCATAACGCTTTTGCCAGTATTCTCTCGGTGCTTCTTCCACTAAATCTCTAGGTTTTGCAGGTACATCTATTCCATAATGCTTAGCAATAATATTTTCATTTGGATTATCAATGACAGGCTTAGCGTTAGAGAAGTCTGGAAGCTTACGATTTGGCGATAAAGCACGTAATCTGTCTTGTAAACTACCGTGAATAGGTTTAGATGTCGGTAAATCACTCTTTTCACCTGTCATATAGGTTTCTCCAAGTCTTTTTCCTAAGTCTTTGCTATTTGGAAGCAACTTTTTAATTGCTTTTTCGGATGCGCCTTTAAGGAGTTGGTTACCACCCACTAGCAATGGATCCGCAACACCGCCTAATAATGTATTTAACGCGATATCCCTGGCATTTTCTTTCGCTGAATAATCTTTACCGTTAATCGCTTCCCGAACTCCAACTTGTCCAGCACCGAATAACGCTCCTGCTGCTGCGCCTTCTTTTGCTAACTGTCCAGCTTTTGCTATCCCTTTCGTTCCCGCCTTAGCGCCTAATTTCAATGCTTTTGCCCCTTTGTAAGCAGCAGCACCAGGGGCAAATAACCCTAGTGCATCATACGCAAAATCAGCAGCCTTTCCTACTCCTTTTCGGGATTGGAACTGCACTGCTGATTCTCCGTCATGAGTCTTTTTATATGTTTCGTCTAATGCACCAAGTAGAGCAGAGTTAGCAGTACGTGTCAGCCCTCTTGTAAGTTCTTTCGTGACTTTACTTCGGTCAGTGCTTTTTGCATCGTTTACAGCATTTTTAAAGGCATCTGTGAAGGTTGTATTAGGGTCACCGTCAAAAACGTTTTTAACCCCTTCTCCGTATCGCTTGAGAGGGGTTAAAATGTCGTTTAGTAATCCAGTTTTCGGTTTTTTATCTTCCATTTTGCTACGTGATTCTGCTTTAACAGTTGTTTTAGGAGATGGGTGTAATTGCTGACTATATTCATCCCAATATTCTGCGCTATATCCTTCATTCTTTGTAACACGTTTAGGAGTTTCCCTACTTGTGTTATCAAGGAAGTTTCTAAAACCAGTTACATCCTTCACACCGGCTGCCTTTGCTGCTTTTTTAAACTTTTCATCATAACTTCTTCCGAATTGTTTTACTGGCAAACCTTTTAATAATTCCTGTTGCCAATTAAAATATTTTGTCATGGTTCCACACCCTTAATATGCCAATTTAAACGGTTGGTTAATTAGTCTTTCTGATGTTTTACCTTTTTTTGCGTTAGCCAGTAGATTATTGTATAAATTCGCTGCACTAACCAATTTCGGATCAAGTTGACTGCTCTTAACAGTAGTGGATTTCTTCTTGGAACTAGAGGAAGACCTAGAACTTCCCCCCCCTCCGCCTCCGCTACCCTTTTTTGCAGCTTGTGCCTTTTGGAATGCAAATTGTGCTTGATCCAGAGATAATTGTCCAAGTTGAACTTTCTTACTAAGTTCATACTGCAACTTCTGTAAAGCATAATTTTGACCGTATTGTCTGATGTTCTCGTTAAATTCTTTTTGCCACTGACTGTCCGACACTTTGTCTCTACTCTTTTGATAATCGAATTGTGTTTGCCATTGTTTGTCCGCTACTTTATCTCGGCCGACTTGGTAATTATAATTACGATTACTGTTCCACTCGTTATAGAGTTGTGAACGATTCTGTAAGCTATAATCCTTGTCTTTCCAGACTTCATCATTTGCTAATTGGGCTATCTGTGTCGCCCGTTGTGCGTTTAAATCTGCTATTTGCCCTTGTGCAGCGATAGCAATCTTGTTTAATTGGTCAGCTGCGAGTCCTGAGTGTCCTAATCCCCTAGCCGCTGCCACTTGCCCAGCTTGTACATCATTAGCGTATTTTTGACTTTGGATGTTTTTTACCCCTTGGTTGAATAAAGGGTCTACTTGCCCCGCTACTTTTTTCTGTGCATCTGCATAAGAAATAGGTTTGTAATTATAGGTAAAGGTATTTGCCATGGTTTCACCCCTTTATTATGTCTTGTTTTCCTTTAGAGGTTAGATAAGCATCAATTCCCTCTTTTAAATCTGGACGCTTGGTTATCACGAATTCGTACCTATAAGCACCTTCAATAATAAGTTGCCCCATAAAATCAGCCATTTTCTTGACCTCCTAGAATTAAATCCGCTACCGCTTGTTGTAAAAGTGTTAATTTTTGTTCCATCGTTGGAGCATTCTGGTACTCTTGGAGTAATTGCTCTTGATAGTCCGTGTCTTTTACTAGTTGTCCGTTCTCGTATTTAAATACAAACGGATTGCTTAATACCTCATGGCTCAAAGGAACATCAATAGATACATCAGCATCTTTTCCTTTTGTAGTTCCCCATCCCGTTACACGATTCGATGTGTCGAGATACAGATATATTTCCATCTCTCTCACCTCTTAAATTTCAATTACTTTTCGTAATACTGCTAGTCGATTTTCGCCAGTACTATTGATAGTTTTGCCGGTTATATCTCCATCATTAATATACAAGTACTTTGTTGCCACTTTCCCTGTACCATCTCCAGTTCCAAGAGAAGTTGGTATTTGTTCAATAAACCCTCCACCTTTATCAAATCCTGCGAAAGATTTAGGAATTAAGGTTGTATACCATTCTAAATCCCTTGAACCGCTACCAACTACATAATCAGACCAAACTAAAACCCATCCATGTTGACATTCAGAAAGTTTTTTGGATGGTTTGATGGTGTCTGTATCGTACGGATAGACATTCCCTTCCCATAAAATATTTTGTTTTGGAGGATTCCATCCTTTCCATGAGCCATTATCTTGGTAATTGACATACATGTTTTTATTTAAATCAAAGGCAAGCACCCATGCATATCCTTCGCTTGTGATATGTGCTATACCTCGAATGGATTGGGTACTTGGATTGTTTTTTGCTCCACTCACTGCATAAAAAGTATGCAATCCTTTACCTAATGCTAATAACTCCGCTAAAATATCTTTTGTTTTATCCGATACAGATAGTTTTACTCCTCCATCATTTGTGGTGATTTTCGTCATTTGTGCTGATGCTTTTATGTTCGTATCCGTACCATCTAAAGTATTAACGATAGCTATTAACTGATTAAATTCATCGTCCACCTGACTAGAACTAATAGTCGTACCTGGTTGAAAGTCGTATAATCGTGACCAAGTCATTGTTTCACCTACTTTGGTTTCTTTATTTCATATTCAATAACAATGCCATATACACTGCATGGTTCATCTACATTACTATTTTCAATTTGAACTTGAATTGATTTGCCCTTTTTGCGAATCTTCACCATCTGTTGAAGTATTTCACTAAAATCCCATAGTGCTTCGTCCCATTTGGACACATCCCATATCGCTCCCAGTCCTTTTTTGTCATCCACTCCAAGGTTATTGAGATTAATTAATGTGTATTGATCAATGGTTGCGTGTAAATCAAAAGAGGATTGTGAACCTTGATACTGCTTCATCACAAGCCACATTCGACGAATTTTCTTCATGTTTACAGGTAAATCAAAGTCAATAATCTTGGTTTTCATCATGAAAGCAATTGCTTCCCCATCGTCACTGTAAACATTCTCGTTAAATTTATATATAAAGCCATCATCGGCACTGAAATATAGTTCATTATCAATAACAACAAAGCCTGTCGCTTTAATGTTCGTGTATTTCGTCCATTGCTCAAGCGTTATATCATAAACAAGTGTTAGACCACTTGGAAAGCTTAAATAATACTTATTGTCATGAAAAATTGAGGTAGCTTGCGATTTTTCTACTAAACTGATGGACTTTAATATAGGTCCAATCGCATCACTGACAATTTGAGCCGAAATATACTCTTGTTCCGTAGAAAATAAGCTATATATATGGTCATCGCCCAAGTAAAAAAGGTTGTTTCCCACTTCCTGCACGGAATTTTGTGAGATACAACCTTTTGGGACGTTAATTTTGGTTAGTTGATAATCTAATAGAGTTGCTCCATCCCCTGTTAGCACCCAAGCACTACGTTTACATAGGATGATTAAGGTATTTCGGAACGCTCTTAGCTCTACAATCTCGTCATTATCCTCTGTCGCCACATCAAAAAAGTAAATTGCTGGCCAGTAATCATATACTGCGTACCCAAGATAAGGGTCAAAGTAACAAAAAGACACCCTATTCTTAACGGTAGGATGTGCTGCAGCAAATATTCTATCCTTCTTTATTGCAAAAGTACGAAAATTGGTTAGGTTAATTAAGTCATTTACTCCCGGGTCTGTTGTTTCTGCTGGTGTACCATTCGTTCCATCCGTTGGAACATGCGGAGTAACTTCACTTACACTAGAACCGTTGTAAACCTTCAATCTTCCTTTGTCTGCGATTAATACCGCATCATTTATCTTTCTATCCTTATATACGACAAACTTTGTTGAATCACTGGTTAAGATGCCTGTAACAGAGGTTAAATTACCGTCTATCACTTTGTTTAATTTATTTTGAGAAACTGCCAATAACTCTGAATCTCCACTGTTCTTATGGTAATAATAAATTTGAGAAATTGGATTTCGAATGTTTAAAGATTTATTCCAGCTTGTCATTTTTTCACCCCAGTGCATTAAAAAAGACGAGTATACACTCGTCTGCAATTTATAAAAACGGAATACTTTCTTTTATGATTCCTTTGCCATTGAATAGTGTAAAAAACTTACTTTCATCAGAAGCTTTTCCACTAAAATAGTTATGAGCATATTCCTTTATTGTCTCGTAACTTACTTTATTACAAAGTTCTACCCAATGATCATCAAATTCTTTTGAAGTTCCTTCTGCGTTCATGTCTACTTCATACACATATCTTTTATCCATAGAGTAAGCGATATTTTTCGCGTTTTCTTCTCCGTTTATTAGGAATAGAGCATTTAATCTGGAAGGACATTCATTATAATGAGTTTTTCTAATATCTTCGAATATCATTTCAATAAGATACAGATGATAATTTTCGTCCTTTTCAAAGTTTGGTTGTTCATAATTTGTTAGAGGTATTTCAGTTCCGTAATTATAGGTGTCATTAGTAACAAGATAGTATTGCATGGCTTTACTCTCCTTATACATTAAGTAATTTACTTTGCAATTCTTCTTTTTCCATTAATGTATCTTCTAAGATAATACCTAAAAGTTTTCTAGTAAAATCCTTATAGAATCTCATGTCGTAATGGAGATAGAACATTCCCCAAGGATGATCTTCAACAGAGTAATAGTTTTCATCCGAATACCCTATTGCCTGGTTGAATTGGGAGAAACAAAAGAATCAATACCATGGTGCGAAAAAACTCTTGTTTAGTTCCGTTTTAAAATGTCTAGTATCAAACGGACTAAGATTATCAATTAAATCTTCATCAAACGGTATAGGTTCTGATACTAATGAAATCATTGACATTTGATTTTGGTGAAGCACACAAGAATAGTATTTCTTGTAGTCGGGAATAAATTTAGAATTGAAACTGTCCCTTGATACACAACTTCCTAAGACTGCTATTTTTTTCATGATTGACCCCTTTATAATATATATAATAATTTAAATATATCATAAATTCGCTAAATCTACTCCCATTTATTTCTTATATTGTAGGATTATCTCCCAAATAATATATATAAAACTTTGAACCTGCACCAATCGTAATATCTTCATTTAATGGCTTTACAAACGGTGTTACTTTATCACCCGCATTGAAATTGTACATGAACGTAGTTGATAAAAATGGTAAGTTATATACATTACTGTAAGATTCGTCATCAAAATCTCTATCTGTAACTGTACCTCCGACATCATGAGATATGCCAAATCGAACATATCCATTCGCTAAAGTTACCGCAGTTGTAACTTTTATTGTCATATTTATGAGGTATATGCCTTTTCTTGGTATGGTATAAGTATTTCCACCCGTTACGCTTCCAGATGGGAAGTTTGTTACAGGAGAACCAAGTGTCATTTTATTTGATGCCAACTTAGTCAAAACTTGATTATTTGCTTGATGAATAAGAGCGTGATTGGTTAAGTTACCACTATGATATATGTCTCTAAGTGGAGTCGTTGGATTATAGGAACTATCCCACGCTTCGAATAAACCGAAAGATGGAGCCATAACTCTGACATATGGTTTACCCATTATCCATGTTCTTGCTTTGTCATCTCCAAGCTTTGCAATATCATTTTGTTCCATAGTTGCTAGATTTGAATACGTTACACCATCGGATAAATAACCGAATATATTATAATCATTTTTAATATACAAAGAACCCTTTACGATTAAACTCAACAACCCTAACGCTTCAAACCGAGTCAGATTTTGTAAATTAATTATTTTGCCATCGCTGTCAGTAAGTCTATCTCGTAATAAAGGAAAACCTCCACGAGCATCTACAATTTCTGCATTAGAATTACCATTATCACCGATAATTAATTCCAATCTTTCACTAGTATCACTTATATCTTTGTTTAAATCAAACAGAGTATCTTGTACCGTTCCATCCCCATGGGTAATATGGTCAGAACTATGGGCAGCAGTTGCGTTTTTATGTTCCTCTATCTCATTTGCTCTATTCTTTATTTCTGTATCAATGGTCTCAAAGTTCGCAGACAATGTTGTATCTACTTGCTCTGGATCATTTCGATTCGGCAAATACAAATGATAATTAGGTGTGTAATTCGCCATTAAACATCACTCCATTTCTTCCCGCCAAACTGTTGCCAAGTGAGTGTTTGCGTCACTTGTGAGGAAGCAAATTGCTCATAACCCGAACGTTTTGCCACATATCCATTCCCAATTACTGCATTTTGCGATTCAGTTAGTGCATTTTCCGGAATTAGGTTCGCAGCATCTTTGACATTTAATCCTGCGGAGAAGTCTCTAAAGGTTGCTAGTAGCTTAGTACCCATAACAATTCACTCCATATACATCTCTAATTGCTTCTGGTTGTGTTTTTCGAAAAAAATTAATAAACTCCTGTTTTCTTGCTTGATAATCGCTCCATGCAGCCATTCGTAACTCCTGTTCATCATCTTGATATTGACGTTTGGCAACAGTATAGAGGATGAATAGGTCATGGAAAGGGGAAGGTATTTGTGGTTCATCGTCCAAGTTTTCAAGATGTGGTAGTTTCGCACGATAATAAATGTCTAAATCTTTGGATTCGGTTGGAGTTGGTTGGATGATTAGCTTATTTCCCCATAATTTGAAACCTTTTGAGTGTAAATTATTCAATGGTAGTTGATACAAAAGCTGTGTTCCATCCACTAATTGCCCCATTTCAAGGAAATCAGAAGGTAAATCATACTCTTTTTTGTCTTTCTCAAGGGGAATAACGGTACTTTGTTGAAATTTCGCATAAGGAGATAGTTCATCCATACAACGGTTAATCCAGCCTTTTAAATCCTCGTTATCCAGCGTGTCATCCACATCTTTGTTGATTTCTTCATAAATCTCATTGAGGTTCATCCGAATACCTCCTTAATACAAATAAAAAAGAGTGGGAAAATCCCACCCTTACTCTTTCTCTTGATCTTTAGCAGATTTGAATCCAAACTTCTTGAATGCTGCAGCTTGCACATCATCTCTAGCAAGAAGTTTCACTCCATTTTTATGTGTAAATTCAATGTGTCTATCATTTTTAACTGCTTTTTTAGCCATCAATAATCATCCTTTCATTAAGGTGTTGTTGTTGTTTGATGTACGAACAATGCATCTGCTTTATTGTTTAATACAAAGGCATCATAACGCTTACGACCTTCTACTAACCATCCATTGATACCAGGAGGATTATCATGAGTCTTGTAATCTTCCAGTTTGTTTGCTGCAACTGTAGCAATCGGATGGCAGATGATGAAAGGTGTATTAGCCGGGAAGTAAGAAGAAGGAACTTTAATCACTTTCATTCCATCCAATTCTCCAACTTGACCGTTAACTAACATCTTTTGTGCTATTTCCGTAGACTTGATGAAAGAAGGATCTAGTTTAATAAGGTTATAGAATCCTGGAGTAACGTATAGTAAACGTCCACCTTGAGGAGCCTTATTCTCATCTAATACCTCTGAACCGTTTAGTACCGCTTCATAAGCATTTGTTTTATCAACATCTCCTATTTCAACATTCCCGTTCGCTGCCGCCGCTGCAGAAATGGTCGCAATACGGTATTTATCAATCTCCGGCACGATGACTTCATCAATTTGACGAGCAAGAGCCTTGCCGGCTTGCATAACCATTTGTGTATCTTGGTAATTACCGCGATCAATCGTGAAGGTAAATGAACGGTCACGAGTTAATTTCATAGTTTGTAGCGAGTTATCCAACTCTGCCGCTGTACCGTAACGGTTCGTACCAGACTTAACGTAATCGTTCATTCCTACTGTTGGAATAGAATACACGTTAATGGTATCTACTCCTGCCCAGTTATAATCGTGATTTACTGCTACTTCGGTTAAAGATTTCAACTTAAATCGTTCATCAACTTTACTTTCGTACTTTGCTGCTAAATTTACTGCCATTTATATCACTCCTGTTAGATAGAATTAAATCCTTGTAAGAATACATCTTCACTAGCAACCTCTTGGCTACCGTGTGCAGTCGTACCCGTTACAGGTGCTTTCTGCTTGTTTGTTTGGTTTTGTGTCAAGCGTTGTACTTTCGCTTGTAATTCTTTGTTTTGGTGCTCCATATACGCATATTTGAGGGGAACTCCTTGCGCTTTAGCTTCTAGCACCTCTTGAGGGATGGTGTCTTTATTCGGGTCAAATAATCGTCCGTTTACTTGACTGAAATACTCAAAGAATTCATTGTAATCCTTCGTTTCCTGTTCCTTTTGTTGCGCTGCTTCACGCTCTTGCTGGATTTGTTGACGGAACTTGCGATTCTCAATCATTTCCCTTGCGTATTCTTCTGGAATGTTTTGCTGAATGAGTTCATCTAGCATTTGTTGTTCACGTTGTTGACGCGCCATTTCAATAAACTCTTGAGGGTCCATTCCATAATCTTGAGCCATTTCATCAATGAACGTTAAACGTGGATCCGATTGTAATTCGTTTATTCGTTCTTGAAGCTTGTCATAGTTCATTCCCTTTTGAATCAAAGGAACTGCATCATCATAAGAGATTTCCTGTTCTTCTTTGTTGTATTTAATCTTGAATTTAGGTTGTTCTTCTTGCTCGGAAGGTTGTTCTTCCTGTGATTGCTCTTCTGGTTGTTCGATATCCTCTAATTCTGTTTCGTTGGTATCTACTCCATCCTCTTGGATATCCTCTGTGGAAGTATCGCTAAAATCATCTGGTAAAATAGCATCTTCTTCTGCAGCAAAGAACTGTAAATCTAATTTAAGTTTGTCGGTATGGTTGCCGATTGTTTTAAATTCCAATGTAAATCCTCCTTCGCTATGGTTGGCGAAAATTATTAAGCCTTTTATCGTCATGCTGAGGACAAATAATTAAATGAATTGCTTATAATAGTCGTGTTGCCACTTAACGAAACCAAAACTTTTAGGAATAGCTTGAAAAAATGTTTTAACTCTTGATTGATGACCCATGAATGACATACTTTCTTTATAAAACCAGAAATAATCTTTGACTAAAGCGACATACATTTTTCTTTTAGTAATTTTCATAAATCCTCCTCAAAATAAAAAAGCACCTATTCAGATGCTTTGTTGTTTGCTAATAATCCAAGTTCATTAGCGATTTCATGTTTAACAGCTTCCCTAAACTCATAATCAACGTCTAAATTAGCTACTTTCAATACATCTAGTAACAATATAACTTTATTGATATCCATATTTGCCTCCTATTTTTTAGCTGCTTTCATTGCTTCAATATCCAACTTCTTGTTTTGTAATGCTACATCTATTGCGCGGTCATCTTGCATGCGTTGTTCTGCCATCTGTTGTTGTTCTTGCGCCTGTTGTTGTTGCATCTCTTGCATTTCGGCTTGTTGTTGCTGCATCATCGCTTGTTGTTGCATACGTTGTTCAATATTAGCGATTAACTCCTGTTTCTGTGGTATATATTCCTCTGGTACACGTTCCAAGTAATCTAGTATGTCTAAATGTCCTTGGTTTAATAGATTATCTAATGTTTGAACACTAGCAATTTCAGACCAATAAGAAGATTCCCCAACATCAGCGCGAACATGTAACCACATATCTTTTAATGTGCTGAAATCAAACTGCTCTATAGTTTTCTGTCCGTCACGCTCCATTACAATCGGTCTAACACCGTAATAAGTACCCATCATATCGAGTAGTATCTTTCCGATATCCTCTACCCATTCATATAGATTCTTTTTCGGTATCTCTAATGGGATAGCAGACGATTTTTGGACCGCAATCGTAGCACTTGTATTCTTTGGATCAATGTTACCAAGTGCAGCATCTGAAATACCTAGCGTTTCTTTTGTGTATTGCATGGCCATATCAATAGCATTCGTGATTTGTGGAGACATATTAGCAGGTTCTAAGTAACCGGCAATGTTACCGATGTTAACTTCTCCACCTAACCCCTTTATCGGAATAGCTGAACCAATCATGTTATCCCATACATCAATATAATCAGAGTTGTATACTGCTTTCGGGAAAGAAGTCATCATCAAATGATACATAACCATCGCAAACATTCGATTGATAAAGATTTGATTCGGAAGAATCCCTGTGCATATCGCCCGACCATGGTATTGATTCTTTTGTTTCTCCCAATTCAACCAAGCAATAGGGTATTCTGTTAATCCTGTGTCAATATCTTGATAGATATAAGCATTTTCCACACTTTTACTTGCGTGTACAGTTGTTACTTCTTCTGTAATTGGGTGATTGTTTTCATCTAAGATAGGATTCCCTTCTTCATCCTTCTTAGTGCGTGTCACTTTCTTTTTACGATAGACAATGATGTACAATGCCTTTCCGTAATCATCTGCTTCAACCTCAATCTTTCCAGAGTCCCCAGACTGTTCTAAATAACTGTAATCAGACTTAATTTCCCCTTCGTCTGTTGACTGTTTATAACGTTTTGCTTCTTCTTGAAGGTTTTTTACCATATCTCGACCCGCAATAATGATGTACGGTTGGATATCTACTCTGGAATTGTTGGCATTCCCAAAGAAAACATTGGAACCGTCCACTAATTCCATTTCGATTTCGCCTTCAATATCAGAATAAGCACCGCCATAAGGTTTTTTAGAGGTATCAAAATAGAAATGAGCGCATGCATCACCTGTTATTGCTGCATCGTATAGCGCATCTTTAATTTTGAAGTCCATTTTAAACTTCTCTAACAGGTTATTTACCATTGCATTGGTTAACTCTGCACCTTCTGACTCTGCTTCCATTTCGGGCGTGGGATTATCATCTGCATATAGCAATGGTTCAAAGTGTATTTTCGTCTTACTAGAGGTTAAAGAAGCAACAAAGAACTGTATGACACGCTTAATAATGTTAAATACAGGTTGTGGCATATCCTCAACTTCTAAGTTTCTCCACTGATCACCTTGAAAGAAGGCAATGTTTGCATCCACTGTGTCGTAGTAGTTCGGTTTCAGCTTGTTATTGTATTGTTTCCCAGCTTCATAAAGTTCCCAGTCTTTCGTGCGCTTACCATTCAATTATTCCACCTTCTTCCGTTGCAAAGCCTTGGAAACGTCATAGTTCATGAGCTTCTGAAAATCTTCTTGAATCTTCTTTGCTTTGATTAGCTGTTTTTCATCTATTTCAACAGGTTTCCCCTGCTTTTTTCCGTATTTCGTTCCCATGTAGAACACAACAAAAAAGACTACTGGAGTCAGTAGCCCTAAAAGAAATTGCATTATTCATCATCCTCTATATACTGCCAAGAAGGAATAAAGGCAGATTCTTTATATTTTGGATCACACTCTTTATCATCTATATCCCATTTTAAAACAGTAGGTTGTGAAATTACCCATCCATCTCTGTAAAAGTCATATTCAATCAAAATGCCATCGCTTGCTCTTACATCTATTAAATCTAGTAAAATAGCATTCGCATTGCCTTCTGTTCTAGGATATTCTAATTTGACCCTCTTGATTTTCTTATTCATCTTCTCACCTACCATTTTCTAAACGCATTTACCTGTGGTTTTCCACCGGTTATTTTCTTAATTGCCTTTGCATGCTTTTCTTGTGGTGTCGGATTGTCTGGGTCACTCTTCTTTTGTTCATGCTCCTTAAATTTCATAACCTCGTCATTGAGTGCGTAACGAACTGCATCAATGGAATGGTTATTCTTATCCGGGAAGTCTGCTTTAAAGTTCCCATTAGCATCCTTCTCCAACTCATACGTTAAGAACTCTCTTGCAGTCTCTGGACACCGTATATCATCTATAATGATAGCTTCTAAGCTTTGTAGAAACTTAATTCCGTATTTAATACTGTCTGGACCTTTCTTAGCTGCACGTATCTTTAAACCGTATTGTCGTAACTCATGAATGGATTTCGGTTCGGCAGCATCCGCAGTAATGAAGTCATTATCCTTGTTTTCCTCTTTGATGTGTTCGTATAAACTTCTGTTTGATAGTCCAACTTTATATAACTCATGAAATATATATAAACGTTTCTTCTTCCTGTCATAGTGCATAACAGGATAAGAAACAGGATCTATTGCATAACCAAAGTCTAAACCACGTTTAATATTGTAGAAGTCTTTTATTTCTTCATCGGTTATTCGCTTAATTTTAACGTTATCGAATACCTCTCCACCTGTTCCTGTAACTTCTCCCAGGTATTCATGCTCATACGCTTTCGGCTTAGTCTGTTTCAAGTGTTCGGCTTCTACTATAAACTGTTCCCCAAGCCATTCTGGGTCTACTGATAAGTAATTGCTATGATGTACCAATCTATCCTCTCTGGATAAAAGCTTTTCTGCATTCACCCAGTTGTTCGCTGATTGTGGAGGGTTGTAAGAATAGAATACAGTAAACTTTTTACCGCCACGCATTAAAGATTGATTAATCATACGAACTTCTTCCATGCCTGTGAATTCGTCTAATTCCTCGTACCAGATGAATTTACAATATCCTCTAGCAAACTTCATAGACTTAATCTTTTTCGGCTTATCAGCACCACGAAAACGTATTTGCTGGCCAGTGGGAAGGTACGTAATAACCAATTTTGCATCTGGAATATGCCAATACTGTTCTACTCCTAAAACGTCAATCGCCCAAACTAATTGGTCAAATACGGATTCTTTAAGAGTGTCTTTTACTTTACGAAGCACTACCGCATTCGCATTTGGATCACGCATAATACCCAATATCAATTCAATCGCAATAAAAGAGGACTTGGTACTACCACGTCCACCAGATAACCAATAATGTGTATGACCATCATTTTTTAGGTCTTTATGAACTTCTTTGAAGGATGGAGCGATTACTTGCGATAATCTAGTCATCTATATCATCTACTATCGTGACACCTAGATTACCTTCAATATTTTTGTTTTCTGTCCACATTGCATAGCGTTTACCGAGTAGTTCGGCTGCTTTTGTTCTGTCTTTGATTCCAGCGTCTACATCAACTATGGAAATGCCTTTCTTTGTTGGTACAGGAACTTCCTCGCTTATTTCTCCACGCATTACTTTTGTTAAGTATTCAAGGATTTCATCCCTTGATGCTATGCGATTATTTTGATTTTGCTCTGCAATTTCATCAATGTATGCTTTAACCTTAACATTTCTTAACAATCTACTTGCTGCTGCTTCTGCTGCATTGCCTTTTGCCTTATATCCAGCCTGTTTGTATGACTCTGTAGCATTGCCTGTTTCAAGGAATAAATCAGCGAATTTTTTCTGTCTTTCGTCTAGCATTACATATCACCAACCTCCTAAGTCATGTATGAAATTTAATTTTTCTTCCACATTTTCCACACACATTAACCATGTCCCAAGTTTCAAAATCCATGAATGGCTTATCAGAAATAAATAAATGCTTGCAAGTGATTTGCTTAACTTTTCGCTTTATCCATTTAAACATAATGAATACCCTCCCGTTCAATCTAATCACTAGGGAAACGTTCTTCAATTAATTTAATAGCTTCTCCATAACTCATATCTTCTGGAATATTTTCTATGAATGCTAAAACCTCTTTATCTAATATATTTCCTCCTCGATTCCGAGCCAACACGAATTCTGGTATCTCATCGATCTCAATCCTAACCCATTTTGTTAAGGGTGGTTTATCTGTTATACGACTACAATTCGCGCAAATCTCGATTAGTCTTGTTCTTTTCAAAGGCTTTCTTTTATGGTATTGTTCTTCAGTTATTATCTCTGGTTCTGGATGTTCACATTCACAAATATAAGCGAGCATATAATCCCCCCAAAAATAAAAAAACACCCGGATGGATGCTTTATTTTACATATTATTTTCCACTTCATCTATCCCGAAAGCATTTATTTTTGCTCCAGCTAATGCAGGATGTCCAAAGTTTTCTAATTCTATTAAACCTTTATCAACTAAATATAGATAAGCTGACTTGTATTCGTTATCTCTAATTTCATCTGCGATAGGTTTAGCTTTAGTGCTCGAATTAGCAAAATGATAATCATATAATTCTTTAAGTAGTTTATTTCTTAAATCTTTACGCTCTTCAACAGATAAACTCATTTTTATCACCTCACTTTCATCTACTTAATTCGACAAAAGGAGATATTTTCCTGCTAATCAATATAATTAGATATGCAACCACATCTTTTGCATTGATATTTATATTTACCATAGAACCAATATTCTTTATCGGTTACCTCTTTCTTCTTACATCCTAACCAACTACAAAATAAGAAATGAATCAAACTTTCTGCTCTTTCAGCCCAAGTATAATATTTCATTTCTTCACCTCACATTCTCTCTAAACTAGACACCCCCTGCGTGATAATTGGCACGTCTGCTACACCACTCAACAAAACTCTATGTTTGTTGCCCTTAAGGTCAAATTACCGCGACTTACATAGGGATATCTAGTTTACAAATAACGTTTATAACCCCGACCCCACCCACTGCCGATATTGGGTTATGTTTTCCCACTCGTCCTGTATTCGTTGGAGCCTAACCCTCCTGTCATCTCCATGCCTTCTCCCCAATTAATGGATTCGGTTCCCTTTCTTATCATCATCAATAAAATTAAAAGTCGCCCCTCCTTGCTTAATCCCCTTTGTGGTACATAAGAGACGTCCGAGCTATCCCCGAACCGACAAGAACAAGCGACTAAAAAAACGACTACCACTGTGCGAAATGGTAATCGTTATAGTAAATACATCGTCGAAAAATGCAAACTAGAGTTATGGCTTTTCCGAGCCATTAGGAAATTATCCTATGCTATCATAATATCATGGAATATAGCGACAAAAGCGACATGAAAGAGACATTATTCTATGTCAACACCATATAATTTCAAATGTTTTTTCATTTCATAATGCATATATTCTGCTTGCGCTTTCTTTTCTTCTGCGATGAATCTTTCATCTGTCTTTATAACGAATAACATTTGAGCTAGGTAATCAATTGTAGAGCGATACAAAGCGTCAGTAACATATCTGTGTTTTTGTTCATCTCCAGTTTCCTTTGTTATCCCCCTTATCAAGTTAAACATTCCTTCTCTGCATTCTTCTAAAACTGGTCTTTCGTCTTTTATCTCCATCCCAAAACCTCCCCGATAGCACAAACGATTGAATCTCTCCATCTTTGTGCAGTTTTCTTATTTACATACAGTTTATCAGCAATTCCATCCCATGTTAAGGTTTGCGGCCTTGTCCAATACTTTAATCGAATCAGCTTCTTATAATCCTCATTCACTGTGTTATATACCGTTTCAATAGCATAAGCGACAGACTCTAAGTTTTGTAGTTTGCGATTGGTCATTAAGGCAGTTGCTATTCTTCCAGTAGGATCAGAAGGAAGCGAACTTCTTCCGCCACCTATATTTTCATCTGTATTACTGTTACAAAACATGATGTTCTCCCTTAATGCTTTAATTTCTTTCACTGTTTCTTCGTACATATATAATTCAGCTTCAATGTGCTTGAACGTAGCTTTTTTAAGTTTTGTAGGAGTTGCAGTAGTCATCATATTCCACCCTTCGCAATCTCTTTCATATGGTCATATTTCTTTTTCAGAATGTTAATCATTTCAAGAGTGCTGGTATAAGCATTTTTCCACCGTGTTGCTTCTTTTTCTGCTAACGCTTCTTCTCTTCTTGATTCCGCAGCTGCCATTTCTGCTTTATTTTCCCGGTCTTTATTACTTCCTTCTGGATCTAATGAATAAACGGTAGCAAGGATTTCCCTTCTCTTTGCTTCGGCTATCTTCCAAACTCCTACCGATTCAGCGTGTAATCCTCCGATAATTTCTAACACTTGACCATAAAGAGAAAGTTTATCCATTAGTTCTTTTGGTAAATCCTCATTCAAGGAGTTAGCTTTCTTATATAGTTGAGATAACTTTTCCGTTTTGGTCATCCATTCACCTTCTCTTGTAGTTCTGTTCGCACTCTCATGGTGTATGTTCGATTGCCATGTGATTTAATTAACTTTTTCACATTACCAATGACTCTATTGAAATCTTTTTCTTTCGGTTTTGGATAGGCAAGAATTTCTTTTGCACTTGTTAATATTCCAAGTTCTTCTTTCACCTTTCTGCGTTTTCGAAGAGATTCTCTAAGCTCTTTATATTTAACTATCATTTCTCTAGCGTCAGGCTTTGCGAATTCAATAAAGTGCAAAAAATCACTTGTTTCTTGGTCGTAATAACTTTGCATTTTTTCTAATTCTTCAATTCTGCTAGGTATAGTAAATACTTCTTTAAAGGATTCTAAGGCTTGCACAATATCACTCATGATTTCACCCCTTAAAATTTATCTCTCAATAAATCCCACACTAAACTACCAACGAGATAACATAAGACGATTAACAGAATTACAACTACTCCCAACAAAGCAATTATAAAAACATTTTTATATTGACTGAGTAGGTAAATAATTGTGGCAGGTATCGCTAAAGTTATTAATCCAATAACAAACATCGAAAGTTTATTTAACATCTTTCATCAACTCCAAAAATTTATCTAATGTCATACACACCAGCCATGGCTGACGATCTACTTTTAAAGCAAGTACATCTGGTTTCTCCCGTTCATCTAAAACCCAATCATATAACGTCTTAAATCCCGTTCCTCTGGATTTTACTTCCCACTTCATACCTAAACCATCAACATCATTTGAAAAGCCTTCTTGAGCCCCTGAAAGGGGAATTCTAAGTCCTCCAATTAACTTAGCGAATTCTTTTTCTCGTCTCATGCCTTTATCACGTTGGGATTTTCCCATTAAATCCCCTTCTCTCCGCTCATATCTTCGTACATTTTGTTAATAGATTCGTCTTTCATAGAATCAAAGTAGCTGCGTTTATAACCGGTCCATGTAACTAACCATTCAATTAGGTGCTCTCTTTCAGATTTAGTCAATACGATTCACGCTCGCTTCACTTGAATTTCCACAACAGTTATATAATTTCTAGGTTTGTTTCTCTTCTCAATCCTTCGCTGATAGCTGGGAGTAAGGTAAAACCGAAATGATTTCACCTTTATTCCCATATGTTTAGCGCATTCTAAAGCTGTGCCAATACAGATTATTTCTTCGCCTTTATATACTGCGTATTCCATGGTTAGAACGGAAGTTCATCATCATTGATGTCTATTGGTTGTCCACTTTGAAATGGATCTTCATTTTGTCTTGATGATTGATTGTTTGATTGATTACTAGATTGTTTCGGTTCTAAAAACTGTACCGATTCCGCAACTACCTCTGTCACCCACACACGCTTTCCGTCCTGCCCTTCATAATTGCGTGTTTGCAGCCTTCCGTCTACTCCAGCGAGTGAACCTTTCTTCAAATAATTCGCTGCGTTTTCTGCTGCTTTTCTCCACACTACAACATTTATAAAATCCGCTTCACGTTCTCCTTGTTGATTGGTGAATGTTCTATTAACGGCAAGGGTGAATGTAGCAACTGCCACACCTGATGGCGTATATCTTAAATCAGGATCTTTTGTTAAACGTCCTACTAAAACGACTCTATTCATCATGGTCACTTACCTCCTAAAAAGAACGAAATCAGACATACAATCGCTAAAACTAAAGCCGCTGAGCCTAAACCGTATCTTTTATCTTTAAAAGCTGCAGTTGAATTAATAATGTTTAAAATTGATAAAACGAATAATAACCAATTCATTTGCGAACATCCTTTCTCTTGTTAAATATCTTATTTGACATATAATTTATATTGGTGAATTTTATCCTATTTTTCTAAGAAGATTAAATATGAAACATCCTTCGGCTTACTTTCAAACACTTCTACCACCTGTAGCTTCTCTCCATCAACTGTTTCTTCTATCTTCTCATTTACGTACAGTTTCATGTTTGTTTCCCTTTAATTCTTTCATTTCTTCACGGATCACTTTTTGTTGCCATGCTAACCATTGAGCGTTTGTCCAAGTTTTAGACATCTCTCTTCTTCCTCCCTCATGAATTTCTCAAAGCATTCATCTGAGGTGTTTTCGATTATGCCAGCTTTGAATAGATCGTATTTATCGCAATAATAATATGGACCATACTTGCTTTCGTGTAACGCTTCTAAATCCTTTCTAAGCCCTTCATGTTGGTGTGGGCTATATTTACCCCTGTGGTGATTTCCACAAAGGAATATAAGATTTCTATGCGTTCCACGACCTCCATTCGCTCTAAACCTAACATGATGACATTCTAATGCTTGAGTCGTACCGCAAACATAACATTCATATCCATGACGCTCTGCTGCTTTATTATATTCTTTTCGCAATATCCTCCCTCGGACTTGTTTCTTCGGGATAACTCGCCCTTTATATACTTCCGGTTTCAATGGATTCTTTCGTTTTTTCTTAGGTTTTTTCTCTCTCCTTAACTGCTGCTCTTTGGAATATGGGTGGAATCCAATCATACCTTCAACCTCTTCCGTCTGCCTCGTCTAACTGGTATTCCTTCTAACTCTTTATCCGTAAACATTTTCAATCGCCAATTAAATAATGTTTTCCGACTGATATGTTCTAACCTTGCTATTTCCACTTCGCTATATCCTTGTTTTCTATAGTTGAGATATTTTTCTTTTGTAATATCTAAACTGCGGAAGTTTCTTTTCTTGTTTTTATCTTCCTCTGATTTTTTTGGACCTTTCATCTGCAACCACATATAATTGAATTCCGATGTTTTCATTCCTAACGCTTTAGCAATATCAGACCTACTTACTTCACGCTTTAGTAAATATTCAATATCGCTTTTCGTCATCATGTCACCTTTTTGAAGGACTTTCATGGTTTTCAAGGTATATTTCATCTCCCCTTGACCTCCTTCACAAGTTTAGCTAGTCCAAATTCTGAAAGTAGGTTTAAGGTTCTTTCTTGGAATCCCTGTTTCTTTAAGTAGGTATATAGGTTAGATTTCATGATTCTTCCTCCTAAAGTGCAATCTTGATTACTTTTATTAGTGGATTCAATAATGCTGTTGCTTTCTCGAAATCTAGTTTCAATTGATCACGTTCACTCTCTAACTCTTTTATTCTCTGATTAACATTTTGCAGTTCGTAATCCGTTTTCTTTAACTTCTCAAGAGTATCTAAGTATTTCATTTTTTCATCATTTGCTTTCATATAAGCAAGTTCTTTTTCATCAATAAACTTCTGAATGTTTGTTTGGTGTGCTGCTGCCATACGCTTTTTCGCTTCTTGCTCTAATTCTAATTTTTCCTTAAGGTCTTTGATGGCTCTTTCATATCTAGCGACACCTCTTTCAGCATCCTCGTTAAGTTTCTTAATGGAATTTGTATGACGTTCTTGTTCTTTTTGAAGTTCTGATTTTAAGTAAGCTATTGTTTTTTCTTGTGTCTGATTCTTTTTAATTTCCGTTTTCTGCGGTTTTTCTTCTGCTTGAATTGTTTTAGTCACATCTACCTTTTGGACTCTCTTAGGTAGGTTTAAAGCCTTTAATTCATCTGGTGTGAATGTTACCTTTTTCCACTCGATTAATTGAGTAGGATTTATTTTATATTTTTGAGCAATGACAGTATCTTTTAATTGATTTACCTTTTTCAATTCCACATATTTTCCCTTTGTTAATCCGTTCATTTTATCCACTCCTATTGGCGATTTTTGATTCTTTTTATATTCTGCCAATTGCTCTGGTGTCATTTTCCATTCGTAAACTGTGTTATCTATGTGAGATTTGTTACTGACAAAGCGAATGTCATCTGCTCCATATCGTTTTTGGGAGGTTTTTATTTCACTACCTCCGGAACATCTTCAAAATTCATATTGCGAGTGTGCCACTTTTCCAGTAATAGTCTCCGCTCACGTTCTTCTTTTAGCTTTTTCTCAAGCATTTTTACTTCGCGTACCAAATATTTAAGCTGATCAGCACTTTCTTCTAAGGCCATAAGCTTCCAATCGTAATCTTCGTCTATTGCATCGTCAATGCTGCGTCCATACTTATCAATTCCTTTTTTATCCTGTGCATCAATAATTGCTGAAAATTCATCTATAACCGCTTGACTTATTCTCGGTCTCATTCACCGCACCCCTAACTCTTTTAATCTTTTTCGTACATATTCGGTTTTTGCTTCCATAATCTCCGCTTCAATTTTCTTTTGTTTTTCTGATTTTCTAATGTGTCCAGGAGTAATCTGATATACTCCTGGGATTGATTGAACTGTCATTAAAACACCTCTTATCCAAATAAAATCTTTTCTAATTCCTTATTTTCGCTCTCTGCTTCATCATCCCGAATCGATTCTTCCGGCATATATACTTCAAGCGACATTTTTTTAATTCTGCTACTGACACGACCTTCTATGTAGACATTCCCTAAGTTGTCAATGGTCTTATTTCCAGTGAATAGCGTTACTTTTTTGTGTTCTAAGCGATAGTCTAAGACATTGAAGAAAACTCTCTCAGCAAAGTCTGTGGACTTCTCAACAGCAATATCATCTATCACTAATACTTCTACATTTCTAAATAACTGAATGATTTCGCTCTCTGTGGATTCTGTTTTTCCGTTAAATGTCTTTTTGATTTGCGTAAGTAAGTCATCTGCTTTTAGAAAAGCTAGATCTACACCGTACATTTTCATTAAGGCATTCGCAATGCTAGAAACTAATCTTGTTTTCCCAGACCCTTTCACTTCGCTAAATAGATATAATCCCTTTCCGTACTCTTGCATAGTTTTGAAATTTGATACATAATTAGCAGCCGCTTTCTTGGCAGTAGTTGCAGTTTCTCTACTATCCGATTGTTTGTATAGATTCACATCAAACGAATTAACTGTAGCATCTTTGAAAATGGGTGGGATTTGTGCCAAATCTAGCTTTCTTTCAATCTCTCGTTGTTTCATTAACTGTTCGTAGCAATCACATTGCTCCTGCCATTCATCCTTTTTGTTAGGTAAATGACGTTTTGACCAATCTCTCTTCCATATCCATCCTGTCCCGTCGCATTTGTGGTATGGGCATTTATCAGAAGGCAACGTTAATATCTCCACCGGATTCGATTCTAGCGATTTTTTTGCGTCGTTCATTCGTTTCGCGAATCTTGGATCTTGTTTCATCATCTGTTCCAATACGTTGTTTATGGCTTGCAGCTTGTCCACCGCCTTTTTGGTTCAAATAACTCTCAAACTTCGTTCCAAACAATGTCTCTGGACGTAAATACTGATTCATCTTATTGTCGTTTAACCATTCCGCAGATTTTTTGTCTATGACTGTTTTAAAGTCCTCTAGTCTAAATCCTTCGTTCCATCTTGCTCTAATTAATGTTTGTGTTTTCTTAGATGTTGAGCGATAAGAAGAATTTGTTTTTTGATTAAGGTAGGAAACGACTTCGTCAAAAGGTATATATTCTTTTGTATTATTAAATGTAGTATTAATATCTGTATTATTATCTTTAAACTTTTCTTTAATAGGGGTATTTAACTTTTCTTTAATAGGGTCATTAACAATTCTTATATACCTATTAAAGATTTCTTTAGTACCCTCTTTGTATTCAATCTCCGTACTAATGTAGCCTTTCGCTACAAGTTGATTGATCCATTTCGATATGGATACTTTACTGACACTATATAATTCAGAGAAGTAAGCATTACTCGCCCAGCAATATCCTTTTTCATTACACAATGCAGTAATTTCACCATATAAAAGCTTTGAATTGGGTGTTAAATCCTTGTCGTAGCGAACATTAGCAGGAATAATGGCATAATAGTTTTTCTGCATTTTCACACCCCGAACTGATATTCCCCGTGTACATTTAAAATAGTTTGGTATATAATGGACACGAGGAAAATAATATTTAATACATGATTAAATCAATGTCTAGTGTTGCAGCACTAGGCTTTTTTCTTTTGATTTAGTAATTTGTCGGCTACCCTAATTGCATCATCTAGTTGTCCGGTTTCATCTAAATACTGTGGTCTGCTTACATCTTTGCCGACTTTGTTAATGTAGTTTTGCCGCTTCAATTCAAAATTCGTCTGAAATGCTGTATTAAATGCTTGTACAAAGTCTTTCCATGCTTTCGAATATTGCCCACCATTTCTATGGGCATATAGCCGAATCATCGAATTAAATTGCTGACGTGGATTTCCTTCGATGTTCACTTGATCTAGATTATCCACTCTTGTTTTAAGAACTTGATTTTCCTTTTCTATCAACATTTGCTTATGCTCTAAAACTTGCATTTTTCTCTCTTGTTCTACTAATTGATTTATGGAAGCTTGCAAGATTTCTAATTGTGATTTTGGTTTTTGTTGCATAAATTGTTTTTCGACTTCTATAAAATATTTACGCATTGCCCGACCAATTTCATTTCGTTGTACCATAGCAATTTCTTTTCCTGCATCAAGAGTGAATAAAAATTCTTCCGATGGTCTTCCGTTAGTTTTACTCAAAAATGAGTAAAAGTCCTCGTTCTCAATAAATCCGTAATTATCAATATGCCGCGAAATCCAGTCATTAAATCTTGTACTAACCATTAACTTTGAATGAAGTTCTCTAGCGTTAATTACTTTATCTCCATTCTCATTTTCGTAAACCGGCAGCATATCATTTGCGATTACTTTTAATTGACTCATTTAACCACCCCTATATGTTTTTGAGAACAATCTGCACAATAGATAGAAGTTGAAGCAAAGTCTCCATCATCTTCTAAAACAGAAATTAATGTTTGATTATCAACTTCTTGTTCAACCCCACAATCAGGACATTGAGTAAAAATTTCATCTTCGTATAGATCAATCTTAATTTCTACATGGTCATTAATTTTTGTTTTTACATAAAACATATAATCACCTCATTTCTTTAAAACTAGTAAATCTCCAATCTCACAATCAAGCGCCTTACAAAGTTTCGCAACTGTATCAACTTGCATACGGTACTGAGTTTTGTTTAACGCTTTGGAGATCGCTTTTCTGGAAAGACCGCTTTTCTTATGTAAGTGTTCTATGGTGCGAATATTGCGCTTCCCCATCATTTCCCAAAGTTTAACTTCGATGTACGGAGTTTCTTGCATATTATTACCACCTCCTCCATATCCTTATTATAACACCCTTGGGTATTAAACGCAACCCATGGGTATTAACTTTTCAGAAAAAAATTTTAAAAAGTAGTTGTATTTTTTTATTTCGTGAGTATAATAGGTATCGAGGTGATACCAAATGGTAGTAAAAAATAACCTAAGAGTCCTTATGGCGAAAAAAGGAGTAAATATTCAAGATGTTTCCGATGCCACAGGCCTTAGCAGAAAATCAATTTCGAAACTTTACAATGAATCTTCTATCCAGATTACATTTGATGTTATAGCTCGTCTTTGTGTTTACTTCGATTGTGAAGTTAACGATCTACTACGACTTGAAGAAGAAAACTAATTGTACCAATGTATGAATGTGTTACAAATTACTTTAAAAAAAGGAGTGCATACGAATGGCACATGTTAGAGCGAATTGTAAAAACCCTTCTCAAACAATTTCTTTTCAACCAAACATCTATGAAGCTGCTGAAAACTATCTGTATGATCACCGTAAGAAAAACTTTAGTCATAGCGTGAATGAATTGATTGCTTATGGTTTGAAATATGTCGCTTTGATGGAGAAGAAAAAAGAACGTGAGAGGTTGCTTTCGTAATAGTGAGAGCGACCTCTTTCTTTTTTTAATCCTCTAAATCCTCATCCGTTATATCCGCTGACAATGTTTCTTCTTTCTTTACACGAAAATCCCATTCTATAATGCCATCTTCATTGAAAAGTCTGTGCGAAATTGCTTCGGCTGCTGATTCTGCATAAGTTGCTTCTTCATCAAATACTATAGACATTACAATTAACTGTTTTTTAATTGTCATTATCTCCCC
>NZ_PIQO01000030.1 GCF_002844575.1 Heyndrickxia camelliae
AAAGTTGTCTAGTTTAGTGTTGACATACCAGCCCTTTTTGCTTCAGCGTAGGCGTTTAATTTCCTGAATTCAGATTGATGGTCTTCTAATCCTCTTAGAACATCTATTTCAAGAGATATCCTTGGAGTTACACCCTTATTATTAATATCCAAGTTAGCCTCGAATTCTTTCATTGACTTCGCTAGAATATCCCATTCAGATTCTGAATAATGTTTTGTAGCAATGTATGCTTTCTCTATCACACTTCCCACAGTAATATTTAAAGTTAAATTCAAACTAATACCTTCTAATTCTCTATAAAAATCTTGAAGTAGTTTTTCTTCCAACCTATCTATTAAACCTTGTCTAATTTCTTCATTTAATTTTGCTTGTTCATTCTCCCAACAAAAAATAATGGAGAACCCAAATAAAGCAACATCCACGCCTAAGCATTTTACCTCTTGAAATTTATATGGACCCTCTATAATGGTTTAAAACATGATGTTAAACATCGACTTAAAGCCATCCAATTATGGATGGCTCGGATATTTTCTCTTAATTAAGGTGGGCTTGTTCCTTTGTTTTCCAGCATCTATTATTTTTAAATTAATGTCAATATTATTAATTGAGTGATTATTCAACGGTATTTTTCCATCATGTTGTATTCTTTTCCAAGTGGAATAATTCTTTATGTAAAGTACGTTTGAAAGACGATATATATCAGAATCCAGTTTCAGACCTTCTAAATAAGTATCCATTATTTCTTTTTTAATTTTCCTTTTAGCCTCAGAACTTATTTCCTCTAATGAATTAGTTCGTCTTACTTTATTTATATGTACTTTAGCTTTAATTTTAACATCAAATTTAACCTCATTATGTTTTATGACCGGAGTTACCTTTACATGTAAGTTCCTTAATAAAAGACCCATACCTTCCTTGCCTTTTATAGTTATTTCTGATCTTTGAAAATCCTTATTCATCCATCTATATCCTTTAGCTTTACTGTTACTAAGATACCCTTTCAAATTGTCATTAGTGATAATACCTAATCCGTTTAATATTGCTGCATCCATGTGTTTAGAATCAGCTTCCCATGATTGGTGATTTCCTGAAATAATTGGTAATACTATTTCATTTGGTGGACGGTTATTTAAAATAATTAATCTTCTTAAATCAATAGGTCGGATATAGGAAAATTGTTTAAAACTAGGTTCTGGATCACTAAGGCGTGAAAGATCTGTAGACATTCCAATATTCGGCATGGCATGAAGTATATTAGGAATGGAATCTTCCGTTAGATATATCCATATTTGATAATAAGTTTCAACATACCGATCTAATATATCTGTAATGGCTTGTAAGCCTCCTTGTTTCAAAACATTTTCTGTGAAAACAATGTATGCAATATGCCCCCAGAAAAGTCTTCTTTGAGTTGTCTGATAGATATTAAAGATGGCTTCTTCCACGGTATTTCCTGATGCATGACCAAGTTCTGCTGTAACTTGGTTATTGCTACCTCCTGCCTCGCTTTTTGCAAGTAGTCCTAAATTAATGATTTGTAAATATGCTATATATTTACCGTCTTTATAGTCAAGACCTATAGAATGTATGTAAACCATTCTTTCCGTTTGTTTCACATCCCAGCATCCAGAAAGAAATACTGTAGTTAAAATGCTCAATAAAAGAAAAAATTGATTAGCTTTTCTTTTTATTTTCATTTTCTTCACCTGTTCTAGTAATGTCATTTAATTCGAGCGCTTTTGGCCTTTTTGTGTATTTTGTGCTAGGAATTTTAATAATTGTTTTAATAAAATCAGATATATTTAGTAGGCTAATTCCCTCCAAATAAGAAACACCAAATGTATTTATTCTGCCGATATATGCACAAATAACAAATATTGCTGTAAACATGCCAAAAAAACCGAATAAAGAAGAGAATAAAATAATAAAAAGACGTGTAAGAGAGAGTGTTCCAATTAAAGATTGGTCATTTAGATTAAACGTGGATAATGTGGAAAGAGCTATTACAACGACGGTAACCGGACTAGCCAATCCAGCACTTATTGCAGCATCTCCAATTATTAATCCACCAACTACACTAAGAATTTGACCAATGGACATAGGTAATCGTAATCCCGCCTCTTTAAAAAGTTCAAATAAAAGTAACATAAGAATAACTTCAATGGATAATGGTAATGGAACTCCTTTTCTTGATTCGACAACGGTTGCTAATAATGAGAGTGGGAGTTGATCTTGATGAAATGAGGTTAAAGAGACCCATATGCCTGGTAGTATAGCTGACAAGAAAAGTCCAGATATTCTTATCAATCGTTGAAATGAACTGAAGATGTATGATACTTCTTTATCTTCACTTCCTTTAAGTAGCAAAAAAAAGTTAATAGGAGTAATTAAGGCAATAGTGACACCATCAATTAGGATAACAAACCTTCCATTTAATAATGTTTGCACAGCGAAATCTGGCTTACCAGTATACTGGTGTCTTGGAAATACTGCATAAGGAGTGTTATTGAACGTTTCTTCTAATTGTTGGGTAGTTACAAGTCCGTCGATATCAATGGTAGAAAGTCTATTTTTTATTTCTTTAAGTACATTCATATTTGCGATATCATCCATATAAAGAATAGCAACTTTCGTTTGGGAACGTTTACCTATCGTTGTTTGTTCAAATGCAAGTGAAGATGTGCGTAATCTTTTCCTGATTAAAGAAATGTTAACATTGATATCCTCAATAAAGTTATCTCTAGGACCTTTTACAGTTGCTTCAGTGGCAGTCTCTTCAGGCTTTCTTTGAGGACGTTCTGATATATCAATCGTAAAAAGTTTTCCATTGATTCCAAAATCGATTAATAATTTTCCGGCGAATATATCCGTTATTGCAACCTCTAAATTATCAATTACATCCAAGGTTGGGATATGTAGATAGTTGCGTATCTGTTCCTCAGTGATTTCGCCTTTATGTACGAAAAAAAAATGATCGATTGACTGAGGAACAGTATTGTATAATATTTCAGTATTGACTAATCCCGAACAATATATATATGTAATTTGATGATGTATATAAGTAGTTGAGGAAAATTGTATATCCGGACATTTTTTTAGAACATTTCTTAATACTCGTTCACTAATTACGGTGCTCTTTTTATTATTATCATTACTTATTGATAAATTTTTTTGTAGGGATTTTTTTTTGAAAAACTTCATACATTTATTCTCCTTTTATGTAGTACTAAAATAAATAAGGATAATAGAAGTAAAAAACTGATTAAAAAGTAAGTCGTAAAAGGTAGTAGGATATTCCATAAAACATTCGAATAATGAATATCACTGATGGGATAAACGGCATATCCAATTACGATAAATAAAATTACAAATAGACACCATTTTGAATATAAATTAATTTCTAATAAAACTTCTTTTATCGTATAAAAGAATAAGGAAATGCGAATAAATGCACCTGCTAACCATTGATACAAAGCTAAAAAACTCACATGTTCAATAAAATCCCCTATAGAAACTAATCCCCATTCTTCAAATGCTGGGAAACGTTGATAGGATGCTTCAACCTCATCAAATTCCGTTATTGCTCCTATTAATGGTCCTAATGTAAGCCCCATTAATATGAAAGACGTTATAAAGAGATGTCGAAATTTAACTGGAGTATTAATTCTCTTTTTTAAAAATAAAAAAAGCATAAGTTCAGTCATTCCGGAATAGGGAAAAATAATACTTTTTAATATGGGGCTATATCCATTTTCAAAAATAGGAAGTAATAGTGAATAATCTTTGTGTTCCATATTTGTAAAAGCAACGAAAAACCCAAGACAGACAACGAAAATGAGTAATAAGATATTAATGATACTTATCGTTCCTAGTTTTGATCCTCCAAAATATAGGCAAACAATACTGAAAATACATGCTACTATCCATTTTGGGGTTTCAGGAAGATATCCAA
Organism: Heyndrickxia camelliae; assembly: GCF_002844575.1. Taxonomy (GTDB): domain Bacteria; phylum Bacillota; class Bacilli; order Bacillales; family Bacillaceae_C; genus Margalitia; species Margalitia camelliae. Next base: position 3,953 of record NZ_PIQO01000030.1, read on the forward strand.
CATTAATTAACGCAATAGTTTCTCTTAATGTGATAGCACTTAAATTTATTAAAAAGAGAATAAAGATTATTCCTAAAATAATAATAATTTTTTTGTTTACTTTAAATCGTAGCCACTCAAAAATTCCCTCATTATTAATTGACTTTTGGAAAACTAAAAGAAGTATAATCCAGACTATGGATAATAAAAATGATAGAATTACACTGATCCATGAATCTTTACCTGCATGTTGCACAAGTGGAGATATTACAAATACATGATTGTTTAGACCTATCACTGTTATTAGAATAAGCATCATTTGCTTATTTGTAATGGAATCAAGTGTATTAATACTAGCACTTCCTTTTTTTTGAATATTATTTTTAAAAAAGGAGAAATTTATTCGTTTTTTTATATAAAATCATAGGTAGACTCAGGAAAATACATAAACTTAATTCTTTGGAACATTTCAATATTAATTTTAATAGGCATAATTTTTCACAATATTTTTGAGAACCACAGCTTTTTTCATTGTTCCATTAAATCAAATGTTAGTTATCTTATTTATTTTGCGTGGTAGAATAAAAAAATAAAGCCCAGTATTCCAAGCTTTATCTATCTTAAATACTTATGAAGTTAGGTAGCATTTTTTACATAATGTTTTCCATCTATTTTCAGCATTTAACCATCTTTTTTTATGACATGAGGGACAAGGAATTCTTATCTTATGTAATTCCCATTTCAACTTTTCCCCGTTAAAAACGTACTTTTCATTTTCGTTTGAAGGATTAGGGATTTTTTTTACTCCTGCATCAATAATGCATTTCTGACAATAAAGTTTATTATCAAATTTAATTAGTTTTACAAACTTAATTCCTTTCAGTTCCCCGTCTATCACACCACAAGAACTACAAACAAGTCCATTTAATTTGTTCTGATAAAGTTTAATATTAATTTTACATATGTATTCATTATAACCATCATAGTAACGAACATCTGGAATAATCTTTGAACAACAATAGCAGTTTAATTCCTTTGTTCCAGATGGATAGGTAAATTCATAACCCGAACTGCCTTTCTTATCCGACTTAAGTTCAGCACTACCCAAAACATTTAAGACATTGTTAAATCCACAATGAGGGCATATTATACTGAATTGGTCTGTTCTACAATCCTTACAATCACATGGTCTACCCCAATCACAATTTGGCATAAAGCACGAACTCCCTCCCTAAAATATTCTTTCTTTTAAGATAACATGTTAATAGATTCGGAAAAACATCTTTTTTCACATGGAATAAGGTGAAAATTACCGATATCCTCTCAATATAATTGTTCAGGAAATCACAGCTTTATGTACTATTAAAGAATTGTTGTTGGTTTGATTTAAAGTTTGAACAAAAATATGCTTTGAATGTTGATTTTATAAGAAAAACCCCCTCCGTTTTGAAAAAAGATTACTCAAAACGAATGAGGTTAATTTTAGCTAAATTTATTTTTAATAAAAAGTTTGATTACTTAGGAGACTTTCCTCCATTAAGACTAGATAAAACTTGTTTCAAACATTTTTTGAAACAAGTACATGGAAGGATAACTCATTTAATTACCTGTTTTCAAGTTGTCTATCCCAAGGCAGAATCTCATTAGATTCTCTTAGTACCTTATCTAGAGTAAATATATTTTTTGCAATCTCATTACTTACACTTTTTACTATAGGTGGATTACTCCTTACCACTATTGAGCATTTTAAAGATGATGCGGATAACGTATTTAGATTTTTCCTTCCACTTACTGCTGGGGAACGTTTAATAATAACGGAAGAATCATGTTCATAATTCTCTTTTCTCATAATTTCCCTCCTATCAGCAATTTTAAGTACTCGTAGAAATATTCATCTTCTTCTTTAATTATAGCATATTCGATTAAGTCAATGTGTGCCTTTACTTGATCATTATTCCACCGTTCAACTAAAGGAAAATGGAGACAAAGTACACATTCACCTATGGGTTCAGTTATATACAAAGTTTGTTTTTCTTCCCTATAAAAAATAATTTTCTCTTGTTGGTTAAATGCATCCACTACATAGACATTTGAATTAGTTAAATCAAAAGTATCAGGTGCAGTAACATTTCCAGTTGCCCCTAATAAAATTAATTTTTGGGGTGTGTTCTCATTATAATGATAAAGTGATGCAGCCTTACAACCTCTTATTATGTTTACTCTAGTCGGATTAAAGTCTGGAGCTACAATGATTTCTTTGTCCTTCTGTAAAAAATTAATTGCCTGTTCTAAAAAGTTTGACCAATTTCCAATTTCATTATTCATTATTAAGTTTTTTTCTGAAAGTAAGGTAAGTGTATAGTTAGCATAGTTCATTAAGTTAGCAGTTTGATTCTTAAGTTCATTTAACTTCGTTCTTTCAGGGATTAGATTTACAACTGACCTTAACGAAGTACTTAATAATGCAGATATATTCTTTGCTTGTTCCTGAGAACGTGCAATATCAAATTCGTATAACCAATAGCCATTGTTGTAAGGTATCACTCTCCCATGATCCAAAGTCTCCATCTTCAAATATAGGAACCTCATGTCCGCTTTTCTCTAAATGATCTTTTACAATCTTTCTAGTATCTTTTAAAGCATCTTCATAAGCAGAACTAATGAAAATTCTAGTTCTATTAATCAGTTTAAACGACTCCTTCAATATCATTTGGTTAACAAAACAAATAATAAAGCTACGTACAATTGTAATTGCAAGTAGCTCTATAACTTTTTAAATTTATTTTCAAGTCACTTAGGACTAACGTACACTGATCTTAACCGGTGCGTTTTTAAGTCTAAGGTCTGTTGTTGCAAATGATTCGTTTAGTTTTTGAGCAACTTCATTATATACTGGTAATTCTCTTTTAGGATCTTTAATAGTTAATGCTATTACAAATGGTACTCTTTCCTTTTCGTCTAGGTTTCTCCAAGTAGGTAATACTTCTAAAATCATATCATCTGTACCTTGCCTACCTACAGGACTCTTAAATTCGACTTGCTTAATATTGGACCACTTTGATTCACTAGTTATTCTATCTCTTTCCCATTTTGCATCAAATGAAGCATCATCAGTTTTGCTTCCTTCTGTAATTTTTTTATAAGAATCGCTAATTTTTGTTCGAATACGAACATCAAGGTTGCACCTACAATATTCACTTCCATATCTTGCATTTAATGGAGTTTCATACCCCAAAGTTACAAGAATATTTCCTTTAATTTTTTGGTTTTCCTCATCAAAAAAAGATTCCGGAAAAGGGAACTCCTCAATTTTTATCCAATTGGTACCTCTTGAAGAATCAATTTCTCCTTCGAATAATAAAGTAATTTCATGCTCATCCCCATTTAAAATATCTGATATTCTTCGGGGCAAACCATATCCATATTCATAATGAGCTGATATTTCTTTTATTCTATCTTTACCTACTGGGTTTTTAGCACCATGTATTAACAATGTTTTCGCCATTAACGGATACATGTTCTGAGGATAAAGACTAAAATATTCAGCTATAATTGCTGATACCAATGGGGTAGAAAAGCTAGTCCCGAAATCTCCAATCCTTTTACCATTAGAATCTAATGAATATATAGGGTGGTTAGACGGATTACCACTAAAGTGTACTACATCAGGCTTTATCGAAAGGCCAATACCAGGGCCGACTCTTGAATAAGGAACTATCATATTCTCTTCTACAACATCACCTATACTGCTATTTAAAGCAATTGAGCCCACAGTAACTGATCTAACCGAATCAGCAGGCAATGTAATTCTATTAATACGACTATTTGTGGTATTTCCAGCAGCGACAACAAAAATCACATTATATCTTTTTTGTAGTTCATCAATCGATGCAGTGAATTCTGATACAAACCCTGTACATTGTCTCTTACTAGACAGAGATAAATTCCAAACTTTATACGTATCCGAGTATTCCTCTAAAGCCTGTTCAAGTGATGATAATAAATCATCTTCTCTTACTTTCTCTTTTTCTGGATCAGGAAGTACTATAACATCAAGTATCTTAACTCCAGAATCTACAACATTAGTTAAATTTTCATTTAATATGTGTCCGTAATTTATTATTCCTGCAACAAAATCACCATGATAATTATTTTGATTTGTTTCAATCACATAGTTATCAACATCTTCTACCCAAGGTTTTAGGTGGTGATTGTCAGAGGAAACACCAGAATCTACAATTGCAACTTTTGGGTATTCATTACCTGGCAACGAATTTATAATATCAATAATTTCATCTTCTACTAAAGTTTCCTGCGAGCCCGATTCAAAATAAACAAAACTAGAAACAGACTCTACTCCAGGAAAGTGGGAAGCTATTTGGATTATTTCATCAGACAGATAAGGAATCGCATAAACTTCTACAGAGTTAACAAAGTCCATTTTCCTAATTTTACTTCTATTTATCCCATAATCTTTTAATTGCTTTAAAAATGCAGTTAAAACTATTTGATTTATTTCCGAATCACCATAATTAAAAAACCTGACCTTAAACTCTTTGTCCTCTTTAATGTTAATCATTTCATCTTCGTTTAAATTTTCAACGACTAATTCATTATTATAAAGTTTTATATTATTTATACACGTGAGCTGATGAATAACTTCATACCATTTTTCTTTACTCTTAGTAACTGCCTCACGCTCATCTCTATAAAACAACCATTCTCTACGGTTATTTGGAACCACTTCAATGACATCATATATTAGTTCTATTAATGTTTCTAAAGAAGACTTAGATGCGCCAACGACAAGAACTCCGATATCCTGTACAGCAATAACTTCACTATTAATTTGATTTAATATAGATGTTGGCCTATGATTCTTTGCGATTTTATTATTTTGAAGTTCAAATAATATTGGAAAAGGATACTCCGATTTATTTCTAATAAAATCTGCATATCTTTCTAATTCAACATCTAAAATACTTTCTATTTGGGCTATTAATTTTTTAAAGTGTTTTCTTATAGTTGGACCTTCATCATAATACCAAGTCTTTGGACCTGGTGAAATTTTCATATGATTACCTCTTTGTCTGTCATTAGCTCTTAATCCTATCTGTTTTGCCGGAAAATCTGGATTAGCCAATTACTCCAACTCCCCTTGGATTTTTTTAAAATCACTTCTTATTGTATTGTGATGGCAATTTAATATTTGTCCTAACATTCTTAGACTAAAAGAAGGATTAATCTTTAATAAAAACTTTAATTTTTCTCTACGTACAGCGTCTGGGTCACCATCCAAATTAACATCTGTAGCGATATAATTGAAATATCCCTCAATAAAGTCTAAAAATTCAGTTTCTCTATTTTTTAATACTGCTGTTCGAACAGATTTTTTTAATATTTGCTCTATATCAGCTACAGATAAACTTTCAAATAAATCAACCAATACATCTAAGAAGTTCCTTTTATAGGTATTATAACCTATATCAGAGAGTATTTGGATAATTATTTCTCTTCTTAATTGTCTCTCAGGATAACTAATATTTAATCTAGTGCCGAATCGTCTCCAAATAGCTTTATCTAGTAAATTCTCATGATTCGTTGCACCAATTAAAACACTTCTATCATTTAAAAAATCAATATTCTGCAACAAGGAATTTACTACCCTTTTCAATTCACCTTGTTCATTTACATCGTCTCTTAGTTTTGCTATTGCATCAAATTCATCCAAAAATAGAATACACGGGTTTTTTTTTGCATATTCAAATAACATTCTTATATTCTTTGAAGTGCTTCCTAAATATGATGAGATTAAAGTATCTAATCTTGCAATTACAATTGGTAAGTTGAGCCTTTTTGCAATAAAAAATGCTAATTCTGTTTTCCCACACCCTGGGGGGCCATATAATAACAAAGTAGAAGGGATATTTAACCCATATGATGCAAGACGATCAGATTCTTTATAAGAATCAATAAACTCATCTATTTGTTGTCTTAAAGATTCATTGTAGAACAGTGTTTTTTCTTCTATTTGAATCGGCATTAAGACTGTTGCTACTTCAAGTTTAGATTCACTATCAAATGGGACTTGCCTAGAATAGTTTATTGTATTTTCATCAAAACTACCTGATTTCATTAGTATTTTTTCTATTCTTTGTGATTTTTTTTCTTCACCATCATCTTTTAACTTTTTTGCTAATAAAGTAGCATAATCATTTACTTTCTGGGAATCTTTTTTTATTCCTCCTTCAATTATTTTTAATAACTCAGTATAATATTTCACGGTACATCCTCCTTACTAACATTATCCAAAAACCCTAAAAAACTATCCATATTTGTAATATTTTTATCCATTTACTTATATATACTATCCAAATCAGTGGAATTATTCAATGTTTTTTATATTTCAGCAGGGTAAGAAATAAAACAAAGAGATAGCATCCTCTATCTCTTTTACTTTAAGTTCTCTAGGAAGAAAGGTCGCAATGAATTAAGCAACCGACTAGAAGAAAAAAACAAATACCGATACATAATTAAAAACTATATCTCGAATCCACTTTAAGAGAACGGTGTAAAACTAATGATTTTTGAGAAGTTTATACAAAAAGACAACTTCCCCTATGGAATTAAATAGGAAGTTGTCTTTTTAGTATTTCTACTTCAAGTCGATACGGTAAATCCACCCACACAAAGGACGTTATTAGCTAAAAAAATATTTCATTAATTCTATCTCAGTGATTCCAATATATTCCATTATAAAGATAAGTTATTCTTAAAGCTCTTAATTCTATCTTTCTTTAAGAAAGTCAGCAAAGATAATTAATGCTACCTCATATCCCAATACGTCCCAATTCTTCCTTGGATAATATTTCTATAGTAACTTGCTTAATAGGATTTCTGCCTTATGATGAATACTATTTTTACTGTGCTTTGCCTTAATTATATTAACTCCTTCATTTTGGCTGTCTCTTAACGATTTACTTGTCCAGGTACCACTATTATTAACCAAATTTACAAGCAAACGATTATACATAGGTTTCCATTCGTGAATAAAGGTAGCAGATAAAATTAACATCGACAATGATCGATTCTCTCGCTCCACTTCTAAAATATTAAACAACTTTCCATTAACCATATATACTTCGGCAGTCACATATCTTCGTTTGGTTATACCATCACTTAATTTAGTAAACCTACGCTCTCCTGATCCATCTGGTAAAACATCCATAAACGCTCGAATTGCCTTAATTTGTGGATATTGTTCTAGAATCTTTAAAACATTAATAAAATCCTGTAGTTCACCTTGAGCTTGTATTTCGTGCAACATTTGATGCTCTAGCCCTCTTGCCAGTTTTTGACCTCCAGTGTCTGCTGTAGACCGAATTGAATTATTTTCTCCAAAGTATTTCTTTGTATTTTCATCCTCTCTTGTTCGCTGCTTTGAAGAACTACTTTTTATACGTTTAATTTTAGGTACCGATGTATATTCATGTTTCAACTGATTCATTTGTAAAAGATCAAAATCTTCTGTAGAACCACCGGCTTGTTCATCTAATGTAAGACCATCTTCATCGTTCTTTTTATTTAGTAAACGATATGTGAATTTCTTTGCCTCATTAGATTTCTCTCGATCCAGTATTTCTGGATGCGAAATCGAAATATGTTCATACGGAATATATTTATTTTTCACATTAACAACTTGTAATACTGTACATGTGTTATTCTTTTCTTTTACACGAGCTATTATGGTGATCGGTTGTGTAAAATCCCATTCAAATTTCAAAGTCTTTTCTTGCAACCAAGTAAAGGCGATATTTTCATATACTTGTCGTATATCACTGTTCGTTAGCAGCCACGCAAGTTGATAGATAAACGTTGTCTTTGTATATTTCAACTCATATTGTGATGAAAAACTAAGATGAATTTTATTAGGTTCGTATGTTTCCGTGAAATATTGAGGAAATGAATTCGATTCAAACAAGCGATATAAAAGAAAGACATTCGGGGCTAAGATACTACGTAACACTTCAATAACAGGTAAAATAATATTCTTGCCATCATATGAGAATACGAAACTACGGGAGGTTGCAGAATCATCGCTACCTCGAATGTTCCATGGCCTTTCATAATACTTTACTCCGTTAGGATAAATGGTTATATCTACTTCTCGAGCTCCTTGAGGGGGATGACTTGTTGTTATGGTTCCATCTGAATAAAAGTGTTGAATTGCTAAGCAGGGTAAAGTTCCCCAGTCCATCAGAATTTTCTCTGTTCGCCCATGCACACGAAAATAAGCATGTATCATTATTTTATTTTCTTGTCGGAAGGGCTCACCAATCCAGATTAATTCGGCTTTTTCCCCCTTTACAAATGGCCAAACAATTTTAACCTGTTGTTTACTCATAATCATCCACTTCCTGTTTTGTTCGTATATACACTTCTAAATGAGATTTTATTTCGTTAAAATGATGTGACTTCACAGCACCAATTCGTTGTACTTTCCATAGCAATACTGGTTCTTTTTTTAGTAACATACTGTCAATTATTTTACAGCAACGTCGAATCTGAAATTGTAGTGTAGATTCCGTAATTTTATTTAGATATTTTTCAGTTTGTTGCAACTTATCAAGATGTTTCACCAAATTTGATAAGATTCCTAGACGTTTCCCAATTATCGAAATTGTGATACGTATGGGCTTATCTATTTCAATTAATTCTTTGTAAAGCTGTTTCACTTTAGAAAGATACTCCCGATCACGTATGCCCCAATCGACAATTGATTTTGGCTTCTCCTTCGCCTGAACTATAGGTAACTGATCAAACAACCATTCATAATCGTGGCGATACAGGTACATATATTCTTTTGAGAAGCACTTACGTATTTGTGTTCTTGAAAAACCTGGATAAAGCTGTATCCCTTTTAATAATTGGTTTCGATACATATGTAACTTAGGTGGGAAATCCTTTTCAGATAATTCCTCTATTTTCACAGCTAAGGAAAGTTGCCTTTTAACTGTTTTCGTATCTACACCAAGTATATTCGCTATTAATCTTGTACTGTACATCCCTTTAGCTGTTAGTTCATGTAATTTAGCCTTCCATACATCCCCATAGGCTTTTGTACGTCCAATTCGATATTTATCTTCAGATAATCTATCCGGGCCTTTTCTAGCGTAAATAAAACCACAAGAGCATTCAAACGTACCAATAGGTGCTTTTGATTTAAAATCTCTCGTAACATTTACTTCAGGAATCACACATTCCTTATAATGATTAGCTGCCTTATTTAAACAAGGCCATGGGCCACAACCGAAAGGACCTGTATCAGTTTCAACTTGTAAAAAAGAATCTACATCTTGTTCTAAGAAATAAAGCATAAGCAAATGACGGAAAGGATGTGAATGGCGTTTTAGATTGCGTGTAATGATCCTCAGCCAATTGTACTCATCATCAACATCGATTTCTGATTCATATTTAACTAAAAATCCTTTTGAAACTTTGATTTAAATGCTTTGTATAGCTCATTCTGCCGAACTCGATTAGAAGTTGTTATTAATTTGTGCTCACGTAAAAGAACACGATATTTATGATTAATAGATTCTCTTGAAAATCGATCTATTGGGACTTGCAGCAGTTGATAAGCTTTCTTTGCCAAAGCAATTTGAATAGCTTCGAACTCTTTTGGTTCAACTTCTTGAATCATTGATAAGTTCAGTGACCTTTTATCGAATCGAATAAATTCTATTCGACTCTGCTTTGAAGGATCTACAGGATACTTCTTTAATTTCAATTCATGATGCGCACAGAAATCAATTCCTTGTAGCTGATGCTCACGATGAATATAGGGTTCTCCATACTGATCAATATCATTAGCAGCACATTCTGGACAATAACAAAGCCAGTCTTTTTTACAAATACCTCCTGCGACCATCCCAAGTCTTATATAAAGTCCTTTTCCATCTCCTTGAACATCATGTAGAAGTTCTTTCTGGCGGTTCTTAGAAAGAAAAGGAGCATAGAAAGGATAAATTGTATGCTTGGCTAATAGGCTCTCAACAGAATAGTTAGAGCCAAATTGCTCAACTAGTACAGAAAAATGGCTGCCAATCTCTACACTTGGTATCACAGTACGACTTTGAAATACTTCTTCCAATGTGTCCTTAAAATCGATATTGCCACTATAAAAGTGATAACGAGCAATCGCTGAATACATCAATTCATCAGGATATGGGTTCGTAAAGAACGGTAGCATCCGAAATCCCCCTAGTTTTATTCGACATACTTCTATCATGTCGATCAATCTAGGTTTTTAGACACCTCATAACTTAATTTCTAATTTACTTATAGAATTCTTGTAGTGGACTTTTAATAAATCCTTTTAATTTCAACAATTCATAAGGGTGTTGTTTTTTTCAATTGCTGCTGTTCTTAATGTTAACAATGGCAATAATTCTCCCTTTTGCATCTTTGATTCTTTATTTTTTTTCTTTTGTTGATTTATTGTAATAGCTTGTTGAATTGAATCTGTTTTTAATACATTTAAATCTGTATCAATCGGGTAATTTTCAACAATTTTGATTATAATTCGCTTAATATCACTCAATTCCAGATTATCAAAAATTCCTAGTGAGGCTACCTCCACAGTTAAATTTTCTATCGTATCCTGTCGCTTATATCCCAAAGTATTTTGTCGTTCTTTCATCGCCTTTTTGATTTTACCTTCATACTCTGTGTTTTGCTTATGATTAATCATCAGATCATCTAGATTAATCATAATATCCTCGTACTTATACATCGCTTTTAAATCGTTTTTACGAATTGCATTAAGCATTGGTTGGATAATTTTCATTTCTTCTTTTGCTGTTTTCTTCAGAACACGTGGAGTAATTCTTTCTTCTTCATTTGATTCGTCAAATAAAGCTCGCTCCTGTGCTAAAATAAACAAGTTTACTGCAACCGAAGTTATCCCCTGACATTCCTCATAAAAAGTCTTTTTCACATCTTCAGTAAGTTCTGAGCGTGTTTTAAGACATTGTAATTCCCATAAAGTTTCTAAAAAGAAATCCCATTCCTCACTGTCCTCAGCCATACGATCCCAAATAATCGCACCGTCACTTGCTGCACGACGAGCTTGTCTGAAGTTACCTTTAAATAATTGCTGTGCCTTTGAAGTACCAATTAATACTGTGGGGATACCAACTGTATTTGATAGCGTAACAAAGAAATTCAGCATTTCCTCTTGGTCGTTCTTGGAATGTAAAAGGTGCTGAATTTCATCGATGACTAGTACACCAATACCATACATACTGGCTAATGAAGTCATATGTAAAAGCATTGTTGATGTAATACGATTTAAGTAGCCGTACTTCTCTAGGTAACGAGTTCCTAATAAGTCATCAATCGCTTTGAAAAAGCTTTTACAAAGTGTTGATAAGCTGCCATCATATGGACAATCAATTTTAAGCCAAACAATTTGTGTACGGTTAAAAGGCTGGCCTTTATACGTCTCATGCTTAATAACTTGAGGATACATAAGTAACAATCGTTCAATTGCTGTTGTTTTACCAATACCAGATATACCGATAATTGATAAACTATCTGCTGTAGAACGAATATAATTCAAGCGCTCATCAATATATTTATGAGCTTTTTCCTCATCTTCACGTAATTGGTGTAATACTCGAATACGTTCAAAAAACGTTTTCTCTAAAGGATTTCGAGCTAAGTAACCTCTACGTATTAGCGTAGAAAGTCTCCGTTCTACTTCAAAATGAATTGGTAAAGGCTGAATAAAGTTTTTCACACGTTTTAGCACATGATATCGGATATTCGTTTCACTTTGCTTTTCTTGCTGTGTAATACGTGGGGTCACCATAAATCGCTCTAGTACATTGTCTTCATCGAAAATACATGGAAGAGCTTCGATGAATGGATTGTTACTATACTCAGATAAAGCTTGTTCCCTATATGTTGCTTTCCCAAAATCACCTTTAAGGACAAGATTATTCGTCTTTTCCAAACTTCTCATCTCGCTTCTTCTTTAGTTTTTCCATTAGACGCGAACTGGATTTTTTAGGTATGTCATCTTGCACTTTTTCTTTTGTTACAAAATCAATAATATCTGGTTGATCACTGACTACAGCTAGCGATAAATCAAACTTCTCCTCTACACGATTTAACTGTTTTTCCGTATGTTTGTTATCTCTTATCGAAACAATTTTTTCTTTCTTACTTGTCGGTTGATTGAATGATTGCTTTTTCTTCTTCTCTGCTTTTTTTATTATTTCATTCATCATGGCATCCGTATTAATTGTTAGCTGTACTTGATGAGATCGTTCGATTTCTTCCAATTCACTACGTAGCTGTTGATAAAAAACGATTTCCTCTAAAAAGTCGTTTCGATACTGTTGGCTTGGCTCAAGTAATATACACGCTTCATAATCCATACCATTATCATGAGGAATATATATCTTCTCGACATTACGAGGATCATAAACAATTTCAATACTGCGATTTTTTAACTTCAAGTACCACTGTTCTTCAATTGCTTGTCGTGAACCATATAACAAGTTTTTAAACTTAATACCGGCTCTAGAAATTGTTGCCTTGCCACGTGGTAACACATTTAAGCGTAGAATATTACGATCGATTGTTCTTAATCGCCCTTTACGATTTTGAATGCCCCAGTTCCATAAATTAACTGGTGTTGGTACTAAACCGTCTGTAATCATTTCTTTTTCCATTGGATATTTATCAATGATTTTATGATTATGATGAAGGACTAGCGTAATAATTAATATTGTGAACTCTTTAAGATTTAACGTAGCATCTAAACGATAATCTTGATCTCCACGTTCTCGATATTCCTTTTGAATTGCACCAGGAGCCTTCTGTTTTATCTTGCCGTTAAACGTACGAAATTTGCGCTCAACAATTCCTTTTAAATCTCCTCGGTATGCTGTCGTATTTTCTATTTTTATATTTAAGTTATTGATTAAATTTTCGACAGAATATCCTTCAAACTCTCCACGATCTGCAATAATAATTTCAGGTAAATGTTTTGTTGGCCATTGTTCCTCAGTAATCTCGATTCCATATTTCTTACAAAACTCCACCTTGTCTGCTACCATATTATCTAAAGCCATCATCGCTCCAATCCATGAAGGTCCTTCTAATCCAACATATAGTCCTGTTATTATTCGTGAATACACATCAATGACAGCATAAATAACAGGGCGACCAATGACTTTATTTACATCCAACGAGCTCACTAAATAAATATCTGCAATTGTAGCATCAATTTGAAAGCGAGTACCTGGACCATTCGTTTCCGATTTTGAATCACTTAAAATAGGACGATGCTTCAGTTCATATTCTTTAGCACTTTTACGGAACTGAATATCTTTCTTTGGATCTTCTATTTTCTTAAACCAATAGTAAAACTGATTGTAAGACGGTATTCTGTTTACTTCCCATACTCTATATTTCATTTCACCATTTTCTTTATAACGGTCGGAATAAAAATCACGCAATATGAAATGATAGACATCTTTTAATGAGTAGTTGTTCGTTTTTCGGTAAAATTTATTAATGGCATGCTCAAACTGTAGCTTCACTTCGTCTGTTATATTAATACCAGTTTGATAATCGCCATGAATGTTCACTCTACGTGGACGACCTGTTTTGGCTTCTTTCAAAGACTTTGCTTTACCCTTGCCACCAGAATTTGCATAGTCTGGTAACATGGAATTTTTATTCATACCACGCTGCCAATAACGGCTAAGTAATTTTTTTATTTTCGTTTTTCCAACTCCACTTGTCTTAACGATTTCAGTAATTTTCTTTTCTCTTCCTTTTTTTCGTAGTAACTCACTTATATTAGGGAGGATATATTCTTCTACTGTTCGCCAATCTTCTTCACGTTTACGAATTTGGACTTCTGTGAGCTCATTATCTGGGATAGCTTTTGCATAAGGATCACTTACAACAAGCAGTTCATCTTGATTCATCTCTGTTTGTAAGTTTAAATAAAGTTCCCTTTGGGGCATAGCACTTGTCGTATCAATATTGACTATATATACATAAGATTCTTCTATCTCAATAACACGTAATCTTCTTGAATCAGATACATATTGAAGCACTTGGTTAATCAACATCATCCGTATTTCACCTTCTTCAGATTGCTATCATCAATCGACTTAATGGTGATTGGCTTTTCCAAATTTAAAGGCTCAATCATATCTATGATGATGATTTTTCGAGATAATAAATGATAAAACAACGTTACACCACTACCAAAAGGCAAATGCGTATCTGTATCAAATTCATTTGTGATTTTACGAATGCTTTCTGTAGTTCCTAATAGCCTTTGCATTAAAGAAATAGATAAGTCTTCAATATGCTGTGCACTCATTTCTCGAAATACATCATAATCTCGAATGTCATAGTAATCGTGGATATAACTGATGTTTCTTGCCATTGTTTTAAGTATTTCTTCTTCTGTTACAATGCCCCAATCAATTCCTTTTCGATGCCAATACTCACGTTCAATCTCAAACTTTTCAAGTATACGCTCTTTTAATAATTCATCCTTCATTTTAATTGTATGAGCTACTTCAAATACGCTTTGTCCATTATTAATCGTTAATAAAAAATCCGTTGTCATCACAATCGGTTCTCCCGTTCTAGGATCGGTAGGATGTTTAATACCTAACTCATCTGCAATGACAATTGTTTCTTCAAATGGAAGTAAAGGAAATTGTTCACGAATATCAAGAACCAAATCCGAATATTCGGTAATATAAAAGTAGTTTCGTTCTAAATCTGATAAAAACTCATGCTGCCTTTTTGTCTTAATTGTAGTTGAAAAAGGAAAGGTATTCTCCCCCCTTCTCCAACCCCTTGTCATTCCTGCCTTTCTCCCATTTTCCCATTTTCTGTAGTTAAATGGGTTCTTCCTTAACTCGCTCTTTTTTTCTCCTATTTTTTGTCAGAATCCTGTTTTTTTAGGAAAATAAGTTGTTCCCTAAAAGACAGGGTGAAGGGAGTAAGAATGTGGGGTTTTCTCCTGCTTTTTCTTCCAGCTTTTTCTTCCAGCTTTTCCTCTGCTTTTTTTATTTTTCTCCTGCATTTCCCCTGCCTTTTTTCGCTCTTTTTCTCATGCTTATTTTCTTGAAAGCCTTATTTATCAAGCTATTCCATACTTTTAATCAAACGTTTAATTACCTCTGGCTGACGTACCAACGGTACGTTTCCTTGCTTTTTTCACGCTTTTTTTCAGGCTTTGCTCATACCTTTGCACTTGCTTTTGGACACAAAAAAACGAGGAAAACAGGAGGCAATCCTCCGATTTTCACTCGTTTTAGGGAACGACTTATTTGACTGAGAATACATAATGTTTTGCTACGGAACGATTGAGTTTTCCGATAACATTAATTCCTTTCAAGCGAGTAGATCTACCTAACGAAGATACATCTTGGATCTTTAACCATGGTTTATATTCTGAACCAATTCCTGAGCCACGACCTTCCTTAATCCACTTCTCAATTTTAGATGTTCTTTTTCTTTTAGACATAAAAACACCCCTTTAGACAATCATATCTAAAGGGGGAAAGCTTCGCAACTTTCTTTAAAACATCGTGACTTTCTTCAAAACATCGCATCTTTTTTATAAACATCGCGACTTTATTTCAAATCCACAAAACGTCTATTTCCCTCACCAATCATTACTCCACTGTAACACTCTTCGCCAAGTTACGTGGTTTATCCACGTCACAGTCGCGATGAAGGGCAGCGTAGTATGCGATTAGTTGCAATGGTACTACTGAGATAAGGGGTGTTAATAATTCGTGTACTTCCGGTATGATGAAACGGTCTTCATCTGTTTCAAGGCCTTTCATGGAAATAATACATGGGTTTGCACCGCGTGCTGTTACTTCTTTGACATTACCACGAATGCTCAAGTTAACATTCTTTTGAGTAGCCAAAGCAATAACTGGCGTTCCTTCTTCGATCAATGCAATAGTACCATGTTTTAATTCTCCGCCAGCAAAGCCTTCTGCTTGAATATAGGAAATTTCTTTAAGTTTTAGAGCACCTTCAAGTCCAACATAGTTATCAAGAGAACGTCCGATAAAGAAACAGTTACGAGTTACAGTTAAATATTCGTAAGCAATTTGTTCAATTTCTTCCTTGGAATCACATAATACTTCCATCGCATTTGCAACAATTCCTAATTCGTGAACAAGATCGAAATCTTGAGCGACTCCTTTTGCTTTCGCAGTTACGCTTGCAAGAATAGAAAGCACGGCTATTTGTGCTGTGTACGCTTTAGTAGAAGCAACCGCTATCTCAGGACCTGCATGCAATAGTAAAGTGTAGTCGGCTTCACGGGATAGTGTTGATCCAGGAACGTTTGTAATGGTTAATGCCTTATAGCCCAATTTCTTCACATTTACAAGCACAGAACGGCTGTCTGCTGTTTCCCCGCTTTGAGAGATGAAGATAAATAAAGGCTTTTCACTTAAAAGTGGCATATTATAACTGAACTCACTTGCTACGTGTACTTCTACTGGAATTTTTGCCAGCTTTTCAATTAGCTGCTTTCCAACAAGTCCAGCATGGTAGCTAGTACCACATGCCACGATGTAAACTCGGTCTGCATCCTTCATAGCAGCAGTAATATCAGAATCGATTGTTAGTTGTCCGTTGATATCCTGATACGCTTGGATTATTTTTCTCATCACAAGAGGCTGCTCGTCGATTTCCTTCAACATGTAGTGCGGATAAGTTCCTTTTTCAATGTCGCTGGCATCAATCGCAGCTGTATAGGAATCACGTGTCATTTGATTTCCGTTTAAATCCTCGATCACAATATTATCTTTGGCAACGATAACCATTTCTTTATCCATTAGTTCGATATATTGGTTGGTTACTTGAATCATAGCCATTGCATCACTTGCCACTACGTTAAAACCATCGCCAACTCCAACTAGAAGTGGGCTCTTGTTTTTTGCCACATAAATAGTGCTATCATCTTCCGTATCTAGTAATGCAAGGGCATAAGAACCGATAAGTAGAGTTAGAGTTTTACGGAATGCTTCTTTCGTAGAAAGTCCTTCATTTACAAACTTCTCCACTAGTTGAACAATGATTTCTGTATCCGTCTCACTTCTTAGTTCAACGTCGGATAAATATTCCTGCTGAAGAAGATAGTAGTTTTCAATTACCCCATTATGAACAAGTGTAAAACGACCTGAAGCACTTTGATGTGGGTGAGCGTTTCCTTTGCTCGGAACACCATGAGTTGCCCAGCGTGTGTGTCCTATTCCTGTTGAAGCATGAACTTCCTCCGAAACAATTGCACGAAGATCTGCAATTCTTCCCTTTTCTTTAAAAACATGAACTGTATTCCCGTTCTGCAATGCAATCCCCGCAGAATCATATCCTCTATATTCAAGCTTTTCTAGACCTTTTAATAAAATTTCCTTCGCATCTTGTTGTCCAATATAACCTACAATACCACACATTTGTATCTTCCTCCTATAATATAGGGGCAAGAATACCAGGGGCATTCCTGCCCCTTATCTCTGCTTTTTAGTTGGTAGTTTTCCTGCTCATATAAATCATCTAATTTTCCTCTTACATATCTGCTGTTCAATAGAAATATAGATTCATTATTGAGAAAGGATCTTTTCCACTTTTCTTTTTCCTTTGTGCACCAAGTCACCTCAGTGTTTTAAGAAAAAGACTTCGACTGTGTGTGGCAGCCGGGAGGTATCCGCCGAATACTCGATACTCCTCCACCTCGTCAACTAAACTCCTCCGTTTAGTTCTGGCGCTTTTAAAATAATATTTTGTAACACTGTCCTCCTCTTTCCTTTGATATAAACTCCAATTAAAAAGCACCATTATCTTACCTTAGAATAGTGCTCTTCGTCAATGAAAAATATGTTACAAAATAAAATATGCATACGGGAATCAGTTGGTGACCCGTATGCATATCCATTTTATTTTTCCACTTTTAATCCCATTTCTTTTTCTACAACTGCCGCAATTCTATGCACATATTCAGCACATTTTTCCTCAGTAGGTGCTTCTGCCATTACCCTAACTAACGGCTCTGTTCCAGAAGGACGAACAAGTATACGTCCATTTCCATTCATTTCTGACTCAACTTCTTGGATAATCGCTTTTACATTTTCATTATCAGTTACATGATATTTATCAGATACCATTATATTTTCAAGTTTTTGTGGGTATTTCTTCATTTCCTTTGCAAGCTCAGATAATGGTTTTTTCGTTGCCTTCATAATATTCACTAGCTGAAGACCAGATAAGAGGCCATCCCCAGTGGTATTGTAATCTAGAAAAATAACATGCCCAGACTGTTCCCCACCAAGGTTATAGCCGTTATTCTTCATTTCTTCCACCACATATCTATCCCCGACAGCTGTTTGAATACTCTTAATACCGAGTTCCTCCAGGCCTTTATGGAATCCTAAATTACTCATTACGGTTGATACTACGGTAGAGTGTTTGAGTCGACCTTCACTCTTTAGATATTTTGCACAGATATACATAATCTGGTCGCCATCTACGATTTCTCCGTTTTCATCCACAGCAATCATGCGGTCTCCATCTCCATCAAAAGCGAGTCCTACATCCGCTCCTTTTTCTTTTACAAAAGCGGCTAGACTTTCAGGATGTGTGGAACCGACACCTTCATTAATATTCAAACCATCAGGTGAAGCACCCATAGTTGAAATGTCAGCTTCTAGATCAGCGAACAAGTGAGTTGCTAAAGAGGAAGTTGCACCATTAGCACAATCTAGTGCAATATGAATTCCAGAAAAGTCTTCTTCCACTGTTTGCTTCAGGAATTGTAAATATTTTTGACCACCTTCGAAGTAATCGTTCACCATACCAAGATCTTTTCCCACTGGACGCGGAAGTGTATCTTCTTCTTGGTCCAATAATTCCTCAATTTCAAGCTCCTGTTGGTCTACTAGCTTAAAACCATCGGATCCGAAAAATTTAATTCCATTATCGGCAACCGGATTATGGGATGCGGAAATCATTACTCCAGCTTGTGCCCCCAATGCCTTAGTTAAAAATGCAACCCCAGGAGTTGAAATAACACCCAAGCGCATGACCTCTGCCCCAATAGATAGTAACCCGGCAACTAATGCACCTTCCAGCATATGACCGGAAATACGAGTATCGCGACCAATAATCACCTTAGGACGCTCCGCATTTTTGGTTAAGACATAGCCTCCGTAACGTCCTAGCTTGAATGCTAGTTCAGGTGTTAATTCTGTATTAGCAATTCCTCTTACTCCGTCAGTTCCAAAATATTTACCCATAAGATCTTTCTCTCCTTCTTTAAATCCATTGTCTATGCATTACTCTGATTTTTTTCTGTTAGTCGAATTTTTGCCTTTTTACTGGACAACTCCCATGATATGTCATTAGGTCCCTTTACCTCTATGTTCACATCATGATCACCTGGTTTCAATCCTGATAAATCCAGAAACACATCAAAATCATGTTCATCTATGTTGTCAAGCGCTTGACTTGTACCTGTTACATTTAAATCTACAAGGCCATCGGGAGGGGATAGGAATTCCAGATCGTAATTATCATCCAAACCCTCAGTGCTTACTTTGATATTAGAAAGTTTCTTTTCTTCTATCTTGTCACGCACCTTTACCTTAACCTTCACTGACCCTGGATCGAGTTTGTTGACACCTTTTGGAGTCTTTAAGGGAACGCTGAGATCCGTATCCTTATCAATCTTACTAATGTCCACATCAAGGGTTAAAGCATCAATCGATTTTAATACATCGCTTCTTCCGTATATTGTTACACTTTTGGGTTCCGTCGAAATACTATCAATAACCACTCCATCCTTTTCTGACCCGGTTGGGTTAACGGTTATTGGCACTGTTTTGCTTGGGTTATTTACCTTTACGGAAACATCAACAGTAGCTGGATCCACTGAAACGTCTAATTTATTTAAGTTTCTGTCCAGAACTTGTACCCACGCATTCTTTGTTAAATCAGCATTAATTTGTTTATTAACATTTAATGCCGCTCTAACATAACTAATCTGGTCAACGATATCCTTTGCACCAGTGATTTTTACTGTTTTGGGATTAACTGTCGGTTGCCCCGCTTCAAATCCCTCCGCCAATAAGTCTGAATTAAATTCAGCTGAAACAGGCTTTTCAACTGTAACCTTTTCCTGTACGGATACTTCTACCACTGATGGAGATATTTTTGCTTGTAACTTATCGGAAAGATCTTTTGTCTTCAGTTTAACCCGTTGACGGCCAATCTTGGCATTGCTTAAATCCACATACACACTGAAATCTTTAGAGCTTTTTGCAAACTCAACGAGATTATTTGGTCCAGAAAGAGTTACCTCTACCGTTTTAGGGACTCCCGAAACAACGGTATTTTCCTCATCATAATAAAGGACAACAGGCATTTGAACCGTTGCTTCCCCGGCACTTGATTTTCTATTTTTAAAAAGGCTTTGACTATCATGCACTGAAGTAAATAATAAAAGTGCCAGGAGCAGTGCAAGAATTCTCATAAACCACTTGCTTTCCATAAATTTATCCATGCTTCTTCACCCTCCAATTCCACTTTGATGAGGAAGCCTGTTTATCATGATTTAAATCAAAAAGTTCTTTCTCCAATAATTGTTTGAATTGCTCAATCGTAAGGTCACGATGTAATTCACCATTTTTCGTTAAAGAAACGCCGCC
Source organism: Heyndrickxia camelliae (assembly GCF_002844575.1). Classification (GTDB taxonomy): domain Bacteria; phylum Bacillota; class Bacilli; order Bacillales; family Bacillaceae_C; genus Margalitia; species Margalitia camelliae. The sequence continues at coordinate 24,706 of NZ_PIQO01000030.1, forward strand.
TGTTTCCTCAGAAACAACAATCGTCACACTATCTGTTACCTCACTGATCCCGATAGCAGCACGATGCCTAGTACCAAGTTCTTTTGAAATAAAAGGACTTTCTGACAGAGGCAAATAACATGCTGCCGCGGCAATTTGGTTTTTCTGGAGAATAACAGCACCATCATGCAAAGGAGTGTTCGGAATGAATATATTGATTAAAAGCTCCGAGGATATCGTTGAATTTAACGGTATGCCCGTCTCTATGTAATCACTCAATCCTGTTTCCCTTTCAAATGAGATTAATGCGCCAATTCTACGTTTTGCCATATAGCTGGTCGCTTTGACAAGGGCTTCAATAATCCGGTTACGTTCTTCATCCTCCTGAACATTTCCGCGCGAGAAAAGTCTTCCCCGCCCTAATTGTTCGAGTGCTCTTCTTAATTCTGGCTGAAAGATGATGATTACACCTAAGAACCCCCATGTAATCACTTTGTCAATCATCCAACTTAATGTATTAAATCCAAGAACACCACTTAATGCCCTAGCAAGAACGATGACGATGATTCCTTTTAACAGTTGAACCGCTTTAGTACCGCGAATCACCATTAACAGTTTATATATCACGAACCAAACGAGGAGTATGTCAACTATGCTGGATAGATAATCTAAGACAGTGAAATTAGCGAACGACATCTTTTATCCTCCATTAGTTTTTTATCAAAAATGCTTAGTTATTATTATACCACATTACGAGAAAACAAAAGAAAAAGGAAACAATCTTATAAATATTGCTTCCTAAGCCCCATTTATTTAAAGTAATTTACGATTTTTTTGCCTATATCCTTCATTTCAAACCAGAGCCAATCGTAAATCTCATTAATTTCTTCTACATTTCCAGAAACATTTCCTGCAGATGCCATATACTTTTTTCCATTAATAACGGTAACATCTCCTTCTACTTTCCCATCTACACGAAGGTTACCATTTTTCACTATTAAATTTCCTTTAATAACCTCCCCCTTTGGGACAATCACCGTATGTTCTTTTACAATTAAGTGAGGATTTTTTGTAAAAGAAAACTCCTGATCATTATTCCATGTAGAGAAGATTGTACCGCCCATTAAAATAATAAATACTGCAGCAGCTACCAAGAATGGATGGACTCTAATCCAGCGCTTTATTCCTACTTTAAGTTGCTCCTTAGGCAACTGCTCCATTACTTTATTGGTAAAATCGCTCGGTGTAGATAAAAGTGAACTGCTTTTAATAAAAGCATCTGTTTTCTTAAGTTCTTGAAAATGCCTCATGCAAGCAGGACATTGCTGCAAATGTTCTTTAAGCACTTGTTCTTCATTCGCTGTTAGTTCACCATCTAAATAATTATGCATATAGAGAATTATTTCTTCAGAACAAGTATTCAATTTCGTTCTCATCCTCTCTATAAATTTCGAAGTTGCTTTCGAAGTGCTTCTCTTCCACGATGTATCCTTGTTTTAACCGTTCCAAGTGGCAAGTTCATAATCTCACTTATCTCATTTAAGGATAAATCGTCTATATATTTCAGTACTATAACCGAACGATATTTTTCAGGTAAACGGTAAATAGCTTGTTGAACATGTTCTTGCAATTCAATATTTTCCACTTCCACGTCAGGTAATCGATCATTGGAAGGAATTTGAGAATACAGAGTAAGTCCGTCCGTCCCAGATACTTCGGCATCTAAATAATAATCGGGTTTCTTCCTCCGTAATCGGTCAATACATAAATTCGTCGCTATACGATAGAGCCAGGTAGAAAATTTACGTTCTTGTTTAAAGCTTTCAATATTCAAATATGCCCGGATAAAAGCCTCCTGTGCAACTTCCTCGGCATCATGGCGATTCCCCAACATACGATAACATATTTGAAAAACCTTGTCTTTAAATAATTCTACTATGTCTTCATACGCATTCCGATCACCTTTTATAACTTGCTTAATTCTCTTTTTTACAAGCATTTCCATCTAGCTTCCCTCCGCCCCAGCGGCTATACATTGTTACGAATGAATAGCAAAAAGGTTTCAAAAAAATCTATACATCTATATTATCAAATATTTACCAATGAATGTTTTATTTTTTTTTAAAATGGATAAACAGTAAATAATAAACGGAAATACAAGCATTAGGAAATTATGTCATATTCGGAAAGAGGGGGCCTTTTATATGAAGATGCAAGAGATAATAGCGAATATTGAAGAAAAACGTAAAGAAATGATTGAAATTGCATTAACATCCTCTTTTAACGATGAAAAGGTTATACAAGCAAGTGATAAATTAGATCAACTTCTCAATCAATACGAAGCTTTAAAAAATAGCAATAAAAAATAATAAAGCAGTAGTCTATAAAACTACTGCTTCATTACCACTATAATAGCTTTTCCCCAAATAGTGAACACATTAAACTTACAGCAACATCTGCGGTTTTATTTTTATCGTCAAGAATAGGATTTACTTCCACAAACTCAGCAGATGTGATAATCCCCGATTCCGCAAGCATTTCCATTGCCAGATGACTTTCCCGATAGCTTATCCCACCCATCACAGGGGTCCCTACACCCGGACACTCATTTGGGTCTAAACCATCTAGATCTAAGGATAAATGCACACCATCTGTTCGGTCCTTAAAAAATTCAATTGTTTCCTCCATTACTCTTGTCATACCAAGACGATCTATTTCATGCATGGTATACACTTTAATACCTCTATCTTTAATTAACTCTCTTTCGCCTTCATCTAAATCTCTCGCACCAATAATTACAATATTTTCATATCTTACCTTTGGGCAATATCCACCTATATTTGTTAAAGTTTCATGTCCTAAACCTAAACTAGCGGCAAGCGGCATTCCGTGAATGTTCCCTGAAGGGGAAGTTTCCGGTATATTTAAATCTCCATGTGCATCATACCAGATAACACCAAGATTTTTATAATGTTTAGAAATTCCTGCTAAAGTTCCGATTGCTATACTATGATCTCCCCCTAAGACTAAAGGAAAGTCACCCTTTTCTACAATCTCATTTACTTTTGAAGCTAATATTTCACTCGCATCCGCAACCGCTTTCAAATTTCTCAAATTGGATTCTGCATCATGCAATCTTTCTGCCTTGCCTATTTCAATATCATCCATATCATGAACGGTATATCCAAGCTTTTCAATTCGCTCCACAACATCAGCATATCGAATCGCACTCGGTCCCATATTAACCCCTCTGCGCATTTGCCCTAAATCCATTGGAACTCCTAAAATGGAAATATTCTTTTTCATCGAAGAATTCCTCCTTTTCCCTTTATACGCATATTTTATACAGGAATAAGAAATGACTCAACTCGACAATTTTCTGTATATATATGCAATTAAAAAAGCTGTGGAAATTTTCCGCAGCTCATGGTATTCATTCGTTCTTTTCTTTTTCTTCTTTCCAATTGGCCACCCCATCATCCTCATCAAACTCAATTAATACATCTACTACTCCCTTTTCTTCCAGGATTCTTTGTTCCAACCGGTCTTTTATATCATCTGCTTCTGCCACTGTCAGGGTTGGATCCACCTCAATTTCTAATTCAACATGAAGGTCCTCTCCTTCTTTAATTACTGTGACATCCTGAATATCTTTAACAGAAGGATCATTCATTACAATCAATCCAATTTTATCTTCCATTTCCTCATCTGCTTCACCTATTGCACCGGCTGCATTATCCAGAAAAACCTTGCCAACTACAATAAACATCAAAATACCAATTAAGATGGAGGCAATTCCTTCTGCCTGGTGAAAAGTAGAGAAATGAGAAATCACTACTGCCAGAATAGCAAGTAGCCCGCCACCTGTAGCAACCGTATCTTCTAGAAAGACTAATTTTGTTGCAGGTTTCGCCTTAGAGAAGCCTTTTATACTTTGTATCACAATATTAAACCCTTTTGCTTCCACTCCCACGCTATGGACAATTTCCTTCATTGCTTTAAAAAGCACTAACGATTCAAGTATAACCCCAGCACCTAACACAACGATATTAATAATAAATCCATGTGACGCGGTAGGATGTAAAATATGCTCAAAACCCTCTTTAATTGTTTCAAAAGACATAATGCCTACTATTAAAACAGCACCTAATAAAACAAGGTTTACCAGTCTCCCAAACCCATTTGGAAAACGGTCTGTAGGAGCCTTCTTACTTAAAGCCGATCCAATAAAAACGAATAATTGATTTGCAGCATCCCCTAAACTATGCATTGTCTCTGCAAACATCGCAACATTTCCCGTTAGAAAGAAGGCAATCCCTTTTATGATAGAAATGATCGTATTTACAATAGCAGCCAATAAAGCTGATTTATTACCACCTTTTAAAAGCTTAAATAACTCTGCCATCCATTACCTCCAAATAAATTTATTATTTTATTATACATTAGGATTTTGTATTTTTTGTTATTTTATAGTGGATATTTTTTGAAAACTGTAATGGTTAGTAAGTTTATTTGGTGTTGGGGTATTGCATTTGTCTGTGAATGAAGGGTAAAAAAGGTGGAAATTTGATTGGTGAGGATAGACAGCTTCGTAGTAAGTTACTTGACATACAGAGGTTCCATCATTTAGCAATGATTTTATATCACTTCCACGGATTCAGTATCCGCGCTAAAAATAAAAAAGGCCTGATTTTACAATCAAGACCTAAAAATTGGATGAGCCATGAAGGACTCGAACCTTCGACCCTCTGATTAAAAGTCAGATGCTCTACCGACTGAGCTAATGGCTCGTAATACCTTTAGTATGTACTTTGTAATCGTTCTTTATGTTCAAAATAGAACAAAAAAAATGGCTGGGCTAGCTGGATTCGAACCAACGAGTGACGGAGTCAAAGTCCGTTGCCTTACCGCTTGGCTATAGCCCAACGAAAAGAAAAAAGACATTCATAGTATGTCCGAAAGGTTTTATCCATATTCATAAAAATGGTGGAGGGGGACGGATTCGAACCGCCGAACCCGAAGGAGCGGATTTACAGTCCGCCGCGTTTAGCCACTTCGCTACCCCTCCGAAACCAATGGTGCCGGCCAGAGGACTTGAACCCCCAACCTACTGATTACAAGTCAGTTGCTCTACCAATTGAGCTAGACCGGCATTTTTGAAATATTAAACTGCTGATTAACTACTAATTAAAATGGTCTTCCAGCTCTCAGAAAGTTCGTCTAAGTAGCATCCCAAGCTGTAAGCTAAACTTGCTTCGTAGCTGCTCAATCGTGCTCTACCAATTGAACAAGGCTGGATAATAGATATTTTTCATGGTGGAGGATGACGGGATCGAACCGCCGACCCCCTGCTTGTAAGGCAGGTGCTCTCCCAGCTGAGCTAATCCTCCAAATATTATAGTGGTGACCCGTACGGGATTCGAACCCGTGTTACCGCCGTGAAAGGGCGGTGTCTTAACCGCTTGACCAACGGGCCAATCTAGATGTTATGTAGGTAAGCTTCCAACCGGGCTCGAACCGGTGACCTCTTCCTTACCATGGAAGTGCTCTACCTGCTGAGCTATGGAAGCAATGGCTCCGCAGGTAGGATTCGAACCTACG
>NZ_PIQO01000031.1 GCF_002844575.1 Heyndrickxia camelliae
TTCGGTTTTTCGTGGTGTATTTGGAGATAGTTGCATCTCTCATCGTCTCTACAAATGCATCGATTTCTTCATAGAAGGGGTGGTCGATTCGGCGATCGACGATGTCCCCGACTTTTCCCGTAAAGGAATGGAGCACTTCAAAGTCTTCATACAATCCTTGGTATTTACTCTTTTGACTTGTGTGATGAAAGGAAATCACTCCATCACTGTCATATTTCGCGATATCGGACTCTGCATCCTCTAAATTATCACTCAAATCCTTTAGGTCATCGATCATGCCTTTGCCCCAACGGCCAAGACCAATTAAATCACCGATGCCGTCTCTCATCTTTTCCCAGTCAGAAGGGACGTATTTGACATCCAAGGGGTTACACCCCCAATTTTGCGATGATTTGTTCCGCTATCGTCTGGTCTGTTTGTATCATCTTAATTAGAATATCGTAAACCAAGCTACTTGCCCGTTCATAATTTTCTACTAGATCCAGAATCTTTTCGTTTGCTTTAGGATAAACCTCCATCGCTTTCTTCGCTTTTCCGGCTGTATAATACTCAAGGTTTCCAAACTTTTCAATATTCGGGACAGCGTTTTGCTGTAGTTCTTCCGAAATTTTTTTCAAGTATTGTATGATGGTTGTTAGTTCATCAGGATCCATACTAATTAGTACGCCTGAGCCGCCATCACCTGCTAATTCCCTAAGCATATGACTTCTCCTCCTTATAAGGGAAATCCATCTCATCAAAGAGTAGTTTTAAAAACCAATATTGACTAGCATGGTAGTACTTCTTATGGATGGTATCGACCATCATGAGCTTTTCGTCTTTCGTAAAAATCAGCCATTGCTGATAATAATTTGAGTTAAGTTCGTTTCTTGGTTCTTCCTTTAAATGAAAGAATTCAAGATTCATAAACATATCTTCCGGCTCGTAAATCTCTGTCTCTCTTCTTTCCTGATTGGAAAGTTCTTCTTTCAAGAATGTCTTTTCCTTATCAGCAGGCTCTCTTGAAATCAGAGGAAACTTTTCTCTCAGCACTGTTAGGATTAATGCTTTTGACATGACACGTAATTGATAATGATGTTGTTCCTCCAGCTCAACCAAAACAATGACCTCATCGTTATCTTGTTCACGAAAGGCAAACATCAAATTATTAATACGGACATATTTTTCGCTTTGATGGTAGTACTCGACAGCCTTTATAACCATAGCTCCGCCTTTTGTGATCTTCCCATCTGCTGTAATAATTTCCTTTTCTATTAACCGCTCGTGTGCTTCTTTAAATACTTCCTCACCACGCAGCTGATAAATTTGTTTCTCAGGTAACCCAAACAGAACATTACCGCCAAAGGCGGCAGCTAACAAATAAAGCTCAGGGACTGTAAAGGTATCTGTTGATTTTTTCATTATAGATTCCTCACTTCCCGTACCGAAGAATCTTGGCTGAAGTCACCAATATTTCGATCTAAATGATTTAAAGCCTTCGTCTGTTTAGATACTGCTTTGTTTATATCTTTATGATACGGACGAATAATTTCCAAATAAGATAAAAAGGTATCCCTTGCTTTTCCGCTCCATTTGGCTGAGTTTACGTAGGAAATCAATTGTTCACAGGTATCGTAGGCTTTTTCCAAAGACTCTTCTAACGCTTTCGCTGCAGCTTGCGCCTCATGTAGCTTATCGCCATAAATCCTAACGTTTCCCATTTAATCGCTCCATTCTCTCTTTTAGTTCCTTTTCTTCTTTCGCTTTTCTTTCAGCCTCTTCCTTAATCACCAGGTTTTTATAATAAATATATCTTTCATATGCCTTGTTTTTAGCAGAAACCAGTGCAGACCGTTTATCTTTATCAGCATCAAAATATCGAATTAGTTTATCATCCAATTCCTCCCTCTTTGTATCAAAGTCATTAGACGGAATTTTCGTGTTTGAAAGATTAGGAATCGTACTGATATAAGAGTGATAGGCAGATTCTGCGTCCGATACCTTCCGATCGTGTTCATTAATGGCATCACTTAGTTTTTCATAAAGCTTATGATACTCATCCCTTTTTATTTCGGAACCGGTTTTAAACCAATCAAACAATGACATTCTCGTTCACTTCCTCTCGAATATAAGTTGGAGCGACAATCTTAATTTTTTCAGCTTTACCTTGTTTAATGTAGTAAGCTTCATAGCGACCTAAGATTTTCTCTTTATATGGTCGGTTGGTGACATCCAAAATGTTCTGATCCGTAATTCTACCAATCAATACTCCCGTTTTTTGCTTCTTCACACTCATGGCAATATCATCATATTGTCTATCAATGGCACTGTGCAGAGCACCAATGACAAAATGTATGCTGACTCTATACCCTGTATCTATTAATTTGGCTAAAGTTGATTGAGCTGACATGGACATTTCTTCTATCACAAATGATGCATCTGTAATCAATACAATCATTGGTCGAATTTCATTAGCTCCACTTTGGGTATGTCTTAACGCATCCTCTCTTGTCTCAAATAATTGATGGAGTGTTTCTATTAAAATATCCATAGAAGCTGAGTTATCCGCATAGATATTCACATTTTCCTTATATTCTCTGAATGAAGAAGAGGCGTTATCGATCATAGCGACATCAATATGTTCGTTAAATGAAATACCCGCTAAGATGGTTAAATAGGTTTGTTCGATTGTTTCTATAACATCACCAAGCACTAACGTATTGAGGTCTTTTACAACACTCAATTCCAGCGGTTCAACTTCTTCATAGTCGACTGCAAATGGAATTCCGCCTCTGTTTAATATCTGTCTTGTCTCAGGTCTATTAATAAATTGGGAGAATTCAACTTTCTCAGGAACCATTGGTATTGAAGAAGGTAATTTCCCTTTCCATGCACTTCGCATTGCTTTAGATTCCTCTTGAATGCCATTGATCATCTCTAATGTATCGTTCCCTTTCACTGGCAGAGCTGTTTGGAAAACAGTCGGTTGTTCTAATTTAATCAAACCTCTTCCAGGTACTTCCTCAATAGTTAGAGATGTTCTTCCTACAATGTTTCTTGGTTCCATCTCATCGATCATATACAAGGATATTTGGTGTTTTATATTTGTGAGTAAGGAAGATCTTAACGCATTTTGGCGGCTAGCACTTATGACTAAATGAATACCAACACCGACACCCTCTCTTGCTATTTGTGCCATTATTTTCTCCATATCCTCTTTGTAGCTCGCGTCAGCAATAGAGTCCATTGTATCGATGATTAAGAGAATAGTAGGAACTTCTTCTCCGCTCGCCTGCTCATACATTTGTATATTAGCCACACCATATCTACTTAACTTTTGCTTCTTGTCTTTCAATTCGTTTCCCAAACGTCGGAATAGCTTCCCTAGTTTGATTTCCTCATCTACCATGATGGTATCTGCTACATGTGGTAAATCCTTTAATGGCAATAAACCATTTGTTCCCAAATCAATCAAATACATATGCACTCGTTCAGGACTATGCTCTCTGGCTACACCCATTGCAACCGTTTGTAGGAAGGTTGATTTTCCATAACCCGGGCTAGAATATACGGCTATATGTCCATCCTTTGTAAGATTCACCCTTAACGTATCCTGTGCCTGCATTTCCGGTAGATCTAATAAACCAATTGTCACCTCTAACGGTTTCTTTTCGCTAAACCATGATTCTTGATAATGGACTTCATGCAATTCTTGAAGAAAAATACGCTCTTCCAGCGGTGGCAGCCATGGTCTTGGCAGCTCCGCAATCTTGTTTTCTTTTGTATAGAATTGTATATAATTCACAAGTGCTTCCAATTCAGTTGGAACCTTTGAAATATCCTTCTTTTTCCCAAGCCCGCTCAAATCCTCGGAGATGATGTCATATTGACCCAGATCATTTATGGTGTAAATAGTTGTGTCCATCAAATCCTGGTCATTTTTATCCGGAATATAATCGGCTCCACTCCAAGCACTTTGGAATAATTCATATATTTCATTATTTCCAACCTGCAAATAGGCACGGCCTGGTAATGTAATTTCTGCTGCGTCCGGTGTTTTTAAGATTTCAGTAGAATCGCTCGCATTTTGAACCTTTAATGCAAGCTTAAATTTCGAATTCGACCAGATTTGGTCATCCACGACACCACTTGGCTTTTGCGTGGCTAAAATGAGATGAATTCCAAGCGAACGACCAATTCGGGCTGTGGAAACTAGCTCCTTCATAAACTCGGGCTGTTCTGATTTCAATTCGGCAAACTCATCCGATATTAAAAACAAATGCGGCATCGGTTCATTCACCTCACCCGATTTATATAGCTTCTGATATTGATTAATATGGTTAACATCATGCTCCCCAAATACACGTTGGCGTTTTCTCAATTCGGCTTTTATAGAGGCTAGCGCCCTCATTGACTGTGCACCGTCTAGGTTCGTAATCGCCCCTAATAAATGAGGAAGGTTCTTAAATAGATTCGCCATTCCCCCACCCTTATAATCGATCAAAAGAAAAGCGACTTCATGTGGATGGAAATTGACCGCCAAGGACAAGATATAGGACTGAATAATTTCCGACTTACCTGAACCCGTGGTACCGGCTACTAAGCCATGCGGTCCATGTGCCTTTTCATGAAGATTGAGATTGACAATATCGTCTTTTCCACGTAAACCAAGTGGTACCGCCAGACTTTTATACGTTTCATTTTGCTTCCAACGCTGCGGGATACCAAGGTCCTCTACTTTTTCCACCCCGTATAACTCTAGGAAGGTGACCCTTTCAGGAATAGAGTTTTTCAAGTTTTGTAAATGATTTAAAGGTGCCAAAGCTCGTGAAACATCTTCCTTTATAAACCCTTCTGGAAAATGATCAGGAATAAATCCTCGATTAACTAATTCTCCTTCCTCAAGGATAATATATCCATGTTGAGCATCCCGAATATCAATAACGGTTTTTACATGTTCTGGGAGCGACTGCATTACATCTTGGACAAAAATGACTGAAACACCCAATTCACTTGGGTCTTCATTAAAATATTCCATTACGGAATGATCTAATATCATTTTTTCATCGGTTATTAAAATGACATAGTGTGGAGAGAAATAAAGCTTTTCACTTTTATTACTGCGTTCCTCTACTGCGTGTTTACGTTGCTTTAATATTTGATAAAGGGAATTTAAGACTTGATCACGCGATCGTTCATGATATACAAAGCCCCGAACATTTATGTCCCTCAGGCTTGCATGTGGGAGCCAGCGCATCCATTCCCATTTTTCTTTTTCCTCTATAGGGAAGATGGTGACAAATTGTACATCATGATAACTTTGAAATAAACTGGCTTGCATGACTAACAGCTGTAGTTGCTCGACTACCAAATGACGCTGACCAATATACCCTACAGGACCCTTGGTTAGAGAAGTGACAATAGGAACATCATCCAATGTAAGATACATAGAACGAAGGTCTCGTGCAGCATCGACAAGTTCATCTTTAACTTGTGTAAACTCCTCCATGCTCAGTTCAATCTGGAAACTTGAATTAACCTTTCCTAAGCCAACCCTATACATAAGGAAGTCATGATGAAATATTGTTTTTTCAAAAATGCGGGGATCAATCTTTTGTGCCATCTCACGAATTTGTTCTATAGAAGGATAGTGATAAAGTAATGCATGGCGCTGCTCTTCACTTGCTTGATATAATTCATGTGATTTTTGCTTTAAGTAATCACGATAGCTTTGTTCTCGCTCTTTTGTATCGATTCGATATTGCTTTAAATTTTTCAAATAGGATGTGACGGAAAATATGATTGTCGTTACCGTCATCGCCAACATAATCAGAATATAAAATCCGTTCGGGTGAAAAATTGACATGATGACCATGCCGACAATCATGACTAGTGGCGGAATAATCGTGCGTGCAATTTGTTCGCTCGGTTTAGCCGGCTTGGTAGATGGCTTAGCAATCTTCTTCTTATCCTCTGGTTCACGGTAAATAATACGAGGAGACCGATGATAATCAGGATAGTCAGCTCCGTATCCATCATTTTCTATGTATAGTTCAACTAGATTTACTGATTGCAGGTTACCAAAATCAAGTAATTCGATAGCGTCCTTCCCGATTTTAATCATAATTCCATCAATGAAAAGCTGATCACCTGGTTCAAGAAGACAGGCACCCGATGAAGAAACGAAGTTATGATAGACCGGACCATTGTTCACTTCTAGTCTAAATGGATCCTCCATTTTTTCACGGATTAAAACAAGGTCAGAGGAAGTGTTTTTTACAAATACATCATCATATTCCCTTGAACCAATTGTTAGACTGTATTTTCCTGATGTATCATACATATGCCATTTACTATCATCGATTAAATAAAGGTGTAATGGACGATTTCCCTCCTTTATTGTTACATGCTCATTCATCCGCAGCGACTGCTCACCAATTTTACATTCCTCACCCGTCCACTCGATGGATAACGAAATATTTATATCGAGAAATGTTACGGTATCAGACCAGTCATTTCCGACCGTAATCTTTTTCAAGTCATCGGTCGCTAAGTGGCATTTATGTAATTGGTCACCATAGCTTAGCAGTAATAATCGTTGTGCCATCTTTCTCTTCCTCTCTTTAGCAATAAACAAGTACATCTACTTTGTACTCTTTCTCTGCATATCAAAACTACTTCTTATTGTCTGTTTTCTTCTGATTATCCGCTTTTCCGTTAGTATCCTGGTTTTTTATTGTTTCTTGAGCAGCATCTTTTTGATTGTTTTCATTAGTATTTGCATTTGTTGATTCTTGGTTTCCTGTTTCATTAGATTGACTTGCATCTTGAATATTTGTAGTGGAGTCTGGGTTTTCTGTTTCTGTTAATGACTTTAACCCGTATTTTTCCTTATAAGAATTATATTGGTCTAAGTATTTTTGTACTTTATTTTCGCGCTCTGTTCCTGTTAAATCTGGATTATTCTTCACCTTTTCTATTTGTTTAATAAATCCGTACATAATTAACTGGGGATCATCAAGGTATTTGGCAAGATCAACCGATCTTTCGAAATCACCGCGTCCATTATATATCCAATACAACAAATAATTGGGATCGCTTTTTATACTGACATTTTTTAATATGGCATCTTTTTGATCATCCGATAGCTTCTCAGATTTTATATAGGAGTACGCTAACACATACTTACCCGTATCTGGAATGTTCTCCGGTTTTTCTCCATCCAATTCAACAATTACCTGACTATAGTCTTGTGACAGAAAATCACGGTGGGCTTGCAATAAGTGTCCCTGAAAGGGGATTTTCACAAACCCGAAATACACAAGCGGAATTGCTAGAATAACAGAAAGAGCTATCAGACCAAAGGTTAACTGTTTATATAGGCGAAAGCGTTTCTTCGGTACAAATTGCATCTTTTTTTCTACTTCTTTTTTTTCTTTAAAATAACTCTTCTTTAATAAGTCAAGTAAAGTGTCAAAGTCAGCTGCCTCATTTACTTTTCTTTCGAATTCAGTATTTTTCGCATTATTTAAAGAGCCTAAATATAAATCATTGAAGCTGTGGCTTTTGGAAAATACAGCAATAATGAGACATTTATACTGATGCAAGAACTTCGCTTCATCTATATCAAAGGGAGGAACTAGGTCACGGATACCACGATATATTAAAGATGGCATTAGATTTTCATCGAAAACTAAATTGTCAGGGTGTAAAAAGAAGGTAATACGTGATGCTAAGATATTTTTTAATTTTCCAATATTGCAAAGCATTCGTAGTTGATCATGGCGTTCAAGCTTTTGAATGTCCTTCCACTTTCTCTTTCCTTCATCCATTTTGAATGAAAATGTAATTAAGTCCTCGCTATCTTTCACGGAGGCTGGTACGAAAAACTCTGTTCCTTCAGATATGAGAGCTAATTGCCGCACGTCTCTTACACGTGTTTGGGATTTAGGAAGCTGCAAGTGCCACATATCCTGTTCCACCGAAAACTTATATGTCATTGACTCTATTTGTATGATTTTTTCGTCCATGTTTTTTTTGACTCCTTTACTCGTAAACACTTCTAGAAGTGTCATAGAAACCATAAATTAAGAAATTTAAAGGTACAGCTTTAAGTTAAGCCCTTCCCCTATAAAACAATTAAAATGTCACCATTCGCAACCGCATAATCCGCTATGCGGTCATCATCCGTTAAGAGTAGCTCCTTAGATGGCACCTTGATTGCAAAAAGCTGTGCTTCACTTATGTCAAGATTTAAAGTTTCCACCAAATTAGCCAGTAATTGTTTGATTGGCTGATGAACAGGAATCCTTAGGTCATAGCAATCATATGACCATTTACTAAAATCGATGGTGACGTTAATATGCGTTTCACTAGGCATTACCTCATCTCCTTTAACTACTGCATTTTCCTCATCATGGCAAAAATTCCTCCACAGATGATAAGAACCAATCCGAAAAGGCTAGCCATTGCTTTTTTTCCCATCGAACTACTCCCCTCAGGAGTTTCATTATTATCTTGATTCACATCTGTGGCAGTCTGGACATTATAGTTAATTGGAAACAGGGTTTTCTTGGTATCCTTCATTGTTACATAATGATTATTAGGAGAAACAAAAAGCTTCTCCTCTACAGTCTTTGTGATGTTCTCAAGCGCTTTTTTTTTCGATTGAATCGCATCCCGAGTTTGTTCCTTGAACAAGTCGGGTGCGATTTTATCGAGTTCGGTTTCTTTATTATCTGTAGAATCCATTTTCTGTCTTTCCTCTTTGCTCTGACTAATTCGATCTGTCTTTAGACGTAAGTCCCCCGTGTGGTTCAGATCATTTGCAGCATAAGCGGGCATTGAAAGGAATGCGAGTAATCCAATAATAAGAATTACAGCCATACTATAGAGCTTGACTAATTTCTTCATCCTCGACCACCTCACTCCTTGAATAACCGTTTAAAACTAGCAAATGTCCAACAAGACTGATTAGAATGAGTCCAAACAGTACAAAAATGACCATTTGATTATCCGCTCCACCATCTGCAAATCCACCTACTAATTTTTCAATATATTGAAGAGGGGAATACTCTCGAATTTTATATGCAAGGGATAATTTATCAAAGTGAAGTCCAAGGGCTTCTGTAAAGAACAAATAAATGCTCATAATCACGAGTAAGATAAACATACCAGCCATCTTTAATTGTCTTAACAAATAAGTGGCCACTAAAAGCATCGCAACCATTACTAAGGTAATAAGGCCTATCCATAGGAAATACTTTTCCTGTGCAATTTCCAGAAAATATCCCGAAATGATACTAATCATTAATCCCTCTACAATGGCTATACCAGTTGTAATAATGGTCATTGGAAGATTACTCCATAACAGAGATTTCTCTTGTTCAAAAGTATCCTTTTGCAGTCGCTTTCGCTCATAATTTGAAAGAACATATGATGTAAATAAAGTAATGATAAAACAGATTAGTACGATGAAATAAGGCGTAAATACATCACTTGCCTTTGCCACTATCAACCCGCTATTCTTTGTCTGTACTGGGTTAGAAAGAAAATTAAAGAGATTTTCATTTGGTCTCTTTCCAATGCGGCTATTAGCTAATACACCCGCAAAATTCTTTGCAAAGTTTTGATCCTTCGTCACCTTATCTGTTAAATTGGTTGACAGATTATTTGCTTTCGTTACGAGCGTGGTTCCACTAATTTGAATGTCTCTTGCCTGCTGGTCAATAGCATCAAATGTATCGTAAACCTTATTTGCAGTATTTATATTATTTAGTGACTCTGTTGAGAGTGATTGACTAGCCATAAGCAATGATTTAAATTGATCGTCTAATGCAATCACTGCTGTTTGTTCATCATTTCCGTTTTGTAAAATGGTTGATTGTGAATCCTGTAGTTTGAGACTTTCGTCACGCCATAACGATAATTGCTTTAACATTTCTCCCAGACTGGTATTCAGCTGTAGAGCTTGAGATGTTGTCTGCTGAATCATTTGCGCCATCTGATCCGAGTTTTGTAATGCCTGATTAACTAATTGAGTGTAGTTATCTACTTTTGTTTTTAAGTCTTGTGTCTCTTTACGAACTTCTTCTACTGTTTGGTCAGCAATATAGTTTGCTAAAATATCCACTATATCCTGTTTATTAAATAAGTAATAGAGTGAATCTATACTCGCCAAATCTTTCAAACTCTTTTGACTTAGCATAGTGGTTAAGTTATTACTTGATAAATCCAGGCCAAAATATAAGGAATATAACATCAGCATTTTTTGATAGTCAGTTACCGTATCGCTGACCCCCTGAACAAGTTTCCCATTTAAGCCTGATCCAAGCGGTGACATGACTTGATGAGAGATTAAATTATTGACTACCTCTACAGGTTTAACAGGATCTGTGTTTGGATCACTGGGACTTCCGTCTGTCGGTGGCGTACTCCCTTCTCCTGGATTTTCGTCTGCCGGTGGTGTACCTCCGTCTCCTGGATTTTCGTCTGCCGGTAGTGTACTCCCATCTCCTGGACTTTCGCTTGCCAATAATGTCCCCCCATCTGTTGAACTTCCGTGTGCCGATGATGTACTCCCATCAGGACTTTCGTCTGCGGATGGTGTACCCCCATCTCCTGGACCTCCGTCTGCCGGTGGCGTACTCCCATCTCCTGGACCTCCGTCTGCCGGTGGCGTACTCCCATCTCCTGGATTTCCGTCTGTCGGTGGCGTACTCCCATCTCCTGGATCCTCAGGCGGCGGTGCCGGTGTATCAACATGGGTAACGTCCAGTTGTTTAAGTTGCCAGCTCCAATTTAATGGCTGGAATACATCAATCGAACGGTCAGAGTCTTTTAGATTCACTTTTACTTTTACGGAAAATGGACCTTTTTCATTCTTTGGCAATGTAATTTTGCCATCGTTATAGAGTGATTCAGTATAATCCCCTTGCTGACCATTTGGTAATGTCAATAACACCTGCTGTACCGTAAAATCATCTGGAATAGTAAGCGTAAATTCCTGACCATCCTTTTTATCCTCAGGAATAATAACAGTATCCTCAAGGTATACTCCTCCATTTGCGGTATCAGCCAATACATCTTTTAATTGGCGGATTATATCTGCTAGCGGTGTACTATTTTTATTACCATTTGGGATATAATTAAATTCATTATCAAACTGATTTGTTACTGCAATAACATTTTTTAGTTGAATAACAGTACTTGGCTGAAGCCCTATTTGGTCTATGTCCACCGGGTTTAAGGACGGCAACTTATCTATTTGATTCTTAATACTATTAAGAGCATTATCATTTGGCTTGGAGAAAAACTCATTTAAATAAACAAATTTTTCTGTTCCATTTGCTGTCTTAAGTTCCGCCCTAAGCTTCTCAGCAAGTGCCTTTTGCATATCTGCTGAAAGCCTGTTGACTATATCCGTATTCATGCTAGTAACTTTGTCTGACGTTGTTTTTAAAAATGACTGCATTGCTGCATATGAAGTTAGCATATTTGGAGAGCCATTGAGTTCATTTTGATAATAGTTATTAATCGCTTCATTGACCGCTACCAGATTATTGGTTTGTTGTACCACATCGCTGCTGTTTAGGTCTTCATCAAAATGAGTTAGCTGTTTTGAAAAATTATTTGATATAAGTGCATTTGCTTGCCTAATTTTTGCAAAATTGCTGAAATTAGATTGATAGGATTCGTTTATTTTTACGCCTTCGCCTAATCCCGTTTCAAAATCCTTTAATAGTCCCTGTAGACCCTTAAAGCTTTCCTTTAAGATATTTGTATTATCCTGGATTGCTCCGAACTGAGAGGTATAGTTCTCTAGTGGACGATGAACCGCATTATTATAAACACTTGTATAGGCCGTTTCCTTATTTACAAGTGTACTGATATTGTCTTGTGCATCCTGTAAATTCCCGATAACACTTGCAAAGTAAACATCAATGATACGGCGATTAAGATCCCCTAGAATGGAACTTGCTGTTTTCTCTGCTTCTGCTTTTAGGTTACTATTTCCGGAAGCATTAATTTTGTAATTTAATGTGACCTGTTCCGGATTTTTAGAGTCTAATGCAAGTGCCCTTTGGGTAAAATCATTGGGGATCACAATCATTAGATTATATACATTTCTCTTTAGCCCACTTTCGGCAACACCCCTGCTGACCACATACCAATCATGATTATTATCCTGCTCAATACTTTTAATAAATTGGTTACCAAATTGATAATTATTTCCCTTAAATTGTGCCCCCTCATCCTCATTTACCAAGGCACCCGCCATCTTCTGGGTATCATCACTGCTGCTTTTATTTTTAGTAGCCTGATTTAATCCCAGGTACGAAATACCTGCTGACAAAACAAGCACTAGCCCCAAAAACCATAATATTCCTCGTTCAAACTTTTTCATTTAACCAACTCCTGCAAGCTGTTAATATGTATAAATTTTTATTATTTCTAGCAAAATATAGATATGTTTGTATTGAAATATGGAGAGAATTACATGATGTACAAAAGCCACACAACAATTGTCGCGCGGCTTTCGCTCAGGAACAAAACCTAAATTAATATCTCTTTTCGAATGACTTTATTTAATAGTTATCGAGAAAGACTAATTTAGTCCGAAATTCTGTGATAATTCCTCATCTTGTCGAGCCACTGCATTTGCTGTAGCGACTAATTGATCATGGATTTGTTGCATCAAATCTGCAAAGTTTACTACTTTTGGTCTCAACTGTTCGAACTGATCATCAAATCTATTGAATGCCTTACCTTCCCACTCACCACGAAGTTCATTCTGTAAGCTTTGTAAATCTTTTAAAATGTGATTAATTTGATCAGAACTGTTTTTATAGCGTACAGCTTTTGATTTCAGTTCCTCCGGGGTCATACGTATTTGTCCTGACATTCTTCTCCACTCCTTAATTTTTGATTTAGCCCATAAAGGACGAATTTATCATCAAAAAATGATAACCAGTCTAGGTTTAACCTCCACATTATTTTGTGGAAGTATATTCCTATTAATTACTATTTACCATCTGATTACAACTAGGTCAAATGTACCTTTGGCCATGTCGAATTTTGTCTGGTACTTTATCACCAAAATAATCTCGAAACTAGGATTTTTTTTATAGGTCATAAGGAGGGTTTTCGTAATTTTAAATAAGATAAATAGATACATATTTTGGTAAAATATAGGTTGCTCTATTACAATTATTACAATTTATAGGTATATTTATCCATTTTCCACTCCAGGATTTCTCTTGATCCATTCGGATATTTTCGACAACAACTCCATTTTTTATATAACCAAAAATAAAAAATCCCCTTAGACAAATAGTCCAAGGGGATTTTCAAGCGCCGGTGGCTTGGGATTACATCATTCCCATGCCGCCCATGCCACCCATATCTGGCATTCCGGCACCAGCAGCACCAGCTGGTTCTGGTTTATCAGCAACAACTGCTTCAGTAGTTAATAACATAGCTGCAACAGATGCTGCGTTTTGAAGTGCAGAGCGTGTAACTTTAGTAGGGTCCACGATACCTGATTCAAACATATTTACCCATTCACCTGTAGCTGCATTGAAGCCAACGCCAATTTGTTCTTTCTTCAAGCGATCTACAACAACAGATCCTTCAAGGCCTGCATTGTGAGCAATCTGACGAACTGGCTCTTCTAGTGCACGAAGTACGATGTTAATACCTGTTGCAACATCACCTTCTGCAGAAATTTCAGCTACTTTATTGTATACATTCACAAGAGCTGTACCACCACCGGATACAAGACCTTCTTCAACCGCTGCACGAGTTGAGTTCAAAGCATCTTCAATGCGAAGTTTGCGTTCTTTCAATTCAGTTTCCGTTGCAGCACCAACTTTGATAACGGCAACTCCACCAGCTAGTTTAGCGAGGCGTTCTTGTAATTTTTCACGGTCAAATTCAGATGTAGTTTCATCTAATTGAACACGAATTTGATTTACACGTGAAGAAATTGCTTCTGGGTTTCCAGCACCTTCTACAATTGTTGTGTTTTCTTTTGTTACAACAACTTTAGCAGCACGACCAAGATCATTGATTGTTGCACCTTTTAGGTCAAGACCAAGATCTTCCGTAATTACTTGACCGCCAGTTAGAACAGCAATGTCTTCTAACATAGCTTTACGACGATCACCAAAACCAGGAGCTTTAACAGCTACTGCATTGAATGTACCGCGTAGTTTATTTACTACTAATGTAGCAAGTGCTTCACCTTCAACATCTTCTGCAACTAGAAGTAATGGTTTACCTTGTTGAACAACTTGCTCAAGTACTGGTAAAATTTCTTGAATGTTGGAGATTTTTTTATCAGTGATTAAGATATATGGATTTTCAAGAACTGCTTCCATTTTATCTGAATCAGTTACCATGTAAGGAGATGCATATCCACGATCAAACTGCATACCTTCTACTACATCTAACTCAGTAGAGAATCCTTTTGATTCTTCGATTGTAATAACACCATCGTTACCAACGCGTTCCATTGCTTCTGCAATTAAACGGCCAACTTCATCATCAGCAGCAGAAATAGCTGCAACTTGAGCGATGGACTCTTTTCCTTCGATTGGCTTTGAAATAGCATGAAGTTCTTCAATAGCAACTTGAACTGCTTTTTCCATACCTTTACGGATACCAACTGGGTTAGCACCAGCAGTTACGTTTTTCAAACCTTCACGAATCATTGCTTGAGCAAGTACAGTTGCAGTTGTAGTACCGTCACCTGCAACATCGTTTGTTTTGCTTGCAACTTCAGATACAAGTTTTGCACCCATGTTTTCAAACGCATCTTCTAATTCGATTTCTTTTGCAATAGTTACACCATCATTTGTGATAAGTGGGGACCCAAATTTTTTCTCAAGAACTACGTTACGTCCTTTTGGTCCTAAAGTAACTTTTACAGCGTCTGCTAATTTATCAACACCGCGAAGCATTGCACGACGTGCTTCTTCACTAAATTTAATTTCTTTTGCCATCCTAAACAACCTCCTCGTCATTTAAGGCTCTTTTCTTAAACTTTGCGCTTTTGTAAAAGAAATCTTATAGATTTCTCATTTCGGGTTAGAAATCGATTCTATTTTAAGAAAAGATGCCCAAAATTAGTCTAATTAAAGATTTTATACAAATTACGAAAGCCGATAATTTATACGAAAACAGCCTTCTTTTAAAATGTTGCTTAATCTATCCTGTATGTTGTTCATTCATTAACCAATAACAGCTAAGATGTCACTTTCACGAAGAATTAAATATTCATTACCTTGGTATTTCACTTCTGTACCAGCATATTTTGAGAAGATGATACGATCGCCTTCTGATACCTCAAGTGCAACACGCTCACCGCTATCTAAAACACGTCCAGTACCTACAGCGACAACCTTGCCTTCTTGTGGCTTTTCTTTTGCAGAGTCAGGTAATACAATACCGCTCGCAGTTTTTTCCTCTGTTTCTACTAGCTCAATTACGACGCGATCACCTAGTGGTTTTAACAAGTGAAACGACCTCCTTGAATTTTAATATGTAAGTTATTTTGTATTATTAGCACTCATCATCGTAGAGTGCTAACACAATTATTATAATAAATAATTAAATACAAATTTGCAAGCATTGTATATTATTTTTTTTATAAAGTAAAAGTGCGCACTGTAATATTCATATCCAATCCCATTCATTGTATTCATATTTACCCATCTTTCATTCATAAAATATATTTAAGTAATGATGAAAAAACAGATAATACCATGTAATGGTATTTTGTTGAATACAACCAGTATCAATAGTAGAATGAACATATGCTATTATAGGTTAGGAAGGAATTTACTACATTGAAAAAAGAATATGGCTATATATTAATTACCTATATTGTGATGCAGCTATCAGGAATGATTGGTGTGCCACTTGTTCTCATGATCGGTATCAAGGCCTTTCATATTCCATATAATAAAATGAAAATGCTGGCATCTCCGTACTGGATTGTCATAAGCTTCATTGTCGCTCTAATCATCGTTCTTTTGATTTTGAAAAAGGCAGAATATAATAGAAGGGATGAAAGGACAACCCCGCTTCCTTTAGGAAAATCTTTAGGTTGGGCTCTAGGCGGTATTTTCCTTGCGTTCTTCGCACAATATATTGCTGCCATCATTGAACAGATGATTGGGGTTAAAGTGGAGTCCGAAAATACACAAAGAATCATTCAATTGATTGAAACGTTTCCATTAGTTGTTTTTGTAAGTTCAATTATTGGTCCGATTCTAG
Organism: Heyndrickxia camelliae; assembly: GCF_002844575.1. Classification (GTDB taxonomy): domain Bacteria; phylum Bacillota; class Bacilli; order Bacillales; family Bacillaceae_C; genus Margalitia; species Margalitia camelliae. The sequence continues at coordinate 16,261 of NZ_PIQO01000031.1, forward strand.
AAGAAATTGTATTTCGAAAAATCATCTTTGGAACATTAAATAGACGTTTTTCTTTCTTTTTTTCTGCTGTTATCAGTTCCATTATTTTTGGATTAGCTCATTTAGAGCCAGTTCACCTTCTTTTGTATACTGCTATGGGCTTTACATTCGCGTTTCTGTATTACAAAACAAAGAGAATTATCGTCTCCATTATTGCTCACATAATGATGAATACCATTGTGGTCATCGTACAAATTGTAAATCGCGAACATATACAAAAGATCATGGAGAATTATGACAAAGTACAGAGCTTTATTGGAGGATTTTTTGGATGAGAGCTATTTTTTCAGGCATTGTTTATTGCCTATTAGGAGTATTATTTACATACATGGCTACGCAAAGAGTTGCTCTTAGCGGATGGGGACCATTTACTTATATCCTCATATTATTAGCAACTTTAGATTTTGGAGCAGGGATTCGATTAATCTTGCTTTATTTTAAAATTACTAGCCGAAACAATAAATAAACCTTCCCATAGAGGAAGGTTTTTTTCGTTTAAAGAATAATACCTTATTTGTTAGTCCATTTGCTTTTGGCTTTCTAATTCAAGCTGTGCTTCTGCCGCTTGCACCTTTCGATAGCCAATTTTGGAAATCCAAATACTAATCTCATATAAAATAACAAGCGGTATTCCCACTGTAATTTGGGACATGACATCTGGCGGTGTAATAAAAGCAGAAACTACTACAATAACAAAGAATGCGTATTTTCGTATTTTTGCCAGAAACATCGGAGTAATAATTCCCAATCTCGTTAAGAATAAAACCACTACCGGCAATTCAAATAAGAATCCAAATGGAAGAGTTATCTGAAATAGGAACTGGAAATATTCATTTATCCCAATCACCGCATGAATATCCATTTGATTTGACAGTTTCAGCATAAAATTGATAATAAGCGGGAAAAGGATGAAATAGGAAAAGGCAAGTCCACCAATAAATAAAAGTATTGTAACTGGTATATAGCTTAATGTAATCTTGCGTTCTTTTTCATATAAACCAGGACTGATAAATGCCCATAATTGATATAAAATGACTGGCAGGATCATTATGATGGCTAGGGATACGGTAACTTCCCAGTACACTTTGAAAGGATCTGTCAGACGAAAAGCATTCATCGTTAAATCTTTTGCTATCTCTGCATTTTGCAAATACCGTATAATCGGCTGCGAGATAAACATACTTATAATACAAGCTAAGATAAAGAAAACGACTATAACAAACAGCCGTTTTCTTAGCTCGGATATATGTTCAAATATCGTCATATCTTTTTGACTCATTTTCATTTCATCCTAACATCTACATGTATACTGATTTGCTATTTTACTGACTGAAAAATCCCAAAGCAGCTAGGGATAATTATAGGAGAATTCCTTTACTAAATAAAAGGGAAAACTTCATTCAAAGAAGCGTAGCAATTGAACTAAGCCTTATTTAACGTCCTCTTTTGTTATATCCACTTTTGTATCTTTAGCTGTCTCAGCCTTTGCAATATTAACGTTTGTATCTTTTACTGATTCATCATCATCTTCTGCCAAACCTTTTGTGGCATTTTTAAATTCACGTAATGTGCTCCCCACAGCTTTTCCTAATTGAGGCAACTTTTTCGGACCAAACACTAATAAAGCAACAATTACAATAAGTATGATACTGCCAATCCCTGGTCTCATCAGTGCCCACCTCCTTATATTGTTATCATAGCAGAAATCAATATTTCTTTTATTATCAATTTGTTTCGTCCTGTGAATTTTCCGTGTCATTTGGATAATGCTTTAAAAAATACACAAGTGCTTGTAGTTCAACAGCCAAATCGATATGATGCACTCTAATAGAACTCGGTACATTTAGTCTAGCCGGAGTAAAATTTAATATACCCTTTATGCTCGTCTCTAAGATGGAGTCCGTAATAGATTGGGCTACCTCAGCAGGTACTGTTAAAATAGCAATAGAGATATTCTCTTCTATTAAACGACTCTGCAGCTCCGATAAATCATAGATATGTACTTGTCCTATTTTTTTCCCCACTTTATTTTTATCTATATCAAAAGCTATTTCAATCTTAGTGTTATTATTTTTCAAAAAATTATAATTTAAAAATGCAGTACCTAAATTTCCAACACCGATTAAGGCAACTTTTGTAACTTCGTCTTGGTCAAGTGTCTTCCGGAAAAAGCTTAGTAAGTAGTTAACATTATATCCATACCCTTTTTTCCCAAGGGCGCCAAAATAGGAAAAATCCCTTCTAATTGTTGCCGAATCTACCTTGACCGCTTCACTTAGTTCCGCAGACGATACTCTCTGCTTACCTGCGTTATGCAAATTTTGGATAAAACGATAATAAAGAGGCAATCTTTTTGCTGTTGCCTGAGGTATTTTTAGCGTTTCTTCATTCATTGGATTTCCCCCAATTATGTTCCTTACCAGTATGCGAATCTGCCCTGTTATAATCCTTACTTGAAACCCCACCAGTTTTTTCCACTAAGTAAGTAGGGCCAATAACCATTCCTTTATCTATAGCTTTGCACATATCATACACTGTTAACGCCGTCATGGCCGCTGCGGTCAATGCCTCCATTTCTACCCCAGTGCTACCCTTTGTTTTCACTGTTGTACGTATGCAAAGCACATATTGATTTTCATTCTTTTCCCAAGAATACTCAATATTAATACCATTTAAAGGTATCGGGTGACACATAGGGATAATATCCCATGTTTTTTTAGCTGCCATTATACCAGCAACTTGAGCAACTGCTAACACGTCGCCTTTTTTAATTTTATTCTCATTAATATATTCATATATCTGTTCATTTACAATTATACTCGATTCTGCAATAGCTGTACGAACGGTTTCTGGTTTAGCGCTTACATCCACCATTTTTGCCCTGCCTTGCTCATTAAAATGAGTGAATCCTGACAATATTCATCCACCTCTTTTTTCCATCATACACTTTTTTGTTGTTCATGTCATCGTCTCATATGGAATGGTGAAAATTTAATTCTCTTTGTTTACCATCCTGTTCACGATTATTGCCGAAATATGCTGATATACGTTACACTTACATTAATAACTTGAGGTGATGAACATGATATTATTACAAGTTCAACAGCTATCAAAATATTTTGGTGCTGAACTTATTTTATCGAATATAAAATTAGAAATTCAAACAAAAAACCGAATTGCTCTAGTTGGCCGTAATGGTGCTGGAAAATCCACCTTACTAAAAATCATATCGGGGCAGATGTCTCATGACGAAGGTGAGATTATCAAACCAAAAGATGTATCTATTGGTTACTTGGCACAAAATACTGGATTAGAATCAGAACTGTCCATTTGGGATGAGATGCTTACAGTGTTCCGCCATTTAAAAGATATGGAGGATAGACTCCGTTCAATGGAACAACAAATGTCTGATCCATCAATATATGAAAAGAATGAGTTGTATCAAAAGATTCTTAAAGAGTACGATGAACTTCAGATACGTTTCAAAGATTCAGGAGGTTACCAGTACGAAGCAGATATTCGCTCTGTACTGCACGGCTTGCGATTTGGCAATTATGATTACAATACTCTGATTAAAACATTAAGCGGAGGACAAAAAACAAGACTTGCCCTTGCAAAGCTTTTACTTACAAAGCCTGATATCTTGATATTAGACGAGCCTACTAACCACTTGGATATTGAAACATTATCCTGGTTAGAACAATACTTGCAAGGATATGAGGGTGCTATTCTAATTGTTTCCCATGACCGATATTTTCTAGATAAAGTGGTCAACCAAGTCTACGAGATGTCTCGTCATAAAATTCAAAAGTACCCTGGAAATTATAGTGATTATTTAGTGAAAAAAGCCGAACAATATGAACAAGAGATGAGGCAATATGAAAAACAGCAAGAGGAAGTAGCAAAGCTGCAAGACTTTATTCAGCGTAATCTTGCAAGAGCCTCTACAACTAAACGGGCGCAAAGCCGTCGAAAGAAACTAGAAAAAATGACCTTAATGGAGCGCCCAAATGGTGATGAAAAATCCGCCAATTTTTCCTTTGACATTGAACGTCAAAGCGGAAATGATGTTATGAATATTCGTGATGCTGCAATCGGCTACGATAACCAAGTGATCGCTAAGAACATTGAAATTTCAATTAAGAAAGGCGATAGCATTGCTCTGGTTGGCCCAAATGGAATTGGGAAGTCTACGCTTTTAAAGTCAATTATTAAAAAGCTTCCATTGTTTAAAGGAAACATTGAATATGGTTCCAATGTAACAATAGGATATTATGACCAGGAGCAAGCTGAACTTTCCTCCAATAAAACGGTTCTTCAAGAATTATGGGATGAATATCCTCTAAAAAGCGAAAAAGAAATTCGAACCGTACTAGGAAATTTTCTATTTTCCGGTGATGATGTAACCAAAATTGTATCTACCTTAAGCGGTGGAGAGAAGGCTCGTCTTGCCCTTTCAAAACTTATGCTTCTTAAGGCAAATTTACTCATACTGGATGAACCTACAAACCACTTAGACATTGATAGTAAGGAAGTTTTAGAAAATGCCTTAATCGATTATCCTGGTACCATCCTGTTTGTTTCACACGATCGTTATTTTATCAACAGAATCGCAACGAAGGTTATAGAGCTTTCCAAACAGGGAACAAAAGAATTTCTTGGTGACTATGATTACTATGTGGAAAAACAGCAAGAGATAGAGGAGCTACAAAAGCTTGAAGAACAAATGAAGCTTACACAAGCCTTACCTGAATCTTCTTCAAAGCAATCCTATCAAATAGACAAAGAAGCAAAAAAAGTAGAGAGACAGCGTAAAAGACGCCTGCAAGAGATAGAAGAAACTGTAGAGGCATTAGAAATAGAAGTTCAAGAAAAGGAAGCCTTATTAAGTAATCCCGAGGTTTATCAAGACCATGTACGTCTTGCACGTTTACATGAGGAAATAGAAGAAAAGAAGGAAATAGTGAATCAATTAATGGAAGAATGGTCTGAAATAGCAGAGCTCCTATTATGAGGCTGGGACATAAGTAGAAAAATCATTGAAATTGGTTAAATCTACGAAAGCAAAAACGCATGAAATCAAGATTTTTAAATTTGATTTCATGCGTTTTTTTGATTTTCACTGCGTTTTGTCCCAGCCTCATTTTTTTTACAAATATTTTCCCACAAACTTATGCACAGTATAATGCCTATTCTTTTCAGCAATATCTTAGGTTTTCCACATTATACACATTTATCAACAAAGTTATCCACTTTATACACAAGAAAACATATAGTTTATATTGATTTTATTCACATTCTAATAAAGTTATGCACATTTTATCCACAATATGTGCACAACAACACTTGTTCGACAAATTACTACTTTTTCTTTATTCCCATATGCTTGTGGATTATTTTATTATTTTTGTTATCCACAGACATAATATAAATAATAAATGTTACTATTCTCCACACATAAAAAGAGCATCCAGTTGTTTTCCACTGAATGCTCCTTATAATTAGAAATGTTCTATATCTAATCCTGGATTTGCATTTAAAGACAGATCGCTGCGCTTACCCCTTTCAAATAATACACTGCCGGCTGCTGCAATCATGGCTGCATTATCTGTACATAGGTTTAATGGAGGAATAACTAAATCAACATCCGGCATCTCATTAAATGCCTCTTCTAATGCTGTACGTAGCCCCTTATTAGCTGCAACCCCGCCAGATAATAGAACCTGTTTCACTTTATATTCTTTTACAGCACGTATTGTTTTTGTTACAAGAACATCAATAACACTCGCTTGAAAGCTTGCAGCTAAATCCTTTGAATCAATGGTTATCCCCTTTTGATTGGCATTGTGCAAGGTATTTATAACCGCTGATTTTAAGCCGCTAAAACTAAAATCGTAAGAATCTTCTTCCAACCATGCTCGCGGCAAATCGATGGTTGGTTTACCCTCATGTGCAAGACGGTCAATATGAGGACCTCCCGGATAAGGAAGATTCAATGTTCTAGCAACTTTGTCATAGGCTTCCCCCGCAGCATCGTCTCTTGTTTCACCTATTACTGTAAACTCTCCATGTTCCCTCATATAAACTAATTCTGTATGACCACCGGACACAACAAGTGATATTAATGGAAAAGTCATTTCTTTAATTAGTCTATTTGCATAAATATGACCTGCAATATGGTGAACATTCACCAGTGGAATGTTGTTTGTATAAGCAATTGCTTTCGCCGCATTCACGCCAACTAATAAGGCCCCAACTAGTCCGGGTCCCTCGGTTACTGCAATAGCATCTATCTCCGATAACGTAAGCCCAGCTTCCTTTAATGCTTCCTCTATTACAATTGTTATTTGTTCAACATGGTGCCTGGATGCGAGTTCAGGCACCACCCCGCCAAATCGTTTATGGCTTTCAATTTGAGAAGCGACAACATTCGATAGAATAATGGTTCCGTTTTTGATTACTGATGCTGCTGTTTCGTCACAACTTGTTTCAATTCCTAGTACGATAAGATCTTTTTCCATTATAATTTCACCCACATAACTAAAGCATCTTCATGATTATCTGTATAATAGCCTTTTCTTATGCCTCCGTCTTGGAAGCCAAGCTTTCTGTACAATGATTGTGCTATATTGTTTGTAACACGAACTTCTAAGGTCATTGAATAGGCTCGGTGCAGCCTCGCATACTCCATCATTTTTTTCATTAAGCTCTCCCCCAATTTTAACCCGCGATAATCAGGAGAAATAGCAATATTCGTGATATGAGCCTCGTCGATGACTATCCATACCCCGCAATAGCCAATAATATCGCCATTATGTTCTAAAACAAAATAATGAGCAAATTGGTTGTTAACAAATTCATTATAAAAAGCCTCCCGTGACCATGGAAGTGTGAATGACTCTAATTCTACCTTGAGAATCCCATCTAAATCATCCAAGTTTGCCTTGCGAAATGTAATATGTGACATGTTCTTCTCAATTCCTAACATCTTGGTTTTTCTGTGCCTCTAGCCACTTTGCTTCAGCTTCTACAAGCCTTATATAATTTGGTACGAAAGTATGAATATCCTCACCAGGAAGCTCCATTCCTAATAAGCCCAATTCACTTGGACGAGGATTATTTTCAGTTACTTCTGCAAAGACAGCAAGATCTCCCAATACATCTCTTAATACAGTTTGATGAAGTACAGCATCATTTCCAATAAACAGTACTTGTTTATTTAAGGCTTTCAATTCATCCGCCCAATTAGCTGCTAATATATTGCAGTCTTTTTTCACTGTTTCCAGTTTATTGTTATGATATCTATACAGGCCTGTATATAACTGTCCTCTTCTAGCATCAAATAATGGTGATAAATAACCATCGAAATAACGGCCAATCCCAGCCATTAATGCTAAGCTTGAAACGCCGACAATTGGGATATTTAAACTCCATGCCATCGATTTCGCAATAGTTACACCAATCCGTACCCCTGTATAGGAACCTGGTCCCTTTGCCACTACAATTTTCTCTAAATCTTTTGGCATAGTACCACAATCATGGAGTAAATGCTCAATAGCTGGCATTACTCTAATACTATGATTTTTTTTCAAATTTGTTATATACTCACCAATAACCTTTCCTTCCTCTAAAAGAGCAATACCAAGTACTTGGTTCGATGTATCAATTGCCAATATTTTCATTAAAATAACTCCTTACACAAAGACTCATAACGATGACCTTCTGGTTTAAATTCAAACTTTCTTATTTGATCACCTTGACGGGTAATCGTGACCTCTAAATACTCTGATGGGAGCTGCTCTTGGATCATCTTAGACCATTCAACAATGGTAACTCCTCCACCTTCAAAATATTCATCGAACCCGAGGTCCTCATAAGAATCTTGTAACCTATAAACATCCATGTGGTACAAGGGAAGCCTCCCATGATATTCTTTAATAAGAGTAAAAGTTGGACTACTGACTGTTCTTTTTATTCCAAGACCTGCAGCTATTCCTTTTGTAAAGGTAGTTTTTCCTGCCCCTAAGTCACCCTCTAATAATATCAAGTCATTTTCTTGCAGTAATGATGCAAATTTTTCAGCGAACCTAAATGTTTCTTCTGGTCCTTTAGAAATCCATTCATAAACCTGCATATTATTCTCCTCTTAAGTAGTTTCATTAGAAATAACGTTATAATTAAAGACCTATTTTTACAAGCGCCTAGTTATATAATCCATGCTATTAATTATACTGCTAGTTTACCTCAATACCGATAATTGAGCAAAGTATACAAGGACTTTACCATGAAATCATACTAAAACAAAATAAAAACTGTTGGGTATGACCCAACAGTAATACTATCTTTTATAACATAAGCTGATAAAAATGAACATCTTGCCATTGACCAAATTTATAACCCACTTCTTTAAAACAACCGATAAATTCAAAACCAAATTTTTTATGAAGCTTCACACTTGCTTCATTTCCACCGGTTATCCCACTAATAATACTATGATAACCATCTTTTCTCGCAAGTCTTACTATTTCTTGCATCAATTGTCCCCCAACGCCTTGCCCTCTGCACTCTGATGATATATATATCGAAAGCTCTGTTGAATACGAGTAGGCCTCTTTATCTCGAAATTTACTTAAACAACTATAACCTACAACTTTGCCTTCTAATTCAGCAACAATAAATGGATATTTGCCGCTGTGCTCCTCGTACCATTCCATACGTTGATCCATTGTTTGTTCTTCTAAATCAAATGTTGCAGTAAGATTTCGTATTGCTTCATTGTATATATCTAACATTGCGGATAAGTCTGTTATAGCAGCATCCCTAATATGAAGCATGAGTAAAGTCCTCCATAGCTTTTAAAATCGTTTAATAAATAAAAAAACGAAACCTAAAGTTTCGTTTTTTTTCTGATTGCGGGGGCAGGATTTGAACCTGCGACCTTCGGGTTATGAGCCCGACGAGCTACCGGACTGCTCCACCCCGCGACGATAAATTAATATACTTTTTATAAAGTAAGCCTGGCAACGTCCTACTCTTGCAGGG
>NZ_PIQO01000032.1 GCF_002844575.1 Heyndrickxia camelliae
AGAGGTGGGTTTTGTCCCAGCCTCTTTCTATCTTAAATCGCTTCATATAGTCTTTTAAATCCGTCAAAATGCTCTTTCCAATAGGAGTTTGATAATGATGATATCTCTACCCCATTATCTCCGGCATGGATAAATTGATTATTTCCTAGGTAAATTCCCAGATGAGAAATCCCCTTTTGATATGTATCAGAGAAAAAGACGAGATCGCCTGGCTTAGGACTATTCACATAAAATGAACGGCTATAATATCCAACGCTTGATGTTCGTGGTAATTTAACGCCAACTTGATTATAAACATAATAAATAAATCCGCTACAATCAAATCCGGAAAGATTCGAACCGCCCCAAGCATAAGGAACTCCTAATAACTTTGTTGCAGCATTAATAACTTTTGTCGCGGATAATCCATTGGAGGTTCCAACTTGGGTACCAGCTGTCAAATTATTAGAAGATGAAGTGGTAGAAGATGAAACTTTCGTTGAGTTTACGGTTAATTTTTGTCCTATGTAAATCAAATCAGAGCTTAATGCATTAAGCTTTTTCAATTCTGCTACTGATAGATTAAATTTCAGCCCTATTCCAGATAGAGTATCTCCAGATTTCACGGTATAAGTCCCTTGACTGGATGCAGAACTTGCATTAACACTTTTTGAAGAAGAAGAAGTGTTTTTTGGTGGTTGCACTGAATTAGTTGAAGTACTAGATACCTTCAGTACATCACCTGGATATATAAGATCAGTTTTAATATTATTCCATGCTCGTAAATTAGATAGAGATATATTAAATTTCTTTGCGATGCCACTAAGCGTATCACCAGAAACTACTGTATAAGTTTTTTGGCTATTAACAGTTTTCACCGGTGTCACTTTTGAAGAAGAGGCACTGACTTTTACATTTTTATTAGAAATAGTTAGTACTTGATTTGGAAAAATTAAGTCGGTTTTTAGATGGTTCCATTCTTTTAATTGATTTATCGTTGTGTCATATTTATTTGCTATACCCCATAGCGAATCCCCTTTTTTAACCTTATATGTTGAGGCAAATGCTTGCGAGGTGAAGGTTGAAGCAATAATTGTCGTTGCAGCAACCGACACAATCGTTTTTTTCACGTCATGTTTCCTCCTTTTTCATCTATTATCCTTCTATTTTAGCAAATTTTTCATGCATATGTACCCCTTTTTTGGCTAGTTAGTTAAAAAAGTCCTATAATTTTATCCGAATAATCCCATTTTGGTATTGTATAATAGAGAGAGAAGGATGGATAGGAGGTATATTTTGAAAAAAATAAGTAGCATTATAGTTATGTTGTTGCTAGCAATCGGATTATTGTCAGCGTGTCAAAAGGATGTTTCGCCGAATGAGAGACTAAAAGAATATGTACAGCTTTGGAATAAGGGAAATTTTAAGAAGATGTACATAAATTATCTTTCTTCTAGTAGTAAAGAGGAATATAAAACTGCAGATTTCGTCGATCGTTATCCAAAAGTATATAAAGACCTTGAAGTAGATAATTTGAAAATTTCATATAAACCGTTGAAGGAAGACGATTATAAGAAAAAAGATAAAGTGAATATTCCGGTGCAAGTTTCATTTAATACTTTTGCCGGACCTGTGAAATATTCTACAAAGGTATTATTAACCAAAGAAGAGAAGGATAAAAAATCAAATTGGTATATTAATTGGAATCCTGCACTCATCCTTCCTGGGCTAGCAAAGGGAGATAAAATTGTTCCCACAACAGAGGATCCGAAACGCGGAGAAATTCGAGACCGCAGTGGACAAGGATTAGCAGTTAACGGAACCGTTTATCAAATCGGCGTCACTCCAGGAAAGATGGGTGGCAATGAGTCAGAAGTAAAGGCACAGCTAGCAAAACTTCTTGGACTATCCGTGGAAGAAATTGATCAAAAATTAAACGCGTCTTGGGTGAAGCCAGATTTGTTTGTGCCTATTAAAAAAATTGCCACGAATAATCAGAGTGTATTAGAAAAACTTTACAAGCTTCCTGGTGTTGATAAACAAAATACCACTGGGCGTGTATATCCATTTGGAGCTGCAACAGCACACTTAATCGGATATATCGGACCTATTTCCGCAGAGGAATTAAAAGAAGAAAGTGGAAAGGGATATACTGCGAATAGTGTAATTGGAAAAAGAGGATTGGAACAGTTATATGAAGATCGACTTCGCGGTATAGCAGGTGGAAAGATCACTATCCAAAAAGCAGATGGAACTGTAAAAGTAATTGCCCAAAAAGAAGTTCAAAATGGAGAGAATATCAATATTACGATTGATGCAAAATTACAAGAAAAAATTTATAACCAGATGAAGGGCAGTGCAGGGACAGCAGCTGCCATACAACCAACTACTGGGGAAGTACTCTCTTTAGTAAGCTCACCATCCTTTGATCCTAATGACTTTGTATTGGGGATGTCAAATTCAGAATACAATAAGCTGGAAAAGGATCCAATGCAGCCGTTAATCAATCGCTTTGCTCTGTCATATGCTCCTGGTTCATCGATAAAACCGATTACAGCAGCGATTGCATTGCAAAACGGTACATTGAAACCAAATTCGACCAAAACTATAAACGGAAAGTCTTGGGGAAAAGGAGGAAGCTGGGGAGACTATAAGGTTAGCCGTGTTCATGTAGAAAACGGTCCTGTCAGTTTATCTGATGCTATGATGTATTCCGATAATATCTATTTTGCCCAAACCGCCCTCGATATGGGTGGGGATAAGTTTGTGAAGGGATTGAAGGATTTCGGCTTTGGAGAACAACTACCTTTTGATTACCCATTAAAGAAATCACAAATATCTTCGGATGGGACATTAAACAAAGAAATTTTATTAGCGGATAGTGGGTATGGCCAAGGACAGGTACAGATGAATATCTTGCATTTAGCGGATACCTATACGGCTTTTATCAATAACGGCAACATTGTTAAGCCTACTATAAAAATGAATGACAAAAACGCTGGTGTGTGGAAAGAGAATGTAATCAGCCCAGAAAATGCGAAAACAGTAGCAAGTTTGCTTCGAAAAGTAGTAGCAGATCCACGAGGAACGGGACATGGAGCTGACCTTCCAAATATAGCTCTAGCAGGGAAAACCGGCACTGCTGAATTAAAAAGCTCCAAGAAGGAAAAAGGAAAAGAAAATGGTTTATTCGTAGCCTATGACCAAAACAAGAAAGATGTTTTGGTGGCCGTTTTAATAGAAGGTGTTGAAAAAGGCGGCGGAAGCCATCTCGTTGTACAAAAAGTAGCAAATATATTTAAGTGATTTGTTATAATCGTCGAAAATTAATACTATAGTGTCTTACTAGATTTTTTAAAACCACAGTTCTGTACTGTGGTTTTTTGTTTATCATAGAAAAATTTAATATTGCGATTTCACTAGCTTGTGAACTATCTTAGTGCGGTTTCCTAGGTTTTCCTGTGACCAGTAAAATTCTTACCTCGATGGAACAAGCGTAAAACTTTTCTATTTCATTTTTTCAAAAGTGGATATGCATTAATGTAAACCATTATGCATATTTTCATCCAAATAGATAAAAAATTTAGGGGGAAATACATTGAAAAGAAAAATTGGTTTTACATTCCTCATTTTGTGTTTTCTATCAAGCTATTTTTTACCGCAACATCTACATGCAAAGGCAGTAAAAAAAACACCAAAAAGAGTCGTCTACCTTACCTTTGATGACGGTCCAAACAGTAGTGTTGAAAGAATTTTAAGTATATTGGATAAATATCATGCTAAAGCAACTTTTTTTATGCTGAACAATAATATGAAACTTCATAAAAAATCGGTCAAAAAGATGGTTAATAAGGGTCACGGTATCGCATGTCATGGTGTCACACATGACAAAAACAAGTTCTATAAAACTCCCTATACAGCAGCAAAGGAAATGAAAACATGCTTAAATACGTTGACACAGATTACAAATAAGAAATCCATAATAATTCGTGTCCCATATGGCAGTAAACCATATATGAAAGCACCGTATCGAAAAGTGATGAATCAGTATGGGTATAAGATGTGGGATTGGAATGTGGATAGTTTAGACTGGAAATTTCTAAACGGTCCAAAAACAGCACAATATACTATTAAACAAATTAAGATATTAAAAAACAAAGGCATATCCCCTCTTATTTTATTTCATGATAAACCAACCACTGCCGATGCACTGCCAACCGTTTTGAAATATTTAAAGGCAAATGGGTATGATTTTAAAGTACTAACAAATTCGATGAAGCCTTACAACTTTTGGAATCCTAGAAAACTATAAAAATGGGAAAAGGGATGAAAATCCCTTTTTCTTTTTAGTGAAATCTACACGTAGTAAAAATGTACCTGGTTTTCTTGAAATTTTTCCAATATAATATCAAAAATATGATAAAATATGACAGGCAAATACAAATGGAAAGGGGGTGCATTAAAATGGTAAAACTACGTAATGGGGTTATTTTTCTATTAATCTTATTAGTATTATCCATATCATTATCTGAAAAAGATTTCGCAGCTACGAAAAGCAGTTCCTATAAGGTAAATGCAACTGCTTTAAATGTTAGAAAAGGTCCAAGTACTCATTCCCCTTCTATTGGTATGGTAAAAAAGGATCAAACGATAACTGTTTATCAAATCAAAAGCGGATGGGCATATATGTCCTATGGGAAATTAAAGGGTTATGTAAGTTCCCAATATATAAAAACTATTAAACTTGCAAGTACCATCGCGAAGCCAAAGACATTGGATCAACGGACGGTAACGGCGAATTCGTTAAATATTCGTAAAGGTCCCAGTGCGAAATATGCGGTAGTTGGAAGCTTGAAAAAGGGTAATAGGGTAACGGTATCAAAGGTTTCCGGAGGCTGGGCATATATCACATATGGAAAAACAAAAGGATATGTAAGCACGTCATACTTAAGGACAATACAATCAACCAGTTCAACGACAAAACCAAGTAGCATATCCAAGACTCCAAGTAAACCAAGTACCGTTACAAAAAAGGTGGATCAACGGACGGTAACGGTAGATGTGTTAAATGTTCGTAAAGGTCCGAGTGCAAAATATGCGGTGGTTGGAAGCTTGAAAAAGGGTAATAGGGTAACGGTATCAAAGGTTTCCGGAGGCTGGGCATATATTACATATGGAAAAACAAAAGGATATGTAAGCACGTCATACTTAAGGACAATACAATCAACCAGTTCAACGACAAAACCAAGTAGCATATCCAAGACTCCAAGTAAACCAAGTACCGTTACAAAAAAGGTGGATCAACGGACGGTAACGGTAGATGTGTTAAATGTTCGTAAAGGTCCGAGTGCAAAATATGCGGTGGTTGGAAGCTTGAAAAAGGGTAATAGGGTAACGGTATCAAAGGTTTCCGGAGGCTGGGCATATATTACATATGGAAAAACAAAAGGATATGTAAGCACATCATACTTAAAGGCTATACAATCGTCCAGTCCTACGACAAAACCAAGTAGCGTATCCAAGACTCCAAGTAAACCAAGTACCACCACAAAAAAGGTGGATCAGCGGTCGGTAACGGCGGATGTGTTAAATGTTCGTAAAGGTCCCAGTGCAAACTACGCAGTGGTTGGAAGCTTGAAAAAAGGTAATAAGGTAACGGTATCAAAAGTTACCAATGGCTGGGCATATATTACATATGGGAAAACAAAAGGATATGTAAGCATATCATACTTAAAGGCTATACAATCGACCAGTCCTACGACAAAACCAAGTAACGTATCCAAGACTCCAAGTAAACCAAGTACTACGACAACTAATAAAGTGGATCAGAGAGTCGTCACGGTAGACACGTTAAATGTACGAAAAGGTCCGGGAACTAATTACTCTGTAATCGGGAAGTTAAAAAGGAATAATAAAGTAACTGTTACTAAGGTATCAAATGGTTGGGCCTACATAGCCTACGGCAATTTAAAAGGGTATGTAAGTTCAGCGTTTTTATTAGTACCTAAAACAAGTAGTCAAAAAGTCATTGTCATTGATGCCGGACACGGAGGATCGGATCCTGGAGCAAGCGGCAACGGAATTGTTGAAAAAGAATTGAATCTATCGGTTGCATTACGTGTTCAAAAGCTTCTAGAAAAAGCAGGTATAAAAGTAGTTATGACAAGGTCGGGGGATACCTACCCAACACTGGATGAGCGAAATAGTATATCAGCACAATCCGGTGCTGATGCTTTCGTAAGTATACACACAAATACTGCTTCAGCAAGCTCTGCCAGTGGTACAGAAACGTACTATAATTCAGATGGAGACCAAAATAGAGCGAACAAAAGTAAACAATTGGCAGGTTTCATTCAAAATCGATTATACAAAGCAATCGGAACAAGGAATCGCGGAGTATTGGAGAATGACTTTCGAGTTATAAAATATAATCCATTGCCAGCAGTATTAGTCGAATTAGGTTACCTTTCGAATCCTAGTGATGCCAAAAAGTTAAAATCTAATTCTTACAGAGATCTTGCAGCACGCTCCATATATGAGGGAATTCTTGATTTTTATAAAACTATGAAATAGTAAATTGGCGCAGAGAGATTCTAATAGCTTGGATTTTCGAGTACAGAACGTTATTAACCAGCAGTCTAATTCGTAACATGAATTAGGCTGCTTTTTTTCATTATAAAGGAAATGGATATAAGAATATCTCACGTTTTAGCCCAAGTATTTTATTGCATTTTATTAAGAAGAACTGGAAAATAATTTTAGACTAATAATATTCGTCGAACCAAACTTACGGTGTTCGCCCACTATTTTCCTTATACAATTATTTCTTGTCTTTTAATAATTCACAAATGTTGTAACTCCGAAATGAGTAAAATAATTTCGGTGGCTAAGTTCTTCTAACCATTTCTTTAGGTTTAATTGATACAAACCATAAATGGTTCGGTAAGTATAACTACCTACATTTATTTCAATTGGTTCAGGACGTTCTTCCATTCTTTGTTTATATTCCTCGAATGCGTGTTGGTTTGGTACTTGGAAAACTTCCAACACGTCTCCTACCTCCATATACTTTCCGATGTATGTGAGAAATAATTTGTTCCCCACACCTTGTGCCTCGTAAACATAGGGCATAGAAAACAACCCATTCACTTTATCCTTCCAATAATCGTCAACATCTTGAACGGAGAAATAGATGGCATCTTCTTCATGTTCAAACACTGTTCGCCAATTGTATTCCGCAATTTCATCTGGTATTAGAAATGGCTTAGATGAAGCTAAGAATGTAATTTGTGTCACTATTCTGCCTCCTTAAAGAACAATATAGTCTTTAAACCATTGATATACGTGTGTGGTAATTTGTCGATATACTTTAACAGCTAAACGCATTTCCCTTGATAATCAACTCAATTTTTTCTCTTATGTAGATTATAACAAGCGTTCGGATAGGCATGAAATCCTTTAACAGAGATTAAATTAAAGGATATCCAACTAGCAGTTCCATAGTAAGCTGAAAAAGAATATAAAAGGAAACAACTAGGAGAAATGATATTGGGGTGAACAGAATTAGAAAAAATGCCATTAAGAATGAACACATCTTGTAATTCAAAAAGATATGTTAGGCAGTATCTGCCCTTTTTTATATAAAATGATTGTTGTAAAAACATATTAGTCCAATTTACTCTGTCTTATAATGATTGGAAAAAGAAGCGTAAAAAATGAAAGAAAATGCAGCAAAAACGTTAACAAGAAAAAGAGAATTTAATAGTGGTTCCATTAACGTACACCTCCGAAATGAGTGAATGGTGATACAAATGGTGAAAAATTAACGTGGTGAATAAGGTAAAACGTTCTTGGAAATCATTATCCATTCTATTTACCTTATATTAACAGGATAACTTTCGTATGTGAAGATTTGTTTAAGCCAATTTAAAGGTTTTACAAAAAATAAATTTATAAATGAAATATACATAACCATTTTTACTCAGTGAGATTTGCTATGTAATATATAGCTTATTGCTCGGTGTCGAAACTGGTTCTTAACCTTAATAAATTTTTTAGTTTGCCTTTTTGGCAGTGTTTCGACAAAATCAAACAAAAGATGCCCATTTACTTATATTACCCAGGTGATAAAATTATTCTGAATATTATTTATTTTGTGTTAAAAAATATCAATATTGTAATAGTAATTTATTACTGTCAGGGGGGCAGATTACTTGAAAATTACGTTACTAGCGAGAAAAATAAAAACAGCCATAAAGCTTTTTGCAAGACCTTTTATTACAATGAAAAGAGACACAGGGTTCAGAAGAATTATTAAATACACTTATTTTTACGAGAAATTAGAAGTAAAGGATCAGGTTATACTATATGAATCTTTTCACGGAAAGGCGATGGTGGACAGCCCCTATGCCATATTTAAAATGCTCGTAAATGATCCGAAATACCGTGGTTACAAACATGTTTGGGCCTTAAATACTACAGAAGGAAATTTATATGCAGAGGAATATACAGACCACAACAATGTTGAATTTGTGAAAGTACACAGCGATAAATATTTAAAATACCTAGCAGCTGCAAAATATTTGATAAATAATACAACCTTTCCTCCCTACTTTCAAAAAAAAGCCGGGCAGATTTATGTGAACACATGGCATGGAACACCGTTGAAAACATTGGGGAAAGATATGAAGGGAGGACTTGGACAACACAAAAATATTCAAAGAAATTTTGCTCATACCGATTATTTAATAAATCCAAACATTTATACCGCAGATAAATTAGTCGAGTCACATGATTTAGCTGGAATATATAATGGAACAATTATACACGAAGGATATCCACGAGTGGACCTCACTTTGAATGCCAATAGGGATGAGATAAGAAATAAAATGTCTCGTTTAGTTACCATCGATAAGACGAAAAAAATTATTCTTTACGCACCAACCTGGAGAGGCGAAGTGAATAGTGTAAGCAATACAAAGGATGAAATTCAGCAAGTCATCAAAGAACTATACCAAAAGATTCCCGACGGTTACCAGCTACTTTTAAAGGTACATACATTAATGTATAAGCATATAAAGAATGATAAACGGTTAGAAGAAGTATGTATTCCGGACTGGGTCGATACGAATGAGCTTTTATCTGTTGTTGACATACTAATTACCGATTACTCTAGTATCTTTTTTGATTATTTAGTTACGAAGAAACCGATTATCTTTTTTATGTATGACAGAGAAATATATGAAACGGAACGTGGGTTATATATCAGGCTAGATCAGCTTCCAGGTCCAATTTGTAAAGATATTGAGGAAGTAATCGATTGTATGAAAAACGCGGACACTCATTTGCCATTTTATGAAGATAAATATCAAAAGTATATCAAAGAGTTTTGTCCTTACGATGATGGGCATGCGACAGAACGTAATGTAGAAATCATATTTCAGGAAAAGCATACGAAAAATTGTTTTAGGGTTAGAAACGAAAAAAGAAATATATTGCTCTATTGCGGCGGGTTTTTGAATAATGGCATTACGACATCTGCGATTAATTTATTAAATAACTTGGATTACTCCAAATATAACTTAGTTGTAATGGATAAAAGCAATTACGATGCTACTTCCACAGAAAACATGAATAAACTGAATCCTATGGTGAAGAAGTTTTTTAGAGTAGGAAGCATGAATACCACTATCATAGAATCATATAAGCATAATTATCTCATCAATAAAGGATTAAAAAACGAATCTCTTCATAAGTTTATCCCCAGAACATTATATAATCGAGAAGTACACAGGTTGTTTGGAGATATAGAATTTGATATTGTCATAGATTTTAGCGGATATGTCCCTTTCTGGAGTCTTCTCTTTGCATTTGGAAACTTTAAAAGGAAAGTAATTTATCAGCATAATGATATGCAAGCGGAATACGATAAAAAAATTAATAAAAAATATAAGCATCGTTCGAACATGAATCTTATCTTCCCCATATATAAATACTTTGATAAGATCATATCTGTTGCGGAGCATACAAGAGATGTAAATAAAGCAAATCTACAAAAATATATTCCAAGTGAAAAAGCAGCATATGTTCACAATTGCATAGATCCAGAGAAAGTCCAAAGCCTAGTGGAAGAAAAAAGTGAACTATTAAGAGTTTCCCATCAACAATACTTAGTAATGAATAACACGACTCAGAATGGAATACTGAAATTCAAAGGGATTATGATGCCTGAAGAAGGAAAGGTCCATTTCGTGAATATGGGACGACTTTCCCCTGAAAAAGATCAGAAAAAGCTAATCATCGCGTTTTCAAAGATTGCTGAAGTACACGATTATGTAAGGCTTTACATTATCGGTGAGGGTGTATTGGAACACGAACTTAAAAAGCTCACGATACAACTAGGTGTACAAGATAAGGTCTATTTCACCGGTCAACTTTCCAATCCATTTCAACTCATCAGCACATGTGATTGTTTTATCCTATCCTCCAACCACGAAGGGCAGCCAATGGTACTATTAGAAGCTTTAATAGTAGGAATCCCAATTATCTCGACGGATATACCAGGTTCGAGAAGCATCCTACAGAACGGATACGGAGAGCTCGTTGAAAACTCAGTGGATGGTCTAGTCCTTGGCATGGAGAAATATTTGATGAATCAGCTATTGACTAGAGAATTTGATTATCGTACTTATAATAGGGAAGCGCTGGGAATGTTTTATAGGGAGGTTTGTGGGGAGGAAGTGGAGAAGAATTCGGTTTTACAAGAAACAAAGCTGGGGATTTATTTAGATCATACATCTTAATATAAATAAGGTTTGCATAATCCCGAATGCGGGATTTTTATTTGTTTAATATATTTGATAAAAAATATCTAACAAAGTCACCCACACATATTTTTAACAAATTTTTATAAAAAAAGCTAAAAATGCAACTATAAAAGTCGAAAAATAGTAAATAAAGCCATATTTTGCAATTTTAATGGTAGTATAGTTATAAAATATTTGTTGTTGAATCGATTAAATTATCTGAATGGTATGTTAAACAAGTTGCGAATAAAAGATGTTTATTTACTTCCATCATACGAATTTTTTTCATATAAAGGTTTAGCTACAGTTATTTACTCCATTCAAAAAAATTAGCTTTAGTGATAAGGAATTAAAAAGGAAATTAGGGTGATTAATGTTGATTAAAGTATTTTCAAGGGGAAAGGATTTATTTAAGAAATATAAAAAAATTAAAGAAAGCCAAAAACATATACTAGCTTATAGAAGAGGATTAGATAAAAAAATCAAAAGAAATACTATTTTATTTGAATCTCTTCATGGCAAATCAATAGATGGGCATATTTTTCATTTAATTATGGATATTTCCAAAAGATATAGAAATTTGAAAGTATATGTTGTTGTTCGTGATATAGATTTTAATCAAAAAAAAATAAATAACTATAATCTCACAAATGTGAAATTAGTAAAACATTTGTCCGGAGAATATGGAAAGTTATTAGCAACTTGTGAAATTTTAATAAATGATAATACTTTTTATTCTTTTTACAATAAAAGAAAAGGACAAAAGTATTTTAATATTTGGCACGGAACACCACTAAAAACTTTAGGGAAAGACATGGAAGATATTTTAAGTTTCTCCAATGTGCAAAGAAACTTTCTTATTTCTGATGGTATTATTGTAAATAATGATTATACAAAAGATATATTAATCAATTCCCATAATATTAACAAAATCTACAATGGGAGGGTGGTAGTAGGACCTTCTCCTCGTAATAGTATATTATTTGATGTTACTGCTAAAGAAAAAATTATTGAATCTTTTGGATGGCAGGGCAAAAAAATAGTGATGTATATGCCTACATGGAGAGGAACTATTAATCAAGTAAGGAATGATGAGGAGAAAATTATTAATGATTTATTGTATCTTTCAAATAATATGGAACAAAATACAATTTTAATATTTAAAACACATACCATGCAACAAAATATAGATATATCTAAATTAAATAATATTTATGCATTTCCAGAGCATTTCGAGTTATACCATTTTTTGAGCTGTGTAGATGTTTTAATTACTGACTACTCTTCTATTATGTATGATTTTTTAAATACGAATAAAAAAATTATATTATATACCTATGATAAAGAAGAATATATTTCTACTAGAGGAATATACGAAGATATAGATAAATACCCCTTTAAACAGGTTAGTAATGTTGAGGATCTTGCTAAAGAAATTAACAAAGGCAATAAACTTATTGACTACAGTTACATGAAAAGTAAGTTTTGCAATTATGACTCAGTTAACGGTGCAAGAGTTATTGTAGATTATATCATAAATGAACAAGTAAACGATCTTATTAAAGAGTATAAAATAAGAAACGAAAAAGAAAATGTTTTCATTTTTTGTGGAAGTTTGTGGGATAATGGAATAACTACTGCTTTGTTTAATACGATTAATTCTATTGATACTTCAAAGAGAAACTATGTTTTGATTTTTGCTAAAAATAAAATTTCCCATGAACATTATTATAAAATAAAAAATTTACCTCAGGATGTTTTATACTACCCTATTCCAGGAATATCTATAAATAATCTGCTAGAACGTTTTCTTCATAAACAATATATGTTGTCAGAGAAATTGAATAGTAAATTTGTAGAGAAGAAAATTGGACAAATATATGAAAGGGAACTTAGAAGAATATTTGGGGATACTGAAGTTAATTGGCTAATTCAATATACCGGTTTTGATAGGAAATTTAATGAGATTGTAGCTTACGCCCCTTGTAAGACTATGATTTTTGTTCACACGGATATGTTTGAGGATTATAAAAATAAAAAAAATTATAATAAAAAAGTATTATATAATGCCTATAAAAAAACAGATAAAATAATTCTTGTTAATGATCAATTACTAGATGGCTTTGTAGAAAATATGCCTCAAATAGTGGATAAAATTGAAGTGGCCAATAACTTTTTAGGGGAAAGTAGAATTAGGAGACTGAGTAACGAAAGTATTTTTAAATCTTTACTAGATGTAAATGTTGATTATATAAATAGTCATATTTATGGTGGAGAAATTAGTGTGAATAAAGTAAGTGAATTGAAATATATAAAAATAATGCCACAAGAGAATTCACTACGAACCAGTTTAAAAGAAAACTTTCTAAATAGTTCGCAACCTCGTTTAGATGATTATTTAATGGATGAGTTTAGATATGAAAATAAAAATTTTGATTTTGAACATGCAATTAGAAATTTCGGAATATCAAAAATGAAACTCATAAACGAGTTATTAGATCCGAATACAAAAATTTATTTAAATATAGGGCGTTACGATAAGCAAAAGGGACACGATAGGCTGATTAGAGCATTTGAAAAATATAATAAGGTAAAGCAAAATTCAAAATTAATTATAGTTGCACCTTATGGACCTTTACGAGAAGAAACTATAAATCAAGTTAAAAATTCTCCAGCTAATAAAAATATAATTATTTTAGGTAGAATGGATAATCCTTATGTTCTATTAAAAATGGTGGATGCATTTGTTTTTTCTTCTTATTATGAAGGGCTAGGACTTGTAGTATATGAAGCATTAGCATTAAATAAACAAGTTATTACTGTAAATTTATCAGCAACATTGCGCAATTTAAATGAAAATCAGGTAATTGTAGTCGAAAATTCTGAGGAAGGATTGTATAATGGATTTATTTCCTTTCATAATGGATTAAGGACTAAGCATAGTTTCTCTTTTAAGGAATATAATAAAAAAATTATAAGAGAATTTGAGGCACTGTTTGAGTAAAATCTAATCGGAACACTCTTAATACTTTTTTTATTTCATATGAAGATTAGAAGAGTATAATAAATTTAAAGTTAAAAGGTATCCTTTAATAAAGGATACCTTTTAACTTTAAATCTTTCATAACATTTGGGAGAAATAACTACTAATAACATTGATATTTCTCGAACTTTAATATATTTTAAAATTAGACTTAATTCGTATTATAGAGGAGAAAATATGAGTAATTCCGTCATTTTTCGTAATGTTACTAAAAAATACAAAATGTATAAAAAAACTTCAGATAAATTATTAGACATTCTTCTACCAAAGGGATATGGGGATGATTTTTTTGCTCTACAAAATATTTCCTTCACTGCTAGTCCTGGAGATGTTATAGGCATCATTGGGGTTAATGGTGCGGGAAAATCTACACTTTCTAATTTGATTACCGGTATTATTCCTCCTACTTCTGGGAGTATTGAAACTGTTGGTGAAACATCATTAATTGCTATTGCATCAGGGATGAATAATGAATTAACTGGAAGAGAGAATATCGAACTAAAATGTTTACTTATGGGATACAGTAAACAACAGATAAAGGAGCTTACACCATCGATTATTGAATTTGCTGATATAGGCCATTTTATTGATCAGCCTCTTAAAAAGTATTCTAGTGGTATGAAGTCAAGACTTGGATTTGCTATATCTGTAACAACGAATCCTGATATTTTAGTTATAGATGAGGCCTTGTCAGTAGGGGACCAAACTTTTGCAGACAAATGTCTGGATAAAATGAATGAATTTAAAGCAGCTGGAAAAACTATATTTTTTATTAGCCATTCAATTGGTCAAGTTAAAAAATTCTGCAACAAAGCATTATGGCTCGAGGCTGGTGAAGTGAAAGAGTACGGTTCCATTAAAGATGTTATGCCAAATTATGAAAAGTTCTTGAAGGAATTTAAAGAAATGTCTAAGGAAGAACAGAAAAATTTCAAGCAGATGGTTTTAGAGAAAAGAAGCAAAGAGAAAAAAGAATTAGAAATAAATAAACAAGAAAACAATGTATATAAACATTCACTTGAAGAAACATTGCAAAAAGACTTAACAAAGATTAAGACTAATCCAAATCAATCATATGCATCCAGAACATCGAAACAAAAAAGGAAAAAGAAAGGGCTGCTTTTAAAAGTTTTATGGAGTTTATGTATTTTATTTATCCTTGCTGCAAGTGGATATGTTTTGAAAAATAAAAATTTCTTAGTTTCTGGTATAAAAGAGAAGACTATTCTCAAAGTAAAGGATGACACGAAGAATTCGGATATTATAAATTCTGATAAGAAAGTGGGCAATTCAAAAGATGATAATGACAATAGAAAGAGAATGGATATTCGTTATGTTAATGTGAATGCTGCTCGTATTCATCAAGATCCAAGCCTTGAAAGTGATGGAATTAGTATGACATCCTTTGGTGATGCTTTTGAAATTTTTGATACAAAAAATAATCCGACAGATGATATAGATTGGCTTAAAATTCACTATGATAGTGGGAAAGAAGGATGGATTAGTAGTAATATTGTAACGAGTGTAAATGATCATTTAGAAGATAAAAAGATTATAAGTACTATAAATGGATTATTATCACAAAATCAAAATGTCAGTGATATTGTAAAGATGATTGGTAAAGAAAAAACAGAAATAGATAGTCAAAATGTACCCGAAGAAAACATTCAATATTTATATAATAAGGAAAATACGTGCAATGGAATTTCTATTAATCTAAATAATGTAAATATAGAAAGCTTGATTGGAGAAATAGGTACTCCACAGCTGCAGTCAAAAAATAGTGCGATTTTATATCATGGATTAGAATATGATTATATATTTTATTATTCGAATGATATTAGTGCTAATAAATTATATATTAATAAGGTGAAGGAATCCGTAGTTAAGTGAATTAAGATTTAAAAAAATAGAGTGAGGAACTATGGGTTCCTCATTTCTTATATCTTTATATGCAGAAGAGGGCAGTGATAGTAGTCGTGGATTAGAGTCTGTATTTAAGGGTATCTAATGCGCATAGTTTTAATATTGTTATTGCAAATTTGTAATCCGCGTTGTCCTATATATCCAAAATAAGGTTTAGTTATTTTGGGTGATTTGGTTTTTTATTGCAAAATGTAAAAAGACCTTTTTTTTACTATCTAAATATAGTTTAATTAATATAATTAAAAATGATAAAAGGAAACAACTAAATGCAATATTTAGGTAAGTATGGTATAATAATGTGCGAATTTTGGCGAATATAAGAATTTAAAGAAAAAACATCATATATAGTTCTTTCTTAAATGTCTATTCTCGACGTTTTTCGACAAAATACAACGGTTTATTTTATTAAGTTAATTCGATAAAATAGTACTATGCGATTTTGTTCAATAAATTAAAATAGTTTCATTGGTTACTAAAAAAATAGATGTCTAATGAAAGATCATGAAAATTGTGTTTTTTCATTAGATATTTATTTTGTCCTTATGCTTATTAAGTTATTTTTAACTTTTATTATTTGGAATTAGGGACTTAATTGAAAGTGGAAACTAAATTCTAAATGAAATACTAAGTATTATTCTTGTTAAAGTAGTGAAAGTTTAAAAATTCTAAGAGATTAAATAATAAATAGGGGAGTGTATTAATTGAAGGGGATTATATTGGCAGGAGGATCTGGGACAAGATTATATCCAATTACAAAAGCAATATCGAAACAGATGGTACCAATTTATGATAAACCTATGATTTATTATCCGTTATCGGTATTAATGTTAGCGGGTATTAGGGAGATATTAATTATTTCTACTCCTTATGACTTACCAATGTATAGGGAATTATTGGGGAATGGAAATGATTATGGTTTATCTTTAAGTTATAAAATACAAGAAGAGCCAAGAGGGTTGGCTGAGGCATTTATTATCGGTGAAGAGTTTATAGGCAATGATAATGTCGCTTTAATTTTAGGGGATAATGTTTTTTATGGACAAGGACTAACTAATATTTTAGAGCGAGCAGTTCAATTGCAATCAGGTGCGACTATATTTGGTTATTACGTTAATACCCCAAATGAGTACGGGGTAGTAGAATTCGATGAGTTTGGGACAGTACTTTCATTAGAAGAAAAACCATTGGTTCCTAGATCTAATTATGCGGTTCCAGGTTTATATTTCTACGATAACGATGTAATTGAAATTGCAAAAAATGTAATTCCATCCGATAGAGGAGAACTTGAGATAACTTCAATCAATCAAGAATATCTAAATAGAAAAAAATTAAAGGTAGAACGATTTGGAAGAGGGATGGCTTGGTTGGATACTGGGACTCATAGTAACTTATTGAAAGCAAGTAATTTTGTGGAAGCTGTTCAAAAAAGACAAGGATTATTTATAGCTTGCATAGAAGAAATTGCTTTTAGGAAAGGTTTTATAAATCGGGAACAACTTATAAGTTTAGCTAAGCCATTAACTAAATCGGATTATGGTAAATATCTAATAAGAATTGCCAACGAAGTAAATGAGCCTGTATTTGTGTAATAAATTAAAAAAGGAAATAAAGGAAGAGAGAGATACAAATGAAAACATATTTAATCACTGGTGGAGCAGGATTTATTGGCTCAAACTTTATAAACTACATGTTAAATAAATATAATGATATAAAAATCATTAATGTTGATAAGTTAACATACGCGGGAAACTTACAGAATTTAGTGCAGGTAAACAATAATAAGAATTATTCTTTTATTAGGGCAGATATTAATGATAAGGAGATAATCGAATCAATTTTTAAAGAAAATAATATAGACTATGTTGTGAATTTTGCTGCTGAATCACATGTTGATAGAAGTATAACAAATCCTGAAATATTTGTACAAACTAACGTTTTAGGGACAGTAAATTTGTTAAACATAGCAAAAAAATACTGGATGTTAGAAGACGAAAGTTTCATAACAACCAAAAAGTATATTCAAATTTCTACTGATGAAGTTTACGGTTCATTAGGTTCTAGTGGATTATTTAAAGAAAATACTGCTCTTGATCCTCATAGTCCATACTCTTCAAGTAAGGCTTCTGCTGATTTAATTGTAAAGGCATATTTTGACACATATAAAATGCCAATAAATATTACAAGATGTTCGAACAATTATGGACCATTTCAGTTTCCAGAAAAATTAATCCCGTTAGTAATTAATAGATGCTTATCCAAGAAAGATGTTCCAATCTATGGGGATGGTTTAAATATCAGAGATTGGTTATATGTTGAAGATCATTGTAAAGCTATAGATATGGTAATTAGCCATGGTCAAATAGGTGAGATATATAATATTGGAGGTAATAACGAAAGGACAAATATAGATATAGTAAAAACAATTATTTCCTTTATTAATGAGAATATTGATAAGGATGTTAATGAAAGTTTAATTACTTTTGTAAAAGACCGTAAAGGTCATGATAGAAGATATGGTATAGATGCTACAAAAATGAAGAGAGAATTGGGCTGGGAACCTGATACTTCGTTTGAAGTTGGTATCATTAAAACTATAAAATGGTATCTCGAAAATGAAAGTTGGTTAAAAAATATAGAAAACGGGGAATACCAAAATATTTTGATATAGTATATCTGCTGTCAATTTATTTACTCATCCTTGGTATTTAGCATTATTAGCTCTAAGGAGATAGATCATTAAATGAAAACTTTTATAAAAAAAATAATAAAAAAATATATCTTTAATCATAGATTAGAGACTATTAAGGTTGAGAATAATACAACGTTTTATATGCGTTTCAATAAATTATATCCGCTTGTAAAAAGAAAATTGGTTTTTAAAAATCGTGAGACCGGAAGAAAACTCCAAAAGGAAATAAAAGGGAAAACGTGTTTCTTTCCATTTGAGGAATTAGTTGAAGTTAACCCAAATGGAAAGTTCGATGTATATATAAAATTTAGTTTTTTTAAATACACGCTTTTAAAAAGGGTTGATAGTAATAAAAATGTTAATTTAACTGAATACAATGATAGAAAAAATAATATTATTAGCCTTTTTAAAAACAAAAATAATCATATATCATTCCAAATAAAAAAATCCTTATTTAAAAATTCAATTGTTGAATTAAAAAATGTTGGCACGAATTTCTATTTAACTGGGAAAATAGTAGCGTTAGATACAGTTGTGCCTGCAATCGCAGAAATCGTTCTAGTACGAAGAGATACTAACAAGGGTATTGGGTACAAATGTCAACTAGATTCAAACTTGGATAGTGATACATTTACTTATAGCAGTGTTATAGTTTTGGAGAAAATGAAAAATGATTTAATTATAAATTCGAGATGGGATGTTTTTCTCCAACTTAGAGATACTAACAAGAATATCTTATACAGGGAATTGATTACATTTAGTGACAATACAAGATTTGAAAAAGAGGAAGAAAGATATATTGTGAATGTTTCTGACAATAATAATGTTGCTTCACTTTATGTTACTATGGGTAAATTTAGTCTTGCATTGTGGTATACAGATAAAGATCAATTTCAAAAGACTTATAATATAGCAAAAGGAAAAAGTAAATTTAATGAAACTTGCGAAACACATAAACTTAATGAAAAAATGGTGTTTTTCGAAAGCTTTTTAGGAAAAAATTATTCTGGTAATCCGAAATATATTTATGAAGAAATGTTACGGAATGATAAATATAAAAATTATACTTTTGTATGGTCCTATTCAGGTGAAAATCCAGAAGAAATACCAGGTAATCCGATAATAGTAAATAGGGAAGAAGTAGAATATTATGAGTATCTTGCTAAATCAAAATATTGGGTTAACAATATTCTTTTTCCTGTTCATCGTAAAAGGGAAGGTAATAAATATCTTCAGACTTGGCATGGTACACCTTTAAAAAGGTTAGGCTATGATATTGAAATAGATGGACCGGAGGTATTAGCAAGAGAAAACTTTTATATCGAGTCTAGAAATTGGGACTATTTAGTATCAGCGAATAATTATTCAACTGAAATTTTTAAGAGAGCTTTTAAATTTAATAAACATGTTCTTGAGTATGGATATCCTGCTAATGATATATTTTATAACGAAGAGATGAGAGAGAAAGTAAATAAAATTAGAATAGAGCTTGGTATACCTCAAGATAAAAAAGTGATTCTTTATGCTCCAACATGGCGGGACAATGAGTCGGTGAATTCTTGGAAGCACTCTTTTAGTCTCAAATTTGATTTAGAAGAATTTTATAAAAATCTTAAAGATGAGTATATATTAATATTAAGAATGCATCATTTAATAGCAGATTCTTTAGTAATTGATGAAAAATATAAAGAATTTGTATATGATCTTTCAAAATATGATGATATTCAGGAACTATATGTAATGTCTGATATTCTTATAACTGACTATTCTTCAGTGTTCTTTGATTATGCTAATTCTAAAAAACCAATTCTATTTTTTGCATATGATTTTGATAATTATAAAGAGAATGTAAGAGGGTTTTATTTAGATATGTTTAAGGATCTTCCTGGCCCAATAATTAATAACAGTGGGGATTTATTAAATGCAATACAAAATATTAATTCAATTTATAAAAATTATGAATTGAAATATGACGAATTTTACAATCGGTTTTGTAAGTTAGAAAATGGAAAAGCAGCCCAAAGTATAATTGAAAAAGTCTTTGAATAGGAAATAAAAAAAAAAGGATACTTGAAGGTGTGAAATATTTTGGATAAAAAAAGAGTTTTAGTTTTTCCTTGTGGCTCTGAAATTGGACTAGAAATCAATAATGCATTAAAGTATGTGAAAAATTTTGAAATCTACGGAGGATCTAGTGTTCAAGATCATGGTAGATATGTCTATAGAAACTATATTGATGGATTACCTAATGTTGACGATGAAAATTTTATAAGTGAGATTAATAGTATTATCGATAAATATTCTATAGATTTTATTTTTCCTGCACATGATAGTGTCGTGCTAAAACTTTCGCAATATCAAGAATCATTGCATGCAATAGTAATTACCTCTGAAAAAGAAACTAGTGAAATTTGTCGCTCTAAGAAAAAGACATATGAGTTCTTTAAGGAAGAGAACTTTATTCCATATATGTACAATTCTATAGAGGAAGTAGGGGAATATCCTGTTTTCTTGAAACCAAATGTTGGGCAAGGTTCGAAAGGTACTGCACTCGTCAAAAATCTAGAGGATTTAAATTATATATATTCTAAAACGGACGATTTGCTAATTTTAGAATATTTGCCTGGTGATGAATATACGATTGATTGTTTTACTGATCGATATGGAAAATTACGTTTTATTGGAATGAGAGAAAGAAGACGAGTTAAAAGTGGAATAAGTGTGAATTCTGTAACACTAGATTGTCATTCAGAAGTCGAAAAAATCGCAGTAAAAATCAATGAAAAACTTAACTTTCGTGGTGTATGGTTTTTTCAAGTGAAAAAAGATATTAACGGAACATTTAAACTTTTGGAGATATCCCCCAGAATAGCAGGAACAATGGGACTTTATCGAAATAAGGGCATTAACTTACCATTACTTAGCCTATTTGATCGAATGGAGTTTGACATTAACATTCACGAGAATAGTTTTAATATTGAAATAGATAGGGCGCTCATTAATAGATTCTCAATAGATAAAAAATATGAAAGAGTTTATTTAGATTTTGATGATACAGTTACACTAGGAAATAGTATAAACCCATTTGTAATGATGTTTATCTATCAATGTGTTTCTAAAGAAATAGAGATTGTATTAATAACAAAGCATGAAAAGGACATTAACAATACGCTTCAATTGTTAAAGGTTGATAAGAATCTTTTTAGCGAAATCCTTCATATTAATAAGGATGATGAAAAGTATAAATATATGAACAATGAAAAAGCTGCAATATTTATTGATGATTCATATAGTGAACGAATAAAGGTTTCAAAAATGTTAGGTATGCCTGTTTTTGATATTGATGCGATAGAGAGCTTAATTGACTGGAGAAATTAAAATGAAAAAAGATTGGATATTAAAAAATAAAGTTAATGTTACTTCTCCTAAACTACCAAAATTTGAATTATATACTAGGTATGTCAAGGAGATTTGGGATAGTAAATGGTTAACTAATAATGGACCTTTGCATGAAAAATTTAAGAAAGAATTAAAAAAATATCTAAATGTAAGTAATACAGAACTATTTACAAATGGTCATTCAGCGCTAGAGGTTGCATTAAAGGGATTAGAACTTGAAGGAGAAGTAATTACAACACCATTTACTTTTGTGTCAACAATTCATGCTCTTACAAACTGTGGTTTGACTCCTGTATTTTGTGATATTGAGGAGGATACATTCAATATTGATGTAAATAAGATTGAGGATCACATAACATCAAAAACATGTGCTATTTTAGCAGTTCATGTATTTGGAATTCCATGTAATGTCCATAAAATAAATGAAATCGCAAAAAAGCATAATCTCAAAGTAATTTATGATGCTGCACATGCTTTTGGTGTACAAGTTGGAGACTGTAGTATTGGGGAATTTGGAGATATATCAATGTTTAGTTTGCATGCTACAAAAGTATTTCATTCAATTGAAGGTGGATTGTTAACTTTTAAAAACACAGAATTAAGTCAGAAATTAAAGGCACTAAAAAACTTTGGTATAACTTCGGAAGAAACAATAGATTATGTTGGCGTTAATGCAAAGATGAATGAATTTCAGGCAGCAATGGGTTTGTGTAATTTGGAAAGTATTGAAGATGATATTAGTCATAGGGAAGATATTTATAATGTATATTCTCAGGGGTTTAAAGAGTGTAAAGATATATATTATTTACCTAGGATAGAAGGGGTAAAACACAATTTTGCATATTATCCTATTCTGTTAAAAAATAATAAAACTCGAGATTTTCTTTTTGAGAAATTAAAAGAATATAATGTATTTACTAGAAAGTATTTTTACCCACTTTGTAATAATATTGAATGTTATAAAAATGAGAGTTCTGATACTCCAGTTGCTATGTCAATTAGTAATCGTATATTAACATTGCCAATGTATTCAGACTTAAGTT
Organism: Heyndrickxia camelliae; assembly: GCF_002844575.1. GTDB lineage: Bacteria > Bacillota > Bacilli > Bacillales > Bacillaceae_C > Margalitia > Margalitia camelliae. Next base: position 22,885 of record NZ_PIQO01000032.1, read on the forward strand.
TAGATGAAGTAAAGCATATTACCAAGATTATTAAACATGAGTTAGGTGAGAATATTGAATAATAAATACAAACTCAGTGTTGTTGTTTTAGTATACAATACTGAGTGCTATTTGAGAGAATGTTTAGATTCTCTTGTAAATCAAACGTTAAAAGACATAGAAATTATTATTGTGAATGATAGTAGTCCCGATAACAGCCATTTAATTATTGAAGAATATGATTCACTTTATGAAAATATTAAGGTTATTAATCAAAAAAATAGTGGTGGAGCCATTGCGGGAAACAATGGTTTACGACAGTCTTCTGGTGAATATGTTACAATTATGGATTCAGACGATATTGTACCATTGAACGCATATGAAAAATTATATAATGAAGCAAAATCCACAGATGCCGAGATTGTAATTGGAAAACCAAATATTCTGTTAAATGGTGTACAAAGGGAAATAATATATAAAAGAGAACGAGACGTATGGAAGGAAAATAGGATAGTATCGGATTTGTTGGAATTCCCTGAAATATTTTATGATGGATTTTATTGGAACAAAATATACAAAAGAGAATTGTTATTTAAACACGATTGTTTTATGCCCCCAGGAATGCTATACGCGGATAGACCTATGGTTCATAAGGCATTTTTATATGCAAAAAAGATTTCAATTATCACTGATGTTGTTTATTTATGGAGAAAACGAGATGAGGATACAAAAGCAAAATCTATAACTCAACTTAAATTTGATTTAAACAATTTAAAGGATAGAATTACTTCTCTGAATTACCAAATTGATTATTTCAAAAAGTATGGAAACATGACATTGACAAATGAATTTCTAAAGACCAATATAGATAGATTGTTTTTCCCGATTAACGGAATTATTGGAGATAAAGTTTTTAGATCCGTCTATTTCAAAGAACTTAAACGTATCTTTAGTCAAATATCGAATATATATGACAATGATTTAGGGATTACTAAAAATATATATATTTATATGATACTAAATAACTTAAAATCTGAATTAATTAACTATCTAACTAATGAACCTAAAGGTAAAATTATAGGAGAAAACGGAAATTTTTATTGGACTTTACCTTACTTTAGGGATAAGACAGTAAAAATTCCGGATCATCTTTTTCGGATAAATACTTTATTTGAAGCTATTATTAAAATTGGATCCATATCTTGTGAAAATAATCATTTAAAAATTAAAGATTTAAACATTCCAGCAGCTTTTACGATTCATAGCGTTAAATTAGAAATGCAAAGCAGATTTAATATTGATGATAGAATGATCTTTAATTTAAACATGAAATCTTTCAATTGTTTTAGTTATGAATTAGAACTATCTCATTTTGATTCAACAAATATATATGACATGTATTTAATATTTAATTATGATAATAATAAAGAGGCAAAGTTCAGAATCACAAAAAATATGTGTAAATATGCTGGGAATGGAAAAATTGCACAAAATCAAAAATATAGATTGTACTTTACAGATAAAAATAGCCTTTCATTTCAAATTTTAAACTTTGATATTATTTCAATTGAATGTGATACTAAAAAAATATCAATCCAAACTAGTGATCATACAAATAAAGACTTATATTTTTATTTTAAAGATAGAAAATATAAAGAAAAAATTTATATGAAAAAAGATAAAGACACTGGGGCATATGAGTTACAATGGTCTCATTTTATAGAGAGGTATAGATACTATGATTTATACTTCAATTGTTTTAATAATGAATTTAGAGTTAGTACAAATGTAATCAATAACTTTAATGATATAACATTAGTAAAAGATAAAACTTTAATAGAACTATATGGGACAAAAAATCACAACTTATCATTGAAAACTTCCACACAATTTGTTCAATTCTTAAGTAAAGTGAAAAAAATAGCTAAATAGTCTTTTTTTTAGAACAACAAATTAATAAAATATAGCTATTAAATAGTTTTTATTATCTAAATTTACAAAGTTGATAATGTTTATTTGAATAGGCTACACTTAGTTGGACAGAAT
>NZ_PIQO01000033.1 GCF_002844575.1 Heyndrickxia camelliae
CATTATTTGAAGCTAGTTATGTCCCAGCCCCATTTTATTCTGTTAACAGACCAACTTATTCCTAATCCTACTATGACTAGGGGAATGAGCAGCACCCATGGATACATTTTTCGGTCATTTGATTCATTTTTACTGGAAAGCGGTTCTGCATTTACCTCACTCAGCTCAGTGAGCTGATAAGAATTTAATAATTCTCCAGTCTTATCAATTATTTTTAACACTCCTCTTTTTGATATCAATTCTGATACATTAGAATAAAGGGGAGCCGTATAATATAAATTTTCTTCCGTTTTAAAAGTTTTATTTCCGTATTTGAAGATGGAATCCTTTGGCAAGGAAGCGGTTTTAAAGTGTTGAAATCCGTAATCAAGAAGTTTTTTTGTATCTTGGTATTCATCTCTTTTTGATTTGGCATCCATGGTAATGACTGTCAAGTGAATATTTTGATTTTCCGCCGTTGTTGCCAGAGTTTGTCCAGATTGATCCACATATCCAGTTTTCCCCCCCGTTATGCCATTGTATGGAATTTCCCCTTTTAACATCAAATGGTGAGTAATAAGGGTTGTATGCCAACCCTCTCCATCCCATTTTAATTTTTTTGTTCCGAAAATTTCCCTAAAAGTCGGATTTTTCATTGCATAATTGGTTATTTTCGCAAGGTCGCTCGCTGTTGTATAATGCTTTTTATCATATAAGCCGTGTGGATTAACAAAATGTGTATGATGCACACCAACTTTTTGCTCAAGAAATCTATTTAGCTTATTCGCAAAGGTCGGAATATTTCCACCCATGTATTCTGCAATAGCAACACCAGCATCGTTTCCTGAATTAATTAAGAGTCCCTGTAATAAATGCTTTAGTTTAACCTTCTCCCCTTTTACAAGATATACCCTCGTTCCATCCGTTTGTACTGCATTTTTACTTACAGTTACAATATCATTTAAGTTTCCATTTTCAATTGTGTAAATAGCTGTTGCAATTTTGGTGAGACTTGCAGGATACAACTTTTTATTGGGATTTTTAGAATATAAAATCTGACCACTATTACTATCGACCAAAACAGCAGCCTGACTTGCTATTTTTATATTTTGTTTTCCTACTGCACTTGCCTTATCAATAACAGAAAAAGGAATAAGTATTAAAATTATAGAAACTACTAATCGCTTTATCATGAAATACCTCTTTTTTTATCCTAATCATTTCTTCACAATTTTATCAAAAGAACAAAAATTCTTATATCCTTTTTCCTATTTTGTAATAAAAATGAAAAAATTGTCGAAATAGATCCTCCCTATAAAAAGGAAGTTTTGCAATTTCTAAAATCCATTAAAAGAGTTGTAACCAATGGGTTTTCTTACTGTTTTATTCTTTTCCCTTACTATTTCTCATTTACCATTTACATTTTTTTATTAATAATTGTTACTTTAGACTTCCGAACTAAATACCCATAGCCCGAACCACTTTCTCTCTCCTCGAATAATATATACAAGCAAAGGAGGGAGAAAAGATTGAACAACTGGAAGGATTTAATAAATTGGCGCTTATTGATATGGGTATCATCTGCTTTATTGCTGTTTGTTATCTTCCCCATAATTTTCCACCAAAATAATCATGCCCCTTCTAATTCCGAACATAACCAAGAAACTTCAAAGATAGTATGGGGTGTTGATTCTGCAAGTAAAGTAACAGACGAACTTTTTAAATGTGTGGACAAGTACTATGGGAAACCAGATATATGGGCAAGATATACAAAAACCAATAAAGGTGCATCTGCAGGATTAACAGCAGAGGAAATGAAGCTTTTGCATAAAAATAAAGTAAATATACTTTTAATCTATAATCATTTTAATAATGCAACAACGGAAAAAGCAGGTGAAAATGAGGCTAAAGCTGCGATTCAATATGCCAAGGAATTAAAAGCACCGAAAGGTACCGTCCTGTTTGCTGATATCGAACCAAAATACCCTGTTGATGCTGATTTTATAAAGGGATGGTATAAAATAATGAGCAAGTCGGATTATCATCCTGGGATATATGGCGTATTTGATCCTGATCAAAAAATATACAAGGCTTTTAATCAGGCTGCTAAGAATAATAAAAGCTTAAAGGATGAAACGATTCTTTGGTCTGCTGCACCGCAAAAAGGAATTACTAAAAAGGAAAATGCTCCAAAATTCAACCCATCTGCTCCAAAAAATTCTCGAATATTAGGTTATCAATATGGAATGGAGGCAAAATCCTGTAATATAGATACAAACCTATTCAAAGGAGAAATTCTCTCCTTTTCTTGGGAATAACACATAAAAGGTGTACCAATAATGTGACCGGTACACCTTTTCCTTCTATAATGATTTAAATACTTTTCAGAAGCAGCTTCCTCAGCAGTGGAAAAAGGATATTTGGCAGCTCACTGACATCCGACAAGATAATACTGAAATTCCCGTAAATATTTCGAAGTAAATTTCGTTGACCTTCGGATACCGACGAATTAGAAAGAAAAATATTTATGACCTCAATGCCTCTTTTTCTCGCTTCTAAAACGGCCTCATGAGTATCGACAATGCCATTTTGTTCATAGCCAAATGCAGCTGGTTCTCCATCAGAAAACACCAATAAAAATTTTTGTTTTTCATTTCTGTTCATAAGCTTTTTCGTCATATGACGAATGGCATATCCATCTCGATTATCTTCTTCCGGCTGTAGTTGCATTATTTCTGGACCGGCTTTTTTACTCAAGGAAGTAGTAAAATCAACTACTGTTTTAAAATAGTTAGGCTGTTTTAATTTTGTTGCCTCACTTGTATCTTCCCAAAATCCTACTACTTCATGTGCAACACGAACAGATTTTAACGCTTCGTGAAATAATGTAATCCCGCGTTTCGTTTCCGACATTTTATCGGCCATAGATGCGGAACAGTCAACTAACAATGTGAACACCGCGTCTATTTCTTTTGAGAATTCTTGTTTTTTGTAAAACATTCTTGGGCTATTATCTATAAAAAATGGCAGAAGCTGTTTGCTAAGCCTTCCGTACTGCATATTCGTTCGAGGAAAAGACCGCTTATGCTCTAATATTTTTTCTATTATTTTTTGCAGTTTCTTTTGGTAATTACTTATATTCGTTTTTAATTTGTCATATGCTTGGATATCATCATATTTCGGTGCATCTGGTGTGAGGAAGATGGGGATTGCATTTCTGTTTTCATCACCATAGTCCCACTCTCCCCCGCCTTTTATATTCCGCTTTTGTTCAAGTGCCTCCAACTTGGAATAATCATTCCTTTTTGACTCCCTTGCAGCTCCTTGTACAATACCTAGAGCCTGATCACCAGTTTCACTCTCACGAACACCTTCTCCAAACAAATCCGTCCCTGACCCTTGTTCAAGATCAAATTGAAGAAAACTTTTACTTAAATCACTCGTTTCCCTATGAAATGTTCTCAGTTCTTCGTTAAAAGTTTCTTCTTCTCCAGTACTCTTCTTTTCTAAGAGGTCATTATTGACTAATGGATCTTTTCTCTTTAAATCATTAAATGACCATTCTTCCTCTTCCAATTCCTCTAACATTTTTACTGGAAGATGGAAGTATTCATTCAACATATCATTCTCCAAAACTTCATCTAATACTTCCATTATATTAAAGGTAAAACGTGAAATATCAGCTGTTGATTTTGCGTCAAAAAAGTTCATGACCTGATTTTGTATGAATGGAAGAACGCGATCTATTTCCTCTTTTAAAGCAGGAATCTCCAAAATAGGTGACTCTGCAGTAAGCATTAGATAGATAGTATTAAATACTGCGTCAGTATAGACACTTTTCACCACATTGACATTTTGCTGGGACTCAAAATAGTCCCCGTAAATTTGTCTCCGGACTTGAAATGCTTTTACCGTTCCTATTCTTTCTCTCTTACAATCTTCTTCTATTCGTAAATCTTCCGCTAGTACAAACAACTGCTTGGCAAAGCTCTTTAACCTAATGGAATGGAATTTTTTTAGAAACGAAAATACTTCATTATAGTCGGTATAATGAAAATTCCCAATTGCTCTAAGATACACATCACTTTTTAAACCATTTTTCATAATAGCACCAGGGCGATGATTCCAAAAATGTCGAACAAATACTTTATGCTCGGCCATATCTAAATAGGAGTGAACGCCAAATTCCAGCTCATAATCCTTTTCTCTCATCAAAGTCTTTGCAAGATCGGAAAGTTCCATAAACAGCATGGAATCAATTTGTTCATCATTAAATTGGATAAAGCGCTCCATATCATCCCCTCCTATCCGAATATTGTTTCAGCAATATTACGAACGGCCGCTTTTTCTCGAGCATCTTCTAATTTATCTATTATTCCTCGTTGGATGGCTCTTAATGGAGAAATGTAAACGGATAAATCGCATGTATCAATCAGTGCTCGGATTGAGGCAGCATCTTCAGAAATTTGCCCCATCTGTGCTTGGGCCATTAAATCACTAGATAATGCGACAAATTGATCGATTAGTGCAGTATCCTGCAAACGGCTTTGGTTTTTCAAGACAATTTTTAATGTTTCCGCTTGTATATATGGCACATCGATAATAACAAAGCGGTTCTTCAAGGCTTCGTTTAAAGGCACTGTTCCGATATACCCTTCATTAATTGCCGCAATCACGCCAAAATTACCGGATGACTTCACTACTTCACCTGTAAAAGGATTATGAATCATTCTTCGATAATCAAGGACTCCATTTAGTATAGGTAATGTTTCCGGCTTCGCCATATTAATTTCATCTATATATAGTAAATGTCCTTTTTTCATAGCTTGAACAACCGGACCAGGAACAAAATCAATAAAACTTTTTTCCCCATCCTGATGTATTGTTTTAAATCCCAGTAATCCTTCCGCGTCTAAATCGACGGAACAATTTATACTTTGCATTGGCTGACCAAATAAAGATGAAACAGTTTCAGCTAATTTTGTTTTACCAGAACCCGTTGGTCCCTTAAGCAACACATTTTTCCCAAGTGCTAAAGCAATAATTGTATCGATTAGGATTGTGTCTTCTGCAGGAATATAGCCTGAGTCGCCGATCATATCCTCATTAGCAAAGTACTGCTTTCTTTGTTGTAATATATCTATAATATCTTTAGGTAGTTGTTGTATAATATGATCCATTTTTTTATTCCTTTCAATTCAATTGCATTCTCTCCATTTTTTCTTCCGTAAATATAAATTTTATCATAAATGGGGGAATTTTTTAACGAATATACATATTGATTTAAAATTCGTTAGAAGAAAAAAGGTTATGTAGGAATAAATGATTGTAAAAACAGTTACTTTACGGTATAATTCCATTCTAATGAGTCTTCTAAAGTGAGTGAACAAATTTGATGGAATATTTAATTAATTTAACTTATGATCCATTCATTTGCTCCCTTTCTGTAAGTCTTATCCTTACAATTGGACTAGCATGTATATGGCATAAATTTCGAATTCAGTCCTATTCCTATTTTTCAGAAGGACAAACAAATATAGAAATTAGTTTGGAATCCCCTCTTGAATCTGCAAATGAAAGAATACAAAATCCGATAATAAAATGGATTTTAAAATATGTTAGACTAAAAGAATCTGCAAAGGATGATTCGGATCATCATTTATCCGTCATTCAAACCACATATATTCAAACAATAGGAGGATAATTGATGAAACGTTATATGAAAATGTCAGCGCTTTTAGTAGGCCTGATGATGCTTCTTTCGGCATGTTCATCATCTACTAATGAAAAAGCACCAAAACAAACAGGCTTTTTTCACACTTATTTTGTGGAGCCTTTCGCACAAGTCATTCATTTTACAGCACATATTTTTGCTGGTAATTACGGGATTGCTATCATCCTGATTACGATTCTAATAAGATTAATCTTAATGCCGCTAATGTTGAATACTTATAAAAAACAACAGGTAATGAAAGAAAAAATGGACGTTTTAAAGCCTGAAATGACAAAATTACAGGCAAAAATGAAACAAGCGAAGACAAAGGAAGAACAGGCAAAGCTACAGCAAGAAATGATGGGCCTTTATCAAAAACATGGTGTTAACCCATTAAATATGGGATGTCTGCCGCTTATCATTCAAATGCCGATTTTAATGGGATTTTATTATGCAATCCGCAGTTCTTCCGAAATTGCCGGTAGTTCATTCCTTTGGTTTAATTTAGGTCACAGAGACATTCCAATGGCATTGATCGCCGGAGTAATCTATTTCTTCCAATCAAGAGTATCTATGATTGGTATGACTCCGGAACAGGAAAAACAAATGAAAATCATGGCATTGATTTCCCCTATTATGATTCTCTTTGTTTCCTTTAATGCACCTGCTGCATTGCCACTTTATTGGGCGGTCGGTGGAGCATTCTTAATCGGGCAAACCTATTTATCGAAAAAACTTTATACATCGCAAACGAATAAAGAAAAAGAAAGTAAAGCCCCTCAAAAATAGCAAATGGCCTGATTACCGGTTAAAGGATTCCGTTTTCAGGTGCATATCGCATAATTGCGCATAAAAAATGGCGTGCTAACTGACATCAGTTTTGGCACGCCATTTTCACGTTATTTACGACTCAATTTACACTTAACTCCAGGTCCCTTGTAATTTATAGTGTAATCCTTCACAATCTCTCCTATATCTTAATATAACTCCAATTTCTAATAATTGTTGTTCCAGAATTAAGGAATTAATCTATGAAAAGTAAAAAGGAGAAGTATAATATTAACTCCCCCTTTCAAAAACTAATTTTTCAAAAATCTCTTTAATGTTTTAGGAACAAAATAGGCTATTGTTACTGAAAACACAGCCATTACAAACGTTGAAATGAACGCGCTTCTACCAAATGTAACCTCTTTAGGTAAATTTACACTACTGCTCCAAACTTCTGATACATGAGGTGTATATGTAGCAGTTAAAAACAAGCCTGATAACACTTGAGCTATTGAAAATATTAATATGAAACTCACTATGAAAATAATGTACTTTTTCATCTTATCTCCCCTGCTTTATTTACAATTATACACAAAACAACCGCTTTATTTCCAATATTTTCCTAAACTCCATCGGTTCGATACTATTATCACTCAAATACTTGCCAATTCGTAGGATTTCATATCCCTTGAAATATATTCTTAGAAAAATGGATATGTGCTCAGATCATTTTGGCCATTTGAAAAGCATCGGTTAATAAATCAGCGATAAGAAAAGTTTAACTCCTTTTTAAGATAAAAACGTTATTTATACCTTCTTTACACAAACGGAAATCCTTTTTTGATATGCCTTTGTCGAACAGACCAAAAATTTGCGGAAAAATATTCATAATTTTTTATATATTTTAATTGAAATACTTAACAATTATTAGTAGGATGGTATTGTAAGCGCTATCTATATGCACTTCCTGCAGCACGACCAGACCCCTTTGAAAAAAGATTCTGAAGGAGGATTTTTTTATGAGCCAAACTTTATTAAGTGTAGACGAAAGAGTTGAAAAATTTCTGCAAGGTAAAAAAAAGCTATTTATTAACGGCGAATTTGTAGAAAGTGCTTCTGGCAAAACCTTTGATACGCCGAATCCTGCTACCGGAGAAACATTAGCAACAGTCTATGAAGGCGGTCCTGAGGATATTGATCGTGCAGTAAAAGCAGCGAGAAAAGCGTTTGACGAAGGCAAATGGACAAAAATGAGCGCTGCTGCAAGAAGCAGACTGATGTATAAGCTTGCCGATTTAATGGAAGAACATAAAGATGCATTGGCACAACTAGAAACTTTAGATAATGGAAAGCCAATAAGTGAAACATCTAATGCGGATATTCCATTAGCCATCGAACATATGAGATATTATGCTGGCTGGTCTACAAAAATTACAGGGCAAACTATTCCTGTTAGCGGACCATTCTTTAATTATACTCGACATGAAGCTGTAGGCGTTGTCGGACAAATCATTCCTTGGAACTTCCCACTGTTAATGGCGATGTGGAAGATGGGTGCTGCACTTGCTACAGGCTGTACCATCGTACTTAAGCCAGCCGAACAGACTCCTCTTTCAGCACTTTATTTAGCTGAATTAATCCAAGAGGCTGGTTTCCCACCTGGAGTTGTGAATATTATTCCTGGATTCGGAGAAACAGCTGGGCAGCCGCTAGTAGATCATCCACTAGTTAATAAAATTGCCTTTACAGGTTCTACGGAAGTAGGAAAACAGATTATGTCTCGTGCTTCCACATCACTGAAGCGTGTAACATTGGAACTTGGAGGTAAGTCGCCAAATATTATTCTCCCAGATGCAGATATGACTAAGGCAATTCCTGGTGCGCTCAATGGTGTCATGTTTAACCAAGGTCAAGTATGCTGTGCAGGTTCCCGTGTATTTATTCAAAAGAAACATTTTGATAATGTTGTTGCAGATATGGCCTCCCATGCGAAATCTATTAAACAAGGTGCTGGTCTTGATAATGAAACTCAGATGGGACCACTAGTATCCAGTGAACAACAAAATAGAGTTCTAAAATATATTGAAAAAGGACTAAGTGAAGGTGCGGAGCTTTTGACAGGAGGCAAAAAGCCTCGTGAAGAAGGTTATTTTGTTGAACCTACTATTTTTGCAGATGTCAATGATGATATGACGATTGCAAAAGAAGAAATATTCGGGCCAGTCATTGCTGCAATGCCTTTTGAAGATTTAGATGAAGTAATTAAGCGCGCAAATAATAGTGAGTATGGGCTTGCTGCTGGTTTATGGACTCGTGATATCGCTAATGCTCATTATGTTGCCAGCAAACTTCGCGCTGGAACTGTGTGGGTAAATTGCTACAATGCATTTGATGCTGCATCACCATTTGGTGGCTATAAGCAATCTGGTATTGGCCGTGAAATGGGATCTTACGCATTAAATAACTATACTGAAGTAAAGAGTGTTTGGATTTCTATGAAATAAGAATAGCAGTAACTCTTTGCTTGTGCTTCGAATCCGGAATGTAACAATATAGAAAAGAGGGCCCAAAAAACAAGCCCTCTTAATTCTTTTATTCGTGATCATTAACTGGCTGAGGTTCACTAAAAAATTGATTAAGTGCTTTTATATTCTTTTTATAATCAAGTTGCAGAACTGCACCTGCATAGGATACTTTACGATTTGTAAATCCATTTTTAACTGGAATACGGATTGTATCTACATTGTCTATCCGCTGTAAGAATATCGTTGATGCTAAAGTTAAAATTTCATTCGTTTTTAAATCTGTATGAATGTATTTAATCGATGCATCCAATAGTGACGGTATTTTTGCGAATCCATCCAATGTATTCATTTCTTTTTGAAATTTATCTTTCATTTTTAATAAAACCTCTTGCTGTCTGTCTACTCTACCAAAATCGCTTCTAGCATCATGACGGAACCTCACATATTTTAAAAGTTCCTCCCCATGAAGATTATTTTCACCAGGAGAAACATTTAAGGCCATATCATTGATAATAGCCTGGTTTAAATTTACAGTTATTCCTTCCGGTGCAATCGTATCCACGACTTTTACAAAACCTTTGAAATCTATTGTTACTACATGATCTATATGAAGCCCGAAATTTCGTTCAATTGTTTTTTTTAACAAATCTTCCCCGCCTACATAATAGGCATGGTTCAGCTTATTGTATACACGATCATAACCGGGAATCTTTACAAAACTGTCTCTCATTATGGAGGCCAATTTGATAGTTCGATTCTGTGCATCATATTGACTTACTATAATGGAATCTGTTCTGGATTGCTCCCCTTCTCTCGTATCAATACCTAAGAGGAGAAAATTAATTGGTTCCTCATTTAATTTCTTTTTAAAGTTTTCTTCTAATGCTTCTGAACTGTTATCTCTTTGGTGCGAGAGTGATTTATCACATGCTGTTAAGTAAATAAATGAAAAGATGACGAGGTATAGAAGAAAGATTTTTCTCATGATAAGGATCTCACCTCTTTTTATTTTAGTATGAACAAATTTCTACAGCACATACGAATTATAGGCAAATCCAAATTCCGTTATTGGTTTATTGTAGGGAAATTAATAAAGATAGAGAATCAATTTATAAAACACTAAATTAATTAACTTTTTTGATAAAAGGGGTTCTCAAACATCTAAATAAAAGATAAAATAAAAGGAATTAAATTAAATCATTTCCACTAGGAGGTTTTGTCATGAAAATCATGAGTAATGAATTGTTGGTGGCAGCCTATCGAGACGCTAAAAAGAAAGGTCAAGATCATGAGTGGATTCAATTATTAAAAACAGAGATAAAACGGCGCGGTTTAAAGCCCATAACATTAAAATAAAGAGAAAATAGCGTGTGCATCCTCACACGCTATTTTTATTCCTCATCCCTCATTTCGTGCTTTTGCAGGGTTACAATTAGGAATCTCCGTATTTGCCGATTCTGCAAGTTTAACCAAATAATAACATTCCTCACGAAACATATGATCAGCCATTAATACAGGGAATGTACCAAGAACCTCATTAGAAATTTCTAATTCAAAAATCTCATTTAAAAAGACTTGAAACATTTCCATTTCCAATTTCACTTCTTCATTCATTTTTCTTAATGCAGGAAATGTATCTAGATTTGTACGTAAGTAACCGGTAAATTCCACTGCTTTCAGATAAAATTGCTGAAACTGTTGAACAAACTCTTTACTTTCCTTTTTTATTTTGTGCTCGGTCGCATCCATCTCTGATTGGATTGCACCAGCGTGACCAAAAGCATCCTGTAGCCATAGTAAATGATGATGGAGCTCATGTAAAACAGGAGGTTGTTCACCTTTTTTTAGATAAACTAATAACCGTTCATATTCCTCCAATTCGTTTACCATATGACTTAAAAACGTTGGTGATAACTGAATTTTAACCTTGCTGACAAGATGCTTTTCAATGATAGTTAATTTTAAATGTTTTAGCCTACTTACTTCGGAATCAGCATCATTTGCCAGCTTTATTAGAGAAGCCTCGTCCGTTAAAGAACGTGCAGTTTCAAGTAATAAATCAAAAGAGTTTTTAAAGTACTCTGCTTCTTTTATAAAATTAGCTTCGCTTATACTTAACGAATCTAAAATGAACCTAGCATGATCACCAAGAATTTGCAGCCAAAACTCATGTTCAAATTTTGCAGATTTAATATAAGATTTCACACTATCCCGCCTCCTCTTAAGATGTTTATTCTGCCATCTTATTGTCTTATACCTAATTGGGGTGGGAATGTCTGGATCTTTTTAATTTTTGGCTCTGTTAAATTTAAAGGTTGAATTATATATTTGATAATAGTGAGAGACTTATTTATCGAGTTTCCCAGTTAGTTGAAAATGTATTTAAATTGATTAAAACAAATTGTTTTAGAAGGTTTACTGTTTTTTTCAGCATCATATATGCTTGGGATTGGACTTGCCACTACGCTTATGAGGTTTCCATTCTATAATTCCATGCTGCCTTAATTATACAGTCTATGTTTAAAAGCTTTTCGTAATCCTGATCACCTTTTCTGGTGCGTAGTAGATGATAATTTAGTTGATATACTTTAACAAATCACAAAACACTCTATCCATTCCAACCTATCCCATAAATGCGCCTCCAGTATTTAGGATAATAAGAATTCGGACATCCATCCAATATCTACATTTGTCATGCCATTGCCAAATGTATAAAAAAAGACAACCACAATATGTGATTGCCTTCTGCATAAATTTAAACTTCTAATAATAGATCTTCTGGATTTTCAAGTAATTTCTTCACAGTTGCAAGGAAACCTACAGCATCTTTACCATCGATTACACGGTGATCATATGATAATGCCACATACATCATCGGACGAATTTCAATTTGATCTCCAACAGCGACAGGGCGCTTTTGAATGCTGTGCATACCTAGGATACCTACTTGAGTACCATTAATAATTGGTGTAGAGAATAATGATCCAAATACCCCACCATTAGTAATAGTAAATGTACCGCCCTGTAAGTCTGCTAAGCCTAGTTTATTATCTCTTGCTTTTTTCGCAAAACCTGCAATATCAGCTTCGATTTCAGCAAAGTTCTTGCGGTCGCAGTCACGAACAACTGGTACAACTAATCCTTCTTCAGTAGATACAGCAACGCCGATATCATAGTACTTTTTGATTAATAATTCATTGCCTTGAATTTCAGAATTTACATATGGGAATTTTTTCAGACCGGCAACAACTGCTTTAGTAAAGAATGACATAAATCCGAGACGAGTGCCATCATGTTCCTCTTGGAATTTATCTTTTTTACGCTTACGTAATTCCATAACCGCAGTCATATCGATTTCATTAAAAGTTGTCAACATTGCAGTGTTTTGTTTAACTTCTAATAAACGATTAGCAATAGTTTGACGACGACGAGACATGCGTACGCGTTCAACTGGTTTTCCATCTTCTTGACTTGCTGCTGGAGCATTTTTAGCTGGTGCAGGTGCAGCGGCTTGTTTTGGTTGATTACTAAATACTTCAACATCTTGCTTACGTACTCGACCAAGTGGATCAACTGTAGGAACTTGTCCTAATTCGATACCTTTTTCTCGTGCAAGCTTGCGAGCTGCTGGAGAAGCAATAGTACGATCCTTTTTATCATCCGAAACTACTTGAGCTGCCACTTGCGGAGCTGGATCTGCTTCTTGTTTAGGTTGTTCAGCTGGTGCTTCTGCTGCAGGTGCACTAGGTGCAGGAGCTGCGCCGTCAGCACTTACGATCGCAATAACTTCACCAACTTGAACTGTATCTCCTTCTTCAGCCTTTAATTCTTGAATAACTCCTGCTTCTTCGGAAATTACTTCCACATTTACTTTATCTGTTTCAAGCTCTACAATATATTCTCCCTTTTCAACATACTCACCTGGTTTTTTTAACCATTGAGCGATGGTTCCTTCTGTAATAGATTCTGCTAATTCAGGCACTTTAATTTCAGCCACGATGATGTCCTCCCTTTAATAATCATTGCTATTTTTCTATGAGACGCAGCAATAAGGGAGGAAATAGAATGAACCTATTCCCTCCGTATTACCGACTTTTCTTTAAAGTAAATACTGCTTATCTAGTAAATGCTTCATTGATAATACGATTTTGTTCTTTTTTATGAACTACTGGGTCCCCTTCTGATGGACTTGAACGTCTAGGACGACCAGAGTATTTCACATCTACACCTTGTGGAGCAAGTTCACGTAAATACGGATCAACAAATGTCCATCCCCCCATATTTTGAGGCTCTTCCTGAACCCAAAGCAATTCCTTCAAATTAGGGAAACGAGAGAGAATTTCTGTTATTTGTTTCTCTGGGAATGGATATAGTTCTTCTACTCTTAAAATATGAATCCAATCCGTATTTTCTTCTTCTTGTAAGCGAGTTTCTAAATCAATCGCAATTTTTCCACTGCATAGTACAATTCTTTCTACTTTATCAACATTATCTCCAAGTCCTGGCTGTTCAAGAACTGGTTTAAATTCGCCATTTGTTAATTCGGATCCTTCAACAGATGCTAAAGGATGACGCAATAAGCTCTTTGGTGTCATTAATACTAATGGACGTATTTCATCTTTTGTAAGCATTGCTGCTTGACGACGCAAAATATGGAAATATTGTCCAGCGGTTGAAAGGTTGGCAACTGTCCAGTTATTTTCCGCAGCCATTTGTAAATAACGTTCTAATCTTGCACTGGAATGCTCTGGTCCTTGACCTTCATAACCATGAGGCAGCAGCATGACAAGCCCAGATTTTTGACCCCATTTTGCACGTCCGGCAGAAATAAATTGGTCGAACATTGTTTGCGCCATATTAGCAAAATCACCAAATTGCGCTTCCCATAGTACTAATGTTTCCGGTGAAAGTACATTGTAACCATATTCAAAGCCAAGAACAGCAGTCTCTGTTAAAGGACTGTTATACACAACAAATGATGCATTTGTATCCTTTAAATGATGAAGTGGAATATATTCTTCTCCTGTTTTTTCATCATGCAGTACAAGATTGCGCTGTGCAAATGTTCCACGTTGAGAATCTTGACCAGTCATACGAATTGGAGTTCCATCTTTTAAAATAGATGCAAATGCAAGGGATTCTGCATGAGCCCAATCAATTTTACCTTCCCCATCAAAAACATTTTCACGGCGTTTTAAAATTTTGCCGAGTTTCTTAAATACGTTAAAATCCTCTGGCCAATTTAGTAATTGAGCGTTTAAGTCTTTTAGTTCTTGCTCATCAACCGCAGTTTTCACAGCAGGATAACCGCTAGCAACATATTCTGGCGGATTCATCACGATATCCGGATTTTCATCCGCACCAGGGACCTTATCATATGCTGACTGTAACTTAGCAGAAACTTCTTCATCAAACTTTTGAACATCTTCCTTACTTAATAATCCTTCACTAACTAATTTATCAGCATAAATAGTACGGACAGTTGGGTGTTTGCGTACAATTTGATACATCATTGGATTAGTTGTCATCGGTTCATCTGTCTCGTTATGACCAAATTTACGGTAGCCAATTAAGTCAATTAAGAAATCTTTCTTGAATAAGCGACGATATTCAGCAGCAAACACAGCTGCTGCAATACAGCTTTCAGGATCATCCGCATTAACATGAATAATAGGAATCTCATAGCCTTTGGCCGCATCAGATGAATATTGGGTTGAACGGGAATCAAAACTTTCTGTTGTGAAACCAATCATATTGTTCGATATAATATGAATAGATCCGCCAGTGTTATATCCTCGAAGACCGCTCATATTCAATGTCTCTGTTACAATTCCTTCACCTGGGAATGCTGCATCACCATGAACAATAATCGCTAAAGACTCTTCAGGATTTTGCTCAGGATAACCGCTTGTATTTCTATTTTCTTGTGCGGCTCTTGTATAACCTTCCACAACTGGAGCAGCCACTTCAAGGTGACTTGGGTTATTGGCCAATACAACTCGTACACTTTCTTTATTAATGCGATCAGCACCAAGATGGTATTTTACGTCTCCAGTCCATCCATAAGTAATTCCGATTGAGCCTTCAGATGGAATTAAATCTTTATTAGGAGCATGTTGAAATTCAGCAAAAATTAACTCATATGGTTTTTCTAAGATATGAGCTAATACATTTAAACGGCCTCTATGAGCCATACCGATATTAACGGTTTTAGCACCTTGTTCTACGGAAGAACTAATGATTTTGTCCATTAAAGGAACTAACATATCTAAGCCTTCGATAGAGAATCTCTTCTGACCGACAAAGATACGGTGCGCGAACTTTTCAAATCCCTCAACCTCTGTTAGCCTTTTCAAAATATTTAATTTTTCTTCTTTGCTTAATTTAGGATAAATATTACCTGATTCTACTGTTTTTTGAAGCCAATTTTTCTCTTCCAAATTATGAACATGATGAAACTCATAAGCGATTTTTCTCGTATAAACATCTTTTAAATAATTAATGGCATCAAGACCATTTTTCACTGTCTCAGGTGCATCTGGACAAATGAAAGAATCAGGGATTTGTCGCAAATCTTCTTCAGTAAGATTATATTCTTTCAATTCGATACGACGTGTATCTTTCGGTGTATTATTTAATGGATTTATATCTGCAGCCAAATGTCCATATGTCCGAATATTGTCAGCTAATTTAACCGCAGAAACGATTTTGCTGAAAATAGTCGCATTTGCTGGCATTTGAAAGGAAACATCAGCTTGACCGCTTGTCGATAAAACTGGATTTGATACAGTAGGTGCACCCCACTGTTCAAATAGCTCCTTCATTTCCGGTTCAACACTTTCCGGATCATTTACGTACTGCTCATAAACCTCCATCACATAACCAAGGTTTGGGCCTGAAAAACTATCCCAGAAACCTCTTGATGCTTGCTCACTCATCTTGATAAACCTCCAGCCTAAAGCCTTTAAAATTTTTCGAAAAATACTCCCCATTCAATCATATGCTTGTTAGAAATGAATGGGACTCCAAATATGTAATAAATTATTGGAAAAGCTATCGCTTACAATCCTCATTTTATCACTGTAAAGTAATAAGATAAAGCAATAAACCTATTTTTTATAATTACTGGAATAGTGTAATTCATAAAAAAAGATGGGGATTATTTTTTAGCTAAAATGCTTTCCCAGCTTCCAAAATTTTTTCCATATCCATCTTACTACTATTTGCAAGAAAATCAAATGTTTTTGACAGAAAAAAAGAAAAAATGTAGGATATTATTCTTTTACACTTTTATTAGGCAAATGCATATATTACATTATACATTGAGTTGTTGTCATAAGAGCTTTGGAAGGAAGTGGGTGATATCCTTGTTTCCGTGGAATATGTTCCCTTTTAATAATGATATGAGTAAATTATTTCAGCAAATGAATCCTCAAGATATGGAAAAGAACATCCAGAATATGATTGCCCAGTTCATGCCAAAAGAGTGGCAAGGAATGTTTGATCATAATGATATGCTTTCAAGAGCGGCTTCCATTTTCCCGCAAAATAGCCAACAATCAAATAATCCTTCCCCACCAAACTTGCAAGCAAATGTATTTGAGACCTTTGATGATGTTTATGTACGAATTCCAATAGAAGAGGAAATGGTGCAAAAAATAAAAATTTTTCATACTTCTAATCAATTAATTATTGAAAATAGCACGGACGGAAACAGAGAAACAATCACTCTACCAGCACTTGTCAAAAAAAAAGGAACAGCTGCTCAATATAAAGATGGAATTTTGGAAGTGAAAATGCCTAAAAGCGTTGATTTACAATATACTGAAATAGATGTTTCAGAAAGATTATAAAATAGGCCGATGAATCTCATCGGCCATAATGATGCAGAGGTAATGATAACGATATGCTGGTACCTTCACCTAGTTTACTGGAAGCACTAATGGTGCCAGAATATCCCTCGACTAATTTTTTGGCAATAGCTAATCCTAAACCATTACCGCCTTTTGCGCGGCTACGCGCTTTATCTACTCGGTAAAAACGGTAGAAAATCTTTGATAAATCTGATTCAGGGATCCCTACACCATAATCTCTTACGGTAATCTTAATATATTTTATGTTTTCTTCCACGATAATATCGACTTTCTTGACTTTTTCCGAATATTTAACAGCATTATCCAGCAATATAATCATAATCTGTTCAAAATGATTTTCACTAATTTGGGCAACCGCATTTTCCAATTTGTTATGATGGAGCAAAAAATCAAAATCCTCATGAATCAATTCGAAATTTTTCACAATTCTGTTCAAGGTCTTAATAACGACCGTATCTTGAACAGAGGTTTTGCTTTCAACCTCCTCCACTTTTGACAAATCTAAAAGCTCCTGAACCAAATTTTTCATGCGTCCTAGTTCCTGGAGGGAGGCTTGAAGAGATTCGTTTAAAATTTCGGGATCATTCTTCCCCCATCGATTCAATAGATTCAAATGCCCTTCCATGATTTGCACCGGTGTTCGTAATTCGTGTGAAGCATCTTCCACAAATTGTCTTTGTTGATTAAACGAAAGCTCAATTCGATCCATCATCTCATTAAAAATATTGGTTAACTCACCCATTTCATCCTGCGACTCGCTCGGTTCCATACGTTCTTGGAAACCTTTTTTTCGTATGCTTTGCATTGTATCCGAAAGCTTTTTCATTGGCTTTAAAAAATGTTTTGC
This sequence comes from Heyndrickxia camelliae, assembly GCF_002844575.1. Taxonomy (GTDB): domain Bacteria; phylum Bacillota; class Bacilli; order Bacillales; family Bacillaceae_C; genus Margalitia; species Margalitia camelliae. The sequence goes on from NZ_PIQO01000033.1 coordinate 17,707, forward strand.
CATTAAAAAACCGATGAAACCGCTTAGTAACAAAGATACTGCACCTAATATGGACATTATTAAAAATAAACTTGTCATCATTTGATGGTACCTAGTTAACGGATCAATTATTTCAATATAACCTTTAAATCCGCTTAAAAGGATAGGAGCACGAGCCACACATATTTTTTTATGATTCTCATCTCTAAACTCAACCGTTTTTTCTTTTACTGGTTCAAAATAAAAATCTGGCATATTTAATGTGCCGTGAAAAGGAATAACAGCAAACTGCTGTCCGGTTGCATCTATAACAACAATTCGTTGATCCTTCTCTAAAAATTGCTTAATCAGATCACTATTTGTTTGAATTTCATCAATCGAGGCAAATGGTTTATTCCTATAGAAGTTAACAATTTCATTAAGCTCTTGACTAAGATTTTGCAGCTCTTCATGCAACATGACCTGCCTAATAACCGTATATTGAATAGAGCTAAAAATAAAAAAAGTAAAAAAAATGGCCGCACTTCCACCAAGTGACCATTTTACCTTTAATGAACTCTGTTGATACCAACTACGAAGGAATTTCATTCACGCATCACATACCCCGTACCACGAACAGTTTGGATATAGCTTTCTTCACCAGGATCATCAATCTTGTTCCTTAAGTATCGAATATAAACATCCACCACATTCGTTTCTACTTCTGTTTCATAACCCCATACCTTATTTAACAAAGCCTCTCGAGTCATAACAATATTTTTATTTTCGAGGAGAGTTAAAAGCAAATCATATTCTCGTTTCGTCACATCAATCACATGTTCCTTTTTCTTTACTATCCTGCTTTCTTTTTCAACATATAGATCTCTATACTGATAACTAGTCATGTTCGTATGTGTCTCATGGGACTCGATTCTCCGAACAATAGCTCTTAGTCTGGCAAGCAGTTCCTCAATTGCAAAGGGTTTTATTATGTAATCATCTGCACCATGATCGAGACCTGATACACGATCCATTACACTGTCACGAGCCGTAATCATAATAATGGGAGTGTCTTTTTCTTGCCTTACCCTTCTGCAAACTTCCAATCCATTCAAACTAGGAAGCATTAAATCAAGTAAGATAACGTCCCAATCCTCCTCTAATGCAATTTGAAGTCCTTCCCTTCCATCATAAGAAACCTTCACTTCATATCCCTCATGCTTCAGTTCAAGTTCAATAAAGCGTGCTAAATTCTTTTCATCTTCAATCAGTAAGATTTTCTTCATCTATTTCACCTACTAAAACTTCAATTATTTACTTTAAGTTTACTGTAAACAATTAGTACTTGACAAACACATTAGTAAATAATCTCCCTAAAATAGAAATAACTCCTCCTGAAGCATATTGTCCGAAGATTCTTTCCATCAGAAAATACTGCCTCAGAATACCTTTACTTAATATTTGATTTAGAAGAAATAAAGTCAATAAATGCGTGAACAATTTCAATGGATTGAAAGGCAACTAGCGATAAAGCTGTCATGCTAAAAAATACTACTGGGATAAAACGTATCCACATTTTAATCGCCTCCTTTTATTGTTCCACCTTAATTTAACAAGTTTTCATGAGAATCAGATTAAAAATATCTAAATACTGGATAAAAAAAACACCGGCACTTTAACAGGCCGGATTTAAAGAAGGAACTTTATAATGAGTAAAATATAAGGGGGTCGAACCGACCCAAGGAAAATTCTACGTAAAGTTTCCTATATTTTCATGAAAGGAAGATTAAAAAATCATGAGAAAATGAAAATTTTGCTAACTTTTAATGGAATTAAAAATCGTAGTACTGAATAATTGATGACGATTTAAAATATCAATAACTTGATTAGTGGCTTCCTCAATATCATCACTAACCACTTGTTCCGATTGATGTATATACATATCTTCTTTATATAGATATTGAGGATCATAATAATCACTCATCAAAAGTTCAACTAATTTTATATAATTATTTTCTTCCAATGCTTCAAAAATCGTTTGTTTCCATTCAGGTGATTTTATTTTTTTAACCACATATTGTAAAGCAGAGTGAACATTTTCTTTGAAAATCAAGCTATGTTCATTTGGCTGGACATATTCAGCATATATTCTTTCCAATCTAGCTTCCTTCGAAGCTGTTACATAAATGTGCAAAGCTTTATCTCTTAAATCGAGTAAACAATCAGGCTGTACCGAATGTCCAATTCTTTTACTCTCCCCTTCCATAATGATAAAAGGTGAGTTTTGTAAAGAAAGTAGCTCTTCAAATAAAAGTCCGTCAAATGTCTTTTGATTATGAGGCTTTCTCCCATCGATGGCTCCAAATAATGAACCTTTATGATTTGCCATTTGTTCAAGATCCAAAACAGGATAACCGAGTTTTTTTAAATTTTGTAATATGAGCGTTTTCCCTGTACCCGTCATTCCATGTAAAATAACCGCCTTATTTGGGAGTAAATCTGGAATTACTTCTAAAGACTTTTTGCGGTAAGCGCGATAACCACCTTTTAAACGATAAACATGAAGTCCTGAAAATGTTGCAAATTGTGCAACGGATCCACTGCGCATTCCACCGCGCCAGCAATATATCAAAGGCTTCTTGCCCGATTCTTCTACCTCTTTAATTTTCGCCATTAAATGTGGTATTTTGGGTGAAACAATCTCCATTGCTTTCCATTTTGCTGCGTTTGCACCAACCTGCTTATATAAGGTCCCAATTTCTGCCCGTTCTTCATTAGAAAAGATGGGAATATTAATAGAGTGAGGAATAGCACTCTCGTAAAATTCTAATGGTGAGCGAACATCCATAGTGACATATTTTTCTTTATCCTCAAGCCACTCTTCTACTGTAATATCTTGTGACATAAATTCAAACCTCCAATACTCTTCCCTCTCATTTTATCATAACCAAATCTTTATGGTGTTTAAACTAGCGCACCTATTTATGGGTATTCTTTTTGCTAAATGATAGTTGTGAAAACAAATTTGATATGTTAATATAAAACACAATATATGCTAATTTATTATAATTTAAAAACTACATATTGAGTTAACTTCATGTAAGGGTGTCCTTAGTTGGACTTAATAGGGAATTCGGTGAGAATCCGAAACTGTCCCCGCAACTGTAAGTGTGAACGAAAGAGTTAATGCCACTGCATCCACTGGATGTGGGAAGGCGCTCTAGTAGGCTGCACACAAGTCAGGAGACCTGCCCATGCATGGGAAAGTTTCGATTCCTCGGGGATTGGGGAGATGAAACGATAGTTAAAAACATCCGTATATGTGTGTGCTTATTTTTTTCCTATCGTTTGATCTGCTCAGCCCTGAGCAGATCTTATTTTTTATAGGAGGTAAATTACATGGGATTAACCAATACAGAAATTGAAAATTGGAATCATCATATTTTATCCATGTTAGTTGAAAAGGCAAAACAGGACGATCGGAAACAACAGGTTTATCAATTCGGACTACGATTATTAGAGGAAAAGCCATGGATAACGGAAGAAGAGTGGATTTTGCAAATTATCTTAGAGTGCCTATCCCGATTAAATGAATCCGAAACTTTCTGGACATATGAGGCTGCTAATCTATATTTGGAATATCTATATTACATGGCAGCACAAAATCGACAATATCCATATAAAGATAAGTATGGAGATTTTTACACTTTGATAGAAAGATTAACCACCGAAAGAATATATAATCCAGATCTATTAGAATACTACTCTAAGAATGAAATATTACATTTAGGCAGAAAAATAGACAAAAGTAAATATCAGCTTTTCACATACATAGGAATCCGTACTCTTGCCGACCGTTATTTAGCTACAGATCATCAAAAGCATGTATTCGAGCTTCCACAAGAAAGATGGATGATTATTGCCATGCAATTGATGATACAAGAACCGAAGGAAAAACGATTAAAGCTTGTTGAAGAAGCTTATTGGGCACTAAGCAATCTTTATATGACAGTAGCGACTCCTACCCTTGCAAACGCTGGAAAGAGCTATGGCCAACTATCTAGCTGTTTCATCGATACAGTCGAAGACAGTCTTCAAGGAATATTTGACAGCAACACAGATATTGCAAATCTATCAAAAAACGGTGGAGGCATAGGTGTTTATTTAGGAAAGATTCGAAGCCGCGGAAGTGCGATAAAAGGATTTATCGGGGCGTCATCGGGAGTTCTCCCTTGGATGAAACAACTCAATAATATAGCTGTTAGTGTCGATCAGCTCGGACAAAGAAAAGGTGCAATTTGTGTATATTTAGATATTTGGCATAAAGATATCACTTCTTTTCTTGATGCCAAATTAAATAATGGAGATGAAAGATACCGTACACATGATTTATTTACTGGTGTTTGCCTCCCGGATCTATTTATGGAACAAGTGGAAAAACGCGGTGATTGGTATTTATTTGATCCACAAGAGGTAAGAGAGGTAATGGGATATTCTCTTGAGGATTATTATGATGAACAATTTGGTGAAGGCTCTTTCCGAAAAAAATATTGGGAGTGTGTCCACCATAAAACTCTATCAAAAAAGGTAATACCCGCTATTAAAATTATGAAAAGCATTATGAAAAGCCAATTGGAAACAGGAGGACCGTTTGTCTTTTACCGTGATGAAGTAAATCGGAACAATCCCAATAAACATCAAGGAATGATATATTCGAGTAATTTATGTACGGAAATCATGCAAAATCAAAGCACTACGAATGTCATCGCTCAATATATAGAAAACGACAAAATCATGATTGAAAAACAGCCGGGTGATTTTGTTGTTTGTAATTTATCTTCTATTCATCTAGCACGTGCAGTAACGGACAACATATTAGAAAGATTGATTCCTATCCAAGTACGGATGCTGGACAATGTGATTGATTTAAATCATCTACCTGTGCTTCAAGCAAAAATTACCAATCGCAAATATCGTGCGATTGGGCTCGGAACATTTGGCTGGCATCACTTATTAGCATTGAAAAAGATAAAATGGGAAAGCGAAGAGGCAGTCCGATATGCGGATAAACTCTATGAAAAAATCGCCTTTCTTACCATTCGTTCTAGTATGGAATTAGCGAGAGAAAAAGGTGCCTATCCAGTTTTTAAAGGCTCCGAATGGCAGACAGGTGAGTATTTTAACCGAAAAGGATATTTCAACAATACTTCCTCCTCATGTGCTTGGAATAGATTGTACAAGGATGTCCAAAAAACTGGGATTAGGAATGGTTATTTAATGGCGATAGCTCCCAACTCTTCCACATCCATTATTGCAGGAAGTACAGCTAGTATCGATCCAATCTTCCAAAAGTTTTATGCAGAAGAGAAAAAAGACTATAAAATACCCGTTACCGCACCAGATTTGAATCCGGAAACCACTTGGTATTATAAATCAGCATATTTTATTGATCAAAAATGGAGTATTATGCAGAATGCAGCACGCCAAAAACATATCGATCAATCTATTTCCTTTAATTTATATGTTCAAAACACAATTAAAGCAAAGGATTTACTGGATTTACATGTAACTGCATGGAAAAGTAAATTAAAAACAACCTACTACGTAAGATCTACCTCTTCTGTTTTAGAAGATTGTGATTCATGCTCAAGTTAATTAAGTGAGGAGTTAAAAATGAATATGATTCAAAAACGTAGATTAATGGATAAAACTGCACCAAACCGTTCTACTTCTATCATTAATGGAAGATCATCCAATATTCTTAACTGGGATGATGTCCGATTTTCATGGGCATATCCGAAATATAAACGAATGCTGGCTAATTTTTGGACTCCATTCGAAATTAATATGTCCCAAGATATTAAACAGTTTCCAAATTTATCCGCGGATGAACAAAATGCCTTTTTAAAAATTATCGGTTTGCTCGCATTGTTGGATAGTGTTCAAACCGATTATGCAGGAAAAGTAGCTGATTTTCTCACGGATTCCAGTTTAAATGCCCTAATGATTATCCTTGCACAGCAAGAAGTAATTCATAATCACTCCTATTCTTATGTTTTATCCAGTATTGTTTCCAAACAGAAGCAGGATGAAGTATTTGAATTTTGGAGAACTGAACCAACCTTAATAGAGAGAAATGAATTTATAACAAATGGCTATGAAGCATTTGCCCATCAGCCTACCATTGAAAATTTTCTTAAATCGATTCTATATGATGTCATCCTTGAGGGGTTATTTTTCTATTCCGGCTTTGCCTTTTTCTATAATTTAGCAAGAAACCAAAAGATGGTTGCAACATCAACGATGATTAATTATATCAATAGGGATGAGCACTTACATGTTGACTTATTTGTGAAAATATTTAAGGAAGTTTTGCAGGAATATCCTGAATATGACACAGATGAATTTAGTCATTATGTGGAAGATACTTTTAATAAAGCTGTTGAATTAGAAATAAATTGGGCGAGGCATATTATTGGAAATAAAATCAATGGGATTCTGCTTTCCGATTTAGAAGACTATATTAAATTTTATGCAAATGTAAGATGTACTCAACTAGGATATAATAAACCATTTCCAACTATTCGTAACAATCCGCTACGATGGATAAAAGCATATGAAGAAGTTGATTTTGGTAAATCAGATTTTTTTGAGCAAAAATCGAGACAATATACGAAGATTAATATAGATAATGGGTTTGATGAACTTTAATAGAAAAAGAGGCTGGGACATAACTAGCTTCA
>NZ_PIQO01000034.1 GCF_002844575.1 Heyndrickxia camelliae
AGAGGTGGGTTTTGTCCCAGCCTCTTTCTATATTATTGCAATGCCTTTGAAAAACCCGATAACATGTAAGCCATGTGAACAACACCCTGTTCAAAGTCCTTTATTCGAATAGATTCATTCGGCGCATGTGCCTTCGACTCTACCCAGCCAATACCAGTACTTACAATTGGAAGCTGCAATTGTTTGCCGAATTCATACATTGGGCCGGTTCCTGCTGAATTAGGTGCTAGAACAACTTCGGTTTGATAAGTTTCTTCTGCTGTTTTTAGAACATGGGCAACAAAAGGATGATTATAATCAGAACGATAGGCTTTTTGGCCATTAATCAATTCAGCTTTTACATCTGTAAAGCCATGATTTTCTAAATGAGCTTGTACACATGATAAAATATGATTTGGATCCTGCCCCGGAACTAACCGACAGTCTATTTTTGCTTTTGCACTTTTAGGAAGGACCGTTTTCGCCCCTTTTCCTGTATAACCACTCTCAAGCCCGCAAATAGTCATAGTTGGATGGAACACCATGGCTTCCCTTGGATCCACCCCTTTTTCCGTAGTAATAAGTGGTCTTTTTAATCCGTATAAACTTGAAATTGCCTCTTCAGAAAATGGAATTTTCTTCACTGCTTCCATTTCGGTATTCGTTGGATCTACAATACCGTCATAGAAACCCTCTACAAGAATTTCATTACTAGCATTTTTCATCGTTCCAAGTGCATGAACCAAACGCCATGCTGCATTATCAACATATGCCCCAACAGAAGAATGCATATCAATATCAGCACCAACACATGTTAATTCCAAATATGCCATCCCTTTAATGCCGGCAACCATACTAATGCGGTCCTTTTCATCCTTTCCGCCAAATTCCCAAATACAAGCATCTGCCTTAAAAAGATCTTTATACTTTTGTAAATAAGGTGCTAAATTCGGACTCCCTATTTCCTCTTCACCCTCAATTAAAAACTTAATATTACAAGGCAATCCGCCATCTACTTTTTGAAGGACTTTTATGGCAGTCAAACGCGCAACTAAATCTCCTTTATTATCAGAGGCACCTCTTGCAAATAATTTTCCATCCAAAACAGTTGGAGTAAATGGATCTGTATTCCACTCCTCAAGCGGCTCTGGAGGTTGAACATCATAGTGATTATAGAATAATAATGTTCTTTCTTTGTCACCATTTTCCCCTGCAGCAAAAAACCCGTATACAACCGGATTTCCCCCAAGATCATCTAAAACCTTTGTTTCTCCCCCAATGTTTTCAATCATCGAAACAACATGGGCAACCGTTTCTGGAATGGCAGAATCTTGAGCAGATATCGTCGGAATACTTAAATAACCTTTTAATTGTTCAATTGCATCGTCCAATAAATCACTTGCGTTTTCTTTTAAACTATTTAAGTAGTTTTCTCCCACAATAAATCCTCCTTCAACATTTGCTTTACCTACTATTTCGGCATACGAAACAAAAATCCTGCATCTTCATCCTTTTTTATTTGTTTAAACTGAATATTTTATCATTTACCCTAATGTTGAATGAAAAAGGAGCTGTCAGAACAATAAATTAATGGAGCCAATCATTACAATTATTTGCTATTTGCTGTTACTCCTCTATAAAACGACTAGCATGATGAACTTGTAATGAAATAGGTAACAATGTTTTATGTTCCTGTGTAAAATATTTTCCTCCTGTAATGATAGGTAACAAATAACATTATTTATATTAAGATTAAAACCTGTAAAGCTGACCCAAGGAATACTAGAAATAGGAAAAGAATTTTCCGGAATATTACTTTTCGTCATAAAACCCTTACATTTGAATATTTCTTAATATCTTCCAAATATTTCCCATAGAAAACATGAAAATCATTCGAGTATTCCGTCCATATACACGAGAATGTCTTATCATCATCATGAAATATAGTATAATTAGGGATCATCTCATCCCAATACCCTAGAACACCATCATCATTAAAACAAGTTCTAAACTCTTTATGAAGCATTTACTGTATGCAGATCATAAAATCCCCCGTTATTGGAACTATGATTTTTCTTGAATCCACCTTCCTTGTTTATAAACTTCATTTAATCTGAACACTGAGTTTACATTACATTAATATTTAGATGATATGATTGGTTTACTAACGAAAGAGGAGGCAGAATAAATGGATATGCGTGCAATATTTATTGATATGGATGGTACATTATTAAACGCCTCAAACACCATTTCCGGCAAAAATATGGAGGCTATTAATAGTCTTATTAATAGTGGAGTAAAGGTTTTTCTTGCTACTGGTAGACACTATGACATAACCGCTCCCTATCATAAAGAGCTTGGTCTAAAAACTCCAATGATTTGCTTAAATGGTGCCTCTATTCACGATGCAAAAACAGGCAAAGCTATTGAAATGAAACCGATACGACTGAACGAAGAACGATTTCATCAGCTGACTGCCGAATATCCTTGTAATGTTATTGTCCATACAGCAAATGGGCTATATTGTAAGAATATGGATGAAGAAATTGATTCTTGGACAAAAGTTGGGCAAATACCACCACGGTATATTGGAGATTTAAGACAGGCAACTTATCAAGATGTTCTTAAATATAGTGTTCGAACAGGTTCACCATGTACCAATTTATCCGCTATGTTTAAAGAGGAAGGTGAAGTCATCAATTGGAATGATGGGTTTGAAATAGTTGCTCCTAATGTTTCCAAATGGTCTGCAATAAAAAGTTTACTACGAATATTAAGAATTAGTCCAAGGGAAGTCGCAGCTATTGGAGACGGGCCCAATGATATAGAGATGCTTCGTCATGTTGGTACTGGTGTCGCAATGGGGAATGCAGGAGAAGAGGTAAAAGCTGTAGCTGATTTTGTTACCGAGAATCACGAAAATGATGGATTAGCTGAGTTTATTGAACGTTATCTAGCCAAGTCTTACAAATCAAATGTGATATAGGGTTATGTACAAACTTTTTCATCGACATATATCAGATGAAAATATGAAAGCCTCAATTTCTCCACATATACCTAGTCTTTTTAACCAATAATAAGATTGTTGAATAGCACTAGCAGGAGGTATTGTATATGGAACAACATCCTAAAGAGAAATTGGATTCTATTATGAAACCAGAATTTGCAGGAACGGATGCACTACAAGTAAAACAAGAAATCAAAAAAGATGTAAGCGCAGGTCAAGGTGCAATGACATCCCGAGAGGCAGGAGCTATGCGCGATTAAGGTATTAAAAATATACTTAATCCATTGGGTGTATTATCTCTCAATGGATTAAATGTACAGATTGTAGTAAAGGTTATTTTCACAAAGTATTGTGACAATTTCCCACTAAAAAAGTTGTAAACTCCTTTATAGTATTTAGTTCTAATAAAGCATATGTTTCCAGAGTCCATGGTAATGGGTTCTACCTTAATTGGTTAGAATCATTTACTCCATAAATAGTAGCCATAATGTTCTTTAGATATTCTTGGCAAATTTCTCATTTTAGAACCAAAATTATAACGTTTTATGATTTTGAGTATTATCTCTTACACCAAAAAGATTGCCTCAAGAATTTCCAATCTCTTCTTAATTCTAACATGATAATTAAAATAAATAGATTACACGTATGCGTTTATTACATATTTTGATTAGAGATTGCATATATAGCAATAAAAACACCTATAATTTACCTTTGAGAAATAACAATCTTTTTATTTTAGAATCTCCCCTTGGTTATTACGTTTGTGCCCTTTTTGCAGTCAAACTTAGGACACTCACTAAGTGGCTTTTTTATATTCAAAACCTCATATTTTTTCTTTTTCATTACAGGACATCTACCCTCTCGACTCCAGACCCTCTCAAGTTGATTAATAAGACTGCTCCCTCCCCTTTTCCTTTTCATATCAGTACTAACCACATATTTGTAATTCCCCTCGACTTTTATGATCTTAAGTATATCTGCCTTTTTTTTGAATCGGGATTACAAAAGTAAAGACTACATTTTCTTTATTCCTTATAAAATTATAGTCATAACTCACTCAGCAAGATAACCTATCCAAAAGTTTTAGTTAAATCTTTTTATTATTATTTAAATGTATCTAAAGGTTCACATCCGTTTACTTTTTTTAAGAATATTTATATGGTTCTGCATATCTATTAATTGCAATTTTTGCAATTCCATTAAACTCAATTGAAATTGTATAAGATCGAATAAATAACGACCAAGGTTCATTTATGTCAAGACAATCCCTTTTGTCATTCATTCCTAAACATCACCTACTTAGGTTGCACTTGGTAATATCTATTTAGTAAAAAATAGAAAAGCTACCCTAGGTTATTCCATAAAAATTTGTTACCCCCTTCGGAGGTCAGCTTGTATTAATTAACTGATTCTAATACCATTGTTATACCCATACTATCCCCTGTAATTACCCGACACGAGGCAAATACAAACCCTCCTACCTGTAATTTAAGAGTGGCTTTGTTAGTAATTTACTGAATATCTTCGAGACCTTTGAAAAAATCCTAGGCTAAGAGATTCAAAATAAAAAAACACTCGAATCTCTCTAAGATAAGAATAAATCCCTCATCGGTTTAAATGCTGAGGGATTCATTTTTTAATTCGTACCCATATGTCTGTAATTGTGTAAATTAATCGTTCGATCAAAATTAATCTTGTATTCTTCTAAGAGACTAATGTGTTTCCAGCCTAATGGAGAAATATGACTCAATAAATATTCAGGAAAAAGATTCGTCTGCATTAAACATTCAGCTACCTCGCTTTAATAAATTGTATTCCAGATCGTGATTGTATTGATTAAAATCCTGAGTGCACTCGCAGGCTGACAGTTGAGAAAAAAGGGAATCGTTTCGTTGTATTACAGTCCTCGCTAATTTATTCTGCGATGAAAATTACGTGAGATAATTACCTTTTTCCTCTGGATACTGCGCCATATACTCAATGTTGACACCGTAAAAAAATTGTAGGTTATTTCCATATATATTTATTGATTTATATTTAGATATGCATTAAGATATCTATAAAGAAATACAATTAGGAGTGAAATTCATGAGTAGACTGAAAAAGCATGCAAAGAAATCTAAAAAGGAAATTCATCAATATCCTTGGAAAGTGGAGTCTGATTTATTTGCCCTTTTTAGTAAATATTGTGAGGGTCTCAACTTGTCCGTAAACGAAGGATTATCCTTATTAGTACAAGAGGAAGTAGAAGAATTTAAAAATGATTTATCGGATGAGAGCATTAATGAAATCCTTTTAGAGTTTAAAAATCGTCGGAATGTGCCGTTTCCTCCCAATACAAAAAAACAATCCTCTAAGAAAAGAGGCGTAGAAAATGAATGAAAAACATATTCCAGTCTTAATTGTTGGTGGTGGCTTAGTCGGTCTATCAGCTGCCCTTTTTTTAAGTCATCATCAAGTTCCTTACCTGCTTATCGAACGTCATTCAAACACATCGATCCATCCTCGTTCTCGTGGAATAAACATTCGTGCAATGGAGATAATGCGGCAACTTGGTTTAGAAGAGGAAATAAGAAAAGCAGGGGCTTCCATGAAGAATAATTTGGGAATTGTCCATGCGGAAACGCTTGCTCAAGCCAACTTAACCAAGCATCTATCTTCTCCCAAAAAAATTCCTCCCATCTTACTTGAACTGATGGAGCAAGCGAAAATACTAAGTCCAACAGATGGTTGTAAATGTACACAAGATCAGATTGAACCAGTACTGCTCAATGCAATTCATCAACGAGGAGGAAAAACGCTCTTCAATACAGAACTGATCCATTTCCAACAAGATGAGAACAAAGTGACTGCTACTATAAGGAATAGGATAAATGGAAAAAAAGAAATCATTCATGCAGATTATTTCATTGCAGCTGATGGAGCGAATAGTTTCATACGAAATCGTTTGGGTATCAAAATGCCTGGTCAATCACTGGGGCATCAAATCAACATGCTATTTGAAGCTGATCTAAGTGGATTATTACTGGATGGTAGCTTCAGTATCTGTAACATAAAAAACTCTCAGACTGAAGGAACCTTATTTTCTGTTGGTCATTCCCATCGTTTTACCTACCATGTGACTTACCACCCTGAAAAAGGAGAGAGTTTAAAAGATTTCACCAATGAAATATGTATAAAGTTGATCCAACAAGCCATTGGACTGCATCAAATTGATATTAAACTGCTTAGTATTTTACCTTGGGAAGCAGCTATTCGTGTTGCGGACCTTTTTCAATATGGAAGAATTTTCCTCGTTGGTGATGCAGCCCATATAATGCCACCTACAGGGGGATTTGGCGGAAGTACCGGGATTCAGGACGCACACAATTTAGCATGGAAACTAGCAGCTGTCATTAAATATCAAGCAAGTCCAGTACTTTTAGAAACATATCAAACGGAGCGACAACCCATTGGAAAATTCACAGCTGAACAAGCTGGTTTATTAGCTAATTCAGGAGTATTCGCAATTATGAAAAAGAAAACAGATGAACCTCCTAATCCAGCCGATGGGCTTCTTATTAGTTTAGCGTATCAATATCATTCCTCAGCAGTGATCACAAACATAGATGAGAAGTTTCCCATGACGTATTTAGTACTTGATGGGCGACCAGGTACTCGTGCACCACATGTTTGGCTAGAAAGGCAAAATCAGAAACTCTCTACATTAGATCTATTTGGCAAAAACTTCGTGTTGCTAACGGAATTGGAGTCATGGTCTGAAACTGCTTGCGAAGTTTCAGAATCTATCGGAGTTCCTATCGATACTTACTCTATTCACTCAAAAGGAAACCTGAAGGATATAAATAACGATTGGAAATCTCACTATGGTATCTCAGAAGAAGGTGCTGTACTGGTAAGACCGGATGGTTTCGTAGGATGGCGATCTATCAACGGAAAAGAAAACCCTAAACAAGCTTTGAAATTGGCGCTAAGCCAACTGTTATGTAAGTTATAAAATAATTTTATCAAACGGGAAAACAGCCTTAACTCGTTTAAAAGATAAGGCTGTTTTTTTGCTCTATTAACATTCAATCTTTGAAAAAAGACAACATAAAACTGTATGTTATAAAACTCTTTTTTTATCAATATTATTAAGTGTACTTATTGCTTAGCATAGGATTCTTACAAAATGAATGTGCCCCCCTATTAATAGCCTTTATACCAGCGAGGTGCAACCAGTGCAAAGTAAATAATTTTCTATTTGATAAATTCCTTGTCCTAAGGACATGATAAGATTTTGCTGATACATGTAATTTAAGGAGGAAAAACACATTGAAGCAAGATTGGAAGCTTGAGGAACATATTGTACACTACTCATACTACGGAAATTAATTCCCACCTAAATGAATTTTTGTCACTCCTTTCATTGGAAATTGTACTCATTACTTGTTATAAATAACGTTGCACATTTTCGTCAAATTGTGATAGTGAACAAGTGACTAATTTAAATGTATTAAGTATTTAAACATTTAAACAATGAAAGACGGATTCCTTTTACTTCTTAGCAGTCGAAATTTCTTAAAAATGAATTTCAAGTTTAAATAATCTTTCAGTTGGAGTACATTCCGAATTATTAAGAAAAAACTAAAAGACTAAATAATAATATTGGGAACCAAAAATACCAATCTGAAAAGTACTTATGTACTACATAAAAAAATTATCCTTTAATGTTTCGGTTAGGTACAACATCGGTTAGAATATTATTGTTTATTGATGAGTTTTTTAGAAACAAATAATTAGCATTTTTTGTAGCATTACCTTCCCTTCCTTGATAAACTGCAACACATTCACTAGTGTGAAATCAATTATTTATCTCTTTTACATTTTATCAATCTCATTAATTAATTATATAGAAAGATTGATTGCACAAGAGAACATCCAATATATTCACTTGACTACTACAATCTTTATTGCTTTATTCTGTAAAATTATTGGATATTCCTTTTTTCCGCTAACCCCTCCTTATCATTTCTATATGTTTCTATACCTAAAATAAGCCGCTTGAACATGATTCAGTATTTTTTGTAGTTATACTGGCCCATTATTTTCACAAATGGAAGGGGAAATTACATGTGAATCCTAATATTAATTTCTTGCTGTTGACCTAAGCTCTCGTAGTTATCGTATTCAAAGATTCCAATTACATAAAAAATCCACAAAAAAGTCCTTCTAGCAATACGAAAAGGAATTTTTTATGGATTTTTATTTAGGCTTTACCTTCATCCTAATGAATATTATTCTTTCTGAAATTACCGCCTTTAACTTCTGCTACATCATATACTGTGACAAATGCCCCATCATCAATTTCATGAATGATTTCTTTTATTTTGCTTTCTTCTAAGCGGTTAATGACACAAGTAATTTCCTTAAATTTTTCATGTGAATAACCACCGTATACTTCATTATACGTTGCACTCCGACCTAAACGATCTCGTATGGTTTCTACCATTAATTCAGGCTGCGTGGTTATAATTTTAAAAGTCTTAGAGCCGCTTAATCCTTCTTCTACAATGTGTATCACTTTAGAAGCAATAAAATAAGCGATAGCGGAAAGGATTGCACCCTGAAGGCCGAAGACCGTTGAAACAAAAATAAATACAAATAAGTTAAGGAAAAGAATGAAGTCACTTGTCCCAAAAGGTAATTTACGAGATAGCAGTACGGCTAACATATCAATACCATCTAGGGCACCGCCATTACGCAATGCTATCCCCATACCAAAGCCGAGAATAATTCCACCGACGACAGTAACTAACAGGGTATCGCCTTCAATAATCGCGGGAGTATGATGCAGAAGGCTTGTTCCAGCAGCAAGAGATGCTATTCCAATAACGGAATAAATGGCAAAACTTTTTCCAATTTGTTTGTATCCCAACCAGATAAAAGGGATATTAATAATGACGATTAGAGCACCTAATGGTAATCCAAATAATTTGGAACCCACGATACTAAGCCCTGTCACGCCCCCGTCAGATACGTTGTTTGGAATTAATACCGTTTCCAGACCATATGCTGCAATAAATCCTCCAATAATTATTACAAGTCCCCGGAGAATCGATTTAAATGTTTTTGACCTATGTTTTTTAATCTTGTTCATATCATTCCTCGTTTCATGATAATTTATTTAATTTAAGTTTACCATAAATCAGCTTGTACCATTATTCTAGAAGCTCACAAACGCTCAATTTCTTTGCAAAATCTGATTTTCTAAAAATAGAGGCTGGGACATAAGTAAAAAAATCATTGAAATTGGTTAAATCTACGAAAGCAAAAACGCATGAAATCAAGATTTTTAAATTTGATTTCATGCGCTTTTTTGATTTTCACTGTGTTGTGNTGTTGTGTCCCAGCCTCTTTGCTAATTTAAAATAATTCTTCTAGTGTAACTTAATCGTCTTGGTACTATATCCCGTGTTATAACCAGCTTTCTTAATAGTTGTTTTAAGCCGGTAATAACCTTTTGGGTAATCGCGGGTTGTCACCAATTTAAATGAGGCAAATCCATTTGCATTAGCTGTTGCATGGATGCTTTTAATCTTTCCTTTTGGTGAATAAATAGATAAGGTTATATTAGCTTTTGAGATAGGTTTTTTTGTTTCTTTGTCGGTAACCTTTGTAGTTATCCATACTGTATTCCCCATGCGATAAACGGTTTTATGGGTAGAGATGATGATGGACGTAACCTTCTTACTTTCCATCTTCAGTTTCTTACTTGTACCTGCCATTGTTTTTTTGGGTTTAGTTGAATGGACTTGGCTCGTTGATATGTATGGTGCTTGGATTAGCCCGTATCCATATAAATAGTCTTTACCTTTTTTTCCTAAATCGATTGCCTGATTATCTAGTATTTCTCTCAATTGAATATTAGATAGTCTTGGATTTGCTTGCTTTAATAAAGCTAGCGTTCCGCTTACAAAAGGAGCTGCCATCGAAGTTCCACTCATATAAGCATATTCATTATTCAAATAAAAGCTTAAAACATTCACTCCAGGAGCTACTACCTCTAAACCAGCACCTGTTGCAGAAAAAGTTCCACGCTGATTTTTATGGTCAACGGCTCCAACAGCAATTACAGAATGGTATTTCGCGGGGAATTGCACAGTATCCCCCGTACCTGAAGTATTTCCTCCATTCCCTGCAGCTGCTACTACCAAAATGCCTTTATTGTATGCTTCATCTACTATTTGCTTCAGTGCAACTGATTTCTCTTTAGTTCCAAAACTTAAATTAATTATATCCATATGGTTTTTGATAGACCAGTCAATCCCAGATATAATGTCCGATAAATACCCGGTTCCATCAGAATCTAGTACTTTTACTGCAAATAGACTGGCATCTGGAGCGACTCCAACAATTCCAATATCATTATTTTTAGCACCGATAATACCGGCAACATGGGTTCCATGTCCATTATCGTCAGAGTAGGATTTTGTATAGGAAGCAAATGATACTCCCCCTGCAACATGTATATCATCATGTTTCGATATCCCAGTATCAAGAACAGCCACTTTAATACCTTTGCCTGTATAATTTGATTTCCAGGCAAGTGGAGCCTTTACATCCTTTATAGCCCAATCTGTCCACTGACCAGCTATTTTCACTTTATGATCTTGTTCTACAGCTAACACATTCTTACGTTTCTTTAATGATGCAATATCCTCGCTCGGAATTTTTACGGAAACAGCTGAAACATTATGGAAGGACTGATCAATCTTTCCATTCACATGATCGATTGTCTTCTTATCAATCTTATCTTTAAAAACAACAATCACTTTATCTGTCTTCATCTCAGCCTTCGATACCGGGGTGAATATTGAAAAAATAAGGAAACTTACAAATATAGAATAGAGTACTTTTTTCAATATCTAGTCCACCCTTCAAATGAAATCTATCAATCTATAAGCTAATTTTAATAGATTTCACTCCTCTTGAATAGTAGAAAAAATCGTTGAATTTCCCTATAAAAGAAAAAGATCCAGACGTGGATCTTTTAATTATTGTTTACATAATAATTTTATTATTAACTATAGAATTTAATTTACATAATTAAATTATCGTAAATTAAATTTGGTGCTCTTCACAATATTTGTCTACTAATGCTTCAATTTTCGCATGCTCCGGATATTTTCCTGAAAAATCGAATCTAATTTCCTCGATAAACCGGCCATTATGAGAAACATGGATAGCACCATTCTGGCTGATTACACTAAATTCAGGTTCGAATAAATAACCATTTCTTTCTATAGCTCCGATTATTTCCACCGCCTATTATAAAAGTTCGTATACCTCATTTAATTCTTTAACTCTTTTTTCATCCTGTTCTTCAATTGCATATCTTAATTCTTTTTCCAAAATCGTATTTAAAAAGGCCATTTCCCCGTCATTTAGGTCTCTAACAAAATCACCCTCGTTTTTGTATTGGTGGTGTAAAAGCTTCTTATAGATTTGCTTCCCGACATCGCGGTTAAGGTGATTCGACAGTGTCTCACGTAAATAACCCAGTGTAACATCCATCCCATTTCATCCTTTCTATTCTTGAATACAAAAAGATATCCCTAAAGATTAAGTTGTTTCATTATCATAAAATCATACGTTTTTCGAAAAAAAATATCCAAGAATCTTAGATCCTTGGATTTAGCCTGCTTCGTTATGTTTATCTTCTTTATAAATGGATTTTTCTTGCTTTCTCCAGCGAAATAAAAATGGTTTTCGTTGCACAATTAGACCTCGATGTTTTCGTAAATGATATTCTAATATTCCTTCCCCTAGAGAAACGAATACAAACATGGACAATGTAATAAACATAGAACCAAATAACGGAACCCAAGGAAATGCATCGAAATCGATTAATACGTCGAATAAAAACATTGGCCATACTAATGCAGTGTTATCAATAGAATAAGCAGGACTACCTTGTTGGGATAATGACTGCGAAATGAAAATACCGAATATCCCTAATTGTCCGAGTAAAAAAAGCATACTCCCAATATGCTGTACAAAATAAGCAACCCATTGTGGATAGCAGTTCGGCCAATAATAACGTTTCCATAAACCAATTGGTTTAGACCCGGCCAATATACCTGCTTCATAATAGGTTGTATTCTGAATAAGCTTTACACTTTTATATACTACTTCGCCAACCTTCCCTAACTCAAAAATAATAAGAAAACTTATCATCCATACTGCACGATGTGGCGAAAAAATAAAAAACGGAATCGTCGAAATAATAATGACATAGAAGAACACAGGCAAACGGGAAAATAAATAATTCCACCCTTGCAAAATATATCGAAAAAACGATAAATGGGCAGCTGCAGCACCTAATGGAATTGCTATTAGAAAGGTTATCACCGAGATGGAAAAAACAGTTGATAATGTTCCTCTCGTCCCCATAATCAAAGCACTGTATATATCTCTGCCTTTTTTATCAGATCCTAAAATAAAGTCCTTATTAGGTGCATATGGTGGAAGAATGAAATCTAGATTGCTCTCTGGTCCAACTACATAACTGTGAGGTGTGACATTTTTATCAACCTTTGGTAAGTATGGTCCGAAAAAGAAAAAGATTGCAAACATTGTACATCCAATTATGCCAATCCATAAAGAAGGAATTTTTCTCATTCATGACTCCCCCTTCTTTTTGGGTCTAAAAGAAAATCAAATATTTGATTCATCCATTGTGCTATTAATAACATCACCATTATTAAAAGGCTGAAACCGATGACTGCAGGTACATCAATTGGTAAAGGTTCTCCAGGCATAATAGAATATCGTATATGTATTGCATTGATTAATCTTGAACCAATTCCATGATACAAGCTTAAAAATTCCACTACAAACATTCCAGACAATAAGGTGAGGACAATAGGCATAAAATGCTGCAGTAGCTTCGGCATTGCATTTCTTAAAATATGTTTCCAAAGGATAACTCTTTCCGGAACCCCTTTTGCCTTGGCGGTTTTGATATAGTCCTGTTCATCTTCTTCCTCCAAAGCCTGAGATGTATACCTCGCTATAACAAAAGCAGGATACATACTTAAAAAGAAAATAGGAAAAAAGATATTGTACCATTCCTCATCACCATACATATCTAAACGTGGAAAGCCATGTCGCATTGCGATAGATAATATTGTTTGAACTAGGAAAATAAGGAAGAAATCTGGAACGGATTGTCCTAACCAAGTGGATCCCTTTCCAAAAATACGTCCCACTTTACTTTGATGGCGATAATCAAAAACCCCCTTTCCAACTCCCAAGAGAATACTTAAAAGCAGTGCTGGAACAAGTATTACAATACTTCTCTTAAAATAGAGAGATAATTCGACCTCGACAGGTTGATCAAACTTTGTGATTCCTAAACTTTTTTCTGCTTTCACTTCATCAAAGTAATTGGTAATATTTTGCTTATACTTTTCCCAAGTAAAATGATAGGACATAACGTCTAATGTCCCCTCACGATGGGATTGGGTATCTCTTGGAAGCAGCACAATCATTATAAGAACACTAGCCATACATACCCATAGTAAAAGACTGCCCATTAATCGTAAAACTAATTTCATAGATTCACCCTCTCAAAACAGCACAAGGTCTTATTTTTGTATGTCCATAATATTACAAATTATTTTATAATTGCAAGTTATTTTTAAATAATTTTACATTTATTACAAATATTTTAAGAGTTTAAATGAGTAAAGGGAAAGTTAAAAACTAACTTAAATTATTAGAAAAATGTTATTCCCAAATAAAAATCCAAGCAATGCTTGGAAATTATTTTATAAACCTACGATGTCTTCCTTGCAGGTTTGTAGAGTATCGGAAACAATTTTTCCATCCTTTATCTCCACAATTCTATCTGTTTGTTTTGCTAAATTCGGATCATGTGTAATCAAAATTATTCCAATTCCATTCTCTTTGTTTAATTTCTTTAGTAAGTCAAATACAATCTTACTGCTTTCTGAATCCAAATTACCCGTTGGTTCATCAGCTAAAATCCACTCCGGACGATGAACAAGTGCTCTTGCAATCGCCACTCTTTGCTGTTGTCCGCCAGAAAGCTGCGAGGGCAGTGCATGAACTTTATCCTTTAAACCCATTTCATCAAGAAGTTCAATCGCCCGCTCTTTTTTGCTGTAATCCACTTTTCTAGTGAACAATGGACACATTACATTTTCCATCGCAGTCAAAGTTGGCAATAGGTGAAATTGCTGAAAGATAAACCCGATTTTTTCAAAACGAAAATTTGCTAGTCGTCTATTTTTTAAATTTGTAATAATCTCTCTTTCAAAATAGATGTTTCCTTTTGTTGGTTTATCAAGTGCACCAATTAAGCTTAATAGAGTTGATTTTCCGGACCCTGATGGCCCAATTATTGTTGTAAAAACTCCTTTTTCAAATGATATATTAATCGATTCTAATACTTTCGTTATAACTCCGTCCCCAGGATAATCTTTTGAAATGTCCTCTAATACGATTAAATCTTTAATCGAGTTGCCTTTTTCCTCCAGCAAAACGCTAAAATTGGATGCCGATTGTTGTTTAGTGCTAAACTTTTGAGATCGAAATAAAAATGGTCTTCTCTGTACAATTAATCCTCTTTGTTTCCTTAAGTGATACTCCAAAATTCCTTCGCCCAAAGAAACAAAGAAAAACATAGAAAGGGTAATAAATAATGAACCATAAAGCGGTACCCATGGAAAAGCATCAAAATCAATTATTACATCAAATAAAAACATAGGCCAAACTAAGGCATTGTTTTGAAATTCAAATTTAGGCGACATTTCTGGATGAACAAAAACTTGGGAAAGAAAAATTCCGAATAGACCAAGTTGACCTAAGAGAAATAATATACTTCCGATATGTTGGATAAAATACGCTAGCCATTGCGGATAACACCCAGACCAGTAATACCTTCTCCATAAGCCAAATCGTTTTGTGCCAGCTAAGATGCCTGCCTCATAATAGGTGCTTTTTTGGATTAGCTCCACACTTTTGCGAACAACTTCTCCAACTTTTCCTAACTCAAAGATAACCAAATAACCCATTAGCCAAAACGGCCGATTTGGAGTAAAAACAAAGAAAGGAATGGTTGATAAGAATACCATACATAAAAATACAGGAATTCTTGAAAATAAATAGTTCCATGCGTGTAAAATCTTTTTTACAATCCTCCAATGTGCTGCTACAACACCAAAAGGAATACCGAGTAAAAAAGTGATAAGTGAAACAGATATGACAATTTCTAATGTACTGCGAGTACCCATTATTAACGCACTATAAATATCCCTGCCTTGTTTATCCGAGCCCAATATAAACTGAGAATTTGGAGGGAAAGGAGGCATCATATAATCTAAATTGCTTTTCGGGCCAACTACATATGGATGAGTGGGAACTTCTGGATCAACTTTTGGTAAATATGGTCCAAAGAAGAAAATAATCGCAAAAAATCCACACCCTATGATCCCTATCCATAACGATGGAATTTTTCTCATAGCCTAATCCTCCTTCTCTTCGGATTAAGAATGTAGGCTATTATTTGTTCCAACCACTGGGCCATTAATAGCATTACTAATATTAGTAAACTAAATCCGATTACTGCAGAGGTATCAATCGGCAGGGGTTCGCCAGGCATTATTGAATACTTGATATGCATCGCTGTTATTAAGCGTGTACCTATACCATGATACGAGGTTAAAAGTTCTACAACAAACATTCCAGAAAGTAACGTTAATACAATAACCATAAAATGCTGGTGCAATTTAGGCAAACAATTTCTAAGCATATGCCTCATTAACACTGCTCGTTCCGGTACTCCTTTTGCTCTGGCTGTTTTGATATAATCTTGTTCCTCCTCTTCTTCCATGGCCTGACAAGTATATCTGGCAATAACAAAGGCAGGATACATACTCAAGAAAAAGATTGCCAATAGTACATTGGAAAGCTTGTCATCGCCGTACATATCAATCCTTGGCAATCCATGCCGCATGCCAATAAACAGCAATGTCTGTACTAGAAAAATAAGAAAAAAATCCGGTACAGATTGCCCCAACCATGTTGCTCCTCTCCAAAAAAAGCGGCCAAATTTTCCGCGAAACTTATAATCTAAAATACCTTTACAAATCCCCATAAAAATACTCAGCAACAATGCAGGCAATAATATAATAATGCTTTTTTTGAAATAATACTTCAGTTCCGTTTCTACAGGCTGATCTCGATCTGTTTTGCCTAAACCTTTATATTTCTTTACAACATCCAAATAATTCCTAATATTTTCTTTATAACTTTCCCATTTAAACTGATAATACATGACGTCCCGATTACTATCATCTCGATACGTACCTGTATCTCTAGGAAATAAAATTATTAATACGAGAATTATAGAGATGCAGCACCAAAGTAATAAACTTCCTAGAAGACGAATCACTAGTCTCAACATATTTACCTCCTCTCTAAACAATCATTATGACATTAAACGTATCGTTACCATGACCAAACCAGTAAGCAGGAGGATAGAGAGTACAGCAAAAAGCGCCTTAAACCAAGTTTCTGTCCTTCTCTTATTGGAAAATGAGTGTAAAACACCTTGGGCTGGTTGGATATGAACTGCCCTTTCTGCGGGAATTATAACACCTAATACTCCAGCAAAAACCGGTATTAAACCTGTCGCTAAAAAGAACCAAATTTGCTCGGTCGGGGATTGTTTGTACATACCCAACATAATAAGGAATGAAAGACCTAACCCCAATATTCCTGCAATGATTCCATTAAACACACCCTCCCGATAAATTAACATTCTAATGGAAGAATTTTGCCACCCAACAGCTTTTAAAAGTGCAATCTCTGGTATCCGTTCCGAAATGTTTTGCCACATTATTTCCGCAGTTGTTAAGATGGCAATTGCAAACGCCACTCCCATCGCAATGTAATGGGAAGTGCCAATCTGCATTGCAACATATTCCCCTAACCATGATGTATACATAACGCCTTTTAGCTTAAAAGTAATAAACAAAAACAGACTTAGCAACGCTGTCGGTAATGCCATTGCTACTATGGATAAGACAGAGCGCTTCCATTTTCCTAAAAAGTGATTAAATGACATGGAAATACTGCCTGTTGATTTAATAAAACGATGGGCTGTCGAAGAAATTTCTCCAGTCCTCATTGCTTCATAAGGATTGATTCTACTTGCTAAATATGCAGGTCCTATTGCACCTAACCAGTAAATGACAAGTCCAAACAATCCGGCTAAAATAAAGCGTAAGGCAGAAGTTTCCGCTCCTTTCATTATGAGAACCCATCCTAAAATCAACCATGCTACGATAGCTACAAAGCTTCCTAATATAGTAGATTCTAAAAATAATAGCTTAGTAATTTGATTAGGTCTCCATCCAATTGCTAGCAATACAGCAAACTCTTTTCGCCTTGCATACAGAGAAACGAGACCGGATGCCAACACATATACAATGGCAACTACCATAACACTAGCAATTATTCCTGAAAATCCTACTTGAGTTTCATGATAAATGGTATAGGCTGAGCCAATGTTAACCCATGGTTGTTCAATCCATCCCATTTCTTTTTGGTCATTAATTGTTGGTACATGTGTTAGAACCGATTGTGGTGATGAACCCAAAGTGATGTCGGTAATCAATCCAGTTTTATCGAGAATTTCCTTTGCGATACTTTCAAGCTTTTGCTGGCTTTTATCATTTAAAGTTTTCACACCAGCCACTTTAAGGCGAATCGCGGAAATAGGCTTCTTCCCTACAATCTTTTCTGCTGCATCAATAGTAGTTAATATAGATGGAGGTTGACTTAAGAGATCGTAAGCACCATCTGTTGGAAGCAAACTTTTTGGTGGGTTCACTGGATTTTTATCCTTATCCAAAACAAGCTGTGCCGATGCAGGACGATATGTTTCCATTGGCAGCTGTGTCAGAGGATCTTGAGGAACGTTTAGTTTACTCGGATCATATGTGCCAATCCATTTGGGATCTACACTAATCCACTCGTCGCCACCGCCATAATCAACGATAAATCCATTGTATGGTCGAAAAATGCTTGTTTTCAGGTTAGGATCCTTATAAGTTTTTAAGTCAAATGCATATGGCCATTTTGTTGAAAAAGGACTTTTTATTTTTTTATATCCGAGCATACTTGGCTTATCTGAGATGGTAACAGTATCGCTAGAACTACTGGCCATATATACATATTTTGAGTCAAAGTCAATTCCGGCTACTTCCTTCATCATTGTTTTGTAAACTTGCTCCGGTGAAAATGTAAATTCATATTTTGGACCTTTTTCATTTATAGGTAATGTCTTTAAGTATTTCTCACCTCCGTTTTTCTTTACTTTTTCCATTGTTTTGTTCGCTTTTGTGACAGTATCAAAAGGTACATCTAATGCTTGTATAGTGTAGGTTATACTTTTCTTCACTCGCGGTTGATTACTTACAATAATCGGGATTTCGGGAATGGTACGTTTAAAAGCTTTTGAATCTCCTATACTATCAATCTCCTCCGTTCTTATAGTTGATTTATCGGAGGAGCTAAAATAGCGGCTATAACCTTGATTAAGGATAGATTTATCTAATCCAACTAATTTTGCTTCTTGTTCCGGGTCAATTCCAGCCATTAAGAGTGAATTAACTAAAGATAATTCTCCATTATAAGCAATTACACCGTATTCAAACGGATGATTTACATTTCGATCATAGGGGTCAAAAGTACCGACAGGAAAGAAAAAAGAATTAGTATGTATTTTCTTAGTAACACCGTTGTCCGTCACTTCTTTTTCGCTATACTTATATAATCCACTTTCAGTAAGAGGAACCTTTTTAGGAAACTTAAATCCCAATCTTATATATCCAATCATTGCAATTGGAGCAGCTACATCCACCCCTTCAATTTCTTTAATTTTTTTATATTGAGCAACACTGATCCCCCCGCTAATTCCGCTCAAATAGTTAGGTTCCAGTAAATGATTTACTTCTGTAGTACTGCGAGAATCTGGCGGTCTGACTACAATGTCATAAGAAGCAGACCAATGTTTTGCCAACGTTTGTTCAACTGTCCCTTTATTAGATTGCGATAGACCGACAAGATAACTTAACCCGGAACTGACAATTAAGGCACCAACAAGGAGTAAAATGAAGCGTTCCTTATGACGCCACCAATTTTGCCAAATAAAACGAAACATCGTATTCCCCTCCTTTATTTATTCATGCGAAGGATTGCGATTGTTAATGCTATTAAAAGAAGCAGCAATAATATAGGTAAAACGAAGCAGCTTCTTCCCCCTTGGAATAAAAAAATATTTTAATATCATTGTTCGAATTGTGTCTAAATCACTTTAATTGGAAAGTTTTTTTAGTAGAACGAATGATGTGGTTAACTTTAGAGGACAATTTCTAAGAGGCTTTTTATAAGCGAGTATAATTTACCAGTTGATGTGACTTCCCTCCTACTTTTATATAAAATTCCTATTATGACCATTTTATTACAAATTATTTCTTTATTTCAAGTTTATTTTAAATTTTATTACTATTGTTACAATCCTACCACTAATATGGGACAAAGTACCTGTCCCTTCATCCCATCCCTTCATCCCAAAAAAGTTTCTCGTCCATAGAAAAAACCAAGCCAGAGTAATCCAGCTTGGTTTTTGTGTTTAACTAATGTAGGCTACGATGCCTTCCCCTTCATGTAAATCTAAGCGAACACCTACAGAAAAGGGGTCTTTATTATATTCTAAGTCGATCCAATTTCTTAAAGCCTCGACCATTCTTGCTTCTGATATTATTTCTGTTTGACCATTTACTTCAACTTCAGCAGAATATCCTTCGACATCATCAAAAAGTAGTTCCACATAAACTGCTTCCGGGGTAATTCCTCTTTTATTTGCGGTGAATACACATATAGCATTTACTATTTCTTGCTCATCTATTTTTATTATTTCCATTTATTAATACCTTCTTGGCCTTAGCAAAAATTTAAATACTCTCCAAATGACCATCAAAATGATGATAAAGAAGATGATATTGAATATTGGCGCCAGAACATTTCCAAAAGCTCCAAATGTGGAACCGAACATATGTCCCATTAAATAGCCGCCTAATCCACCTAATAGCATTCCTTTAACAAAACTTCCCTTACTGCCATTTGAATAGGACTTATTCGAGAAAAAGGATTTCGTATTATTATTTTTTGTTGTTGAGTTATACGAATTACTTTGGCTATTGTTTGGTTTTTGATATTGATGTGTCGGCGGTGTATAAGATCTCTTTATCGATCGATATCCTTTCGCAGAAGCATCATGTGAAAACCCTAGTCCTAAAATGGTAAAGGCAAATGTGAAAGCTGTCACTACTGCAATTAATTTTTTTAACATTTACATTCTTCTCCTTTAATATATCCCTAACAAAAGAAATCTATCATTAGATTAGTTCCTATGAACTTATTATATGAACTTTTAATTAAAAAATCAAGTGTAAATTCATTAATTCCTAGCTGTAATTGACTTTTTTTCTAAAAAATCATAAGCTAAGTTCATAAGAACTTATCGAACTGGAGATTAAAAGATGGATACTTTTCACCTTACAAGAAAAGAAATGGCAGAACTCTTGCTAGCTTTAAAGGGATGGAATGACAAAAAGCCTTTAAAAATATTACAAGAGGGTTGGTTAAGGTCAACAAATAATTCAATAAATGATGGAAGTACAATCAACACATTAGTTTCCACCTACTTGCCACCTATTTTTGATAAAATATTAAAGGAAACTCAGATTGATATTGGGCTTTCATTAAATGAAATCGTGGCATTAGGCAATCAGATTGAGAATACAAATTTCTCCGCAACTGCTGTACAAAATTGGGTTAAGCGAGATATGAAAGAAATGATTGTATCCCCTCAAAAAGGCAAAAAATATTCATTAGAACAAACAGCATTATTATTTTTAATAGAGGATCTTAAGTCCTCACTTGATTTTGAATCAATACGCCGTCTATTAAAACTCATCATTAATGACCCAGAGGATAACGAAGATGATCTCATTAATCCTATTCATCTGTATGCTACATACTCCAGCTTATTTGATGAGCTAAATTGGAGAGGTACCGATTTTGGTGAGAAATTAAATTTACATACGGTTGCAACTATGGAGAAAATTATTGAAGCTAAAGCCAAGGATATTGTAGACGGCTATGCTAATATCCATCAGCAACAGAGGGAAGCAATTAAGAATATTATTGTTATCGCTACTCTATCCGTGTACACTGCTTATTATCAGATGCTAGCGAAACGATATTTAAAAGCTGCACTCTTTGCACAAAATATTGAGGAATCCTATCAAGAATAAAGCAGTTTGTATTAATCTTATTCTGTTTTTTAATTAACAATTTATTGGAACATAACATTTTTTATAATAAACAAACTTGCCTTAAAAATTGGCAAGTTTGTTTTTTTGATTTAATTAAAGCTTTTTGCTAATTGCTTCGATTACAATTTCTAGTATAAAGAGCTTCGCCACAAAATAGATATGATTACATTCTCACATGGTACTCTGTAAGCACAGGAAGGTAGACTTATTCACGTGGTGTCTTCATTGAAACCAATACTATTTTTATATCATTTTTTAACTGCTGCAATTGGAGGGAAGGTAAAACGCAAATTATTATCCGGCATAAAGCTCTTGACATTTTATATTAGAAGGAGGGAAATATAAATTACGCGAATTGACTTTCATATCCACCTATTACTTACCTTAATTGCTTTTGTAGCAACATTTTATATATTTATCTAATGGTCTATTTCCACCAAAATTATCCTTATAAAACCCATTAAGTACAAAACCAGCGTCAAATTGCCCTTGAATTTGATTTTCTAATGTATGTCCGAATTCAATTATTGTATCGGTTGTAAGATATTTTTCTATTTCCTCTTCTGTTAGATTATCTAATGATGACGAGGGAATGGAGTTTTTAACTACTAAGTTTCCCTTCCTATCAAATAAATCAAAGTGGATTGGTAAAACCAGAAATGAGAACACCTTTATCTTTTAACACTCTCGATGCTTCTTTCCATCAGGACGTACGTCTTTTACAAAAAGATTGGAAACGGGATGAACAATCATATCAAACTATTCATTTTTAAAAATAGAGAGGTCCGTCATATCACCTTGAACCGTTACTAATGTTAATCCTTCTCGGTTTGCTACAAGTTCATCTTGTTTTAATTGCTATCGATTACAGTCACTAGTGCTCCTGCTGCTGCCAATATTGGGCCCTGTTGACCTCCACCTTAGGCTAAACATAATATTTTCAATCCTTGTAATGTTTTCGGAAGCGAACTTCTTGGAACAGGGTTACCTGTTGTCACTGTGATTTACCTTTCTCCTTTTTTGCTTTTTTCAATAATCTCCTTTGTAACAGCCATAGTATAAACAGACTGTTTTTCTACTTTTTTACCCAGGTCCTTCGATTATGCATAGTCGTATCCATATTTAAACCTCATTCTTTTTTTCTAAGATACTCCAACTTTTTCAAACCCTAGCTTTTTTCACCTGCATAAAACAAAGTCGATGGTGCTCAGTAGCGTACCCCTTTCTACATTCATCAGGGTGTATCCTGTAACTACTGTCCGCTCTTTGTGTTAATTATTCCTTCATTATAATACTTAAAAATCGAGTCACAGGAACTCTGTTTGGGTAGTAAGCTTCCCTGCGTTTCTTGGTCTTTAACATTTCATAAACTGTATTCATCAAATTTTTGCGAGGAGGAGCCACCACATGGCTGTTCGCCTGAAAATGCCATTCTATAAGCCATTACCTTTTCGCTTTGCCATTGTGTGGGGCTCACTACGCTTTCTCTATAAATTTTTATATTAAATATTTCTTGCTCTGCTTTTTCAAGATGATTTGACATTTTTCCTTCTTCTACTATTTTTTGGATTGAAAACATTTATTTTAATACTTTCCACTCCTTGTATATATCAGCATTAATTCCTAAATTCTTTGTCTTCAGCCACTCAAAGGCTTTTAAAACTAATGGAGAAGCATTATCCAGAGAAACATCTTTTTCGGAAACCCATACTGCGCCCAATGAGTCCTGTCCTTTAAATTGTTCCGGTAATTTTATTGTTCCGCCAATACATTTAACAGAATAATAGACAGCTATATGGTGAACATGCGTAAACTGGTTCCATAACCAAGGTAATTTAAAATCTATTACTCCGATGTTTTCTTCGATTTCCATTTCAAGACCAGTTTCTTCAAGGAATTCCCTTTTCATTGCTTCTGATAGAGTTTCACCTTCTTCCAAACTTCCTCCAGGTAAGTCAAAACGATTTATATATGGACCACCATTTTTATTTATTACTAGGAGTTTTCCATCTTTAACATATATACCGTACACTCCAAAAGCTCTATGATATTTCTTATTAGACATATTGAGTTTACCTCCTAATGAAACTATTCTTTATAGAAATAAGTGCCACGTCTAAACTTGAAATAACACTGGTAACGAGTTCAAATAGCTTGGTATTAATATTAAGAACTAAATCATTTGCCACCCAGCTGTTATCGGTTGATTCTTCCGGTATCAAACATAAATTGTGTTGGAACATCCGTGACGGTATCATAAAAGTTAATTATCCCTGTATTCGAATAGATTCTAAACTAAAATTTATAATCCGGTAACTTTAATTTCACATCCCAATGCATCCATCAGATTTTCTCCAATTTCCACTTATCCAACAGAAAAACCCCAACCATTATCACGGGTTTTTATTAAATGATATAACCTTGTCGATCTTCTACATATCCACCAACAACAACGAAAGCATTGGAAATGTCTATTATTCCCTCCTTACAAAGTAATTCTTCTATTTTATTCCATTTACCCCTTCTAACTTCCTGCTAAATGTACAATAATGTAAAAAAGAGCTGTAATCGATGGTCACAGCTCTTCTACATTCTTCATATTGATTCGCTCTAAAGGACAAGCCGGGCGGGATTCCCGGTCACTTTGTCCTTTTGAACCGCTCTAAAGGACAAGT
>NZ_PIQO01000035.1 GCF_002844575.1 Heyndrickxia camelliae
AACAGACTCATACGAATTTTATGTTACCCCTAAAAGAAAACCCCTTATTTTACTTGAGGTTTTCTCATCCATGTTAATCTCAATCTTGGGGTAATATTAAATTTAGAAGGTATTCTTCCTTTACCTTTTTCAGTAATTTCTACCTCAACAAACTCAAACAACCCTCTGAGTAGTTTGTTCTTATCTTCTTTTTCTTCTAAAGTTAAATAAGCTTCAAGCATATCTTTTATTTTTTTTCTAAATTCAATTGGAACAAAATCATCAACAACATTAATTGTATTATTCAATTTCTCTTTTTCTTTTTGAAGTTTCTTTTCTTCTTCATTCAACGCTGTCATTCTTTGGGTGAAAATTTCATCTGTATAAAATCTAGACTCGTACTTTTCGAATACAAATTCTTTCCTATTTACTACATCTTTTAATTTATGTTCAATTTGTTCTAATAGTTGTCTATTCACGTTGGTTAAATTATCATTTTCACTTTTCTTCTTCATCATTTCTGTAACATATTTCGTTAACTGCTTGTCATCTAGTTCATTTAACTTTTTTAAATAATCCAAAATAGCTTTTTCAACAGATCTGTACTTAACACTCATACATCTACCTTTTTGACATTTTAAAAATTCTTTAATGTATAAGCTTTCGGTGCCATCTTGTTTCTTGTATAATTTCTTCATACCACGTCTAATTAATTTTCCACCACAAACCGAACAAGTGCAGACACTAGCTAACTCATGTGGAGAAAAATCTAATGGATTCCGTGGATCAGGAGTTTTATTACTGATCATAGTTTGTACTTTATCAAATGTATCTTTATCAATTATCGCTTCATGAGCATTTTCAACATATATATGTTCATCTTCAGGTCTTTCAATTCGCTTTCCATTTTTAGTTACCTCGGTGGTTCTAAACTTTATAAGCCCAGTGTATAAATCATTGGTTAATATTTTTTTTATCTGAGCAACACTCCAATTTTTCTTACCTCTAGGAGTTAAAATACCAACATTGGATAAATGACTTGCAATAGCCAAATAACTGACCTTTCTACCGTTTAGTCCATGTAGGAATAAATCATATATTAATTTGACCGTCTGAGCCTCCTCTGGGGCAATTTGAAGCTTCTGGGTATGTTTGTTATAGGAATAGCCAAAAGGAGCTTTACCGGATACCCATTTGCCCTGAGAGGCGTATACATAGCGAGCGCCTACCATACGTTCTTTAATCATTTCGTATTCTTCTCTTGCTAAGAAGAGTTCAAAACGAATTTGTTTCATATCCATTGGGTTCCTTGGATCGTAAACTTTATATGGAGTAATGATTACTAAGCGGTTCTCTGTGATTAATTCAATTATTCTACCTGCGTCAGTATAATTACCCCTACTTAAACGTGATAGTTCTTTAACTGCTACAGCTTGAAAATGACCAGATTGTAATTCTTTCATAACTTCTTGAAATACAGGTCGTCCATCAATACTTTCCCCAGAACCTATTTCCAATTTAAGTTCATACGGTAACTCAATATTGTTTAATACATTTACCATTAATTCTCTTTGCTCTGAAAGTGTATCTTCACCTGTTCGCTTTTCACGCTCTAAATCCTGCCTAGAACGTCTCAAATAGCCTAGTATATTTGTTACATTATGTGATTGTACGGATTCTTTTAAGCCCAATAATTCCACTCCTTTTGCGTGTGTTAAAAATTAAATGCTTGTATTAATAATTATATTTTATGGTAGCAAAAGCTTCAACTAAAATATGATCGAATTAGATATAGAAACATTTTTAATGATAGGGGAGAGGTTGAAGGGACTTGAGGGAGGTGTAAAATTAAGTAGGGGTGAAGAAGGGAGAGAATATAGTTGACTTCGAATAAAAACTTATTTCGATTCATATAATACCTGTACAACAAGAGTTCTCTTGCCTACCTAATAGGAGAGGAATTAACCTCTCCTAAAGAACTAAATTTCATTAATAGTAATCGCTGAATTTGAAAATCTCATTTCATACTTACCACTGGATGATCCAGTATTAGTACATCTCACTACAAATTCTCTAGTTGAATTAGGAACAATTATAAATGATAGTATTCCTTGTGGAGTTTCATGCCAAGTACCATTAACATTTGTAAATATTGCGTAATTATCTGCTTCTGGAGGGTAAGTATTAGTATTTGCATCTACGACTCTCAATGCTAACCAATCAGTGGTATCAAACAAAGGAGTGACTGTTATATGATAAACTTTTCCCTGAGTTAATGTAAATCTTCCTGTCGATGTATTATAGGGAATGGTTCCGTTCACCTTTGAATTAAATATCAAGTTAGTATTTGCACTTACAGTTTGATTTGTAGTAATTCTTCTACAGTACAGGTATTCTTTTTGTACTGGTGAATTAGAATAAACTACTCCATTAATTGTTAATTGGTTATTAGCGTTAACACCTAACTTATCTAAACTCTGTTTATTAGCATGTTCGTGTGAATTAGCTACTGCATTATCGATTGAAGTAATTGTACTTGTTGGTTTATTCTTAATTTCACTCCAATCCATATCACTAAACACAACTTTATTATTAACCTCATCTACCTTTATAATTTTCCCATTCTGACCACTGTAACTACTAGGAGTATCTTTCAACTCAATGAATTCATCTGAAAAAGTAAATTCTCCAATGAAATCCCATATTCCTAACTGTTCAGAATATACATAGAGACTTCTCCCACCAGTTCTAGATTCATCTGCTAATACAACAACTAATGATCCATTTGTAGCAGTTGTTATTGATGTTAAGTCTGCATATCTTTCTACTTTACCCAAATATTTCATTCCACTAGTTAAACTAACTAAAGTGTCATTTACTGCATTAATTTGATTCTGTATATTTGAAGTTGTCCCACTTAACCAATTGTTTACATCTGCAACGCCTATTGTTAATCCATCGACACTTTTAACCTTTAATTCATTCGACACAAGTGCAATTGTTACATTATCAACCTTGTCACTTAAATCATTAGATACATTTATTATTCTAGTATCTACTTCCTCTTTGGAATAAAATTCAGTATGAGTATGTACGACATCTGCTTTACCGTCTAGACCATTAGTTATCTTATCATTTAATAATTTAGCTGCATATGATGTCGCAGCAGTGTTAGTGTCTGTACTATCTATTGAATTTGATAGTGGAGTTGAGCCTCCACCACCAGAAGAACCACCTATTATTTTATTATTAAACATACGTATCCTCCTAATCTAATAAATTCCAGCCCAAGTAAAAGGGATACTATCTTCAACTATTTTGAAACTGTAAATAGGAGGGTGTTCAGCACCAATGCTAAATCCTTGTCCCGATCTAACAAATAAAGGTTCATCTTTACCATTGATAAGAACAGTACAGTCAGCATCATTATTGAACGTAAAATAAACAAAGTTATATCCCGAAGTCCAGTTTGATGGAGGAGAAGGTATAATTTCTTCATTTGCTATACTTATTTGTGGTTCAGATGAGCCAATATAATAACTTCCTATTCGAAAACCCATTGATATTGTCACCTCAGATTTTTATTTTTTATATTTAAAAGGGAAGAGGGGAAGTCAATAATGTAATTTCCCCTTGGATTATGTATTACTTATTGTTCTTTAATTCATCTAAATATTGATCAGCTTTCTTTGCGGCTTTAGTATGAGAATTGTTCTTCCAGTACGCCCAAGAAGTTGCTACTACACTAAATACAATTGTAACTGCAGTCTCAACTTGTGTATCATCAAAAGGAAGTGGACTCCAACCAGCTAACATTAAACTTTGATTCACCAATGCGATAATTAATACGATTGTTCTTACCCATAACATTTTATTCATTTCATATTCCTCCTAAATTTAATTAAAATAAAAAAGAAGTAGGGAGATTAATCCTACTTCACAATAATGTTCGCTCCAGTTGATGGTGCAGCATAAATATTTACCTTACCAAAATCGTCAGTTTGGATAGTATAGATATCTTTCTGTGGACTATCTAAAACGATATATTCTAAACCTCCGAATTTCTTCGGATTGAGATATCCTTTTTCATTACCTTTAGTGCACGGTTTACCTAATGGATAAACTCTCCAAGAAGAATCAGTTTTAGGAAGAGATACATACTTCTTCTTTGGAACTTGTTTGACAGGTTCTTTTTTCACTTCTTGTTGCGAAACACTTCCTACAACTTTTGCACCAGTAGAAGGAGCAGCATAAATCTGCACTTTTCCATAATCACTTGTTTGTATGATATAGACATTAGCTTGAGTTTCGCCAAGAATTTCATATGTAAGCCCTCCAAATTTTGAAGGTTTCAACATACCTTTTTCATTACCCTTTGTAGGAGACTTATCTAATGGATAAATTCTCCACGTGTCTGCAGTTTTTGGTAATTGAATATAAGCTTTTTTATCAGGTGACTTAGAAGTATTCTTTTTAGGTTCGTCTTTTGGTTTTGACACTTCTGCAGGTTTAGACTCTACTGTCTTACCGGATAGACAAGCACCAATGTCCTTTTTAAAAGAAGTGAAACCTGCTGGATTGCTTACCCAAAAAGCAGGACAATTTTTTCCTGTAATATCATAATGGCGGTAAATATCATTCTGATTCAAATTAAACTTCTTGCATAACTCAGTTACAATTTGAATAGTTCTTTTTAATGTATCAGGATGTAAACTGCCATCTTTTTCAATGCACATTTCGACCCCAATAGAAGTAAGGTTCGCACCTCCACCTTTATAATAAGAAGTTGATGCAGACAATTTAGATACTCTACAAGCTTTTTCATTCGCATGATAAGCTACTTCATCAAGTGGAATAATTAATCTAGCTTCATTTTTATCAACAAACAAATGAGCAGAAGCATATCGTTTGGCAGTAATACAAGTACCATTGAAATAGTCTCTTTCGTTTTTAGCGGTTGCTCCAGGAGTAGCAGTGTAGTGAACAACAATACCTTTTACACCAAGTAGTTTTAAATTCGGACGAGTATATTCGTTTATTTTAACAAAATCTTCTTTCCAAATAGCCATTTTCAATTCCTCCTAAAAAATAAAAACACACCTTCGAATCGTGTGTTTTAGTGTTCATTTATTTTCTTATTATCAATTTCTTCTAAACGCTTCCAAATATCATTAATCCCAATATCCATTTTTTCTGTCTTATTTTCTAGTGACTGTAGGCTAAATTCAATTTTATCTAGTGTTCGTGAGGTTCTTTCTAAGGATTCATTTGATTTTTCTAAGTGCTGCATTAAATCTTTTTCCCTTTGTAATGATTCAACTTTATGTTCCTCATACAATTTTTCTAACTTTAACTCACGTTCCTTGCTTTCACTTTTAGTATCTTTTATCCAAGCATTGATAACTCTAAAGGCTACAATTAATCCGATGATAAATAGGATACCAAAGACATATTCTGAGGATGCAATTCCTTGTACTGTTTTTACGTCCACATCTAGACCTCCTATCAAATTATCAAAATATATTTACATTTCTCTCACCTCCGTTGTATAATAATAGGTGAGGGGAGTAGTACTCCTTTCTATGATTAAGTTCATATTCAAAGAGGGGACTTTGTGTTAAGGCTAAGTCCTCTTTTTAATTTCCATAAAAAAAGAGAGAGTTAAAAATAAACTCTCTCAATCTCTCTAATACTCTTGTTTTCTCCGTTTTTCATCGTCATTTTTACATTAAAATATGGTTTTTATTCAGATTGTTAAGCAACAGGCTCATCGACTGACAGTGGCTTACCGTCTGTATCTAGCCCCATAGAATACAATTCATCTTGAACTGTAGGTTTTAAATTGTCTGGAACAGATTCATAAGTCCTTCTCCCATTAATAATTAAAGTACAATATACAACTACCACTTTAACTTCCTCCTTTGAAATTTTATTAAATGAAAACACTGCCAATTTACACAACACTGTTTTCATTTTTATCCAATAAATCCTGAACCATTAATCTTAATTGTTCAGGAACATCTTCAATAGTTTTACGACCAGCCAAAATAAGTTGAAAATAAATTTGTTCCAATAATTATCACCCCCGTTGTATCAGTTTAATTTAAATTTAAAATCATCTCATAAACATCTGCTAATGCTGACATAGTATCTAAATTTTGCTTTTTCAATTGTTCATTTTCTTCCTTTAATATGTCTATATCTGATTTTTCCTCTGAGGTATATCTATCGTTTTTTTCTTCTTCACTTAAAGCATCAAACCATTTAACACCATCAAAACAAGGTTTGAACAATCCATCAGGAGGAGGGATATTAGTCACTCTTTCATTTTTAAAATAATTTAATTGTTGTATAAAATAACCATTTTCATCATATTCATAATACATTTTCATAACCACCTATCTCATTAGAGTAAGACCAGTGAAATCAACTGCGTTTAAATTCCCTTTTGTTGGAATAGTTACTCTGCCAGAGGTAAAAAAATTCAATCTAGCAAAATCAGTAGATCCTCCTCCGATACCCCCTGTAATTTTAAACATTGCTAATCTAGGAGAATCATCCGATGGTAATTTAAATACCATTGAAGCATCATCATCTGTTGCACCCAAAACTCCAGGTTTTATTATTCCTTTAAATAATAGGCGGTCACCACTAACTGCATATTTTAATTCACTTCCAGTTGTATAAGTAGTCCACCCGTTAAATAGACTGAGTGGCTTCCAATCTAAACCTTCTAATATAGTGGTTGAATTTGCGTTTGCCAATCCACCTAAAGTACCACCAGAAGAAACATCATTTCCCGATAAAGAGTTTCTATCACCAGCGTCTGATCCAACAGCTATACCAAAACTTGCTTTACCACTACCCAATGTAGTTATGTTACCATTAACAAAATTTCTAGTTGCTCCTGTATAAATATTGATGTTTGAATAAGTACTATCTACAGTACAATTTGAATCTAAAATATTATTTGATATATTACATCTTTGTGCGTTTGCCGATAAATTTATACCAGCGAGTCCACTGTTTTTTACCGTTACTCTAGTCACCGTTATGGATTTACTTTGGTCATGAATAAAAATCCCATTCCCTATATTTCCATCAAGAACAGAATTATTAATAATTGAATCTGTCGAACCTGTGAAGTTAATACCGTTTGCGTTAGAACTCGTTATGTTGACGTCATTAATAACTATATTTTTGGAACCATTAAATACTGTGATACCGTTTCCACCAGAGCGAGAAATGGTTGCTTGATTAATGTGGATATTACTACCATTTGATATCATTATTGCATTCGTGCGAATATCTTTAAAATCATTATTATTTATCATCCCATCATATCCACCATCAGTATAAAAACCATTTTCTGTTCCTCTAAAAACATTATCCTTTATTTTGAATTTCTTAAAATTCAAGGCACTGATTCCATGACTTAATAAATTATCAAATTCACAGTTTTCAACCAAAATATGATCATGCCATAATTGTGATCCTTGCACATGTGTTCCTACACCAGCTCCACAATTTTCAAAAGTACAATCTCTGACTGTAATATACTGACAAATAGTATTGTCATAATCTCCAAATAGTGGAAAGTTATCATATGAACTTGCTAGATCAATTTGAATTGCTTCAGAATAAGTTCTATTGCCTAGAAAAGTACTGAATTTACATCTCTCTATGAGTACATTTTTGGATGAATTTATTTCAATATGATGGATTTCTCGAACATTTTTTATCGTAACATCCTGAATCAGTATGTTTTCAGCATGACCAAAGACTATTCCACCAATCATATTTGTCATGTTTTGTCCATTACAATCAATTGTTCCTCCGATTATTTTTATATTTCCGTTTCCATTATAGCCACTGAAATTATCTGTAGGATTTCCATTTCTAAACACACAATAAATATCTGCATTCGGTATAATTACTGCATTGATACTCATTCTTATGTTAGTATTTGCTTTAACAACCAATGATTGAGATATGAGATAAGTTCCATCTGGAATATAAATGTTACTTGATTCATTTAGTGCTGATTGAAGTGCAGAAGTATCATCTGTAACTCCGTCTCCTTTTGCGCCAAACCATTTTACGTTAATGGATCTATCAGTAAACTCATTAATAATTTTTTCTGTAAGACTCCTACCTGTACCTTTAAAAGTTGATATAACACCCAATCTATCATCATTTACATCAAATCTATCTTTTAAAGAGTCATATACTGTACCATCTTTGGCTATATAGGCATTTTCTATTTTGATTTGTTCGGCATCAATCCTATCTTTTGCAACACTATATACTTTCCCATTATGATCTATACGTATATCAACAACTTCGTTTGGTTGTGGAACAGAACGAATTTGTTCATCTACACGAGCTTTTTGTTCAAGTATTCTAGTATCAATATCATCAAATTTATCATTTAATACCTCGATAGAACCATTTTTGTCTTGATTAATCCAAATTCGAGAACTGGGAAAAAAGTATGCCCCTTCACCTAAATATGTAAATGTCAATGAAGTATTATTAAAATTTGAATTAAAAAAGACTACCCCATTAGGATAGTCAACTTTGTATGTATAGTCATCAAGTTCACCGTCTTCTATTTCGTAAAGTGGAAATTTAGACCCTGTTACTATGACTTTATTAAATCTATTAGGTATTTCGGTTAATACAACTTTACCATTTACCACAAATAATGTTTCCGATATCGGGATAAATGGATCACGAACAGTACCTTTTCTTCTTTTTGATAATATAGGATCATTATATATAAATTCCATAGTTTCCTCCTCATTATATTCTAATTTTCAGCAATAAAACTGAAGAATATCGCAAAATAAGTGGAAGTAGTTGGGGCTGAACCACTCTTTCCATCTATACTTATAACACCGGTGTTACTGACAGAAACTCTAGTAAAGGTAGGAATATTAGATTCTATAGAACTCGGACAAATAAAAACATTACTAATGTATGGTCTATATCCAACAGGCAAAGTTGCAATGTTTATTGGTAAAGAGGTAATATTTTTTAAAATTCCTCTAACATATACAATCTTACCAATCTTACAATATGATAAATCTGTTGAAGTTGCATAAATTTGTACATTATTTTGAAGAGCAAGTATATTCCATGTAGGTGAATTTAATAGAGTGTTCCAATTATTTTTATCGTTATCTGTAACGAATCTATGTGTAGCATCTTCCACTATCATAGTTGCAGGGTGTGTGCTAGGGTGAGTATAGACAGTAGATTCTACTCCATTTATTAATATGTTGCCATTTATAGATGAAACACCAACCACTGTTGAATTGTCAGCTTTATTCAATGATGCTTGTACGTTAGAATCTAAATCATACTTAGATATACCTGTAGATGGCTTTGTATATTTACTGTTTGCTAAATCATAAGTTGCTTTTACAGCTTTAGGAGTAGCTGCAGTTGACTCATCTGTAGAGTTAATTGCACTGTTTAATTTAACAATGCCTTTTTGTGTAGTTGAAGCATCTTCTATATTAATATTGATTTGTGCAGAAGGTATCTTCCCATTTGGATCAAGCGTAGCTACACCATTGGGCTGACCTATTAATTTACTAGAAACAAAATCTGATGGCTTGTTTCCTTGTAACGTTTGCGCATCCCCTTTAATAGAAACATCCATAGTACCGTTGCTATCAGTTACAATAATGGAATTGGGCTGATTGGTTGTAGAGGGAATATACCCTCCTACCGACCCAGCATTTGTTGCAACCCAATTTGAACCATTAAAAGTGTTATCTATTGGAGCGTTTCCACTCGTATCTGTCCATTTATCTCCTTTTTGAGGATTAGATGGAGCAGTAGGAGAGACTGTATGAGTAATGCCATTTAATTTCCCATTTACATTAATTATTGGACTTGGTTGGTATGGGTTTTGATTTGGTAAAGAAGGGGTGACGATATCAGAAAGTAATATTCCATCAGGATTAATATCATTGTCTACACGTCTATAAGCCCTAATGCCTAATGTATAATATAGGTTGGTCGGTACTGATGGAAAAGTATAAGCCCGCTTATCGAGTGTCAGATCAACCAATGTTTCATTTGCCATTTGTGAACCAAATACATATTTTTCATTTGAACTGTCTGCATACATATAAACAATAAAGCCATCTATGTTATCGGTATCTTTTTTTGTCTTTGTGTAATCCCCATAATTCCATGTGAAAGTAAGGTCAACTGATCCATTATCATTTAATTTGTGAATAACCGCACTCCCGTCTGATGCCAATGTAGGATTAGAAGGGGGGGCAGAGATACGATCGTTTCTTAAGTTGTAATTATACGCAACAGATTCCCAATTAATTTTTCTTTTGTTGTAATCAGTATTTACTTTATTGATTGTATAAAAAGCACTCGCTAATTTTTGTTCAACTGAATCTGGTCTTTTAACATTAGTGATAGTAAGTTCTATTGATTTACCTTCATAATCAAAACTAATTTCACTTATCTTTGCCTTTACATCAATATTCAGCTTTTCATGTTTAACCTTAATAATGTCTCCAATGGATAATCTATCCCAGTTGTGCTGTTCCTCGACTACTTCAAAAAAGTCAATGATACCTAATGATAAATTAATAGGGGGGATGTTTACTGTTTTTAGATAGTTAACTCCAGCATTATATAAATCTTCGTTATTAATTTGGTTGTCATCAGAATATTCATCTTCAAAAATATAATTATTTAATTCCACCAATAATTCAGTTGAGAAGTTATTTTCAATCTTTAATAACTCATTTAAGTCTGAAATAGACTTGTTGTTTGCATTAATTTCAGATTGTTTAGAACTAATTTGGGATTTTTTTGTTGTTATTTGTACCTGTTTAGAATCTCTCTGTTTAATTAGTTCCGTTGTAGATTGACCTAACTTTTTTGCGATAGTAATTTTATCTAAAATCTCTTGTAATTGTTCATTTAAGCTATTTAAATCAACATTTAAAGCAGTTAATTCTTCTTGCAGTTTTCTTTTTGTTGATAATAACGTTTGAAATTTTGTATCATTCTTATTGACTAAAGTATTGTAATCCAAAATTGCATGACATAACTCATCGGGCATAAAATAGCTATGAGTTTTAATATTTTTTTGAGCATCACGCTCAAAAGGGTAGAGGAAGTATGAAAAGTCATCAATATAAGATTGACCGGTTGGATTTACAGAATTAATGTAGACTCCATCTGAACCACTAACATAAAGTCTAGTTACAACTTGATCAATATCTATGCTTTCTTCAATATTTTGAAGGTATTTTCCGTATTCAATCCAAAATCCTTTATATGTTGAGAGTTCTTCCTCTTTATAAAAATGAACTAATTTATTAACGGTATCATATTGTACAACTGCATTGAAGGCATCACAAATTTGATTAGCAAAATCAAGTTTATTTGTACTTGCAATATCAAATGATTTATACTTTAAGTTAAACTCGGGATTTATATATCCAATCTTCCAATTCGTACCTTTGAGCCAATCTGTTGCTACTTGTAAGCAATTTTTAGGAGTCACTGAATAACCAATTAATTTCTTATAAGTTAATTCATATTCTAAAGAAAAACATGAGACAGTTAACCAATCCTCAGTATCTGAACTTGGTTCTTTTTTTGTAATAATATATCTTTCTTCCTTGTTCCCAATTAATACTTTAATAAGAAATCTTTCTCTTAATTTATCAACGATTGGATTTCTTTTAAATTTATTGTTGATAACAATATCATAGGGGATAGAGAATGATAACTCATTTACTCCTACAAATTTAATTGTTTGTTTTTTGTTATTAGAATCGGCGATTCTCCCAATAGTAGTACCACTAGGTGTCATTAAAAATAGTTGTATTCTTTTTGGTTTTAGAGACCTATCAATATCATATAAACCCATTTTTCATACCTCCTTTCTCATGAAATAAATTTATATTTATACTGAAATCTAACTTTGCAACCAGAACTGATTTGAATACGATTTTTCCCATAATAGAAGGGAAGATAGTAATCATTAAAATTTTCGAATCTATATGTATTCGGAAGATTAGTTTCAATGAGTTGATTATCTCCGTTTAAATATATCTCCTCTCCGTTTTTCAAGCCAGTTAGCCTTGTTTGACTATTTGCTCTACTTAGGTTTGTGATTGAAACATTACCATCTCCAACTTTCACAATATCTATTTCAGGAAGAATATCCAAATCTCCTAAATTATCAATTTCGATTATTTGTGA
Organism: Heyndrickxia camelliae; assembly: GCF_002844575.1. Lineage (GTDB taxonomy): Bacteria > Bacillota > Bacilli > Bacillales > Bacillaceae_C > Margalitia > Margalitia camelliae. The sequence goes on from NZ_PIQO01000035.1 coordinate 12,235, forward strand.
TGATGTTGAACAGTCATACCATTGTGTAACGATGTCATGCCCATATGCAAAAGGGGAGTCACACCTCATAGTAAGTGTTAGATAACCTTGTTTTAAACCATTATGAATTAAGTTAGTTGATTCAATTGGCATACAGTAATATACTCTATCAATATCCTCACTAAAGAATAGAGGTTGATAAAAACCAACATTTAGCCATCTTGCCACTTCACGAAGTTTATTGTCATCCCAAGTATCTAAAAATGAGAAAGATAATTGAAAAGAGATAGGTTCTTTAGTCACTTCAAAAAAATATGGTTTGTCATTGCCACGGATTTTTACTTCTTGAATTGTCCGATTGGATATAAAGTTTTCTTGGAATAAACCCTCTGAAATAGATACATTATAAATTCCAAAGTCAGTTGATTTTCTTTCTGCGAAAGAGAAGTATAAACTTTCACGAATCATTTATTCACCTCATTTCATAGAAAAAGAGCCGATATTAATTCGGCTCCTAAATTTTCCCACCCATAGATTTAACACCATTAACAACCTTAGAAAGTATGAACTCTGCATCTTTTTTCGTTCCATTTAAATTCTCAACTTGCAATGTTAGATGATACGTGTTTCCGGCTAAAATAGGTGTTTGCCTTTGAGTTAAAAAATTAACCAAATTATTAACGTTTGTAAACAAATTAGGGATATTCTTAGGAGGTACTTGTAATTCTCCCACTAATGATTTAACAACCTGCTCACCTGGCTTTACATTAAATAATTTATTAGCTATTTCAGTTAAACGATTATTTGTACTTGGAGTAGAACCAACGATTCCCCCATCATGATGTTTCGGTAAATTAGAAGGTTTTTTCACACCAGGAATTATGACAGACGCTTGATCAAGCAAAGTAAGAAGATTATTTGAAATAGCATTACCTAAATTCTTGGTGTTAGTTTTAATAAATGAATAGAAATCAGTTAATTGTTTTGCGATATCTTTTGTATTACCTTTAACGATATCCGAACGCATTTTAGCCATAGCTGTTTCATCATTAAGTATGTCATCATAATGTTTCGTTATCTCATCTTTTTGCGCTTCTAAATTCTGCTTACGTAGATCAGTATTATGTTGATTCATGGTGTCCTGAATTTCTTGTTGCTGCTGTTGTAACTGTTGCTGCAATTCTAGTCTCTTTTTCTTTGCTGCATCGGAATCATCTAAAGCAAGTTCATCAATCTGACTCTGAATATCTTGTGCAGACTTCTGTTTATTAGCCAAGTCCTTTTTGTATTGATCCTCTTGAGACTTCTTATCAATCTCATTAATCATGTCATCAATAGTATCCAATGCTGCTTGTTTTTGTTGTTCAAGAACTTGTTTATAAGTATCCATAACTTTGTCAGCCATCTGTAAACGAACATTCATGATATCTTTTTCAAGATTTAATAAATCAGTTGTGCGTTTTACAAGATCATCTTTTAAAGTATCACGTTGAGCTGCAGTTAATTCCTTATTGTTTGCAATTTGATTTTTTAGATACTTTATAGCTTGTTCATCATATGACTTTTCCTTATTCATTAAGCTAATTTTTTGTTTCTGTAAATCTGCCCATTGCTTAGAGTTTTCATTGACCTGTTCCATTTTATAATCAATGTTGGCATAGTCATCTTGAAGCATGTCTTTTGAATGGTCATATTGAGCAAGCTTGGCATTTACTCTATCAAGATATAATTGTTGAATTTGATCATTAATATCTAGGATTTGAGATTGTAAGTCGATTAAATTTGATTTAGCTTCATCAATTGCTTGTTGTTTGTCAGCATTAGATGATGAATTAGAAGATGAAGCTGTTACCGAACCTGAACCAGCATATTTACTATAAATACTATTTGCATAGTTTTGACGAGCACCGACTGCAGAACCACCAGAACGTTCAAATAATCTTTCAAAACCTGCCGCAAGAGTGGAAGCACTTGAACCTGAATTAGAAAGAAGATAAGATAACGTTTTCTTTTCTGAACCATTTAACTCTTTCCATAAAAAATCAAGTTGAGTTTGAAGGTCAGTGTAACTAGTACCCCGACTTTTAGCAAAACTCTTAAGATTAGTTAAACGACCACCTAACCATTGAGCAAGACCTGTTGCACCGGATGAAGGATTGACAATAGATGTGCTAAATCCAGATTCTTGTTGTAAATTACCCATGATACCAGCAACTGCACTGTCCGAAAGACCTTTTGATTTAAAGTAATTCCAAATGACATCTTTAGTGCTACCACCTGATGCATAACTTGATGATTTAGAAGGGGAAGAGGTAGTAATCAAGCCTGTCTGTTTAATGTTTCCTGACTTAATTTGCTTTTGTAAGTCTTTAGCCTGTGCTTCTAGGATAGATTTTTTCTCTTTGAGTAGAGCAAGTTCTTTCTTAAGAGAGTCTTGGTATTTAGATGAATACTGAGAATATTTATTCTGAATTGATTGTTGTTTATCTAATTCTAAATTTACTGCCTCAAGTGCTTTTTTATATTTATCTGAGATGTATATAGATGACTGAGTTGATTTATTAGCACTTTCAGTAGCTTTTTTTGCGTTGGAAGTTGATTTATACACTTTTCCATCATAATTTACTTGATCTGCCAGCTTTCTCGTTAAAGAATCGACAGATGGTATTAACTTGTCAATTTCTATTTTTTTCGCAGCGTAAGCTTTTCTCGTTTCATCCAAGCCTTGTCTTACTAACCCTGTAGCATTTCCTTCCGCATCAAGCATATCCACACCTGTATTATATGCATGAACATAAGCTTCTTCCATTTTTGCTAATGCCTGTAATTCAGCGTTCATTATTTCTAGACGATTTTTAGCTGAAACTGCTTGATTAGTAGTCATTACTTCTTGAGCAGAGGCATGTCCTTCAGTAACCTGCTTCAGTGCTTTAAGAAGGATATCTTGACTCTCTGCTTCTTTTTGGATAGCTCTTATATTAGCACTTTTTCCATCTACGAGGGACGGATATAGACTTTGGAGCTTTTGTAAAGCATCTGCAAGAAGGTTCTGTTGTTCTTCTGATTTACTTTGTACGCCATTTAATGCTTCATATGTACCAATAAGTGAGAAAAGACTGTCAACTTGATCTTGGGAAACTCCGGCTATTTGTTCGGCAGTTGTTTTTAATTGCTCTTGACCCCCAGCAGCTTCATAAGAAGTATCTGCTAATGTTCCCATTGCATCTGACAAATCTGGAATTAAAAGTAATTCACTTTGTAACTCTTCAGCAGTTTTACCTGTGCTTTTTGATAAAGCATCAAAGTTAGTGGAGGTAGCTACTGCATTGTTAGCAGCTATGCTTAATTGTGCAGATAATTTATTTAAGTCTTCACCTTTTAATCCTCTATCTTTAGCGAAGTCAACCAAAACTGTTTTAATAGAGTTAAATGTATCTAATGCCTTTTTCTTATATGAATCTAAAGCGTCTCCATTTAATCCCTTTGCAATTGCTTGGTTATAATCATCAATTGCTTTTCCATATTCAGTGAATTGTTTAGTGAATGTTGGACTATTTCCAACGCTATCTGCAAAATCACTAAGTATTTTATCTAGTGTATTTACATCTGTTCCAACATTTGAAACCAACATTGCATAATCACTGGCTAATGATTTAGATGATGCTGATAATTTATTATTTGCATTAGCATTTGCTTGAACTAGAGCTACAGTTGAATTTGCCATTTTACCTTGAGCGCTTTCAACCTCTAATCCAAATTTATTATATTCGTTATATGAATCTTTAAGATGTTTAATACTTTTATCTAACAAAGATATTTCAATATCGTTTCTTTGTTTTGTTGTGTCATCTATGGAGCCACTTTTATTTGCTTGAACTAAAGATGCTCTTTTTTGCTCAAACTTTTCTAATTGTTTCTCTATATCATTTAAATCTTTTATGGTGGAAGATTTTAAGTCATATATACCTTGAGATTGAGCTTCTCTAAATACTTCTGCTAAGTTGGTTTTTAGATTAATAAGTGATTTTTCTTGTTGACTTGTATAATCCTCTAATTCTTTCTTAGCAGTATCATATTCTTTTTTAGAATCCTCTTTATCTTTTGCGGCATTTAATTCCAATTGGACTTGTAGTTGTCTCTCCATCATTTGGAGCTTAAGCTTAGAATTATCTGCACTAATTAATACTTTATCGCCAAATTCCGTTTCGCCTGTGACTAGTGAAGGCATCAAAGTAGCAATCTTATTCTGAGTGTCCTTATAGTCTTTTAACTGACTATTTGTATATTTTCCACTCGATATGACTTTCTCAAGCTCTCCGTATTTATCAATAAGTCCCGTTAATTCGGATTTATTTTGCTTATAGGAATCAAGCATTTCTTTATTTTTTTTATCAAAATCTTCTTGTGCTTGTCTAGCTTTTGTTACACTTGATAATATAGCCTCAGTTATTCCCCCAATAGCCATTGAAGCTAGCCCGATAAGTGTAGCTGCGCCTAAAGTTTTTAAAGAAATACTCAACGACTTAGAAACCATTTCCATTCTTGTCATTTCAGCAGTTCCAAATATTATATTGGTAGCTAACGTCCTCATATTTTTACTTAATAATAAAACAGAAGAACTTATCAATCCAAAAATTAGAGGAAGACCACCAACTTTTTCAACTAATTTCGTGACTGCTGATACAATTGAACCAAAACCTTGTACAGCTTGAACAAAAGTTTCTGTAAGAAAAGCATTACCGAGTGCAAGAGCTAATTTTTGAATCTCAAGTTTTGTTTCTTGTGCTCTTGCAGTTAATGATTTCATGTAAGTGTCATTTTCTCGTTCCGCACTACCAGCTGATTCAACTGAAGACTTGTAAATGTTTTTATATAATGAATTAGCGGAAGCAAGATCATCTAAAAATGCACTCATCCTTGATATTTGATATTTTCCAGCTAATCCTTCAATGACAATGGATCTGTTATATTTGTCCATATCTTTAAGTTTATTAGCTACTTCTGTGTAAATATCCATTACTTGACGCATATTACCTTGATTATCAAAAATACTTACACCAATTGATTTCAGTGCATTTTGAGCAGTTTTGCTTGTAAGACGTGGAAGAACGCTCTTCACAAAGTCGCCTATTACTTCCCCACTTTGTTTAGTGGAAACTGTCACACTTCCGATTATTGCATTAAGTTGATCGAAGTCCAGACCCATAACTCGTGCAGTTGCACCAGCTTTAGACTGTCCTTCTGCTAGTTTTTCAGTTGTCGTTCCAAAATTATTTGATATATTATTCCATGAATCGACAATTTTCATTGCTTCATCAGTATTCATTTTCCATTGGGTTAAAACTGAAGTTAAGTATCCAGCAGTTTGTTGTGATGAAAGCTCTGCTACGTTAGATGCTACAAGAGCAGCATCTCCAAGTTGTTTTAATTCATCTGCTTTATAACCTTGCTTGGCGAATTCAGCATAGGCATCTAAAACGTCACCAAGTGATTTTGCAAATTCATGCGCACTGGAAGTTGCAGATTGCATTACCTTATCAAAATTAGTATCTTGATCCATAACTTTCTTTAAAGAGGTGAGTTTGTCATCAACGGTTATAATGGTATCTATAAATGAATTAAACATTCTAATTGTGCCGTAGAAAGCTGTTGTAGTTGTCATCCATATGGGAAATTTTACCATTGCTACACGTAACGAATCCACAAATCCCATTGAAGAACGGGAAGCTTCTGAAGCATTAGCTTGTATTCGCCTAAATCCTAGTTGTAATTCTTGCATTTGATGATTTAGATTAGGGGTAGTTGCATTTAACTTGTTTACATCTGCAACCCATTGTTTTAAAGCATTTTGATCTACAGTTTTAGAGTGGGTCTGTAATAATTTATCAGCATTAATTTTAGCTGCTTGTTGATAAAGTGATAATTGCCTTTCTAATTCTTTTGTTTTTTCTTTAGCCTTTGAAGAGTCATCCATACGTTTTAATGACTGTTCTATACGATTTAATTGCGATATATCCTTAGAGGAATCTATAGCCGTACTCATTCGTGCTAGAGATGAATTAGTAACTTGACCAATATTATTTAATTCTATTAATTTAATTCTTAATTTTTCTTTACTAGCTATTAATTGATTTGTTAATTTTTCTTCAAGTGCTGTATTTTTAGTATCAGTTATTGAAGTTACTTCATCATTTGCATTTGTTGTGATTTTTCTTTTATTGACACCATTTTGGTTAGAAAGAGTAGTAGTTTGTCCTAGTTTTTTTTGTTCTGCATTTAATCTTGTTATGATATTAAGCTCTTTTTCATAACCTTGATTAACTTCATCAATATACACTTTTTGCTTATCTGCCGATTCTTTAGCTGCTTTAGCAATTTTAGAAAATTCACCATTCAACCCATTAAAGAATGTATATTTTACACGGCTACCGTCTGGGAGAATTTCCTCCTGAATGACCTTTCCAAAATCTTTAGATACACCTGCTAATTTCTTCATTTCATTATTGAAGTTTTGAATGGTTTTTAGAATATTATCATTTACTTCAAGGTTTATCTTGATTTTATTTATTTTCTTTTCGATTCCTCTGAGTGCCATATTAATCTCATTTATAGATTTACCGACATTCAGTGATCCAATAATCTGTATTTTTAAAGGTTGACTCATTCAATATGCTCCTTTCTTAAAAATAAAAAAGAAGCATCGAATGAACGATACTTCTTATTACTTGATATTTATCCCATATTCATTTTTTAATGTTCGTTTCGCTTTATCCATATCAATTTTTGCTTGTTCCATATCTGAATTTTTACCTATATAATTAATTTCATTATAAAAGTATTCTGATACAACATCTTTAAATTTTTCATCTTTTTCATCTAGTTTAGTTACACGATTAAAGAAGTCTTTATGGTTATTAAAACCATCATACATTTTATTTTTTAATTCTGCCTTATTAATATCTAGTACAATATCGGTTCCTTCTTTGAATGTATCTTTATCGATGTTTTGTTTATTAGAAGTACATGCTGATAAAAGTAAAATGATTAGCAATAGAAAAGGGGAGAGGTATCTAATACTTTTCAATGGTAAAACCTCCAATATTTATGGTTAGTTAGTACCATTATATTCAAAATTTAAAGAAAATAAAAGTGTTCACTATGATATTTTTAATTCTGAATGTTTCCTTAAGAAATAGGGAACAATTACGTCATTGTTCAACATTAATTTATTTTTAATTAAAGTATAATTAAAACTATGGTAATCTCTCAACTTTCCATTTGAGGATACGTATTCTTTTATTAATGAGATAACTAATTCCGCATTGTTTACTATGTCACTTTCCCACAGATAAAGAATTTCAACTCCGTATTGATTTCTAATAAACGTATGTTTTTGTTTATCTTTTTTCATATTTTTGAAATTCATTTCTTTAAATTCTGATATATTTGGGAACCTAAGATGACTTGAATGCCAATAATCTCCCATAACTTCAATCATTAAATTATGTGAAGATAGATAGTTATCTATTGCATAATATGTACATATATGTTCATTTTCATATGCTATGTTCAATTGTTCCAGCATTTCATTTACAATACGTTGTGGTTTTGTGTTTGTTTTATTCTTATTAAAAGATACCCATCTAACATGATTCACTGGCTCACTATTGAGAAATTTGATTTGACACTCTTTTGAGCAAAATCTAGCTTTATCTTTTCTGTTTTGTGCAACCTCAAAACCTTCACCACAAACTTCACATGTCTTTTTAACGTTGCCTTTATAATTCCTATTATTTTTACCTCTATTGTTCTTTCCTATTAATTCATTTTGGCATTGTCTACTACATGTTATAAACTCTTGTTCTCCATTTAAAACAGCATCATATCTATATTTTTTAACTTCTATTTCTTTTCCACAATTAAAACAATCTAATTTTACTCTAGTATTATTAGGACTTCCATTAATTCGTCGATAAGAATTATAACAATTTCTATCACAAAAATGATGTTCCCTAGAAACTGCTATTGAATTTTTTAAATTATAATGACTACTACAAAAATCACAAATTACTGAAATTTCAACTTTAGAATTTTCTTGTAAATCTTCAACTCTAACTGTAAAGAATTCACCTAATTTTGTAAAATGATACCCTTTTACGATATACCAATCTTTATTTGAATGATGCCATCTAGCCTGAACTTTCTGTCCTTCAACAATCATTTCTCATTCCACCTTTATCTTAATCAGTCTATAAATTCCTTCCCAATATAAAAAAACTTGTGAGTGTGAAGTGGGGAAGGTGGATAAACACTGTAATCCGAGGTAGCTAATCTCAGACCACACTCACAAGGTAAAAACTATTATTATATAAATCTCAAATTATCCAAATCTCAAACTATATGTAATTACTCAACAGGTATTCCATTTTCATCGAACATTTCTTCCAACTTCACATTAAAATCATGTATCTTTAACACTGTTCTGACTCCTTGATGATTAACTGCGACAATTTCCAAGTGACTTATACTATCTTCATGTATTAAGTATCCTGTTTCCAACATCGCTAATTCCTTATTATTATGTTCAACATCCTTTGAGAATACAGCATTAATTGATCCGAGTATTGATGGTTTCATTAGTAAGATTCCTCCTAGCGTTAATTTGGTGTTAAAGTGGCATCACTTTGATTCTATATTAATGCTAGAATATTCATCTGTCAACAATATTTTAATAATTTACTAAATATTTCTTTTAAACTATCAAATCTCTTGCAAATTACTAATGTGTAATGTATCATGGTATCAAAGTGACATCAAAGTGATAGCACTATTTATAAACCTGTCATAGATGGAGGTTATTATGTCTGAATTTATGCGTTTTTCACTTAGAATACCATCTGATCTACACAATGAACTAAAACAATTAGCAGATGAAGATATGAGAAGTTTAAATACTTATATTGTTAAAGCATTAGAAAAACACGTTGCAGAAGAACAAGGAAAAATGTACATTGACATTAAAGTTGCAGACCAAGAAAACAACAGAGGACTCCAAAGAGACACTCAACGTCAAATGAACCTTAGAAAACCAATCCGAGATGAACAAAGAGTTGCTGAAAATACATCTAAATACAATAAAGAATAACCAAGAGTCCTAGAGACTCTTTTACATATATCCATCCCTTGACAATAGGGGAGAGTACCGTATATACTAACTATACAATATCAATTTATTTCACAATATAGGGAATCAAACTAGCCAAAATAGGGAGTCAAGAAAGTGTCATAAACGTTGTTATATCAATGTTCTTGGTACTTTTCACGTTTTTCTCTTATTACTTCTTTATCTTCATCATCTACACTCTTATTGGGATTAAATATACTATCCTTAAACAACATATAAGTATCATATTCTACAACTTTACCAGCACAGTGTAAGAAAGGATTGAAATATACTACTGGTGGTAATTTGTGACGTTTAATTACTTTTACAACTTCATTCTTTTCTAAATTATCAAGTGTAGAAGTCATAGCATTCTTACCTACACCTATCATTCTTCCCATTTCCTCTAATGTTAAATACTCTTTATCAACTATAATTGCATTAGTAGGGAAGTCTATAAAACTTGTAAAGCAGCCTATAAATGCCAATTCATTTTTACCTAACAGTCCAGTTTTCAATAATTCTCTCATATCACCACGAAACACCTTATTATATTGATATTTATTTTTGATAGGGAAACAAGCATATAAAGAACCTTGAAGCTTCCTTATTCCTAATTGGGGAAGTTTTTCTATGTCTCTACATGCTTTCTTATAGTCATTTAATTTATTTGTTATTTCCTCATGAAATATGTTATGGAAATCTTCTTCTGAAATTAATTCACCAGTATCTCCACTTACAATTTGATCGTTATGTATAAAATATAATAAATCTTTCTGTTTGTTTTCATATGCTTCTTGCATTCAAATCATTCTCCTCATATCATAAAATTCACATCAATTTAATTATATTATTTCCCTCGTTCTATCCAACGTGCAAAAACTTCTTCACTTTTTTCATTCCTAGGAAACTTAATGTAAATGTCACCTTTACGACCTTTACCAACTTCAAGTACTCGAATTCCATTCAGCACAAAGAAATTAGCTTGCATAGGATTGTAAATGTAGAAATGTTTTTGTTCCATCATATCACTCCTCATATCTTATTTTTTATATTTGAAAGGGAATAACCCTCACATATACTATTATAGTAATTTAATTACATATTAACAACTAATTTTTACTCATAAACACAAAAATCCATCTCATTTCAAAGTGTCTTTTTCTATGTACGAATAGGGAAGGGAAGACAAATAAAAAATCCCCACAATTCAATGTGAGGATCAATCTCCAGTATATGCGTGTG
>NZ_PIQO01000036.1 GCF_002844575.1 Heyndrickxia camelliae
TAAACATCTGTTTAAATGCTTTTAGGCTTCCAGTTACTTTAGGGAGGATTTTAGATCCAATATTTAATAGTTTGTCTCCCGTTGGTTTTAGCATATTTTGAAATTCACGCCAGGACTGTTTCCACTGGTTGATTGGTGTATTTGTTAATGCTTTACTTGCTTTTTTTGTGGCACCAGTTACATTGTCATAGGCATGATTTGTATTATTTAATGATTCTATTACTTTCATCGCATTGTCTTCACCAAGTGCTGACCACACTGTGGAAGCAACAGTAAGCTTTTGCTGCTCGCTTTTCATACCCTTTAGGTCATTTATAGCAGAGTTAAAAACATCTTTTGTAGTGGCTTTTCCGGCTTTATATTGATTAAATAATTTCTGAGTTTCAGATGAAAAGCTTTTAATATTTTGGGAAAATCGGCCATCATTAAGAGAAATACCAAATTCCTTCACAAAATCATTGACCTTATCAAAATTATAAGCACCCGTTTTCAATCCATTTTCAAGGATGGAAAACATCTCTTTAGCAGAAAAGCCATTCTGTGCCCATAATTGTCCATATTCTGCAATGTTATCCTCTAACTCATGGCTTTTATTTAGTCCCCTCTGTGCCCCTTTCACCATATAGTCAAAAGCCTCATTAGCTGACATTTTAAAGTTAACCATTAAACTGTTAACCCCACGAAGGGATTCATCAAGGTCCGCACCGGTTATCTTGGTTAAGGTCATGGCTTTCTCTGTGACACCTTTTAACTCGCTATCATCAATACCTTGCAAGTTCTGTTTAATTTTAATAACCGCATCCTTAACTTCATCGATGCTTTCCCCAAAACCATCCGCCCATACTTGTCCAACAATTTTCCCTTGTTTCCTTGCTTCCTTAGCCGAAACTCCAGTCATGGCTTGAATTTGACCTTGCACTTCTTTCATTTCAGCAGAAAATTTAGCACTAATGCCAAGTGCCGCGGCTATAGGAGCAGCAGCATATAATGTCATGGATTTTCCGAATTTCATTAATTTAGAACTGATATCAGTTAAACTTTTGCCTGTAGAAGTAATATGAGACCTAAATTTACTAAGACTTGATCTAGATTGGGTTTGTTCTCTTCTTAACTGCTCTAATTCTCGCTGTGTACGTGCTATATTTCGATTTAAATTGTTTAATGCAGTTACTTCATTCAGATAACTTCTAGCTGCTTTATCTGCTTCTCTGGACCCTTCTCCATGCTCTTGTACCATTCTTTCGTATTGGGAACGAGCTTGTTTAACAATTTCTTTTTGTACTTCCAACTTTCTATTAAGTCCATTTAATTGAGTTTGATACCGATCAATCGATCTATCTGCTCGGTCAAATGCAGATAAATTTGCCCTCATTTCGGCATTTACAATTTTTAATTTATCCTTTAATCCTGTTAAACCTCGTTCAAGTGCCGTTTGATCCAGGTCAAGACCTATCGATAAACCTTCGATTCTATCCTCCACAATTTCTCCCTCCCTTCTCAAAACGAAAATCCTTAACCACCAAATGCGGCAATTAAGGATTTTTCATATTTTGGTTTATTTTTCTCTCTCAAAATATCCATTAAGAAGTGGAAAGGCATATTTAATATTTCATTGATATCCTTCCCATCTTCCATTAGAGAAAGGATGAGCTTATCCATATATTCCTTCTGCTTGGCTGGTGAAAAGTCCTCATCCGTTAACTCTTCTTCGCCAGGAACTTTTTTGTCTCTTCGTTTTGTTGACCCTGAGCAATAAAAGTCACTTGCTCCATCAATGTTTCCATAGCGTTCGGTGCATGTAAACCATTGATTAAATCATCTTTTGTAAATTGCTTGTTATAGATTCGGTTCGTTACAAAATCTAGCAATTTATCAATTAGTTCGCGTTCTGATATATTTTCTGTCTCATCTATTATGTCAATGGCTTCGTACACCACTGAAAGGGGAATAAAAATTGGGGTTAAAAACTTTTCAGTGACAATCTCGCCTTCTTTTACTTCTTTCACTAACTCAATCATATTTCGCTTTAAATTCGCCATATATAAAGCTCCCTTCTGAAATAAAAAAGAGTAGGTTGCAACACCTACTCTATTTCTTTAATCACTGGTTTTCCTAATTTATTTGAGGACGATAAAAGTTCTTCCAACCGTTTCTCTTCCACTTTTTTATTTATAGGCTGTGGATAGGTATCGCCAACACGATAAATCTTATCCTTGTCTTGCAAATCTTTAAAATCATGAATTACTTCATATTTCTTTTTGGCCATTTATTACACCCCTGTTGGTTCCTGTACGACACCAGGATAAGTTTTACCAAAGATTTTCATGAATAACGCATCTCGGTTTGTGGTTTCCCCTTTTTTATCCGCAGCAAATAAAACAGATTTCGGTTTTGAAAATCCCTCGACAAAGCGATCCATGAATTCGCCAGTTACTTCTTCTGGATTAAATTCTGTTTTATCTTCTTTTGTTTTGCCGGAGATTTTAGAACGCATAAACATCCCTTTAGTCAACCCAACCCATTCTTTTGAACCATCCTCAAAGGTTTTAGCAAAGATTACCGCCAGATAAGGTGGATTGTCTTCACTTCCCATGGAGGAAATACCATCGGCAGTTTCTAGACCAAAGATGACATTTTTATCTTCAATTGGCACCTTGTGAAATTGAGTCGTCACCGATACATCGCCACCAGAAACGGCAATTTCTGCTGTTCGGTTATCACCATAAGCACGTACAGCTTCTTGTGGTATTTCCACTTCAATGTTTTGTAAGAACTTAACTCTTGAAATTTCACCAGTTGTAAATGTTGTATCCGTTTCGCTTAATAAAAGGGCATAGTAAAATTCCTCTACACCTGTGGAGGATTTATAACTTTTTTCGATTTCTGGCAATTTAATCACTCCTTAAATAAAATAAAAAGACAGCCTATAAGCCGTCTAAATCATCCCGATATATTTTCCCTTTATAACGTCTGGCATCTCGATAAATGCCTGTATCATATTCTTGAGGTCCGCTTTTTTGCGCGAAACCAAATTGATTCCACATCACATCACGAATTTTATCCGCTATGGTATAAGTCGTTATTCGATTAGGTGACCACACATCGATTTGAAAAAGACAATCATATTTCAACCAAGTATTATCTGCAAAATCAGAGGGATTAGGAGAATCTATCGGATCAATAATGATATACGGTGCTGTTACATCTCCTGTTTCTGGATATTCATAATATTTAATACGTCCATATGCCTGTTTTTTGATATATGCATCAGCAATCAACGCATTATATATTAATTGAAGAACATCCATCATAATCCCTCCCTTATAGCTTGTCTTATGGCTTCACGATACGCTCTTTCACAATTCCGCATTGCCCTGGCGATCGCACCTTTCCCCCTAGGATTAGGATTGGTAACAGTTCCCCACTCATTCAAATGGATAATTCGATAACGGTCTTTGGGACCTTTCCAATATACTTTTATTGTCCTGACTTTCCCAATCCACATCGGTTCCGAAACAGTGATCTCCTTTATTGATTCTCCAGTATCTCTAAATGTCTCAAATTGACGTTTTAATTCATTTACAAAAACTTCTGCTCCACGTTGTAAAGCCCTATCGCTAATTCGTTGCATGGCAGCTCTACCTAATCTGCGTTCCAATTCAGCCATTAATTCCTTATTTCCTCTTATCGTTACACTCATTGTTCCGATAATCCCGCAACAATTGTTATAAAATCTTTATTCTGCAGATCCGGTTGAACACCTTTGATATTGTACCGTTTATCCCTATACATAGGATGGTCAATAGATAAATAATGCTTATTGGTTGGAAAGTAATCATTCTGTGGATCCCTAATCGTAATAGTTAAATCCGTTAATGTTCCGTTCGATTTAGCAGTCTCTAAATCTTTTAACCACACACTATCAACTTTAGCCCAAGCATTATATAAGACTTTCTTTTCTGCTTCCCCTGGTTCTGGTCCATCATTAGGGGAAAATTGATAAAAAACAACGGGAGTTCGTAACTCTCCTGTATTAACTCGTGGCGGTTTATAACTAAATGGTTGCATCTTCATCACTCTCCGGAATTAGCGATATTCCAAGACTCGTTATTTGACTAAGAAAATTATCTTCAAAGTATTCTAGCGCGTCATTATAGACATATCGGGTTCGTTCAAAAACCAATTCTTTTCCTCGTACATCTGTATCCTTTTCTCCATATATATCAAACTCTCCACAACTGGATTTTATTGCAATAGCAGAAAAGGACAACAATCGTTTTAAATTGTCGTCCTCACTGGTGTGGGATATATGCATTCGATCTTTAAATTCTTTCAAGAGTTCATCTGTGATAGTGATGCTCAATTACATCACCTCCAATTTATACTCCGGATGGCTCTGTTCCTGTTACATTTAATGAGTAAATTTGCACAGCATTATTGTCTTTTGCCTTACCAAAAGCAAAGCCTTTTGCCGTGTAAAGGTTAGCATCTTCAATTGCTAAAGTTTGATCGAATTTACTAACCGATACGCCACCAGCTAAATAAGCATCGTAACGATCACGGACGAATGCAACTAATTCACCTTTTGTTGCGAATTCTGATTCAACAATTTGTACATTAAATGGTAAAGCTGTAATATATGCGCCAAGTGAATTTTGAATGGTGAAATTAATCTTCACATCCCAAGCATCCATTGGGTTTAATAAGAAATACACTTTTCCACCAACACTGATTGATTTGCCTTTTTCTGTCTGTGAAAGTGTTTTACAAACACCACCAATTTCTTCAATTGACGTTTTAGCATCAGCAAAAGTTAAATCTCCTGCAACATCTTTCTTTGCATGGCCGTTTGTTGGATCCACAGGTTTTTTTAGGTCGCGAATTAATCCAATTGGCTCGTATTTTGTTGGTCCGGCACCAAGAATAATGCCTTGTTCTAAAGCAACTGCATATGTTTCTGTAATTTGTGTACGTACATAAGCTTCAACCCATTCAGGACCGAATTTATCTAGGTCTTTTGCAAGTACAACAAACGCAGTAAGTTTAGACTGATCGAATGTTTCTTTTTTGAATGCAGCATCTAATTGACTACGAATTTCACTAAACACTGGCCCCCAAGCAAACGCACCAGATTTTTCAGATGTAATTATCTCAGCTTTAACAGTGCCCAGATTTGTAAAGTTAATAATTGATAATAAGGGGTGTTCTGAAGTTAAATCTTCAAAAATACGGTCTACTGTTGTATACGGTAATACTGTTTCAGATTCAAAACCTCCAGAACGGGTTACTTCGTTAAAGAATTTTCGTTCTTCTGAAGTTAATACATTAGCACCACGAGCAGCTAATACTGATTGATCGGTATTTTTATTAGCCACACGTTCTGTGATTTGTGTAGTCAAAGAGTCTACTAAAGCATCTTGCATTTCATTCCAAGCTGCTTCCACTTGCTCTGGAGTAGAACTTTCATTTTTCACCACTTCAGCATAATTTTTCTTCGCATTTTCGTAAGTTTCAGTGTGATTGTTTAATTTTAAAACCATTCTTTCATTCCTCCAATTTTATAATAATTAAAAAATGAACCCTTTACGCTTTTGCGCTGCAACCTGTGCAGGGGGTTCATTGGTTTGATTATTTTGTTGTTGAATTTGAGGGGTAATCTTTGCTACCACCATTTCCACAATTTTTTCAATATCTTGCGATGAATTACTTCTTTGTTGTTGAATACTATTATTAAACTTTTTCGCTTTATCTTGGAAAATCTCTGATTCTACTTCTTCAGCTTTAGCATCCACAATTTCATCAATTAAACCTAATTCTAGCGCTTTTTTAGCTGACAGGTATGTTTCGTTATCTAACAGTTCTTTCGCCTTATTTTCGTCAATTCTGTGCGTATAAGATGCTAATACAGATTCGTTAATGCTTTCTAAATCATCTGCAACCTTTCGTAACTCTTTAGCATTCCCCATCGCATAAGTCCAGGCATTGTGTAACATCAATTGAGTATTACTATAAGCCTTAATGGTATCAGCACCCATGCATATGATAGAGGCAGCACTGGCAGCAATACCGGTTATAGTAATAGTGACATTGCCTTTGTGACCCCGTAATGTATTCATGATGTCAATACCAGCAAATACATCGCCACCATACGAGTTAATTTCTAACTCAATATCCTCGTCCTCTTTAATTGATTTCATTTTGTAATTAAAGTCCCAAATACTTGAGTTCCAGCTGATGATATCACCTTTAATTTTATGCTTCATCCATTATCACCTCCTTCAACGGAACCAGCAGATTGATAATTTTTCGTGATAACAAACTTGTCCAGTTCTGGATCATCTGAGTGTTCTGCACCAAACAGTTCTCTCACCTCATTTCGAGTAAATGCACCTGAAGCAACTAGCTTATCTACTGCTTCAGCATTTTCAATTAGATCCTTTTCGGTTACTCCTTTAACATCAATCCGAGATCCATTCAAATAATCTTTTTTATCAAGTAATTTTGTATTAAGTTCATCACTAATTTTTTTAACTAGTGGACCAATACAAAATTTCACATAAGCTTTAATACTAGTTTCATAATCCGATAGGTCTCCATGTACCAACGCTTTTGGAATACCAAGAATATCTGCAACATCATCAATTAAAGATTTTTTAAGTTTAATAATCTCATCGATGGACTTTCCGTTGGCATCACCTTTAGAAACCTCCGTATAATTAAAACCTTTTAATTTTGGGACAAGTGCTACGACATTTTTTCTAAAAGAGTTATACAAATCATCGATAAATTTTTGTAATTTAGATGTTTTTTCTTTATCTAACGATTGTGTTGAATCAACTTCTACAATTCCTCGAACTTGATTACTAAGCATCATCGTTTCAATCATTCGATTATAAAGACTTGCATAATCATCAAACATGCCTTCCATAAACTTTGAGAGTTTCTCACTGTTATAGGTTAAATAAATAACTTCATCCATTTTAAATGACCGCTTGAAAGTATAATCTTTCACTACAACCTCAGTAAAAATATCAGGATAAACAGCATACTCATTTCGGGTAAAATCATCAGCAATTAATAAATCATTGTTATCTGTTAGGACAACCAATACTTCATTTTCATTGATCAACTCATAAACGAATTTTTGCCAAAAGTCTGCAGCAGATTGGTCTGTATTCGGTCGAACATTTAATAAATAATGCCAATCGTCTAATTGTCGTTTTCCGTTTTTCATAAAGCGAAAATCAGACTGGCTAATTGTTCTACCGATAAAATTTATACAAGTTTCCAAAGCAATCTTTTTCAAATAAGCACGTTGTGATGTTTCCTCGGTTAGGTCTAAATCAAATAACCATTCAAGCTCACTGTTGCGTTTTAATACTGAGTCTATGAACCCCACTTTATTTTCCTCACCTCCTTTAGAAATTTAATGCATCCAATACATCTAATGTATCTGAGACATCTGTATCCTCTAAATCTCTAGAGCCCCACACACCATACAGGAACATCATAAAACCATCCGTTTTGCGTTTAACAGGCTCTTTTTTGCGATATAATTTATTCCCCTTACTATCAATAACTACCAAAACATTGTTTGTATACCACCGCATTACTGGATTATCGCCAAAAATAACATTATGATTGTCGAATGCTAATTCAATCTTTGGTGCCAATAACGCACTTGCTGCATCTGGATTTCGTATGACTTCAACTTCAAAACCTTCTGCTTCAAATAGGGGTCTTAAGATCTCCATTCGGAAATTATCACCCACAATCTTAATAATATTCCAACCTTCGTTGCGTTTATCAACAAACCATTTAACAATTAAATGAGGATCCATCGTATCCTTGTGGAGGACTGTTAAATATCCTTGCTGTTCCCATTCCTTGATTGGCGCGAATTTACGATGGTCCTTTTTATTGTTACCTTCCGCTTTATTACCACTATAAGCATAGTGCTTATCAGCAAATGGTTTACACACAAATGAATGTGTTAATTCAACCGGTAAGATAAATTTATCACCTTCCACGAACAACAACCCATTCGCTACAAAGTCCCGGATAGAAGCATAATCGACACAACCAATACATTCGCGTTTTTTTAATTCTTCCAAATCGTATTCTTGATTGGTAGCTTCGATTTTCTCCCAAGATGTTACCGACTTTTCTAAATCAACTTTCGGTAAATTCATACGCTTTGTAATGAAGTTTTCGTAACCTGATGAGTCATTTTGAAGTTTGCGATACTGTTTCAATACTTTTTTGTACAGTGTTTTTGCGTAGTCAGACAATGGTGGATGAAACATTGGATTTGCCTTTTGCCACATCTTCATATCGTGCATTTCATCTTCATCGTCGATGCAGCACATGAAAGGAAATAACGAATCTTCCCTTACGGATATTTCACGTTTTAAAATACTCATTGCCCTTTCTTTCAATCGGTCAATGAACCCGTCACGCACAAATCCATCTGTACCAATAAAAAATTCCCGGCTGTCTTTAACTTTTCCAAGACCTCCCGAGAATACGTCTACTACTTCATTATTTTCATATTCATGCACTTCATCGTAAATAACACACCCATCACGCAAACCGTCTTTTGTACTAGCATTTGAAGTATGAAACTGAAAAATTGATTTTGTATCTACTGATTCGATAATAGCCTTCTGGTGTTTGAAGTATGCTTTCAAATCATCATTCACATCAATCGCATTATAAACTTCTGTAAATGATGTTTTCGCTTGTTTTTCACTATTAGCCACAATTGATACATTATAATAATCAATTCCATGGAGCTCACTAATAAAATAATTAACTAGTGCTGAAACAAAACCATTCTTACCAGCACCGCGAGCCATATAAATGAAGAATTCATCAAATACCAAGTCATCCGTATCCTTATAACGCAAGAAAATGAAACATGTTAAAAATTTTTGGAATGGTTCCAATGGGAAATACCATTTCTGAGCAAACTGAATGAAGTTTTCAATCTGTTTACTGTCAAAATAGATATCTTGCATCGTCAAAATATCTTGTTCTAACCATTCGATGAGCAAAACTCGCTCTTTATTTAAAATAATTTCGCCATCCCGCCACTGACGAATATATTCATCGATATAGCTGTAACTAATCAAATTAAACTACCACGCTTTGGTTTGCCTTCCACAGTTGAAGGGGCAGCAGGAGTAGTTGTTGATTTTAATTTAAACTTAATTGATTTTTCCAATGCGATTTTTTGAGCGTTAATTTTCATTTTTTCATTCAAACTAGGATGACTCTTTATGAATTTTTGCGACCCATTTTCAATAATGATACTAACTCCATCTCGTTCTATGGCTTTATCGCATTCTGCGTCTAATTCATGCAGACGAATTAAATCGTTTACCTTTTTTACCTCTAGTAAATCGTCGGTATCAATTCGTGCTAAAAGCTGTTTTTTTAGATTTTTTAAATTCGGTTTTCTCATAATCCCCCTCCCCCCGTACCTCCCCTAATGTGAAGGACTTATTTTTTAATATTTTTAGAGAGTTGAGTCCCCCTCCCCGGTGCCCCAAGCGATAAAAATACCAAAACTTTTGACCCGGGGGGTACTATGAATTTTGCAAAGCTGCTTTCTCTTCACGAATCTTTTTTAATTTTTCTTCTTGCTCACGCAATATATCATTAACCATGATGATGTTATCTTCAATTTCTCTTTCTTCCATTTCCAAAAATTCAAGTCTGGCTTTAACAATTTGCTTTACATATGCATTCATACCTTTACCACCTTTCATCATGCTCCCATTTGTTTGGTTTTCGTTCGAATACTCTTCCATGTTCTTTGTTATGGCAATCCACACAAATGGTTTCGAGATTATCAATCTCTAATGCTAGTTCTGGATAATTCTCGAGTTCTTTAATATGGTGAACAACCAATTTAATTTTCTTTCGTTTTGCACTCTCACTGTATTCATATGTGTCGATGAATACTTTCCCTTGCCGTTTGCATTCCTGGCATTCATAATTATCGCGCTTCTTTACTTCTTCACGCAGCTGCTTCCATTCTTTACTGTCATAGAACTTACGCTTTTGTTCTCGTGTTTTGTATTCAAGCATTTAACAATCACACCGAACCTCTAACTCTTTTTTTAATCTCTAAACTTACTAAACTTTGCTCAAGATCAGAGATTTTACCCTCCAAATCAAGTATCTGTTTTTCCAGTGTTTTTCCTATTTCGTTTATATCGTCTGTAATAGGTTGAGTTTTTAAAGGTTTATCCTTTCCAACTTTTTCTCCTAGTTTAAATGGTTTAGGAATAANGCTCCATTCACACGTTTATAAATATCCCGGTCCATTCCCATGATTTCCGGCCAATTAACCTTCTCTTCTTTTACTTTTCCCTTACGCTTTTTCTTCTTAGATGGAGGTTTCTTTTTCTTCCCCATCTTCTCTAACTTTCTTCTTGTGTCGCTATCCAAATGATCAGCTAATTTCACACCAACATCCCCTTTGACAAAATAAAAAGACACCCGAATGGATGTCTTTTAGTCTTATAACATATTCTCAAAAGCTTTTTTTAAATAATAATCGAATGCCTTTTCAATTCCAATTTTCCAATAGATGCTTTCCCCATCATCTGAAGAGCCAATTTTATCAATTACTCTTGCCTCTTCATAATCCTCATAATCTTCACGAATTATATCATCAGCAATAATATAAATGAGCATGTCATCAAAATCATATTCAATACTAATAAAATCATCTTCAATCGTTAGCTTTGCATTACTATCATCTGATGAGTAAAGTATTTCTAAACCAGCATAAGTGTATTTATCTAATTGGTTTTTAAAGATTTCTAGTTTATTTGCCAATTTAGTAAATATATTGTTCAAGAATAAAGTCTCTTCAAATCGTTCATTTAATTTTTCAATTAGTTGTTTTTTAAATTCCATCGTTATCACCTCACTTTCATCAATTCAATTCGACAAAAATAAGAGATTAAAATCTTTATAATAAAATCAATCTGATTGCAAATTAACTTTCAAACTCATTTCTTCTTCATCACCAATGACTTCTATAGATATTACATTGGCTAAATTTATTTGCTTTCCACCTGCAGATATCCATGTTGCATTATGATGAAATTTCAATGCTAAATCTTGTCTAGCGTCTTTGTTATATCTATGACCAGTATCTAGTTCTTCAGTTTGACCACTTACATAATGGAATTTAAATCTTGCATTGGTCATTGAATCACCACCCTTCGTACTATACTTTGACAAAGGATGACTTTCTTCCTGCTTTTATTACAAATTTTAAAAATAGAAAACGACACTCACTACTTAAGTAATGAATGCCGCCTTATTAATTTTCTATAATATAAATTTACCACGTTTGAAACCAAATGCTCATTTTATATTCGTTTCATTTTCCGTTTGATTTCGTTACAAAAACTATACCTTTTTACTTGCTAGTATTTTGCCCCTCTGTTGCAATTCCTCTCTTTGTTTTTCAGTGTAGACTCTAGGTTTTTTCATAGAAACTTGCTTGTCAGTTAATATTCCTTTGATAGCAATTGGTTTATCATCTTCTGATTCTAATATTTCCATATTACCAATGGCCATTAATTTTCGGATATGCTTAGGGACTGTAGAATATGCCATCCACACATTCCGTTCATAATCGAAAGTTAAAACCGTTTCTTGTTCCATTTTGGAATATCCCACTAAGCTTCCTCCTTTTTCTTATAAACTTCTATCCTCAAAGCTAAAGCTAATTTATAGAAAATCCTAGGTTTAAATTTTTGGTGGTAATATGATTCACTCATACCTAATTGGTTGTACACCTCATAATCAAATAATTCTTCCTCACCCAAATATCTAAGAATTAAGGCTTCTCGTTCTCTTTTACTTAACCTATTTACTGCCTTTCGGAAATTCTCAATATATTCTATACGTGCGCGTTCTTCGTCAACTCTTGCAATGGCAGCATCTTCAGTAGATGAATGAAAAGCATTTGTATAAGTAGGAGGAACTAATGAAAATGATGTTGTTACTTTAGGTAGGACTTCCTCTGGAACAGTTAGCAAATACATTCGATATGTCTCAATAGCAGCTTCAACATTTTCCTGAGTTTGTTTTCTATCTATCTCTGGAAGTTTAAAAATAAATTGTCTCCCCACTCGTCGACCCCTCCTGTACGGTGGAATAATCAGGAGCCCCAAGACTTGCCCAGGGCAATTAATCTTACTTTACTAATTCAAGTTGACCAGGAGCTACATCCGCAGTTCCATCATTATTTACTTTGTATTCCAAACCCTCATGTGGTTCTTCGTAAAATTCATCAATAGACATTTGTGAAGGCTGTAGAATAATAGTTACATTGGAACCGGCGAATGGATAAAGCTTGTTTACTTTTCCTTCATGATCACGTTTCATGTTAAATTTAAGAACCGTTTTCTTATTATCCCTTTGGATAGATACAAATTCGACTCCAATTGGCTCTGATTTGCTTTCTTCCACAGTTAGAAGGGTAATTGTACCTGGCATCTTTAAAAGTTCGCCAGCGTGCGGTAATTCGTCACTCAAAACATGGAACATTAATACTTCCTTCTTATCATCCTTTTGCATTTTCTTGAAAAGAACATTTAATTTTGCTGTTGTCATTTTATTTGCTCCTTTATCCATTCTTATGGCTTTATTTTTTTAGTTCTTTTACCAATCACATAGATATTATTTTCAGCCTTCCATTTAATCAGCAGACCGATACTAACACCAAATTTATAAGCTATTTCTTTATCCGTTAATCCGATTTTTCTCCATTTCCAATAAAGAGGAATATAAGATGTATTGAGTTTTCTCTCTCTCTTGGTATGAGGAACTTGAAGATTATTTCGCTTTTTCCAATTATATAAAGTGATATAACTACAGAAAAAATAATCCTTTGCAATATCCTCATCTGTGATGTTTTGTTTTTTCAGTTCTAAATAAACTGGAATCTGACTAGCATCTAATATTGGTGCCCGCATTTTATCCATTCCTCCAATTATTTAGTTTTTAATCATCATCAATTTTAAAAACGATTAAATGATTAGGATCTTTATTTTTTGTTCCTCGTCTTTTGTATGCACGTGAAGAATAAAACTTTATAGAACTTACCTTAACCCCTAAATAAGTAGCACATTCCTCCATAGTACCCAAGCAAATAAAAGAATCTCCTTTATAAACGGCATATTCACTCTTTTTTCGCATTTTAATTGGAAAGTTATATTGATTTTAATTACTTTCCTGTCCCCTCCATAGTTAATAATTCCAACGCAACCTCTATAAAAGTCTTTGGTTCATCTGAACGCAATCCAGCTTTTAAGAGATTAATAATATATTCTTTTCTTTCCATTTCACATTGGAGATATTTAAGACCGTCAGCTAATTCTTCCTGCAGCATTTTCAGCCAATCATATTTATGGGAATGATCCAGAGCAACACCATATTTGTTAACCCCAAAATCATCTTGCTTGTACATTACTTGCTTTAATATTTCCAATGCTTTATCTGAAACATTATGCTTTTGGAAATGCAATAAAGTTTGTTCCATAAAACCAACCTTTCAATTGTTCATTCTTTATGTAGATTCATGATGTATTTTTTTAATCAAAAAATGCCTGTTTTCAAATAATGTTTAGCTTGATAATAAAAATGATGGTATATCCAATTGCCACTGTATTTTTGGTCTAAGTACACAATTTCAAAATTGTATTTTGCTTTAAAAGTATTAAGGCGACCAAGTAATGCTAATGGATTATATTTGGAACGATACTCACCTTTAAGCATCTTTTCATAGCCGTGCAGGTCCTCCACAATCAAAGTAAATGGGATGTCCTTTGAACGGATTAATTCATTTTCAAAGGCCGTTTGAGTATCTTTTTGCAGATTCCCTGTTATTTCATCAATATGGGCTTTACGTTCCACTCGACTATCTAAATAGATATCGCGGGCTATTCCTAACTCTTCATTTTTAGGAATCATGCAGCCATAATCACCGGTATCTAATTTTTGAATTTTTATTGGTACATCTTTTTGTCGTAAATAATTTAGGATATGGCCATTGACATTTTCACGAGTATCTATAACGATAGTTAGTGTTTTAAGGATTTTATTTAATTCCGTATCTGAGTAATGGAAATGAATCATTTTGAATCCTCCAATAGAGAAGGATTTTCGTAGATGTTGCCGGTTACTTCTAAAGTTGTTGTAACTCCATCGAATCTACTTCCTGCTTCATTTGGAATTGTGGAGTCTATTAAATAATCATAAAACCTAGAGTAATTACGTTCATATTTATCATCGTGAAGTCCAACAATCATAAACGACCCATATTCATACTTAACAACATTATTTTGATTATGAGTTTTTACAATATCCCCTTCATAAATCTCTTTATCGTTTTTATCTTTAAGACCTGTGTATTGAACGACTTCAACCTTATCGGTTATATTTTCTTTATGCATAAGTGATTGATAAGCCCAATTTCGTTCTTCGATTAGAAAAACTTCTCCTTCTTGATCAATAAATATTTCATCATAATCAAGCCAACATTTTTTTGTTTTATCCCAAACACGAAACTTCATTCTCATGCTCCTTTCTTCGCAAAATTAACTGCACGAACATATAATTCATGAGCCATTTTATTAGATTCATCATTTTCAAATTGACGATAATCTTCGTAAATATCTTTCCAACCATTTTTAGCAAGAACTACCGACCAATCATTGAATAGCATTAATGAATCATTTTCTGCACATAACCATTTTTCAATTTGTTCATTATGCTGCCATCCACAAAAGTGATGGACCATTTTCATAATTGTGACTTTATCTCCGCCTGCATTTTTCCAAGATTTAAACCACTTATCGATTTTTTGATAATCTTGTTCAGCAGCTTCCATAACCTCTTTAGGTATTAAATTTTGATTTTTTATTGCAATTCGACCGTCAGTTTTATCAAGATAGATATCGGCTCCGGATCTCCATATCCAGCTAAGAATTTTTAATACTTGCATGGTAGTAACTTCACTCCCCACCTACAAACTTTGCTTTCTCTGCCCTTTCTTCTCCTCTTATCAGTAGCCCCGACAGCAAAATATTTAATCTGATTATGGAATTTTGTTTTTGTTAAAGACTTTATTTCATAGAATCTACAAAACAATAAATATCTTTGATATAAATCATCTACCGTTTCATAGCTTGTAATATCTCGTTGGATATTTTCTGCAATGAATTTTTCTATCATTTTTCCGCCACTCCCTTTGGCAGTTATTAAAGATTTTCAAAAATGCCTGTTCAGTAACAAAAATCGGCTTTAAATAACTATTTTTTTATTTCAGTAACTATTGTTAATCCCTTGTGGATCTAAGGTTGAAGTCAATTTTATAGTATGAAAAGTTATCGAAGTTACCTTTTGCTGACAAGTTGTTAAAACTCTATATAATATATATTTTTTTATTTTTGATTTTTTATTTCTTTGGAAATCCCAATAACTAAAATAACTAAAAATATAAATATAGTATTTAAAGCCTTGATACAACTGAATTCACACTAAATTACTTGGAGTTACTGAACGTAACTTTTAGTTACTGAACGACCTTAAAAAAGCCTTTTTGCTCGTTTTCAGTAACTCCTTTAGTAACTGGCTTTCGCTCCTTTAAGGTAATTCCTGTCAAAAATGTCTTGTTTCCGGTTCCCTTCATTTTTCCGAATCCTTTTGTTTCCAACATTCTATAAAATGCTCTGTTTCCTAAAGTACGTTCTCCAGATTTAAAGCACCAATTGTCATATACGTTATACAATTCTTTTGCTTCGATTTTGATTGCTTCATTTTTAGGTTCATCAATATAACAAATCTCATTTAAAAATGGTGCTAAAATATCCATCTCCTCTTTATAATTGCCTGTCGCATCCACCACTACTTTTGGCTCGTGCAAACCGTCTTGCTGCCATTTCAAGCATCCTTCAATGGCCCAATTCAAGATTCCTGGTAGTTCAAAAGAAAGTTTTTCCTCAAGCTTTTTATCACGCTCATGTGGTTTTAGATTTAAAGTAAATGGGATAATCTTTACACGTCTCCAAATACCATCATCCACACCACCGATAATTGGCTTATGATTTGTTGTAAAGAACACTTTAAATTCTGGAATAAATTCAAAATACTCTTGTCGTAAAAATCGAGCTAAGATTGGTTCCCCACCAGTAATTGTCTTTACAAGTGATTCCTGCAATTTTTCCCCTTCTTCTGACTCTACAGCTGAAACAAATCTTGAATTTACTAATCTAGCAATATCGTTATTAGCACCGGTATCTTTTTTCTTAATGAACGTATCTGATTTTGTTTGCGCTCCATAATCGCCCATTAATTTTTTGATTGTATTTATGAATGTAGATTTTCCATTAGATCCACCGCCGACTAAGAAATACATCGATTGCTCTGAAATATCCCCAGTTAATGAGTAACCAATCAGTCTTTGCATATAATCAATTAATTCCTTGTCACCTTTGAAAATCTGATCTAAGAAAACGGTCCATGTTGGACATTTTGCATTTTCATCAAATTCGATATGAGTTATTTTAGTTAGGCCAAGCTCTCGATCATGTGGTTGCAACTTCCCTGTTTTCAAATCTACGATTCCATTTTCAACATTAAACAAATATTTATGCCGGTCAAACTCTTCGCGTTCGCCTGGCACCAGTGGCATAAGGTCCTTAATGCTATTCATTCGTATATTTCTTCTCTCGCACATCCGTGCCCATTTTGTTTCTGCTTCATCTTCTGACTTATAAAGACCGCGAAGCACTTTTGCAGTGATACGCTCAATTTCCTTCTTGGTGTCTATTTTCCAGCGTTTGCCGTCCCATATTAACCAACCTATGTCAGATACATATTTGATTACATGCCCATATTCATAAGCGATACGTTCCGCATTTCCGAGCTCAGTTAATCTAAATTTCTTTTTAGGCTTGTCTTCCACAACTTCTGCATTAGCAGCACTGAGAAAATCAAAGGAAAATTCATTAAACTGCTCTTTGTTATCTAAAATCGTTGTAGTTGTTGAAGAAATAGCAGTTGCAATAGTCCTTTCCCCATAAGTTTCATTTGTATCTCTAAAATGGATAACATCCCATTTATCGCGCATAAGACCGCATTCACGAAACATAGCATCCATTCTAGTTGCTGATTTTCCTGTCCAAAATGCTAGATGGTTACATAGAGCTAAATCACTTGCTGAATGGTCATTGTTAATTAGATTTCCGTTGTATAATGAGCGAATTTCATCACCATTTTTAGAACGAAACATCCTTTCCCATAAAGCTTCATTTGAAATTTTGATTTCATCTTTTTCAAATTCTGCTAGATTTACTCGGCCTTGAATATCGCTATCATCAAAATACTTTTCAAATACTTCTGCTAGTTCATCTGTCCGATCATAAACATCATTAGAATTTTCTCGATTTCCTGTAAAACTGAAATATCGTCCGTATGAGTATATTTCCAATCCATGTTTGGTGTTTTTTCTTCCAGTCCCTAAAACAGATTGTGGAAGGTTCCCTTTTATGATGATGTGAATACCTTTTCCGGAAGGAGAAAATTCTGTGTAACTGTCTAATGTGTCGATAATTTCCGTTGCAAATGCATTTGGTTTTTCATCTACAACACATTTATCAATATCTATTCCGATATAGTTATCCTGTCTGCTAAATACGAAACCTATGCCGTCATAATCGCCTTCTAAATAGAATTTGACTGCTGTTGCAAATGTCGACCAGGTACGTCTATTGTTTGCCTGAGCCATTTCTCCATTCACTTGATATGGCACCTTTGTTGGCTTGTTATTTCGCTTTTCCGATCTCCACAAAATCCATTGAGGAAGGGCTTTTAATTCGGCAGGGATTTCGTTAAAATTGTATGGATTTTCTTTCATCTTGCCCTCCAATAAATTAGAATTTCGCTATTTAGGGTATAAAAAAGAGAAGCTAGTAATATACCAACTTCTCTATTTAATTTTCTTAGAACGGGATATCATCATCACTGATTGTAATTCCGCCTGGCTGCATTATTGGTTTTACATCGGAAACATCATAATATTTTGCCTTGGCAGCAACACGTTTTTGTTTTTCACCATCTACCACTTTTTCATATTCTTCATGCTTAACCGTGATTTTTAAATTTTTATTGATAAGTTGTTTAGCCATATCCTCTGGAGAGTTAAATGGATGGCCATTAGGGAAGCCACAAGCTTTTAATAATGAGTTGACAATCCTTACTGATACTTCATGTTCAAATGTAAATGTGTTATAGAGTACCTTTGCACCTTGATGATTTTGCGGTACATCACTACGAATCTCGAAGTCTACTGATAATTTAGGTTTACCGGCTTGTGTTTTACCAGCTTCTGCATTCACAATTACAGCTTCATATTTACCTTCTGCTACTAATTCAAATCCTGCACTTGCATTTTCTTCATCAAATTTAAAGAATGACATTTTCTATTTCCCCCAATTGATTTTAATTTGTTGATGACACTAATAATTCTTCTTGAACGCAACCCTTACGTTGATCTAAATGATTTTTTGCATAGACACTTTGGTTACCTTCAAGCATAAAACCTCTAGTACCGTCAGCTTTTCTTACTAATCTTGCTACAACATGAACAATTCCCATGACGTGATTTACGATTTTATCTCGAATGTCTGGAACAAATTGATTGTATTGTTGACCATCATCATGAATAATGCTCCTAGTTGTTTCCCAAGCTGTATAAATCACATTTGCATCGAGAGAATTAAAAGTTTCGATTAACTTTAATAAGTGATTATCGAACAGAGCATAATCTTTCCATTCAGGCATACCACTTTTAGTACTTTCACCTTTATGCATTAACCAAAGTTTTTGGTAATGTGTAAGATTGTCCACGAAGATATTGTCATAGTTGGCGATATTCGCTTTTGCATGAGCGAAAAATTCTAAAATGCTTCCATGTGGATCCTCTCCATTAATTTTTGCTACATCTACATTTGAATATCCCTCAAGCACCTGGCTAGTGCCGTCGATATCAAAGACTAATGTTTTACCCGGAAGCTTACCAGCTACGGTTGTTTTTCCATCACCTGGTTTAGAGTAGATGATGATTTTAGCTTTTTTACTTTTGGTTATCTGAGAGCCATTTGTAATTTCCACCTTTACACCTCCACACTATAGGAGATTGATTCCGGCTTCACTGTGACTCCCGGAACAATTTGTCCATTCTCATCCACTACAACCTTTTCACCACTGATTTCCACAATTTTTAATGTCTTTTTAAGGTCCACCCATTTCACGCTGCTTTTTACAAATTCATCAAGATTGTTTTCAAAGACATATTGGAGAATATCTTCTTCATTAGCCTTTTCAGGTTGAGCACTTGTTTTTCGAGTTTTTGATTTACCATATGGTGTACTGATTGTTTTAGCTTTTGGATCCGCCTCAAGCTGTTTGGAATGATACTCCGTAATTAATTGTTTGAAAAAGTCCAGGCTATTTTCGATTGGTTTTAATTCCGAAACTGCCCACTGATCAATACGTTGTTTTTCGGCGGCTGCCAATGTTTCAATTTCCTTTGCCTTAGATTGCAAAGCAGAAACTTTTCTGAATGCCCAGTTAAGACTTTCAATATTGGTAATTTGGAATCGTTGTTTTAATTCCTCTTGTTCCTCAACTGTGGTTACCTCCACACCTAAATCATCTAATTCAGCTACCTGTAATTGATTCATTTGTATCCTCCTCATAAATGTATTGATTTTCTAATAATGATTGTTCTAAGATGTATGTAGGAATAATTTACAAAGCTGTTTTGAAAGAGAGTCCTAACACTTCCGCCAAGAAACGTTCTAGGTTCTCTTTCAGAACAATTTCCTCGTGAATTTCTACAATTTCATCACCAAAAAATATTTCATCCCCAAAATAATCTGAACCCCAATGCTCTGGTTGTGAATGTAAAGTTGTTTCTCCTGTTCTATTAATCTTGCTAATTCCAGGATGTTCAATATCGTTCAAGGTTACACTCCCTTTCACCATTTGATTATGAACAAATCGATTTCTGTAAGTTGTTTGTGTTCAACTTCGTATCCTAAACACTCAAAATATAAAACTACTTGTGGGATGACCTTTTCTTTGATATTCCAAGGTATTTCGTACCTAGCACCAACGGAATAATGACCTTCTTTTGCAGCTGTCTGTATTTGTATTTTGGTGAGTTTTATAATATTGTCAGCACATTGACTAATTAGATTAGGTTCATTACCTTTAGAAATCTTTCTAGCTTCTGCCGCGTTCATTCTTCTTCACCTCCCTTCATGTAATGATTGACTATGTTCCAACATATAGCCGATTGTGACTATTTCCCTTAAATTAGTTGAATACTCTACATTACTAATTTTTGTGTGGAAGTCCCCATCATTTATGTGTTTTAAAAGCTCTTTGGTGATTTTCATTTAACCTCACCTCGATTATTCCAATTACTTTTCATCAAATTTCGTCATGTGGCTAAAAAGGAAAGCTTGGTTGGCTTAAAGTTCATTTCCACAATCATGGCATACGGTAATAGTCTCCCATCCGTTAGCAACCGGAAAGGTTTCTTTAACTGTTTTTTAATTGTCATTATCTCCCC
>NZ_PIQO01000037.1 GCF_002844575.1 Heyndrickxia camelliae
GAGGAGTATTGGCTCCTCTGGATATTGTTCCAGGAGTAAGCGGGGTATCGAAATTCAGCAGCGCAGTGCGAGTGGCGCATCTTGGGGAGGATGTGGGAGCGTTAGGATTAAGGACAGGAGCGAAGCTAAAAGGAGAACTCAATCAAATCCATAACTTAGTGAAGGCGACTGGAGAGCAATCCATCCCACGCTTGAAACGCGCCCAAGCCGCTGTGCAAGATTTCTCTAACATAGTGAAAAATAAAGTTGTTAGAGATACAATAGAAGCAGGACAATTAGTCGATAATGCAATCACAGGAATGAAAAGCCTAATCCCTTCAGAAAAACGAGTAATGTTGACATCGACAGGCCACAAGATAAATATTCCTGCGGAGAATACTCATGCGGTGGAGAATAGTCTCAAGGATTTCTTTAGTAGGTTTGAGGGAATTAACCCTGGGGGTATTAAGGGTACGGGTAATGTAAAGCATTTAGATGATGTACCTACAATAAAAGAAATTGAAGTCAACTTTAAAAGAAATGTTAAACATGACTCCGAAGAGTTTGCAAGACAATTAAAAGACCAAGAAAAAGGTATGAATGAACTTACAGTTGATGAGTATTTAAAAAATCGTGAGAAGTATATTGAACAAGGGCGTGCAATTGAAGGTAACGCTGCACAACAAGCTGCTAGGGAAGAAGCTTATGTACAAAAGATAAATGAACTACAAAGAGAAGGATTAACGTTATCGAAAGCTAAGAAAATAGCTAAGGAGTGGTTAAATACTCAAGCTGCACTGCACAACCCAGACCAGATAGCGGGAGGAAAGGCAGAAGTAATAGGAGGTTTGGGAGATAAGAGAATTAATTCATCAATAGGTAGTCAATGGCGGTATAGGATTGATATTGTTGATGAACAAATCAAGGAATTAGCAAAAAGTATGACACCAGAACAACTAAAAAATACTTATTTGAATGTGAAATTAACACATTAGTGGGAGGAGTTTAAATGGAAAAATACTTAAAAGATTTTAAATTGCATAATAAAGTTCCCAGTGAAATCATTGAAAAATATAGGCAACTGGTACCAAATGAAATTATAGATTTATGGAGTAATTATGGATTTGGTACATTTATGCAAGGGTATTTTAAAAGTGTAAATCCAGAGGAATTTAAAGAGATTTTGGAGGAGAGTAGTCAAAGATACAAGGATTCAGTGGTGTTGTTTGCTACAGGTATGGGTGACCTAGTTATTTGGTCAGATGGATATGTTAGACTACTTAATTACAGGTACGGTGTGGTAAAGACAATTATGTTTACATTTGAATTTTTCTTTCAAAATATTAATGATTTGGAATTTAAAGATGAAGATTTGTCTTGGCAACCTTACCCCGAAGCCCTTAAACAATATGGTGAGTTGGATTATGATGAGTGCTTCGGCTATACACCTCTATTAGGTTTAGGTGGAGCAGAAAAAGTTGAGAACCTAAAGAAAGTAAAATTGAAGGAACATATTCTTATTATTACTGAATTTATGGGACCAGTTCAGTAATGTTCAAGATTATGTTACAGAATTAACTATAAGCACTTGATTGCCTTATTAGGCAACAGGTGTTTTTGTTTTTTTGTTAGAAATTTTAACTTTGGACGACATTGGATCAAGGACTTGCAAACGATAAAGTTCCACCTGGTGTGTTAAAGCAATTAAGTTTAAAATATCCTAATCTAATTATCGAAGTAACATCAGAAATTGATGAAAGCGTTAAAGTAACTGGTAGACTTAATCTGAAGATAAAAAATGGAAAATTTATTGATTAGTTGGAGGTTATTATGATAAATATAAACTACGGTAGTTTAACAGAAGAAGGTAAAGTAATATTTTTTCTTGGACTTTCTGAAAAAGTGATATCGGTATTATCACAAAAGGAAGATCAAATTTTAGCTCAGGAAGTTATATATAGATGTTGGGAATGGGTAAAGGATAAAGAAAATATAGGGGATATTCTTTATGAATTATTGGATAATGAGGAAAATGGTATAACTATAATTCAAGAGATGTCAGATAATGAAAAAGATGTTGAAGCTTGGAACTGTATTATTGATGCAGTTGCTTATACTAGTAGAAAAGCATTTGAAAGAGAAGGTGTCAAATATTATCCAGAACCAATTGCTTTAGTTGATGATACTTTAGTAGACCATTTTATGGACTGTTTTGAAAGAAGTATAGAGAATGCAGATCGTTATATTCAAAAAATAAATTTTTTCTTGGAAGATTATAAGAATGGGAATATTGCGACTGATTTACGGACAGACGTTTTAAGAAGATTACAAATTCGGAATTAACTATTTACTCTATGATTTTGTGAACTTTTTTGGTTAGAGTTAAAAATTCAAAAGGATGTTTACATTCAATATAGTTGCAGGAATCCCTATAATGCATAGAAAAAGCACTTGATTTCCTTTTAGGTAACATGTGCTTTTGTTTTTTAAAAAGTATTTTTACCTAGATGATTAAAATGCTTAAATGAGATTCAAAACTCATGATTGTTGACCATCAAGGTATTATGTTTTAATACTTGGAAACCACGAAAAGTACTAAAGCAGGCGAGATGACATTTTACATGGCAGGAATAGTTATGATATGGAATGGTTGACAAACTAACGAGATTGACAAAGCTCGTGGCGATAAAAGGTAAGTTATGTAGGAAGGTTACTAGTTTAGCAACAGGGCAGACAAAAATGGGGTTGTATTTTTACAAGAGACGGTCGTATAATACTCGCTAGTCGTTAAAAAGCGTTATATAAATTGTAATTTCTGTAACGGCAGGTCAAAGTTGAAGGTTGTCGGATTTATACGAGTCTCGACCCAAGGGCAAGCAAGAGATGGATACAGCTTGAAGTATCAAGGAGATGAAATCAAAGCATACCGTCAAGAACACGGCATGTACTTGATACACAATTTTAGAGATGAAGGAATTTGTGGAGCCAGACTGAATGAAGAAGCATTAGAATTTGACGGGTGGGCTTATAGGAAATGTTGGCTCACCTTTTGTCTGTCCAAGTTGATTTTGTGGTGGAGCTCAACACAAGCCGATTATGGCGGTCAAATATTGTAAAGATGTTGATACAACGAGAGTTGAAGAAATATGGGTGTGATATTAAAAATATTGAACAGCCCTCGTACAAGTTCCATAAAAAAGACCCCAATGACTTTTTGGTAAACGGCTTAATGGAATTAGTAGACCAAAATAAACGACTTGAAATTGGCATTGAAGCTAACGAAAAGTAGAAATAAGAAGGCAAAGGAAGATGGTCTATATTGCACCTAATAAATAAACCGTTCTTTTTAAAAATGCAAAAGCTATTCAATCATATTTTTTATTAGCTTTCTTTTGGCTTTTATTAGTTTTGTTTAAGAGGAAATTTGTTCGATTAATTCTCGCGGGAATCTCAATAACTCTGCCAATAAAAAAAATCGCAAATAAAAAACCGGCACAACGGCCGGCACAATAAAGGAGGTACTAGACATCTTTTTGGGGGGAAGAGTCTAGTTAGTATTTTGCTGCTGCTTGTCTGTAAGACTATTTATATCTTAATACGCAAATCCTAAAGTTTCATGAAAGAAAAATGATAATTCAATGAGAAACAAAATGTTCACAAATACAAAAAGCGAAAGCGCCTGTCCATAGACCTACAAACTGTGGGGCTTCGATTGGACAAATAAACACAGAAATTGTACCATACACACAAAAAAAGAAGAGCAATTCATGCTCTTCTTCCAACTTTTTACTTCTCGATATCAAATTCACATTCTTCTAAAGGTACAACCTTTGTTTTCTTTATAAATTTATACCCAAACCACATTACTAAAAATAGTGGGATACCTAAATATGCTGCGACTGCTCCCATCCAATCGATTTTTTCACCTAAAAATGCTTGGTAGTCTTGGGCTAGAATAACGATTAGACAAACCACAAAGGCAAGAATCGGTCCAAATGGATAGAACTTAGCACGGTATGGGAGCTGATCTAGGGAATGACCTTGTGCAACAAAAGCCTTCCTGAACCGATAATGGCTTACTGCAATCCCGAGCCAAAAAATAAACCCTGTTACACCAGCTGCATTTAATAGCCATATATAAATAGCTCCATCTCCATAAATGGAAGCAAGAAAAGCAAGCATTCCGACAATAGTTGTAATGATAAGGGCGGGAACTGGAATTCCTCGTTTGTTTAACTTACCTAAGAAGCGAGGCGCTTGTCCTTCGCGAGCCATGGCATACAAAATTCGGGTCGAAGCATATAAACTGGAGTTTCCGGCTGATAATACGGCTGTTAAGATGACCGCATTCATAACAGATGCTGCGAACGCTAGACCGGCTTTTTTAAATACTAAGGTAAAAGGACTCACCATAATATCATCGCTTTGCAAACTTTCTGTTGTATAAGGAATAATGAGCCCGATAACGAATATCGCTAGAACATAAAATAATAGAATGCGCCAGAAAATACTGCGAGTAGCTTTTGGAACACTGACACTAGGATTTTCGCTCTCACCTGCTGCCACCCCAATGATTTCCGTACCTTGGAAAGAGAACCCTGCTGTAAGGAAGACACCTAATACTGCCAAGAATCCTCCGTGAAAAGGTGCATCTTTTACAGTGAAGTTCTTAAATCCAATGGCATGTCCACCATTCATAATTCCAATTATCATCAAAAGACCCACAACAATAAAGATAAT
This sequence comes from Heyndrickxia camelliae, assembly GCF_002844575.1. Lineage (GTDB taxonomy): Bacteria > Bacillota > Bacilli > Bacillales > Bacillaceae_C > Margalitia > Margalitia camelliae. The sequence continues at coordinate 4,720 of NZ_PIQO01000037.1, forward strand.
GATTGTGGCTACTTTAATAAAGGAAAACCAATACTCTCCTTCGCCATAGCCTTTAACAGATAATATATTCAATCCAAAAATGATGATGATGAAAATGCCGCTCCATAACCATGACGGGCTATGGGGGAACCAGAATTTCATTACAAGGGTAGAAGCGGAAAGCTCTGCTGCAAGGGTAATGGCCCAGCTATACCAGTAATTCCATCCTAACGCAAATCCGAGTGCAGGATCGATAAATTTTGTGGCATATGTGCTGAAAGCCCCGCTAGTCGGCATAAATGCCGCTAACTCTGCAAGACCAGTCATAATAAAATAAACCATAACGCCGATGATTATATATGCTAACAAAGCTCCTCCCGGTCCGGCAGAGTAAATAGCAGAACCACTTCCTAAAAATAATCCGGTACCAATGGAACCTCCAAGAGAAATCATGGTTAAATGCCGTGCTTTTAAGCTGCGCTTTAACTCAGTTTGTTTAGTAGTTTGATGTTTATTCGTAGATTGGTTACTCACATCCACACCCCCTAAGATGATTAAATAATATAAGTGCTGAATAATTATGCAAGCAATCTTTTTCTATCATAAACGTAAATGAATATATTGAAAAGGGGAAAATCCTTACATTTATAATATCAGTAATTTCGGATTTTATTAATATTTTTTACACATTTTCAATAGGTTATTGGGTTAAATACTTATTATTGAATTCTACTTTATATATTTCTGGCCCTAGTTCCTATCTGCTAGCAGATAGGCAAGGCGCTTGCCCTTTTCTTATTTTCTTCAATTAGTGTAAAATGATAATGCAAGTTCTTATTAATCCGTTTGGGGGTTGGGGTTATATGTTGAAAAAGGCACTTATTAATATTGACTATACATATGATTTTGTTGCGGATGCTGGGAAACTTACATGTGGCAAACCAGGGCAAGACATCGAGGAAAAGGTTGTGGCACTGACAAAAGAGTTCCTCGATCGTGGTGATTTTGTTGTGTTTGCCGTGGACTGTCATCAGGAGGGAGATATTCTTCATCCAGAGACTAATCTTTTTCCACCGCATAATATAGAAGGAACAAGCGGCCGTGACCTATACGGTTCCTTACAGTCTTTATACAATCAACATAAAAAACTTGAGAATGTACATTATATGGATAAAACAAGATATAGTGCGTTTGCAGGAACGGACTTAGAGATAAAACTAAGAGAACGCGGAATAGAAGAGCTGCACCTATGCGGGGTATGTACGGATATTTGTATCCTTCACACAGCTGTAGATGCTTACAACAAAGGTTTTCGGTTGGTGATTCATTCAAGTGCCGTTGCAAGTTTCAATAAGATCGGCCATGAATGGGCACTCGAACATTTTAAAAATACATTAGGAGCTAATGTCCTTTAAATAAGTAAAGCGGAGGCGCCTTGCTCATCGGCGTAGGGATTTCATAGTCGCAGGCTCGAGATAAAGGAAACACAGTGAGGTAGTGCACGAACTATGGAAAATTGCACTACCAATTTCACCAAGTGAAATTAGAAATGCAATTTTACCAAGTGAAATTAGAAATGCAATTTCACCAAGTGAAATTAGAAGTGCAATTTCACCAAGTGAAATTAGAAGTGCAATTTCACCAAGTGAAATTAGAAGTGCAATTTCACCANAGTGAAATTAGAAGTGCAATTTCACCTGCTGTTGATTATCGTAGGGAAGAGACGGAGAAATCTGCTAGCCAATAGGCGCTGTAGCTAGACATATTTATAATGAAAAAGGCGCCTTAGCAGCATAAGGAGTGGGGTTTGATGGTTCGGGTTTATAATGATGATAGCTTAACCCTTCATACAGACTTATATCAAATTAATATGGCAAAAACGTACTGGCAAGATGGTATACATGAAAGGAAAGCTGTTTTCGAAGTGTTCTTTAGAAAGCTTCCATTTGATAATGGGTATGCCATTTTTGCTGGGTTAGAAAGAATTGTTGAATATTTGAATCAGTTTCGTTTTACGGAGGAAGATATTGAATATCTGCGAAGTGAGATAGGGTATGAAGAAGAATTTTTACAATACTTAAAGGATCTACGATTTACTGGGACGGTCCGAGCGATGCATGAGGGAGAATTAGTTTTTGGAAATGAGCCAATGATTCAGGTGGAAGCACCTCTTGCGCAAGCACAAATTATTGAAACGGCATTGCTTAACATTGTGAATTTCCAAACATTAATTGCCACAAAAGCCGCTAGAATCAAGCATGTCGTTGGAGAAGAGACAGTTATGGAATTCGGTTCAAGGCGTGCCCAAGAGCTGGATGCTGCTATTTGGGGGACAAGGGCAGCCTTTATCGGTGGCTTTAATGCAACCAGCAATGTAAGAGCTGGAAAACGATTCGGAATTCCAGTCTCAGGGACCCACGCCCATGCGATGGTTCAGGCATATCGAGATGACTATACAGCATTTAAAAAATACGCAGAAAGTCACCGGGATTGTGTATTCCTTGTTGATACGTATGATACCTTAAAATCTGGTGTTCCAAATGCCATTAGAGTAGCAAAGGAATTTGGAGATAAGATTAATTTCATTGGAATTCGTCTTGATAGCGGGGATATGGCCTTTTTATCAAAAGCCGCCAGAAAAATGCTGGATAACGCAGGATTTCCCAATGCAAAAATTGTCGCATCCAGTGATTTAGATGAATATACAATTTTACATTTAAAATCGCAAGGTGCGAAAATAGATGTTTGGGGCGTAGGAACGAAACTAATTACAGCTTATGATCAACCTGCTCTAGGGGCGGTATATAAAATGGTTTCCATTGAAGATGAAAATGGAAATATGCAGGATACCATTAAGATTTCAAGTAATGCCCATAAGGTAACCACACCTGGATTAAAGAATGTGTACAGGATCATTAATAAGGAAACTTTAAAATCTGAAGGGGACTATATTGCTTTGCGAGATGAAGATGTTCCTTCACAAAAAGAATTAAAAATGTTTCATCCTGTTCACACATATATCAGTAAAGTGGTGACTCATTTTGAGGCTAGGAATTTACTACATGATATATTTGTTAATGGTGAATTTGTGTATGAACTGCCATCCCTTCACGAAATTCAAGGATATTCAAAAGAAAGTTTGGCACTTCTCTGGGAAGAATATAAGCGTTCGCTTAACCCTCATGAATACCCGGTGGACTTAAGTCAAAAATGTTGGGATAATAAAATTAAAAACATTGAAGAAGTAAAAAAGCATGTGAAAGACTTATCGAAATCATTTTAAAAACGCCGGGAGGTTATAAAATGGAAAGTCTGCGTAAACAAATAATAGAAGAAATGAAAGTAAAGCCAACGATTGATCCGAAAGAGGAAATACGCACTAGTGTCGACTTTTTAAAAGCCTATTTGAGAAAGTATCCTTTTTTTAAGGGGTTTGTACTGGGACAATCTGGGGGGCAAGATTCTACCTTAACAGGGAAGCTTGCTCAAATCGCTATTAATGAATTGAAGGAAGAGACAGGCAATCAAGATTACAAATTTATTGCTGTTCGACTTCCATATGGAGTACAAAAAGATGCACAAGATGTAGAAGATGCCATTCAATTTATCCAGCCAGATAAAGATGTAACGGTTAATATAAAACCAGCTGTAGATGCTCTGGAGGATTCTTTTAAAGAAGCTGGTATTGTGATTTCAGATTTTGAAAAAGGGAACGTTAAGGCAAGAGAACGAATGGTTGTGCAATATGGTATTGCAGCAATGGAAAACTGTGTAGTTCTTGGAACCGATCATTCGGCAGAAGCAATTACTGGATTTTATACTAAATACGGCGATGGTGGAGCAGACCTGGTTCCTATTTTCCGCTTAAATAAGCGTCAAGGCAAAATGTTATTGAAAGAATTAGGTTGCCCTGAGCACTTATACCTAAAGACACCGACCGCAGATCTTGAAGATGATCGTCCACAATTACCGGATGAAAGTGCTCTGGGAGTATCGTATGATGATATTGATAATTATTTAGAAGGCAAAGAGGTTTCTAAACAGGCACAGGAAACCATTGAAGCCCTTTATAAAAAGTCGGAGCATAAGCGTCACTTACCTATTAACGTTTTTGATGATTTTTGGAAGTAACATTTCGGAGGGAGTTCCTATGAGCTCTCTCTTTTTTATTTGACCGTCACCTAAAATTTCCAGGGAATAGAATGAATAAAAAGAATCTATAATACAATTCCATTTCCTGCTTTTTCTCCTAGGCATTTCATAGTATGCTATAAATAGAGCCTAAATATTAGGAATTTTCCAAAGCATTTCACATTTCCCGAACATGGAGGTAAAAGATGACTACAAATCATATGCATCCAAAGTTAAAACAAGTGTTGAATAATATTGAAAAAGTAATGATAGGAAAAACAAATGTTGCAGAGCTCAGCCTTGTTGCTTTACTGGCAGAAGGGCATGTACTTCTGGAGGATGTTCCAGGAGTCGGAAAAACCATGATGGTTCGTGCCTTAGCAAAATCCGTCAATGCAACATTTAAGAGAATCCAATTTACACCTGACTTATTACCATCCGATGTAATCGGTGTTTCGATATTTAATCCGAAAGATTTAGAATTCCAATTTAGACCTGGTCCTATTATGGGGAATATTATTCTGGCAGATGAAATTAATCGTACATCACCGAAAACACAGTCTGCCTTATTAGAAGGAATGGAAGAAAGCAGTGTTACGGTTGATGGTGTTACAAGGTATCTGGATAAACCTTTCTTTGTAATGGCTACCCAAAACCCAATCGAATATGAAGGTACCTATCCTTTACCAGAGGCGCAGCTAGATCGGTTCTTATTAAAAATGAAAATGGGTTATCCGGAAGTAGATGAAGAGATTGAAATATTGAGCAGGGCTGAAAAGCAAGCGCCAATCGAAAGTCTGCAATCTGTCATCTCTCTTCAGGAATTAAGAGAATTACAAAATGAGGTAAAGGAAGTTTATGTTGATCATAGTATTAAACAATATATTGTCAGTATTGCCCATCAAACGAGAATCCATGGGAATGTATATCTGGGGGTAAGCCCGCGTGGTTCTATTGCTTTAATGAAAGCGACACAAGCATATGCCTTTTTGAGAGGAAGAGATTTTGTCATACCTGATGATGTTCAATATCTTGCACCTTATGTATTTTCACACCGCATTATTTTGAAATCTGAAGTGAAATATGGAGGAATGTCACCGGAGGATATTGTGTATGAAGTAATTCGATATATTCGTGTACCTGTTCAAAAGGTAGTGAAGTAAATGAAAATAAAGTGGAAAATGAAAACATGGATGAAAATAGTCCTCCTATTCATCACCCTCGGTATTGTCTTTTCCTATGCAATGTTTCAGGGGGGCTTTGTAAGCTGGTTTTTGTTCTATAGTTTTACTCCATTTGCCCTATATGCACTGCTTGTGGCGTTTTATCCTATGAGCGACTTTAAGGTAGAACGAACATTTAATGGTGATAGCTATAGTGTTGGAGATAAGTTGGAAATTACAATCTCTCTGGAAAGAAAAGTTCCTTTCCCTTTATTCTTTTTTGTTATTCAAAACGATACAACAATTACTGAAAAATCGGAGGAACTCATTCTTTATCCGTGGTTTAAGAGGGGAATAAGTGTTATTTATACTGTTGAAAATTTGCATAGGGGGGAACATATTTTTGGAGATATTACCATTAAAAGTGGGGATTTTCTGGGGCTGATTTTGAAAAATCGAGTTATACGAGATTCAAAAACTATTCTTGTGTATCCTTCCTATATCGATATGGTATATCGATCTATTGAAAGCCGCTATGAACAGGGAGCTTCTGCCTCTCAGATTAGACTTCAAAATGATTCTACAATGGTAACCGGTGTAAGGGAATATCAACCTGGTGATCGCTTTACATGGATAGACTGGAAATCTACGGCGAAAAAGAATGAAATGCAGACAAAGGAATTTGAGGAACGTCAGTCTCATGATATTTCCATTGTATTAGATAGGACACCGTCCAAGAGCTTTGAATCGATGGTGAAATTTTCTGCGTCCCTTATTAGAACTATTATTAGACATGGAGGACAAATTGGTATTTACTCTGTTGGAAAAGAGCACTCCATCTTTCCTATTCGAGGTGGAGAAGAGCACCAGCATCAGCTATTTTATCATCTCGCAAGGGTGAAGGCCGATAGCAACACACCGGTTTACACCATTCTCGATGGGGATAAGGCATTCTATCAACAAGCTGCGGCTATCATGATTGTAACCTCAACCCTTTCCCAATCATTGTTAGATAGTTCGCACAAGTTTACAAAAAGAACAGGGTCTGTTGTTATTTTTGTTATAAAAGAGAATGGAGAAAGGGTTACACATGAAGAAAATGCCTTACATGATCAGGCTTTAAGAAACGGGACATATGTGAGATTCCTTTATGATGAAGGTTTTCGTTCTGCCTTATTGGGGGTGAAGCAGAGATGAGACAAACGATTCGCGATAACAAAGGCTTTGTTATTATTTTATATGTCTTTAGTTTCTTTCTCTTGTGGGAATGGATCAGACCTTTAGAGACAATAACAGATACAGGAAATGTCTACTTATTTGTACTGTACATTCTTATGTCCTTTGCTCTTTATTTGTTTACGATAAGAAAAGGTATTGATATTATACTGAAGTTTTTCTTTATCCTCATATCTCTTCATCATTTGTATTACCAACAGCCCTTGTATAAATGGAGCTGGATGATGGATTTTTGGGGAAACTTTATCCATAACTTGAAGAGACTTTTTAGCGGCAATTGGGACCTTTTATCAGGTGAGTTCCGCAGTCTTTTATTCTTCATTTTACTTTGGCTTATTACCTATCTTTTGAAATACTGGCTTACAGTACGAAGGAATGTATTTATTTTTTTTGTAATGACCGTCATATATATCACCATCTTAGACACATTTACCCCTTACCGCGGAGAATGGCCAATCGTTCGAACTATCATTATTGGCTTTATTTTACTTGGTATTCTTCACTTTAAAAGAATTTCAGAACAAAACAGAGTAGCAAATAATAAAGATAATTGGTTTAGGTGGATGGTTCCACTCACTGTCATGATAAGTGCATGCACTCTATTTGCATTGGCTGCTCCGAAAGCAGACGCTATTTGGCCGGACCCCGTACCATATATTAAATCGCATGTGGGAAAAGACAAACATAATGGCAAAGGCTCCGGCGGAGGAAGAACCGTAGGATATCGTTCAGATGATTCTCAATTAGGCGGACCATTTCAAGGGGATAATACCGTTGTTTTTAGAGCAAAAGCACCCTCTAGACAATATTGGCGGGTAGAAACTAGGGATACGTATACAGGAAAAGGGTGGATAAATACGGAGAATGTGTCTACTGATATTTTTTCCTCTGGTTCTCTTGCAAATACTTCTGTAACTAACAGTATGATAGAAGGTGTAAAAGAGGAAAAGGCTGATATCCATTTTAAGCGAAATAATTATACGATTGTATATCCATATGGATTACTAAGAATAGTAGGAAAAAGTGGGATGGATAGATTTATCACTAATATTGGAACGGATAAGATAGATATTTTTAGTGAAGATCCTAAAAAGGCACTGAATGATTATACCGTTATTTATACCTCTCCACAATATAGTGTTAAAGCTTTAAAAGAACCCCCGCAACATGAATTTGTATACCCTAGTGAGACTTTGCAGCTGCCGGACACATTGCCACAAAGAGTACGTGACTTGGCTGAGAAAATAACTGCGAGCAAAGATAATGAATACGATAAGGCAAAAGCGATAGAACAATATTTTCAAATGAATGGATTTGTCTATGACCAGAAAAATGTCGCTATTCCAAATCAGAATCAAGATTATGTGGATCAATTTTTGTTTGAAACAAAAAGAGGATATTGTGATAATTTTTCCACCTCCATGGTTGTTTTGCTCCGCTCGGTTGGGATTCCGGCACGATGGGTTAAAGGATATTCTGGTGGAGATTATGTGGATACGGTGGATGAAATGTATAAATTATATGATGTTACGAATAATAACGCCCATTCATGGGTAGAGGTTCTATTTCCGAATGTAGGATGGGTGCCTTTTGAACCAACCGTTGGGTTTGCCAATAACGCGATTTTTAAGGACGATGAGGAAAACAAGGCTGTAAATTCTACAACCCCTGACGATCAAATGAAAAAAAACCAGCCGCAAAAGAATCAAATGGAGCAAGCATCTCAACAAAATACTTCAACAACAGAAAAGTTCTCCTTTAAAGCGGAGTGGAACAAAATTTGGAATTATATAAAGCTGCATTGGCTGCGTTTAGTAATGATTCTAGGTGTGCTTCTTTTAATGGTTGGGTATATATATTGGAAACGCAGTAAATGGTTACCGTTTTACTTGGTATACCGTTACCGGAGGAAGAAGGATCCAGATACCTTTTCTAAGGCGTATTTATCGTTATTGAAGCAATTAGAGAGATATGGAATTCGGAAACAAAACGGTCAGACATTAAGAGAGTTTGCTAAACATGTAGACACCTTCTTTGAAACCAATGCAATGAGACTACTCACAGAGCATTATGAAAGGGTTATTTATAGAGGTGGTCAAACAAGTATCAAGTGGGAAGATACGCGTGAATTATGGGAAAATTTAATTAAAAAGACAAGCAGTTGACCCAGACCACAATCAATTATACAATGATACAAAATATAAGTTGCACTTCATATAATTTTGATAATATGGTTCAGAAGTTTCTACAAATCACCGTAAATGATTTACTATGAAGGCAGTTTTATTCTATTGTTTTTGAATTAAGGTAGATGCAATTGCGCACTGTCTTAAGTGTTTTTGTTGTTCCTCAAAAACTAGAATTCTGCCTTCTATTGTTATTATTTGAGGCGGAAATTCTAGTTTTTTTATTTTGTATGAATGTGAAACTGAAGAATAAATTTTTGTAAGGTATTTAACATTAAAAAAGATAACTGTTTGTCTGGTTCCTACTCCTATCGACTAGCAGATACGATCAAGTCTTCATAGCCACATCGTGTTTTTCTTAGGTTTTACGTCGAATCTGCAATAGGAAGTATGTCGATCAACAGGAGAATACACTTTTCTAATTAATGGAGGATAGTCCTAATGACTGAAAATGTAAGCATTCAAAACCAAGAAATGATCGTTGTACTGGATTTTGGCAGCCAATACAATCAATTAATTACAAGAAGAATTCGTGAATTCGGTGTTTATAGCGAGCTTCATCCTCATACACTGACGGCTGAACAAATTAAGGCGATGAATCCAAAAGGCATTATCTTTTCTGGTGGTCCTAATAGTGTGTATGATGAGAATGCATTCCGATGTGACGATGCAATATTTGATTTGGGTATTCCGGTTCTAGGGATTTGTTATGGTATGCAATTGATGACCAAACATTTTGGTGGAAAGGTAGAGCCTGCTAAACATCGTGAATATGGAAAAGCGAAAATTAATATTCAATCACCATCAAAGCTTTTTGAAAATCTGCCAACCGAGCAAGTAGTTTGGATGAGCCATGGGGACTTGGTAACGGAAACCCCAGACGGATTTACTGTAAATGCAACAAGTCCATCTTGCCCAATTGCATCCATGAGTGATCCATCCAGGAATTTGTATGCTGTTCAGTTCCATCCGGAAGTACAGCATTCAGTATATGGAAACGATATGTTAAAGAACTTTGTATTCCATGTTTGTGAGTGTGAAGCAAATTGGTCTATGGAGAATTTTATTGAACTGGAAATGCAAAAAATCCGTGAAACGGTCGGCGATAAAAAAGTTCTTTGTGCGTTAAGTGGTGGTGTTGATTCCTCTGTTGTAGCGGTGTTGATTCATAAAGCCATTGGCGATCAATTAACTTGTATCTTTGTGGACCATGGCCTGTTGCGTAAAGGGGAAGCAGATAGCGTTATGAAGACATTTGCGGAAGGTTTCCATATGAATGTCATAAAAGTAGATGCTAAAGACCGCTTCTTAAAGAAACTTGAAGGAGTTTCGGATCCTGAGAAAAAACGAAAAATAATTGGAAATGAATTCATTTATGTCTTCGACGACGAGGCTAAAAAGCTTGAAGGTATTGATTTTCTTGCCCAAGGTACACTTTACACAGACATTATTGAAAGTGGAACAGCAACAGCGCAAACGATTAAATCCCATCATAATGTTGGGGGCTTACCAGAAGACATGCAATTTACTCTCATTGAGCCATTAAATACATTATTTAAAGATGAAGTAAGGGCGCTGGGAACGGAACTTGGAATTCCAGATGAAATTGTCTGGAGACAGCCTTTCCCTGGTCCTGGTTTAGGAATTCGTGTTTTAGGCGCTATTTCTGAAGATAAATTAGAAATCGTTCGGGAATCCGATTTTATCTTGCGAGAAGAGATTAAAAAAGCAGGGCTGGAGCGTGAGATTTGGCAATACTTTACGGTTCTCCCTGATATTAGAAGCGTCGGTGTTATGGGAGATGCCCGTACGTATGATTATACAATCGGTATTCGTGCTGTAACATCCATTGATGGGATGACTTCCGACTGGGCAAGAATTCCGTGGGATGTACTAGAAACCATCTCTACCAGAATTGTAAACGAAGTGGCACATGTAAACCGCGTAGTTTATGACATCACAAGCAAGCCACCGGCAACAATTGAGTGGGAATAAGGTTTAAAGTGGATGGAGTTTTCGGTCCCTTTTCCCATATTAAACATTAAGTAAGTAAAAACTTAATAAATATTAAAAGTAAAAAATACGAACGTAATTATAAAAAGATATAAAAACGTTCGTATTTTTCATTGACAGAATAATTAGCTGTTGGTATGATACAAATGTACTAATTAATGATCTTAATATTGTGTCGTATAATGTTGGGAATATGGCCCAAGAGTTTCTACCGAGCTACCGTAAATGGCTTGACTACGAGGCAATTGTGATAGGAATGGTTTTATTTCTATCTTTACATATGCCTATAGTCAAACGCTTCGGTGGATACCGAAGCGTTTTTTCGTTCATTATATTAAAATGAAAAACTTTAGGGGGAAATACACATGCAAAAGTATTTTCAGTTTAGAGAACTGGGAACTAGTTATCGTCAAGAATTTTTGGGCGGTTTGACAACCTTTTTAGCAATGGCCTACATTCTTGTTATTAATCCATTAACCTTATCTCTTTCTAGTGTAAAAGGATTGCCTGATGCGATGAGGATGGATCAAGGTTCTGTATTCGTAGCAACGGCCATTGCATCTGCAGTCGGATCTATAATAATGGGACTTTTAGCGAAATACCCTTTAGCATTAGCTCCAGGAATGGGGTTAAATGCATTCTTTGCATACAGTGTTGTGTTAGGTAGTCATATTCCTTGGCAACATGCACTCGGAGCAGTTCTTATATCCGGAGTTTTCTTCTTCCTATTAACACTTACAGGCTTACGTGAAAAAATCATTAACGCGATTCCAGTACAGCTAAAACATGCTGTCGGAGCGGGAATTGGTTTATTTATTACCTTCCTCGGATTGCAAAATGCAAAAATTATTGTGAACGATGATGCAACCCTTGTTGGATTGGGAGATCTTACGAATGGCGATACATTACTTGCGATCTTCGGAATTTTTATTACTGTCATTCTGATGACAAGAAATATAAAAGGCGCTGTCTTTTATGGAATGATTATTACAGCGATTGTAGGAATGATTTTTGGTTTAATCGATGTGCCTCATAAAGTAGTAGACAAGGTTCCTAGTGTAAGCCCTACGTTTGGTGCCGTGTTCTCCTCATTCGGAGACAGTTCATTCTGGTCCACTACTATGATTGGTGTTATTCTTACCTTTTTATTTGTTGATTTCTTTGATAACGCTGGAACACTTGTGGCTGTAGCTAGCCAAGCAGGTTTGATGAAAGACAATAAGCTTCCGAATGCAGGAAAAGCATTGGTGTCTGATTCTATTGCTACTATGGTTGGAGCAGTACTTGGAACATCTACAACAACATCTTTTGTAGAGTCAACATCTGGTGTAGCGGCCGGTGCCCGAACAGGATTTGCTTCATTGGTGACTGCAGCATTCTTTATACTTTCTTTATTCTTCTTTCCGCTATTATCAGTTGTAACGGCGCCAGTAACAGCGCCTGCTCTTATTATTGTTGGTGTTCTAATGGTTACATCCTTAAGACATATTGAGTGGGATAAATTCGAAATAGCGGTACCTGCATTCTTAACGATGATTGCAATGCCATTATCTTATAGTATCGCAACAGGAATTGCGATTGGCTTTATCTTCTATCCAATTACAATGATTGTAAAAGGAAGAATCAAAGAAATTCATCCAATTATGTATTTCTTCTTTGTTATCTTTTTGCTTTACTTCATCTTCTTGAAATAAATTGTACAAAGGAGTCGTGTTTCTATACGCGGCTCTATTTTTTATTTCGATTTTAAGATAACAAAATTGATTACTGCAAAATTTTTCGATACACTTAGGCTACATGAATTTTATAGGGAATATGGCTAGGGAGATATGAGGATGGAAGCATTTACTATAAAAAAGGCATTAAATAACAATGTGTTGATTGTGGAGCATCCGATATATGATGAGGTTGTTCTTATAGGTAAGGGGATTGGTTTTAACCGTAAAAAGGGTGACAGTATCTCGAAAGAGTCAGCGGAAAAGATGTTTGTTTTAACCAATGAAAAGGAACAGGAACAATATAAGAAATTATTGCCTTATATTGATGAAGAAATGCTAAACGTAATTATCTCGGCCATTGAGTTAATACGGAAACGAACAGCTTCTATTTTAAACGAACATATCCATGTTGCCTTAACCGATCATATTTTGTTTTCTATTCATCGTCTAATGAGAGGGCTATCCATTAAGAACCCTTTCTTAGTTGAAACAAAAGTGATGTACCCTACAGAATATGCAATTGCAGAAGAAGTGATTGATCTTATCAATAACTCGGCCAATATTGCTTTGCCTGAGGGAGAAATTGGTTTTATCGCTTTGCATATTCATAGTGCAGTAACGAATAAGGACTTATCTGAAGTTAATCAATACTCTCAGTTAGTGGCAAAATTGATTCAAACCATTGAAGACCAATTTAGAATGAAATTAAATAAGGAAGATATTCACTATATGAGACTTGTTCGGCATCTGCGTTATGCAATTGATAGAGTTATCACGGGTGAAAAAATTAAAGAACCGGATAAATTAACCTTATTTTTAAAGCAAGAATATCCCTTATGCTATAATCTTGCCTGGAAGTTAATTAAAATAATGCAACAAACGCTGAAAATGCCAGTATATGATGCAGAGGCGGTATATTTAACGATGCATCTTCAAAGGATTCAAAATAAGTTAGTCTAGTTATAGTACAAAATGTAACCACTTCCAAGAAATACATCTAATGATATATTAGATTTGACTGAATAAATCAGGCGTGAGAAAAGAACTATGAAATTGGATATAGGGATACAGACCTTTTTCCTCCTTCTTTTTTCATGCTTTTTTTGTGTCTTTTTAAAAACTTTCAATTAATAATGGAGATTTTGCTTATGTTTAAGAACATATTTGGCGTTTTGCAAAAAGTCGGTAAAGCATTAATGCTTCCGGTGGCGATTTTGCCGGCTGCAGGTATTTTGCTGGCTGTTGGTACAGCGTTGACAAACCCGACTCTTTTAGCTGTAGCTCCTTTTTTGGATGTAGTATGGGTAAAGCATATAGCGGATGTAATGGCCAATGCTGGGGATATAATCTTTAGTAACTTAGCGATGCTTTTTGCGGTTGGGGTTGCCATTGGATTATCCGGAGGAGAAGGGGTAGCTGGATTAGCAGCAATCGTAGGGTATTTAATTATGAATGTTACGATGGGAGTAGCGAAGGGACTTTCTCTTGGGGATGTTACTGGTAATCACGTGAATCCTGCGAATGCATTAGTATTAGGGATTCCAACACTTCAAACAGGTGTGTTTGGCGGGATTATTGTTGGTCTAATGGCAGCATATATGTACAATAAGCTCTTTGAAATTGAATTGCCGTCTTATTTAGGATTCTTTGCAGGAAAGCGGTTTGTGCCGATTGCAACGGCAGCCTCTGCTGTTGTTTTAGGATTAATCATGTTAGTTGTTTGGCCGCCTATCCAAGTGGGGCTTAATCATTTCTCTAATTTTATGTTAAATTCGCAACCTACTTTGGCAGCTTTTATCTTTGGATTAATCGAACGTTCATTGATCCCATTCGGTTTGCACCATATTTGGTATTCGCCGTTTTGGTTTGAGTTTGGTTCTTATACACCGCATGGTGCTTCAACACCTGTGCATGGTGATCAAGCTATTTTTATGGCAGAAATAAAAGATAGGGTTCAACATTTAACAGCTGGAACATTCCAAACAGGTAAATACCCATTCATGATGTTTGGTCTTCCTGCAGCTGCTTTAGCAATCTATCATGAAGCGCGACCTGAACGAAAAAAAATCGTAGCTGGTATTATGGGTTCTGCCGCCTTAACATCTTTTTTAACCGGCATTACAGAACCTATTGAGTTTTCTTTCTTGTTCGTTGCACCTGTATTATTTGGTATCCATGCTGTATTTGCCGGATTATCTTTTATGGTGATGCAATTATTAAATGTCAAAATTGGGATGACTTTCTCTGGAGGCTTAATTGACTTTGTTTTGTTTGGAGTCTTGAATAAACAAACACACTGGTGGTGGGTGATTCCAGTAGGTTTAGTGTTTGCAGTCATCTATTATTTTGGATTTCGCTTCGCAATACGCAAGTTCAATCTAAAAACACCCGGACGTGAAGAGGTAGAAGAGGAAACAGAGGGAACTACAAGTGCACCAACCTCTGATTTACCATACGACATATTAGAGGCGATGGGTGGAACAAAAAATATTGCAAACCTTGATGCATGTATCACAAGATTACGTATTCAAGTAGCGGATGTGAAAAATGTAAAAAAGGATCGTTTAAAGAAATTAGGTGCAACTGGTGTTCTTGAGGTAGGGAATAATATTCAAGTTATCTTTGGTCCAAAGTCAGATACCATAAAATCGCAAATGAAGGATATCATATCTGGCAAAAGACCGCGTAAATTAAAAACAAGCCCAAATGCAGAGGTAAGACAGAACACGGAAGAGATGTTACCGGGAGTTCTTCAATCTAAGGGTAAGGAGATCCATGAATCATATATATCTCCAGTTAAAGGGGAAATCAAGCCCATTACGGAGGTGCCTGATCCACTGTTCTCTGAAAAAACGATGGGTGATGGATTTGCTATTGTTCCGGAAGCTGGTGTTATCGTATCGCCTGTAGACGGAAAAATAGTAATTGTCTTCCCTACTAAGCATGCAATTGGATTAATGTCTGATGCTGGAAGAGAAATTTTAATCCATGTAGGTATTGATTCTGTAAATTTAAAAGGTGAAGGATTTGAGACATTAGTGAGGGATGGGGACTGTGTAGAAGCTGGGCAACCTTTAATGAAAGTAAATTTAGATTTTTTGAAAGAAAGAGTTCCTTCAATTATAACGCCAATTGTCTTCACGAATTTAAACATAGGAGAAACGGTAGTAATTGAAAAAGAAGGTCCTGTTGAATTAAAAGAACCTAATATTATTTCTATTAAATAGGAAGGACGGTCGATCCATCATGAAGGGATCGACTTTTTATTGAAATGGGTATATCTACCAGGTTTATTCTATTGACCTTATGTAAGTTAGGTGTTATTATATAAAAATCGACAAGGAAATTAGTTGGTATAAAATGTTTAAAGAAAAAATAGTGTTGACAATGCAATTCAGAGATGATATTATATTAAATGTCGCTTCTGATGAAATAAAAAAGTTGTTGACAATATAAACTCGAAACGATATAATATAAAAGTTGCTCCTTATAAAGCAACTGAGTATTGGTCTTTGAAAACTGAACAG
>NZ_PIQO01000038.1 GCF_002844575.1 Heyndrickxia camelliae
TTCGTTCTGTTCAGTTTTCAAAGACCAATATTCAATTGCTTTTTTTAAGAAGCAACTTTTAAAGTATATCAACTTAAAATCAAAAAGTCAATAACCTTTTTTTATTTTTTTGGAGCGGGTGATGGGAATCGAACCCACGACAACAGCTTGGAAGGCTGTAGTTTTACCACTAAACTACACCCGCAAATATCAAATTATTAATGGTCGGGAAGACAGGATTCGAACCTGCGACCCCATGGTCCCAAACCATGTGCTCTACCAAGCTGAGCTACTTCCCGATTGAAGTAAGTATACATTCAATAATATACTCGCTTGAATAGTGTTTTAATGGCGCGCCCAAGAGGAGTCGAACCCCTAACCTTTTGATCCGTAGTCAAACGCTCTATCCAATTGAGCTATGGGCGCATTATAGAAAGTTATTTAAGATTATTTTGCTAAGCAAAAGAATCTATCGGAAAGTTATTTTGCTAAGCAAAAAACTTTGGTGCGGCCGAGAGGACTTGAACCTCCACGGGGTTGCCCCCACTAGGCCCTCAACCTAGCGCGTCTGCCATTCCGCCACGACCGCATTTATTAAAAGTGACAAAATTTATTATAACAAACAGCTAGATAAAATGCAATAGTAATTTTTGGTTGGTGCGGGTGAAGGGAGTCGAACCCCCACGCCTTGCGGCGCCAGATCCTAAGTCTGGTGCGTCTGCCAATTCCGCCACACCCGCGTATTAAAGAGTTATTATGTTTTGTTTAAATGGTGAGCCATGAAGGACTCGAACCTTCGACCCTCTGATTAAAAGTCAGATGCTCTACCAACTGAGCTAATGGCTCGCATATAGTTTTAAAGACGAATTTCATATTGCGTTCTATCTAAATGCATCTACGACGTCCCAATCTCAGAAAGATTATTCAAGTAGCAGCTCGATTGGTACGCTGATGTATTACTTTGTAGCGTATTCGATTGTGCTCTACCGACTGAGCTAATGGCTCGTATCGTCTTTGCGATAGCTATAAAAATAAAAAAATGGCTGGGCTAGCTGGATTCGAACCAGCGAATGACGGAGTCAAAGTCCGTTGCCTTACCACTTGGCTATAGCCCAATATTATTTTTTAATAAAAATGGCGGTCTGGACGGGACTCGAACCCGCGACCTCCTGCGTGACAGGCAGGCATTCTAACCAGCTGAACTACCAGACCAATTTTGTATGGGTATTATATGGAATTTACCAACAAGTTAAACTTGTCTAGCAACAGTATTTTTCGGTTTACATGATTTCTATATCTTTTTTCACAAACAGTCAACACCAACTGGTAGTACCATTTTCCAGTTCACGAACTACCTCGCTATGTTTCCTTTATCTCAGGCTAAGACTCCGAAATCGTACACCGATAACCAAATTCTTTGCTTTTCCAATGACCCGTACGGGATTCGAACCCGTGTTACCGCCGTGAAAGGGCGGTGTCTTAACCGCTTGACCAACGGGCCACAATCATATAAATCATGGCGGAGAAGGAGGGATTTGAACCCTCGCGCCGGTTACCCGACCTACACCCTTAGCAGGGGCGCCTCTTCAGCCACTTGAGTACTTCTCCATATGGCTCCGCAGGTAGGATTCGAACCTACGACCGATCGGTTAACAGCCGATAGCTCTACCACTGAGCTACTGCGGAATATTATTTCAATCTCGACTCTTAAAATTATAATTAGGTACAAGCATATTGTCAACCCAATTTTAAAAAAACTTTTTGAGTACTAATTATCTGCCTTATTTAGCTTTCCCCCACATTTTCCGCACACATAACGCGTAGTATCCACTCTTCTTCTTCTTTTGTAAAGTGTTTTACAGTTTGTGCATTCATATAAGTGAAAAGTAGCAGTTCTCTTTCCCTTTACATTCTGAAGTGGAGTACAAAATCTCGAGCCTCCAACTTGTTTCAGTAATACTTTAAAATCACGATCCTTATGCTGGTATCCTTTCCCCTCTATATGAAGATGGTAATGGCATAATTCATGCTTAATAATTGCGATGAGTTCTTCTATTCCGTGCTCTTCAAAGTATTTATAATTCAGCTCAATGTTATGGCTATTTAATAAGTATCGTCCACCGGTAGTACGTAATTTTGAATTGAATAACGCCTGATGTTTAAACGGCTTTCCAAAAAAAGTTGATGAAATATCCTCTACAATTTTTTGAAGCTGGTAACGTTCCATCCTAAAACTCCCCTTTTCAAGCAACTTCAAATGAACATGACAACCTATTATAACATATACTAGGTATTAACCTACTTATCAACAAGGAGGTTTCGAGATGCCAATTTGGTTTCAAAATCAGATGCGGAGAGCTTTTAATGAAAAGAATCGATACCAAATAAAATTATTAAATCAATGCTGGTTTTTTTACACAAACCAAAACAGTGAAAAATCTAGTTGATATTTCCGCTTAAATTACTTATTAAAATATAATGGTTATAAAAAAAACTGCTATCCAATAGCAGTTTTTCAAATTTTTACTTTTTCAGCATTGTAAGTGACAATCTGCCTTTTACAGCATCTACATTTTCAACCCATACAGTAACAATGTCACCAACAGACACAATATCTAGGGGATGCTTGACGAATTGGTTGCTTAATTTAGAAATATGAACTAAACCATCTTCTTTTACCCCTACATCTACAAACGCTCCAAAGTCTACTACATTTCTTACAGTACCTTGCATTTCTAATCCAGGCTGTAAATCTTCTAATTTTAAAATATCTTTCTTTAATAATGGTTTAGGCAACTCATCACGCGGGTCACGCCCTGGTTGATTTAATGCATCCATAATATCTCGTAAAGTAAGTTCACCTATTCCTAATTCATTTGAGATTTCCGAAATAGATAAGGAAGAGATAGCATCCTTTAATTTATCAGAACCAATATCGGCGGTTGTAAAGTTCAACTTCTTTAATAAAGCTTTTACTTCTTCATATCTTTCTGGGTGAATGGATGTCTTATCAAGCGGTTCTTCGCCGTCCATTATCCTTAAAAATCCGATACACTGCTCGTAAGTTTTAGCACCTAAACGGGGGATATTCTTTAATTGCGTACGGTTAATGAATCTACCACTTTCATTCCGTACTTTTACAATATTTCCTGCAACTGTTTTACTTAAACCAGCTACATATTGTAAAAGTGACTGAGAAGCAGTATTTACGTTTACTCCAACTTGGTTTACAGCAGTTTCTACCACAAATGTTAACGAATCGTTTAATTTCTTTTGAGAAACATCATGCTGATATTGGCCAACCCCTACTGATTTTGGGTCTATCTTTACTAGCTCCGCTAACGGGTCCTGAAGTCTTCTGGCGATGGAAACAGCACTTCTTTCCTCTACCTGCAGGTCAGGAAACTCTTCCCTCGCTAAATCAGATGCAGAATACACACTTGCTCCTGCCTCATTAACAATGATATATGATATATCTTTGTTAACTTCTTTAAGAATTCCTGCAACAAATTGCTCTGTTTCTTGAGAAGCTGTTCCATTTCCGATTGCAATGATTTCAATACTGTATTCCTCTAAGATCTTTGTAAATGTTTCCTTCGCTTCTTCTGGCTTGGCTTTCGGTGGATGAGGATAGATTACCCCTATATATAATACTTTTCCTGTTTCATTTACAACAGCCAATTTACAGCCGGTTCTATACGCCGGATCCACCCCCAAAACCATTTTCCCTTTTAATGGAGGCTGCAATAGAAGATTCCGCAAATTTTCGGAAAATATATGAATCGCTTGATCTTCCCCTTTTTCCGTTAGTTCATTACGGATTTCTCTTTCTATTGCAGGCTGAATTAATCGTTTATATGCATCTTCAACAGCTTCTTTTACATAAGCAGCTGTAATAGAATGAGCTTTTTTAACTACCTTTTTGGACAGCTTATCCATAATCCTATCCGTATCTGGTTGAATGGTAATGCGCAAAATATCCTCTTTTTCACCGCGGTTTAAGGCTAAAATTCGATGCGGGACGATTTTTCTAACAGGTTCTTCGTATTCATAGTACATCTCAAAGACCTTTTTATCATCATTCTCTGCCTTTTTAACAGATGAAGAAATCACACCCGTTTTATATGTATCTTCTCGAATCCACTCTCGGTGGGTTGCCTCATCAGACACCCATTCTGCAATAATATCCTTCGCGCCTAATAAAGCATCTTCAGCTGTATGTACTTCTTTCTCTTCCGAAACAAACTGTGCCGCTTTTTCCTCCACATTTCCCATTGTCGGAAAGGTCATCATCCATTCCGCCAGAGGTTCTAAACCTTTTTCCTTTGCGATAGTCGCTTTTGTGCGGCGTTTTTGCTTATATGGCCGGTAAAGATCCTCGATGGTTTGAAGCTTATCAGCAGCAATTATTTTTTGTTGGAGTTCATCAGTCAATTTACCTTGCTCTCCAATTAATCGAATAACCTCTTCTTTTCTTTGCTCTAAATTTTGAACATAAGTCCATCGATCCATTATAGCTCTAATTTGAACCTCATCTAAGGCTCCGGTCATCTCTTTTCGGTATCTTGCTATAAACGGAACAGTATTGCCCTCATCAAGTAATGAAATAACCGTATTTATTTGTTTAGGAGAAAATTTCAATTCTGAAGCTAATTGTTTTTTTAGCTGTTCCTCTCTCATTGCTACTGTTTGTTCAGCCATTTAATCCACCCATTTCCACATTTATTCAACTTACTTGGGACTCTTATTATTTTAACATGTTCAGATGAAAGTGAAAAAGCCTGCACTATTCATAGCAAGCTTCCAAGGATACATGTACAATCATCCGTTTTTCGTATATAATCTCTTTTTATTTCATTAGCAAGCGTATCAAGGGGACGGCCGCTTTGCATGAATGATTTTGCATTTGAAAGACTTACACCATCCGAATGTAAAAGAAAACGGGAATTAGCTTCATAAGAAAAACATTGCGTGCGAAAGGTTTGTGGCCTCCCTGACAAATATCCTGTTACCGATAAAGGATAGGTTGTTTTTCCAGAAGGTGTGTATAAGTAACAACGAATATTACCTACTCCGCTATAAATCAATTCTCGCTTTTGCAAATTAATTTTCATAATGGAAACTGCTGCACCTCTTTTATTTACTAATAACTTATTAGAATTATATATAAGGGAGTTTACGTCCATTTCCTGGTTTTCCTTTACATACTCTACAACGGAGGAAGATGCCTCAAATGCAGCTTTTCCACTTCCTAATCCATCTGCTAAAACACATAGAAAGGTGTTGTTATTTACAGACATATAAAAACTATCCCCGCAATATTCTTTTCCTTCTTTCGCTGTCTGAAAGGCGTAAGCTTCCATCAAATAATGTTGTAGTTGCATCATGATAAATATTTCTCCGAATGAATTGCTTCTTCCTCAAAAATGGCTTCACGTAATTTTTTTATAGCACGACGCTGTAGTCTTGATACATGCATTTGAGATATTCCAAGCTTCAACCCAGTTTCTTTTTGGCTCATATTTTCTAAGTAAGTATAGTGGATAATTTGACGTTCTTGCTCACTTAATACATGTAAAGCCTTATCAACTACTAGGCGCTGATCCACTTTTTCATAGCCGTTGTCTACATTTCCTACTATATCTAATAACGTGACTGTGCTTCCATCTGAATCCGACTCAATTGAATGATCCACAGATAAAGATTGATAGCTTTTTCCCATTTCCATCGCCTCAAGAACCTCTTCCTCTGAAATATTAATTCTCAAAGCAATTTCGTCAATTCTAGGTGACCGCTGCAATTCTATTGTTAATTCCTCCGCTGCCTTTTTTATTTTTGGACCTAGTTCTTTGATTCTTCTCGGAACATGTACACTCCATGTTTTATCTCGTAGAAATCGTTTTATTTCTCCAACAATTGTTGGAACCGCAAACGCCTCAAAGCCTTTTCCAAAGGACTCATCATATCTCCTCATCGCCCCAAGCAAACCGATAATTCCCACTTGAAATATATCCTCGTGATAATGATTACCTTTTGAATACTTTCTGGCAATAGAATCCACAAGCTTTTCAAAATGTCGGACAAGCTTTTCTTGTATTTCTTCATCACCGTTTTGTTGAAAAGATTTAATTAAGCTAACCACCTGGTTTGATTCCAGAGATTTAGGTTGAGACAATTTTCCCATTCGTCTCCACCTGCTCTCCTTCGAGGTACTTAATCATTACGACCGTTACCCCTTCATTTTGAAGAATTTGCACTTCATCCATGAGACTTTCAATTAAGTAAAGGCCCAATCCCCCTTCTTTCAAAAGTTCAGTTTGGTTCCTTTCATGATACGGACCAAGATTACCTTTTACCTTGTTATAATCAAAACTATTCCCAGAATCAGATACTATTACTTCCATTCGGTCGGAATAAATACCAAAGGTAATAGAAATCTGACCTCCCATACTTCCTTTATATCCATGCTGAATTGCATTTGTAATTGCCTCACTTACCGCAATTTTCAAATCCTCAATGATTTCGTAATCGAATCCCATTCGACTTGCAATGCCTGAAAGCGTGAGTCGCATAACTCCAATATATTCAGGTTTTGCAGGTATTTTCATCTCGATGCTTTCAAATGCCCCCATTTTTACACACCCTCTACCTCGGTATTAATCTCCATAATCTCAGCTAAACCAGTTATTTCAAATAAACGTTTTAGGCGAGGAGATAGACCTGTCAATTTTAGGTTTCCCTCATTTGCTCTTAACATTTTAAATAACCCAACAAACACGCCCAAGCCTGTACTATCCATATAAGTGACTTCCGACAGATTTACCGTCAAATGAATAAGCTTCTTATTCTCAAACGGTTGTAACGACTCCTTTAATTTCGGTGCCGAATACGCATCAATTTCACCACTTATTTTTATCTTAACTTGGTTTTCTTTTTGTTCTATATTTACGGTCAAATTCATAACTCCACCCCTTCACCGTATTCGCCTTTTTACTCTTTACCCCATTTACTGTTTAGCCAAACCTTTTATTTTACTCTTTTTAATATTATTAGCGTAAAGTCATCCCGCAGTTGAAATGCTTGCAATCTTTCCAAATCTTTATATACATTATTCACCATGACATCGGCCGGTAAATCAATATTTTTTCGTATGTAAGAAACAATTGCATCTCTTTCAATAAATCCTTTGTCTGTTCTGCATTCTGTAACTCCGTCAGACAAAAGAACAATCATATCCCCTATTTGCAGCTTTCTTGAGTATCCTCGATAACGGGTCTTTTTATTTACCCCGAGCAGCAAACCATCGGCAGCTAAATCAAAAAATTTATTTTGTGCCGCGTCATAGAAAAAGCCTGGTTCATGTCCTGCAGAGGAGTAATGAAATTGGTGCTCATTTGGGTCATACATTCCGTAAAACATAGTAATAAACATACTTGGGTCCACATTTTGCTCTACAACACGATTTAAATCTTCAAGCAAACGGCTTGGTTGGTGTTGAATATCTGTTAAACTATCCATCGCGTATTTAATCATTGACATACAAAGAGCAGCTGGAATTCCTTTACCGATAATATCTGCGATAGCTACCCCTATCCGATTTTGCTCGTCTTCAATAAAGTGAAAATAATCACCACTCATTTTTTTAGCCGGTACACTGATAGCTCCTATGTCCAAATTTGCAGTTTTAGGAATTTTCGTGCCAAGCAGTGTTTTCTGCATATTCGCGGCTACCTCAATCTCGTTTTTTAATTCAATCTGCTGATCACGAAGACTTTGATGTTCCCTATATGCCAAACCATATCCCATCATAATTTCTAAAAGGACATCGAAGGAATGAAGAACATTTTCACTTAAATTCGGTTCGATTTCTAACAATAGAGAACGATGCAAGCTAATCATTTCTTCCGGAGAAATTTGATGTTCAATTAATTTCCGGCTAAATTTCTGACTTTGATATAAAACTTGTTCACTTTGTTGTTGTAGATAGTTTGATAAAATATCTCTATATTTTGTTTCCATTATATTTTTGAAGGTCATCGATAACTCCCCCTATCGGAGCCATTTTGTCGCCGTAATAATGGTTCCTTGATTCGGTTTAGAATCAATATCGAATGTATCCATTAATCGTTTTACCCCTGGCAATCCCGCTCCTAAGCCGCCTGAGGTTGAGTAACCATCTTCCATCGCTTTCCGAATATCTTGAATTCCAGGTCCCTCGTCTTCGGCAATAATTTGCAAGCCCCATTTCCCATCGTCAAAGACTTTGTTAATTGTTATTTGACCTTGTTTGGCATATAAAAAAATGTTTCTTGCCAGTTCGCTGATTGCTGTGGTTATCCTTGCTTGATCTACAGTACCGAAATTGAGTTCCTTTGCAATATTTCTACCTAACTGGCGGACTGCAACGATGTCCCATTCGTTTAAAATCTTCACGCTGGATTGGAACTCCATAAAAGTCAATCCCCCAGTTCCTGTTGTAATTTCTCCAAACCATTTTCTAAATCTATCGCTGTAGACACATCCTCTAATCGTATCCCAAGTTCAATGAGCGTAATCGCAACAGCTGGTCGAATCCCTGTTACAACAACTTTTGCACCCATTAACTTCGACATATCAATTACATCCCCAAGAACTTTTGCAATAAATGAATCAATTATATCTATTGATGTTAAGTCGATTACAACTCCCCTAGCATTAGTTTCATGTATTTTATGTAATAGATCTTCTTGAAATTGAAGGGCAGTTTGGTCATCAAGTTCCCATTGAATGGATACGAGCAGACAATCATATAGCTTTAAGATTGGTATTCTCACTACTATGCCTCCAATTTAATGATTTTTCGATTGGTCATCTCTAATGCCTTTTCTATCCCTATGCGTAAAGTGCTTGTAGTGATAACCTGATTTAAATTAATTCCTAAATTTACAATTGTTTGCGCGATTTCTGGTCTAATTCCTACCAACATACATTTAGCACCGACTAAACGCACAGCATCTGCCGCTTGAATTATATGGTGAGCTACCATGGTATCGACTACTGGCACACCTGTAATGTCAATTAAGACTACTTCTGAACGGTGTTTGACTACTCCATTTAGAAGATTTTCCATAATCAATTTGGCTCTTTCTGTATCAATTGTTCCCACCAAAGGCATAACGGATATTTTCTCAAATACCGGAATTAATGGCGCCGAAAGTTCTTGCAATGCTATTTTTTGAAGGGATACCGTCCTTTCCCATGTTGCAGTATATGCTTGAATAATTTCATGCATCATTGGTGTCATCCATTTGTCGTACACCATTGCAAATTCCTTTACTCTATCTGAAGGGATTAAATCCTTTTGGAATATTTCCGTATAGATAATGCGCCCTAATGTTGTTAATCCTAATGATACATAGGTTAACGGCCAGCCTAAACGTACAATTCTTTCAGAAAACTCCTCGAGTTTTTCCGTGTACTCCTGATTAGACTTTTTGATTCTTGCAAAAATAACCTCAACAAATTCTTTACTCAAATTAGCGTACACACTGTCTGAAACGGTTTTGGTGACCCTTTCATCTCCCTCTTCCTTCATCCTCTTCATCCACTCTGTTAAAATAGCTTCCTTATTGTTTGCAATAAAATCTTTTAACAAGTTTTGCATAGGATCTCTCCATTCTTTAAAGGATAATTTATACATATTATCATTTAATGCTTTAATTAATGATTCATTTTTTGGATGCCAAGGTTTCCGTCTCGCTCCCCCCTTGGGAATGGAATTTCCATATCATTATTCTTTTCGCGAGATTTCTTTCTAAATATCCCTCAAAACAGTCGTTAATTACTTATAGCCTTTTGTATTAGGTTAACAAATTTTTGGAATTGTAAAAATTGATTTAGCTCAAAATCATTGCAAATGGTGCTTCTTTACTATAAAATTAACCGAATATTCCGCTATTGACAAATATAAAAAAACGCTCTTCAAGAGCGTCGTTTAAAATTCTATGAGTCCTAAGCTTATTTGCAAGGCATCATCTACTTTTTCCATCATTTCTTCGTCAAGATGCGTGATTTTGTCCGTTAAGCGTTGTTTGTCAATTGTGCGAATTTGTTCAAGCAAAATAACAGAATCGCGTTCAAAGCCGTAACGCTTTGCATCAATTTCAACATGTGTAGGCAGTTTTGCTTTTTGGATTTGCGCTGTAATAGCAGCAACAATTACAGTCGGACTAAACCTGTTCCCTATATCATTTTGTATGACTAATACCGGTCGGACCCCGCCTTGTTCCGATCCAACTACTGGGGAAAGGTCAGCAAAGTACACGTCACCACGCTTAACAATCAAAGGACTAACCCCCGCTAACCAAGCGTTCTACTGTATGTTCTGCTTCGTATTCTGCCTGAATCGCTTCCGATGCTATTGCTAAATTAATTTTAGCCATTTCCATATATCCGCGTCTCATGGATTCACGAATTTGACGTTTTCTTCTTTCACGAAGATACATTTTAGTAGCTCGGTAAATAAATTCATTACGATTCACATTCTCTTGTTCAGCAAATCCATCAAGTTCTGATAATAGTTGTTGCGGTAATCTAATTAAAATTTCTGTTGTTGCGCTGGATTCAGACACAAACGACACCTCCACCAATCACTACACACCGATTCTTAAATACCAATTTAATAATACCACCAAATTAACTATACGCAAAGACAATTTAGTCATTCCTCACTATTATCTGCAAAAAATTGGCTCATTTATGCATTAATATAAAGAAACTCCAATATATTGCCCATTAAAATACTATTTGTTTAACAGTATTACCAACATTTTGTTCTGTTGCAAAAGTTATTTTTCATTTCCAATTATTTTTTTCACCCAATAATCCATTTCTCACTTCCACTACTTCGCCATTTTTCATATAGACTCTCGGAACTCTATTTGAGATAATGCATGGAATCTCATAGTTTATTGTTTCTAATTTGCGCGCGATATCATTTATAGATATAAAAAGACTATCTTGTTTTCCAATTAATGTAACAGTTGTTCCTACAGGTAAATAGTGTGGGAGCCTAATCATACATTGATCCATACATATTCTCCCGACTATCGGAGCTTCTTTTCCATCCACCAAAACAACTTGTCCCTGCAACTTCCTAATCCACCCATCAGCATACCCGATTGGAAGAGTCGCTATCCATTCCTCCTCCTTTGTCTGATAAGTCGCACCATAACTAATACTTTCACCTGGAGGAAGCTTTTTAACATGTACAATTCGAGTATGGAGGGAAAAAACCTCCTTTAATGGAAAGGGAATTAATTCACTCATTTCTTCAGAAGGGGTTAACCCATACATAGCAATGCCTAATCGAACCGCGTTAAAGCCCATTTGCGGGAAGCGCAACGAAGCAGCACTATTAGCACAGTGGATGTAACGAGGTTTTTTATCCAATATATGAACCATTTCAGTAAATTGGTGTAACTGCTTTTCATAATAATTCGTATTTAGTTCATCTGCCGTTGCAAAATGAGTAAAGATTCCTTCAAATACAAACTGGCGATTTCCTTCTATGAAGCCAACCATCTCCGTCAATTCCTGTTTATCTCTTATTCCAACTCTTCCCATCCCAGTATCACATTTCACATGAATAGAAAGCATCTGATTGTTCAGTGTAAGCATTGCTTTTTCCAACCATTCCTTTTGAAAAACAGTCAGTGAAATATTATGCATCGCTGCTATAGCAGCATCTTCCGGGCGACTCGCTCCTAGAACGAGAATAGGAACATCAATTCCATTTCTCCTTAGAACTAACGCCTCGTCTAGAAAAGCAACACACAAACCATGCGCACCTGCTTCTAATGCCGTCTTTGCCACTTGAACATCTCCATGCCCATATCCATTTGCTTTTACTACGGCAAAAATATCAACGTCCTTCGGTAAATGATTTCGTACCGATAATACATTTTCTTTTAAATAATCTAATTGGATCTCTACCCAAGTATCGCGATAGTATGGTGAGTTCATTTCGAAAAACACATCCCTAAATATTAAAAGTAATAATTGCTTTGATTATTTATCTCTTATACCGCAATGTCAACTATTTATTACAGTTTCTATAAATGGAAAAAAGCAGGCTACTGTCAGTAGCCTACTTTCTTTCATTTGAGAGATATTAAAATTTATACCTGTGGAAACTATTAATAAAATTGTTTACATCTAGATTAGGCCCCATCGGCAAGCAGATTTTTGCTTTTTTCTAAATAAGTGTTATCGCCTGGTAAAGTACCTCAGCCTTTTTCCTTTATCTCGGTGTGAAACTACGACATCTGTTAACGGTTAGAGTGCTTTTCGCATTTACACTTTATTTTACCGGCTGGCCTTGAACAGATTCAGCAATTTCAATCATCTCATTCTTGGATAATTTATTAGATGCAATCATATAATTGACACCGTCTTGTGTCCATGTTAAAGAGTTATTCGTTATTTCCCCAATCACAAATCCCAAATCAACCATATCCCCATTCATTGCTGTTACTTCCATTGCTTTGCTGGAAGATGCAGCAGCCTTCTCTTGGATTAAAGTGAATGGTTTATCACCACTATAAGTTAGAATTACGCGTTTTCCATTGTCTGTGTTAATTTCTTTTTCATCATATAGCTTTCCAATTTTAGCCTCTGGGTACTTAACGGAGAATTCAGAACCACCATTTACTTTTACATCTTGAGGTGCTTTATCAAAACTAGCGCCAGTTAAATTCTTTTTCGTATCAAATGCGTTTTTATCAAACTTGGCATTAAATTGAACCTTCGTGAATGTAACGGATACTAAGGTGTTTTTATTCGTATCCATTACTTTCACAGTTTTCGGTGTTAACGTTCTCTTATCAAATGAAATTTCTTGATATGGGAGCATTTTATTGTTTTGGTAACGCGTTTTGGTTTCAAATACATAATTATTCTTTGTAACTTTAAATTTTGCATTTTTATCTTGCAAAATATCTTTTACTAGTGACTCATATAAGTATGCTTGGCTACTATTTTTTGGCCATTCACTTTGGAATTTATAGCTTTTATTAAGCGTCGGAGTTAAAACATATACACCGTCTTTATTGCGAAGAATCATCTGACTTTGATCTTTTTTCGAGTTCTTCAATTGCACGCGGTAATAATCTGGTTTGTTATGCCAAATTTCAATATCATAGACTTGCGGTTCTGTTCCCATTTTCAATGTCATTTCTGCAGTCGCCTTATATCCTGACAGCTTTTCCAGCTTTCCGTTTAAATCTTGGACTACATCCTCTTGCGACTTGGATCCACAAGCTGATAATGCAAGAATTGCTGCAAGTACCACTGCAAGTATCCAAAACTTTTTCTTCATCCCTTCAACCCCTTCATACTCATTTATTCATTGGTGAAGAGAAAGGCCATTCTACATTGATTGATAACCAAAAGTTCTGCTTGAAGTGAACTTTGAAGCTATTTAACCTTAAGCCTTGTCTCTCCTATCGCACTATGAATATATGAGACAACCTTTAGGATTATGCAAAGGATGTTGTAACTCAAATTTAAAATTTGATCATAATATTTTGTTAAATTTCCTCTATAATGACTTGTGCCACCGCATATTGTGCACTATGGGTAATAGAGAGGTGGACACCTTGTTCTTTAGGTTTGGTTATATATGGTTTCCCTTTGCTATCAACGGAAATTTCAATATCGGTAAAGGATAACTCCTCTCCAAATCCTGTTCCGTTTGCTTTAGCATAAGCTTCTTTTGCAGCAAACCTCCCTGCTAGAAATTCAATTTTCCGCTTTCCAGATAACATTCTATAGACTTCGATTTCTTGTTCTGAAAGAATCCTCTCTGGAAATCTTCCTTGTCTCTCACAAACTTTTTGAACCCTTTCTATTTCTACTATATCTATACCTATACCTTTTATCATTTATAAATTCCCTTCTATCAAATGTTTCTTCTGCATAAACATATTGTACAACCTGCTAGGAAAGGAGAAAACTTATGTATTCCCAATCTAACAGCACATTTCATCTATATTTAAAATCCTATCCTATTACACTTTTCATCATATTCGTTCATTTATTCTGCTTTACTTTAATGTGGATTCCCTTTGTTCCTCATCAACCTTTATATAAACGTTTCATCGGGGTTAATTTATATATTTCTGAAGGAGAAATATGGAGACTAGTTACTCCAATGTTTATTCATGTTCATTTTGCCCATTTTTTTTATAATACAATATCAATTGCTATGATGGGTCCTATAATCGAAGGTTTACTAGGAAAATGGAAATTTTTACTGCTTTATCTTATCTCAGGAATAGCGGGCAATGCCGCTACTTTTGTATTTCTCCCACTAACATACACACACACAGGGTCGAGCGGTGCAATATTTGGTCTCTTAGGCTGTTTTTTATTCTTTGCTTTGACAAAAAGACTCCATATTCCTAGACAGAACCAAACAATTCTTTTGCTTATAATAGGAATATCCGTAATTATGACTGTTTTTGAGTCAGACATAAATATAACAGCCCATGCTGCAGGACTATTCAGTGGCCTTTTGTATAGTTGGATTTTCTCGAGAAATAAATAATAATTTTTTTATCTTTACGTTTTGATAAACAATATTCATATCGAATTCAGATAATAGCGCAAATTTGTCTTCATACATACTCAAGTGGATATTACGGTATTTTAGATAGTGGGTCATTCCTGCTCATAATTATTCCAACCGGAAGCATGATATCGAAAAAACCAATGATAAATGAGTACAGCCACAGAAAGACTTTTAATCCGTGTATAAAAAATAATGATAATAAGTAGAACCTTCATAGGTTCTCTCCTTACATAGTTCTTTGCTTTTACTAGTGGCTTAATAATTTCTATATTAAAATGAAGAATGTTTTAAGAAAATGTGCAGAACCTCAAAATGACTGTTTTTTTCACCATCGCAAGCAATATAATAGTTACTACTTCCCTTATCCGCAATACTCCTCCAGCACTTTCAATGAATATTGAAACTATCCAAATAACCTGTGAATTCGAATCTCCGGCATTCCAATTTTAAATATAACTTCCACTTTTCTAATAACCCTCTTGACTATTATTAAATCACTGTTTACTTAAGAAACAGTAAAATCCTATTTTAAAAAAAGGAATAAGGATACAAATTACTATGCTAATTTAAAACGCTTGTATGAGGGAAAATCCATACCCCACCCCCAGCATTACAATATTCTTAACGGTGTCCACCTATATTATTATGGATGGCTGAGATAATTGTTTCAAATTTCATAAAAAGTTGTAACCTTCTAGAAATAGAAAACAAACGGGAAATGATTAATCCAAACTAAAAAAAGGACAATCCTTTTGAGGACCATCCTTTTTTTAGATATTACTCTACATCTGGATTATTACTTGATACGCTCACATCGCTCCAAACAAATGTAGTTTTCCCTGGTTCAATTGTATAATCCTTAACGCGGTTATTAACAGCAGTTAAGCCATAACGGAATAATGTTGGAATTACAGGCAATTCATCATTCATTAGTTTTTGCCAATCCTCGTATACTTGCTTACGATAATCATGATCAAGTGCTTTTTCTGAATGACCTTCTTCCAATAATTTAGAATTCTCTTCATTTACGTAACGAGAAAAGTTAAATGCAACATCTTCACCATATAATCCATAAGGATCTACGTCAGAACCAGTGCTCCATGCACCCGCAAACACATCTACTTTTGGATCATCTGCTTCAACCATGTCATAGAATGAGTTGAATTCTGCAAGTCTGCCATCAACTAATGACACATCTAGACCTACGTTTTTCCAGCACTGCATATAAAA
Organism: Heyndrickxia camelliae; assembly: GCF_002844575.1. Lineage (GTDB taxonomy): Bacteria > Bacillota > Bacilli > Bacillales > Bacillaceae_C > Margalitia > Margalitia camelliae. The sequence continues at coordinate 15,821 of NZ_PIQO01000038.1, forward strand.
TTTTGCAAGTGGTTCAGCTGTCTCTCCGCCACTCATAGATAAGAAATTGATATGGAACTTCTTACCATCTGGATCTTCACGAAGACCGTCACCGTCTTTATCTTTGTAACCTGCTTCATCCAATAATTTCTTCGCCTTTTCCGGGTCGTAACCAATCGCACCAGCATCGCTATGCCATGATGGGAAGGATGGTGGAATGAGAGATGTTGCTGGGAATCTTAAGCCATTATAAATCTTTTCACCAACTGATTTTTCATCTAATGCATATGCCATTGCTTGTCGCAAACGCTTATCTTGGAATTTAGGGTTATCCATTATGTTTTTGCCCTTTTTCGCATCCCAATGTCCTAACTTAAAGCCAATGTAGCTGTAAGACAACTCAATCTTTCCTAAGAATTGGAATGCCTTAGCATTCTTTGCGGCAGGATATTGGTCTACTGGGAATGATGCAATATCTACATCGCCTTTTTTAAGTGATTGCAGAATTACTTTAGGGTTCACAACCTTTAAAACAATTGATTTCAACCTAGGTTTGCCTTTCCAATAATTGTCGTTTCTTTCATACTCAACGGATTCTCCTGGAACAATCTTTTTAATTTTGAATGGTCCAAATCCGATTGCCTTAGCATGAACATAAGGCGATTTAGCAAGGTCTTTAATTGGAGTATCTTTTAATAAATGTTTAGGTGCAGCTGTTGACCACAGACCAGTTAATAAAGATGGGTTAGCTTTTGTAAAGGTAATAGAAAGTGTTTTGTCATCAATAATTTTTATTCCGGAGATATTTTTGGCCTTACCAGCATGGTATTCTTTCATTCCAACGATACTTTGTATAATAGTATCGCCATAACGTACACCCGTGTAATCCTTATTACCAATGACTAAAAATGAATATTCATAGTCTTCAGCAGTAACAGGTTGACCGTCTGACCAATTGACATTATCTCTAATTTTCACCGTAATAGTCTTTTTGTCATCAGACAATTCCCAAGTGGCAGCTCCGTCATTTGTCATTTCATAGTCAGCATTATAGCTAAATAAAGTGTCGTCGAAAAATTGTTGTACCTCTGAATCCGGTACCCCCTCAGAATACAATGAGCTTAGCACTCCTTCAAATGGAGTATCGGAAACGAGCCCATAGGTTAATGTACCATCCTCAACCGCATTTTTATCATTTTTCACTGTCATTGGAAACTTACTTGTGTCGACGTTTGGTTTGTTGCTTGCACCCGGCTTTGGCTTTTTGCCATCACCGCCTGTCGAACTGCTACAAGCAGATAACAGTAACCCTAGGACGACTATAAGACTGAAAAACTTAAATAGATGTTTCTTCTTCATCCTTTTTCTTCCCCCTTTTTTAAATGTTATCTTTTTCTTACATCGCCGAAAATTAACGTTTGACGATGTAATTTATACACAACGTCATTATTTAAATTAATAATGACGCAGGTAACCTAATCCTAAATGGTAATGCGAGAATATATATAATATTCTTATAATTATATTTTTTTTAAAAGGGATGATCCTATGACCATCCCTTTTATAGAAATTACTCTACGTCTGGAGTATTGCTGGATACGGTAATATCTCTCCAAACAAAGTTATTTTTACCTGGTTCAATTGTGTAATCTTTTACGCGATTATTGGTAGCTATTAATGCATAACGGAATAATGTAGGAATTACAGGCAGCTCATCATTCATATATTTTTGCCACTCATCGTAAACTTTCTTACGATAATCAGTGTCAAATGCTTTGTCAGAATGTCCATCTTCTAATAATTGGTCGTTTTTATCACTTACGAAGTGAGAATAGTTAAATGGTACATCTTTTCCATATAGTCCATACGGATCAACGTCAGAGCCGGTTCCCCATGCCCCCGCATAAATATCCACTTTTGGATCATCATTTTCAACCATATCATAGAAGGAGTTAAACTCATGCAAACGACCATCAACAAGTTTTACATCTAAGCCAACATTTTTCCAACATTGGATATAGAATTTAGCAAGTGGTTCAGCAGTTTCTCCACCACTCATAGATAGGAAGTTGATAGTAAACTTCTTGCCATTTGGATCTTCTCGAAGACCATCACCATCTTTATCCTTATAACCTGCTTCATCCAATAATTTCTTCGCCTTTTCAGGATCGTAACCAATTGCACCTTCATCACTATGCCATGTTGGGAAGGACGGAGGTATTAAAGATGTTGCTGGGAAACGTAATCCATTAAAGATTTTTTCACCGACTGATTTTTCATCTAGGGCATATGCCATTGCTTGACGTAAACGCTTATCTTCGAACTTAGGATTATCCATTATATTGACACCTTTTTTCGCATNATCTTCGAACTTAGGATTATCCATTATATTGACACCTTTTTTCGCATCCCAATGACCTAACTTAAAGCCAATGTAGCTGTATGCCAAATCAATTTTCCCTAAAAATTGGAAAGCTTTAGCATTCTTAGCAGCAGGGTATTGATCTACAGGGAACTCTGCAATATCAACATCACCTTTTTTAAGTGACTGTAAAATTACCTTTGGATTTACAACCTTTAGTACAAGAGATTTTAACTTAGGCTTACCAGCCCAGTAATCATCATTGCGTTCAAATTCAACAGACTCTCCAGGAACAATCTTTTTAATTTTGAATGGTCCAA
>NZ_PIQO01000039.1 GCF_002844575.1 Heyndrickxia camelliae
TTTTGTTCTGTTTAGTTTTCAAAGATCAATCTCATTTGTTGCATTCCATTAATTATGAAGCAACTTTTATATAATATCACATCGGGTTCTTTTTGTCAAATACTTTTTCTTTTTGTTTCAAATGAAGTATTTCAGCGACGTTTTATATATTATCATCTATTATATCCTATGTCAATAGAAAACATTAAAAATTCCTCCGAAGAGGAATTTTTAATGTAAAATCCACGTTTGAATAATGGTTAATCCTATTACTCCTGGGATTCCTAACAAACCAGATATAGCTGTTGTGATTAGATTGATAGGAACATGTATGCCATAATGGCTCCCAATTGAATTTAAAAAGAATAGAAATACTGCACCTATGATAAACTTTATAAACAATTGGCCCAACCATTTCACTGGTTTCCCCCATGTTCCTGCTACGAGCAATAACAAAATAACAACAATAATAATGGATACAACGATAACCGGATTCAAATTTCCCACTCCCTATTTCTGCACGTTTAGTACTATTCATTTTATGAACAGATTGTCCAAAAAGAACATTCATACAGAAATAATAATGGGGATTCTATATTTTTATTCTTAAATTTCGTTCTTTAGCTTCTCTAAATAGAAAAAAATATTTTGCTTCTGCGGTCAGCTTATAATAATTAAGCTCCTCATCGTATTCAAAGCTCATATCAACTAAAGATTTTTGATGTAACCAATCTTTTCTTGCAGTTGACATTAAGTCGATCAGTTTTTGATCATATTCTTCCCTTAGCTTTTGTTTGCGTCCAAACAAGAGAACTCACCCCGCTTAAACTTCTCTTCTTCCTTCAAGCGCCTTAGATAAAGTAACTTCATCCGCATACTCTAAGTCTCCACCAACAGGTAAACCATGGGCAATACGAGTAATTTTAATACCAGATGGTTTCAACAATCTGGAAATATACATTGCGGTTGCTTCTCCTTCAATATTCGGATTTGTAGCTAATATTACTTCTTGAACTGTTTCATCTTGGAGCCTTTTCAATAAATCAGGAACATTAATATCCTCAGGACCAATCCCATCCATCGGAGAGATTGCTCCATGTAAAACATGATATAATCCATTAAACTCTTTCATTTTTTCCATTGCTATAACATCCTTAGGATCTTGCACTACACAAATAATACTTCTATCCCTTCTTTGATCAGTGCAGATATAACAAGGATCTTGGTCTGTTATGTGGCCGCAAACAGAGCAATAGCCTAAATTGCGTTTCGCATCTACAAGTGCCTTTGCAAAGTCAAGCACAACATCTTCTTTCATGGTTAACACAAAAAACGCCAGTCTTGAAGCCGTCTTTGGGCCAATCCCTGGCAGTTTCATAAAGCTATCCATGAGCTTTGTAATCGGTTCAGGATAATGCATTTTTAATTCCCCTTAAAAGCCCGGTAAATTTAATCCCTTTGTAAATTGTCCCATTGTTTGATTTGTAAGTTCATCAGCCTTTTTCAACGCATCATTTGTAGCAGCTAAAACAAGATCTTGAAGCATTTCAATATCTTCAGGGTCTACAACTTCTTCTTTAATATTTACTTCCAATACTTCCTTATGCCCGGAAACAATTACTGAAACCATTCCGCCGCCTGCAGTGCCTTCAATACGCTGTTCACCTAATTGTTCTTGCGCTTCTGCCATTTTCTTTTGCATTTTTTGCATTTGCTTCATCATATTTTGCATATTACCCATACCACGCATTTTTATCGTCCTCCAATTTCTTTAATCTTGTATTTCCATTAAATCTATACCAACTAATTTCTTAGCTTCTGCAATAATGGGATCCTCTTCCCCTTCTTCATGTGAATGGTCAGATGAATCCATATTATTATTTTTTAAAAACTCTTCCCTTAGTTCATTCCATTGATTCTCAGGAACACCGACAGTTTGATAGCCGATTCCTGTAACTTCCTGAAGAATGGAAGAGATAGCTTCTATAAATTTATTGTTTTCCATTGCCATCTGACAATGAATTTCATATTTGAATTTTAGTACAAACGCATTATTCGAAGCTGCAACAGGTTCTGCCTCATTTAGCAATGCTGCTTGGGATCGCATTTGACGATTATTTAGCATTTCCAGCATATCGCCCCAGCGGCTTTTGATGAGTTGCAAATCCTGCTTAGTTGCCCCTTTTAATATATCATGAATTCTTCCAGTTTGTACTTTGTATCCTTTCCCAGTACGGGGAGATCTTTTTGCAACTTGCGGCTTTTCTTCTGTTGAGGCTGATACACCACGTTCTTTTAATCCTTTTATCTCCCTTTCAAGGCTCTCGATTTTACCCAACAAATTTTGAACATCTTCATTTTGAGGTGAAGACGCTACCCTTGACTCACATAACCTTATTAGAGCAACTTCAATATACATTTTTGCTATATTGGAAAATTTCATTTCTTGTTGCGTCTTATTTAATATATCAATGTATTCATAAATTTGCTCATTGGTTATGTTTTGTGAAAGGTTTTGGAAATCAGTGTCTACCATTACACGCTCGATAGACTCCTCAAGATTTGGGGCCGTCTTATATAAGAGCATATCTCGAAAATAAAGAATTAAATCCTCGATAAATCTCGTTGGGTCTTTTCCCTGGTATAATAGATCCTCTAACGTTTTCAAGGCAAGAGCGATATTATTTTCATGTATTGATAATGCTAATTGATTTAGATACTCTTGAGAAATAGCACCCGTTACAGTTAACGCATCATTCACTGTAATCACTTCATCACTGAATGAGACTGCTTGATCAAGCAAGCTTAGAGCATCCCTGAGTCCACCCTCTGCTGCACGTGCAATAATTTCAAAAGCCTTTTCCTCAAAATGTATCCCAGAGCCATTTGCAATATGCACCATTCTCTTAATAATATCTTTTGCTGTAATCCTTTTAAAATCAAAACGTTGACATCTCGATATAATAGTTAAAGGTATCTTATGTGGTTCTGTCGTAGCCAAAATAAAAATGACATGCTGAGGGGGCTCTTCCAATGTTTTTAAAAGCGCATTAAAGGCTCCAATGGAAAGCATATGAACCTCATCGATAATATAGACCTTATAAGAAACAGCATTAGGCGCAAATTTCACCTTGTCACGGATATCCCTTATTTCTTCAACTCCATTATTGGATGCTGCATCTATTTCTATAACATCGGGAATAGATCCATCCGTTATACCACGGCAAGCCGCACATTCATTACAAGGCTCTGCTACAGGTGCCTTTTCGCAATTTATTGCTTTAGCCAAAATTTTGGCAGCACTTGTTTTACCAGTTCCTCTTGGACCAGAGAATAAATAAGCATGTGAAATTTTTTGCTGCAGGAGGGCATTCTGAAGTGTCTTCGTAACATGCTCTTGTCCCGCAACATCTTCAAACGATTGCGGTCTCCACACTCTATATAACGCTTGATACGCCATGTCCCTCCCACCTTCTTTTCAAGTGAATTTTATTGCATTTATGTTCGTATAATATTACTTTTCCCTATTATACATTATACGATTGTAATTTCCCATTTATAAAGGGAAACTATTTTAGAATAATACAAAAAACCCATCCGATTCGGATGAGTTAGTATGTAATAGTAACTGCCGTGCACCTTCCCTCGACTAGTTCCCATAAGCGTTACTTAAGCAGTTAGCTCAGCTCAGGCTGCCCTGCGGCACATGGAAGAGTCCACTTAATGCTGCTTCCTTCCGGACCTGACATGGTTCATGGATTTCCATTGCGCAGGACCCAAGCGTCAACGCCACTTACTTAAGGCAGACCCTACAGGATACTAGCCTCAAGAAGGGATTCAGTCCCGCTAGAGCGGTTTGCGGGTACAGGGCACCGCTACCTCCCCACCTAGCACGGCAAAGTTGATACCATATTAAGTTGCGTTAATTTAACGCTAAAGTAAGTATACTAGTATTTAGAAAAAAAATCAATGTGTAGAAGGTTGTTAATTATTGCCCAGACTTCCATTCAACTTTTCATGCTTTCTTTTTTGGCGAATTTCCCGAAAGAACGAACTTAGCATTTCACCACATTCTTGTGCTAAAACACCGCTGGTTACTTCACATTGATGGTTAAATCTATTATCCTCTAACAAATTCATCAAACTACCGACACATCCTGCTTTAGGGTCATGTGCTCCATATACAACCCTTTTAATTCGCGAAAGAATAATTGCACCACTGCACATAGGACATGGCTCTAAGGTGACATATAGAACAGCATTCTCCAACCGCCATGAACCAACATGATTGCATGCTTCTTGAATAGCCAATATTTCCGCATGAGTAATAGCATTTTGTGTCGTTTCCCGAAGATTATAGGCAGTAGCCACTACCTCATTGTCCAGAACAATAACTGCACCAATAGGGACTTCATTTTTTGTTGCTGCCTTTTTTGCTTCCTCTAAAGCAAGTCTCATGAAATGTTCATCATCTAAAGTCATTTTTTATAACCTCTGTTCTTTATACAATACTTCTCATTATATCTAATATTAAACTCTATAAAGGGTTTAAAGTCTTCGCACAAAAACATAACATTTTTTTCTTAGTAAACATAGAATGATTAAGGGTACTTAAATTAAAAATTTCTTACATAATTTATTTTAAATAAAGGAGGGGTTGCATTGCAAATACATGTGGTCAAACCAAATGAAACGGTTACGGGTATTGCGAGACTATATCAAGTTTCAGTAAATGAGCTTATATCTGCTAATGAGCTCCCTAACCCAGACCGTTTAGTAGTGGGGCAAGCATTAGTAATCCCGATTTACGGCAGTTTTTATTGGGTGCAACGTGGTGATAGCATTACCTCCATTTCCCGCAGATTCCAGATTGCTACCGCTGAACTTGCTAGAATAAATGGTATTTCTGTCAATCAACCATTACAGATTGGAATGAAGTTATATATACCACAGCAAAGAAAAGTGAATGCAGAGTTTAATGCATATGTAGAACCGTTTGGTAATACAGTTTCTAATGCCTTGGAAATAAGCTCACGTGAAGCAGCACCATACTTAACCTATCTGTCACCTTTTGCCTTTCGTGTAAACCGTGATGGATCTCTAATAGCACCTCCTTTAGGTAATTTGCCAGAAATTGCGAAGAGAAATAGAAATGTTCTAGTTATGGCTATAAATAATCAAGAAAAAGGGCAATTTAGCGATGAGTTAGGAAGACTTTTATTAAATGATCAGTCTATTCAAAATACATTTTTAAACAATATTGTTTCCACTGCAAAAAAATATGGATTCCGCGATATTCATATTGATTTTGAATATCTACGCCCCCAAGATAAAGATGCCTATAATCAATTTTTGCGAAAATCTAAAGCTCGTTTTTCCAAAGAAGGTTGGTTTTTATCCACTGCATTAGCACCTAAAACAAGTTCTACCCAAAAAGGACGATGGTATGAGGCACATGACTATAAAGCACATGGTGAGATTGTAGACTTTGTTGTAATCATGACATATGAATGGGGATACAGTGGCGGTCCTCCTATGGCGGTATCTCCGATAGCTCCTGTTAGGAAAGTATTGGATTATGCAGTGAAGGAAATCCCTTCAAAGAAAATTCTTATGGGACAGAATCTCTATGGCTATGACTGGACACTACCTTTTACTGCAGGTAAGGATATTGCCAAGGCAATAAGCCCTCAACAGGCAATTCAAATTGCTGCCGCTCACAATGTTCCAATTAATTATGATACTGATTCACAAGCTCCAAATATTGACTATGTGGACGAAGCCGGTAAGAAGCATAAAGTTTGGTTTGAAGATGCACGGTCCATTCAAGCAAAATTTAACTTACTTAAGGAATTAAATCTTAGAGGAATGAGCTATTGGAAATTAGGATTATCGTTTCCACAAAATTGGATTTTAATAGTAGATAATTTCAATGTTGAGAAAAAATGACTCCCTTCGTAAATAAGGGAGTTTATTTTTTTAGAATTATATTCCCGTACCACTGCTATTTAACATGTGCTAAAATATGTATTAGTGTGTTTTTTATGACGTTTTTATTCCTTTTTTCTTATAGATAAATGATTTGAGGAGGACAATAAATGGAAACTCTACCGTTCATAACGGTTGAAGGACCAATTGGCATAGGCAAAACCTCTCTCGCAAAAGCTATTTCGACCCATTTTCATTATCATCTTTTGAAAGAAATTGTAGATGAAAATCCATTTCTTGAAAAATTCTACGATAACATAGAAGAATGGAGTTTCCAGCTAGAGATGTTTTTCCTTTGTAATCGTTACAAGCAGCTTGAGGATATTAATATTCATTATCTCCAGAAGAACAAGCCAGTTGTGTCTGATTATCATATTTTTAAAAACCTTATATTCGCCAAAAGGACGTTAAAAAAAGAGCAATATCAAAAATACCTACAAATATACAATATTTTAACGAAAGATATGCCTCAGCCTAATTTAGTTATATACTTAAATGCTAGCTTAGATACTGTTTTAAAAAGAATTAAAATGCGGGGCAGAGATTTCGAAAAAAATATAAGCGCGGATTATTTAAAACAATTATCTGCAGACTATGACCTTTTTATGGATAACTTTGAACGTACTCATCCAAACATCCCCGTACTGCGATTTAATGGAGACGACCTAGACTTTATCCAATACGAAACGGATCTTCAATATATATTAGAGCAATTATCCTTAACTTTACAAAAAGGAGAACAGTGTTATGGAACTACGCAGTAAATATAGTATTCCTAGCAATACAGTAATTACCATCGCTGGAACTGTTGGAGTAGGAAAATCAACCATGACGAAATCTTTAGCCAATGCCTTAAACTTCCGTACATCCTTTGAAAAGGTAGATTCTAATCCTTATTTGGATAAATTTTATAATGATTTCAAAAGATGGAGCTTTCATTTACAAATCTACTTTTTAGGAGAGCGTTTTAAAGAACAAAAGCGTATTTTTGAATATGGCGGAGGATTTGTTCAGGACCGCTCCATATATGAAGATACAGGAATATTTGCTAAGATGCATTATGAAAAAGGCAATATGTCTGAGATTGATTATGAGACATATAAAAATTTATTTGATGCTATGGTAATGACACCTTATTTTCCTCATCCGGACTTATTAATTTATTTAGATGGATCCATTGATGATGTGTTAGAAAGAATTCAAAAGCGCGGTAGACCCATGGAACAAAAGACGCCGATTGATTACTGGGTAGAAATGCATAAACGTTATGAAGATTGGATAAATACCTTCAATGCATGTCCTGTTTTGCGCCTCAACATTAATGATTACGATTTGCTTAATAATGAAACTAGTATTGAACCAATTATTGAAAGAATAAGCTACTTTCTTAAACAAACACAGCTATTAAGAAAGTAAAAAAATTTTAATAATAATACAAAAATGAAGTCGCCAATTTAAAAGGCGACTTCGTTTATTTTATAAAACAAAAAATTCGTTACAATTTATGTAACGAATCTCAATCTCCAATAACTTATGCGTGTGTTATAAATTCAATATGGCGGAGGAAGAGGGATTCGAACCCCCGCGCGGTTTAACCCGCCTGTCGGTTTTCAANGGACTTGGGTATTCCTCCATATCGACAAGTAATACTTTAACAAATAAAAGACTACTTGTCAACACAATTTTGAATCTCCCGCTCTTCTTTTTTGCGAGAGATTCATTTTTATAATAATTATTTTGCCTTTATTACATCCACATTTCTCATATATGGTCGTAGAACCTCCGGTATGACAACACTGCCATCCTCTTGTTGGTAATTTTCTAAAATCGCTGCAACGGTGCGTCCAATAGCTAATCCAGACCCATTAAGAGTATGAACATGCTCTGGTTTTGCATTTACTTCTCTGCGGAAACGAATATTTGCTCTTCGTGCCTGGAAGGCCTCAAAGTTGCTGCAAGATGAGATCTCACGATAAGCATTATAGCTTGGAATCCATACTTCAATATCATATTTTTTAGCGGCGGTAAATCCTAAATCCGCGGTACACATACTTAAGACACGATAAGGCAACCCTAGTAACTGGAGTACTTTCTCCGCATGACCTGTCAATTTTTCAAGTTCTTCATAAGAATTCTCTGGTTTTACAAACTTCACCAATTCCACTTTATTAAATTGATGTTGGCGAATAAGCCCTCTTGTATCTCTTCCTGCAGAACCTGCCTCAGAACGAAAACATGCGCTAAATGCGGCATAGCTAATAGGAAGTTTATCTCCGTCTAAAATTTCATCTCGATGTAAATTTGTCACAGGGACCTCAGCTGTAGGAATTAGGAAATAATCTTCACTCTCTATTAAAAATGCATCTTCTTCAAACTTTGGCAATTGGCCTGTTCCTGTCATACTTGCACGATTTACCATATAAGGCGGCAATACTTCTTCATAACCATGCTCCTCAACATGCAAATCTAGCATAAAGTTAAATAATGCACGTTCCAATCTTGCACCTAATCCTTTATAAAATACAAAACGGCTCCCAGTTACTTTAGCGGCACGCTCAAAATCTAAAATGTTCAAATCGGTTGCAATATCCCAATGTGGTTTAGCTTCGAAATTAAAGTCTCTTACTTCCCCCCATTTACGGATTTCAACATTATCATCTTCAGATTCCCCAACCGGAGTACTTTCGTGAGGAATATTAGGAATAGATAGTAGAATACGATTCAAGTCTTCTTCTACCTGTCGCAATTCGTCATCATATTGTTTTATTTTATCTCCAACCTCACGCATTTGAGCGATTTGCTCGTCAGCATTTTGCTTTTCCCTTTTCATTTGTGCTATTTTTTGGCTTACTTCATTTCGTCTGCTTTTTAAGTCCTCTGTTACAACAATCAATTCCCGTCTTCTCTTATCCAGATCCTCAAATTTTTCAAAGTCGGTTAAATCTTCTCCACGATGTTGTAACTTTTCCTTTACTTCATCCAAATTTGCCCTTAAATACTTAATATCAAGCATATTATCTCCTCCTAATTATTAATAGAAAACAAAAAACTCCCATCCCCAATAAAGGGACGAGAGTTACCCGCGTTGCCACCCAAATTGAAAGCTAATAATAAGTAGCTTTCCACTTTAATCGATAACGGCGCTAACCGAAAGTACTTACTAGTCTAAAACATTCAGTACTTCACTCAAGGATGGATTCGCAAATTATCTTTATCGGTTCGCACCAACCACCGACTCTCTAATAAAAGAATAATTTGTTACTACTTCCTGTCAATGCTTTAAGCTGATTTTAAATGATAATTTACTACAAATTTTACCTAAATGCAACTGCTTTTATGCATTTTCCTTTGATTTCTTTACCATATGAACAAAATACTCTGTTAGTCTAGTATCATCCGTTAATTCAGGATGGAAGGAACATCCTAAAAACGGTCCCTCTTGAGCTGCTACTATTCTTCCTTCATGTTTTGCCAGTACTTCAACATTTTCTCCTGCCTCTACAATATGTGGGGCCCTAATAAATACAGCCGGGAATTTATCCGCAATTCCAAGAATATCTAAGTCTGTTTCAAAGCTTTCCTTTTGCCGTCCAAAGGAATTTCTTTCAACCTTTACATCTAACACACCAATATGTGGTTGATCATAGCCTACAATAGACTTTGCCATTAATATTAAACCCGCACATGTACCGAACATTGGTTTACCCAGCGCAGCAAAATGCTTTAACTCATCTAAAAAATCATACTTGTCGATAAGTTTTCGCATCGTTGTACTTTCTCCGCCTGGTAAAATCAACCCGTCTAGCTCTTCTAGTTCTTCCTTATGCTTTACTACAACGGCTGTAGCATCACACTTTTCTATTGCCTTAATATGTTCGCTGACAGCCCCTTGAAGGCCCAGCACACCGATTTTGACCATTATTACGATACTCCTTACCAGCCACGCTCTTGCATACGAGATTCTGGCGCTAATGAAGAAATTTCAATTCCCTTCATGGCTGTTCCAAGATTTTTAGAAATGTTTGCAATGAGCTCATAATCTTGATAATGTGTAGTCGCCTCTACAATAGCTCTAGCAAACTTCGCAGGATTATCTGATTTGAATATACCAGAACCAACAAAGACACCATCTGCGCCCAACTGCATCATCAATGCCGCATCAGCTGGTGTTGCAACCCCTCCAGCAGCAAAATTTACTACAGGCAATCTACCATGCTTTTTGATTTCTAGCAGTACTTCATATGGAGCTCCTAATAGTTTAGCTTCTGTCATTAATTCATCTTCATTCATGTTAACTACTTTTCTAACCTGTGCATTTACTTTTCTAATATGTCTAACTGCTTCTACTATATTCCCTGTTCCTGGCTCTCCCTTAGTACGCAACATCGAAGCCCCTTCCCCAATACGACGAGCGGCCTCTCCAAGATCTCTACAACCACAAACAAATGGAACAGTATATTCTTTCTTGTTAAGATGAAACTCTTCATCAGCTGGTGTTAATACTTCACTTTCATCAATATAATCAACACCCATCGCTTCAAGAACTCGTGCTTCCACAATATGGCCAATTCTTGCTTTTGCCATTACAGGGATTGTAACGGCGTTCATTACCTCTTCCACAATTCGCGGATCGGCCATTCTTGCTACCCCACCAGCTTTGCGAATATCTGAAGGAACGCGCTCTAATGCCATAACAGCGACTGCTCCAGCATCTTCTGCAATTTTTGCCTGTTCCGCATTTATTACATCCATAATAACGCCGCCTTTTTGCATTTCTGCCATGCCGCGTTTTACTCTATCAGTACCTGTTTTCACGAGCACTACCCCTTTTTTATGAAAGATTTTAAATTCCTATTAAGTTCCTAAGATTAAATAAACAGCAAAAAAGACACCTTGTCAAGAAGGTGTCTTTAAAAATACTTTGCTCCTATAATATTATCTTTAGAACCATCCTTTAACGGTTGATGTCACTCCGCCCCAAATATTTGCAAAAAAGTGACCAATGCCTCTCATCATTAAAACAAACCAATTTGCTTTATCAACATTATTTGCTGTCACAACATCAACACTAGCAGATTTCTGACCATATAAATATCCATAATCCTTTGAACCTTTATACTCTGCTACAAGTTTTCCTACTACTTCATTCTTTTTCACAGGGGCCAGCAGATTGCCATCTTTATCAAGCTTTTTCTTATTCAACTCTAAAACAGGATTATAAGCTTTATCCTCACCATTTTGAACAACTAAACGAAGTGGCTCTTTTGTTTCAAGCTTTACGCTCTTTTCTTTCCCCTTTAATACTGGTAAGGTTTTATGTTTAGTAATTTGGTAGTTTTTAGGATATACTTCCTTAACGGTAAAATTACTAAATGCATAATCCATCAATTTCTTTGTTTCGTCGAATCTTGAACTTTTAGTACTTTTTCCTTTACTGTCAGTGGCATTTAAAACGACAGTGATTACTCGCATCCCATTACGCATAGCAGTTCCTGTAAAACAGGATCCAGCAAAATCAGTGGTACCCGTTTTCAAACCATCAACTCCATTATCTTTAGAACCATATACTAAAGTTGGAAGCATCCAGTTCCAATTCTGCATATTAATATCTTCACCAGGTCCAGCATGGAAGACCATTTTTGGAATACTCGATGTTTTTAACATTTCAGGATAATCATTCACTAAATGAAAGGCAAGTTTCGCTGCTGCTCTTGCAGACATTACATTTTCATCAGTTGGTCCACCAAATTTTTTAGGATACATACCTTGTAAATCCGAGTTATTTAAGCCCGTGCAGTTTACAAATTTGTAATCCTTTAATCCTAATTCCTTTGCTTTTTCATTCATCATCTTTACAAAATTTGTTTCGGAACCTGCAATCGTTTCAGCAATAGCTATAGTTGCTGCATTTGCAGAATATATTGCCATAGCATGATATAAGTCAATAATTTTGTACTTCATATCTTTTCTTAAAGGCACATTTGAAAGACTAGTATTATGGGAAATTTTAACTACATAATCGCTTGGTGTATATTCTTGATCCCACTTAACTTTTCCCTCTTTAATAGATTCTAATAAAATATATTCAGTCATCATTTTTGACATGGATGCAATACCCAATGCAGTATCTGCATTTTTTGCATATAAAACTTTTCCAGTACTTGCTTCGATTGCAATAGCACCGTTAGCATGCACATCTAATACATCATCAGCCGCAAAAGCACTTTTTGGTAATTGGAACATACTCATTATTAAAATAAAAGCCAGTGCTCCGGCAATATACTTGTTTAGCCATTTTTTATCTTTCACTCATAACCCTCCATCACGATGAACTATACACTTTCGTTATTGTAACATAGTTCTAATCTATTGAGTAGACGGAGGATATACCTAAGTAAAACAAAAAATGGTAGAATTCCATTTCTTTAATACAGGATTCTACCATTTTTTATATTATAATTCTTAATTTATGAACAAATTATGACAATGAGTAATTTGGTGCCTCTTTGGTAATTTGTACGTCATGTGGATGGCTTTCTCTCAATCCAGCCCCAGTCATGCGAATGAATTGTGCTTTTTCACGAAGAGCTTCTAAATCCTTCGACCCACAATATCCCATTCCAGAACGCAAACCTCCTAGTAATTGGTAAACAACTTCCTCAACTGATCCTTTATATGGAATTCTTCCTTCAATGCCTTCTGGAACAAATTTCTTCGCATCTTCCTGAAAATAGCGGTCTTTTGATCCTTGTTCCATTGCAGCAACGGAACCCATTCCACGATATACTTTAAAACGTCGACCTTGGAAAATTTCTGTTTCACCAGGACTTTCCGTTGTACCTGCTAGTAAGCTTCCAAGCATAACAGCATGTCCGCCAGCAGCCAATGCTTTTACAATATCACCTGAATATTTAATACCGCCATCTGCAATGATAGCTTTACCTTGTTTACGTGCTTCTGTAGCACAGTCATAAATGGCAGTGATTTGAGGAACACCTACCCCTGCGACTACCCTTGTGGTACAAATGGAACCTGGTCCGATACCAACTTTTACCACATCTGCACCAGCGTTGAACAATTCACGTGTAGCTTCAGCAGTTGCAACATTACCAGCAATGATATTTAAATCTGGATATGCAGATCTTATTTGTTTTACAGTTTCAATAACACCGAAGGAATGGCCATGTGCAGTATCAATTACAATGACATCAACATTTGCATTTACAAGGTGTTCCACTCTTTTTAATGTATCTTTTGTTACACCAACTGCCGCACCAACCAATAGCCTTCCGTGTTTGTCCTTTGAAGAATTAGGAAATTCAATAACTTTTTCAATATCTTTGATAGTGATTAACCCTTTAAGAACTCCGTTGTTATCGACAAGTGGAAGCTTTTCAATTTTGCGTTTTTGAAGGATACTTTCAGCTTCTTTCAACGTAGTACCGACAGGAGCTGTGACTAGATTTTCTTTTGTCATTACATCTGAAATTGGGATAGAGAAATCTTGAATAAAGCGAAGATCACGGTTTGTAATAATACCTACTAATTTCTGCTCTTCTTCATTGTTTACTATAGGTACACCGGAAATTCTATACTTACCCATTAAATGTTCTGCGGAAAAAACTTGATGCTCAGGAGTTAAAAAGAAAGGATCCGTAATAACGCCACTTTCCGAGCGCTTTACCTTATCTACTTGTTCTGCCTGTTGTTCGATACTCATGTTTTTATGAATGATTCCAAGTCCGCCTTGTCTTGCCATCGAAATTGCCATTTCTGCTTCTGTTACAGTATCCATACCTGCACTAATAATTGGCATATTTAACTGCAGCGTTTCTGTCAGCGATACACTTAGGTTTACGTCCTTTGGTAATACTTCAGATTTTGCTGGAACCAATAAGACATCATCAAAGGTTAAGCCTTCTTTTGCAAATTTTGTTTCCCACATAATTTTCCCTCCTGTACCCAAAAATATTATTAGTAGGTTATCAATTGGATAAACTACTGTCAAGTACATCAGAATATGTTCCATTTTTCTAACAATTTGGAGGTTCTGCATTTGGAATCAAAAATATGGGAGCAATTAGATTATTTTCAATCTGCAGCCTACACGCAAGAATATTTAAATATGCGCTACAAGAAAGTACCAAGTAATATAGATGCTTGTAAAATGGGGTATGATAACTGCTATACATTTATGTATTATTTGGAACACGGAAAGCTATATTACCATCAGGCAGAGATGTCTCCACTTGCTATTAAACCAGTATTACTCTTTTATGGTCTTGTTCATCTAATTAAGGCGTGTCTTCTAACAGTTGATCCGAATTATCCTGAAACAACTTCTGTATTGGCACATGGTGTTACGTCTAGAAAAAAGAAAAAACGACAATATCAATTCATTTATGATGAAGTTAAAGTCCAAAGACTTGGTTTATTCACACATTTCTCTAAGAAAATGTTTCACGTGGAACATTTAGATGGGGAGAAATTTTCCATGAAAGATCTTTTATCTCAATTACCGGAGCTTGATGATTGCCTTAAATTGTTTCAAATTACAAACTTTATTGATGTATATAAACATGACAATACATATTGCTTACCAATTACAATTTTAGATTATTATCATAAAACATTTAATTCATTCAAGGAGTATATTGATGTAAGAAGTAACTCTAAGATTCTATGGGAGGAACCTACAAAAGACAATATTTATTTTACTTGCAATAAAGCACTTCCTCTTCCCTTTCGATATAATGTCGATAAGAAAAGCTATTGCCTTCCAGTTGAGAAAAACATCTTAGGAATGATTCCAGAATTAAGTATTTATTATTTGCTTTTATATAATCTGAGTATGATTGCACGATACGAAACAGAGTGGTGGTCGGAGCTTTTAAAAACTACACCAACAAATGATTTTCCTATTATTGGTAAGTTTTTATCTATCTCTATGTATAAGACACCATATTTAGTTCATCAATTCCTTTTAAATAAATAAAAGCAAACACGATTAATGCAGCAGATCACAATATACAATGATACAGGCATATGTCATCGTTAAGAAGTTGATATAAGAGAAGTCTCGATTTTAGAGTACTCGCCGGGTTTTTACTTTATCCGCGAATAATCGATTAATCCAGCTTTTCAACACTTTGCATTTAATATTAAAATATAAAAAAGCCACAGATGAATATCTGTGGCTTTTATCCATTGCCTGGCAACGTCCTACTCTTGCAGGGGG
>NZ_PIQO01000004.1 GCF_002844575.1 Heyndrickxia camelliae
TTGAAGCTAGTTATGTCCCAGCCTCTTTTTCACTCTCTCACATGTGATACCAGTCTATTTCTTTATCAAAAAGGAAAGCTCTTACATAAAATAATGGTAGTACATTGGTTTAGGACTTTACTATTAAGTGAAAAATAATAGTAAAGATTTAAAATACGTTTTTTGAGAGGTGTATATGGTTTGAATATAGAGAAGGCAGTTGAAGTCTTAGATCAGATGCGTCTACCCAACGGAGCCTATATTGCAAGCCCTTCAAAAGATTACCATTATGTTTGGATACGCGATGTTTTTTATTCTACATTGCCGTTTATGAATACACCGTCAGAGCGTTTCGAAAAAGCATATCATGCATTATTTGATCTATTTAAACGGTATGAATGGAAAATTGATATTCATACAAAACATAAACCAACATTTCTTTATGAATACATTCATTCACGCTATTCCGTTGATTTAGAAGAAATCGATGTGGAATGGGGTCACGCCCAAAATGATGCGATTGGCGCATTTCTGTGGGGAGTTGGCGAAGGTGTAAGACATGGACAAAAGATAATCAGGGAGAAAGATGACCTTAGAATAATACAAAAGCTAGTTCAATATTTACAGTGTCTAGAATATTGGCATGCATCGGATAATGGTATGTGGGAAGAGAATATGGAGCTGCACGCATCCAGTGTAGGTGCCTGCGTTGCTGGGCTGGAAGCAGTTAAAATGTTAGTGGAGGTAGATCCCGAACTTATTTCTAAAGGTCGGGAAACATTATCCTATTTACTGCCTAGAGAAAGTGAGACAAAAGATGTAGATTTAGCTTTACTCTCGTTAATTTATCCATACCGAGTAGTAGACCGACCTACAGCTCTTGTGATTATAGAGAATGTTGCGAATAGCCTTGAAAGAACGAATGGATGTATCCGCTATCATCATGACCAATATTATAATGAGGGCAGTGAAGCGGAATGGTGTTTTGGCTTCCCGTGGCTTGGACTATGTTACTTGGAGTTGGGAATGTTGCATAAGGCACAGGAATACCGTCTGAAAACAGAGAGACTTATCTCCGAAAACTGGGACATTCCAGAATTATTTGTTGGGGGAAGCAATGTTCCAAATGGGAATACTCCTTTAGCTTGGGCGGTTTCATTATCGTACTTGTTCTTAAAATGGGTGAGAAATACAGATATTATCAGTAGCACTTCGTATTATGAATCTAATGCTGAATAATGTGCAGTACGCTCTTCCTAGTTTTGGGGAGAGCTTTTTTTATTTGGTAGACCAATGGAGGATGTCAATAGAACTGTTATCTATGGCTGACAAAACTAGACATGATTCGTTGAAGGATATACATACATTTATCTAGAATGTAACTTTATTCTGCGTTGACGTACTAAAGCGCTAGGTTATTTGTGTAAAAGGTAATAAATTGTGTAGGAGGAATACTTAGCGGAAGGTGTGTCATACGTTCATTATTAATACGGAGGTGACATAATGGCAACAGATTTGGTATTAACATCATTTCCATCTGAATTTGATTTATATCTTTTTCATGAAGGTACTCTTTATGAAGGGTATAACATGTTTGGAGCACATCTAACCGAAATAGATGGTACGCAAGGTGTCCGCTTTCTAGTTTGGGCTCCGAATGCATTAAAGGTTTCGGTAGTAGGAGATTTCAATGAGTGGAATGGATCAAATCATGAAATGAAAAGAATGGGGAAATCTGGAACATGGTTCTTATTTATCCCAAATCTTACAGAAGGTGCGTTATATAAATATGAGATACATACACCATATGGTGAAACAATGCTTAAATCCGATCCATTCGCCTTTTACTCCGAAAAGCGTCCTAACACCGCTTCTGTTATTTATGATCTGAAAAAATATGAGTGGAAAGATAAGAGTTGGATGGAAAAAAGAAAGAAAAAAGATGTCTACCATGAACCAATGCTCGTTTATGAAGTTCATCTTGGTTCATGGAGAAAAAATCCGGAAGGAGAATTTTACACTTATAAGGAACTAGCCGCTACTTTAATTGACCATGTTATCCAAAGTGGTTTTACACATATTGAAATCCTGCCTGTCATGGAACATCCTTTTGATCGTTCATGGGGATACCAAGTAACGGGATATTATTCTGCAACAAGCCGTTATGGATCACCAGAAGACTTGATGTATTTCATTGACCAATGCCATCAAAGTAATATTGGCGTAATACTTGATTGGGTACCAGTACATTTTTGCAAGGATGCACATGGATTAGGTCGATTTGATGGTACTCCGTTATATGAGTCTATTGACCCGTTGAAGGCAGAAAGACCAAATTGGGGTACTTATAATTTTGATTTTGAGAAGCCGGAGGTACAGAGTTTTCTCCTTTCTAATGCCATGTTTTGGCTGGATGTTTTTCATATCGATGGTTTTCGTATAGATGCTGTTTCTTCCATGATTTATTTGAATCACGATAATCAAATGAATACAACCATAAAAAACAAACATGGCGGAGAAGAAAACTTGGAGGCAATTCAATTTATTAAATTGTTAAATGAAACTGTTTTCCAAAAGTATCCTGGGATATTGATGATGGCAGAGGAAGCCACCGCCTATCCACTCGTCAGTAAGCCAACGTTTGCCGGTGGTCTTGGCTTTAACTATAAATGGAATATGGGGTGGGTAAATGATATTTTGCGGTATATGCAACTCGATATGCGTGAGCGTAAATATCATCATGATTTATTAACCTTTTCCTTTTTGTATACCTTTTCCGAAAATTTCGTTCTTTCATTTTCACACGATGAAGTAGTGTATGGAAAGCGATCACTATTAAATAAAATGCCTGGTACTTATGAGCAGAAATTCGCCAATCTTCGTCTGCTATATGGATATTATATAACTCATCCTGGCAAAAAACTTTTATTTATGGGAAGCGAGTTTGCGCAATTTGATGAATGGAAGGATTTAACAGAGTTAGATTGGAAGCTTTTTGACTATGAATCTCATTCCCAATTTTATCATTACCTAGTCTGTTTAAATTATTTTAACAAAAATGTGTCATGTTTGTGGAGACTGGACCATGAACCAGAAGGTTTTGAATGGGTGGACCCGAATAATAAGACACAGAGTATCATAGTTTTTATTAGAAAAGGAAAACGTAAAGGAGATTACTGTATTGTTGTTTGTAATTTTTCAGATAGCCAATACGAAGGTTTTCGTATTGGGGTTCCGTCGTATGGAAACTACTTAGAAGTATTTAATAGTGATGATCGCTCATTTGGAGGGTCCGGACAATGCAATAAACAGTTAATACAAGCAGAGAAAGCACCTTATCATAATCAACCATGCAGTATGGAAATAACTGTCCCTTCACTTGGAATGGCCATATTTATGAAGGAAACAAAAAAGCGACGGAAGGATGTTATGGATTATGGGATCAAAAAAATGGATAGCTATGTTGTTAGCGGGAGGACAGGGAACTAGATTAGGAGAATTAACCAATGCCATTGCAAAGCCTGCTGTTCCATTTGGCGGAAAATATCGGATTATCGATTTCACTTTAAGCAACTGTACCCATTCTGGTATCGATACGGTAGGAGTTCTAACACAATATGAGCCGCATTTATTAAATGATTATGTAGGCAACGGAAGGGCATGGGATTTGGATAGAAATGATGGAGGTGTAACCGTTCTTCCGCCATATTGGGGAAAAGATGGTGGAAAGTGGTATAAAGGTACAGCAAATGCCGTATATCAAAATATTCATTATATAAATCAATATAATCCTGAATATGTCCTTATTATTTCTGGTGATCACATTTATAAAATGGATTACAATCGTTTGCTCGAGTATCACATGGAAAAAGGATCTCAGGCAACCATTGCGGTAATTGAAGTTCCGTGGCAAGAAGCTAGCCGATTTGGAATTATGAATACAAATGAATCGAAGAAGATTTTGGAGTTTGAAGAAAAACCGGAATTTCCAAAGAATAATCTTGCTTCTATGGGGGTCTATTTATTTAATTGGAAGTTGTTAAAACAATACTTAATCCGTGATGAGGAAGATACGACTTCATCCAATGACTTTGGCAAGAACATTATCCCGAAAATGCTTACGGATGGGGTTAAGATGTATGCGTATCAATTCCATGGGTATTGGAAAGATGTGGGGACCGTTCGCAGTCTTTGGGAAGCGCATATGGACTTATTAGGGGATAAACCATCATTCTCATTAAATGACTCTCGTTGGAATATTTATGCAGGGAATGCCAACCATCCGCCACAATTTATTGCGCCGGGAGCGATTGTAAAGGAATCATTGGTGAATGAAGGGTGCAGTATCTATGGTCAGGTAGACCATTCCATCTTATCCTATAATGTCCAGGTTGGTAATGGAACTACTATTAAAAATTCGGTTATTATGCCGGATGTAATCATTGGAAATAATGTGGAAATTCATCGGGCCATTATTGCTCCTTATACCATTATTGAAGATGGTGCGGTCATTGGCTCTGAGAATGAACAAGATGATATTACATTAATTGGCGATAATCAAAGAATTTCCTTTCAATTGAAAGAAGTGCTTTGAAAAATAGAAGGGACGATGAAAGTTGGATAGTGTAGTTGGAATTATAAATCTTATAAATGAAAAACATTTTTTGAAAGAATTAACATATGACCGTTGTTTAGCATCCGTCCCTTTTGCTGGACGTTACAGACTTATCGATTTTACTTTATCCAATTTAATTCATGCAGGCGTAAAATCTGTCGCCGTTTTTACAAAGGAAAAATACCGTTCTATCATGGATCATTTAGGATCAGGAAAGGAATGGGATTTGGACAGACGTACAGGTGGACTATTTATCTTGCCTCCCATTCACCCTGAAAAAGAAATAAAAGGTGATCTCCAGCAATTTTATGATCATATTGAATTTTTTCAGCGTTCTGCCGCTGATACCGTGATTATTTCTCCTGGACACCATGTTTGTAAAATTGATTATACTGACATCATTCAAAACCATCGAAATAAAAAAGCAGATATAACCGTTGTATATAAAAAGTATGATGGAATCCCTGTTCAAAAGCCTATCTATCATCGTTGTTCCGTTGATCATACTGGAGCGATTTCTGATATTAATTTGTATACATTTCCGCAAAAGGACCAAGATATTTGTTTAGAAACCTATATCATCAATAAATATATTTTAATCGATTTAATTAAGAAGTGTGTAGAAAATGATGAGTATGACTTTTTAAAAGATATAGTAAAAGCAAACTTGAACAAATTAAACATTAATAGCTATGAATTCGAAGGTAGTATGCCATTTATTCATTCTATAGAAAGCTTTCATCATGGAAATATGGCGTTCTTGAATCAAGATATTGCACAAAACTTCTTTCATCAAGATTGGGCAGTATACACAAAGATTAAACATGAGGCACCAGTAAAATATTCCTCCTCCTCATGTGTATCCAATTCCCTGATAGCAAATGGATGTGAAATTGAAGGAACAGTAGAAAATAGTATCATTTTTCGAGGTGTGAAAATAAAAAAGGGAGCTGTGGTGAAGAACAGTATCATCATGCAAAAGGGAGAAATTGAAGAAGGTGCATTCGTGGATTATGTGATTACCGACAAGCAAGTAACCATTTCGAAGGATCGAGTCGTTAGCGGTGACCTCCGACCTCTTGTCATTAAAAAGGCAGAAATGATTTGATGGAGGTCGGGGAGATGAATATTTTATTTGCAGCATCGGAATGTGTTCCTTTTATTAAAACTGGCGGATTAGGGGACGTGATCGGAGCTTTGCCAAAAGCTTTAAAAAAACAAGGAATGGAAGTAAGCGTAATTTTGCCGAAATACGGTGATTTATCAAAGGAATACAAAGAAAAAATGGTTTTATTGAGAAGCATAGAAGTTCCTGTCGGATGGAGAAGGCATTATTGCGGTATAGAACTGATTGTTTACGAGGGAATACACTACTATTTTCTTGATAATGAGTATTATTTTAAGAGGCATGGCAGTTATGGGTTATATGATGATGGAGAGCGGTTTGCTTTTTTCTCTAGAGCAGTGCTAGAAGCAATTCCATATTTAAGCGACAAGCCGGATATCATCCATTGTCATGATTGGCAGACAGGGCCAATTAGTGTTCTACTAAAAGCACATTATAAAAATCATCCTTTATATGCCAATATAAAGACTGTTTTCACTATCCACAATTTACGCTACCAAGGCAATTATCCTAAATCCGTTTTATCGGATTTGTTAGATTTAAGTGAATTATATTTTCATATGGACGGATTGGAATACCATGGAAATGTAAGTTATTTAAAAGCAGGTCTTGCTTATGCAGACTATTTAACTACCGTAAGTCCTAAATATGCAGAGGAAATTCAAATGGAGTATTATGGGGAAGGATTGGATGGGTTCTTAAGAAGACGTGCTAAGCATTTAATGGGGATTATAAATGGCTTAGATTATGACTTATACGATCCGAAAAGTGATGAAAATATTTTTACAAGTTTTAAGGATTACGGTGGAAAAGAAATAAATAAACAAAGGTTGCAGGAGGAATTACAGTTACCTGTTAATGAAAATACACCGATCATCTCTATGATTACCAGACTTGTGGAGCAAAAGGGACTAGATTTAGTGCTTCATGTTATTCACGAAATAATGAGTCTGAATGTGCAATTGGTCGTACTAGGAACGGGTGAGAAGCGGTATGAAGACGCCTTTAAACAGCTTACAGAAACATTCCAAGGAAAAATATCCTATCATCCATATTTTGATGAAACCTTAGCCAGAAAGATTTATGCAGGGTCCGATTTGTTTTTAATGCCATCACAGTTTGAACCATGTGGTATTGGGCAGCTCCTAGCCATGAGATACGGAACGTTGCCAATTGTGAGGGAAACTGGCGGTCTTTCTGATACGGTAATACCCTATAATGAATTTACGGATGAAGGCTACGCTTTTAGTTTCCAGCATTATAATGCTCACGATATGTTGTACACGATAGAAAGAGCTGTATGGTTATATCGATTTCAGCCTAACAAGTGGAAAGCTTTAGTTACGAGGGTAATGGCTCTCGATTTCAGTTGGGATGCATCTTCAGAGCAATACAAAACTATATATAATGGGCTTTTACAGCATGAGTTAGTTTGAGTAAAATATAATGGAAGATAAACATGTACGAAGCTGCCTTTGTACATGTTTTTTTAATTTCGTTTAAACAAATTTTTTCACGTATTCCCGCTGATAGAAGGACTTTTTACTATTAAGTAATCAACTGTCGTTCTTGTGGATTAATTAAAAAGGACAATGTAAGAAGGAATTGCGTCTGGTTTGTCCTTTAGAGCGGTTCAAAAGGACAATGTGAAAGGGGATCTCGACTCACTTGTCCTTTAGAGTGAGTCAAAAGGACAATGTAAAAAGGAATTGCGTCTGGTTTGTCCTTTAGAGTGGGTCAAAAGGACAATGTAATAGGGAATCACGACTCACTTGTCCTTTAGAGTGAGTCAAAAGGACAATGTAAAAAGGAATTGCGTCTGGTTTGTCCTTTAGAGTGAGTCAAAAAGACAATGTGACAGGGAATCACGTTCAGCTTGTCCTTTATAGCGAGTCAAAAGGACAATGTGACAGGGTATCACGTCTCGTTTGTCCTTTAGAGCAAGTCAAAAGGACAATGTAAAAAGGAATTGCGTCTGGTTTGTCCTTTAGAGCGGGTCAAAAGGACAATGTAATAGGGAATCACGTCCAGCTTGTCCTTTATAGCGAGTCAAAAGGAAAATATGACAGGGTATCACGACTCACTTGTCCTTGAGAGTGAGTCAAAAGGACAATGTAAAAAGGAAATGCGTCTGGTTTGTCCTTTAGAGTGGGACAAAAGGACAATGTAAGAAGGAATTGCGTCTGGTTTGTCCTTTAGAGCGAGTCAAAAGGACAATGTGACAGGGAATCACGTTTCGTTTGTCCTTTAGAGTGGGACAAAAGGACAATGTAAGAAGGAATTGCGTCTGGTTTGTCCTTTAGAGTGAGTCAAAAGGACAATGTAAAAAGGAATTGCGTCTGGTTTGTCCTTTAGAGTGGGTCAAAAGGACAATGTAATAGGGAATCACGTCCAGCTTGTCCTTTAGAGCGGTTCAAAAGGACAATGTAACAGGGAATTGCGTCTGGTTTGTCCTTTAGAGCGAGTCAAAAGGACAATGTGACAGGGAATCACGTTCAGCTTGTCCTTTAGAGCAAGTCAAAAAGACAATGTAACGGGGAATTTCGCCCTGTTTGTCCTTTAGAGCAATTCAAAAGGACAATGTACCAAGGAACTTCGTCCGAACTGTCCTTTAGAGTTATTCAAAAAGACAATGTAAGAAGGAACCTCACGTCAGCTTGTCCTTAAGAGCAATTCAAAAGGACAATGTAGCAAGGAAAGCTACCAGTTTATCCTTTAAAATGCGTCAAAAGAACATTCAAGCAATGATCCTCTTTTTAGATCGAGACTAAGCAAGCTATCCATATATTCACCCAAGCTTGCACAACTAACCAATCAAGAAGGACTGATTGTCCCGAAGGATTTCTAAAAATATCGGACAGTCACCCACTTCCTTGCCTTTAAATAAATTAAAGGAGGAGGTATGTTCCGATGGTTAAACTATACGAGAAGGATATATTGTATGCCCCTCTAGAATCATGGCAACAGGAAGCCATGAGTGCTTTTGATGCAAAGATTACACATAAAACCTTAAAATTCCCATGTATTCCGGCTTATCAAGGATATATTTTAAATCAAATGAAATTCGGTTTTGCGAGTGATCCGAGGGATGAAAATGCATCGTTTGAACTCGCGGGTTTATTAAAAAAATATGGGCAAGCCTCGAGAAATATGGGGATTTATACAGCGTTAATTGTCTTTTTTAAGACACCAGAGGATTTGAAAAGTCAATACACAGTAAGTGATTATGAAATGCTCTTTTGGCAGCTATTAAATCGTGTAAGCTCTTTGGATGAAACAAATTGGGTAGAATCTATTTCTCAAGACCCACACGATCCAACTTGGGAATTTTGTTTTCACCATGAACGATATTTTGTCTATTGTGCGACACCTGCCCACGAAAAAAGAAAGAGCAGACATTTTCCAACCTTTATGCTCGCAATCACCCCGAGGTGGGTACTGGACGAGTTTAGTGCATCTATCTCTAAAGCAGAAAAAATGAAAAAAATGATTCGTACACGTTTGGAAAAATATGATAATATCCCTCCGCATCCGGATTTAAAATGGTATGGTCAGCAAGATAATTATGAATGGAAGCAATACTATTTACGAGATGATGATACTTCCTTGCCTTCTTGTCCGTTTAAGCATGCGTGGAAAAAATAAATGCACCTAAATTTAGGTGTTTTTATTTTTTCATTACTTAACCTAATATTCTTGAGCAGGTGAAATTCCCAGTTTTTTTATAATCGAGCCATAGTTTTCTGTTGTTTATGGTACTCTAATGATATCTAAAACAAATTGAGAGGTATACTATCATGGAATCGAATGCTGTAGAATTGAGAAGGATTTCAAAGAGTTTTTCTGCTAATGGAAAGGTTGAAAAAGTACTTAATCAAATCAATGGCACTGTTCAAACAGGCGCTATATTAAATATTCTTGGACCATCTGGTTCTGGAAAAAGCACTATTTTATCTATGTGTAATTTATTATTAGCACCCGATGAAGGAGAAGTATATATCCATGGTAAGGAAGTGAGAAAATGGAATATTCCTGAATTAAGGCAGAAAGTTGGAATTGCATTTCAATCCGCACCGATGATTCCAGGAACCGTGCTAGATAATTTAATGCTTCCTGCAAACATTCATCAAATGACTATCCACCATCCAGAACAATATCTTAATAAGGTTGGGCTTCCAACATCTATGCTGCAAAAAAATGTTCAAGATTTATCAGGGGGTCAAAAACAACGTTTGGCATTAGCAAGAACATTAGTAAATCGTCCTTCGATACTATTATTAGACGAAATTACTTCCGCACTGGATCCGAGCTCCGTAAGAGAGATTGAAGAGCTTATACTAAGTATACATAAAGCAGAAAATACGACGATACTATGGGTGACTCATGATTTAGAACAGGCAAGAAGGGTAGGAACAGAATGCTGGCTTATTGTTAATGGGGAATTGGTAGAACAAGGCACAAAGGACGAGTTTTTTTCTTCTCCAAAAGATGATCGGACAAAGCAGTTCTTGGCGAAGGGGATGAAGGCTTTAACATGAATACATTAGCGCTTATTCTAAGCTTTGGATTTGTATTTGCTGCTCTTATCCTATCGAAATCATTTAAATTAGGACTTGGAAAAGATCTTATTATAACCGCAATCCGAGCTACTATCCAATTATTAATTATTGGATATGTTTTAAAGGTAATTTTCGGTCTAAACAATCCAATTGTTATTATTGTGATGCTGTTAGCAATGATCTTTGTTGCTTCAAGAAATGCAGTAAAAAGAGCGAAAGGTTTACGAAATATCACATGGAAGATTTTTATTACCATTTTAATAGTGGAAACCATCACGATGGCGTTTTTGCTTAGTGTTCATATCATTCCTGCCACACCGCAATATATTATCTCGATAAGCGGAATGATTATCGGAAATTCAATGGTAATTGCAAGTTTGTATTTAAACCGATTGAAATCCGATTTGAATTTGCGGAAACAGGAGGTTCTCTTAATGTTGTCATTAGGGAGCACACCAAAGCAGGCTATTTTTCCAATTATTAAAGAATCTATTCGATCAAGTCTAATTCCAACAATAGAAAGT
Source organism: Heyndrickxia camelliae (assembly GCF_002844575.1). Lineage (GTDB taxonomy): Bacteria > Bacillota > Bacilli > Bacillales > Bacillaceae_C > Margalitia > Margalitia camelliae. Next base: position 10,804 of record NZ_PIQO01000004.1, read on the forward strand.
CAAAGAACAATTGGTTTAGTTCAATTACCTGGAATGATGACTGGGCAAATTGTAGCTGGGGCGGATCCAATCCATGCTGTAAGACTACAGTTATTAATCGTCTTTATGATCATGTCTGCAGCCACATTTACGGGCATTATCTTGGGGCTTTTGATTTATCCTAGTTTATTTAATAAATATCAGCAATTAGTAGTTGAGGATTGGGAGTAAATTATAGATACCATAAAAAACACTTGGATGGTCCAAGTGTTTTTTTATGGTATCTAGACTATTAATAGAAATTCCGGGAAATAATCAGCAGAAAAAATTATATTATTATACAATTTCAAAAATCGTATTATTTTAGTATAATATGACCTGGGAGTTTTATTATTTTGAAAAAGGGGTAAAGAAAAGGGAAACTATTACAAAATAATAATTGGATTTCTGCATGATATGAAAGGGGTAACATATGTGAGCTCTATTAAAAGAAGTATGGGGACATTCAGTTTAATGATGACTGGATTAGGCTCAATTATTGGATCAGGATGGTTATTTGGTGCCTGGAGGGCAGCTGGAATCGCTGGACCAGCTGCTATATTTTCTTGGATTATAGGAATGATTGTTATTCTTTTTATTGCACTTTCCTATGCTGAACTGGGTTCTATGTTTCCAGAATCAGGAGGAATGGTACGCTACGCGCAATACACTCATGGCTCTTTTGTAGGTTTTATTGCTGCGTGGGCTAACTGGATTGCGATTGTATCTGTCATCCCAACTGAAGCCATTGCTTCGATTCAATATATGCATTCATGGCCATTTGCATGGACTAAAACGCTTATGAACGGAAATGATTTAACCCTCTTTGGTATTGCACTAGTTATTGTACTTTTACTTATTTATTTCTTTTTAAACTATTGGACAGTGCAATTATTCTCAAGAGCAAATAATTTAATTACTGTTTTTAAAATCATTATTCCGTTGTTGACAATTATCGGATTGATAACAGCAGGTTTTCATCCTGGTAACTTCCATCTTCCTTCCCAAGGTTTTACACCAAATGGATGGTCAGGTGTCTTTACTGCGGTTGCTATTTCTGGGATTGTGTTTTCGTTTAATGGATTTCAAAGTCCTATTAATATGGCCGGGGAGGCTAAAAATCCAAAACGTTCCATTCCAATTGCCATTATCGGCTCTTTACTAATTGCCGTCATTATTTATGTTTTGCTGCAAATTACATTTATAGGGGCAGTCAATCCGTCATTGGCAGCAAAAGGATGGGGTTCCATTGAATTTAGTTCGCCATTTGCTAACCTTGCTATTGCCCTTAGTGTTAATTGGCTGGCAATTGTATTATATTTAGATGCGTTCGTTTCCCCTTCCGGAACCGGAACCACTTATACTGCCACCACAGCAAGGATGATCTATGGGATGGAACAAAACGGCTATTTTCCAAAGATATTTGGAAAAATCCATCCGTTCTATGGAGTGCCAAGACCTGCGATGTTTTTCAATCTTGTCGTTAGTTTACTCTTCCTTTTTATCTTTAGAGGCTGGGGAGCATTAGCAGAAGTCATATCTGTTGCCACCATTATTTCATATATTTGTGGACCGATATCTGTCATGGCACTACGTAAAATTGGTGTCCATTTTCGAAGACCCCTAAAAGTAAAAGGACTGTCTATCATCGCGCCTCTAGGTTTCATTTTCGCAACATTCATTTTATATTGGGCAAGATGGCCGCTTACCGGTGAGGTAATGTTTATTATGATTGTCGGATTACCGCTTTATTTTTATTATCAAATGAAGAATAAATGGGAGGGGTTTAGAAAAGATCTGAAAGCAAGTATATGGTTAATTGTGTATTTAATTGTCATGGCGCTATTTTCTTATTTAGGTAGCGAAAAGTTTGGCGGAATAAACGTTATAAAATATGGATGGGATTTTATATTTCTGGTTGTTCTCTCGATTATATTTTATTACTGGGGTGTGAAAAGTGCATGGGAGAGCATATATTTAAAAGAAGCTGAGGAAGTAAATAAAGAGGCATACGCTACTGATAAGAAATCGAATCATGCAGGATAAAAGATCACAACACTCGCGAAAATACTTGCGGGTGTTTTTATTTTTAATTTAATAAAAAGGGGTCGAAGGAAAAATATGCATATTATCTAAATATTAGCAGGATTAAAGTGGATTTACTCGAATAATATTGAATAGACATAAATCAATAAGAGGAGATTCATATGCATTTTCCTGTTTATATTTTTGGGATTCATCCTCATCTTTTATTTGAATCATTATCCTACTTTATTGGATTTCGCGTTTATTTATATACAAGAAATAAAGGTCGAATTCCGATGGAAAAAGCAATGTGGGTTATCGTTGGGGCAATTTTTGGCGCGGCTTTTGGTTCGAAACTTGTGTATTGGTTTGAAGATCCTATTAAAACGTTCCATCATTGGAATAACCTTACTTATATGATGGAAGGGAAGACGATTGTTGGTGGACTCTTAGGTGGCCTCATAGGGGTGGAGTCAGCAAAGAAAATCATTGGCTGGAAGAATTCTACCGGTGATGATTTTGTTCTACCAATAGCGGTTGGAATGATGATTGGAAGAGTTGGCTGCTTCTTAACGGGGCTGGATGATCATACATATGGAATTGCGACAACCTGGTTCACCGGAATTGATTTTGGTGATGGAGAGAAGCGTCATCCTACACAAATCTATGAAATGGTTTTTCTATTATTCCTCGTCATTATTTTAATGGTCATGAAGAAAAAACAGTTCGTCGTGTGGGAAGGATATTTGTTTCAATTGTTTATGCTTAGCTACTTAGCTTTTCGATTCTTGATTGATTTTATTAAACCAACTCCTCATCCATATTTTCACTTAAATAATATACAGCTTGCTTGTATTTTGGGAATGATTTATTATGTTCAACTTCTTGTGAAAAAGTCGATATTCCTCAATAAAAGAATGGAGAATCAGCATGCCAAATAGACCATATACTTATTATGATTTAACCATTAGTATTTGTTCCAAGTGCTTACGCAAAGTCGAAGCAAAAATTATTTTTGAAAATGAAAAAGTATATATGGTGAAAACCTGTATGAAACACGGAAAGGAAAAAGTGTTAATCTCTACAGATATTGAGTATTACAAATGGTGCAGAGAATTTATTAAACCTTCCGAAATGCCACATCGTTGGAATACCACGATAAAATATGGCTGTCCATATGATTGCGGTCTATGCCCAGATCATGAACAACATAGTTGTCTGACCTTGCTGGAAATAACCGAGAGATGCAATCTCAAATGCCCAATTTGCTATGCGGAATCATCTCCGCACACAGGGTCATTCCGATCCTTAGAACAAATTGAATTCATGCTTAACGCTATTGTTGAAAACGAAAAAGAGCCAGATATTATTCAAATCAGCGGCGGGGAGCCAACGATCCACCCTCAGTTCTTCGAGATATTGGATATGGTAAAGTCAAAACCTGTAAAACATATTATGGTAAATACCAATGGCCTGAAAATTGCCGGAGATAAAGAATTTGTAAAACGACTTGCAGAATACAAACCAGGCTTTGAAATCTATTTGCAATTTGATAGTTTTGAAGCGGATTCTTTAAAAGAACTACGCGGTGTGGACTTAACGAAGGTAAGACAAAAAGCCATCGATAACTTAAATGAACATAATATTTCTACGACATTAGTTGTCACGTTAAAAAAGGGTCTTAATGATCATGAAGTTGGGAAAATCATTCAATACGGCTTAGAACAAAAATGTGTCCGCGGCGTTACCTTCCAGCCAATTCAAAGTGCTGGAAGATTAGAAGATTTTGATCCAAAAACGGATCGTTTAACCTTAAGTGAAGTTAGGCAGATGATTATCGATCAATCCGGTGTTTTCGGTGAAAAAGATATGGTTCCAGTCCCGTGCCACCCAGATGCATTGGCGATGGGCTATGCCTTCAAAATGAATGGTATAGTCACACCTCTTACAGGAATGATTGATCATCGAATTTTGCTGGAAGGGGAACGTAATACAATTGTTTTCGAACAGGATGAAAATATCCGCAATATGATCTTTAAAGTATTTTCCCTTAATCATTCACCTGATTCATCTGCTATGTCGTTAAAAGACTTATTATGTTGTTTGCCAAAAGTCAATTTACCTGGCGATATTGGCTATGATAATGTTTTTCGCGTCATTATCATGCAATTTCAGGATGCTCATAATTTTGATGTACGATCTGTGAAAAAATCTTGTGTTCATATTGCTCATCCAGATGGCAGAATTATTCCGTTTGACACCTATAATTTGTTTTACAGAGATGAAAAGGAACTAGAATTGATGAAAATCCAAGAAGAAATATTAGCTGGCAGATGATCGAAGGGGTGAAAAGATGACAGATCATGATAGTTCCATAAAAAAACCCTCCGAACCAAAAGAAGAGGGAAGCATTTGGGCTGGAATTGGTATTGGGATAGGTATTTATCTCATTACTTTCTTTATTGAGATGAAGTTTGCTTTACTATTTTTTGCCGGTCCTATTGTTCATCTGTTTGCTATCATTTTCTTTTTTGCAAAAGGGAAAAAATTCACAGGAATTGGTTTGCTTATACTTGCAGGGATCATGATACTACTGGCTTCCGCATGTTTTGGGCTTATTATTTTTTCATTAAACAATGGTGGATAGGTATAATTAGATGAAATACACTCCTTTTTCATAGTATAGTAGAGGTAGCTAGAAAAAGGAGAAGATTTGAATGAAGTTAGTATCATGGAATGTGAATGGACTAAGAGCCTGTGTGAAAAAGGGGTTTTTAGATTATTTTAAAGACATAGATGCGGATATTTTTTGTGTACAGGAAACAAAACTGCAAGACGGTCAAATAGAATTGGATTTAGATGGCTATTATCAATATTGGAATTATGCGCTGAAAAAAGGCTATTCCGGAACAGCTATTTTTACCAAGCGAAAACCTTTGTCGGTCCAATATGGTTTTGATAAGGATGAATACGAGCCGGAGGGAAGAATTATAACGCTGGAGTTTGCAGATTTCTATATGGTGAATGTATACACGCCTAACTCTCAACGTGATTTGGCAAGGCTAGATAAACGGTTGGCCTGGGAAGATAAAATCCGGGATTATTTAATAGAATTAGATTCCAGAAAACCTATTATCCTTTGCGGAGATTTAAACGTTGCTCATATGGAGATAGATTTAAAAAATGCAAAATCGAATAGAGGCAATTCTGGTTTTACAGATGAGGAACGTGGTAAAATGACAGATTTGCTCCAATCCGGCTTTATGGATACATTTCGAACTCTATATCCGGATAAAGAAGGCGCCTATACATGGTGGTCTTATATGAATAAGGTAAGGGAGCGCAATATTGGATGGCGGATTGATTATTTTATAACTTCTGTAAGACTTCGGGAGAAAATAATAGACGCTGGAATTCATCCTGAAATTATGGGTAGTGACCATTGTCCTGTTTTCCTTGAAATAGATATGTAGTTAATTAAGGCGCTTATTGTGATGAAAGCAATCAAGTGCCTTTTTTCCTAAATCGAACGAAAAAACGCTTTATTATTGTCTGAATATATTGTATATTAATAAATAGTGGATTTAGATGAGGTGAATTTTTTGGAAGATATTATTATTATGGCTATTATCTTTGCTGTGCCAATTGTTGCGATTATTACGAGTCACTTTCAGAAAACTGCAAGAATAAAAGCTAGCTATATAAAAGATCAATTAGAAATAGAAAAGCTTAAACATGAAAATTATTTACTGGAAACCCAAAAGCTGAAGCTTGAGCTGGAGAAAATGCAGATGGTGACGGAGGACAAAACGAAAATATTATGATGGGTCAAAAGGAAATCATTTAATGGATTTCCTTTTTTTATGTAACGTTTTAAGGAAACCTACGTCTAAATAATGGAAATCAATTTTGGGGGGGATTGGATGAGGAAATGGAAGATAATTATTGCTATTGGATGTTTGATCATGATTGGATATATAGGATTCACTTATTTCCAAATAAAGCAAACCGCAAAGGAGCGTCCGCCTAAGAACGTTCCTTATCTCATTATCTTAGGTGCAAAAGTAAAAGGAGATAAGATGTCAAAGGCATTGTATGAAAGGGCAAAAACAGGATTAGTTTACCTGCAGGATAATCCTCAGACAAAAGTCATTGTAACTGGTGGACAGGGAGCAGATGAGAAAATTTCGGAGGCAGAAGCCGCCCGTAGATTTTTTGTGGAACAAGGTATTGATAAAGAACGAATTTTAATAGAAAAACGTTCCGTTACTACATATGAAAACATTAAATTTTCTAAAAAACTATATAATGTCAAGGAAGCGGTTATTGTTAGCAATGATTTTCATGTATTTCGAGCTATCAAATTATCAGAGGGACTAGGAATAAAGTCTTATCCTTTAGCAGCAGAAACACCAAAAGTTGTAAAAGCAAAATTATATGGAAGAGAATATCTTGCCATCTTAAAATGGAGAATAACAGGGAAATAATATAGTTGTAGAACTAGACATGAACGAATATCTGAAACAATCCTTATACTTTCTTATCAAAAAAGGAAATCATCCTCTTTAAAACGGTTTGATCTCCTTTTTTTATAGTATTCTATAATTGGATATTCCACATTTTTCAATTTTTTACTATAATTAAATAATAATCTAAAAGCAGGGGTTGAAAGAATATTGAAGAGAAGCTATGTGCTCCTCCTATTGTTAGCTTACTTAGCTGCTTTAGGCAGTTCGATTTTCGTTTATCAGAACAAAATATCTCATCCGGTCGTAAAGGACAAAGGACGGTTATTGCCAATAAAAGTTAAAAACATCCAGTCTGCTACCGGTGAGCAAGAGCTACAACAAATAGTCCGAGAAGCCAATAAAACAAATGACAAACTTACTATTGCAGGTATGCAGCACAGCCAGGGCGGACAAACATTATATCCTAATGCTATGTTAATAGACATGAAATCTTATAATAAAATTGTTAGATTTGATCGGAAAAGAAAAACGATTACAGTTCAGAGCGGTGCGACTTGGAATGATATTCAAAAATATATTAATCCATATGGTTTCGCAATTAAAGTCATGCAATCTCAAAATATTTTTACGATTGGAGGTTCACTAAGTGTCAATGTTCATGGAAGAGATATTCGCAATGACGCGTTAATTGACACAGTTGAATCCTTTCGCTTACTGAATCCTGACGGAGACATAATAAATGTTAGTCGTAAAGAAAATAGTAGTTTATTTTATTCGGTGATCGGTGGCTATGGATTATTCGGAATTATATTAGATGTAACTTTAAAATTAACGGACGATGAATTATATAGAACGCGAACCAAGATTATGGATTATAAGAAGTATGAAGCATACTTTCAAAAAAATGTATTAAATAATCATTCCGTTAAAATGCATTTAGCACGTATTTCCATAGCACCTAATACATTTTTAAAAGAGATGTATATAACGGATTATGTGGAGGCAAACCAGCATGATTTATCCCAATATAATCATTTAAAAGGGGAAACTATTGCGATCCCTAAGTTTTTTCTTGGGCTTTCGAGATATAGCGACTGGGGGAAAAATCTGTTTTGGGATGTTCAAAAGAAATACATGAAAATGAGCGACGGAAAACTAGTATCCAGAAACAATGTGATGCGATCGGATTCAAATTTTATGGAATACGATAGTTCAACGCGAACGGAAGTTTTGCAGGAGTACTTTGTTCCTGTGAATCAGTTTACAAGTTATATAGATAGCTTAAGAGAAGCATTGAAAAAAGAGAAGGACTTTAACCTATTAAATATTACCATTCGGTTTGTAGATAAGAATCAAGAGGCCGTTATGTCATATGCGAAGGATGATATGTTTGCACTAGTCTTATTAATTAATCAGGGTCAATCGAAAAAAGATATTGAGCAAACACAAAGAGTAGTTCGGAACATGATTAATATTACGTTGGAACACCATGGCAGCTACTATTTACCGTATTACTCTTATCCTAGTAAAAAACAATTGCATGAAGCATATCCAAGGACAGATGAATTTTTTAACATGAAACGGAAATACGATCCAAAAGAACGGTTCGTGAATTTATTTTACGAGGAGTATGGAAAATGACCTATACAAGATTTCTTTATTATCAAAGTATCATCGTTATGGCAAGCAGCATGATCTTTCCGTTTTATGTTTTATTATTAAAAAATGTTGGGGACAGCTATGCACAGTTTGGTTGGGCATATGGACTATTTGCGTTAACCTCAGCGCTTGCCTATCCGACAATCGGCAAGTTTTCCGATCAATTAGGTGAAAAGGTATTATTTATTCTATATTCATGGGGGATGGCTGTACTTTTATTGTTTTTTCCTCTTGTAACAGAAGTTTGGCAAGTCTATATTCTACAAATTATCATGGGAATTTTAGGTGCTGTGCAAAAAAATACGGAAAAAACAGCCCTTGCTAAAAATGTCAAAAAAGAAAATGCCGGAAAAGAAATCGGAAACTATCATGTCTGGACCTCTGTTGGGGCTGCAATAGCAATCATTCTTACAGGGTATATTGTCGATTTTATTACCATTGGCAGCATCTTCTACTTAGCATCCCTTATCTATTTTATTAGCGGGTTTCTGCTATTAAAGAAAAGAAAAGAATAATGTTGCGAATATTTAGGTAAATAACTCTTTACAAGGATTCCTATTTTTTATAAAATAATGTGGAAACTATTTTTTATCAGCAAAGGAGGAATAAGGTCGATATGAGTATGTCCGTTGTTTTTCAAATGGTTTTGGCTTGATACGGGATACGTATGCCCATTTTTAGCAAAACCAATCGTGAAACAACGGATAATCAGACCTGTTCCTCATTAAATATTCGTGTATTTAGAACTTTGTTCTATATGCAAGTAAAAAGGCGGGGTTTGTTTTCCCTGCCTTTTTTCCATCTATATACTTGAGGTTTAGTTTAAACATGTCCTCCATGTTTTGCGATTGGTTCATATTGAACTTATTGGAGGGAAATGCAAATGAGTATTGTAAGTGTGAAAAACTTAACCCATTATTATGGTGATAAATTAGTTTTTAAAGATATTGATTTCCGTCTCTTAAGGTCGGAGCGAGTTGGTTTAGTTGGACCCAATGGAGCGGGGAAATCGACACTTTTGAAAATTTTAACTGGGATGATTTTGCCTGATGATGGTACAATTGAATGGCTTCCAAATATCAGAGTAGGATTTTTGGAACAGCATACAGAATTGTTAGAAGGTTTGAGTATTCGTGATTATTTACGAAATGCCTTTCAACATTTATATAAGCTTGAAGAGGAAATGCTAGATATTTCAAGAAAAATGGAAACATGCAATGAAGAGGAATTAACGAGGCTTTTAAATCGCTTCGCCCATATTCAAGAGTTATTGGATCATCATAATTTCTATTTTCTTGACGCGAAAATGGATGATATTGCAAACGGACTTGGGATACAAGCACTTGGAATGGAGACGGATGTTTCATCTTTAAGCGGTGGACAAAGAACAAAGCTATTATTAGCTAATTTGCTGCTTAAGGAACCGGATATATTATTACTAGATGAACCAACTAACTATTTGGATGTTGCTCACATTGAGTGGCTCAAAGATTATTTGAGGAATTACCCAAATAGTTTTATCCTTATTTCTCATGATGTGGATTTCATGAATGAAGTAGTAAATGTCATTTATCATTTGGAAAACTTCCAGTTAACAAGGTATTTGGGTGATTATAATAAATTTATGGAAACGTATGAATTTCGCAGACAGCAGCAGTTAATTGCCTATGGCAGACAACGGGAGGAAATTCAGAAGCTGGAAAACTATATCCAAAAAAATAAAGCGCGGGCTTCCACTACTAAACAGGCGAGATCGCGTGAAAAGAAATTAATGAAAATGGAGCGTATCGAAAAACCGGATATTACTCCTAAACCAAGGTTCTATTTTAAAGTCAATGTTCGTGCGACAAGTAAAATAATTGAAACTAAGCAGTTGGAAGTGGGGTATGAAACACCGCTATTGCCTCCCATTAGTGTTATCCTAAAAAGAGGAGACAAAGTTGCTGTGACCGGACATAACGGGATTGGTAAATCAACCATGTTAAAAACAATCATGGGAGAATTAAAGCCCCATAGTGGAACGATTGAATTCGGTCAATATGTAAAACCCTCCTATTTTGCACAAGAGGAAAGCATGGAGTCTGAACTTACGCCATTGGAATATATCTGGGCCATGCATGAAAAAATGACACAAAAAGAAATTCGTCGCGCTCTTGCTCAGGCTGGATTAAAAAAGGACCAAGTTTTTCAGCCTTTGAAATCTCTGAGTGGCGGAGAACAAACGCGAGTGAGATTATGTCAGCTCATGCTGGAAGATAGCAATTGGCTTATCTTAGATGAACCTACGAATCATTTGGACGCAGTTGCGAAGGAAGTTTTAGCAAATGCGCTATCCCAATATGATGGTACTGTTCTATTAGTTTCACATGAGCCGGAATTTTTTCAAGATTGGGTAACGGATATATGGAATTTGGAAGAATGGAAGGGCAATAAAAGCTAATTTGCAAGTTTGAGTCGAAGGGCATCTATACTTATGTGAGATGTCCTTTTCTTAAATGAAATATTTGTTTATGAGATTTCCATGACATGTAAAAACAGCTATTAAAAGAAGGTGAAAATGTGGAACCTATTCAAGATCATTTAAAGGAGCATTTAGACGTAGTATTCGTTGGATTTAATCCAAGTATTAAATCAAGTGAAACCGGGCATCATTTTGCCAATCCAAACAACCGTTTTTGGAAAATTTTATATGAAGCTGGAATAACTCCCAGGAAGTATCTTCCTGAGGAAGATTTTACATTACTGGAACTAGGTTATGGATTAACCAATATCGTTGCAAGACCAACAAAAAGTGCGGATGAAATTACAAAGGAAGAGTACAAACAAGGAAAAGAAATACTGAAGCAAAAATTTCAGAAATTAAATCCGTTAATCGTTTGTTTTGTTGGAAAAGGGGTCTATCAAGAATACAGTGGAAAGCGCAACATTTCGTGGGGAGTCCAAGACACATCTATTGTATCTGGAACCATTGATTTTGTCGCGCCATCATCCAGCGGACTTGTTCGCATGAACATAAATGACATAATAGACATTTATAAGGAACTTCCAAAGCTAATAGCAACTTTAAAAGTTAATAATAAATGAGGGAAAGCATAAAAAGATACGTTTAAATACTGGGTTTTTGTAAAAAATATGGAACGGCGCCGAAATAATAACATTCAGATAAGAGGGTTAAAACTTCCACTTCCAACTTATTGAAACTGCTGATACCATCTCTCCTTTGCTTGGCAAATACAGCAATGAATGCAGCGCCGAGTTATTTGAAAAAAGTTAAGGGAATAAACCTGTCACGAATCCACTTCCGAATATTACTTACCCAAACCATAACATGAAAAATAATTTCTTTCCCAGAATAAATTTATTAAGCAAATATTCCTAATCATGAACAAAGTCCGGGGGTCAAAATAAATGATACCTATCTTACATGCTAAGGAGATAAATAATTTTCATGTTTAATGATAAAATACTAGGAACTTAACGGTGCAGCAGTTGTTGAAGAAATAAAGAAGAGGCTGGGACACAACGCAGTGAAAATCAAAAAAACGCATGAAATCAAATTTAAAAACCTTGATTTCATGCGTTTTTGCTTTCGTAGTTTTAACCAATTTTAATGTTTTTTTTACTTATGTCCCAGCCTCTTCTTTTCATTTTTCCTAGCAACTAATAATGAATCCAAATAACTTTATTTCTTTTGCTTAAAGGTTAATGCCAACAAAATAAAGAGAATTATAAGACTTACGCAAGTACCAACCTTATTCTGTGCATTAAACATAAAGGATACAAATATCGTAATTAAGCCGATTAAAGCAATGATTGTTGTAAACGGAAACCATTTAACCTGAAAGAAAGGTTTTTCCTTATATTTCGGTCGTAATTTTAATTGAGAGCAGCATATGCCAATCCAAATTAACATTATAGTGAATCCAGGTACGGTCATCATATAGTTGATGATTTTCTCCGGAGTTAAATATGCGAGGAAAACACCTACAAGAATAAGGAATCCAGTAATAAGTATGCCATTAATCGGTGTGCCGTTTTTAGACACCTTTAAAAACATTTCCGGTGCTTCCCCTGTTTGCGCCATAGAAAATAGGGTTCTAGAAGTTGCATAAATACCAGAATTGGCCGCGGATAAAACAGCCGTTAAAAGCACAAAGTTCATAATATTTGCTGCTCCTGGAAGTCCTGCAGTACTAAACACCTGAACAAATGGGCTATCAGCTCCTGATACTTTATCCCATGGAATGATTCCACAAATAATGAGAATTGGTAGAATGTAGAATATAAGCACTCTCCAAACGGTACCTTTTACAATTTTTGGCATAACCATCTTTGCGTTTTGTGTTTCTGTAACGGCCACCCCAATTAGTTCAGCACCTCCGTAGGAAAACATTACAACTAAAAAGGCACTAAATGTTCCTCCAAAACCGTGGGGGAAGAATCCGCCATTTGCGGTATAGTTCGATATTGGGTTGCTTATGGAACTCGGAAAAATACCAGTTAAAATAAGGCATCCTAGAATAATAAAGGCAATAAGGGCAAAAATTTTAATCCCTGCGAACCAAAATTCAAGCTCGCCATAAAATTTAACATGGAAAGAGTTGATTGCTAAGATCACCACTGCGCATAGAAGGCTTAAAAGCCATAATGGGATTGTGGGAAACCAATATTGAAGAAAGCTTCCTCCCGCCAATAATTCAACCGTTGTGACAATCACCCAATTAATCCAGTACAACCAACCGACTAAGAAAGAAATACGATGCCCGAATGCCTTATGTACTAAATGCTGTACATTCATTCCAGGATAGGCAATGGCCATTTCTCCTAATGCTGTCATGACGATTAAAAGTAATAGACCACCAACTAAATAAGCGAAAACAACACTTGGACCAGCAAGCGATAAGGTATCAGAACTGCCTTTAAATATACCTGTTCCAATCATTCCTGCAAGTGCAATAAACTGTACATGTCTCGGTAATAACCCCTTTTTTAAATCCTGTTGTTTTTTCTCCATGCTGCTCCTGCCTTTCTCACATAAAATAAAAATCCCTACCAGGAATAATCCTAGTAGGGACGACTTAATATCGCGTTACCACCCTATTTGTAAACAAATAAGCTTACCACTTCATTATCTTAACGATAGATAACCGTCTTATTCTTTAAGGAATAAGCTGCTCCAAGAATGAAATTCGCTACTTGCAAGTGTACTGATTTTCACCCTCCATCAGCTCTCTTTGGACAACATGCAAGAACTACTTTGTTCTCTTCAAAGCATTTATTATATGAAATATTCTAAATATCTTTTCAACGTTTGTACTTTTAAGCAATAAAGTATGTCTATTAATATAGCAAGATGCTCGTTAGGTGTCAATTGTTTTTATAATGTTTTTAAAATACGTAATGAAAATTGGGGAATAATAAAAGAAGTTTATGATTGGAGGTTATAATATGCCAGAGCTTCCTGAAATGGAAAACTATAAACTGCTTTTAAATCAATACATATTAGGTAAGACCGTTACAGATGTTCAAATTAATCGCGTTAAATCGATCAATGTTCCGCCAGAAGATTTTATCCGTAAAGTAAAACTGCATAAAATCACTTATATAGAGCGTCGGGCAAAACATTTATTATTTTATTTGGATAATGGAAATATTTTGTTATTGCATTTAATGCTAGGCGGATGGATGTATTATGGCGGTGCTGCAGATAAACCAAAAAGGACGGTGCAAGTTCAATTATCGTTTGGCGACCATCACCTATATTTCATTGGATTACGTCTGGGGTATTTACATATTCATGATGTGAAGCGCACAGCAGAGGTTCTTTCTGAATTAGGTCCGGAACCGTTAAGTAATGAATTTACCATGGAGGTGTTTCAAACTTTAATTAAAATGAAACACACTAAACTAAAATCAGTTTTGCTTGATCAAAATTTTTTATCTGGTATTGGGAATCGTTATTCCGATGAGATCTGTTATGAGGCGAAAATATTACCAATGAGAGGTCTTGATCAACTAGAAAAAGACGAAGTAATTATGCTGTATAAATCCATTAAAGAAGTATTAAAAACTGCAATTAACAATGGCGGATATATGGAACATCCATTTTTTAAGGGAGATACATTAACTGGAGGATATGAAGCTTTGTTAAACGTTCATGGGAGGGAAGGGGAAATATGTAAGCGATGCGGTTCCATCATCCAGATGGAAAACATATCTTCCCGTAAAACATATTATTGTAAAGGGTGTCAAATATAGTTGATAAACTTAAAAACATATTGGATTCGCATGTTTTACATGCATTTTTATCATTGATTGTATAGATGGATATGTCATTGCTGCGCGTATTTTGATATTTAGGGTGCATAAAGCGATTGCTAATCATTGGACTAGCTCGTAGAAATTCTCCCAATCTAAAAAAGCTATCTAGTATTTGCTATAATAATAAACAACAAGATTTACTTATTGAGGTGCAGCAATGGAATATAAAACAATCGGTATACTAGCACATGTCGATGCAGGGAAAACCACTTTTGCAGAACAGCTGCTTTTTCATACAAAGAGTATTTCGAAGCGAGGAAGAGTGGATCATCAAGACGCTTTTTTAGATTCTCATGATATAGAAAAAGCTAGGGGAATAACTGTTTTTGCTGATCAAGCTATATTTGATTTTCATGATTCGCATTATACATTAATTGATACTCCGGGACATGTTGATTTTTCACCGGAAATGGAACGAGCCATTCAAGTCATGGATTACGCAATTGTTGTAATTAGTGCCGTAGAGGGCGTAGAGGGACATACAGAAACAGTATGGAATTTACTTAAAAAGCATCATATTCCTACATTTTTCTTTATAAATAAAATAGATCGTGTCGGCGCGGATATCCAAAGAGTAATAAAGGATATCCAAATAAATTTAACAGAAGACGTTTGTCCTATCGATAAATGTTTCGTAAATGGTCAAATGGTAGAATCATTAAAAGAATTTTTAGCTGAGCGGAATGAAAGCTTGCTTGATGATTATTTGACGGGTAGATACGAGAGTAATAAGTGGTTCGTGGAAATAAGAAGGATGATAAAAAATAATATCGTTTTTCCTCTAGCTTCAGGATCCGCATTACAAGATACAGGGATTACTGACTTTCTGGAACAATTAGATGCATTAACCATTTCTGATTATGCTACAGAAACTTCATTCTCTGGAAGAGTTTATAAAATTCGATATGACGAAAGCGGCGCAAGAACGACTTTTATTAAAGCATTAAGCGGAACACTAAAGGTTAGAGATGAAATTGAATACGTACGGAATGACCAAAAGATAAGTGAGAAAATTACTCAAATTAGAAAGTATAGCGGAAAGAAATTTCAAGTTGTTGATAAGGTAGTAGCAGGTGAAGTATTTGCTGTTACAGGATTATCTGCTGTATCAGCAGGAGATGGGCTGGGTGTCCTTGAAGATAAGGCACTTTATGAAATGATTCCTACCCTTAAATCAAAGGTTATATTTGATCCTTCTTTAAATGTGAAAGAGGTATTAAAATGCTTTCGAATGTTGGATGATGAGGATCCTTCCTTAATGGTTATGTGGGAGGAGAAATTTAAAGAGATACATATCCATGTCATGGGAACCATTCAGCTTGAAGTTCTTGAACAAATTGTTCACGATCGGTTTGGTTTTAAAGTTCAATTTGCAAAACCTGAAATTCTATATAAAGAAACAATTGAATCAGAAGTAGTTGGGTATGGTCATTTTGAACCATTAAAACATTATGCGGAAGTTCATCTTCGATTAGAACCTGGTGAGAGACAAAGCGGAGTGACATTTGAAAGTGTCTGTCACCCAGATGATTTGCCATTTAGTTACCAAAATTTGATTCGTCATCATCTTTTTGAAAAAGAACATCGCGGAATTCTAACAGGCTCTGCGCTAACAGATATAAAAGTTACTTTATTATCCGGAAGAGCGCATATGAAACATACGAGCGGCGGGGATTTCCGAGAAGCTACTTTAAGAGCTTTACGACAAGGTTTGGAAAAGGCTAAGAACCTATTATTAGAGCCCTATTATGATTTTAAAATTAAGGTAGATATTGATCAAATGGGCAGAGTTCTGTCTGATGTGCAAAGTGCCCATGGGAATTTTGAAAATCCCGTGACGCTTGGAAATAAAGCTATCATCAGTGGAAAGGTTCCTGTTTCAACCTTTATGGATTATGGTACAGTTTTAGCCTCCTTTACCCAAGGACGAGGCACTATAAGTCTTGTATTTGGTGGATATTATCCCTGCCATAATCAGAATGAAGCAATAGAAAAAATTCAATATGATAAGGATGCTGATCCAGAATACACATCTTCTTCTATTTTTTGTGCAAAAGGTGCTGGCTACTCTGTTCCTTGGGATGAGGCAGAAGGTAAAATGCATTTGTTGAGGTAGTGGAAAGGTAGTATCTATAATTAATTTTATGCGCATGTGTAAATTGGTTTATAAAAATGTTAAATGGTATGTACGGATTTTTCTTTTTTGCAGTGAATTTAATTCATTAAGGAGCTGTTCCCTGTGAATATGCCATTGATTGAAGTTGCACCTCGGGATGATCTGTTTGACTCTGAAATAAATATACGAATTTCGAATCTATTATCAAAAGCTAAAATCTCAATAAAAGCTAATATGATGGACCAATTCGGCTATGATTGGGAATCATTTGCGAGCTTCCGTGCAAATGAAGCGGGGTGCATTGACATTAAGAACCAGACCCCATTCGAAGGAACTTATAAATCTGCTGATGGGATGGGGTTGTTCTGGTCAATGAAGCGGGTGCATAAAGCTGAAGGTATCTCAGACTCTTCTTTGGCTCCCCGATTTTTAGGGCTTGATTTTTATGTAGACGATCAGTTAATTAAAACCTTTACTTTAAAGAGGAGATTTATTGGTAAAAATGTTGTTCGTAAAGAAATTAGACAAAATGGATTAGTGGGAACTTATTTTTATCCTGTTGATGGAATAAAAAGGCAGGCGATTATTTACCTTGGCGGATCGGAAGGTGGACTAATGGAGCGCAAGCCAGCATTATTGGCTTCCCATGGATTTGCAGTGTTAGGACTTGCTTATTTTGGAAAGGAACAGCTTCCTTCAGAATTGATAGAAATACCATTAGAATATTTACAAACCGCTATAAAGTGGCTTTTGTCTCAAGCAGAGGTAGATGAAAGAAAGGGAATAAAACTAATTGGGATATCGAAAGGCGGAGAGCTGGCGCTTCTTGCAGCATCCATGTTTTATGAAGTAAGCGGTGTAGTCGGCATTGTTCCGAGTTCAGTTATTTACCCAGGATTAGGGTCGAAATTCAGCTCTTCCTGGTCATATAAAGGAAACCCTATCCCATTTTTAGATAAGCAAATTCCCGAACACATCCTTGATGAAAATCACCGCAAGCACATGCAAGCTATACCTATTCAATACCGAAATTTTTACCGTGCACGTCTGAGTCAAATCGTAGAAAAGCAAGATGCTATAATTCCGGTGGAAAGGATAAAAGGAGATGTGCTTATTATTTCTGGTGAGGACGATCAACTTTGGCCATCTGATATACACGGAGATATGATAATGGAACGACTTAGAAAGGCATCTTTTCCATATGGATTTGAACATTTGAAATATCGAGGTGCAGGTCACTCTTTTTATATTCCTCATTGGCCAACAGCAAACTGTACAGTTGGAGGATATGGACAAATCAAAATGGATCTAGGGGGAAATCCCGAGAAAGCAGCTTTTGCACAATCCGATTCGTGGCAGAAGATATTATCTTTTCTAGTTCAATAGTTGTATGTAATAACATACTATGCTTTGTTTTATCTATTTAATTAGCTGATAATATTAAATCAAATAAATAGTTTAATATATCATAAACATTGAATATTATGTATGATATCTCCTGAAAGCCAATAGTATGTTTTATAAATCTATTTAAAGTGTATAATAATAAAGATGTAATTAGAAAAAGTAATTAGAGGAATAGAGAGGAAGTAAGAATTAAATGAATATTACTGGACATACTATCGAAAAACTCGAGGACCCAACAGGAATATTAACTGGTGATCGTTATGAAATTATTCTAACTATAGAAGTTCCGGAAGATGATGAATTATATTCAGAGAACGGTTTATATATAAAGGCAATTTATGTTGTAGATGGTAGCCAATCACGTGTTGTGCAATACCAAATCTTTGAAAAAATTACGGATCGTTATCTTGAATTTGAGTTAGAAGAAGAGGAAGAAAAAATACTAGAGGGCTATTGTAAAGAACATATTAGTGAAATGTAAAAGGCGAAATTAAATTTGTACTTTTCGAAAAATATATTGACGCGGAATTTATTTATAGATATATTTTTTATAATTTATTAGAATGTACGATGTCCATGGAAATGAAATGCTTTGCCTCTCACTCTAACGTGTGAGAGGCAGTGGATAATAGGATTTTTACTATGATTGCAAGCTAAACCACAGAGTTATGATTTCATTCTGTGGTTTTTGTGTTCTTCAATCTTATCATGTCCAGTTGTTTTCTATCGCTTTAACTATTAAAAAGAGGTGAAAAATAATGATGAAATTAACTCCCTTTAAAAAAGGTCGACACAGTAGACTGTGAATGGCGCAGTCCATTAGCAGAATTAATACTAAACAGATGGGGGGTTGATGAGGGCTCTGTTTACTATTTTCGCTCATCTGCTAATTTTATATTTCTTTTTAAAAGAAGTGGGGTTACACACTTTGGTTTAATGATTCCTGTGAAAGAAAAGAGATATACGGCACATTTTATGCTGTTGTATTGGAGGCATTGCCGGGAAAAGAATTGGAACTAAAAGAGCTTTCTTCAAGACATTATTTTGCCTGGGGAAAGCTTTAGGTGCACTTCATCATTATTTAAAAAATATTCCTGATAACTTAAAGAAGAGGCGGCAAAATTGGAAGGATCAACTATTTATTTTACAGGAGGATTTACCGAAAACGGAGATTGCCGCTTTAGAGGAACGGCATTATCTAAAGTCTTGGGCAAATAGTTTGTAAACGGCAAATAATGAAATAGGATTAATCCATTTCGATTTTGAACTTGATAATCTCCGTTGGGAGAATCAAAGGATTGGTATTTTAGATGTTTGATGATTGCTCGATACTTTGGTACGCCGCAGGTATTAGTGCTTTACGTGAACTTTCAGAGACAGGTTTGGATCTGGGAAATCCATATGTAAAAGAATTTATCAACGGGTATAAGTCTGAAACAGTATTAAATCCAAAATGGATACAAATTTTAAATGTGGAAACGGAAGCATAATATTATTATGTTTACTGGACTGCTTCGCCTCTGTTGATATAGAGATGTCAGAATCTGAATGTTTAAATAACCTTACAAGAAACTTTTAGGCAAAATTACAAACTTCGACGAACATTCTTACAAAACCAGAAATGGAGATAATATAAAAAATCAACGTGTATTGATACGCTGATTTTCAAAGCTTGTTTTTAATGTTCATGATCGACCTCAATAGGCAAATTCTTTGGGGCGCTCGGGATTTCCTTTGATTTATAATGTATATCCTCGGATGATAATACATTAACGAATAATTGACCTCCAATTACTCTTGCTCGAATAAGCAGGGGTTGATTGTGAGGATTTTTAAATTTAAAATCTGGTCCATACCAGCTAACGGTAGCATCCCTGTTAGGTGGCACATATGGCACCCGCCTGCTATGGGAATAGCGTTCGACTATTTCGACGCTTGCTTTATCAACTGCATTAAATAATGTTGAAGATACTTGACAGATTCCCCCGCCAATACCTTCTGAAAGCTCTCCTCGAACAATTACAGGTGCTTTGAGATAACCTTTTGCTTTTGTACGCTTTCCAACCACTTTATTAAATGAGAAGGTTTCGCCTGGAAAAATAACATGACCATTTATAGCATTTGCTGCAAGTCGAATATTATGAGTCCGTTCCTTATTAGAGTTGTTAAAATAGGTAACATATCTGCTAATGCTTTTACTTCTTAAATTTTCAAGAAGTTCACTATCCACTCTTGGATAAATGGTTTGAAGTGGCACTTCAAACGAAGCTGATCCATTTTGAAAATATGATTGATAAAACATTTGCTTAAACCGGTAGGTATCCAATTTATAACCAGGTTTTTCGCTTATCATTTTTCCATTTTCCCCTATTGTTGCATTAATTGGATTTTTAAGGACTTTATTGCTTATTTGTTGTTCGTAGTAGTCATATTTTTCTTCGTTGATAACCGACTGATCAAAAGGAGGCAGTACAAAATCAGCTTTTTGCACTGAATGAAGCGTTTTACCATCCGATATTAAATGAATGCTGTTTTCTTCCGTAGGATAAAAGGATAATAATAATAAACTTAAGAAGAGTCTCATGTTCATTTAGCCTCCATAAAAAAAATACATTTACTTCTTGGTAAGTTTTATCAATGGGTCCATATTTATTTTCCAAGGCGAAATTGGTGAAGTTCTAATTAAATGAAAAGGAATTTTTGTTTTTACGGGACCAATGTTTTTTACGAGTAAGTTAACTTCGACCGGTATATCTGCTTCCAATGCAAACAAATTTGGTTCGTTAACAGACACCAGTTTCCAGTTTATGGATTCGATGTTGTTTATTTTCTTTACTTCTTTGTTAGCGTTTTGTTTATTGGTAATTGCCACTTTTTGGACTAAGCCTTGATCATTATTTTTAATAAATACCAAAAATGCAGTGGTTAATTGCTCTGGTGTAAGATCCCTTATAAAATCATCAATTGTTCCACCTGCTTTATGAATCATTACTTGATGAGATAAATCTGACTTTTCAGAGTGATGTGTTACACTGCCTTTAAAATGGATACAAAAATGGCCATTGAAACCATTATCCAATGCACCTGCACCATGAGGCATTCCATGCATAGAAGCGGCAATTAATTTAGTGTCAGTTTGAATGAGAATTGCCCTTCTTCTCCAGCTCCAATGACCGTTGTATATTTCCTTCATGATTTTCGTATCTTTTTTCGATAAAGGCTGTACATCAGCGTGATGTTGTCCTGCTCGTCTTTGAACACGAAAGCTTTTTCCTGTTTCAACATCGATAACGGTAAATATAGAGTATCGCGGCAAAATTTTATTTACTTTTTCCCAATGCAGCATTTCAATATGAAAATCTAAAGGGTATTCCTCGTTATTTGGCTCAGCTGCGTACGTAGGTGAAGATTTGAATCCCATAACCAAAAGGATTGATATAACTGCATAAATAATTTTTGTCATCTTTGTTCCTCGAGTTCACCATGAATTTACCATTATTTTTAACTATTAGTCGAGAAGAATAGCTTAAAAATATTGGAAATAGAGTTTTTAGGGTTCAAATAGGTTTTTATATGTTTTTTCTTTATGCTAACACTCGAATTTTTAAAGTAGAAACGTTCAATGAAATGAAAACAGAAAAGTTGCTCTGTAGAGCCTTTAGTGGTATTATTTGTCATACATTTGAAAAAAGGGGTAGATTTTAAGTGGTAAACAAAATAATTCTTGATGATACTACCATTTATGTAGAACATTACGAGGAAGAATACCTAAATGGACTTATAAAAATAACCGTTGATTTTAAAGTAACAAGTGAAGACTATCACGATATTGCTGTTCTCTTGTATAGAGAAACATTTGATATAAAAGTGCCTGAACGCGGTTTAGCATTTAGAGGCAATATTCAACAATACTCTACTTCTTTAACCAATTTATATAAGAAAGATCAGGTTGCTGACTACAAGGTTACTTTGCTGGAAAAAGTGAATGCAGAAAGCAGGTGAAAGGATGAAGCTAAGCATTTTAGATCAAGCTCCTATTTCAACGAATCAAACAGCGAGGGATGCTTTATTGGGTTCTGTTAAATTAGCACAAGCAGGTGAACAGTTAGGGTATACACGGTTTTGGATAGCAGAACACCATGATTTACCGGGGTTGGCATGTTCCGTACCAGAGGTGATGTTAAGCTATATTGGTGCGAAAACATCAAAAATAAGAATTGGATCTGGAGCTATTCTTTTACCTCACTATAAGCCGTATAAAGTCGCTGAAATCTTTAATATGCTTGCAACCTTGTTTCCGGATCGAATCGATATTGGAATTGGACGAGCTCCGGGTGGGTCTGCCCAAGTAACCAATGCGCTATCGGATAACTTTTTGCAAAATGTTTATAAAATGCCCATTCTCGTGAAAGATTTGCTGCATTTTCTGGATGATGATTATCCCTCAGAAAATAATTACGAAAAAATTCACGCTTCACCCATTCCGACTATTTCTCCTAGACCATGGCTTCTTGGCACAAGTAAAAAAAGTGCATTACTCGCGGCGGAATACGGCATGTCTTATACTTTTGGTCTATTTATGAGTGATCAAGAAGGTCAAGAAATTATACAGGAATATAAAAAAGCATTTCAGCCAAGAAAAGAATGGCATACACCACAGGTAATTCTTACTGTTTCCGCAATTTGTGCAGAAACAACGGAAAAAGCAGAAGAACTTGCTTTGAGTTCACTTGTTTGGTCTTTACAGAAAGAAGAAGGGGAAAGAAACAATGGGTTTCCATCAATAGAAGAGGCAAAAGAATATTTAAAGACTCATCCTCAATCTTTAAACAAGAATAAGATGATCATTGGAAACCCTCAAGAGGTAAAGAAGCAATTAACGGATTTGCAAGCTCTGTATGGAGCAGACGAAATAATGATTGTCACAATAACTCACTCTCTTCAAGATAAAATTCGTTCGTATGAATTAATAGCGAAAGCATTATTAGATTAAATTCTTGGCGTGATAACGGAACTTATGGTAGCTAGAGTTCTGTTTTTTTTTTACATTTTATATGGTGAATTTTTTTACAGGTATGATACAGTACCTAGGCATAAAGAAAGATAAAAAAGGAAAATCAGATTCATGCAAATTAGAATCTATTAAAATATTAAACAATATTTATTCAACCATTTTTTAACATAAAATTATATTTATATTTTATTCTTTTTTTATTGTTTCGAATAAATCCGCATAAATAATGATTACTTCTGTCGTGGTAAAAATGGTTATTATCTGGTATTTATTAAGGTCTAATGGATTAATTTTTGTTATAACAGAAAATTTGTTATATTCACAAAATGAAACAAAAGATTCATTTACTTTATTATATGAAAAAACTAAAATTTCCTTACAGCTTCACCATTTTATGTCTTTTAATCTAGTAAAAAGGGAGGAAAAAACAAATGAAAAAGCTTTTGAGAAAGGCAGAATTTAGCTTTGCCGCTGCATTAGTATCTTTTGGTGTTTTTGCAGCAACTTCGTCTGCGAGTGCACAAACGGTTTCAAGCCCTAAAAAGATTGATAGCGTTGTGGCGCACAACCCGATTCATTTTAAACATAACTCGGGTCATGCAAAACCAAATGCAGTTTCTGGTATTTTTAATCCTACAGACATTAAAAAGGCATATGGTATTGATCAGTTAAACAGAACGGGAAAAGGTCAAACGATTGCTCTTGTAGAGGCATATGGCAGCCCTACCATCGTAAATGATTTACAAGTATTTAATCAACAATTTGGTCTTCCAGCTGCAAATATTGAGGTGGTATATCCACAAGGAAAACCAAACACAGATGGTGGCTGGGCTCTTGAAACGGCACTAGATGTGGAGTGGGCCCATGCACTCGCTCCGGATGCAAAAATTATGGTTGTATCAGCAAAATCTGCATCAATCAGTGATCTTTTAGTTGCAGAAGATTATGCTACTAGCCATGGTGCTACAGTTGTTTCTAATAGTTGGGGAGGTTCTGAGTTTTCGGGAGAAGCTTCTTACGATAGTCACTTTAATCATGCTGGTATCACCTATCTTGCTTCTTCTGGAGATAATGGTCAAGGAAGCTCATGGCCAGCATCATCTCCTAATGTAGTAGCCGTTGGTGGCACAACACTCAACGTTACAAGTAATGGGGATTATAGTAGTGAATCTGCTTGGTCTGGCTCAGGTGGTGCATTAAGCTCCTATGAAACAAGACCGGCATATCAATCAAACTGGACAAATGTGGTTGGTTCTAAGCGGGGAATTCCTGATGTTTCGTTTGATGCTGACCCAAATACAGGTGTATATGTGTACACAAGTACTAGGAATCAAGGACAACAAGGTTGGTTCCAGGTTGGCGGTACTAGTTTCAGTGCACCAGCATGGGGAGCTCTAATTGCATTAGCAAACGAAGGGCATTCTCAATCTCTTTCAAGCTCAGAAGTTTTAAACAAAGTATATAGCTTAGCAGGTACGACTGGAAGTACAGGGTATAGAACTAATTATCATGATATTACAACCGGCAGTAACGGTTATGCCGCTCAAGCTGGATATGATGTGGTGACAGGAATTGGTAGTCCAATTGCTAACCAATTAGTTCCTGTCTTAAATACGAAGTAATTATTGTTTTAACATTAATATTTATAGTTGCTATAAAACTCTGCTTAAATGCAGAGTTTTTTTGTTCGCGAATAAATATAACAAATAATGTTAGGAAATCTAACAAATAAATTGAGATTCCTTTCTACATTTATGATAATAAAGAAAAGAAATTCTCGATGTTAAAGAGAAAGCGAGGAGGTAAAATGTCATCTTATAAGGATAAAAAAGTGATTACAATTGGAATTGTAAGTGAATTAACCGGACTTTCCGAAAGGCAAATTCGCTATTATGAGGATCGAAAATTGATTTTTCCAGAACGCACTAAAAAGGGAAGAAGAAAATATTCTTTCTCTGACGTGGAACGATTAATGGAAATTGCTAATAAAAGAGAAGAGGGAGTTCAGACTTTTGAAATAAAGAAGCAGCTACAAAGGCAAGATAATGAAAAACAAATTCGCGAAAAAATGCTGAAAGGACAAATAAATGCGCATTTTCGGATTAGGAAGTAAAGCGAGAATAACCGCCTTTTAGATTTTGGCGGTGATTCATCTTATCTACGCTCTACTCTTGCTTTATAAATGGTTTCTAACTCGCTTAAGGTGAGGTCATAGAGCTGTCTGTCTGAAACTTTATAAACTCCAGCGTTAAGCAATTTTTGAATATACATTTGCTTCTTTTTTTCTACTGCCTCACGTAAGAAATTCGCCATATTTTTGCCCCTTTCTATAATCATTTTCTACTATTCCAATATTTCTTAATCCAAAAGCGGAAAATTATCTTTACAAAAAAGTGGAAAGGATAGGAATTAAGATAGGGAATAATATTGCAGTTGTCGTCATCGCAGCACTGCCCATTGCTCCCTCTTCTTCGCCCCAAAGCATGGAACGGCTTGCTCCTAGCATTTGTGCGGAAGTCCCCATAGCTAATCCCTTAGCAGCTTTGCTGTTTATGCCGATTTTTTTTAATAAATTTGGTCCGGAGATTAAGGAAAATATACCTGTTATCATAACAAAAATGACTGTGATGGAGGCTGTTCCCCCTAAATCATTTGACACAGTTAAAGCAATCGGAAGTGTTACAGACCGCGGAATTAAGGAAGCGGTCATAAGATGGTTCAAATGAAACGCTTTAGCCATTAAGATAACGGAGATAATGCCCAGAATTGTTCCAGTGACAACCCCAATACTAATCTTCCTAAAGTTTTGTTTTATAAAGTTCCATTGTTTATATAAAGGGATAGCTAATGAAACGACCGCTAATTGTAAAAATGGTTGAAAAATCACGCTGCCTCTTTGGTACGTTTCTGCATGAATGTGAAATAAAAATAAGAATATTAGTATAAAAATAGTTGAAGTGTATAAAGGATGGAGCCAGCTTCTTTTATATCTATTGTAGATCATGCTGCCAAGCGAGTATCCTAGGATGGTGAAAGCGGTACATATAATAATTTCATTCAGTATCATCATTTATTATTCCTCCCTTTTTGTTTTTCGTACCATTCTACCGAATACGCTGTACCTAACATACAGATAAGACTGCTGAAAATTAAGATGGTAATAATACTCCAATGTAGGAGCGTTAAGAAAGTAGGAGATAAACACATACTGATTATTAATGGGATGAATAGTAAGGTCAAATGCTTTAGATTAAATACTGCCATTTTTTCCACCCATTCTAGCTTTATGATTCCTGAAAGTAACAGAAGAAAGAGGAGAATCATTCCGATGATGCTTCCAGGAATATGGATCGTTAAAAATCTCGTTATAAGCTGACCAACCAAAAGGAAACTGATTATGAGCAGTAATTGGCTAAATGTTCGAAATATCATATTATTCTCTCCCTCATCAAAATTTCCGTTTGTTTAAGGGTAAATGATAATTTCCTATCTGTCATTTATGATGTAAGGAAAACTAACAAGGTTTTTATTCTCATTAAATCCTGAGATTTCTTTGTTTATGAAAATTTCAAATAATATAGTATAATAATAGAATAAATACACTATAGAAATTGAGGAGAGAACAGTCATGAAAAATGCTTTTTTTGTACATAATCGTCAAAGCTTATATGAAAAATTAGAAGATCAAAGCTTGCTTGTATTATTTGCGGGTAATGCACCTCAAAAATCTGCGGATGAGGCCTATAAATTTGTTCCAAATCGAAATTTTTATTATGTAACGGGAATTAATGAACCGAACAATATTTTTCTTGCCATAAAGAAAGATAATCAAGTAGAGGAGCACTTATTTATTGTAAAATCAGACCCTGTTCTAGAAAAATGGGTAGGAAAAACGATTTCTGTTGAAGAGGCTAAAGAACTATCTGGCGTAGAAAGTATTCAATTTACCGAACAATTTCAAGCATTTTTCGCAAGAACTGTTGCTTCCTTACAAACAGCTAATGTTTATCTTGATTTAGAAAGAAGCGAGTTAGATACTTTAACTACAAAATCTCAGCAATTTGTAAGGCAAGTTCAAACAAACTATCCATTCTTGCAAGTGAAGAATGTGTATCCAATTATCTGTGATTTAAGACTTTATAAAAAGCCGGAAGAAATTGAGGAAATTAGACGTGCAATCGAAATCACTAAAAAGGGTATATATAACCTGATGAGTAATGCCAAACCTGGTATGAAAGAATACCAGCTAGAAGCATATTTTGACTTTGTGTTGAAAACTGAAGGAGTTAAAGATTTTGCTTTTAATACTATTGTTGCAAGCGGCCAAAATGGAACCGTTCTTCATTATGATAAAAATGACGCAGTAGCAGAAGATGGCAGCCTTGTACTTCTTGATCTAGGTGCTCAGCATAACTACTATAGTGCTGATATCAGTTTTACTTTCCCTGTTAATGGTAAATTTACAGAAAGACAAAAAACTTTTTATAATATCGTGTTAAGAGCATTAAGAGAAACAACGGAGCTCATTAAGCCAGGTGTTCCATTTATTCAATTAAACGAACATACGAAAAAAGTGTTAGCAGAAGAATGTATGAAACTAGGGTTAATTCAGGAAGAAAGTGAAATCAGCAAATATTATTATCATGGTGTCAGCCATTCATTAGGTCTTGATACTCATGATGTCGGAAATTATCGTGATAAAGTTTTAGAGCCTGGTATGGTGTTAACAGTGGAACCGGGATTATACATTGAAGAAGAAGGCATCGGCATTCGTATTGAAGATGATATATTAGTAACAGAAGATGGTTATGAAAATCTTTCCAAAGATATTATCCGTTCTGTTGAAGAAATTGAAGCATTTATGAATAAATAATTAATTTCCCTCTCTTGTAGAATAATACGAGAGAGGGTTTTATTTTGTTTGTTTTCGCCAAAGGAGTGGAATTTATGAAAAAATTTACCATTATATTTCTCGCGAGTGCATTTATCCTGTTTATGGCAATTTTACTGGTAATTTATCTAGTAAAAGGTGATACCTCCCGCTGGCAGGTTGCATTAGGTGGAATGATAGTTGGTGCAATCCCGATTGGCTTATTATTTTTAAAGGAGAATCCCTTTAACATTCCAACTATTATTGGATATTATGTGTTTTTATTTTGCTCTAGCTATTTAGGGTCGATAGCAAGTTTTTATCTACATTATAAATGGTGGGATAGCGCTGTTCATCTTTATAAGGGGATATATATTGGGGGGCTTGGCATTACTTTAATCAAGGTATTTATCCGGAAGTCGGCTACTGAAAATATTTCCCGATGGATTATTTTTCTTTTTGTCGTTTCTTTATCAGTAACTGCAAGCATATTATGGGAAGTGTATGAATTTTTGGGAGACCGGTGGGTTACACATACCATGCAGCGTGGCGGCAATACAGATACGATGCTTGATTTACTTGCCGGGCTTTTGGGCGGATTATTGATTGCTATTTACGGTGCTATGCGCAAACATCAAGTTTAATTTCTGAGGTGATTTAGTGAATCGAAAAATCGTACTATTTATAAGCTTGTTATATATAGTTTTTATGGGGGTTATGGCATTTTACTTTTTTCCTGCTGGTGAATCAAAAAAGGCTTGGGTTGCTGTTGGGGGAGTTGTTTGTGGTGCTATCCCTTTATTACTAGCGCTTTTTACGAAGTTAAAATTTAATTTACCTATCATTATTTCCTATTTTATCTTTTTATTCGGTTCCCAAGTTTTAGGATCCATTCGAGGTTGGTATGGACTAGGGTGGTGGGATACCTTTATTCATTTTATTAGTGGCGGTATTCTTGCCTTTACTGCTATTGCCCTATATGAAAGGCTTGTACACAGGAATGCAGGGAATGATATCTCCCCATGGTTTATCTTTTTGTTTGCATTCGGTTTTACAGCACTTGGTGGAGTGTTGTGGGAGACGTATGAATTCAGCTGTGACCAATTTTTTGGAACGACCATGCAAGGCGGCGGAAATACGGATACAATGACAGATTTAATAGCGGATATCGTTGGCGGGTTAGTGATTTCTATTTATTCCTGGATTAGAACCTATATTAAGTTGAAGAAGCAAAAAGGTGAATAGTTTCATACTATATTCGAAATAATGCGGGGGGATAAGATGGATATCAAAATCGCCAGGACGAATATAAATGAAGCACAGGAATTATATGCCATTCAAAAACAAGCATTTCAATCCGATTTAGAAAGGTATAGTGATTATAAAACAAATCCAGCAGCTGAAACGATGAACTCCTTCTTACAAAGGATAATTTTTTCGTACCATTACACTATTTATATTCATGATAAAGTTGCTGGTTCTATTGATATTAGAAGAATTTCAGACGATCATTTCGTGGTGAATCAAATTTGCTTAAACCCAGATAGGCAAAATCAAGGATATGGATCGAAAATCATGAAGATGATTGAAGAGATGTTTCCGAATGTGAAAAATTGGAGCTTAAAAACACAGAAGGATAACGAAAAAAATCGACATTTTTACGAAAAAGCAGGCTATACCTTAACTGGCGAGCAAAAAATGAATCATTTGCTCACACTAGTGGATTACGAAAAGAGAATTAGATGATTAGCGATTCCATCTTTGATGGAATGCGGCAATAAAAGTTAAATAACATAAATATCCAATAAAAGAATAAGTATGTTTCCATGTGTTGAGATGGATGAAAAAACCAAATGTTTCTGATAATCGTTCGAATAAAGACATGAATAAACTGATGATCAAAATAAACCATATTCTTTGCCACGATTTTAATTGATTATGAATAAGAAGAAACGAGCAGGTTAGAATAGGGAGCCCTACAAGAGTAAAAGCGATGTTAAGTTGGAAAATTTCAGGGAATGGACGTTTTGGAAAAACATACAATCCTTTACCGACAAAGTATAAATCTAGATAAGTACCAATAAGTGCGGTAACCAGAATAGTGGCTAGAAAGGCATTAATAGAAGTGCGAGATGGCTTTTTTGGCGTTTGCCGCAAGCTCCAGTCTTTCAAGTGTCTTACAATAATCTTCTTCAATTTTATCCTCAACCTTTTCGTTTTCTTCGATTAAGTAGTGAATAATTTTCCAGTTATTATACCAATCCTCTATTTCAGCAGGTGAATGGTTTACATTCTTCCAGGCAAATTCTAATTTTGGACTGTATATTTTTGTTCTCCAGGCAGTAATTGGCATGATTTTAATTTTGGTTTCCATATACTTCCTGGAAATCCTTCGTCCACATCATTAAATATCTGTGGCCAATAGTCTTTTCTGGAACCGGTATGGGGATTTGTGTTTGCCCAGTTTTCGATCATCTTTAAGCGTGATTGATTTCCGAATAAAATGGAATAAAGTCGCTTTCCTAATAAAATACGCTCATGAAGGCTTTCGAAATGATGGAGAGTTTGCCCCACTAAGACTAACTTATCTTGATATATATAAGGAAATAAAATATGATTCATGGAAAGCATGTCTTGTAGTTTATATTCAATGGAGCCAAAAATCGCTTTTTTATAAATCGGATTTCTCAAGATTCGTATTTCCAAATAGTTTTGTTCATTAATAATTTGAGAAATCGTAAGGATTTCCGTATCACGATATTCCCAAAAATAACTCCAAATCACTTCCATAAAAACGGATACATGAAATTGGCTTAAAAGATAAAATAAGTTTTGGTTTCTTTTTATACTTTCTTGGTAAAGCAAAAATTGCGGATACACATCCTGAAAAATTAACCAATTCCCTCTCTCTAAAAAAGCAAAAAAAGATTCGGCTTCTTTTGGAGACAATAATCGTGAGAGCAGACCGCCTTTTAAATCTGTCATATTCCAGCCGCCATTACGAGAAACCATATGTCCAAGAAAGGCCCAATGGATTTCAGGATGCTGATTGTAAAAATCCAAATATGCTTTTGTCCTCGTTATATTATTCTTATTTAAGCTGTATGTTTTCTCTTGTATATCTTGGATAAGCAAGGCTTGATTGCTCGTCAGCTTTACTTCCCCTGAGGATAGTTTCCCTATTTTTTTTAAATCCTGTTTAATTTTTATTAAAGTCTTTTTTGGCAATTGTAACTGCATCGGGTTTCTAACCTCCCATTCTGCAATCCTTTCGAATATTGAGAAACTGGTTATTATCATTTTATTAATGAAATTCAATTTCATGTTATTATTGCAGTCAAATAGTGTGAAAACATAAATAACAAGGCAATGCCTTGTTATTTTAAAAACATCTTGATTTTTTTTAGACCATTTTTTACGTTTGGATAGCGAAAAGGAATATCAAATAATGTTGTTTGATATAATATACTTTTTTGGTGAGAGAAGGTATCGAAGCTGCCTTTTCCATGATAGGCGCCTATGCCGCTATTTCCAACTCCACCAAAGGGCAAATAGGGAGAGGCAAAATGATAGACTGTGTCATTTACGCAACCGCCACCAAAGGAAATATTCCGTAGGACATCACTCTTTACAGTTTCATTTTCTGTAAAAAGATAGAGGGATAGCGGTTTTGGATGTTTCTGGATTTCCTCTAAAATCTGATCCAGTTGGTTATATTCAAGTACTGGAAGAATCGGCCCGAAAATTTCATCCTGCATAATAGGGTCATTCCAAGATATATTGTTAATAACAGTAGGCTCTAGTTTAAGATGATCTGGGTCCATATTTCCGCCCATTATTATAGTTCCATTTTTTAAAAAGCCAGTTAATCTATTAAAATGTTTTTCACTAACAATATGGGTGAAGTGTTCATTTTGCAATGGTTTTTCTCCATATAATTCCTTCAAAGCTTCTTTTAAATGAAATAAAAACTCATTCTTAATCCGATTATGAAGATATAAATAATCAGGTGCAATACACGTTTGACCTGCATTCATAAACTTCCCCCAGGCAATACGCTTTGCCGCAAGCTTTAGCTTGGCGTCTTCATGCACGATGCAGGGACTTTTTCCTCCTAGCTCTAATGTTACAGGTGTTAAGTTTTTTGCCGCAGCCTCCATTATGATTTTTCCGACAGCTACACTGCCTGTAAAAAAAATATAATCGGATTTCTCTTGTAAAAGTGCTGTACTTGTCTCTATCCCTCCTAATACAACCGCGATATATTCTTCTGGAAAAATATCATTGATTATTTTAGCGATTATTTCGGATGTTTTTGGCGTTAACTCAGAAGGCTTTATGATGGCACAATTCCCAGCTGCAATAGCTCCAATTAATGGCGCGATCGCTAATTGAAATGGATAATTCCATGGAGCAATAATAAGTGCAACTCCATATGGTTCCGGATAAATGAAGCTCCTAGATCCTATATGAGTTAAAGGTGTTTTTACTCTTTGTGGTTTGCTCCAACCTTTAAGATGTTTTATGGTATAACGGATTTCTTCTAGTACTACTCCAATTTCTGTTGAATAAGAATCAAATTCAGATTTATTTAAGTCGGATTTAAGTGCGTTCATTAATGCTTTTTCATGTGATCGTATTGCAGTTCTTAACTTTTGGAGCGCCTCTAAACGAAATGAAATATCCTTAGTGCAGTTGGTGCGAAAATATGCACGTTGTCTTTTTATTAGTAAACTGTAATTTTCCATGGAACCCTCCACTATTAAATACTAGTACTTGTTAATTCTCAGCTGTTTCTTTCGGTCATTTTTATGCTTATCATTTTACCAAAGCAGGGCTAATATCTTTAAAATTCTGGGTATGAACTGTTAGATTTATGAAGATCCAGTTAAGTTTATGTATAATCATATTAAAGTTAAAATTTTCCATATCTTTTTTCTACTCTCACCCATTTCCGAAAGGGGAGGGAAAAAGGAAGCTAGAAAAAAGAAACTGGTGGAATCCTATTGAAACTACAAAATTAATAACTTTATTGTTACTGGAATTACATTTTTATATGATATTATTCACTGAAAGTCATTAGTTAATGCATAAAATTCAAATGCAATTAAACTGTTTTCCCAAAACAAAACTTCTGTGGGACAAAGCTTTGTTTTTGGTTATCCAATCCTGCGCGGTATTTTAAAGGAGTACGATAAACTTCTTTAAAGGTGTTTAGATCTGTTAATTGGTATATTTCCCCTACACCGATCATCCTCCAAAATAGAAACAATCGGAATGAAATCACCTTCAATTTTATCAATTTCTAAGAAAGGTATAACAGACAGAAATAAGTTTCTCAAAAAATATAAGACAAAATATAGTCCATTAAATGGATATCCTTTTTAAAATATATTTTACATCAAATTTTAAATGTTGATATAATTGTATTACTTTTTTAAAAAAGGATATTTTGAGGTGAACGATGATGAATATTACACTATCTAGAAAAATGGCAGCCTTTCAAACTTCGATTTTTAATGAACTTGGAGCTTATAAAAAGCAAAAAATAAAAGAGGGGATGGAAGTAATCGACTTAAGTGTGGGAAGTCCAGATCTTCCACCTCCTGATTATGTCATGGAGGAATTAACGAAACAAGCTTCCAATCCGTTAGAATACGGTTATGCTATGACAGGGTCGGAGGAACTCCATGAAGCAATAAGTTATTATTACAAACGACAATATCAAGTAGATATTCAATCTGAAAAGGAAGTTTTAATACTTAAGGGATCACAAGATGGGTTAGTGCATTTGCCAATGATTTTAACGAATCCGGGAGATATAGTGCTTGTACCAAATCCGGGATATACTGCTTATGAAGTCGGAATTTCGATGGCAGATGCCACTCCTTATCCGATGCCTTTAAAGGCTGAAAATCAATTTTTACCTGATTTGGAGCAGATTCCTGAAGATATTTGCAGGCAAGCAAAAATGATGATACTAAATTTTCCTGGTAATCCTGTGCCTGCTCTTGCAACGAGAGAATTTTATCAAAAAGTTGTAGCATTTGCGAAGAAATATAATATAGTTGTTATGCATGATTTTGCTTATTCTGAACTTTATTATGAGGAAAAACCGATTAGTTTTCTTTCTGTAGAAGGAGCAAAGGATGTTGGTGTTGAATTCAATTCTTTTTCCAAAAGCTTTAATATGGCAGGTTGTAGAATAGCCTACGTTATGGGTAACTCCATCATTATTAATGCCTTGAAGCAATTTCAATCGAATGTTGATTTTGGTGTGTTTACTCCTATTCAGAAAGCGGCTATTTCCGCCTTGCGAGGTACCTCTGAATTCAGTGAGCATTTAAGAGCAGTATATAAAAAGCGCAGAGATATATTAATTAATGGTTTAGGAGAATTAGGCTGGAAGATTGATGTCCCTAAGGCTTCCATGTTTATATGGGCAAAGATACCTGCCTCCTATACGTCAAAAGAGTTTACATACAAATTAATTGATGAAGCAGGGATTGTTGTAATTCCTGGAAATGCATTTGGCAGTGAAGGGGAAGGGTACGTAAGAATTGGTCTGGTCCAAAAAGAGGATGTGTTAGTAAAAGCTGTTTCAAAGCTGAAAGAAAGTAATTTATTTTCATCTATTTCTACGATTTAATCCGTTTCAGATTGAAGGGAGATTATTCCATCATTTCGGTCGCCAATCTCTCTTTGAATAAGTGCTCTTTTATAAAGGTGTTTGTGAAATGACTTGATAAATTGATAGTGTAAGCTAAAAATCTTTGTAGATTCGTAGGGACTTCTTTATTAAATATTATGCATAATCCTCATGTGGGCATGAATAACAGGAACATAGAAAAGCTGGTCATTTTTGACAGTAAAATAATCATAAATTTGAAAAACGTTTTTCATTATAATATCAATTGCCAAATAGTGAATGGAGAACTGTGGTAACAAAGGGTCATTTTGTAGAATTCGTGCGACTTTTGATAGATTTTCATATTTTACATCGAAAAAATTCTATTTCACGTGTATAATAAGAAATTGGTACGATCTATTCAAAAGAAGGAGGACATTTTTGATGGAATGGACTTTAGCCATTTTGTTTATAGTGTCAGCTTTGCTACTCATCATCTCCATTATAATGACTCGTCGAGCTTCAAAAGCAGAGCAAAAAGGAATTGATATGGTTCATTTATCCGTGATGGACGATATCAACAATATGCAGGATGCTATTAGGAATCTTGAGTTCGATATAGAAATTATAATGAAGGAAGCGGGAATTCCACTTTCTTCGGAGAATAGAGCATTTATGCGTGAAGTACTAGACTTACATAAACGTAAATATTCTATTGAAAGTATTGCAGCACAAAAACAAGTGTCAGAAAATGAAATTAGACAAATACTTGCTTCTTACCTTGAATTAAAGGATGAAGGAGGTAAGGTTGCAAATGAAATTTAATTTATTGGGCAGCTTTGCGGCAGGTTTATTTATAGCTACAAGTATAAGCGGAGCAGTTTACTTTTCTGGTAAAAGTGAAGCGGCACCAGCAAAAAAGGAAGCGGTGCAAACAAAAGCTACTAACCAACCGACGGAAGAGGAAATGAAAAGTAAACTTGCATCTGCTGGTTATGTTGTTCAAACAAAAGCAGAGTATGATAAAAATATGGCAGATGCTAAATCTAAATCAAAGCAAAATACTTCCGCTGATGATTCGCAACCCAAAGTGGTATATCGATCAGTTGTTACTGTAACAAAAGGGATGACTAGTATTGATGTTGGGAAACAACTTGTAAAAGCGAAATTAATTAAAGATGCCTTCAAATTCTCCAAAATTGTAGAGAAAAAAGGTGTTGAAAATCATTTGCGTCCTGGATCATATTCAGTGGATAGCAACATGTCAAACGATGAACTCATCGCCGCAATATTTAAATAAGTTAAGACAAAAAAACACTTTCTCTTTGTTGAAAGTGTTTTTTTGTCTTAATCTACTATTTTATCAATAAATCTGATAATCTAATGAAATGAACGAATACTTTTGATTGAGAACATGTTTTTGCATTTTGGCTACTTTTTCAACGAGAGACAATTAGGAGGTATGGACAAATCCTTAAAGGAAAATTTTAGTTCATACGGATGCTTCTACATGACCAAACTGAAATTTTATTCTATTTAGAGCAACAGTGGAAGAATGAGCCAATTACTCTTCGTTTCATTATATTGAGCCCTAGCGTTTTTTCTTCTTGCTATTATCCTTCGCAATTGGTTGGCTTTTAAGGACTTGATCAAATAAAACTTGAACATGGATTTCTTTATCATCCACTTCTTTTACATTTAACACTTTTCCTTTTCGTCCTTTAATTTTAATATTTTCATCAATGACAGGTATATTTTCTCGAAGCTGACTTAAAACAACCGTTTTGTGATCAAAGAAATGAACTACCACCATCTTTTTGTTCGCTCCTTTATGATTATAGATGAATAAATTTACTACATATTTTTAAAATATTGTATGCAAACAACATTTAGACCGGGATTATGGAGGGCTCCATAAATTTCATCGTTGAACAAAAAATGTTAGTATACTAATATAGAAAAAATAACAGGAATAGGATGATAAAGATGATTCGTAAAGGGCAAATAGAAGATATTCCTGCCATTATGAAGATGGTGCAGGATACAGTTGAAATTATGAAGGAAGAGAATAATGATCAATGGAGTGATGTATATCCTACAGCCTCTAATTTTGAAATGGACGTTGAAAATGGTTCGTTATATGTTCTGGAGGAAGCTGGTGAAGTGATTGGATCGATCACAGTTGATCAAAATCAGCCTTCTGAATATGAACCAATACCCTGGCGTAAAGCTGACAACGCTTTTGTATTTCATCGCCTCGTTGTAAGCCCGCGTTCACGAGGAAAAGGGGAGGCTACGAAACTAATTAAATATGCTGAACAATACGCTATTGATAATGAAGTTCCCTATATGAGGATTGATACATATTCCTTAAATAAAAAGGCACAAAAATTGTTTGAAAAGAATGGATATAAAAAAGTCGGGGAAATGCCTTATCATGGAAAGACCCATCCGTTTTTTTGCTATGATAAGCTACTTTGATATTATGAGATAAATGTTGTTTTTTCTTTAGTTGGCGCATTTAAAATGGAAATGCGCCTTCAGTCATTTATTTAAGTTGCTATTTGTTTTTTATTATTGTTATTTACAAGCTACTATTTTTCACCTAAACACTGGCACATGCATGATTGATATGCACGGTAGGTTTCATCACCTTTAATTCTGCTGTATAATGCTTTAATCTGAAGATGATGCAGTAAATTTTTTCAAAAAAACAACCCCCTGTATATTTAGGGGGTTACCAACATGCCTATTCGTTATTCTGGGTTCTTGTAAGCAAAGCTACACATTCTACATGCACTGTATGAGGAAATAAGTCAACAGGTTGTACCGCTTCAAGCTTATAACCAAATGGTTCTAATTCCTTAATATCCGTTGCAAATGTATCTGGATTACAAGATACATATACAATTCGTTCTGGTTTAGAACGACCGATTTTTCGCATTACTTTACCGCCAGCGCCGGAACGAGGTGGGTCAAGCATTAAAAGTTCAGGATGACCAAAGCTTTCAAGAACTTGATCAATTCCTTTTCTTGCATCTTTTGCTAAAAAGTAAGTGTTTGTGATTCCATTATCTTGAGCATTTCGCTTCGCAGATTCGATCGAAGTTTCCACAATTTCGATCCCTGCAAGTGCAGATACTCGACTAGCGAATGGCAGAGAAAACGTACCAACTCCGCAGAATAAATCAATCATTTTTTCTGTATTTTTCGGTTGCCCCATTTCTAGGGCAATTTCTACTAATTTTTGCGCTTGCGTAGGATTGGTTTGGAAGAATGTATCGAACCAAAGTCGATAGCGGTATCCAGCCATTTCATCATAGATAAAATCTCTGCCAGCTAACACATGACTTTTTTCTGATTGTGTACGATCCGCCCAATCCGTGTTTTCTAGCCATAATAAGCTTTTCACTTGAGGGAACTTTTGCTCGATTCTTGCCTTCAAATCTTGAACCGCTTCTTCCAGAAGTCCTGCTGGTGCTTCTGTAGAGAAGAGGGCAAGCATCATTTCACCAGTAGCAAAAGACTGACGTACCATTAAATGGCGGAGTAACCCTTCATGAGCGTCTTTATCGTAGCCTCTTAATTGATGGACATTTACCCAGTCTGCTATTTCCATCGCAGCTTCGACCATTTCTTTTCCTGCAATCAGACATGTTTCAAGGGAGATAATCTTTCTGAAATTACCTTGTTCATGCAAGCCTAAGGAACCGTCTGGCGCAAAGGTGAATTCCATTTTATTGCGGTATCTCCATGGTTCGTCCATCCCTATCGTATCTCGAACGAATTCAGGATCAAATCCTTGTGCTTCAATTGCATGCTTAACATGATTGGTTTTTTGCTTTAGCTGGCCTTCGTATTGCCAGTGCTGCCATACACAGCCTCCGCAAAGGTCAAAATGAGGACAAGCTGGTTCTAATCGTTCAGGATGAGCTTCCAAGATTTCATCCGGCATTGCCTTTCTTCTTTTTCTTTCCGGCTGGTCGACGGTTACTCGAACTTTTTCACCAGGCAGTGTTTGCGGGATAGTAAGCTTTAGTTTCTTAGGATTTCCGAGCTCATTTTCCCGCCATACCACTGCTTGTCCTGAACCTTTTTCATCTAAATTACTTATATCCGCAACGAATGTTTTTTCATTAGTAATAGTCAATAATCGTTCCTCCTCTAATTTACTATCTATATCTGTAAAAGCCTTACGTTCAACTCCAAATGTTCACTATTCTAGATACATACTTACTTATTATAACGAATCCAAAACTATTTGGAAATAATTCATTCATAGTAGTTTTTACAAAATAAAATATTGAAAGTGTGAATCTATCATGCTATGATAAAGTACAAATATATTTCCTTTAATCTGGTCCAGAGAGGCCAAAAAGGGTGGCAACTGAATTTTTTGTATAAGTATGTTATGCCCTTTTGTCCTCATGGATAGAAGGGCATTTATTTTTATATCAAATAGACTCTTTTAAAGAAAGTCCAGTGAGGCTTGAAAGGAGAACCGAAAAATGAATTATCGCAATAAAACAGTAGTAGCATCAGTTGCAGGATTAACTTTAGAGGGCATGGATATTATGTTCATCTCTTTTGCTATGTCTTTAATCGTCGCTAATTTTCACATCAGTTTAGCAACAGGTGGACTTATTTCTTCTATTACCAATATTGGTATGTTAGTAGGCGGAACAATATTTGGTATTCTCGCGGATAAGTTTGGCAGGGTTAAGGTTTTCACCTATACAATCTTTTTGTTCGCCATAGGTACAGCTTTAACCGGAGTAGCTACAAATATTGAGCTAGTGTATGTGTTTCGATTTATTGCAGGTTTAGGTGCAGGTGGAGAATATGGAATTGGGATGGCTCTAGTTGCAGAAGCGTGGCCTAAGAGCAAACAGGGAAGAGCTTCTTCCTATGTTAGTATCGGTGCTCAGTTTGGTGTTATTCTTGCTGCACTTATAAGCGCTATGATCCTTCCAATGTTTGGATGGAGAGCGTT
This sequence comes from Heyndrickxia camelliae, assembly GCF_002844575.1. Classification (GTDB taxonomy): domain Bacteria; phylum Bacillota; class Bacilli; order Bacillales; family Bacillaceae_C; genus Margalitia; species Margalitia camelliae. The sequence goes on from NZ_PIQO01000004.1 coordinate 50,324, forward strand.
GTTCTTTGTCGGAATCATTCCTGTTATATTTGCCTTCATCGTAAGAAAGAATTTACAAGAATCACCTGAATGGGTAGCATCTCAAAAACAAAAGAAAGCGACTGAAAAACAAGGGAAATTGATTCAATTATTTCATTCCCCTCGCACAGCTTTTACAACCATAGCTTTAGCCATTATGGCTACGGTGCAAATTGCAGGTTATAACGGTCTAATGATTTGGCTTCCTTCCATGCTGCAAAAATCCCAAGGACTATCAATTTCTAGCTCCGCACTTTGGACGATTAGTACAGCAGTTGGAATGATCGCAGGAATGCTCACTTTCGGACAGATTATAGATCGAATCGGATTAAAGCTATCTTACGGAATCTTTCTACTAGCTTCCGCAGCTGCCGTTTTCTTGTATTCTTTCGCAACAGGCAGTGCGGGTATCTTAATTGGCGGAGCGATTGTTGGTTTCTTTTCCAATGGAATGTTTGCAGGATATGGAGCGCTTATAAGCAAATATTACGATGTTGATATTCGCAGTACAGCTACAAACACTATTTTCAACTTTGGAAGGGCATTAGGCGGATTCTCTCCCATTTTAGTAGGATATATTTTACAACATGCAAGTATGTCTGTAGCAATGAGCTATCTTGCCGCACTTTATTGCTTATCTTTCATCGTAATGCTCAGTCTTAACAAAGGCAAATCGAATCAAAATGAAAAGTTAAGTAGTATTGTTTCTGAAGCCGTTTAATTTTCTGCTAGCCTCCCTTTGCATGCAAAGGGGGGTTATATTTTTTTATTGATTAGTATAATGGAAATATCAATTGTAGTTTAAGGGGTGTCCCAAAATGAACAAAGATATCCTTAAAGAGATAGAAACATGCCCGTTATGTGGTAACAGCAATCAATGCTACAATTCAAGAAACTCAACCTCCAAAGAATGCTGGTGTACCGCAGAAGTCTTCCCCAATGAAATATTCGATCTTGTTCCTCAAGAAAAATGGAGGAAAACTTGTATTTGTAAAAATTGTTTGGAGAAGTTTAAGATGATGGGGGAAAACAAGTCCTGAGCTACATTGCAGTTTGTTAAAAGGCATGAACGTGTATATCAGGAAAGATATTTGATCTTTATAAACTTTCAAAAGGACAATCCATCTTAAAAAGTGAAAGGTTATTGCCCTTTACAAGGTTCCAAAATGACAGTACCGCTAAAAAAGAAAAGCAACTGTCCTTTAAAAGGTATCAAAAGGACAATTCAACTAAAAAAGGAAGGCAATTGTCCTTTACAAAGCTTCAAAAGGACAGTTGAGCTAAAAAAAGAAAGGTAACTGTCCTTTAAAAGGTTCCAAAAGGACAATACAACTAAAAAAAGGAAGGCAATTGTCCTTTAAAAGGTATCAAAAGGACAATTTAACTAAAAAAAGAAAAGCAGCTGTCCTTTAAAAGGTATCAAAAGGACAATACAGCTAAAAAAGGGAAGACAATTGTCCTTTAAAAGGTTCCAAAAAGACAATACAGCTAAAAAAGGAAGGCAATTTCCTTTACAAAGCTTCAAAAAGACAATACAGCTACAAAAGGAAAGGCAATTGTCCTTTACAAAGCTTTAAAAGGACAATTCAGCTAAAAAAAGAAAGGCAATTGTCCTTAAAAAGGCCTCAAAAGGACAATACAGTTACAAAAGGAAAGGCAATTGTCCTTTACAAAGCTTCAAAAGGACAGTTGAGCTAAAAAAAGAAAGGTAACTGTCCTTTAAAAGGTTCCAAAAGGACAATTCAACTAAAAAAAGGAAGGCAATTGTCCTTTAAAAGGTATCAAAAGGACATTACAGCTACAAAAGGAAAGGCAATTGTCCTTTACAAAGCTTCAAAAGGACAGTTGAGCTAAAAAAAGAAAGGCACCTGTCCTTTAAAAGGCCCCAAAAGGACAATTCAACTAAAAAAAGAAAGGCAATTGTCTTTTAAAAGTTTCCAATTGGCCACTAAGACAAACTTAAAAGTAAAGCGCATCTTACTAAAGAATCGCAAAAAAATGAACCCCCTTCAAATAGCAAGTTTTATGGATATTATTAAACGAATTTAATAAGCCCTTGACCAAAATCAAGGGACTTTACAAAAAAATTCAATAACAATAACTTATAAGGCAATTCATTTGGAAACACCTACTAATTTTTCTGAGATTTCAATTTTGCTCCATCTCAACAACCATGTGATAAGCGCCAATAAAATCAACCCTGCGCAAAGGAATATTACTTTCGCATCGACTGCATCGAATAAGGCACCAAAAATAAGGGACCCAATTGGACCCATTCCTACAGAAAGTGTCTCGATAATACCAAATACTCGTCCGCGGTATTCATCCTCGATGGAACGTTGAATAACAACTCCCATTGGTGTAATTGTACCAACACTCAGTGCGGAAAATAAAAACATGATTGCCATATAAAAAATAAAGGTGTGGTTACCGTTGAATCCTAAAAATAATGGTACAGTGATGCAGGCTACTATTCCGCTCATGCTGAATGCGGAGCGCTTCACAAAGGCTAACGGATTTTTCAATTCATTGTGAACAGATAAGTAAATTGAAGCCAACAACATTCCAATTGCGCCTGCTCCTTCAATAAAACCGACTTGTGAAGATGGAATGGAGAGCTTTTGAACCAGCACAAATACAAGTCCTACGCTAACGGCCGCGGAGAAGAAGTTAATCCAAAGCGTTGTCATTAATAAAGTTTGGACAAGCGGCTTTGTGCGCAAATATTGCAATCCTTCTTTCATACTTTGGGAAACCGACTCTTTTTTCTTTTTCACTGTCACTTCAAATAAGCTGAAATCCATGGTCGCTTCTAAACAAAGGGAAATAAAATAAGCGATCATCATCGAGAATAAGAAAACCTTTATCGAAACAAAACCGAACATCATTCCGCCAATTGCAGGCCCGCCTATTCCACCTATAGAGTAGGATACTTGATTATAGGATAATGCCTTCTGCAATCGTTCTTTTCCAACTAAATTCGGAATGGAACTGGAAAACGCAACACCATTAAATGCGCCTATAATCGAAAAAATCGCGGTGATCGTGTAAACAGCAGGGACGGACATACCAAAAACAATCGTATAAACAATTAAAGCAGCTACTGATAATGTTATTCCCGTCATACTCAAAACAACGATTCGTTTTTTGGGAAATCGATCTGCAACATAACCGGCAAGCGGTGCTGCCAATGCACGCGGCAATACATTAAACATAATATTAGTCGCAAAGCTTAATGCAGATCCAGTCGCAGATAAAATATACAGGCTGATACCAAAGTTAAAAACACCAAACCCAAGTGATGTCAACATTTTGCTAACAAGAAAGGTATATAGATTTCGCTGTGCCTTCCTTAATCTCTGTCCTTCCAAAACTTTTACCTTCTAACTCTATTATTTTCATCTCATAAGTATATATAATAAGATGTCCATGTAGAGTTGTCAAAGTAATCTAAGTATTTTTTGGATAAACTAATAGGGAAAGGGAGGACTATATATGTTTGATCCTACTGCTTACGAAAATATGAAGGTAGTTATAGAAGGAAGCGCCTATGATTTAGATTTAGAAGGACAAATCAGAGTGGTTGACAGAAAAGACATCGTCGATTTAGCTACTCTTTCTAGACAATACGAACTAACTTTTTGTTTAAAACATTCTTCCACTATTATGGCAAAATTAACATTAGAAGCAAATTTAAACCAATTGGCTGCAGAACTTTTACAAAATGGGGATCAAAAGCAAGTAGGTGCATTTGTACATATTTCATTTACATGGGATGGAAGCAGCAAAACGTATATGAATAAGATTAAAGAACACTGGGGTCCAGAACATATTTATGAAGAAAGAAAAATGCACTCTTCCATAAACGGTGTAAAGGAAGAAATCATTATAAGTTTTTCAAGGCTCATTACAGAGGATATGATGGACGATTTAGTGGAAATGATTCATTTTACTGTACAAACTCTTCAAACATTATAGTAATGTGGACAATTTTTCAATTTCCTAACTTCTGCATGAATGAAAATATTAAACACATACTTTCATTAGAAGGATTCTAAAAGGTAAGGAGTTATGATAATGCATTGGTATGAGAAGCTGAATCAATACTTTCCTATTGAAGAAATGAAATCCAGAGAACATATGGAAACACTTTTGGAAGAACGTTCAGACATTTATCATAAAGACGAAGGCCTCAATCATGTTTTAATGTATGCAGAACTTGAAAATTTTCTCTTTATTGATTATCTGTTTGTTTCCAACGATGCACGTGGCCAAGGATTAGGTCATAAGTTAATCGAAAAAATGAAACAAAAAGGCAAGCCCATCATTTTAGAAGTAGAGCCAATTAATTATGAAGACAGCGACACGGCAAAGAGACTGAGATTTTATAAACGAGAAGGTTTCGAGCATGCACAGTCTATTGGATATAAAAGAAGATCACTTGCGACGAATGAAATTAATGAAATGGAAATTCTTTATTGGTCCCCAAATGGTGAATCAGAAAAAGATATTTTTGACGCCATGAAAAAAACATATGATTTGATTCATACTTATAAAGATAAACAGTTTTACGGGGAATCCTATGATCCCGCAAAAGAGGTTTTGACATTTGATGATGCAGCAGACAATAAAAATATACTAGATAATCTATGACAGAATGACACCCTGATGAAGGGTGTATTTTTTTTAAAATGAAACGTTCAAATTTAAGTTTTTAACCTGCATTATTTAATATAAAATGGAGAATAGAATGATTTGATGAACAAAAGGGGAGAAGCACATGCGAATTCATTACATACAAAATGATTCTGCAGTAACCTTAGGCTATATAAAAGAATGGATAGAGGATAGAAATTATCCGTTAGCATGTACCAAAATGTATGAGTACGGGGAACTTCCTCCATTGGATAGCTTTGATTTATTGATTATACTTGGTGGAAAAATGGGGTCGTATGATGAAGAGGAGTTTTCATGGTTAAAGACGGAGAAAAACTTTATTCGCGAGTGTATCGATGCGAATAAATGGGTTTTCGGCATATGCTTAGGGGTGCAATTGCTGGCCAATGTACTTGGCGCAAAGGTCTATCCTCATTCACATCAAGAAATCGGTTGGTGGCCGCTCACATTAACGGACGAGGCATTATCTTCGCCATTATTAACAGGGGTTCCGAATGAATTTGTTGTGTTTGAGCATCATGGCGATACTTTCGATCTTCCCGAAGGGGCAGTACGACTTGCTACTAGTAGCGGTTGCATGAACCAGGCATTCTCTTATGGAGACAGAGTAATTGGGATACAATTTCATCCGGAATTTACAAACGACATGATCCATGAATATAAAGAAGTTGCAGACAGTCAAATGCTCGAAGGTGCATACTGCCAAAGCCCAAGTGACTGGGTAAATAAGCCATCTTATTTAGATAAAGCTAAAACATTGTTATTTACCATTCTACAAAATATAGAAACTGCGATTCTGAGATGCTAAATCGCAACAGTGTGAATTCCTCCAAGAATTCACACTGTTTCTTTTGATTAATTGTCCCAGTGTATGGATGGTTCTTTCATTAGTTGTGGCTTCAATCCAAGTTCTTTGGATGCGGCTATGATAAATTCTTTTCGGAAAAAGTAACTTCTGTGATATACAATTTTATTATTTTCTATTTCTTGGTACTGAATATCGTGAACAACTTCTCCTTCATTGGAATCTGCAAACACCACAATAACCGGTTTACCCCATAACATGAATTGTTTAGCTTTATAGCCAGGTAAACCATGCAGCATAGACCCATTCCTAATTTCATCCTTTGAAACTTCGATAAAGCCAAGAGAAGCTTCGTAATGTGCTTGATCGCTTATCAAAGCAAGCACATCTTCTACATCTCCATCAGAAAGTGCTTGTAAATATGCCTGAATTATTTCATGATGCTCTGTATCTTGATTCTTAATGTCAGTAGGAATGTTTTCAATTGGCTGATTTCTTAATTTGATTTTCATTCTCCTAATGGTTGCATATACCGCACCAGGAGTCGTTTTTACCATGCTTGCAATTTCATGTGCTTGAAACCGAAAAACTTCCATTAACAAAAAAACGGCTGTTTGTCTTGGTGAAAAGAGCTGAAAAAGAACTTTTAAGGCTTCTTCCAGATCAAGACTGTCTGCGAATTCCTCAGATGGTATGTTTTCCTCTAATAATTCTCCGACATTTCGTTTCTCTCGCCGACAGTGATCCATCCAAGTGTTTGTAGCAATACGGTATAAATAGGATTTTAGATTTGTAGGATGCCACCGTTGAAATAATCCACCTAGTACTTTAAGCATTGTTTCTTGGTAAAGATCCTCTCCGTCCCAAGGAGAACCAGTAAGATAACGGCAATAGTTCCATAAACCCGCACCGAACTCAGCAATCACACTATCCAATTGTTGTCGCAATTCACGCGAAGTTTCATTCCATTTGTTTATAGTATCATCTGTCAAAAAAGAACAACCTCCTTATAAATAATTTCCTATGTATAACGAATGAAAGTACTATCATTATACTTTGAATAACTGGATATTTTAAAAAAAATTATAAAAATGCATTTATTAGTACATTTTAAAGTATTTACTTTTTTATAAAGAATTAATAACGTGGAAATATTTCGAAAGGTGCTTTCGCATGGGAACTTGTACAATCACTCACCGTCACTTCAGAATGTAATAAGAAAAAACATAGTGTGAGATGATGAAAATGAAAGCAGAAAGAATCATTAATACAGGATATAAGTTTATCGGAGTTCCGTATATATTTAATGCCCCCCCTTTTCGTACAGATATGTTTGATTGCAGTTCCTTTATCCAATATATTTTTATGGTTCACGGGATTATCCTCCCAAGAAACTCTCGCCAACAATCTATGGCTGGCAGACGAGTTTCACTCAAACAAATAAGAAAAGGGGACTTGCTTTTTTTTACGACCAAGGACCGCAAGCATAAAAATGGTATTTCAAAAATCGGACATGTTGCTCTATATATTGGAAAAGGGAGAATGCTGCATACGTACCGTCCGGAAAATAGAGTCACAATAACAGAAATCGATAAGAAATGGATCTCAAAATTTGTAATGGCAAGGCGTATTCTTTAAATAAATTTAGACATATTAATCTTTTTAAGAAGGGATAGAAGCTAAATGAATATGATTTACCGGAAGGATTAACTGTTAGATTAGCAACCGATACAGATTCGTATCAAATTATTACTTTACTAAAAGAAAATAGCTTAATGGATGAAAGACAATGATATTGATCAATGGCAGTACCTATTAGAAGGTGCGATGATGAAGAAATAAAACAAGCTATTTCTAATCAATTTACTTATATGATATTAGAAGGTGATCATCTTATAGGTGCGTTTACGCTGTCTCCAATACAAAGTGAATGGGATATTCATATCTTTGGAGTTGAAGATGTCGCAGATTCATTATACTTACATAGATTGGCTATTACTCCGCGATACATAGGAAGAGGTATCGGAAAGAACATGTTTCAATGGATACATGAAAATATTCAAACGGACAAAATATACTTAAAATTAGACTATATGGCACATAACACAAAACTAAACCAATTTTATCAAAATACTCGATTTGATAAAATTGGAGAAACGGATAGTCATAGCAAATATCTAAAAAGGATTAGGGGATAGTTTCTTTGAATTAAACCTTCCGTATGATTCGTACTGGCGATTGCGGTTGAAACAATTTATCTTTGAATAAAATGTATAATAACAGCAAAATGAACAATAAGCCGACCATCATTAATATTTCTTTTAAATGTCTTTTCGTTTGCTTATTCTGAAACTGATCTTTATATTTCATTTGGATTTTTTTCTTTTTATAATCTAATTTCATATTTTCCCTCCTAACGTAAGAATAAGATTAAATATTTTTCTCTTTATGTCTTAAATTCTTTTACATATATGAATATTTTTCCTCTTTTTAGTTCAGTATTAATTTTGAATACAGTAGAGGAAAGATGATGTGAAAGAATTTATGGTAAATTCGGAATACTCGATTAATTTTAAAAGGGGATTATGGAAAAAGAACCATGATGAATATCATATTGTAGAAAATAAACAAAAGAATCAACTCACGCAACCTAAAGTAACGGTTATCACCCCTGTTTATAATGCGGAAAAGTTCTTGAGAAAAACAATAGAATCCGTTATTTCGCAGACAATGGGAATGGAAAATATTGAATATATTTTAATTGATGATGGATCTAAGGATGCTTCTAGAAAAATACTTCTAGATTATTCTAACAAGTATCCAACCATTAAGATTGTCTTATTAAAGTACAATACTGGTACACCAGGGCACCCAAGAAACATTGGGATTCAATTAGCCATTTCAAAATATATTTGCTTTTTAGATGCGGATGATTGGTTAGAGCCCCATGGACTAGAAACACTTGTAAAGATTTTAGAAGAAACAGGGGACGATTATGTCGTTGGGAAAACCATTGAGATACAGTCAAATGGGAGCAAGATTGTTGGAGAGCATGAATCATATAAGGAAAGACGAAGTGTATCACCCTATTCAATCCCTAACATTTTTCAACATCTAGGTCCTAGGGCTAGAATGTGCAGAACAGATTTATTAAAAAAATATCAGATATCTTTTCCGAAAATGAAATTTGCAGAAGATAAGCAGTTTTTTATTGATGTATTGACATTTTGTAAAACTATCTCCACTACAACGGCAACCATCTATTATTTGAATCGTAAAGACGATAATAGTTTACGGTTAACGAATCAAACGAATATTATTCAAAAAACCAGGTGTAATTTAAAAGTAATTCGGCATGTGAAAAGTAAAAAGTTAGATGTAGCTCATGAAAAAGTAATATTAAACCGGTTGTATGAATTTGATTCGATTTCAAGATTTTTTAACACGCCGCATTTTCAAAGAACAAAGTTAAAATTTATTTATTATTATCTTTTTAAAATAGTATTAAAAACCACAAGTTCCCTTAACTATGAGTTCTCCGACAATTTCATAGAACCGATTAATGGCGTTTTATATGAATTATTCAAGAAAAAGAGGTATAAGGATTTTGTAAAGCTGCTTGAATGGAATAAAAGAGAAAAGGTAAAAGAAATTATTATCAAAAATGAACTTCCATATATGGTCGCTCCATTTCTTGACGAACCATTAAGATTTATCCCAACTTCATTGTACGCCGAACTAAAAGAAGAGTGTATTTTAGAGGATAAATATATCCTTCATTTTAAGGTATATGGCTCCTATGTTCATTCTATAAATGAAGTTATCATTAGAAACTCAAAGAATGCGCTTTTGGAGTATGTCCAACCTATCACAGTGGATAAGGAGGGGAATGGTAAATTTCGATTGGATTTGGAGTTATTAGAGCATTTTCCACCCTCAAATTACTCTATATTCTTACGTTTTAATGATTATAGAAAAGTGAATATTAGGAAATTAGATACCCGTACATATAAGGAGACCTTTCAAAATAGGGAATATATATTTTATCAAACGGTCTATTCCAATGTAGGGTTAAAAATAGTAAAGGAAACGAACTAAAATAAAAAAGGCACACAACTTTCTGTGTGCCTAATAAATTTAACTTGCCAATTGTGCTTCCTCTTGCTTCGATTCTTTCTTTTCTTGTACTTTCAATCCATTGAATAAAAGGTTTAATACAATCGCTACGATACTGCCGGAAACGATTCCGCTGCCTAGAATCATACGAATGGATTCAGGAAGCTTGGAAATCACGTCTGGTGCAATGGATACACCTACACCAATTGAAATCGAGGACGCGATAATGAACATGTTTTCAATTCGGTTAAAATCTACTTGTGCTAATTGACGTACACCAGAAGCGACGACCATACCAAACATTGGAATCATTGCGCCGCCCAATACCGGATTCGGTATAATGGTCGTAAGTGCTGCTACTTTAGGTAAAAGTCCAAGGGCCATAATGATCACACATGCTGAAAATACAACTTTACGAGATTTTACTCCCGTTAAAGCGACTAAACCAACATTTTGGGAATAGGTTGTATACGGGAATGCTTGAAAAATACCACCGATTACTTGTGCAAGACCTTCTGAACGAAGTCCAAGTTTGATTTCTTTCCCTTCAATTTTCTTCCCTACAATATCACCAAGTGCGAAAAACACACCAGTTGATTCTATCATACTAACAATTCCTACTAAGACCATACTTAAGATGGCAGAAAGGTGGAATGTTGGTGCACCGAAACGGAAAGGGTGTACCATATGGAACCATGATGCTTTCCCAACAACAGAATAATCAACAAGACCCATAAAGGATGCAACCACTGTACCAAGGATTAAAGAAAGCAGAACAGCAATCATTTTTAAATAGCCTTTGAAAAATCTATTCATAATAACGATTGATACAAATGTAATAGTTGCTAATAAAAGATTTGTTCCGCTTGCATATCCCGGAGTACCAGCTGTTCCTGTAATATCACCAAAAGCGGCACTTATCAAAGAAGCACCTATTATAGTAACGACAGACCCTGTGACAACAGGAGGGAAGAACTTAACAATTTTATCCATGAATTGCGCTAATATAAACACGACAATACCAGAAACGATAATGGCTCCATAGATAGCAGGAATACCAGAAGTTTTTCCAATGGCAATCATCGGACCAACTGCTTGAAAGGCACATCCTAATAATATCGGCAGTTTAATGCCGAAATATTTTCCACCAACAACTTGAAGGAGAGACGCAATACCACAACAGAACAAGTCAATGGAAATTAAATATGTTAATTGTTCTGCTGTCATTCCAATTGCTGGACCAACTAATAATGGGACTACTACAGCACCGGCATACATTGCAAGTACATGCTGAAAGCCCAGAGCTCCATATTTCCAAAAACCCAATTTCTTCTTCACGTGAATCTCTCCTTTATTCTTCTATGAATTCAACCGTATGATTGGTAAGGCTTTTGATTCTTGCCAGTGATAGAACATCGAAGCCAGCATCTCGAAGCTTCCCTCCGCCTTCTTGAAAGGCTTTTTCAATCACAATCCCAATCCCCACAACAACAGCACCTGCCTGTTTGACAATTGAAGCTAGACCAAGAGCAGCCTCACCATGCGCTAAAAAATCATCAATGATTAACACTCTATCATTAGGTGAAAGAAAAGATTTACCAATATGAATCTCATTTTCTATTTGTTTGGTAAAAGAATAGACTCTTTCTACCCAAACATCACCTTTCATGGTCATAGGCTTTTGTTTTTTTGCAAACACCATTGGAACCTTTAATTCCATCGCAGTAGTTAGAGCGGGAGGAATGCCGGATGATTCCAGAGTCAACACTTTTGTCACATTCTTGTTTTTAAAATAAGAAGCAAACTCTTTTCCCATATCAAATGTCAAAGCTGGATCTATTTGATGATTAAGAAAAGAATCAACTTTCAATACTCCGTCTGATATGACACGACCTTCTGAAGTAATTTTGTCTTTTAGTCTTTGCATGCTGCACCTCCGATAAAATGAAAAGACCCCATAGAAACTTTTACAAGTGAAAAGCTTTCTACGGGGTCTGTACCACGTCAAATAAACTTTCACTCGTAGTCAACCCATTTACGGTGAGTTGGTAGAAACTTGCAGACCATATCTCTGCTATTATACGAGATGAATTATTCGTGTTTTTTGATTAGTATAAGATAAATTCCTCATTTTGAAAAGAGTTTTTTTGAGGAAAACGAATTTTCTATAAAAATCTGACATTAATATTAGGAAATTCAGAATAAATGTAAACGCTATATGATTGATTTTAGTCAATGTTATGATAATACTTATAATAAGGGATAAAGGCAGATTTCGAGGAGGATATCTAATATGGCGCGAATAAGATATACGAATCCAAACGGGGAAAGAAATGTTAATTCCTTTAAAAAATTGATGCAATGGCAAAGGGAACGTCGAAGGAAAGTAAAGGATCTATCTTTTATCGTACCGCAAGAATCAGCGAAAAAAATTGATTATCTGCAAAAGAACAGGAAAGATGTTACTATCACATGGATTGGACACTCATCCTTTCTTATACAAATGAATGGTTTAAATATCGTTACCGATATTGTGTGGGCAAAGAGAATGGGGTTGGAAGTAAGATTATCTGAGCCAGGTTTAACTCCCAATCAAATGCCTGAAATAGATATTGTGCTTATTTCTCATAGTCACTATGATCACTTGGATATACCTTCCTTAAGGAAACTAAAAGGAAGCCCAGTATTTTTGGCTCCTATTGGACTTGGGAGATTATTAGAAAGAAAAAAATTTAAGCATGTCAAAGAATTTAACTGGTGGGATTCCATCTCCATAAAAAATGTTTCCATAACATTTGTACCTTCTAGGCATTGGACAAAGAGAACGCTAACGGATACAAATACTTCCCATTGGGGTGGCTGGGTATTGGAAATAGACGGTAAGACCATTTATTTCGCTGGAGATAGCGGCTATTTTGACGGGTTTAAAGAAATTGGCGAAAGATTCACTATTGATTACGCATTAATTCCAATTGGAGCATATGAACCAGAATGGTTTATGTCCTCTCAGCATATAAATCCAGAACAAGCAGTTCAGGTATTTCTAGATGTGCGTGCGAAGAGGTTTATACCAATGCATTACGGAGCTTTCCGATTGGCAGACGATACTCCGAAAGAGGCAATAGATCGTTTAACGGAAGCATGGGAAAAGCAGAAAATAGAAAAGTCTTCTTTAGTTATTTTAAAGCTAGGGGAAACGGTGTTTGTTTAAGCTCTGAGATTGTTTTTAATTTCAAGGAGGAATACGGGGAATCGAATCGGTTACGCTCAAGTACCGCTGATTCCCTTTGAAATATTTTTCTTCTTTAGGGATTGTCATAGCGAAGGGACTGTGCTATTCTAGTTATGTAATCGGTTACATATAAGAGGTGATGGAAACTGACGACAATACGTGACGTAGCAAAAGCAGCTGGAGTATCCGTGGCGACGGTTTCACGGGTGTTGAATGAAACCGGTTACGTACATGAAGATACGAAAAAATCAGTAACTGCTGCAATAGAAAAACTAAACTATAGCCCGAATGAAGTGGCACGATCCCTATACAAAAGAAAGTCAAAATTAATTGGACTTTTGCTTCCTGATATAACGAACCCATTTTTCCCTTTGTTAGCAAGGGGAGTCGAGGATGAATTGCGATTGCATGATTTCCGCTTGATTTTTGGAAATACCGATGAAAATCCTGAAAAAGAGAAGGATTATATTCAAACCTTTCAGCAAAATAATGTAATCGGAATGATATCCATGACCAATCAATTAAGTAAAACAACCTATCAGGATTTGTCAATCCCAGTTGTTTTTCTTGATCGGACTTCCTCAAGTCTTCCTTCTGTTTACGCGGATGGAAAAGAAGGCGGTCGAATAGCTGCCATGGAAATGATCCAAAGAGGAAGCAAACGAATTACTTTAATAAAAGGACCATCTCATATCCAAACAGCACAGGACAGATTCCAAGGTTCTCTTGAAGTATTAAGTGCTTCAGAGGTTGATTTCTATGTGATGTCGACATCTTCGTTTTCTTTTGAAGAAGCAGAAAAATGGGCAAAAGAGCTATTTAAAAAATATGGCGATACTGACGGGGTTATTGCAAGCAACGATATTGTTGCAACAGCTGTTTTGCATGAAGCATTGCGATTGGAAAAATCCATTCCTCATGACTTACAAATTATCGGATTTGATGATATTCCGCATAGCAGTTTGTTATTTCCACCATTATCAACCATACGGCAGCCTGCTTATGAAATGGGCACTGAAGCGGCAAAATTATTAATGAAGTTAATGAAAAATAACCAAATGAAGGAAAAAAGCGTGCAATTGCCTGTTATGTTTATAGAAAGAAGTACGACTAGAAAGGGTGAGGGGCATGTCTAAGATAGTTGTGATTGGAAGTTCATCCATTGATTTGGTCGTTTCCGCGTCGAAACGGCCAAATGCAGGGGAAACCATTATCGGTGATTCATTTAAAACAGTGCCGGGAGGAAAAGGAGCTAATCAAGCGGTTGCTGCCGCAAGATTAGGTGCAGAAGTTTATATGATTGGTTGTGTTGGAAAAGACAATTACGGGAATACAATACTAGATAATTTCAGGAACAATAATGTATGTATCGATTTTGTGGAACCGGTTACACATTCAGAAACCGGGACAGCCCATATCGTTCTTGCGGAAGGCGACAATAGTATTATCGTTGTAAAAGGGGCAAATGATTATATAACGCCTGACTTTATTAATAAAGCAAAAAGCGTCATACAAACCGCCGATATCGTCTTAATTCAACAGGAGATACCAGAAGAAACCGTTGAACATGTCGCGGAATTATGTGATTTTTTCCAAGTTCCTTTAATATTAAATCCTGCACCTGCTAGGGTAATTAGTGAAAATGTCATAGAAAAAGCTGCTTATCTAACTCCGAATGAACACGAAACGAGTATTTTATTTGAAGATATGACAAAGGAAGAGGCACTTAGAAAATATCCGAACAAGCTTTTGATTACAGAAGGAAGAAATGGTGTTCGCTATTTCAACGGGGAAGTAGAAGTATTGGTACCTTCCTATAATGTAGAAGCGGTGGATACCACGGGTGCTGGAGATACTTTTAATGCAGCATTTGCTGTCGCATTATCTGAAGGAAAGAGTATAGAGAATAGTCTTCAGTTTGCTAATCGAGCAGCATCCCTTTCCGTGATGAAGTTTGGCGCACAGGGCGGGATGCCGACTAGAAGCGAAGTAGAAAGGAACTTATAAGTATGAAACGACATGGAATATTAAATAGCCATATTTCAAAAATATTATCTGATCTTGGGCATACCGATCAAATTGTTATTGCAGACGCAGGATTACCTATTCCGGATGGTGTGCTTAGAATTGATTTATCTTTAAAGCTAGGGACACCTAGTTTTAAAGAGGTTGTATCTGCCATCGCGGAAGATATGGTAATAGAAAAGATGGTGATTGCGGATGAAATGGAAACAAATAATCTAGCAATCTATCAATTTATTAATAATACATTTCCAGATGTTTTAATGGAGAGGGTATCCCACGAAACATTGAAAGAGTTAACGAAAAAGGCTAAGGCTGTCATTCGTACTGGTGAAGCGACACCATATGCTAACTGCATTTTACAAGCAGGCGTCATTTTTTAAAAAGGAGTGAGTACGGTGGAGATCTCCATGAGAAATATCCATAAAGCTTTTGGTGCCAATCAAGTGCTATCGGGTGTGAACTTTGAGCTTCATAATGGTGAAGTACATGCGTTGATGGGAGAAAATGGTGCTGGGAAATCAACGCTAATGAATATTCTAACAGGCTTACACAAAATGGATCAGGGGAGTATTGTCATTGATGGAAAGGAAACCAACTTCAGTAATCCAAAAGAGGCTGAAACATTTGGAATAACCTTCATCCATCAAGAATTGAACGTTTGGCCAGATATGACGGTATTGGAAAATTTATTTATCGGTAAAGAACGGAAAAACTCCTTTGGTTTTTTAAAAACGCAAGAAATGAAAACATTAGCAAAGGAGCAGTTTAATAAATTATCTGTAACGATACCTTTGGATGCAGAAGCAGGTCATTGTTCCGTTGGTCAACAGCAAATCATTGAAATTGCTAAAGCATTACTGACGGATTCCAAAGTAATTATCATGGACGAACCAACAGCAGCACTTACGGAAAGAGAAATTCAAAAATTATTTAAAGTGATTGCTGCATTGAAAAAAGAAGGCGTTTCAATTGTATATATTTCCCACCGAATGGAGGAGATTTTTACCATTTGCGACCGCATTACGGTTATGAGGGATGGAAAAACAGTGGATACCAATAAGATTCCAGAAACTAATTTTGATGAAGTAGTGCGGAAAATGGTCGGCAGGGAACTGACGGAACGATACCCTGAGCGTACTCCTAATCTAGGACAAACCATTTTGGAAGTGAAAGATTTGTCAAGAAACGATGTCTTTGAAAATGTCAGCTTTTCGGTGAAATCTGGTGAAATTATTGGTTTCTCAGGGCTAATGGGTTCCGGTAGAACTGAGATTATGAGAGCTATTTTCGGATTAGATCCTCTGGATTCAGGGGAGGTTTGGATAGACGGAAAGAAAGTATCTATTAAAAAACCGCATCAGGCTATTAATCTCGGAATTGGATTTATTACAGAGGACAGAAAAGATGAAGGTCTCATTTTAGATTTTTCCATCACAGAAAACATGGTATTGCCTAGCTTAAAAAGCTTTGCGCCAAAGGGATTTATGCAAGAAAAAAGTGAACGTGATTTTGTGAATATGCTTATTAGGCGATTAACGGTAAAAACAGAGTCTGCATCCACGAATGTCGGGAGCCTTTCCGGTGGAAATCAGCAAAAGGTCGTAATAGCAAAATGGGTTGGAATTGGTCCAAAGGTATTAATCATGGATGAACCGACAAGAGGTGTGGATGTTGGTGCCAAAAGAGAAATATATGAATTAATGAATGAATTAACGCAAAGAGGAGTCGCCATTATTATGGTTTCTTCGGAACTTCCAGAAATACTTGGGATGAGTGACCGAATTTACGTTGTTCATGAAGGCAAAATCAGCGGAGAATTAACGAAAAAAGAAGCAACACAAGAGAGAATTATGACATTAGCAACGGGAGGTCAGTAAGATGAAAGCAGTAAGCGAGGGGAAATCAGAAATACGAGTTAACCATGTAAGTAATGTCATGCAAAAACTGGGTCCACTCCTAGGATTTATCATCATCGTAGTTATTGTTTCAATCTTAAATCCAAGTTTTCTGCAACCTTTAAATATTTTAAATCTATTAAGACAAATTGCCATCAATGCTTTAATCGCATTTGGAATGACCTTTGTTATTTTAACCGGAGGAATTGATTTGTCAGTCGGATCCATATTAGCTTTATCAAGTGCGCTGATGGCTGGCATGATGGTATCCGGATTAGATCCTATTTTAGCCATTATTATTGGATCGCTTTTAGGCGGAGTAATGGGAATGATTAATGGTTTGTTAATAACAAAAGGAAAAATGGCCCCATTTATTGCAACATTAGCTACTATGACCGTTTTTCGCGGACTTACACTCGTATATACAGACGGAAATCCAATTACCGGATTAAGCAACAGTCATTTATTTCAATTATTTGGACGCGGTTACCAATTTGGCATTCCAGTTCCAGCTGTTACGATGATTATTACATTTGTAATCTTATACCTTATTCTTCATAAGACCTCTTTTGGTCGTAAAACATACGCAATCGGGGGAAATGAAAAGGCTGCGCTGATTTCCGGTATAAAAGTAACGAAAGTGAAAGTAATGATTTATTCATTAGCCGGGCTCCTTTCTGCATTAGCCGGAGCCATTTTAACATCACGTCTTGACTCTGCACAGCCAACAGCAGGAACCTCCTATGAATTAGATGCAATTGCAGCAGTTGTTTTAGGTGGGACAAGCTTATCAGGCGGCCGCGGGAAAATATTTGGTACACTCATTGGTGCATTAATTATCGGTACTTTAAATAACGGATTAAACTTGCTCGGTGTATCATCCTTTTATCAAATGGTTGTAAAGGGAATCGTCATTTTAATTGCAGTCTTATTAGATCGCAAAAAAGCGGCAGCATAGGAGGGATACGTTATGAAAAAATTAGTAATATTGATGATGACTATATCGCTCTTTTTATTGGGAGCTTGCTCAATGGAACCGCCAAATTGGGCAAAACCAGCTAAAAAGCATGATTTAAAAAATATAAAAATTGGTTTGTCGGTTTCAACATTAAATAATCCTTTCTTCGTATCGCTTAAAGATGGGGTAATGAAGGAAGCGAAAGCAAACGGAATGCATGTGACGGTAGTGGATGCCCAAAATGATTCCGCAAAACAAGTAAATGATATTCAAGATTTATTACAACAAGGTGTGGATGTTCTGTTAATCAACCCAACTGATTCAGCAGCCATTTCAACGGCGGTACAATCGGCTAATGAGGTTGGGGTTCCGGTTATTACCTTGGACCGATCATCCGATAAAGGCAAAGTAGAAACATTAGTGGCTTCTGATAACATCAAAGGTGGGAAAATGGCGGCTAATTATATTATTGATCAAGTTGGGAAGAATGCAAAAGTAGTGGAATTACAGGGGGTACCTGGAGCTTCAGCTACACGTGAAAGAGGAAAAGGATTCCACGAAATTGCAGACAAAGAGCTTCAAGTAGTGGAAAGCCAATCCGCACATTTTGACCGTACAGAAGGGCTGAACGTTATGGAAAATCTGATTCAAGGTCATCCGGATATTAAGGCAGTTTTTGCGCAAAATGACGAAATGGCTTTAGGGGCACTAGAAGCAATTAATAGTTCAGGTAAAAATATTGTCGTCGTTGGTTTTGACGGAAATGACGATGCTCTGAAATCGATTAAAGACGGAAAATTAAATGCTACAGTAGCTCAACAACCGGAACTTATCGGTAAATTAGCGGTTAATGCGGCAGGAGATGTGCTAAAAGGGAAGAAAGTGAAAAAATATATTCCTGCACCGTTAAAATTGATGACACATAAATAATTAGATAACCCGTGTTTTATACGACACGGGTTTTTCGTATTATGCCAAATCTTGGTTCTATTTTGACACGCTGTTATTAAACAATATCTGGGGATGTTTAGTATTTATTTCTTATACTTTTACCAGTGTACTTGAAGTTTATTTCCGTTAGGGTCTTAGAAGTGGAAAAAGGCATGACCATGATCTTTTTTATATCCTCGACTTTAACTTGATTATCCATTAAGTGCTGATGAAATTTAGATAATTATGGACTTGTAAAGCTAATGCTAAATACTTGTTTATTATTAATTGTAAAATGCGCAAATGTTTCATCTTCGGTAGGAACAAAAATAAGTAAGAAAGGTCCTTCATTTACTTTTAAAATTGCCAAGTTCCTTAGTAATGTTTAATAACTGCAGTCCTAACACATCTTTATACCATTGTGCAGACAGTTCTAAATCTTTTACAGGAATTCTAATATAATGTACTTGTTCAATAAATGATTTATTCATAGAATCTCACCTTTATTTAATATCTTTTTAGTTTCCTTTCTAAATCCCTTTTTCCTTCCGATTAAGATGTATTAACAACTGTCTAAAACCATTTTGGTTATCGTAAAGTTAGCTATTTTATGTTTGATAGTGTCTAAGATTGGATCCAGCTCAAATAATGGTCCAGATATTTGCTGTCTACACCATTAAAAGCTCCATCCAGTTCTTTAAACGACTGTGATAACGATTTACATTCGGGATAAGATAAATCCCTTTAACTCGCTCTCCCTGCCATTGGTTCTTGCTTATTCCTCTCAACTCCTACTGCATAGCCTTGGTTTTCGTTCTTGGATATTCCGTTTTGCTTTCTCATGATTTCTACTATCCCTTCAAAATCTAAAAAAAGCCAACCATTTTTGGTTATTCAGATTATCTGAGCCACAGTTTAAAAAGTCATTTACAAAAAGTCGAATACATTAGCATTCAATCATTCGATTTTTTTGCAGGTGAATATTCGATAAACCTACAAAACTTGCTGAATAATGGGGCCATTATTTAGCAAGAAAAATTTTTCGATTAGTAAGCGCCTACATTTTAATTAGCAACCCTAAATATTGAAAAATGGATTATAATAGGGGAAAAAGACAACAGGAGAAGAGAGCAGTGGATAAACAGAATAGCAGGTATCGCTGGGTTGTTTTTACTACCGTATTGTTTGCTTATTTTATTATTGTAAGTCAAAGAACAGCCCCTGGCCTTATTTCAGATCAATTAATGAAGGAGTTCCATATTACAGCCTCTACTATTGGTGCATTAACTAGTATTCAGTTTTTAGCATATGCCGCATTGCAAATTCCAATCGGCATTTTGTCTGATCGTTTTGGACCGAATCGATTTCTTATTGTCGGTACATTATTAAATGGAATCGGAACATTTTTGTATAGTCTTGCACCAAATGAAGCATTGCTTTTTGTTGCAAGACTTTTGGTTGGTCTAGGAGATGCTACAATATGGATCAATTTGGTTCTGATCTTAAGCCAGTGGTTCAAAGTAAATGAATTTGTCGGATTATTAGGTTGGGCAGGTATGTCCGGAAGTTTTGGATCCATTATGGCATCAGTCCCTTTCTCCAGTATGATTGCTGCCTTCGGATGGAGAAAACCGTTTTTAACCTTTGGAATACTAATTATTGTTACTGGTATTTTACTTTATTTTGTTCTAGTGCAATGGCCAAAGAAATGGGAAGTAGTTGAAAAACCGACCTTACCCAAACATGAAAAACGGGATAAAACAATCACCATCTTACGACGCCTTATTTCCAGCAGGCAAGCATGGGCTACGTTTCTATGCCATTTTGGAATAGTTGGTACTTATGTTGGGTTTATTGGATCGTGGGCGGTTCCATACGGCATGTCTGTATATGGTATGACACGCTCGGGGGCTAGTCAGCTAATTATGATTGGTCTGATTGGTGCTATTGTTGGAGCGCCGCTTACAACATGGATTTCCGGTCGTATGGGTTCCAATAAAAAACCTTATTTAGTGGTGCAAATTATTATCTTTTTAAGTTGGCTATCCTTTCTGGTATGTAGCGGAAAACCTCCGTACATTATGTTAATTGTACTTTTTCTCATTATTGGCTATGGAAATGGTGCCAGTGCTCTAACGTTTGCAGTTGTTCGAAAGTCATTCGATATAAAAGAGGTTGGTGTAGTGTCAGGCTTTGCTAATACCGGAGGCTTTTTGAGTGCTGTCTTATTACCGAGTATATTTGGAAAGGTATTGGATCATTTTCAACATGCACCTAATGCGATTGGTTATCAATATGGTTTTTTAATTCCAGTTCTTTTCTCATTGTTAGCGATACTTGGAGGAATTCTCATCAAAGAATCGCTGCACAATGTACAAACAAAAGAAACAGCACTGCGTTCCAATGAAATTTGAAGAAAGAAGAATTAGACCTGCCATAAACAGGTCTTTTTATTGTTTAAAATAAGAAATCGCATACATTCGGAGCATAGTTATTTTTCTAGTGAAACATACTAGATTTTGTATTGACAATAATTTGTAGAGGGAGTATAGTTACCTATGGTAATCATTACTTAGGGTAACTATTAAATTTAAAACCATAAAAATAAGGTTTACCATCAGCATAAGCCACAAGGTATGGGAGGGAAATGATGCAAGGATTTTTTCAGCGATTTATAAGATTATATCGTCCCCTCATCAGTAAACTGAATGAATTATTAAGTGAATACGATCTGTCTTATTCTTTATGGCAAATTATTTTTTATGTCAAAAAAAATGGACCGTCCACACTCGTTGATATCTCTAGTTATTACAACGTAGAGAAGCCTACCATTACGCGGGCTGTTCAACGCTTGGAAGAAAAGATGCTCGTTAAACAAATTCCTGGCAAAGATCGCAGAGAAAAAATCATTCAATTAACAGAAACAGGGGAAGAAATATACCAAGTTTGCCGCCAAAAAATAACACTCCTTGAGGAAAGCGTAATGAAAGGCATCCCAACGGAGGAACAGCAACTAACATACCAAACATTACCGAAAATCAGACAAAATATTATAAACAAGGAAGGGAACAGCATTGAGTAAACCGAAGTTATGGACAAAGGATTTTTTAATTGTCTCTTTATCTAACTTTTTCTTGTATTTTACCTTTTATTTATTAATTGCAACGATAACTGTCTATGCAACAGACAAATTTCATGCTTCACCAAGTATTGCAGGTTTAGCTTCTGGTATATTTGTTATCGGAACGTTAATTGCCCGTTTATTTTCAGGAAAATATATAGAACAAGTAGGGCGCAAGAAATTACTTTATATTGGATTAGTTTTTATATTAGTAACAACGCTATTATATTTTGTAGTAAATAATATGGCATTTCTTTTAATCATTCGCTTTATAAACGGTGCAGCTTTAGGTATTGCATCAACTGCAACCGGTACAATTGTTTCCAGTATTATACCAAATGAGAGACGTGGGGAGGGTACGGGCTATTATGCTTTAAGTACAACACTTGCGGCTGCATTTGGTCCATTTTTAGGAATGTTCATTAATGCACATATCGGGTTTAACATGAACTTTGCTGTTTGTTCAATTTTATTGGCATTAAGCTTAGTGGCAGCCTTCTTCTTAAAGGTACCAAAAGTGGAAATATCAAAAGAACAATTAGAAAAAATGAAAGGCTTCAAACTGAGCAATTTCTTTGAAGGAAAAGCTCTTCCTATTTCGTTTATGGCTATCTTAGTAGGATTGGGGTATTCTAGCGTTCTTGCATTCTTAACATCCTTTGCACAACAAATTAATCTAGTAGATACTGCAAGCTTTTTCTTTATAATTTATGCAATTGCCATCTTAGTTTCAAGACCTTTTACAGGTAGATGGTTTGATACGAAAGGTGAAAACATTGTCATGTATCCATCTTTTCTAGCTTTAGCCATTGGACTATTTGTGTTAAGTCAGGCAAGTCATGGATATTTCATCATTATCTCGGGAATTTTCGTTGGATTAGGATACGGAACATTTATTTCAAGTGCGCAAGCCATCGCTATTAAAGTATCACCACGTCATCGAATGGGGTTAGCAACCTCAACATATTATATGTTCATGGATGCAGGGATAGGAATTGGACCATTTATATTAGGAATGTTAGTCCCTGCAGTTGGATACCGAGGTGTATATGAATACATGGGGATTCTATCTATTGTATGTATATTCTTATATTATTTCTTGCATGGTAGAAAAACTTCAAAAGAAAAGAGAAATTTTACTGAAGCACCAGCTAAATAAGGTAAATATTTTAGAAGAGGAGCATTCGATGAAACGGATGCTCCTTTTTTATTATTAACAGCACTCTCTTTTAAGGGTGATTACACGGTAGTTATTTGTTGTTCCCGTGACCATATGTCCGCAATTGGGACATTGAGCATATAAACCTTTGAATGCGCTTACATTAAAACCATCCAAATTTCCAAATGTAAAAGGTGATTGAAACCACGTATTGCAATTTTTATTTGTACAACATATCTCTAAAATTTTTTCCTTCATTTTTCATTTCCCCTTTTTCATTATATATATTCAGTTTTGAATGAAAAAGTAATGAGGGAACAAAAAAAGCCTTCTCTAATGAGAAGACTCACACAACTTTAATTCAATAGCCCTAGGCTCTTTAAACCGTTATAAATACCCGAATCAGTTACTTCTGTAGTCTTGTGTTTGGCATAGGAAAACAAATCGGGATGCCCATTTCCCATCGCGAAACCTTCCCCCACAAATTGAAGCATTTCTTTATCATTCATTCCATCACCAAAAGCAATTGCATTTTCTGGATGGATATCAAGTAGTTCAAGTATTTTTTTAACTGCAAAACCTTTATTCACTTTATCCCGTATAACATCATAACAATGTCGCATACCATCTACATTGACCTGAGAAAGGTGGATTCCTTGGTGATTATACAGTTCTGTTTCATTCTCACCAACATTAACAAGTGTTACTCCAAGAATGTCCTTAACAATATCGGGCGTAAAAGAGATATTTTTATGTAAGTGAAATTTTTCTATCATTTCTTTTGTATATTTTGATTCCATATTCGTAAAAGCATTATTTTTATCGGTATAAAAAACAATTTCATGTTGATGCTTTTTCGCAATTTGAAGATACTTTTCTATTACCACAGAGTCCATTGGCTCTCTTACAACATCTTTTTCCCGATAAGTTGCATAGGCACCATTGTAGCCGATAAAAGAGTGGATATCTAGCTGTTCGGCAATATCAGAAATTTCATGTAGAGGTCTTCCTGTAGCAAGGAAAACTTCTATCCCTTGTTTTTTCACTTCTTTAATAGCAACTTTCGTAGAATCCTCAATAGTATCGTCTGGACGGATGATCGTTCCGTCGATGTCTAAAAATAAAATTTTGTAGTTACTCATGATCCTTCTCCAATATCTCTTTTTTATAAAGCTATTTTCGTACAAATTGTTGTTTTTACTAAGTGGTTATAAATCCTAAATTAGACTTGGTGTCGGAGGCAACATTTACTAAAAAGGCCACTATAAGAAGAGGTTAACAGGGTTTCCATTACCAAAAACAACAAATTTTAAGAAAAGAGCTTTTAATAAATGCATTTTAACATAAAAGATAAGCTAGTGTGGAATATTCGTTTTTCGCTTCCCTTTATTTGAAAATTAGGGACTCATCGTCAGCGATAATGTTAAGCATTTAACAAATGCATTTTTTGCGGTATAATATAGGATGCAAGAATACGACATTATAGCTTAATATACTTATTATTATTTACAAGGCTAGATTCAAATCAGAAAGAGAGTGTTCAAGAATGGGTCGTAAATGGAATAATATTAAAGACAAAAAAGCATCTAAAGATGCCAATACAAGTAGAATTTATGCAAAGTTCGGTCGTGAAATTTATGTAGTGGCAAAACAAGGGGAACCAGATCCTGAAGCAAACCAAGCATTGAAATTCGTACTTGAACGTGCTAAAACATATAACGTTCCAAAACATATTATTGATCGTGCTATTGAAAAGGCAAAGGGAGGTTCAGATGAAAGTTATGATGAACTTCGCTACGAAGGATTTGGTCCGAACGGATCGATGGTAATCGTTGATGCCTTGACAAACAACGTAAACCGTACAGCTGCAGACGTCCGCGCTGCATTTGGCAAAAATGGCGGTAACATGGGCGTGAGCGGTTCTGTTGCTTATATGTTTGATTCAACTGCAGTTATTGGTGTTGAAGGAAAATCAGAGGAAGAAGCACTTGAACTTTTAATGGAAGCGGACGTAGATGTACGTGATATCGTAGAAGAAGACGATTCTGTAATTGTTTATGCCGATCCAGATCAATTTAATGCAGTACAGGAAGCATTCAAACAAGCTGGGATAACAGAATTTTCCGTTGCTGAAATTACCATGATGGCACAAAATGAAGTAACCCTGGATGATGAGGCAAAAGCTAAATTCGAAAAATTAATTGATGCATTGGAAGATTTAGACGATGTACAGCAAGTGTATCATAATGTAGATTTAGGCGAGTAATAGGTAAAGAAGATTTGTCCAGGCTTTACTTGATCAATGAATGAAGTTAAATAGAAACCCACTTTTTGTATAGATTTTATACAAAGGTGGGGTTTTTTATTTGAAAGAACATTAATATAAAATTAGAGAAAGCATGAATCATGTAGGGATGGTAAGATGCAGGTGTGTTTATCTATTCGATTCTTTATTATGTATATAAAACACAACGCTTATAAAAGTAATAAATGCGACAGTAATAATTAGTGGCAGAATTATCATTTGATCACACCTTCATGGTAAATAAAGAGACTCTTTCAAGAAAGGGGAAAGTGAAAGAGTCTCAAGGGTAAATTGTGTCCTTGGTGATAATGATAATCGTTATCAATTATAATGTCAAGAGAATATCAATAACATAATAGAAAAATTTTATTGAAAACCATCCTAAATAAAATTTCTTTTATAGAAATGTTTTTGATAACATAGGACTCTTTATCTTTTTTTTCGTTGATAAATTTGAACTAGAAAAGGTATAGAAAGAGAAAACAGAATGAAAAATGGATAATTAATCCTATTAATTTATACTCATGAAATAATCTCTCATTTTGTTTACAATAATATCTGAATAGAAGATTGCCCCCTAACTTTTTAACCTATTCTTTATATCCAGTCTTTTTGGCTGGATCTTTTTTTTATGTATGCCTATTAAAATGAAATCAGATGATAGATTATTAAATAAAAAGCAGATCAAGTGATCCGCTTTTTATTTAATAGCACCAGATACATCATAAAAATCCAAGTTAATATCTAGTTCTTCTCCTAAAGCTAATTTTGATAGTTCTGAACCGATAAACGGACCCATTGTTAAGCCTGAAGCGCCAAGTCCATTTGCAACTAGTATTCCTTTAAAACCAGGAAGTTCACCAATTACAGGTAGGAATCCAGGGGTAAATGGGCGAAAACCTACCCTTGTTTCGATATAGGTACTGTTCATTAACCCTGGTGCAATCTCCAAAGCCTTATTGAAGATCTCTTGCATTCCGCCAGCAGTAATTCTGGTATCGAATCCTACATCATTTTCATGTGTTGCACCTATGACGATACGACCATCATCAAAAGCTAATAAATATTGGTCACTTGGAGGCATTACTACTGGCCATATCCGTGTATCTGTTTGAGGTAATGCCAAATGAATAATTTGCGCTTTTTGAAAATGGGACTGAAAGTTCACGCCAAGCGGCTCTAAAAGTTGATTTGCCCAGGCTCCAGCGGTTACGATGACGGAATCGGCAAAAAATGAATTTCCATTAGCAACGATACCGGTTACTTTATTATCTTCCCATACCAGATTAGCGTCACTATGTATTATTTTCGCCCCATGTTTTTCCGCCCCGTTAAGTAGTGCATCTCGTAGTGCACGACCATCCACACGGGCAGCTCCGCTTACATACACGGACCCATACCCTTCAGCTAGAGGAGGAAACAATTCTCTTGTTTCCTTGGGGGATAGAATGTTCACTTCCCCAATTTCAGGTGCATCTTCTCTCCGTTGGATTGCGCGCTTTTCCATTGCCTTTAGCTTTTCTTCGTCTTGATGGATACTTATGGCACCCACACGGGCATACCCAGTATGTATTTCTCCGTCTTTTTCCAATTCTTTAATTAGAGTTGGATAATACTTAGCTCCTCCTTTCGCTAATTGATACCAAGCTTTATTTCTTCTTTGCGATAGCCATGGACAAACAATCCCCGCTGCGGCATCTGTTGCCTGCCCAATATCCTTCCGATCTACCACCATAACTTCGGCATTCGCTTTTGCAAGATGATAGGCGGTGGAAGCTCCTAAAATACCAGCTCCAACTACAATAAATTTTTTCATTTAAAACATCCTTTATTTACTTTGTCCAAATTAATCATAACCATGATATGCAAATGAATTCAAGGGAATCATTCACATAAGTATTTCTGTAGAAATAAGTAATTTACAAAAGTCTTTATAGGTGTCTTTACAACTGTATATTTACATGTTATATTTCATGTTGGAAAAGGTAATGATACGAATCTACTATTCTCAAAAAATTTACTTAATCAAAGGAGTACAACTTTATGGAAAAAAGTTTAGGAGTGTCGCAAAAAAAGTTGCTTCTCATATCCGGGACAGGGTGGATGTTTGATGCATTAGACGTAGGAATTTTATCCTTTGTCATTGCTGCTCTGGCAAAAGATTGGAATCTAAATCCTTCAGAAATGGGTTGGATAGGCAGTATAAATTCGATAGGAATGGCTGTCGGTGCGCTTCTTTTTGGAATTCTAGCTGATAAATTCGGGCGAAAAGCAATCTTTATGATTACATTATTGTTCTTTTCTATCGGCAGCGGACTTTCGGCACTGGCGCCAACTTTAGGTATATTTTTGATTTTGCGATTTCTGATAGGTATGGGATTAGGTGGTGAATTGCCAGTAGCTTCTACTCTTGTCTCAGAAAGTGTGCCAACTAAAGATCGAGGCAGGGTAGTTGTATTACTAGAAAGCTTCTGGGCTGGCGGATGGTTAATTGCCGCACTAATTTCCTATTTTATTATCCCGCATTTTGGTTGGAAAATCGCCTTATTGATCTGTACGATTCCAGCATTTTACGCCATATATTTACGTTTAAGTTTGCCGGATTCGCCAAGATTCCAATTGACCAATCAAGCAAAACATCAATCCGTAATAACAAAAATGAAGCAAGTATGGTCTAAAAAATATGCAAAAAGAACTTTAATGTTGTGGGTTGTCTGGTTTACCGTTGTCTTTTCATACTATGGAATGTTTTTATGGTTACCAAGTGTGATGGTATTAAAAGGATTCAGCCTAATAAAAAGTTTTGAATATGTACTTATTATGACACTTGCTCAGCTGCCAGGATACTTTACAGCAGCATGGCTGATTGAAAAGGTTGGAAGAAAGTTTGTGCTTGTCACTTTTTTACTTGGAACAGCAGTTTTTGCTTATCTTTTTGGAAATGGAGACAGCTTAACCATGCTGATGGTTTCTGGAATGTTCTTATCGTTCTTTAATTTAGGAGCATGGGGGGCACTTTATGCGTACTCACCAGAACAATATCCAACGATTTTCCGCGGAACAGGTACAGGCATGGCAGCTGCCTTTGGTCGAGTGGGTGGCATATTCGGTCCATTACTAGTAGGAAATCTCGTTGCAGAGAAGGTTTCTACAGACTTTATTTTTACTATATTCTGTATTTCAATCATCATTGGTGTATTGTTTGTCATGTTTTTGGGAAAGGAAACAAAGCAATTAGAGTTAGAATAGATATAAGCTATCTTTTTTGGGATAGCTTTTTTATATTTTGTATGATGTTTCAAAAAAATGTTGCGTTTATATTAATTGCCTCATACAATCAATTTTAATGGGGTGTTCAAATTTTTCTGAATCGTAAAAAAAGGCGCAAGCCCAATAATCAAAGCTTATTCCGCACTTTAAATTTATACCTCATCCAGTAGAGAAACAAGAATCGGAAACAGTCTTTTTAATTAGGGAGGAAGCATCAGAAATAAGAACTTAAAATGGAAAAAGAGAAAGGTATTCTTCTATCCTTGTTTGCAAATAAATTTTTCAGTAGGGGGAAATAGGGTGTCAGAGAATAAGGGGTTGCAGTCATTTTTATTCATATGGGGAGGTCAGCTCGGGTCATTATTAGGCTCAAGTTTAACATCGTTCGCATTAGGAGTATATATTTTACAACAAACAGGTTCTGTTTCTAATTTTGCTATTACATTACTGTGCATGTCGATCCCTGGATTAATCATTTCACCATTTGCTGGTGCATTAGTGGATAAGTGGAATCGAAAGGGAATGATGCTTGCTAGCGATATTTTATCAGGATTTGCAACATTAGGTGTTTTTGCGATAGTTTTCTTTTCCCAATTACAATTATGGCATATCTATACAGCTGTTATTATGTGGTCCGTTGCGGGTTCCATGCAGTTTCCTGCTTATCAATCAATCGTTGCACAAATCGTAGAAAGGAAACATCTTGGACGTGCAAACGGACTTATTCAGATGTCAGATGCTGCTTCCAGTATCGTTGCCCCACCGATAGCAGGTATCTTACTTCCATTTATTCATATTCAAGGAATCCTCATCATCGATTTTTTCTCATTCTTTTTGGCAATTTTCTCTTTGTTAATAGTAAAAATCCCGCCAATCCAGTTTTCGGAATCATTTAGAAAAAAACAATCTATTTTATTGGATATAAAAGATGGTATTCAATACTTACGCATAAATAAGGCTTTATTATGGTTTTTAACCTATTTTTCTCTGGCTAATTTTATATTAGGCTTCGAAAACGTATTGCTTCAGCCGCTTATATTATCTATGAGCGATGCAAAAAATCTTGGCTTTGTTATGTCCTGTATTGGATTAAGTATGGTCTTAGGTGGTTTAGTAATAAGTGCTTGGGGTGGACCGAAAAGAAAAACAAGAGGTGTATTCGGATTTGGTCTTATTAGCTCGTTATTTTTTACCTTTGTATGGGGGTGCCACTCGATTCCAGTCATGTGTGTATTTCTCTTCGTAACCTTTTTCTTCTTACCATTTGGGAATACTTGCTCACAGGTTATTTGGCAAAGCAAAGTGGAACCAAGTATACAAGGCCGAGTATTTGCATTACGAAGAATGATAGCCATGTCTCTTATGCCTATATCTTACATGTTATCAGCACCACTTTTAGATCATGTATTTGCTCCTTTGATGTCTTCTCATGCTATCGGTGGCAAATTACTTGGTGGATGGTTAGGTGTAGGTGAAAATAGTGGAATTAGATTGTTTTTGATGTTGTTGGGTATTATTTGGTTACTTACAACTATCCTACTATCGTTTCATAAAGAAATTAAATTACTGGATAAAGATGAAGGATCGAAGGAATCGATGGTTCCAGCTTCTACATGATAAAAAAGCCTGTACTCGGTGCAGGTTTTTTATTGAAAGGGAAGGAACTGGGTTTTTTTAGCATTTGATTCCTAAACAAAAACTATATTACAATTGTTTTATCTGTGCTTTGGATATTAGCATGCAAAGAAGGCTGATTATATGCAAAAAAGAAAATTCTTGCTTCTGTATTTAATAGCTAGTTTTATGTGGATTTTCGTAACAGAATATCTTATGAAATATATAGGATTAAATATAACGACTGTATTATTTGTGGAAAGAATTAAAGGAATACTCTATATTATCTTAACGGGGTGCTTTATCTTTTTCGCTCTTAGCAAAAAAGAAGAATATAATTTGATAAAGCAGGAAGAACGAAAACTCTCTACTCTTATTAATTCTATGGTCGATTACGTCATATTTAAGGACGGAAGTGGACGATGGATTCAAGCAAATCAATATTGTTTAAAACTCTTCCAATTAGTACATATTCATTATAAGGGAAAGACGGACAATGAGCTTGCAGAATTTACCCCCTTTTATCAAAAAACTCTAATGCATCATAAGCGTAATGATGAGCTTGCATGGGAAAAAGGAATTCAATTTCGAACGGAAGAAAAAATACCACTTCCTAACGGAGAAATAAAAACCTTTGAAACCATAAAGGTGCCCTTGTTCAATCCAGATGGCAGCAGAAAAGCGCTAGTGGTCATCGGTAGGGATATTACCGAAAGATTAAATGCCGAGCAAAGGCTAAATGAGAGCCAACAACAGTATCGATCTTTATTTGAATACAATCCTGATCTCGTCTATATGATGGATTTAGAAGGTATTATTACACAATTAAACCCAGCTTTTGAAATGATTAGCGGCTATCGGCGGGAGGAATTTGTCGGTAAGCCAATTTTTCATCTAATCATTGAGGAAAGCCGGGAAAAAATCATTGAACAATTTAGGATTATTGCCAAAGGAGGAAATCCAAAGGTTAGTGAAGTGAACATTACTAGCAAGGCTGGGAAAAAGCTGACTTTAAACTGCACGACCGTACCGATGATAATTAATAATGAACTAGTTGGAGTAATTGGTTACGGAAGAGATATTACAAAAATGAAGGAAACAGAAGAACATTTAAGAAAAACAGAAAAGCTTTCCGTAGTAGGAGAGCTTGCAGCAAGCGTTGCCCATGAGGTCCGGAACCCTCTCACTTCCATAAAAGGATTCATTCAACTTATAGAATCAGAAGACAGAAAATACAAGCAGTATTTTGATATTATCCTTAAAGAGCTCGATCGTATCAATGAAATTGTCAGTGAACTCCTTGTACTAGCGAAACCTCAAGAAGTGGTTTTTAAAAAATGCGATGTATTGCAAATAGTAGAAGAAGTAACTTCATTGCTTAAATCAGAATCCAACATGGTGTCTGTCGAATTAATTCTGCAAACCGAAAAAGCTCCTCCCAAAATACATTGTGATAAATATCAATTAAAAATGGTCTTTATTAATATTATTAAAAATGCAATTGAAGCATCCAATAAGGGAGAGCAGGTTCAAATCTTGGTCTCTAAATATCAAGAAAAGTCCGTTCTAATTCGGGTAAAGGACAATGGTGTTGGAATCTCTGCTGAAAGGCTCAAACGAATCGGGGAGCCGTTCTTTTCTCATAAAGAAAAGGGGACTGGTTTAGGATTAACCATCTGTTACCGAATTATCGAAGCACATCGAGGGAAAATACAGTTCGAAAGCGAAATTGGTAAGGGAACAACCGTTAATATCATTTTACCTATTGAATGATAAAACGAACACATAAAGGGATGTGCATGGTAGCATATCCCTTTCACATCATTATTTCCAATGAGTTTGTATAAACTCGTCTCGTCCAGATTTATCACGATCTTCTTTGTATTCTTCAGGACTCTTCTTATAGTAATCTTGGTGATAATCTTCAGCAGGGTAGAAAGTTGCTGCTGGAAGAATTTCTGTCACAATTGGCTTCTTAAACTTCCCACTCTCAGCAAGCGCCTGTTTTGATTTCTCTGCAAGTTCCTTCTGCAACTCAGTATGATAAAAAATGGCTGTCCGGTACGAATCGCCGCGGTCGTGAAACTGTCCCCCCGCATCAGTGGGATCAATCTGTTGCCAATAAATCTCCAACAACTTTTCATAAGAAAAAACAGCGGGATCAAACGTAATCTGCACTACTTCATAATGACCACTGGTTTGCGACTTAACATCCTGATATGTAGGATTCTCCAGATGTCCTCCAGAATAACCTGAAACCACCTTCTCAATCCCGTCCCATTGATCAAACGGCTTAACCATACACCAGAAGCATCCCCCAGCAAAGGTTGCTAACTCTAATTCTTTTGTCATGATGAAATTCCTCCAAATAAAAGCTTGTATTATTAGGATATTACCATTTTAGTAGGGAGGAATCAATAATTAGCTAACTACCCTTAATATAAGATGCAAATATTTATTATGAATATTTTTTCCTATATTGTTCTTAATAAAGAATAATAAAAATATAATTAAAATATATATTTTTACGGTGATGCCTCCTAACCATTATCAAATGGAGACACTCGGTCATGCTGTGGGTCATGTATACCTTAGACGCAAGTCGTCGATAGTGTGATGTGAGGGGGGGTTTAATGCCCTAATCAATAAAAAAATAATGATACGACTCTACTAGAAGAATCGTATCATTATTTTTTTATTGAGATAGATAGTAATGGAAAAGATATATGCAGAAGGAGGATTAACAATTGACTTATCGTCAAAGAATGTCATTATTTGCTGTTATGGACTCAATTATCGTACTGACTGCCATTTTCGTTAGCAGATTTTTGGTAACTGCATCATTTTATGTTGTTACTGCACCGATTATAGTAAGTTCGATTGTTTTGCTAGTAAGCCATCATTTTTTTTCCTTAAAATTTAAACTCTACAAAAAAGCCTGGGAATATGCGAGTATAGGAGAATTATTAATTATTTTCAAATCTGTTAGCTTTTCCATTATTACTGCAGGACTGGTTCAGCAATTAATTAATCATGATATCTATTTTCGTGTTCTTGTCGTTACATGGCTACTAAATATATTGCTGATAGGCGGATCAAGATTTTGCTGGAGAATTATAGGGATTTCTGTTCTTAATAAAGAGCAAAACAAGAAAAGAACTTTGATAATTGGAGCCGGATCTGCAGGAATAATGGTGGCACGACAATTAAAACAATCAAATGAGACAGATTTGGTTCCTGTAGGTTTTATTGATGACGATAGAAGAAAGCTTCATCTTGATATTTTAGGTATTCCTGTTTTAGGTAAGGTATCGGAAATTGAAAGTATTGCAAAGACGAAAAATATTGATCATATCATAGTAGCTATTCCCTCGCTGAAAAGAAAGGAGTTAAATTTAATTTTTAACGAATGTGTTAAAACAAAGGCAAAAACCCAATTTCTGCCTATGATAGAAGATTTAATAACTGGAAAGGTATCTATTACTCAATTTCGTGATGTGAAGGTGGAGGATTTATTGGGCCGAGATCCAATCGAATTAAATATAGAAAGCATTTCTGGTTACGTTAAGGATAAAACTATTTTAGTAACAGGAGCTGGCGGTTCCATTGGTTCAGAAATTTGCAGGCAAATTTCAAACTTTGCCCCCAAAAAATTAATATTACTCGGTCATGGGGAAAATAGTATTTATAACATAAACCTAGAATTACAGAATCATTTTTCTCATTCAAATATTGAATATATACCGGTCATCGGTGATCTTAAAGATTTAAATAAATTGATGTCAATCATGAATACTTATAAGCCGGATGTTGTTTACCACGCTGCTGCACACAAGCATGTACCTTTAATGGAGGAATTTCCGGAAGAAGCTGTTAGTAATAATTTAATAGGAACGGTCAATCTTGCAAAGGCTGCAAGTACGAATCAAGTCGAGACCTTTGTCATGATTTCTACTGATAAGGCTGTTAATCCGACAAGTGTGATGGGAGCGACTAAAAGACTTGCCGAGATGATGATTCAATATTTTGATACAGTCAGCCAGACAAAGTTTGTTGCGGTAAGATTCGGAAATGTATTAGGAAGCAGGGGTAGCGTAATCCCTTTGTTTAAAAAGCAGATTGAAAGTGGCGGACCGGTAACGGTAACACATCCTGATATGGTTCGTTATTTTATGACGATTCCTGAAGCATCCAGATTAGTGATCCAAGCAGGATGCCTCTCCAATGGCGGAGAAATATTTGTTCTAGATATGGGAGAACCAGTAAAAATAGTCGACTTAGCCAAAAATTTGATAAAGCTTTCCGGATACAACGAAGATGAAATAGAAATTAAATTCACCGGAATAAGAGCTGGTGAAAAGCTCTATGAGGAATTGCTGCAAAAAGAGGAAGTGTATGAACAGCAGATATATCCCAATATATATATAGGAAAGACATCCACTATTTATATTAATGAGATTGAGGAGATTATGGACAACTTTTTATACATCGATAAGAAAGAATTAAAAAGACAACTAATAGATCTAGCCAACAGCAAGCATATGGATCAGTCATTATTGCAGGCATCATTATAAATAGAATTTGTTGGAAGTGATGATTTGAAAAGAATAATAGATATATTATTGTCATCCGTGCTGCTTATTATATTGCTACCCATTATTCTATTAATTGGTTTTTTAGTCCGACTTAAATTAGGATCACCAATTCTTTTTAAACAGGAGCGCCCTGGATTATTTGAAAAACCTTTTAATCTATATAAATTTCGAAGTATGACGGACGAAAAGGATAAGTATGGACAAATTCTTCCTGATGAACAGCGTTTAACTCCATTTGGAGCATTTCTTCGAAAGTATAGTCTTGATGAACTTCCACAGCTTTATAATGTACTAAAAGGTGATTTAAGCTTAGTCGGGCCAAGACCATTATTAATGGAATACCTCCCACTATATACGCGAGAACAAGCAAAAAGACATTTAGTAAAGCCTGGGATTACGGGATGGGCACAAGTAAACGGAAGAAATACCCTCAGTTGGGAAGAAAAATTTGAGCTTGATGTTTGGTATGTTCACCACCGTTCCTTATATCTTGATTTTAAAATTTTATGGTTAACAATCAAAAAGGTACTCAAAAAAGAAGGTGTTTCACAAAATAACCATGTAACGATGGAAAAGTTTCAAGGAAACTTTGAACTGGAGAAAGAGAATAATGGTTTATAAATGTTATAGTGAAAACCCTATTAACCGAGGTGTGTTAATTGATAAATATAACAAAAAATAAGCGTATCTATCTTTCCGCTCCACATATGAGTGGAAAGGAAATGAAGTATATTCAAGAAGCATTCGATTCTAATTGGATTGCACCACTGGGTTTTAATGTAGATGAATTTGAAAAAGAATTCGCAAATTATATTGGTACAAAGGGGGCGGTCGCGGTAAGCTCGGGAACTGCAGCTATTCACTTAGCCCTTTCTTTATTAGAGGTTAAAAGAGGGGATACTGTATTTTGTTCTACTCTAACCTTTGTTGCAAGTGCGAATCCCATTTTATATCAAGGAGCCGAGCCTGTTTTTATAGACTCTGAACCAAATTCTTGGAATATGTCTCCTGTTGCTTTAAAAAAAGCATTCGAAGATGCAGATAGGAAAGGCAAGCTTCCAAAAGCGGTTATAATCGTCCAGCTTTATGGACAATCCGCTAAAATGGACGAACTTCAATCAATATGCAATGCATATCAGGTACCTATTATTGAAGATGCAGCGGAATCGTTAGGATCCAAATATAAAGGAAAGTTTAGCGGAACATTTGGAGAGTATGGAATATTCTCGTTTAACGGAAATAAAATAATTACCACATCGGGTGGAGGAATGCTTGTATCCAATCATCAAGAAGCATTAAACAAAGCTCGATTCTTAGCTACTCAAGCAAGGGATCCAGCTATTCATTACCAACATAGCAAATTGGGATTCAATTATCGGCTGAGTAATGTTCTAGCCGGAATTGGCCGCGGGCAATTAGAAGTATTAGATGAACGTATTCGCCGTAAAAGGGAAATATTTCAAACTTACGAAAAAGAATTAAAGAAGTTTTCCTGCATCTCTTTTTTGAAAGAATTAAAGGATAGTTTTTCCAATAGATGGTTGACAACCTTGACTATTAATGAAAATCAAGCGGGTGTTACCGTAGAAGAGATCTTAAAAGCATTCGAGAAGGAAAATATAGAAGCAAGACCAATTTGGAAGCCGCTTCATTTACAGCCACTGTTCAAAAACATTCCATATTATCCGCATCATAAAGATGTGAGCATATCAGAAAAAATATTTTCAACAGGTATTTGCTTACCTTCAGGTACAAGTATGACAGAGGTAGATCAGAATAGAGTGATAAATTGCATAGAACGGCTACTTTGTCATTCACATTAAGATAAAAAGCTGTAAGTACAGGGGAAAAATGGAGGTTCATATGAATAAAACGATTAAAGTATCAGATTTAATGACTATTTTAAAAAAACGTTGGCTATTAATTGCGCTCTCTACCTTACTTGCGGCTGCTATCAGTGGCATTCTTTCCTATTTTATTTTAGCACCTGTTTATCAGTCTTCCACACAAATCTTAGTAAATGAAAGAAATTCAAGTAATCAAACGGACACCACATTCCTTCAGAGCAATGTTGATTTAATTGATACGTATAGAGATATTATTAAAAGCCCAATCATTTTGGAAAAGGTCATTCATAATTTGCAGCTCAACACGACCATAGAAAATCTTAATAAAAATATAAACATTACTAGCCAGCAAAATTCACAAGTATTTACGCTTGTTGTACAAAATCATAACGCACAGCAGGCAGTGGAAATTGCAAATAATATTTCAGAAACATTCCAACGTGATATTCAAACGATTATGAAAGTGGACAATGTCAGTATACTTGCAAAAGCCGAGTTAAAGCAAAATCCGATTCCTATTAAACCAAACAAAGTATTGAATATTACCATTGGTATATTAGTAGGATTTATGTTTGGAAGCGGGTTAGCGTTA
The DNA here is from genome assembly GCF_002844575.1 of Heyndrickxia camelliae. Classification (GTDB taxonomy): domain Bacteria; phylum Bacillota; class Bacilli; order Bacillales; family Bacillaceae_C; genus Margalitia; species Margalitia camelliae. The sequence goes on from NZ_PIQO01000004.1 coordinate 87,483, forward strand.
TTGATGGAAATATTAGACAATACTTTAAAAAATGAGGAAGATATTATTGATGTTCTTGGTGTTACATTAGTCGGTACGATACCAAAAATAGAAAACAAATTATTAGAAAGAAAAATTAAGTCAGCAAAACGCAAATCAGGAGATGAGACAATTGCCTCTAAAGCATAGGAATCCTAAAAAGAAGGACATAAAATTAATTGCCTATTATAAACCTCAATCGTATATCACGGAACAATACCGCTTATTAAAAAATAACATTCAATTTTCCTCTGTGGATAAGGAGATAAAAACAATCGTTGTTACCTCACCTGAACCTGGGGATGGAAAAAGCACCACTTCTGCAAATTTAGCAATTGTACTTGCCCAACAAGGAAAAAGAGTTATTTTAGTAGATTCAGATCTTAGAAAACCAACTATACATTATACCTTTAATACCAGTAACTTACATGGATTAACGAATGTCTTAACGAAGGAAATCAGCTTAGAAAGCGCCATATTAAAAACACATATTGAAAATTTAGAAATATTAACGAGTGGAAAAATACCGCCAAATCCATCGGAATTAATAGAATCAAAGGCGATGGAAATGATTTTATATCAGCTTCAAGACTGGTTTGATTGTGTCGTAATCGATTCACCGCCTATCCTCGCTGTTACGGATGCACAAATATTAGCCAATAAATGTGATGGTGTCATTTTGGTGGTTTCCAGTGGAAAAACAAAAAAGGATGCCGCTTTGAAATCGAAGAATATTCTACTCCATGCCAATGCACGTTTAATTGGTGTTGTCATGAATGGCATCGAGCAAAAAAAGGGAGAGGATTATTATCAATATGGACCATAATGTAAGAAATAGTTTCATATAGGGAGGCGATTGGTTTTGATTGATATCCATAACCATATATTGCCTATAGATGACGGACCAACTGATTTTTTTCAATCCAGAGAAATGTTGCATAACGCAATGAATAATGGGATAACCCATGTTTTTGCCACTCCTCATCATAAAAATGGGCGATTTCTAAATCCGAAATCGGATATTCTGTTAAAAGTACAGGAGCTAAATGCTTACTTAGTTGGTGAAAAGCTCCCGATTCACATACATCCTGGACAAGAGGTCAGAATTCATCACGATATCTTCTCCTCCATAGATAAGGGCGAAATATTGACTTTGAACGATGGGGGGAAATACTTATTACTAGAGCTACCATCCAATGATTTCCCGCATAATACACATGAAATTATCTACGAGCTGTTATTACAAAGAATTGTTCCAATCATAGTGCATCCGGAAAGAAATAGCATCCTGCTGCACCGTCCTGAATTAATATTCGAATTAGTGCAAGAAGGAGCACTCATTCAGATAACAGCAGGTAGTATAACTGGCTCCTTCGGAAAAAAAATCCGAATATATACAGAAAAATTATTAAAACATCAATTAGTCCATTTCGTGGCATCTGATGCACATAACTGTACGAAAAGACGATTTTTACTAAATGAGGCATATAAAATCATAACAAAAACTTTCGGTCTCCAACGAACACTAACTTTACAAACAAATACAGAAGCTCTCCTACATGGTAAACCAATCTTGACTGCACATCCTGTCCCAATAAAGAGAGGAATCAAATCTTTTATGAAATAGCTGGCAAAAAAGGATGGTGTTTGTTAAGTTGAATGATTCATTAGTAGCCAATTTAAATAATGGTCGAAATACGCATGTATTTAATGTTACATTAATCATCATGGCAATATTATTGCATCAGTCACAAGTATTATTTGGAATTAATTTATCTTTTTCAGATATTTTTTGTTTTGTTCTTATTCTCATAATGATGATTAATAAGGAAGCAAGCTTACCAGTAGCACCGATGATTTTTTTTCTAATCGTATCCATAATTGTCTTATTATCTGCGGTTTTTTTTATACCATCTATTGTAATGTACAATCCTTCAGCTATATCGATAGTAAATGATTACTTAAAACTTGTTGCCATTTTTATATACTTTATCACAGGATACAATCTTGTTAAAAAAAGGTTAGTGATAAAAACGATCAAATGGTTTTCCGTTTCTGGAATTTTAATTGGTGCATTAGGGGGCGTATTTACGCTTTTTCATATTCATTTTTTTACTAATCTTTTATATTTCGATAGCACAAGATTCCGTGGACTGATGATTGATCCAAATTATTTTTCTGTTCTTCAAATATCTGCTTTTGTTTACTTTAGCAGATCTGAAATGAAAATGCGGTATAAAGTAGCTGCCTTTTTTCTTTTCATTTTTTCTGTACTAATATCAGGTTCTAAAACAGGTATATTAACTTTTATTGGGTATTTAGCATTTCGTCTTTGTGAGTACATTTTTAAAAAGAGAAAAAAAATGCACGTTATAGGCGGACAATTGATAGTTGTTGGATGTTTGCTTGTCTGCATACCTGTAGTATTAACATCTTTAGATTTTATTTTCCAGTATTTAAGTAAGGTCGTGCCTTCATTTTCAAGAATACAACTGCTCTTTACAGACTTTAGCGGAGCGTTTTCGGAAAATGGATCAGGCAGAACCGTTACTTGGGAGGTGGCTTTACGCCTTATTCAGCTTTCACCGGTAATTGGCATTGGAATTGGCACCTATTCTAATGTAGCAAATGAATTATTTTATGAGAATCATATTTCCCATAATACGTTTTTGCAATTATCTTCCGAATGGGGATTGCCTCTTGCATTTATCTTTTTTCTATATGTGCTGACCGTCCTTTGGAAGGCAACTACATCTGGTGGAAGTAACAATACAAATAGCATATTAAGAGATATCATTATCATTCTTTTATTAGGATCATTAGCTATCTCATTAAATAATGCAAGGATACTTTGGTTAGTGTTAGGTGCGTTAGTATCTTCTTTAGAACGGAATTATTCGGTTGATAATGCGGGGGACAAAGATGTTCAAACGATTTTACCTATATATCAAAAGGAAAAGGAATATGATGTATAACTTCTATAAATATCAGAAATTTATGTCGGCAGGTATATACGCATATGATAATAGCATTAAATTCATTGCACGCAGTGATCATTACACTGCCCATAAGGCTAATCAAATTTTCCAACAAAATTATAATCAGGTCTTTATAAGGCTTTTCATTCTATTATTACGAAAAATATTATTTAATCATAAAATTAGAATTTCCAATTTTCATCATCACCTAGATAACTTTTCAGGATCCGTCTACAGACCAGTAAGAAGTATAACGGGATATAGTGACAGCAGAATATTCGACTTTGATCATCAAAAAGTTTTAAACCTATTTGCAACAAGAAGCGACTTTTATTCCACGCTTAAAAATTATGAGTATTTCCAGGAATTCTTCCCTCTTCCTAAAATACTATCGAAGGATGAAGAAAATCTTTCCGTAATAGAGGAATTAATTCAATTTCAACAATATAGTGAGTGGGATGAACATGATAAGTGTTACATTATAGATGAAATTTTCAAAAAGTATATCCATTATTTTCATGCCTGCAAAAAACGGGAAAACGTGCTATACAATAAGCTGAGTTCTTTCCTCCCTTCTGATAGGGAATCTTATGAAATACAATGGTTCATCGATGAAATACATCCGATGTTATTAAATATGAAGTATCCATGCTTAAAGCTGCATGGAGACCTTTGGACAGCAAATATCATGCTGATAAAGAAGGATTCTAATCAAATTTATGTTATTGATTGGGAGTATTCCAATGAATATTTATTTTTTTATGATTTTTTCAATTTAATGTGGCTTGAGGTTTATGTTAATCATAATGAATTTTACCTTAATAAATATGTTCGTGGGGAAATGGATATTTATTTTGAAAAGATATTTGCCATATTTGATTTAACCTTTCAAAAGGAACATCGCCTCGGGTATTTATATATTTTCTTTTTGAATTTTTACAAAGAACGAGTACAGCCTTTACACAAAAGTGAAAGGCATCAATTTATTCATCGGTTCAAAAAAACAATCGCTACCATTAAGAAAGAAGGTACCGAGCCAATATATAAAATGATGAGTCAGTAGGCGATACGATGAAAAAAACCGTGATTATATTAATGTTCGTAACGATTATCTCCAAAATATTAGGATTTGCAAGGGACATCACTTTATCCTATTTTTACGGAGCATCAAGTATCAGTGATATCTATTTAATCTCCTTAACCATACCAGGTATTATTTTTTCCATTGTCGGAAAGGGGATATCTGTTGGCTATATTCCCATGTATACCCGTATAGAAAACAAAAATGGAACGGAAAAAGCATCTTTATATACCAATAATCTGATTAATTTATTACTGGTTATTTCGACAATCATCTTTCTAATAGGATTTTTCTTCACTGAAACCATCGTAAAGTTGTTTGCATCTGGTTTTGAAGGAGAGACACTTGCACTAACGATTCAATTTACAAAAATATCGCTTGCTAGTGTATATTTTACTGCTTTAATCTATGTATATTTAGCTTTCTTGCAAATTAAGGGAGCGTTTATTATTCCTGCCATCATGGGACTGCCCGCCAATATTATTACAATTGGCGCTATTTTTTTAAGTTCCTATAGCAATCTTTATGTTTTATCCATCGGAATTTTAGTATCTACTTTTTCTCAGCTCTTGCTTTTATTTATTTTCAGTTACAAAAATCAATATCGATATAAATTCATGCTAGATTATAAGGATGAAAATATAAGGAAAATGGCAGTTTTAGCTTTGCCTGCTATAGTTGGAACATCTGTTGCACAAGTTAATTTATTAATCGATCGTACCCTTGCATCCCAAATTACTAACGGGGGAATAACGGCATTAGATTATGCTAATACATTAAGCGTTGTAATTATTGGAGTATTTGTACTCTCCATAAGTACCGTTCTATATCCGAATATATCAAAATTGATTGCGGAAGATAAAATAGATCACATGAAATCGATGTTTTCAAATGCCATTAATATAATCAATATTTTAGTAGTTCCAGCTGCCATAGGATGTATGTTCTTTGCGAGGCCTATTGTGGAGTTACTTTATGGAAGAGGCCAATTTGATGCTCACGCAATAGATATGACATCCTATGCTCTGTTTTTTTATTCGATTGGCATCATTGGTTTAAGTCACAGAGAAAATTTATCGAATGCCTTTTACGCCTTACAGGATACGAAAACACCAATGATTAATGCTGGTCTTGCAATGTCTCTAAATATTATTTTGAATCTCATTTTATCCAGAATATTGGGTATTGGCGGCATCGCATTGGCTACCAGTATTTCTACTACCTTTTGCTCTCTGTTGTTATTAGTGAGTCTGAGGAAAAAGTTAGGAAATCTAGGTTTAAAAAAGCTTTCTATTTCTTTTATTAAGATCATCATTGCCGCTATCGTGATGGGAGGGATAAGCAAATATATTTATGATTTACTCATAACAAAAACCGGCCCTATTGTTACCTTTTGCCTTTCCGTTATGATAGGAGGATTGATTTACATAGCGATATTGTTTCTGTTGAAGGTAAGAGAAATGGACATGATTGTTTTACTATTAAAGGGAAAATTGAAGAAATCTTTTGTAAAGAAAACGGCATAAGGTATGAACTTACGGAGAGGAGGAATTTAAATGAAAATCTTAATAGTTTCTACGGTCTCAGGAACCATTAATGCATTTTTAATACCGCATATTAAATGGTTAATCAAGCAAGGAAATGAGGTTAGTGTCGCAGCTAATTATGCGGAAGATATAAATGATGAAATAGTGGAACTTGGATGTACGATTTACTCTGTTCCCTTTCAAAGAAATCCCCTCAAAATCGAAAACTTGACGGCCTTAAAAATCATAAAACAAATTGTCATGAATGGCGCCTATGAAATGGTGCATGTTCATACTCCGATTGCATCTTTCCTGACGCGAATGGCATGCCGTAATATAAGGGGAATTACAATGGTTTACACTTCACATGGTTTTCATTTTTTTAAAGGTGCACCCAAGAAAAATTGGCTAATTTATAATACATTAGAAAAAATAGCTGCTAGGTGGACAGATGTTTTAATTACTATGAATGATGAGGATTATGAGTATAGTAAAAAATTAACATTAAGGTCTAAATCTTCTTACCATAAGGTCCATGGTGTTGGGATTGATTTAGACAAATATTTCCCGATAACCTTGGAGGAAAAATTAGCATTAAGGTCCGAATATCAATATCATTCCGATGACTTTATTGTTATATATGTAGCCGAACTAAGCCACCGTAAACATCAAGATTTACTGATTAAAGCCATTTCGAGACTAACAGAAAGAATTCATTCCATAAAGCTATTGCTTGTTGGGGATGGAGAGATGTTCAAGGACTATAAAGAGCTGGTTTCTTATTATCAATTAGAAAAAAAGGTAGAATTTTTAGGATATCGAAAGGATATAGATAAGCTTCTAGCTTTATCGGATCTGGCTGTTTCTACTTCCAGACAGGAAGGTTTGCCGGTCAATATTATGGAGGCGATGGCTACAGGCTTGCCGATAGTTGTCACGAATAGCAGAGGGAATCGAGATCTAATTACCGACCATTATAACGGTATTGTTGTCGGGATAGATGACGATGTTGCATGCGCCAGTGCCATTGAAAAAATATATATGTCTAATAATATGAAAACCTATTTTTCCAAAAATAATCTCGATAGAATACAGGCTTATAGTATAGAAAGCATACTCTTAGAAATGGAAGAAATATATGATGATCTATTTTCCCCACATAATAAAGTGATTACGAATAAATATATTTCGCCTCAAAAAGCTTGGATAACAGGAAGGAGCAGGGAATAATGACTAAGGATTCCTGTATTGCATATATTTTGCAAATTCATAAAAATCCTAATCAAGTAAATCAATTTATTCAACAGCTTACTGTGGATCAACATGCAGATGTATTTATTCATATTGATAGAAGGCAATATGATCAAATTCACCATACTATCATAAAGAGGCCAAATGTGAAGATCATAAAACAAAGCATTGTTTGTGAATGGGGGGATATAAGTCAGGTTGATACGACACTGTTATTATTAAAGGAAGTCTTATCTCAGAACAAAAACTACGACTTTGTTTGCTTAAGGAGCGGCCAAGACTTATTAGTGAGAAATGGCTTTTATGATTTTTTGCAAAAAAATAAAGGTAAGATATTCTTGAACTTTATCGATATCACCAATAAGAATAAAGGAGCTATGCTGCTAAACTGGCCAAAAATAACGAGGAAAAGATATACAACTTCCCACCCATTTAGGATGTACAGAAGATCCATTAAATTTTTATTCGATAAAGGCATTAAACTCTTTCCAAATTCGAATTATTGGCCACGGGATTTTGAGCTCTATTGCGGATCTCAATGGTTTACGATTTCGTTTGAAGCAGCACAATATATTATCAGCTTTTTAGAAAACAACCAATGGTATTATCGCTATTTCGAAAAGACATATACGCCTGATGAATGGTTTTTTCATACGTTACTAATGAATTCTCCCTTTAAATCGAACATAGTAAAAGATAATCTATTATATTTAAGAATGGGAACAAGGTTAAGCGAACGAAATTCTCCTGTTTACCTTACATCCGATGATGTAGCTTTAATAGAAGATTCGAAACAGTTCTTTGCAAGAAAGTTCGATGAATCAATTGATAAAAATGTAATTGATTATTTTGTTAACAAAATATGTGGAGAATGTTTTATCCATTCTAAGTGAACCGTTAAATCATTTTAAGTTCAGGAGGTTAGATAGGATGCTAACTTTATATTATAAAAGAAATATCTTTAAAATTTGCGAAATTTTTGGGTCAATATCTGTACATCCTAGCAATCAAAAATATGATATCAGCATTCATCAAGAGCTTTTGTTTTCTCCACTGGACAATAAAAAGAGTGGTAAATTTTCGTTTCATTTATTAATTCCAAACTACATTATTGATTTAAAACAGACGGAACAAGAGATTTATAGCGCCATTCACAAGAATACCAGATATAAAATTAATCGTGCAATGAAAAGGGATTCGTTACATTATTATGAGCTCACGAATCCAACAAATGAGGAATTAGAGAAATTCCAACTATTTTTTAATCCATTTGCGAAAGAAAAAGGGATTCGAGTTTGTGACATGAATAAATTAAAAGCACTTCGAGACCAAAACGCCCTTATTATTTCCTATATTACAGATCATAATGGTCAAGTCCTTTGCTATCACGTTTACCATATTGATGATTTGCAAAGTTATTTAATTTACTCCGCATCTCAACGCTTCACTCATATTAACTCTTCTACTTCGAATTTGATAGGCAGGGCTAATAGACTCCTTCATTGGAAAGATATACAAAGCTTCAAGAGTAAAGGATGTGAATGGTATAACTTTGGTGGGAAAGTTTTAGGTAACCATGATAAAAGGGGGAAAAATGTTAATACATTTAAATTAGAATTTGGGCCAACTGTTGCATATGATGTCAGAACATTTAAAGCAAACGGATTAATGGGAAAGATTGGTCTATTCTATTTGTTTTTTAAGTGGAGACGGAGCCCCGAATATAGATTTAGTAAACTCGTTAAGCATAAGACGAGTGCATCTATGCTTTATTGAATTATTTTTTATCCATGACATAGAAAGTGGTGAATGTATGAATCTATCTTTTAACCAAATCGAAAGCTTAAGCAATCAATTTGGGTCATCCTTTTTTTTATTCGATGTAAATAAATTACATGATAATTATCAAAAACTACATACAGCGTTTAAAAAAAGATATCCAAAATTGATTATTGGCTATTCCTATAAAACGAATTATATTCCTTATTTATGTAAGGAAATGGATAAATTGGGTGCTTATTCGGAGGTTGTTTCCAAATTAGAATATGATTTAGCAATAAAGATTGGGGTTAATCCAAAGAGAATTATTTTTAATGGTCCAATAAAATCATTCGAGGCTATTAAAGTGGCTCTGGATAATGGAAGTTTGTTAAATATTGATTCACTTTATGAGATAGACCATATTATAACTTATTGTATGGAGAATCCACTTCAACATGTAAAACTTGGCATAAGGGTTAATTTTGATATTTCTCAATCTAATAAAAATGTACTTCAAGAAGGCTATAAAAACAGTAGATTCGGAATCTGTGTTGCCAATGGGGATTTCGAGTATGCACTAAAAAAACTGTCACAAGTTGAAAATATTACTGTTACTGGTCTCCATGGACATTTCTCTACAAATGAGAGGAAGGTTGAGACCTATATTACCATTACAAAAGAGTTATGTAGGATCGCTAAAAAGTATATAAAGGGAAATCTTGAATACATTGATATCGGCGGCGGGTTTTATGGGGAATTACCTCCAGAATTTGCCATCACTGCTCCCACTTTTGATGAATATGCATGCGCAATTTGCAAGGTTCTTAACAGCGAATTTCTCATCGAGGAAAAAAGGCCATTTTTAATAGTGGAGCCAGGAATATCATTAGTTGCTAATGTTTTTACTTTCATTGCAAAGGTAATGGAAACGAAAAAAATCGCTGAACAGTTTTTTGTAGTAGTAGATGGAAGTGTTCACAATATTAAGCCTACTATGCATAAACGTAATCTCCCTATGCAAATTTTTTATAGTAAGGAGGACAATCCAGAAAACGGTCTTTTTCATATAGTTGGATATACATGTATGGAAAAGGATTACCTTGCTTACGAGGTTGCAGGCAAGCCTCCTACGCAAAATGATTATATTTTATTTGAGAACGTTGGTGCATATACCATTGTATTTAATCCTCCTTTTATTAAAGAACGCCCTGCTGTTGTAGCATTTGATGGAAATTCGTATTTAGAAGTTCGAAAAAGGGAAACTTTAAATGAATTTTTTCATGAAAATTTATATTTGTTTTCCTAGAGGAGGGGATTGAATGAATATTTTAATTAGCAGTGCCGGCAGACGAGTTAAATTAATGCAGTATTTTAAGGAAGAGCTCCATCGTATTGGGGGAAAATTGATTGCTGTTGATTGCGATGCAACAGCACCGGCTTTTTCCTTTGCGGATTACGCTGAAACTGTTCCGCAAATTACTCATCCTGATTATATAAAGACACTTTTAGACATCTGTAAGAAACATCATGTACATGCTATATTAAGTCTCATCGATCCAGAATTAAGCATTTTAGCCAATCATAAAACGCAGTTTTTTAACGAAAATATAAAAATCATTGTATCTAATAAAGAGGTTGTAGATCTTTGTCTCGACAAATATCGTACCTTTCAATTTTTAAAAAATCATGCTTTACCTTTTGTACCTACCTATATTAAAAAGGATGAAATTGTAGAAGAATTACAAAATCACAAACTTGCGTTCCCATTAATTAGTAAACCTAGATATGGAAGTGCTAGTCTTGGAATGACAGTTATTCAATCGCTTAAGGAATTGGAAACACTTTGGTTAGATAACAATAGTCATGTGATCCAACCTTTCATTAGTGGTGAAGAATATGGAATAGATGGATATATTGATTTTGTAAGTTCTCAAACCACTAACCTTTTTTGTAAACGCAAATTAAAAATGAGGGCAGGCGAAACAGATAAATCTATCTCTGTGTTGGATGAAGAGCTCAGCAAATTGATAGCAAAAGTAATCCAACATTTAAAACCTATTGGTCCCATTGATATTGACTGTTTTAAAACAGATAAAGGATACCTCGTATCAGAAATAAATCCGCGATTTGGAGGAGGATATCCGCATGCCCATGAAATGGGACATAATTTTGTGAAAAATATTATAAACAATTTATTGGGAAAACCGAATAAGGTGATGGCGTCCACCTATTCAGAAGGGGCCGTCATGATAAAATTTGATGATATTATGGTTCTTCCATCAATAGTCAACATTTCACAATAGGAAATTATTTTTTGAAAAGAACGGTTGATGGGGAGTGAATACTGCATGTATGAAGTAATATCGTATCAGGATAAGAAACTGTGGGAAGAAAAACTATCACAAATTAAGATAAAAGATATTTTTTATTATCATTCTTATTGTATGATGAATCATTATACGGGAGATGGTGAACCTTTTTTATTTTTCTATGAAGATGAGAGAGGGAATAAGCTTTGCTATGTATTTTTAAGGAGAAATATCCATAAATTGGATTTTTTGAAGGGAGAAATAGATTCGGAATTATATGATATTATTACTCCTACTTACGGATACGGGGGTCCATTGTATAATAAAATTAATAAGCAATTATTAATTGATTTTAGACGAGAATTTGAAAACTATTGCAAAAAGGAAAATATTATTTGCGAATTTATCCGATTTCATCCTATTTATCAAAATCAAACCTTTTTAGAAAACTTAATGGATGTAACATATGATAGAGAAACCATTTTAGTTGATTTATCAAAAGGGGAAAACGAAATTTTCAATATATATCATAAAAATCATAAAAGGAATATAAATAAAGCAATTAAAAATCAGCTGATATTCAGGGTTTTTCAAAATGAAGAATCCTATTTAATCATAGATAAATTCTATGATATGTATCAAAAAACAATGGACAAGGTGAAAGCTACGTCTTATTCCTACTTTTCTTTAGATTATTTAAAACAATTAGTGAAGGAATTTTTCCATCGTTCCATAATCGGGGCTGTTTATTATAATGGAATGTTGATAGCAGCGGCATTTTGTCTTTATGATGAACATTCTTTGCATTATCACTTGGGCTGCTCTGAACAAGAATTTTTAAGTCTCGGCTCTAACACTTTTCTCTTGCATAATATTGCAATTTGGGGGAAACGAAATGGTTTAACTGTTTTTCATCTTGGTGGGGGACATGTTGGAAGAGACTCCCTTTTTCAGTTTAAGCATCGTTTCAATCCATTAGGGACATTACATTTTTATATTGGAAAAAAAGTGCATAATTCTGCAAAGTATACATCTCTAATTAGAAAATGGGAAAAATACTATCATCAAGAGTCGAACCCAGCCTTCTTTCCAGAATACCGTAATAAAATATAGTATGATAGAAGAGTCTGCTATCTAAAAAGAAGAAACGATATTCGTTCCTTCTTTTTTCATTTCATCAAATTTTCGTCAGCACTATCCCAACTAATGCAACGATTACCCCAACAATTTGATAGGATTTTAAAGATTCTTTATATATGTAACATCCAGCTAATACTACCACTAAGCAGTTTAAGCTGACAATTGGAAAAACAATACTCCCTAAGCCCTTGTTTAATGCGTAAAAATAACAGCTGTAGCCAATTACACTAATAATTCCTATGATAATACCTGTTTTAATTTCTGGAAATGCAATTTTTTCTTTAACAATCAACATATGAATTCCTAAATAAAGAGAGCCTCCGCCATACATGGAAACAAGAATATCCAGTGAATGAATATGCAGATAAGTGGTTGTTTTCATTAAGATTCCTAAGATACCAAAGGACAAAATGGAAAGCAGCACGCGAAACATCCATGCTACGTAATTTGTGTTGGAATGGTATTTTGGTGTGTATTGAATGACAAATACAGCGCATAACATACAGATAATACCAATCCACTGCATTAAATGGATCTGTTCCTTAAATATTAGTGCAGCACATAATATCGGTATGATAGTATTAACAGCAATTATTGGCGATGTTAAACTTGCTGGACCTTTTTCAAAAGCACGCGACATTTGAATATTTCCATTTGCATTTAAAATACCGATAAAGCTGCCTAAGAAGATGGATAGTACACTTGGATGAAAGCTGTTAGAAACAGATCCATAACAAAAGGTAAGAAGGAACGCCATAAAATAAAAGAAAAACTGGATCTGTACCTTCGAGAGATGTTTGGTGGAACTCCATTTAAAAATGGTATTGTTGACTCCAAAACCTATACTAGTTGTTAATGCTGCTAGAATCCACACGATGACTACGCTTCTTTCTTAGTAATATGCAATTTTAACTCTATTATTCTAGCACATTATGAAGTAATTTTGTCAGAAATTTCGCGTGTAGATAGATAATTTTGAAAAAAGAAGAAATAGGCATATTGATTCATTTTTATTGGACTATTATATTTTACGAACATTTGTGCTATACTAGATTTAGCATAGTCATGTAGGGTGGGCAGTGGTCACTCCTTTTAGAAGGGGGGTGATGCACTGATGGTCACAGTATACGAAGCATTATCATTAATGGTCACTTTCGGCTCATTAATCGTAGCAGTGATTGCAGTAGTTATTTCTCTGGTAAAACGGAAATAACCCACCCTGCCTAGGCCATGGTTTGGGTGAGTTATTCGCATCTTCTCCGGGCCACTGCACTTCTTGCAGTAGCTATGCTACGGAACATTGATTCGCAGTCAATGTTCCTTTTTATTTTATTCTGTTACTAATATTATATACAATTTGATTTTTGTAAGCAAATAATTCTATGAAGATTCATGGACGATTTTGCTTATTCCGCTGACCAATCGGAATATAAACCGCTTCCATTACAGCCCGGACAATCTATTGGCATTGTGTAAGCAGTAAGAGCCGGCACGAATCCTCTTCCTTTACAGTCTGGACATTTCCCCAATGCTTCCATCGAAGAACGATGCTTTTCATATCTCTCAGCTCTCCAATTAGAAAAGGAGTTTAATAATCCCATCCTATCACCTCCATATATTTATGACCTATGAAGAATATAAGGTTTTAAGTTTTATGCATTTCTTAGTATTACCCAATCCCTGGTTTTTATAATATATGGAGTAATAGTCATTAATGCAGGTGAAAATGGTCATAAAAAAAGCAATCATTACGAAATATGCTTAAGTAAAATGATTCAGCATGATTTATAAGAAGTGTTGATTATAGAGATACATGTAGGTATTACGAATTATTTTTGTAAGAATTTTCCGAAAAAATGGGTGGATGTGCTATAATTTAATATAACACAGTTGGCGGGGTGGGGAGTGGTTACTTCCTTTTTTCGAAAGGGGGGATCACTGTTGATTACGACTTACCAGGCGTTATCATTAATGATTATGTTTGGTTCATTAATACTAACAGTGATTTCGGTTGTTCTTGCCATCACTAAAAAGAAATAACCCACCCTGCAGGCCAAAAAGTTGGGTAGGTTACCTCGATTAACGGGCCACTGCTCATCTTGCGGTTACTGTGTCAGGAACTGTGGTTGGGAGCCACTGTTCCTTTTTTTTAGCCCTTAGAACGCTTACCTTTTTTATTATATTTCATTAAAATCATTATATACAATAAAATTTTTATATTCAAATAAACATGTAATATTGTAATATTTTTATAAAAAAAGACGAGGGATAGCTATGAAGCTAATTTATCAAGAAGATCTAACGAATATTGACTGGGATGAAATGAGACAAGTTTATCAGTCTGTTGGATGGAAAAAACATACGGAAGAAAAAATTCAAACGGTTTTCCAAGCTAGCAATGCTGTGGTTATTGTTAGAACTGATAAGCGAATTGTGGGATTTGGAAGAGCTCTTACAGATGGAGTATTTAATGCAGCCATTTATGACATTGTTGTACATAAAGATTTTCAAGGATTAGGAATTGCCAAACATATAATGGCTCATTTATTAAGAAAGCTTGAGGGAATTTCGTGTATTCACTTAATTTCCACCACTGGTAATGAACCCTTTTATAAAAAGATGGGATTCAAAAAAGTAAAAACCGGAATGGCTAGGTATTTAAATTCTGGTCTTGCTCAAGAATATTTAGAATGATTATGGGATATTTGTATGTGTATGCGAATATATTGTCATAGGAAATAAGATGGAAAAAGGGGATGAACAGGAAACCTTACTTTGGTACTCCTGTAAATTCCCTTTTTGATGAAAATTTTGATCCATTATTTTCTTCTTATATCTATTAATTTGCTATTTTTATATTTTATTTTCACTTTTTCACCAATGTTATAGTTTAAAAAGAGTTGGCAGTCCATTATAACCACTTTATTATTATTAAATCCCATTGCGCATGTTTCCGACTTTTCATTAGTAGAAAGAGAAAGCTTTTTCTTTGTTTTAATTCCAGTAAGTTTTTCCGTAGGTTTGGAAGAATAGTATTTTTCTACGATGGTGACTTTCTCATATGGTTGTATCGGATGGTAGATTAGCATGGCAAACAGACAGAAAATTAACAGCAATAATAACAAACATTTCCCTATTATTTTTTTCATTTTGCACTCCTTTTGCAGTTCAAATTTCTGATTACCACAAATGTATGGAGTAAAACTAGTATTTATGAATAGATTCCTCATATTTGTTTTCTAATTATTTTTAATAAAAAGCTCATTTTTTTGAAACTTTTTCCTTCTTTGGAAAGTCTAATATAATGAAAGGTTTTCTACGTATAAAGTTTCACTCAAATTAGAACGAAAAGAAATTTTCAATATAAATATTTAGAAACAATATTATAGAAAAATCGCATGGGTTGCGAAGGGGGACTTCATGAATAGAAGGTTGATGCTCTGGACTTTTTTCATCAGTTTAATTATTGTTTTACTATCTCCATTTTTAATTCCTGTAAAAGTAACTAGTTTTAGTGAACTAAAAGTATTGAAATTTGGATTTCCATTTCCATTTATTGAACAAACAAGCAACATCATTCCTGCTCGTGAAGATTTTCCATTAAGGTTAACGATGCAGAACCCTTTAGAGCATGTTACCCAAATTTTGCTTGGTAACTTTGCATTGTCTGTTATAAATGTAATGGTATTCTATTTGGCATGTTGGTATGTGATAAAAATGATTGTAATGAAAAGAAAAAGGGCAACAAAACTGGACAATTAATACTTTCAAACTAATTCGTTATTCCCTCTACTCAAAAAAAATAAAAAATTCTTGAAAATATAAGATTTTCCATTTATGATTAAATTATAGAAAAGATTTTAATAGAGTAAACCATTAAAAATTGAAAGAACATTCATGTATGTCTCATTACGTTGAATATTTTGTTAATATACGAGCTTCTTAAATAAACTGACTGGTCATTTTAATAAAACAATTGAATTTGAGATAGTTTGGAGGAAAATCATGCCACCAATTGTGTCAGAAGAATACAAAGTGAATCGCAAGAAATTAATTTTAGAAAGTGCGCTAAAATGCTTTGCTGAAAAAGGTTTCGAATTAGCAACTATTGATGATATTTGTGCAAGATCAGGAATGAGCAAAGGGTCCATCTATAATTACTTTAAAACAAAAGAAGATATATACATACAGCTAATGAATGAACAAACAAGGGAAAACTTTGAATACTTTAAAGAAGCATTTTTAACTATTACCACTGCAACTGAAAAACTTCAATTCCTTTTAAAAACATATCGAGAAGTATCCTTAACAGAAGCATTTAAAAATTTAACACTTGTACATGGCGAATTTTGGCTTTCAACCTCTCGTAAGAAGGAAATTCGCAGCATTATGCTGGAAAGGTATCAAAATGTTTACATACGTTTTGTGAAGGAAATTCTTGACGAGGGCAAAGCAAATGGTGAATTTAAACATGATTTTGACTCATCCGTTATTGCCACGCTCTTTTGGACATATATAGATGGTATTTGTTTGGATTATGCGGTAATAGGCAATGAATATCCTTACTGTGAGATATTTAGACAAACAGAAGCTATGATCTTTTCCTTAATATTGAAACGCGACTAATTACCGTTCAGTAAACGTTAAAAATTAGAAAGCGGGTGGAGGTAGTGAGTACAAAAAATATTAATGAACATTTAAAGCAAGTTCATGAACTAAAAAGAAAAAGAACGATACAAAAAGTAAAGAAAGCTATTGATTTATTGATGGACCGTAACGAGAAGGTTAATTTTAATAGCATTTCCAAAACATCTGGTGTCAGTAAAGCAACTCTATATAAAAATACGGAAATAAGAGAATTAATAGAGAAAATGAGATTACAGAATACGTCTTTGCCATCTCTTCTACAAATTAAACGAGAAAAAGAAGAGAGGTACAAAGGTGTCATGATTTCTTCCTTAAAGAAAAGAATTAAGCTCTTAGAAGAAGAAAATAGTGAATTAAAAGAGGAATTACATCAAGTATCTAAACGCCTTGAAAAATATCAAAACTCTATGTCATAGATAGGGAGGGATAAGGTTATAGCTTATTCCTCTTTTTTTGCGTCATTCTTTAGATAATGTCATGTATTTTATAGATAAACATTAAGGAAAGCAGCCATTTAGGATGGCTCTTTTTATGGGAAAAGGGGAGCACACGGATTGTACATAAATATGTTATGTCAACTTTGCGCTCCTTAAAAATGTAAATTCTATTAACGAAAGATGATAATTATTTTAACCTGTTACCAAATAGTTCTATTAATGCTCTGACAATTAAAACAGCAGAGAATAAAATAACAATAATTGCGCCAACCACCATTAAAACTGTTGCTAAAGTTGCAGGAATGATTGAAGTTGATACTAATGTTGGAAGGATAATTAAAGCAAATCCAGATAGGATTGCATAGAAATATTGCAGATTCATCTTATCCACCTCCTTGTATTAATATATGTACAATCTTTTAAGTGGTGATGGTTCTCCGGATAAAAGGGTTTTTGATTCAGTAACAAGACTTGCATACATTTTAATGGAGAGGAAAAGATAATCAGAAAGCTGATTTATTAATAATTAGCCAATTATCATATTGGGGGAATCATCTTGAGAAGGTATACACTATTCGCTATGTTTATGGTTTTACTAGTCTTACTTTCAGCTTGTAGTACAGCAAGCCGCAATACCGGAAGTGATAAAGATGGTAAGAATACGCTTTATCAAAACATCCAAAAAAAAGGGGTTATAACGATTGGGACAGAAGGAACCTATGCTCCTTTTACGTACCATGATAGTGCCGGAAAGCTTACTGGTTTTGATATTGATATTGCTAACGAAGTATTTAAAAGATTAAAAATTAAGCCAAAGTATATCGAAACAAAATGGGACGGAATGATTGCCGGCCTTGATGCAAAACGTTATGACATGGTTGCAAATGAGGTCGCCGTTAGATCGGATCGTTTAAAAAAATATGATATGTCTGACCCATATATTGTATCAAAAGCAGTGCTGATTGTTCGCAAAGATAACAACACAATAAAAACGTTAGATGATTTAAAAGGAAAAAAAGTGGGACAATCATTAGATAGTAATTATCGGAAAATTGCAGAGAGTCATGGTGCAACAAATACAGTAGTGGATGGATTTAATCAAGCCGTTGACCTCATTACATCTAAACGAATTGACGCAACGATTAATGATAGCCTTTCCTATCTCGACCTAAAAAAGCATCGTCCTGATTTACCAATTAAAGAGGTATATGAGGAGAAAAAAGCAACAAGCAATGCCTTTTTATTTCGTAAAGGAAATAAAGAATTGGTTGACGCTGTAAATAAGGCTCTTGCAGATATGAAAAAGGATGGCACTTATTTAAAAATTTCAAAAAAATGGTTTGGGACAGACGTTTCGAAGTAAAGGATTGGAGAGCAAATGTTTACTAGTGATCGTTCAGAACATATTATAGGAATCCTGCGCGATTCCTTTTTTCCGATATTAGAGGCCGGCTTATACTTTACGATTCCATTAACTTTAATCACGTTTATTTTAGGATTGATATTAGCGTTTTTAACGGCGATTGCAAGAATTTCAGAGATGAAAATATTGAATTACTTAGCGCGTGTGTATGTTTGGATTTTTCGTGGCACACCATTAATTGTTCAATTGTTTATCTTGTTTTACGGATTTCCTAGTATAGGAATTACTTTAACCCCTTTTCCAGCAGCAATCATCGGATTTACTTTAAATGTTGGTGCTTATGCTTCCGAGATTTTCAGAGCGTCTATACTGTCCATACCCAAAGGTCAGTGGGAGGCAGCCTACTCAATTGGAATGACGAAATCACAAGCAATGAAACGAATTGTTTTACCTCAAGCAATGCGTGTTTCTGTTCCTCCATTAGGCAATTCGTTTATCAGTCTGGTTAAGGATACCTCCTTGGCTGCAACCATTACCGTAACCGAAATGTTTCAAAAAGGCCAGCAAATTGCTGCTGCAACTTATGAGCCATTATGGTTATATATTGAAGTAGCTTTTATTTATCTAATTTTCAGCACGATTTTATCCTATTTTCAATCAGCACTCGAAAAACGTTATAATCGTAGCATAGCAAAATAATGGAGGATCCAACATGATTACGATTGAAAAACTCTTCAAGAGATTTCATGACCTTGAGGTTTTAAAGGGAATAGACGTAATACTTGAAAAAGGAAAAACGGCTGTTATTATAGGTCCATCAGGATCTGGGAAGACAACTTTACTCCGCTGTTTAAATCTTTTAGAGATACCGGATAGCGGAAAAATTTCACTTGGTTCAAACAGAATAGAATTTTCTCCTTCCGCAAAGTTAAGAACCAAAGACATTATGACATTTCGTAAACAAACGGGAATGGTGTTTCAAAATTATAATCTTTTCCCGCATTTAACAGCCCTTGAAAATATTATGGAAGGACAAGTCGTGGTTCTAAAGCGTTCAAAAGAGGTGGCCCGTAAGAAGGCTCAAAGTTTATTAGAGAAAGTTGGACTAAAAGATCGCGGAAACATGTACCCCCATCAGCTTTCTGGTGGGCAGCAGCAACGTATAGGAATCGCCCGTGCAATGGCAATGGATCCAGAAGTATTGCTTTTTGATGAACCAACTTCTGCCTTAGACCCAGAGCTTGTTGGGGAGGTCTTAAAGGTCATGAAGGACTTGGCAAAAGAAGGAATGACCATGGTGATAGTGACACATGAAATGAAATTTGCTGAAGATGTAGCAGATCAAGTTATCTTTATGGATCAAGGAATTGTCATGGAAAAAGGTACACCTGATGAAGTATTTAATCACTCTGGAAATCCAAGGCTTCTGCAATTTCTAAATAAGGTTAGCTCTAGATAGCTGTATCTTGCTTTTAAAAATATCTTTGAGGTGATAAAAAATGAAGAAGTTTTCTGGAACAAACACAACATCCAAAAACGATAAGAAAGAATCTCACTCCATTAGTAATAAACCTTTGAAAAATATGCCAACTGAACCATTGCCACAGCCAAAAGATTACGAGGAAATTGAATATTAATTTTTAGGTATAATTGTCGCTGCCTTTCAAAAAATAAGAATAAAATCTCTTGAAAGGTTAGGTTTGACATGAATAATCAAAAGCTTATCAATTTTTTAAACCAAGAATTATCTAATTTTAATATCATGTACGTTAAATTACATCGTTACCATTGGTTTGTGCAGGGAAGACATTTCTATACATTACATCAACTATTTGAGAACTTATATAACGAAATGGCGGAGGATCTCGATGAGATTGCAGAAAGAATTTTAGCTATTGGTGGAAAACCGCTGGCAACAATGAGTAAATACTTGGAGGAAACAACCCTAGTTGAAGCATCTGCTGATGACAAGGAAAACGAAATAGTTTCTCAATTAATGAAGGATTACGAGCAAATGGTCGATGAAATAAAAAATACGGGTATTAAGCTGGCAGAGGAAGTTAAGGATGGTCCTACTGTCGATTTATTAAATGAACTCCAAGCGAAATTTGAGAAACATCTTTGGATGTTTGGCGCCTTAATTGCGTATGAATAATACTCAGAAACCGGAACATAACATTATTCGTTCCGGTTTTTGTTTTTTTAATTGTTTTAATTTGGCGGACAATTATACATAGAAATGTTGTTATTTAGAAAAAAACATGTCTAAGGTAAAGATACATTTAATAAACTTTTACCAAGCTCTTATATTCCAAACCGTTTTCATATAAGGGGATGTTCGAATTTGTTTGAAATCCTCATTTGCGTCGTGACATGGCTATTTTTAAGACGTATAAAGGGGCGAATATAATGAGATATAAGTATAAAATTTACATGATTAAAGAAGGAGAGGAAAGTTGGATAGAATTCAAAAAATATTAAAAGAAGAAGGCTTTACATTCCCCGGGAGAACTTACAGTCATGTAGTCCTGGAGCCAGCATACCATAATGCAAAAATGGAATTGTTGGGCCCAATGTTAGAAGTTCATTACGCTCATTTAGTCATGTTGGTGGAACAAAACATATTAACCCAGGAAGACGGAGCAGCCATTCGAGATGCTCTAAACCAACTAGATTTGAAAAAGATTCGAAATTCATGTTATGATGGGCAATTTGAAGACTTATTTTTTTTCGTAGAAAGTGAAATCATTCGTTTGGCAGGAGAAATAGGAGGAAGTCTTCATTTGGCTCGGAGCCGCAATGATATGGGGGTAGCTATATACCGCATGACTTTAAGGCAGTACTTATTGCAAACCATTCAATCTGCAGAACACTTCCTACAAACATTACTGGAAGTTGCTGAGGATCACTTAGACACTTTAATGCTTGGTTATACACATACTCAGCAAGCTCAGCCTATGACATTTGCCCATTATTTATTAGCTGTTTTTGATGTTATCGAACGTGATGTAACGCGGTTATGTCACGCATTTCAAACCTGTAATCGTAGTCCGCTTGGAGCTGCTGCTTTAACAACGACAGGCTTTCCCATTAATCGGCATAGAGTAAAGGAGCTCTTGGGTTTTAATGGGTTAGTAGAGAATTCCTATGATGCAATTGCAGGTGCTGATTATTTAAGTGAAGCTGCAAGTGCAGTGAAAGTAGCTCTTATTAATTTAGGAAGAGTAGTCCAAGATTTATTGTTGTGGTCCACCCAGGAATTTTCTGCTATTAGAGTTGCTGATCCTTATGTACAAACAAGCTCCATTATGCCACAAAAAAGGAATCCAGTATCATTGGAGCACATCCGTTCCCTAAGTTCAAGTGGCGTTGGTGCTGCCGAAACGGTACTGCAAATGATTCATAATACACCGTTTGGTGATATTAATGATACAGAAGATGATTTGCAGCCATTTCTATGGAAATGCCATAAAACAGCAAAGGAGGTTTACTCCCTATCTACTGTTGTTATTGGCACATTACAGGTAAATAAAGAAATATTGTATCAACGAACAAAACAAAGCTTCGCTACTATTACAGAACTGGCAGATGAATTGACTCGCGAAGTAAATATTCCATTTCGAACATCACATGCCATCGCAAGCAAACTCGTCCGCATTTGTATAGAACGAAATATACAACCCTCCCAAATTACAAGCCAACATTTAGATGAAGCAGCAATACATATTATCGGAAAACCTCTCCAACTTTCCAAGCAATTCGTAGAAAAGTCAATGGATCCCATACTATTTATACAAAAAAGATCTCAACCGGGAGGACCAGCACACTCAGAGGGAAGGCGAATGATAAATGCTCGAAAACAGCATTTAAAGGATCGGATTATAGAAACCAAAAGAATACAGCATTCACTAGCGTCTTGCAGCCAGACCATGCAAGAATTAACTCAAAAATGGATGAAAACAGAATAAAAGGAATGTCAGACTTAGGGAAACGTTTCACAAAGCTTAATGAGGGGGAGCTGACATGAAAAAAAGCAAGTTTACCATCTTTATTGCCATGATTATCTGTGTACTGATATTAACAAGTGCATGTGGTAAAAAGGATGATTCTAATTCTGGAAAAGTAACCATTACGTATTGGCAATACACATTCCCACAAAAAGTAGACATTATAAAGGATCTTATTAAAAAGTTTGAGGCAGAAAATCCTAACATTAAAGTAGTAGCACAAGATTTCCCTTACGACCAATACAATCAAAAAATAGCTGCAGCCGTTAATGCCAAAAAAGGGCCAGATATTATGAATCTATATTATGGCTGGCTGCCGCAATATCAGCAAAAGGGTTACATCCAATCCATCCCAGAAGATTTTATGAGTGCAAATGATATTGAATCTTATTATATTCCCATGATTCAAGCATCCAAAATAAACGGGAAATATTATGGGTTGCCAGTAGCGGTACGGTCTCTCGCATTATTTTGGAATAAAGATATGTTCAAAGCAGCTGGATTAGATCCAGAAAAGCCGCCAAAAACATGGGATGAACTTATCACAATGGCGAAACAAATGACCAAAATGAAAGCAAATGGGCAATATGAGCAAGAGGGCTTTGCTTGGGATGTTAATGGGCAAGGATATCATACTTTTGAAGAAGTGCTGCTTCGTCAATGGGGGATCATACCATTTAGTGATGATGGAAAGACAGTCCAATGGAGTTCTTCTCCAGAAGGGCTTGAGGCATTTAAATATTGGGTCAATATGACGCAGGAAGAAAAGATAGGCGACCGTAATTTCCTAACAGATTATAACACGGCGTTTAAAGCAGGGAAGGCGGGTATGATGATTGACGGTTCCTTCAGTGTCGCTGCGACAAAAGAAGCTGCAAAATTTGCTTGGGGTGTGACCACCCTTCCAGTTCGTGAAGAAGGGGGTATTAAGTCTAATTTCGGTTCCTATTGGACGAATAGTCTTGCCAAGGGACTGTCCGGTGAAAAATTAAAAGCAGCTGAAAAGTTTCTCAAATTCTTAATATCAGAGGATACCCAGAAGGAATGGTTGGATAAAGTTGGGGAGCTTCCTGCAGCTGCTTCATTTTCGAATGATGATTCCATCAAAAGTGATCCTATTTACGGACCATTTGTAGAAGGTTTAGCTGATGCACATGCAACCCTTTTTGTTGATGAAGCGAAAGAAAGAGATTCCATCAATAATGCAGTAGAATCCATCCTGTTAAAAAATGCACCGTTTGATAAAACATTTGAAAATCTCGTGAAGGAGCAGCAAAAAATTCGTGACCAATATTATAAATAAGGAAATTTAGCACCGTCTGAATCCAGTCATCAGACGGTGCCTTTTCCAATAAGGGGGAAAAGGAGATGACAAATGTTAGTAGTAATCGGCAACCAATGAAATTACAAACAAGAAGAACATTAACCGCATATACCTTTCTAATCGTTCCATTACTTTTCTTTATATCCATACGTATATTTCCGACTCTCTACGCATTTTCACTGTCTTTTATGACGCAAGATCATACCAGTGGCACAATTGATAATTACAAACAGCTTTTACAGGATCCTGTTTTTTGGAAATCAGTTTTAAATACAGGCTTATATGTTATTGTTACCGTTCCCTTGCAAATGGCTTTAGGATTAATCATAGCCCTAGGAATTCAACGAGTTCGTCATTTTCGGTGGTTTTACCGAATGATCTATTTTTTGCCATATATCACTTCTATTGTTGCAGTAAGTTGGGTGTGGAGATTAATGTATGACCAAAATACTGGAGTATTTAATCAAATATTGACTTGGCTGCATATACCTCCGCAAGGATTTCTCGGTGACCCAAACGAATCTCTTTTATCCGTAAGTGCGGTGATGATTTGGCAGGCCATGGGATTTAGTATGCTTATTTTTATGGCAGGACTCGAAGCAGTACCAAAGCATTTTTATGAAGCTGCACAAATCGACGGTGCAAGCAAATGGAAAATGTTTTGGAAAATTACCTTTCCATTATTGAATCCTACTATTGTTTTTTTAGCTGTGACGGGGGTTATTCAATCTTTGCAATCCTTTACACAAATTCAAAATTTAACAGGAGGAAGCGCAGCCAATGCAGGTGGTCCATTAAATAGTACATTAAGTATCGTTGTTTATATGTATAAAAATGCATTTACTGATTTTAATATGGAATATGCATCTGCCATTACAGTTGTTTTATTTATCATCATTCTTTTAGTCACCTTAATACAACTGCGTATATTAAATAAGAGTTATGAATATTAGGAGGTGTTTCAATGAAAAAAAAGAAGAGAGAAATAGGTGCTGTTTTCATTCATATATTTCTTTTAGCAGGTGTTATGATTGTAGCATTTCCATTTATATGGATGATATTGTCCTCTTTAAAAAGCATCTCTGATTTTTATAATTTTTCATTTTTACCAAAGAAAATCGATTGGTCAGGATATCAATATATTTTTCAGGAGACCGAGTTTTTACGTTGGTATTGGAACAGTATCGTGGTTGCAGTGACTGTCACCATCAGCTGTCTAATTTTTAATTCTTTAGTTGGGTATGTTTTAGCAAAGCATCGCTTTCCAGGTGCTAAGATAGTATTTATATTAATTCTAAGTACCTTAATGATTCCAACGGAAATGTTGGTGATTCCCTGGTATGTAATGGGCAGTGATTTTGGTTGGGTTGACACGTATTGGGGAATTATGTTTCCTGGTTTAATCGAAGCTTTTGGGATCTTTTTAATGAGGCAATTTATGCTTGGCGTTCCAGATGATATTTTAGATGCAGCACGAATTGACGGTATGGGAGAATTTAAAATTTGGTGGCGAATTGCCCTTCCACAAGTAAAACCAGCCTTATCTGCCTTGGGAATCATTACCTTTCTGGGAAATTGGAATGCCTATCTATGGCCGGTTATTATTACCGCCACTGATAATATGCGCACCTTGCCGGTTGGAATCTCTTTATTTTCGACGGCAGATGCAGGGGGAATAAAGTGGAACCTCATAATGTGTATGAGTACCATGGCTGTTATTCCGATGATTATCGTTTTTCTCTTTTTCCAAAAAAGAATTGTGGAAGGGATTGCTATGACGGGAGTGAAAGGGTAAAAGGCAAGTTATCGTATTGTATTCTTTTTATTCTTCTTGAAAAATCTAAATAATATTATCCCTATAACAATATATATGACTATCATGATACTAAGTATGGGAATCCATATATTACTCATGCTTACTACTCCTTTGCCTTATTCTTTCTTAATTTTAAGCGTTTCTCCTATTTTTGAAAAGGATAGCATTGCGGGAATCAAAATAGCATATTTGATTCCCTATTTTAATCTAAATTAATTGCCGTTTCTAATATGTTTGTTGTCAGAGGATGGTCCTCGATAATATAAGGGACCTGGTCAGGTTCTACCCAAATACGTGCGGTAGATTCATACTGCCGCAAAAATGGCAGACACTCTGTAATATCCATACGATAGAACAGCTGGTAACCAATTGAATGGATATTTTCCATTTGGATTAAAATGAGGATTTTCTTTGTGATTTACTTCAATTGCACCAAGGTATTTTAATTCTCCCTTTACATACCCTTCTTCAAATGCTTCACGATGAAATGCTTGTTCTGGTGTTTCATTTTCCCTCGATATGTCCGCCAGGCATATTAAAACCACGATGAATAATTTTAACCAACATGATTTTTTCTTTAAAAAAACAATATCCATGTACGCTTGTCACTAATTCTATTTTCGGCATCTTCCTAGGGAACCATGTTAATTGAATAAGATTACCATCCCAGTTTACATATGATTGATTCATTGAAATTCCTCCAAAAGATTGGAATAAAATAAATATGACTATATCCAATATTCTAGGAGAACAATTCATTTTCCTTTGTACCATGCATGGAGAATGTGACGATCTTTTTAAAATTGGAGGAAAAAGTAGCCCTTTTGTAGATTTGCCTTGTTAGCGGGTTATCATTTCCGTTATATGGGACAACACCGAGGAATTATTTGCGTACCCGCTTCACTTTTAAAAAGGGGTTTTATATAAATAGTAGAAATTAAAAAGGTATATTTCTTTCCTTTGTCTCATTATAAAATTAGAATTAATCTAATTTCACAAATAGAGTGGGGGATACGTATGAGCTTTTATTCACTTTCTGCTCGTCTCATCAATGGAGAAGAAATCTCTATGTCAAATTATAAAGATAATGTTTTACTCATTGTAAATACGGCAAGTAAATGTGGGTTTACGAAACAATTTGAGGAATTGGAAAAATTGTATCAGAAATATAAGGATAAGGGTTTTAAAATACTTGGTTTTCCTTGTAATCAATTTGGATCACAAGACCCTGGAACTAATGAGGAAATTGCCCAATTTTGTTCCCTTAACTATCAGGTGTCTTTCCCAATGTTTGAAAAGATTGATGTAAATGGGAAAAATACACATCCTATTTACCAATATTTAAAGTCTCATGCTTCCGGTTTTTTAGGAACGAAAAATATAAAATGGAATTTTACCAAATTTTTAGTTAACCGACAAGGAGAGGTGGTTGGAAGATACGCCCCTAATATAACTCCATTCAAAATAGAAGAAGACATTCTTCAATATTTGAAGTAAAAGTAGAAAACTATTTGTCTCCTAAATTCTTTCTATTTATCTATTAACATAAAACATGTTATGATAGTTAACGTTGTACAAAAAATAGGTAGATAGAGGGATGATACATGATGATGAATCAAAGCATTGCTTTTTTAGGAGCAGGTCCAATGGCTGAAGCCATCCTATCAGGCTTGATAAATAAACAGATCATTCCTGCTCATCAAATATATGTAAAAAATCACAGTAATAAAGACAGGCTTTATGAATTGCAGAAAAAATATAAAATACAAATAGATTCTTTTGATTTAGAGAAAGTAGATATTATCGTTCTTGCGATGCAGCCAAAGAATTTAGAACAAGCACTGCAATCGATAAAGAATAAGATTTCAGCTAACCAATTGATCGTATCAATCGTTACCAGTGTAAATACTGGTTTTATCGAGGACCATCTTGGCGGCAAGCCGCAAATTATACGTGTCATGCCAAATACACCAAGTATGGTAGGAGAATCTGCAACGGCATTGTCTTCCGGTACTTATCCTTCCAACCATTCTGTTGGACTTGCAATGGAAATATTCAGAGGAATTGGGGAAGTATTTCAAATCGATGAAAAACATATGGATATTTTCACTGGGATTGCTGGAAGTGCGCCTGCTTACTTTTATGCATTAATGGAACATATGCAAAAAGTTGCTGTCGCAGAGGGGTTACCATATACAACCGTTCGCTACGCTATTGCGCAAACGGTATTAGGAGCAGCAAAAATGGTTCTGGAACAAGAGGAATCCTTTACAAAGCTTATTCAAAACGTAGCCGCTCCTAATGGTCCTACTGCAAAAGGATTAGAAGCACTTGAAATTTTTGGCGGTAACCAAGCAATAAAAGAAGCAGTAAAAGCTACTGCGGAGAGATCCAAAGAAATGGGGGAACCTTTTAATAAGGTGCCATCTATAAATCATTAACGACTTCTGAAGCAGGCCTGCTAAATATGCAGCCTGCTTTTTGCTATTTTCAGAACTGTCGATACCGGCAATGTCTATCACGAAACAATAAACCAAAAAAATGTTGTGATGCTAATAGCACTCACAACATTTTTGGGAAAAGAGTTTCCGGTAACAGTGCCAAAGGGGGTGGACAAGGCGCTGTTGTTTTTCTTATTAAAATATTGTCTCAAATAAAAGGAATATATTTAAAGCTACGACTAATCCTGCGACAATCCAGCCAATTATGGTTGTTATCCGATGATTCACCAGTGCTCCCATAATCTTTTTATTACTTGTAAAGATGATCAAAGGGATTAAGGCGAAAGCAATTCCAAAGGAAAGGATGACTTGGCTGATTACTAACGCGCTTGTTGGATTTACACCAAATATGATGATGGCTAATGGCGGAATCATCGTAATGGCTCTTCTTAGATAAAGGTTAATATGGCGGTTAATAAAGCCTTGCATCACGACATCTCCGGACATAGTACCAACTGATGAACTTGATAGTCCAGCAATAAGAAGGCCAAGTCCGAATGATATTGATGCTATAGGACCGACATAATGGTTGAATTGGTCAAAAGCAATATGCAAGTCTTCCACTACTAATCCGTGCTTATGGAATAGTGCTGCAGAAACCATTAGCATACTCATATTAATGGCACCTGCAATAATCATGGCAATTACAATATCAAAAAACTCAAATTTAAAAATTTGTTTTTTCTCGCGGTCATTTTTTCCGACAATCCGATTTTGAGTTAGTGAAGAATGCAAGTAAATCGCATGTGGCATAACGGTAGCTCCAAGTATACCAGCAGCGAGCAAAATACTATCAACTCCTTGGAATTTCGGGAACACTAATCCTTTTGCAACATCAGCCATGTCTGGTTTTGCTAAGAAAGTTTGTAAGGCAAAGGCTAATACAACAATTAACACCATAGCAGCAATTCCAGCTTCTAGGGAACGGTATCCTCTTCGCTGCAGTTCTAAAATAGCGAAGGAGCCGACAGCAGTAATCAATGCTGCTGGAACCATTGGTATATCGAATAATAAATATAGTCCTAAAGCTGCTCCAATAAATTCTGCTAAATCCGTTGCAATGATTACGAGCTCGCTTTGAATCCACAGGAATATTGAAGCTGCTTTTGGAAATCTTTCTCTTGCAATTTCAGGAAGATTTTTCTGAGTAGCGATTCCTAATTTTGCAGATAAAGATTGAATAAGGACTGCCATTAAATTCGATACAGCAATCACCCAAAGCAAAAGATAACCGTATTTCGATCCCGCTGTAATATTAGTTGCAAAGTTTCCTGGGTCTATATAAGCAACAGCTGCGATAAATGCTGGCCCTAAGAAAGGCAGAATCCTTTTAATACCGGTAACTTCCCCTCTTAGTACTGCTTTTGCGTTGGAAGTCGTCTTATTCATTTTTGGCATATATTTGCGTGGTAATGTTTTATCGTTCAATTTTTGTTTCCTCCCCGCTCAAAAGTAAACCTTCGACAAAAAAGTTTCCTTAGGGAAAATTCTAATATATTTACATTGTATTCATGTAATTCGAAAATGTAAACTATTTTTACTTGATTTTTAGATAATTAGTTTATTAGATTTTCTTGCTTATCTTTTGTGTTACTTAAATGATGCCCAATTTCTCTTTTTTTCACTATTGTTATAATCTTGTGAAAAATCGAAAAGTGTTATAATGAAATTATGTTCTTATTTTGTTTCAAGAAAGGAGCTAACATGCAGAGTATGAATAAAACAGGGAAAACATTTCATGTACAACCCTTTACAGTTGAACGAGGAAAGATTAAAGAGTTTGCAATGGCTATTGGGGATGATAATCCCATTTATTATGATGTTGAAAAAGCGAAAGAACAGGGTTTTCGTGATATTCCGATTCCGCCTACTTTCCCAACTGTTATGGAAATGTGGAGCGGTTTAGATTTTGAAACATTAATAAGGGAATTAGATTTAGACCCATTAATGGTTTTACATGGGGAACAGGAATATGAGTATTTGGAAGATATTTGTGCTGGTGATGAGATTACCTGTACCGCAAAAGTTATCTCACATGTCGAAAAAAGAAGGATGACCTTCATTACCATCGAAAATCGTTTTTCGCGTGACGGGAAGATTGTTTTAATTGCACGCAGCAATATTATAGAAAGAAATCAATAAAAGAGGTGATAAGATGAGTGAATTAGAAATCATTCAAAAAGAATCGATCACATTTACACAACTTGTTCGCTATGCAGGGGCATCTGGAGATTTTAACCCAATACATACTGTTGTTCCCATCGGAGAAAAGGCTGGATTAGGTGGAGTAATTGCCCATGGAATGCTGATAATGGGAATGGCGGGAGAAGCATTAACAAAATGGTTTCCGAGACAAAACATTAGAGCGTTTAAGGTACGCTTTTCGGCCATGACCAGACCTGGTGAAAAATTGTCTATTGAAGGGTATATAGATGAAGAAAAAACGGTAAACGGAGAAGAACGATTGGCTGGAAAAGTTTTCGTTAAAAATGAAAGCGGCGAAGTGAAACTAAAAGGCCAATTCGAAGTTAAAAAATCGTAAATGCCAAAAACTTTTCCTTCTCCTTTTTAGACAGCGGTTCAGAACGATATTTTTGACATTGTTTTGAAAAGAATTGTATCATTTTATTCATGAGCATGTTTACATATGAAGGGGAGAGGAATTTAAAATGGATTCTAGAGTCTTTCGCAATGCTATGGGGAATTTCGCAACCGGAATTACCATCGTTACAACCGAGTCCGCTGGGGAAGTGTATGGCATGACCGTAAATGCATTTATGTCTGTTTCACTGGATCCGATGTTAGTGGTTGTTTCCATAGATAATAAAGCAAGTATGTATGAGATTCTTCAAAAAACAAAAAAATATGCGGTAAGCTTTTTAAAAGAGGAACAAACAGAATACTCCATGATATATGCTGATCAAATACCTGGAAAAGACAAGGTAGTGTATAATCGGCTTGGAGGACAGCCAGTTTTACAAGATGCTTTAACCACCATTGCATGTGACGTTCAAGATATGGTGTTAGCAGGGGATCATATGCTGTTTATTGGAAAAGTGACGGAAATTGCTATATCTGAGGGTGATCCACTCTTATACTTTGGCGGAAATTACCGTACATTAAAGGACATCGAATAAGATGTTCTTTTTTGCTTTTAAAAGATTTAATTCACGATGTATTTTAACACTGGAAAACGCAAATCCAATCTATGTTCCTCTTTCTTAAGACAATAGATTTTTACAAACATAAAAAGGGCAATAATCAAATTTGACCCATATAATTCTCTTTGATAGAATTTAAAGGTTAAAAAATTATAGATTTGTAATTTTAAATAGGAGGGTTCTCTTGTGGATTCAGACATGACACATGGCCAACCCATTAGCAAAAAATGGTTTGGTGTAGCCGTATTTTTTATTGTTTTTGCAATCGGTTTATATTGGGCTAAATGGAATCCATATTTTCACAAAGCCATATTAGCTTCCAAAGACCATAATATAGGAACTTCACTATTAGCAGAGATGTCAGCAGGGAATTTTACAGATGTAGTTACGTCTGCCTGGAATTATTCCATTACTTACTTTTTAGCAATTTGGAAAGCTTTATTAGTTGCAACTGTGGTTGCGTCGCTTATGCAGGTAATCATTCCGAGAGAATGGCTTACGCGTGTTTTAGGAAAAACCGGTTTTCTTGGTTCGGTAAGCGGCGGATTATTAGCATTGCCAGCCATGATGTGCACATGCTGTGCTGCACCGGTAGTATCAGGTTTAAGAAAATGTTCTAGTTCGGTAGGCGCTGCCATTGCCTTTTGGTTTGGAAACACTGCACTAAATCCTGCCGTCCTTATTTTCATGGTATTTGTTTTAGGCTGGAAATTTACTATTTTAAGACTTATTCTAGGAATCATCCTAGTATTCGGTGTAAGTTACTTAGCAAATCGCTTTAGTAAAAATGAAATGGTCGATACCGCAATTCTTGAGAAGATGAATATTGAGAATGTCAAAAGCAATAAACCATTATTGGTTCGTTGGATATATACATTTGGTAAAATGGTAGTAACCATTCTTCCTCTGTATATAGTATCTGTATTTGTTATGGGCCTGCTTATTTCTTGGTTATATCCAGCTTTAAACGGTCATGCAAGCAATACATTTGGGCTAATTATTGCCTTTGCCATTATCGGTACCTTATTCGTAATACCTACAGCAGCAGAAATCGCTATTATACAAGGAGTCTTGGCATTAGGCCTTGGACATGGTCCAGCTGCAGCTTTACTAATAACATTACCTGTTATTAGTATTCCATCCATTATTATGGTTCGGAAAGCATTCTCTAAGAAAACAATCGTTTTCTTAACAGGCAGTGTAATGGTGCTTGGCATCATTGCAGGCTGTATCGGTACATTACTATAATCTATTCTTGGGATCATGTTGATGGCATGATCCCTTTCTTTCTATTCGAATATTATTTTTCACATTAATAAAGGAGATTCCACGCGTTTTGCCGAATAAAGAGTCGATTACTACTTAGGAGGGAAAAGAATGAATGTTTGGTATGTTAGCTACGGATCCAATTTGTATCGTGATAGATTTATGTGCTATATCCAAGGGGGGCAGCCAGAAGGCTCTGAAAAAGTCGAAAAGGGATGTCGTGACCAAACTCCTCCGAAAGCCGATGAAAAAATAGAATTGAGATACCCGTTATATTTTGCTAAGAACAGAAGCAAATGGGGAAAAGGCGGAGTAGCATTCATTGATCATCAAGAGAATCCCGATGTGAAAACAATCGGCAGAATGTACTTAATCACCAATGAACAATTTGAGGATGTTGTTGCACAAGAGAATAATGAGGAAAATCTCACCATACCATTAGAAAAAGTGATTGATAATGGGTTTCATAACATTAACGAAAACTGGTATGGAAGAATAGTCTTTTTAGGATATAAAGAAGGAGCACCAATGTTTACTTTTACAAATCCTGTCTCGATGAATGGTGAAACCTTTTTCACACCGCCATCCTCTTATGTAAAAATCATTTCCAAGGGACTGGAAGAGCTTGGAATGTCTAGAAATGATATCGTCCATTATTTCAAGCAATGTGGTGGGATAAAAGATTCATTCACGAAAGAGCAATTATATCGATATATTTATCGTGAGCAAGGAAAACAATGAAAAGCGTTTCTTTATTTTCTTTGTCATCCTTAAGGGTTATTATGTTTCTTTTATTAAGCAGTTCCTATTTTCCCTTAACTGCTGAAGACGATACATATAGGCGAGCATACATTATTATTGCCATGGTTATTTTTTTCGTCAATCATTTTATTCAATTTTTAAAGGAAAAATTGCCTCTTCGGATCGTGTGCATTTCTATTGACTTTCTTCTTAGTGCAGGATTTGGATTAATATTTCCGAAGGATGGCGGGCTATTATATTTAATTTTCTTTGGGGTGATTTCCACCACCATTTTTTTAGTTATCGATAATAAAAGAATTTTATTTGCGTTTTCCATTTGCTTTATCGTATCATGGCTGATTATCAGTTTTGAGAAATATACTTTAACAAAGGATCTTTCTATTGGAAATAACCTGATAAGCTTTTCGTTTGTCGTCTATGGTGCTATTGTTGGAAGCTTGATACGAAATTTATTACGTGCACGTGAAACCATTTCCACTCAATATGTTCAGTTGACGGCTTCACATAAAGCATTAAGTCAAGCACACCAACAGTTAAGTGATTATTCGAAACAAGTGGAGGATTTAACTGCTATCCAAGAACGGAATCGAATTGCCCGTGAAATCCATGATACAGTGGGTCATAACATAACAGCTTTGTTAGTCCAAATCCAATTAGCCAAGGAACTTATGAAAATAGATGTAAAGAAGGGAGTAGAAGTAATAGAGGTATGTGAAAAATTAACGCGAAAATCATTGGAAGAAATTCGCTTATCTGTTAGAACCTTGAGAGAAGAAGATTCCGGACAGCTTTCCTTTATTCCTTCGCTTAGAGAGATGTTATCTGATTTTTCCGCTGTATCAGGTCTGGAAACAACCTTAGATATCATAGGTGATCCAAAACTTATCA
This sequence comes from Heyndrickxia camelliae, assembly GCF_002844575.1. GTDB lineage: Bacteria > Bacillota > Bacilli > Bacillales > Bacillaceae_C > Margalitia > Margalitia camelliae. The sequence continues at coordinate 121,719 of NZ_PIQO01000004.1, forward strand.
ATACATCCCTGCAGCATACCGTGAAGAGAGTAATTCAAGAGTCCTTAACAAATGCCAAGCGGCACGGCTTGGCAACGATTTATAAGGTATCCCTACATATATCCGAACACCGTGTCATGGTGGAAATCTTTGATAATGGCCAGGGAACAAAAAATGTGGTGCCAGGTTTTGGATTGCTTAATATGAAGGAACGCATAGAAGAACATGGTGGAGAGATACATTTTGAAGGTAAAGTTGGGGAAGGATTTTATATCAATATTTCCATCCCATTAAAGCAGGTTCAATGGAGTTCTATGGAGGTAAGAGGATGATTAAGATAATCATTGTAGATGATCAGCCACTTGTTCGCGAGGGTCTTGGCACACTTTTAAATTTACGGCCAGAAATAGAAGTTGTGGGCATGGCAAGTGACGGAAACGAAGCCATCACTTTGGCACTTGAGAAAAAGCCAGATTTAATTTTAATGGATATTAGGATGCCAAATATGAATGGAGTAGATGGAACTAGAGTATTACGGGAGAAGTTGCCTGATATTAAAGTGTTGATGCTGACAACTTTTAATGATAGTGAGCTTATTTATGATGCTTTGCAAGAAGGGGCATGCGGCTATTTGCTGAAGGATATGTCAACGGATACGATCGTGCAATCCATCATGACGGTTCATCATGGGGGCGTTGTTCTGCCGAAGGATTTCACGAATCAAGTATTGGCGGAGAAACGAAAGACAAGTTCTATAATTGAAAAAGTAGATGAAGTACCAATCCTTATAAAAGATTTAACGGACCGTGAATTAGAAGTACTGAAACTTTTGGGGCTTGGATTAAATAATAAGGAAATAGCAAACACATTGTATATTACAGAAGGTACTGTCAAAAATCATGTTTCCAATCTTATTCAAAAATTAAATATTAGGGATCGTACGCAAGCAGCTATATTTGCGGTTCGATACGGGATCACTACGTTCACCGAATGACTTTCGGCATAGTGAAGATATGAAAGACGACACAATCGTGTCGTTTTTTTTATACGCTAAAATCTATCTGCAGCGTGATGGAAACCATCCCTTTTCCTTTTACAATAAAAACACTAAAGATGAGTGGAACATACAAGTTAGGAGGAAAAATAGATGTTATCAATATCAAATATAAAAAAGAGTTTTGGTCATCACCAGGTAGTAAACGATGTCACATTTGAAGTACAAAAAGGGGAAGCGTTCGGACTGCTTGGTCCAAATGGGGCGGGAAAATCAACCACCATTTCAATGATTTGCGGTTTGATTCCTTATGACGAAGGGGACATTCAAGTTGATGGGTTATCGGTGCAGAAAAAACCAATGAAAATCCGCGAAAAAATTGGTGTAGTACCACAAGATATTGCTCTCTATCCAACCATGTCCGCATTGGATAACTTGGTTTTTTGGGGAAAGATGTACGGAATAACGGGTAGGAGAGCGAAACAAAGGGCATTTGAAGTGTTAGAAATAGTCGGACTTACAGATCGAGCAAAAGATAAAATTGAAACCTTTTCAGGAGGAATGAAAAGGCGAATTAATATTGGAGCCGCCCTTATGCATAATCCAGAGCTTCTCATTATGGATGAACCAACCGTTGGTATTGATCCACAATCAAGAAATCATATTTTAGAAACGGTTAAAAGGTTGAATGAAGAAGGCATGACCATTATTTATACGAGCCATTACATGGAGGAAGTTGAATATCTGTGCAAAAGGATTGGAATCATTGATCATGGGAAACTGATTGCAATCGGCGACAAGACAGAGCTTTGTAATCGTTTGGCAGGCGGCCATGTTCTAGAATTAATCGTTGATAATCCTAATGTTGACTTGTTAGTTAATCTGGAGAATATAGAAGGCGTTGAAAATACGAATGGAAAAGAGGATGGAACCATAGAAATTATGCTTTCTGATAAGAAAAACATTCTGCCTGAAATCATATCCCTGTGCGGCACACATGACATTTCCATCCAAACAATTCAAATAAAAGAACCAAACTTAGAATCCTTATTTTTACAATTAACGGGAAGGACATTGAGGGACTAGGAGGAAAATAAATGAAAAGCATCGTTGTTGCTATAAAAGATTTTTCGATTCGTATCAAAGATCGAAGGGCATTCATGATGATGATTCTAATGCCAATCGTTCTAACAATTATTCTAGGTTCTGCTTTAAAAGGAGTGATGGGGGATTCTTCGTCCGCTCCAAAAACAATCATTGCCTTATATCAACAGGATCAGCATCCTCTGAGCAAACAATTTGTTCAAGGAGTTTTAGAAAATACACAATTAAAAAACTCGATTGTAGTGAAAAACGTTTATTCTCAAAAGGAACTAAACCAATTCATTCATGAAAAGAAAGCGGATGTGGGGGTAGTGCTTCCAAAGAACTGGGGAACACAACTTGCGAATGGTAAAACTGAACCTGTAACCATTAAAGTTTCTGATGGAAAGGATTTTGAAGCAAATTTTGTCCAGCAATTAACGGTATCGTATGTAAAAACAACAAATGCTGTAACAGCATCAGCAAAAATGGTTCTCTCTGATTTAGCATCTCAAGGAAAGAGCGGAAAAGAGTTAAAGTCAATTGGAGCTGGGTTAACTAATAACCTTGGGAAGGAAGCAGAAGCTAATGCATCGTTCGTATACGACAAACCAGTAGGAAAAAACCAAGTTTCTTCTTTACAATATTACGCAGCCGCAATGGCAGCCATGTTTTTGCTATTTAATGCCATGGTTGGGGGAAAATCAATCCTATCGGAACGTGCCAATCTAACGTTATCAAGAATGATGATTTCACCTACTGATAGAGTATCCATTATGACTGGGAAATTTTTAGGCACTTTCCTGTATACAATGGTTCAATTCCTGATTTTTATGGGAGCGACTCATTATATTATTCAAGTGAACTGGGGGAGTAATCCAGGACAAATAATCATGATTGCCATCGCCTACAGCATTTCAGTATCAGGCTTATCAATGATTGTTGCTGCCTTTATGAAAACAGAAAAAACAGCCGATTCCTTAGGTGGGATGCTTGTTCAAGTATTATCTTTACTTGGCGGTTCGATGATACCTATTTCCGTTTTTCCAGAAACATTACAGAAGATTTCTAAAATCACACCTAATTCATGGGCATTAAATAGTTTTACCAATATTATGTCCGGGACCTCATGGAATAGCTTGATAATACCACTTTGCATTCTTATTGGCATTGGAATTATTGCAACTATAATTGGATCCTTGCGCTTCCGAATGATATCGAATTAAATAAAGAAAGGAGTAATGGTGATGAAAGCTATATCTGTTTGTTTATTTGAAATGAAAAGGACTTTAAGCAAACCATCCGCATATATATTAATGCTCGTCATGCCGATTATTTTCACCTTACTATTCGGTAGTATTTTTGGAAATGCTTCTTCGCAAACACTTACACTAGCAGTGGTAGATAAAGATAAAAGTCATTTATCAGAAGCCCTAATAAACCGCCTGCATCAAGATTCCACTTTAAAACTGAAAGAAAGTAATGAAAGGACATCTAATGAACTATTGAAGAATCACAAATTGGATGGGGTTATCACGATTGAGCAAGGCTTCCAGGAGCAGTTAGCAAGTTCTCTAAGTCCAAAAATTTACTTCCAGCATCAACCTGGTTCACCAAGTACGAGTATGGTCAAACAATCGTTGAATCAAGAAATCAATAGAATGAAATTACAAGTTATTGCAGCAGTAGAATGGAGCAAGTCGAGTAAGGACATCGATTGGTCAAGTATGTTTGATAAAATATCGAAATCGGAAGGCCAAACAAATAAATACACTACAGTCGTATCCGCTAATAATCAGAAGAAAACTTTAAGTGGGTTATCCTACAGCTCTGCAGGATTTTCCATTATGTTTGTCATGTTTATGATGATGTCTGTCACAGGTGTTATTATTGAAGCAAAAAACACAGGTGTGTGGTCAAGATTATTAACCACTTCTATAACAAAATCCGAGCTTTTATTAGGTTATTTATTATCATTCTTTCTAATTGGTTGGGTTCAGTTCGCAATATTAATGGTCTTTTCCTCGATTGTCTTTCATGTAGTATGGGGAAACATTGTTGGATTAATCGTACTCATTTCTGCATTATTATTATGTGTGGTAGGACTCGGTTTAGCGATTGCGAGCATGGTTAAAACAACTGAGCAACAAACTGCTATTGGTTCTTTAATCATCGTTTCTACCTGTATGCTTGGGGGAGTTTATTGGCCGCTTAGTGTAGTTCCTACAATCATGCAAAAAATTGCCAATTTTGTGCCTCAATCATGGGCAATGAAAGGATTTACTAATCTCATTGCAGACGGCGGGGCACTACCTGATATTTTACAGCCAGTAACGATATTATTAGCATTTGCAGCTGTATTTCTGTCCTTTGGATTATTAAGAGTACGTATCCAGTGAAAGGAGCAAAACGGAATCGCTTTGCGATTGCGTATGGATGAGTGAAATTTAAAGTCTAAATTCACCTCCGTAGTCTCCGACTGAGATAAAGGAAACACAGGGAGATAGTTTACTGGCTATAGAAAACAGCACTTCTATTTTACTTGTTGCTGACTTGAGCGGCATAATCCACTAGCCGATAGGCACTCAAGCTGGATATAGGGAAATAGTGCCGAGTTCTGCGGCACTATTTTTTTTGCAGTTGTTCTTGAGCCATTCTAATCATTTCCTTTACCATGTTGCCTCCGATTGGGCCGCCAACTTTTCCAGCCTCTTCTGCGGATAAATTACCATTATACCCTTTATGCAAAGGAACTCCTTGTTCTTTTGCTACTTCATATTTGACACTGTTTGGGTCTTCCGGATCTACCTTGTACCCTTGCCTTGCCATTACTTGTCCTTTGAACGCATCAAGCGCATTTCTAGTTCCTGGTACAAGAGGCTTCCTGTTTCTTCTAGCCATTTAGAATCCCTCCTTATACCTTAGTTTTTCCTAAGGATTGTTTTTTCATGAGGAAGTATATCTTTCCATTTTCGGAACAAATTAAAGAATTGGACACAGCGGACGGAGTAGGACAATACACATTTTAAAATACTAATGGATAAAAACATAATCGTTTTATTCATATGTTGAATTAAATGTAATGACACCTACATATCATGTACAGAGGGGATGAAACGTGGATTTCAGAAGAACGATAGCCTTTAAAAATTATGAATGGGTGGAAATTGACTTTAGGCAGCTGCGAAAAGGGGACAACTTTAGGATGTTTGAACTAAATGGGGAAGAAGTTCTTGATGAATATGGAAATAAAATAATGAAAGCTAAATCAGACCCATATTACGATCTTGAACTTGAGTGCTGGCTAGTAGACTTAGAGGAAATGAAATAAAAATAAGAGCTCTTTAAACAGAGACTCTTATTTTTTATTGATTATTTTTTTAAATCTTCAATAGAATCGATTTTCATGTATTTAGGTACTACAAGACCGATTTTCACACCTGTTATACTGGTTCCGATATCTTCAAATTTACCATTAAATTTATCGGCATAAGTCTTATGTGTCAATGGGAGCCATGCAGAAAGAGAAGCATCGGCACTGCCATCTGCGATAGCGGTCCACATTGGTCCAGCTTCAACTTGTGTTAAAGAGACCTTATATCCTTGTTTTTCAAGAACTTTCCCAATAACGTTTGTACTAGCAATTTCACTGTCCCAGGCAACATATACAAGTTTTATTTTCTTACCATTTACTTTTTTCGTGCCTTCTGTCCATTTTGCAACTTTGTCAGAATTATTTTTAACCCATTTAGCAGCTGCATCTTCTGGTTTAGTACCTTCTTGGATATCCAGCATTACTTTCCCCATATCATCCTCGTTCCACTTAAAGTTACTTAAAATCTTATAAGCTTCCGGAAGATCCTCTTTCAATCCTTTTCTGGCAATGGTATGAATTTCTTCTGCACTTCCATATACGCCTTTTGGATCTTTAAGATATTTTAGGTCATATTTTGCGAACATCCAATGTGGGTTCCAGCCTGTAATAATAATAGGATCTTTTTTATCATAGGCTTTCTTTAAAGCTGCCGTCATAGCAGCACTAGAACCGGAAATTACTTGCCAATCATCTAATTTGTAATCCTTCAAAGCTTTATCCGTAGCTTGCATAATCCCTGCACCAGGATCAATCCCAATTATCTTATAATGTACGCTGTCCCCAACTGATGACTTATCAGAACTTGCTTTATCACTTCCGCAAGCAGCGAGGCTAAGGGATAATGCCGCTACAGACGCCAGCCCGATTATTTTTTTCCACATTATACATTCCCCCTTTTTTTCCTTTTACCAGCATTTTGTGTAATTCTATCTAATACGATGGCCACAATGACAATTGCGATACCAGCTTCCACACCGACACCAATTTTTAATTGTGTTACTGCCCGATACACTTCTTCTCCTAACCCCGGTGCACCCACCATCGATGCGATAACGACCATGGAGAGAGCCAACATAATGCTTTGGTTTATACCAGCCATAATGGTAGGCATTGCAAGCGGCAATTGCACTTTCATTAACCTTTGTGCAGTAGTGGAACCGAAGCTTTCAGTCGCTTCAATAATGTCTGCCGGAACTTGCTGTATTCCTAAAATGGTAAGTCTTATCGTAGGCGGCATCGCAAAAATGACGGAAGCAACCACACCTGGTACTACACCTATATTAAAAAAGAAAATAGCAGGTAGTAGATATACAAACGCTGGCATAGTTTGCATAAAATCTAGAATTGGTGTGACGATTTTACGGACCATTTGTTTTTGCGAGGACCATATACCTAATGGAATACCTACAACAATGGAAATAATAACCGAAGTTAAGACAAGAGCCAATGTATTAAGCATTGCATCCCAATAACCTAGATAATCAATAATGAGGAATCCAATAAATGTAAATACAGCAATGCTTTTTTTGGTTAGCCATAAGGCAAGCAACCCAATTATAATCGTGAGTACGATAGGAGGGAAAAGTCCTAATACATTTACCATTCCATCCACTGAGTTTTCTACTCCCGAAGAGACTCCATCAAACAGTCCTCCAAAAGTAGATGTTAGCCAGTCAACAAAGGAATCAATCCAATCAGCTAATGGAATTCTAGGAAGCCACTTATTCATGTTAATTCACCTCCTTTAATACAGAAGGTTCCATGATTTCGGATTGATGAATATAAGAATCATTACCTGCTAGGGCACCGATTAATGCACCTCGAATAACAATACCTCTCATTCTATTACGATCATCCACTACTGCGACAGGAATACTTGCTGTTGATACCATTTCAAAGAGGTCTGTTAATAATGTTTCACTAGGAACAGAGGTAACTTCTCCTTCTAATACATCTAGTAGGGAAACACCGTTTTCGGCTGCATCTTTGGCATTTTGAGCCGTTACTGCACCTAATAACCGATTTTGTTTATCCACTACATAAATGGAGGAGATACCAAGATTTTTCATTAAGGTCAAAGCAACTCTTGGTCCTTTTTCAACCTGTACCGTTTCTGCACGCTTCATAATATGACCTGCTGTTAATACCTTAGAGAAATCAACGTCTTCTATGAATCTTTCAACATATTCATTGGAAGGATTCATTAGGATTTCTTCTGGAGTACCTATTTGTACGATATTGCCATCTTTCATTAGAGCAATGCGGTCACCTATTCGCAGTGCTTCATCCAGGTCGTGGGTAATGAAAATTATCGTTTTCCCCATGGAATCATGCAATTCCAGCAATTCATCTTGCATATCTTTTCTGATTAATGGATCCAGAGCACTAAATGCTTCATCCATTAACAAAATATCAGGATTATTTGCCAATGCTCTTGCCAAACCAACCCTTTGCTGCATCCCACCGCTCAATTGGTCCGGATACTGGTCTTCGTAACCTTCTAAGCCTACTAATTTTAAAGATTGGAGTGCCTTTTCATGCCTCGTTTGTTTAGCGATTCCTTGGATTTCTAATCCATATTCCGTATTTTGGAGGATAGTTCGGTGAGGTAATAAAGCAAATTTCTGAAATACCATACTGATTTTTTTCCTACGGACATTACGAAGCTGTTCCTTTGACATCGAAATAATATTTTCGTTATCAATAAGAACTTCACCATATGTTGGTTCTATTAATCGGTTCAGCATTCGGACTAGTGTAGATTTACCACTTCCGGAAAGCCCCATAATAACGAAGATTTCCCCGTCATAAACCTCAAAATTAGCCTGATTTACTCCAATGGTGGCGCCGGTTAATTTTAAGATTTCCTGTTTTGATTTTCCATTTGACAATAGCTGAGATGCTTTTTTTGTATGTTTGCCAAATATTTTTGTGACATTGCTTACTTTCAATTTTATCTTTTTGTTTTCTTCTGTCATCCAATCACCCCTCTTAATTGTCACTCTATCATTGTATAGAAAGACGAAGGGTGCACTCAAACTTGAAAATCCTCTATATTCTGTATGTACAGTCCGTAAAGTAAAAACTGTACGGACTACATTTAGTGTATTCTCTTTTTTCCTCCTATTTCCTCTTGAATCCTCGTTGAACAATGCTCTTTACTTTCCAAGATGAAACAGATAGATTAATACATGAGGATTTTTTATGATTAGGATGTGAATTTTGTTGAATGCGAAGGACCAGCTTGAAAAAGTTAGAGAAAGGGTCATCGAATCGATTGCACAAAATATGAACCTATACGGGATTGCGCCTTCTATTGGAAGATTATATGGAATGATGTTTTTTCATCATGAGCCGTTGACTTTAGATGAGATGAAAGATGAGCTTGGGATGAGCAAAACCAGTATGAGTACTTCTGTTCGGACTTTATTAGAATTAAAAATGGTAGATAAAGTATGGAAAAAAGGGGTACGTAAAGATCTATATACAGTAGAAGGAGATTGGTATCAGAATTTCATCGATTTATTTTCCGTAAAATGGAGAAGCGCGATTTCCATGAATACAAATACAATCTCAAAATCCATTAAAGAACTTCGGAATATGTTAGAACAAGAAGAAATAGACATGAAAATGAAGGATATAATTAAAAGTGATATTGAAAAATTAGAATATACGTTGGAATATTATGAATGGCTAAATCGTTTAGTTGATACATTTGAAAGTCACGAGATTTTCAAATTTGTACCAAAGAAACAACAAAAGTAGATTCAACTTTTGTTGTTTCTTTTTTTTGCGGATATTAGCATGAACTAATAAAATTTTTCATACGTTTAAAGGGTGAATCCATTGTCGGAGGTTTTGTTTATGAAACATTCAATCAGTAATTCAGATTTATTTGCCAATAGTAAAAAAAAGGACACGGAAGAAATGAATCAATTTTTAGAGAAAAATAAAGAACATGTTTTTGAACTGATACATCTAGTAAAGCATTTGCAAGAATATAATCTTCTTACCATCGTAAATGAATCCATTTTAAAGCATTCCAATGAATTACATAGAATCAATGATAAAAAGTTGGAACAATTAATAAATGGAATCAAAAAAGGTATGGAGGAGGGAGCTAATAACAGGGATACTGCCAAAGATATTAATGCATTTCAATTAATGAAGTATATGAAGGATCCTGATATAAATCGTGCGATAAATTATCTAGTCCATTTTTTAAAAGGAATGGGTAGAACGCTGGAATAAAAGCGGAGCGGTGCCATTTTTGTTTTTTAAAAATTATAGTTAACTATAATTTTTATTATGTAAACTTAAATAAAAAAGCTGTTTTTGTAGAAAGTACTATTAAGAGCAAAAATCTTGCCCTCACACCATAAATATTTATACTTGATGTAGAAAAGAGGAGGTAATATAGATGAAGGCAATTGTTATTGAACAATATGGCGGTAAGGATCAATTAAAAGAAATGGATGTTCCAATTCCTGAAATAAATGATCATCAAGTTTTGGTGGAAATGAAAGCTACTTCAATTAATCCAATTGATTGGAAATTAAGAGAAGGATATTTAAAACAAATGCTGCCTTTTGAATTTCCAATTATTCTAGGATGGGATGCAGCGGGAGTTATTAAAAAAGTAGGAAAAAATGTAAAGGGATTTCAAGTTGGAGATGCCATTTTTTCTCGTCCGGCAACAACTCGCTATGGAACATATGCAGAGTTGACGGCAATTGATGAGGATCTTTTAGCAAAAAAGCCAGAAAACATCAGTTATGAAGAAGCAGCTTCTATTCCATTAGCAGGGCTAACCGCATGGCAAGCTCTTTTCGATTTTGCACAACTGCAAAAAGGCGAAAAAGTGCTTATACACGCAGGAGCTGGGGGAGTTGGAAGTTTAGCGATTCAGCTTGCAAAGCAAAAAGGTGCTTATGTCGCAACGACAGCAAGTGAAAAGAATCATGCCTTTTTAAAAGAACTTGGTGCAGATGAAGTGATTGATTATAAAACCGCTAATTTTGAAGAAGTTTTACATGATTATGATGTTGTCTTTGATACAATGGGCGGTGAAATCCAAGCCAAAAGCTATCAAGTGCTTAAAAAAGGCGGAAGATTAGTATCAATTGTAAATGCGCCTGATCAAGATCAAGCAGCTGAATACGGTGTAAAAGCCAGCCATGTTTGGCTTGAACCAAATGGTAAGCAATTAGAGCAGCTAGCTTCATTACTACAAGAGGGAAAACTAAAAGCAATTGTAGGACATGTATTGCCTTTTTCTGAACAAGGATTAAAAGAAGCACATGCACTTAGTGAGAGTCATCATGCAAAAGGAAAAATTGTAATTACTTTTGAATAAATAAGCATGGAGTATTCCTTTAAGTAGTTCCGATGGACGTGCAGAAAATCTAAAAACACAGCCAAAATAACATACTTTTTAGAATAGCTAACAAAAAGCTTGGGATAATCCCAGGCTTTTCCTCTGTTCTGTTCAATTAAAGCTGCTACGTTAGTTCAATATAATCTCCATTTTTCTACTCTTCGTTGTCATCCCAAGAGACCTATAAAATTCAATGGCAGATGTATTTTCCTCGGATACTCCCAATTCAATACTATCTACCTTGAGGCTTCTTCCAAAATCAAAAACGTATTTAGTCAGTTTTTTTCCAATACCTTTCTTTCTATGTGTTTCAATAACGCATAAACTCTTTATATATAATACTTTCCTTGCTTTAACAAAAGAATTTTCAGTTACTTCTTCTTCCTTTGTCACTACAACGCCAACTATATCATGGCCTAAGGTAGCCACAAAAATATGCTGTTTGTCATCAATCAATTGGCTTTCAAAAAACTCTTGTTCGACTGGAGTGGAATTCTCTTTGTACAAATCGGGTCTGATAAAAACGTGGTATTCATGAACCTGCCTAAATAAAGGCAACAGTGACTCGTAATCGCTTTGCTTAGCGTTTCTAATAAATATATCCATATTTTATCTACCCCCGATATTTGTTTTTAGATTGATATTTAGCACTTCTCACTCTTGCTCAAAATGCTTGATTAATCATTTTGCTCGTTAGTTGGAGAACTGAATTTTGAAAAATCTTTAACTCTATTTTACCAGATAATGCTATTTATCCTTTGATTTACTCGAAAGATCAAAATAGACCTATCAAGTAAGTAACAAGTAAAATATCACTTCCTTCACTCAATGACAATATTTTATTTTCAAGATGCTATTAAGGGCTTGTTTTATTATAAAATGTTCATATTTAACGATAATAGGTCAACTATTTACTTTACTCAAAAGATTACTAATCCATATTTTATTTATAATGGTTCTCCACAAAGATGGAACACCTAGAATTCTTTCTTCAGGCTTTTTTATTTCTATGGAAAAAGGAAATTGGCCCAATAAATCGAATAGATATAACAATACCACAATAACAAGGAGCAATCATCATGAAGAAAATAGGGATTATTTTTATTCAATTATTTATTCTTTGGGGGTTAAATGAAGCAGGGACACTGCTTGTAACACTTACTCATATTCCTTTGCCCGGAAATGTGGTCGGAATGGTGTTGTGCTTCTTCCTATTGATGACAGGAGTAATTAAAGTTCAGTGGATTGATGGGACGGCTTCCTTTTTGATACGTCATCTTTCCTTCTTTTTTATACCGATTTCAGTCGGTCTTATGACACTAGGGGGAATTTTTCTAAAAAAAGGCTTTGTGCTGATGTTCATATTGTGTGTAAGCGCCGTTATCGGCATATGCAGCTCAGGCTATTTATCTCAAAGATTAATGAGAAAAGAAGGAGAGAGAATACATGATCACCATCACAGCCTATAGCATCATTCTGACGATTTTCGTCTATCTATTCGCTTTACTAGTGGCTAAAAAATTTCCTTCACCGTTTACAACTCCAGTATTTTTAAGCACCTCCATTATCATTTTTGTACTTGTAGTCAACCATATTTCCTATGAGGAATACCAACCTGCAAAGACTATTATGACGTATTTACTTGGACCAGCTACCGTTGCGTTAGCTGTACCTCTATATAAAAACCGACATATTCTGTTTAAAAATTTTCTACCAGCGCTTGTTGGGGTTTTTACTGGTACATTATTTACTATAATAACTGCTATTTTGCTTGGGAAATTATTCAAGCTGTCAAACCTGATACTCACTTCTTTAAGTATTAAGTCCACCACCATACCGGTTGCATCCGAGATTTCAAAAATAATAGGAGGAGATCAACTATTAGTTGCTGCTTTTGTCATGATTACAGGAATGTTCGGCGCTATGTTCGGGTTAAAAATATTGAATGGAATAAAAGTATCGAACCCTTTTTCACGAGGATTATCATTAGGAACGATTTCGCATGGAATCGGGACTTCTGAAGCAGTGAAAGAGGGGGAACTGCAAGGAGCGGTTTCGGGTGTTGCCATGGGAATCTCAGCAATTATCACTTCTATTATTGTTCCCTTATTGATTCCATGGTTAATAAAATAATGTTGATATTATTTATGCCTCTTGAGCAGGTATTTTGGTCTATGGGTCGAAATGATTGAATATAACCATCTTAGAAACCTCCAAAATGAAATCCGTTATCTGAGCAGACCGTGCACACCTAGATTATTAGAGTTGATTTTAAACAAATGATGAGGGGGAATGTAAATATGATGGACACACCGCTACTATTGACCTCTATGATTGAACGTGCTGAGAAATATTTTCCTCAAAAAGAAGTTGTATCAAGAACATTATCCGGTATTCACAGATTTACTTACAAAGAAATTGGAGAAAGGACAAGAAGATTAGCTAGTGCATTAACCAAGATTGGTATGCAGAAAGGAGATAAAATAGGTACATTTGCATGGAACCATCACCGCCATTTAGAAGCTTATTTTGCTGTGCCTTGCAGCGGTGCTGTCCTTCATATGGTTAATATCCGTCTTTCATTAGATCACCTAACATATGTTATCAATCATGCGGAGGATAAAATATTACTCATCGATCCAGACCTATTACCCATTATTGAAAAAATTAAAGATCAATTAACAACGGTTGAAAGCTTTGTAATTATGTCCGATGAAACATTACTGCCGGAAACAACCCTAACGCCTGTTTATTCATATGAACAACTGTTAGAAGAGGGAGACCCGTCATTTTCATTTATTTCTGATATGGATGAGCGTACTCCTGCTGCAATGTGCTATACATCTGCCACAACTGGTAATCCTAAAGGAGTTGTATATACTCATAGGGGAATTGTCCTTCATAGTTTTGCTATTGGTCTTGCCGACACGCTTGGACTATGTGAAAGAGATGTTGCCATGCCAGTAGTGCCGATGTTTCATGTTAATGCATGGGGACTTCCTTTTGCTTCTGTATGGTACGGAACAAAGCAAGTATTGCCAGGTCCGGCTTTTACTCCAAAACTATTAGCCGAATTGATTGAACAAGAGAAAGTGACCATTACTGGAGGAGTTCCGACTATTTGGATTGGTCTATTAAAAGAGTTAGAGGAAAATCAGTATGATATAAGCAGCATTCGAGCCCTTATTTGTGGTGGAGCAGCATCACCAAAAGGATTGATTCGTGCGTTTGAGGAAAAATATCAGGTGCCATTTATCTCAGGTTATGGAATGACAGAAACAAGTCCAATTGTTAGTTTATCTACTTTAACAAGTGAAATGGACTCACTTTCTCTAGAAGAAAAAATAAATATACGGGCAAAAACGGGGTTAGTAGTTCCTGGATTAGATATTCGAGTTGTGAACGAAAATGGAGATGTTCCACGTAATGGAGTAACAATGGGTGAATTAATTGTCAGAGGTCCTTGGATTGCAAGCGAGTATTATAAGGATGATCGAACAAAGGAAGCATTTAAGGACGGTTGGCTATATACTGGCGATATTGCGGTTGTCGATGAGGACGGATATATTCGAATTACCGATCGGACAAAGGATTTGATTAAAAGCGGCGGAGAATGGATTTCTTCTGTTGCTATTGAAAATGCTCTGATGTCACATGATGCCGTATTTGAAGCAGCTGTAATTGCCATTCCACATCCAAAATGGCAAGAGAGACCGTTAGCATGTGTAGTTCTCCAAGAGGCCTATAAAAATCAAATCACTGAAGAAGAACTCAAAACCTTTTTAAAGGGGCAATTTTCCAAGTGGTGGGTGCCAGACAAGATTATTTTCCTAGAGGAAATTCCAAAAACATCTGTAGGGAAATTTCTCAAAAGGACATTAAGGGATCAATGGCAGCATTACTATACAAACGCTAAATAAAACTTGTTGTATAATGTATATAGTGAAAACCTTACGAAGTAGTGGTTGGGAAAGGAAACGATAGAACGAAAAAATGGCAGCAAAGAAAAAATCATACAAGAAGAAAAAGAGGAAACAATCTCCATTTATCATTTTACTAATACCAGTTACTGTTATTGCTCTCTATATTCTTATTAATCAACATGACGACAAGAGGGAGCCTTCTGGAAATTATAATAAAGATATCCCTGCTAAATTTATCCCGATTTATAAAGCGGCAGAAAAGAAATACGGGGTCCCATGGTATGTTTTGGCTGCCCATCATCGTGTGGAAACACGCTTTTCTAACATGAAAACAATGGTGTCGCCCGTGGGAGCAGAAGGACCAATGCAATTCATGCCTTGTACATTTGTAGGATGGAAACATCCTTCTTGCTCTGGATTAGGAAAAGGGAATATTCCAAAGAAGGAAAAAGAAAACCCTGCCGTCATTCGAAAATATGGGGGCTATGGCGTAGATGCCGATGGAGATGGAATAGCAGATCCATATAATATTTACGATGCTGTATTCAGCGCAGCGAATTACCTTGCACATAATGGTGCTGCTGATGGAAATTTAAAAAAAGCAGTATATTCATACAATCATAGTAATGAATATGTAAAAGAAGTACTACATTTTGTCAAAATGTACAAAAATGAATTTTAGTCCTTTTGGTGCTAGACACCATTCGTGGACAACTTCATAAACTGTCCTGTTAATTTATAGAGATATTAATCTAAGTGGACAGAGGGGCCGTTATCTATGGCAAAAGCGATTATTTCATGGGAGGGGAGGATACACATTCCGCTAATAGAGGCAAAAACAAGCACTTTTATAGGAATTCTCATGTAGTAAATGAACATGTTTCTCTCTATAAAAACATTGGTTTTCAAAGGAATAACGGATCGTGCGTCCGGCCAGTCAGTTGGTATGCACAATGAGAAAAATCCCCTTCGGAAGATCAATCTTCTAAAGGGGAATTCTCTTACATTTTTCAACTATTATTTTAAAACCCGAATTGTCTTTTCTTCTTTTTCTATTACATGTCCAATAATCGAAGCATCTTTAATACCTTTTTGCTGAAGATCTTCCACGTACAATAAGGCATCCGTTTCCTTCATGGCAACAAGCAATCCACCTGATGTAACAGCATCACATAAAATTAGCTGCTCCTCTAAAGACATAGATGGATCATATGAAATATCATCCGCCAACCATTGATGATTGGATTTAGAACCTCCGGGAACGACCCCATTCTTCGCTAGTTCATAGGTACCATCTAGAATAGGCACGTTATCATATTCAATGGTAAATGTAACGTCACTACCACCAGCCATTTCGCTTGCATGTCCTAATAAACCGAATCCTGTAACATCTGTAACCGCATGCGGTTCAAATTTTTGCAAACAATCTGCCGCTTCTTTATTTAACATTGCCATTACATCTGTTACTGTTTTCTCTTGTTCACCAGTTACAGAATTGCGCTTAATTCCGGTTGTCATGATGCCGACTCCAATTGGTTTTGTTAATACGAGAGCATCACCCGGTTTTGCCCCAACATTTTTCCATACTTTCTTTGGATGGACAATACCTGTGACAGATAGACCAAATTTAGGCTCCTGATCATCAATAGAGTGTCCGCCAATTGTTATGGCTCCCGCTTCATGAACTTTATCAGAAGCACCTCGTAGTATTTCTGCTAAAGTGTCCGCTCCAAGTTTCTTTATAGGATATCCAACAATATTTAAGGCTGTTTTCGGTGTTCCACCCATTGCAAACACATCACTTAAGGCATTTGCTGCCGCTATCTGTCCGAACATATATGGATCATCCACAATCGGAGTAAAATAATCTATCGTCTGTACTAATGCAATTTCATCTGTTAATTGATATACTCCTGCATCGTCCGATGTCTCATTTCCAACTATTAATTCAGGTACATTTTGTGGTTTTGGTAATTTACGCAAAACTTGCGCAAGGTCCTCGGGACCAATTTTGCAGCCTCAGCCAGCTTTAGTAGAAAGAGCTGTTAAGCGTAATTTTTCATGCTCACTCATCCATACCACCTCCAATACCTTAGTTTATCCTTTTTTACCTTAGCTGAAAACAAATTTGCAATAGGAATACAATCAATAATACAATGATATTAAGATTAACTTGGAGGAAAAGGTATGCTTGAAAAGGTTCGTTTAATACCACCTATACATGAACTGCAAAGAAATGATTTATTTCAGCAAATTTTGCATAAATATCATATTCCATATGAACAATTATCTATTATTTTAAAAAATGAAATTAATACCATTCGTCAATCCATTTTAAAAAATAATTGGGAAGGCAGTGAACCGGGAACAACAAAATTCATCAAAGAGTTGTTTAACAAAGTCGAAAAATCGTCAACTAAGCTTTTTACCTATTCCATAAAAAAGGTTATTAATGCTACCGGTACAATCTTACATACTAATGTGGGAAGGGCGCGATTAAGTGAAGAAGCTGCACAACATGTTATGGAAACTGCCCTTTCCTATACGAATCTCGAATATGATATTGAAAAAGGGATACGGGGATCAAGACACTCTCATGTGGAGGAATTGATAAAAAAACTGACAGGAGCAGAAGGTGCATTAGTCGTTAATAACAATGCAGCAGCTGTTTATTTTATTTTACATACATTCGCAAAAGAGAGGGAAGTCATTATCTCTAGAGGAGAACTTATTGAAATAGGAGGATCGTTTCGAGTTTCCGCAATTATGGAGGAGTCCGGAGCAAAACTTGTTGAGGTCGGGACTACGAATCGTACTCACTTAAAAGACTATGAAGACGCAATTGGTGATAAAACTTCTATCATCATGAAAGTTCATACAAGTAATTTTACAATCAAAGGATTTACTTCTTCCGTGGAAACAGATGTGCTTCGTCTTCTGAAACAAAATCATCCATCATTTCTATTATATGAGGACCTTGGCAGCGGTGCATTGATGGATTTACACCCTTTTGGAATTGGAAATGAACCTGTGGTAAGCGATAAATTAAAAGCTGGCGCCGACATCGTATCCTTTAGCGGAGACAAGTTACTTGGTGGACCACAAGCTGGCATTATTGCTGGAAAAAAAGATTATATTGACCAATTAAAAAAACATCAGCTTGCTCGTGTGCTCCGAGTTGACAAAATGACTTTAGCTGCACTGGAAGCGACTTTGCTGCATTACATGAATGGAGAGGCACTTTCTAAAATCCCTGCCTTGTATTCTATGACCATGGATGCAAAGACGATAAAAGCAAGAGAAGAAGCATTTAAAGAAAAGTTATCAAAAGCAAGAGCAGATCTTACTGTGACGATAAGGGAGGAAACAAGCCAAATAGGAGGGGGATCACTGCCGGATGTTGCCTTAAAAACATATGTTCTATGCATAAAACATAAAAATATCTCAGCTGAGGATCTCTCTGAACAATTGAGAACTGGGCAAACTTGCATTTTAACGAGAATTCAACAAGATGAAATAATAATGGATTTTAGAACCATTAAGGAAGAAGAAGAAAGCCTTCTTTTCGATGAATTAAAAAAGATACCAAGCAATTAAAGCTTTGGTAGATATTCCATAATAGATATAAAAAATCTTTCGCGAGAATTTATTTTAAACATTATGAGTTAGTTTCATTTCTGACTTAGCTTCAGCATCTATCGGCTAGCGGATTTCGCCGAATACTACGAAATCCGCTAGAAGCTTTTCTACTTACATATCATGATTCTGATTATGTTTTGCACGAGTATGGTTACGATTTTTTACCTTTTTGGAGCCGCTTAATGGTTCAGGTTGTCCATTGTCATGCCCCTTTTCGGCATTTTTGCGCATATCTTTACTATCATTTTTATTCGTCATCTAATATCCCTCCTGTTTTCTAGATTGTGCCGTCAACAATAATTTATACAGAATAAAAATTAATATATTGCACATTCTATTTCTGCAAGGATATAGGGAAGGGAAGAAGATATATGCCGTATCACAAAGATAAGCAACAAGCTTTTCAAGCAGCTCAGCAAGGTGCTAAGCAACTTCAGGATGTATACAATAATCTCGAAAAAGATAGTGCCAGTTACGGACAACAATTAAAACATTTAAGACAAGAAGTGAATGAAACCTATCAGCAAATTGAAAATGCGTTGGAAGTAGCAAGTGAAACACAAAGAGCACAGTTAGAGAAATTCAGGACGGATCTTCAACAAATTGTAAATGAAGTGAATGAAATTTAACCTAGGGTAAAGAAAAAACTCGCAAATTTGCGAGTTTTTTCTTTATAAATATCTTTATTGGTTTTTCTTCTTTTTCTTGTTGTTTTGCTTTTGTGCTGCTGTTAATGGTTCGTTAGAAAATTCCTCATTATAGCCTGTTCCCATCCCTTGTGCTTTTGCTGCATTTGCCCCGGGAATGATATGATTCGCTTTTCTTTTGCCCACTTAACTCACCTCTAAAATAAAATTTTTCTCATTCCACTCTAATAGGGAGTTTCACTTTATTTTTGCACCAAAACATCAAGATTAAACGGAAAAAATCTTTTACAAAATTTGATAAAAAATTGTTTTAGCACTGTGATAAGTAATACTTATGAAAAACAATAACATTCTTGTTATTTACTTATGTAATTTCTTGTATTAAGATGTTAATGTGCGAAAAGTAAGAGACTATCATTCGAGCTTTTCTTCCAAATATCGATTTAAGATGCATTTTGAAAAAGAAGGGGGAATCTCAGGTGGCTAAAAATGACGTATTTAACGCTCGCACTTCCTTTGAATTAGAAGGCAAACGTTACAACTTTTATCGTCTTGCAGCTCTTGAAGAAGCAGGTATAGCAAAAGTATCACGCTTACCTTATTCCGTAAAAGTATTATTAGAATCTGTTCTTCGCCAAGTAGATGGCCGTGTAATTACAAAAGAACATGTTGAAAATCTAGCAAAATGGGGATCTGAAGAAGTAAAAGATGCAGAAGTGCCATTCAAGCCTTCTCGTGTAATCTTACAAGACTTCACAGGTGTTCCTGCCGTAGTTGACCTTGCGTCTCTTCGTAAAGCGATGGCTGATTTAGGCGGAAATCCTGATAAAATTAACCCAGAAATTCCTGTAGATCTTGTTATTGACCACTCCGTACAAGTTGATAAATATGGTACTACTGATGCTTTAAAAGCAAATATGGATTTTGAATTTCAACGCAACGCTGAGCGCTATCAATTTTTAAGCTGGGCAACAAAAGCATTCGACAACTATCGTGCGGTTCCGCCAGCAACTGGTATCGTACACCAAGTTAACCTTGAATACTTAGCTAGTGTTGTTCATGCAATTGAAAATGCAGAAGGTGAATTTGAAACATTCCCTGACACATTAGTTGGTACTGACTCTCATACAACTATGATCAACGGTATCGGTGTTCTTGGATGGGGTGTTGGTGGTATTGAAGCAGAAGCTGGTATGCTCGGTCAACCTTCATACTTCCCAATTCCTGAAGTAATCGGAGTTAAATTAACTGGTGAAATGCCAAACGGTGCAACTGCTACTGACTTAGCGTTAAAAGTTACTCAAGTTTTACGCCAAAAAGGTGTTGTAGGTAAATTTGTTGAGTTCTTCGGTCCTGGTGTATCTACACTTCCACTTGCTGACCGTGCAACAATTGCTAATATGGCTCCTGAATATGGTGCAACTTGCGGTTTCTTCCCAGTTGATGCAGAATCTCTAGAATATCTTCGTCTAACTGGACGTCCAGAAGAGCATGTAAAACTAGTAGAAAAATATTTACAAGAAAACAATATGTTCTTTACTCCAGAAAACGAAGAACCAGTTTACACTGATATTGTGGAAATCAATCTTTCTGAAATCGAAGCAAATCTTTCTGGTCCAAAACGTCCACAAGATTTAATTCCTTTATCCAAAATGCAAAAAGCATTCCAAGATGCTTTAACTGCACCTGTTGGTAACCAAGGATTCGGTTTGAAAGATTCTGAAATCAATAAAGAAGCAGTTGTTAAATTTGATAATGGTGACGAAGCAACTATGAAAACTGGTGCAGTTGCCATTGCAGCTATCACAAGCTGTACAAATACTTCCAACCCTTATGTTATGCTTGGCGCTGGTTTAGTAGCGAAAAAAGCAGTTGAAAAGGGCTTAGAAGTGCCTAAATATGTAAAAACTTCATTGGCACCGGGATCTAAAGTTGTTACAGGGTACCTAAGAGACTCTGGTTTACAAACATACTTAGACAAGCTAGGATTCAACCTAGTTGGTTATGGATGTACAACTTGTATCGGTAACTCTGGTCCATTAAAAGACGAAATTGAAAAAACAGTTGCTGAAAATGACTTATTAGTAACTTCTGTTCTTTCTGGTAACCGTAACTTCGAAGGTCGTATTCATCCATTAGTAAAAGCTAATTACTTAGCTTCACCACCTCTTGTGGTTGCTTATGCTTTAGCTGGAACAGTTGATATTGACCTAGTTAACGATCCTATTGGAAAAGATAAAGATGGAAACGATGTTTACATGAAAGACATCTG
The DNA here is from genome assembly GCF_002844575.1 of Heyndrickxia camelliae. GTDB lineage: Bacteria > Bacillota > Bacilli > Bacillales > Bacillaceae_C > Margalitia > Margalitia camelliae. The sequence goes on from NZ_PIQO01000004.1 coordinate 143,009, forward strand.
GCCAACTACAGAAGAAGTAAATGCAGCAGTTAAAGAAACTGTAACACCAGAATTATTCCGTAAAGAATACGAAAATGTATTCAACGATAATAAACGCTGGAATGAAATTAAAACAAGTAATGATCCATTATATACTTGGGATGAAGAGTCAACTTATATCGCTAATCCACCATTCTTCGAAAATCTATCACCAGATCCAGAAGAAGTAAAACCACTTAATGGTTTACGTGTAATCGCGAAGTTTGGGGATTCTGTAACAACAGACCATATCTCACCAGCTGGTGCAATCGGAAAAGATACACCTGCAGGTAAATATTTACGTGAACGTGGAGTAGAACCTCGTGAATTTAACTCTTACGGTTCTCGTCGTGGTAACCACGAAGTTATGATGCGCGGTACATTTGCGAATATCCGTATTCGTAACCAAATCGCACCAGGAACAGAAGGTGGCTATGCTACTTACTGGCCAACTAACGAAGTAACATCTATTTATGATGCTTGTATGAAATATAAACAAGATGGAACTGGTTTAGTTGTTCTTGCTGGCAAAGATTACGGTATGGGATCTTCTCGTGACTGGGCAGCAAAAGGTACAAACCTTCTTGGTATCAAGACAGTTATCGCTGAAAGCTTCGAACGTATTCACCGTTCAAACCTTGTATTGATGGGTGTTCTTCCACTTCAATTCAAGAAAGGTGAAAATGCTGAAACTCTTGGCCTAACTGGTAAAGAAGTAATCGACGTACAAGTTGATGAAAATGTAAAACCACGTGACATCCTTAAAGTTACAGCTACTGATGAAGCTGGAAACAAAAAAGAATTTGAAGTATTAGTACGTTTCGACTCTGAAGTGGAAATTGACTACTACCGTCATGGCGGTATCCTTCAAATGGTATTACGTGATAAATTACAAGCGTAATAAAATTTTAAACACATCTCGTTTTTACGGGGTGTGTTTTTTTCTTCTTCTAAATAATATATATTTACATAAGATAACCTATATCATTAGTAAATTAATGGAGGAAGAAATGAAACGAAAAATCACCGCTTTGACTTTGCTTTTGTTTTTAACCAGTGTTGCCATCGTACAAGCTGTTGATCAAAAGAAGCAAGCTTTCGATCATGAAACAAGTAAAATTATAAAGCAAAAGGAGCAAATTAAACCGGTCCAAAAACAAAAAGCCGATGAAATAGAAACTGCTCTCTCTAATATAGGGTTGTCCATCGGCCAAAAAGCCCCTAATATAAAAGCCGCTGGATTTAATGGAGATTCCATTGATCTATCCACGTACAAGGGAAAAAAAGTGCTGTTAAACTTTTGGGCAACATGGTGCCCGCCTTGTAAAGCAGAAATCCCTGACTTGGTAAAATTTTATAATAAACATCAATCGGAATTTGTAGTAATTGGTGTGAATATCGAAAGTAGCAAGAACCAAGTAAAAGATTTTATTAAACAATACGGTATAACATATCCCATCATAATGGATAAAAAAGAAACGATTAGTGATAAGTATCAAATCCAACCGATACCGACCACTTATTTTATTGATGAAGATGGCATAATTTATCATAAACAGATTGGTGCGGTAACGTATAATGAATTAACAAAAATGCTAAAGAAATGAACACTTCCTACAGAGGTGTTCATTTCTTTTTAAAAGAGATAAGTAATATAGTTTTTTAATCAGCTAACAGAAGTAAAAAGCACTAAAGCTTTTTTAATAAGCAAATGTTCAAAAAATATTATAATTATGCAAATAACTGACCATACTAAAAAGTAGAAAAAATAATAATTCCTAAGGAGACTTTACATGAGAAAAGCAATGAAAAAATCATTTTTAGATTTAGTAATGGAAAATAAGCAAGAGCTTCTAAAGGATCGTGACGCCATGGATCGGATTGAAGAAAGATTAGAACAAAAACGAATGATAAAGAAAGCTGAATAGATGTCACATATTCCCCCCTTTTTCGGAAAAACTGTATGAAAAGGGGGGAAGTTTTTCATGAGCAATCCAAAAAGAAAACCACAAGCTTTTGTACCAAGCCATATAGGAACACAGAAAAGATCTGCAGGAGGAAATAATGGGAAAAAGATGCAAGATACATCTGGACAACATGCACAAGTAATGCAAACAAAGGGTGAGTAAGACATCCTTCAATTTCCATCAATTCTTTTTTGACAACTAGGTACACTAATGATGTACCGAGTATTTGGTGCACTTATTTTCTTCAAGGAGGAATAAGCGTATGGCATGGAACAAACCGAAACCAGATGATCGCAGTGATAACGTAGAAAAACTGCAAGATATGGTACAAAACACGATTGTAAATATGGAAAAGGCAGAAGCAACAGCAGAATTTGCTGAAGGGGAACAACGAGCACAAATTGAAGCAAAAAATGAGCGCCGCCGTGAAAGCATTGAAGCCATGCGCAGTGAGATAAAAGATGAGGCAAGAGCTCAAGAAAATAATTATCAATAAATGTATGAACAAGCCGGCATAAGCCGGCTTTCTTTTTGAACAAAACCTTTTATTTTCCGAACAATCATTTGCATGATAAAATAGAGGTATTAGTCATTTTACTTGAGGTGAACAGAATGTTACTTTCAAAAAAGAAAATCGAAGTAAGATATGCAGAAACGGACCAGATGGGTATTGTATATCATGCAAATTACTTAGTTTGGATGGAATTAGGCCGGACACAATTGGTAGAAGATCTTGGCTTTAAATATGCAGATATGGAGGCGCAAGGAGTGCTTTCTCCTGTCATTGATATCGAAATCTCTTATAAAAAGCCTGTGTTATATGGTGAAATAGCAACGGTTAAGACATGGATAGAATATTATGATGGAATCCGTATCACTTACGGCTATGAAATTTATAAAGAAAACGGCGAACTATCGGTAACCTCCTTTTCTAAACATGCCTGTGTGAAAAAAGAGTCCTTCCGCCCAATCTCTATTAGAAAAGTTTTCCCAGATTGGCATGATGCCTATGAAAAGGCTAAAAAGGCAGAGCAGGGTGTGAAATAAAGTGGCATTTGGAATTACAAAAGATGCACTAACAAACTGGAAAAAATCCATTGATAATGGAGAAATCGCCTTTTTAACTCATTATTGGCTAGATGATCGCTTTCCAGAAGCAAGATCTGTCACAAAGGTAGGCTGTAATGATTTACATAAGCTTCAGGAATGGGGCGCTAGATACGGGTTAAAGAAGGAATGGATCCATCATCGTAAAGATGGATACTCCCACTATGATTTACTAGGAATACGGCAAAAGGAAATTTTGGCGATGGAAGGAATTCTACATAAATATGAGAAATTCCTCTAAATATAAAAACCTCCATACCGAATATTATCGGATGGAGGACAACCTCAGCCTTTTTTATATTCAAATACAGGTTCGTCTAAGGTTGGGTTATAGCCAACATGCAAATCATGCCCGTCAAAATACCATACGTCCTTTTCTTCCACAAAAAATAAAATGCCATTTTTTGTTGTGGTAACAGCAGGGTCTTCGGCTTCCTCCTTCATTAATCCAAGGGAAAATCCTTCTTGAACAGCAGTGGAACCTCCATATTTAACAAAGAAGCGAATAGAATCGCCTTCCTCAATATCCATCTCATCGCGAAACCACTTTTCTGCATCATCCGATACAAATATTTTCATATATCCCATACCTCCTATGTATAAGAGCATTGTAGTACACTTCTATAACATAAAATATTATTATGAAGACCATTTTATCAAAATGGACATGATTAAGAAAATAATTAGCTTTAATTAAAAATTCATAAAATATTGAATTTAACAACCTGCATATATATACTATGTATAAAAATCTAGATCAAAAAATCAAAAAATCAGTGGAGGCTATATATGGATTATGATGTTATTGTTGTTGGAGCTGGTCTAGCTGGCTTAGTTGCGACAACGGAAATAGCGGATGCCGGGAAAAAAGTCCTTCTCCTTGATCAAGAACCTGAAAGCTCATTAGGCGGACAGGCATGGTGGTCGTTTGGCGGTTTATTCTTAGTGGACTCTCCCGAACAACGCCGAATGGGCATTAAAGACTCAAAAGAATTAGCTTGGCAAGATTGGCTTGGAACAGCAGGATTTGATAGGGGAAAGGAAGACTATTGGGGAAAAAAATGGGCTCAGGAATATATTGAGTTCGCTGCAGGAGAAAAACGTGAATGGTTGCGTAATATGGGGGTCCGATTTTTTCCAGTTGTCGGATGGGCAGAACGAGGCGGTTATCTTGCAGATGGACATGGAAATTCGGTACCTAGATTCCATATTGTATGGGGAACAGGTCCAGGTATCGTGGCTCCCTTTGAACGTAAACTGAGAGAACAAATAAAAAATAGGTTGGTTGAATATCGGCCTCGCCATCGTGTGGATCAACTTCTAACGCGCAATGGTACTGTGGAAGGAGTAAGCGGAGCTATTTTGGAACCTAGTTCTGTATCAAGAGGAGAAGAAAGCTCCCGAGTAGTGATAGGTGAATTTGAATTTACATCCTCCATCGTTATGGTAACAAGTGGAGGAATAGGAGCAAATCATGATTTAATCCGGCAAAATTGGCCAAAGCGACTTGGAACACCGCCAAAACAAATGCTTTCCGGTGTACCTGCACACGTAGATGGAAGAATGCTGACAATAACGGAACAAGCAGGAGGGCATATCGTCAATAGAGATAGGATGTGGCATTACACGGAAGGGATTAAAAATTGGAATCCTATTTGGAATCTACATGGAATTCGAATTTTACCTGGTCCATCTTCCATTTGGCTAGATGCAAAGGGGAAAAGATTTCCTTCCCCAAATTTTCCAGGCTTTGATACACTAGGAACATTAGAAGCCATTCAAAAAACGGGATATAGTTATTCTTGGTTTATCTTGACACAAAAAATCATAGAAAGGGAGTTTGCTTTGTCGGGTTCAGAGCAGAATCCTGATTTGACTGGGAAAAGTATTAAACAGGTATTGGGTAGAGCATTACCAGGGGCTTCCGCTCCTGTACAAGCCTTTATGGATAAAGGGGAAGACTTTGTCATTGCAGATAATTTACCCATACTTGTTGAGGGAATGAACAACTTGACAGAGGAAAAGTTACTCCACTTAGAAGAAATTGAAAAGCAAATTCAAGCACGCGACCGAGAAATCGAAAATTCTTTCACAAAAGACTTACAAATTACTGCCATACGTGGTGCACGCAATTATCTTGGTGATAAATTAATACGTGTTGCAAAACCGCATAAAATACTTGATCCTAAAAATGGACCTCTTATAGCAGTAAGATTAAATATTATTAGTCGAAAGACTCTGGGTGGGCTCCAAACAGATCTATCTGCACGAGTTCTTGATTCGTCAGGAAATCCAATTCCTGGACTGTATGCAGCAGGGGAGGTTTCAGGGTTCGGAGGCGGAGGAGTACATGGTTATCGTGCATTAGAAGGAACGTTTTTAGGAGGCTGCCTTTTTAGCGGAAGGGTGGCTGGCCGTGCAATAGCTAAGGAGTTACAATAAAAAAGAGCTAATTCTCTACAGTAGATATGCAGAGAATTAGCTCTACTATGCTATTTGATTCCATCCATCATATGTGCCATTATCTCCTGATAAGAGTGATCCGCCATTCCTTTTGCATATGCTTCTTGCAAAGGATATAAACGGAAGTTTTTCATCTTCTGATTATGCACAAAAGTAGGAAAGAATTTTACATTTTCTAATTTGATACTGCTTCCACTAGAAGTAACGTATTTTGAAACTTTTACTTCAAACATTCCGCCAATATTTTTGTAATCCCACATCTGACCAGAAATGAAGTTTCCAAGCGAGTATACAACAACGGCATCACGTCCATCTTTCGTATGGAGCTTTTGGATTGGTTGCAAGACATGAGGATGACTTCCCAATATGATATCTGCACCGCCATCAGTAAAAAGCCTTGCCATCTGTTTTTGCTCTTCATTTGGCTGACGTTGGTATTCAATACCCCAATGCATGCTTAACACGACAGCATCTGCTTGTTGGCGTGCAGTTTTGAGTTCCGATAGTATCTTATCTTTATCAATCAAATTGACAAGATAATCTTTTCCCTCAGGTACGGGAATTCCATTTGTACCATAAGTATAGGAGAGAATGGCGATTTTAATGCCATTTATATTTTCAATCCGTAGTGTTTCCTGATCCTCTTTACTTTTAAATGTACCTACATGTGGTAAATGAACCTTATCATAATAGGAAAGAGCACTTAATAATCCCTTTTCTCCCTTATCGAGAGCATGATTATTAGCCGTTGTAACAAAATCAACACCTGCATCGATAATAGCATCCACAATCTCATAAGGACTGTTAAAGCACGGATAGCTGGAAACTCCTAATTGCGTTCCTCCGGGAGTCGATTCTTGATTAGCAATTAAGAGATCGGGTTTTTGCATCATTGACTTTACATTTTGAAAAATCGGCTTAAAATCATAACCAGTCTTTGTTTTTGCGTCTTCATACACCCAGTCATGAATCAGTATATCGCCAATTGCACCGATTACAGCACTGGAATGGAACTTTTTTGTATTTACATTTAGTGTTCTTATCGTATTACTAGTAACCGTATGTGTTTTTCTAGAAAAAGCATTTTTCCAATCTTCGTATTGCTTGATGGATAATATCCCAATCAATATAAGCAGTACTATCAGTAATATCCCTGCACCCCTTTGTTTTCCCCTCATCCCATTACCAACCTTTACATTTATATCTATACAGTTATCTTACTATACCATTGTCATCAGCGGTAGAATTTTTGCGAAAATTGAAGAAAATTAGAAAGCGGAACCGCAAAGGCAGCGGTGTTTTGGCAGAAACAAGCTTTAGAAGTATAGTGAAGTAGATAAGCAGGAAAGGGACTGCAAGCAGTAGAAGAGATGAAAAATCCATTAAACACCATGAAAAAAACGCCCTAATCAACTATATTAGGACGTTCTTACGGATATGACTATTTATATCCATTTTACTTTAGGTTCCGTTTTATCTCGAATCCTTTTGATATTCGCGCGATGTCGATAGATAACAAAAAATGAAAGCGCAAAAATAACAATAAAGAATAGCCAGTCGTGACTAATCAACATATCAATAAGCGTATAAAGGATGGCAAAGATCCCACAAATAATAGAGGAAAGGGATACGTATTTAGATAGCTTTAAGCTTACAAGAAAAACAACCACTATTAATATAAATAATAGAGGACTATAAGCTAGAACAACACCGCCTGAAGTAGCCACAGCCTTACCACCTCTAAAACCTGCGAAGATTGGAAACATATGACCGACTACTGCAACTACTCCAACTAACAGCGGATGAAGACCTTCTGATACCCCAAATATAATCGGGAGATATGTAGCAAGCGTTCCTTTTAAAATATCTACAACCGTGACCACACTTCCAGCCTTTTTTCCTAATGTTCGAAAGGTATTAGTCGCTCCAAGATTGCCGCTCCCATGTTCACGTATATCCATTCCATAAAATAGTTTTCCAACAATTAAACCTGATGGGATCGATCCAAGCAAGTAAGCTACAATTAGTATTAGGGCATAGATCATTAACATAACTCCTTTTATCCTAGTTCAAAAAGAATACGTTCGGAATTCTTTTACTTAAACATAAATTTATTAGTGCTTTATTATTGTATCACGTATAGTTTGGGAAAGAAAAAAGAAATTTTATTTGAAAAGTCATATTTTTGCTCTTTTCACAGACTTTATCCTCCTGTACGATAAAACTATGGAGTTTAGGAGGATAGAAATGGAAACTTTACCTTTAAGATCAATTCCCAAAAGAAATCGAATATGGCCCTATGTTCTTATAGTGCTTTTTATCATCGTAACTGGGATTTTATTATATATCTATTATCCCTATGCATCTACTAAAAAAAACATGTATTTCACAGGGAAGTATCCGATATTAATAAAAGGGGCAATACAAGGAAATGCAATCCACAATGAAAATAGCCTATACATCCCTTTAAAGTTAGTAGAAAAACAAATCGATGATAGTATTTACGAAGAAAGCAAATCCCTTATCATTACGACCAAATTAAAGGTAATAAGAATTCCTTTTAATGAAAATGTTCTATATGTTAATGAAAAACCAAAACAAACCAATAATCCAATTGTGAAGATCGTTTCGGGTCAAAAATATATCTCGCTCGAAATACTTCAAGCTTTATATCCAATCGAATACCAATTGACAAAACATACGGGGATAGTTTGGATAAGGATGAACGGCGAACAATACCATAATGGAAAAATAGTTTCTCATGATGTTAGGAAAGCTTTTTTACGTCTTCGCACAAAACCAAATTTGCAATCCTCTTATAATGTTGAGGTAAAAAAAGGAGAAGCTGTACATATTGAACGCGAATTAAAAAATTACTACTATATTAGAACCCTTGAAGGGATTGGTGGATATATAAAAAAAGCTTATGTAATGAAGCAAAAGCTTGAAAATGTTCAAATCGCTTTTCCTAAAGAGGCAGTTACCTTACCAGCTATTGAAAAACCAATTCAAATGTCTTGGGAAGCAGTTTACAAGAAAACACCAGATCCATCTCAATTTCCTACGATGGCGGGGGTGAATGTTGTCTCTCCTACCTGGTTTCATTTGAAGGATGATAATGGGAACATTACCAATCTGTTATCCTCAAAATATGTAAAATGGGCAAAGCAGCAACATATGCAGGTTTGGGCCCTTTTTTCTAACTCATCCAATCCTGATTTAACAAAAGCTGCTTTGAGCACCTTTGAAAAAAGGAATCGAATCATTCAAACGTTACTAAAGGTTGCAAAGAAGGAGCATTTAGAAGGAATCAATATTGATATCGAAAATGTCCGCTCTAAAGATGGACCACTTGTAACGCAGTTTGTCAGGGAAATATCAGCTTACTTTCATGCTAATCATAAATATGTTTCGATGGATATAACCTTTATTGCAAAAGGCAATTGGTCTGAATTCTATGAGCGTAAAAAGCTTGGAAAAATAGTTGATTACCTCATTATTATGGCATATGATGAACATTGGGCAACATCTGCGGAAGCGGGAAGTGTTGCAAGCTTGCCGTGGGTAGAAAATGGTCTAAAGCCGATATTAAAATTGGTCCCTAATGATAAAATTATATTAGGTGTCCCTTTTTATACAAGACTATGGAAAGAGGAATGGAAAGATGGTCAGAAACAAACATCTTCCATCGCACTAACAATGGACCAAGCAAATAAATGGATCAAAAAGAAGAAAGCAACAATACAAATGGATACCGAAAGTGGTCAGCATTATACGGAATATATAGATTCCAAAACAAATACCACCTATAAAATGTGGATGGAGGATACATATTCTTTGGCGAAAAGAGCAGATATAGCCGGCCAATATAAATTATCTGGCATAGCCTCTTGGGCAAGAGCATTTGGGAATGAAGATGCATGGGTCGCCCTAAGATCCACTCTATCGGCTTATAATCAAAAATAATACAACTTGACAAGTACTTTTGTAGTAAGGAGTTTTATGGAATGAAAACATTTTTGTCAGCCATCCAGTGGATGGCTTTTATGATTGCCGGTTCTATTGCGGCACCAATCGCTATAGCTGATTTATTTCATTTAAATCCAATCGAAACGTCTGCGTTCGTACAAAGAACGATTTTCGTATTAGGTATTGCTGGTTTATTACAAGGATTTATCGGTCATCGGCTTCCGGTTTCAGAAGGGCCTGCGGGCTTATGGTGGAGCGTTTTTGCTATTTATGCCGGGTTTGTTGGAACTATATATTCCACTAGTATCGATTCGTTGAATGCGCTTTGCGGCGGCATGATTTTTAGTGGGATCGTTTTCTTTATCCTATCCATGTTTGGGTTAATCGAAAAACTTGCCAAACTTTTCACCCCCACTGTAACTTTTATATATTTATTCTTGCTAATCCTGCAGCTAAGCGGTTCCTTTATAAAAGGAATGCTCGGATTATCTGAAGAACAAGTACATATTCAACCATTGGTAGCTGTGTTATGTATCGCTATCATTCTTATAACCTTTTACCTAGGACAAGTGAAGATACAATGGGTACGTCAATTTTCGATTATGATTGGTTTATTAATCGGGTGGATTCTTTTTATCCTTTTCGGGCTTGCCCCAAAAGTTCCAAGCAGTCACGCAATCCTTTCTTTTCCAAAGCTTTTTCATTTTGGAAAGCCGAGCTTTGATGTTGGGGTATTAACCACCTCTTTCTTCATCACCATATTACTAACAACCAATATGATTGCATCCATTCGCGTTATGGAAGAGGTACTGAAAAGTTCGCAATCTAAGCCTGTTAGCTATAAAAAATCCGGTTTTATTTCCGGTATCAATCAAATACTAGGAGGGATCTTTTCTGCGATTGGCTCCGTTCCTATCTCTGGTTCTGCAGGCTTTGTGTCACAAACAGGTATTAAAAGCATAAAACCCTTTATTATTGGTGGGGTATTGGTAACAATTATTTCCTTGCTTCCGCCGCTGATGAACATTATGTCTGCACTTCCAGCACCGGTTGGATATGCAGTAACCTTTGTAATTTTCACGAAGATGATAGGGCTGGCGTTATCGGAAATCGAAAAAGTGACGGATCGTCAAATTACATACACCACGGCAGGAATTGCTTTAATGGTGGGTGTAGGAACAATGTTTTTACCTGCTGAAGCAACGGTTAAACTGCCTGCAGTTATCGGATCTCTTGTAAATAACGGACTTGTATTAGGAACGATTATTGCTATTCTTTCGGAGCAATACTTAAGATGGCAAAAGAAAAAGAAAGCATCGTCCCCTTCATCTTAAGTTGCAGGAATCCAAAGAAAAGCGTACGATTATAAGAAAAGCGGAAGCTCCTTGATCCATTGTGAGCTGCTGGCTTACACTATACTTAGCTTTACATGTATATAATTTCATGATTGAAAACTAACGAATAAACATGGGGGTTTTTAAATGACTATTGAAAATCCAAGCAGAGAAGAAATTAAAGCGATATTAAAAAAGGCTAAACGAATTGCGGTTGTAGGCTTAAGTGATAATCCTGAACGAACATCGTACATGATATCAGAAGCTATGCAAAAAGCTGGATATGAAATTATTCCAGTCAATCCTTCTGTCGATCATGTATTAGGTGTGAAGGCAGTTTCGTCTCTAAAGGAAATCGAAGGTCATGTGGATATCGTCAATGTATTTCGCCGATCTGAATATCTACCGGAGATTGCCAAAGAATTTGCTGAAATCGATGCTGATATATTTTGGGCACAATTAGGCCTTGAAAATGAAGAGGCATACCAATTTTTGAAAGATAAAGGATATACCGTCATTATGAATCGCTGTATTAAAGTAGAACACGCCTTAACAAAATGAGTTTCTTTAAACAAGCGTATTTCTTTTAAGGTACGCTTGTTTTTTATTCACATAAAGACACCCATGGTTTAACTCGTATTCTGAAATTATTTGTATAGATTTTTGTAGAAAAAGCTTGCTTGGAAGTAAAATTTTTAAGGCGGTTGTTCAGTTCCGTTTAAAAAGTAATTTGCCAAATGCGAATTTATCGCTAAAATAGTTCATAGACGCTTGTTCGGAATATGTTATAATGATAGGCGAACAAATGTTTGTTATATCATTTTTATTATGTTTTCAAAGTTTTTTTATATAGAGAAAGAGAGTAGTGTTGTTGAAAGGGGAATTTTTGTGACAAAGAAACAGGACTTAATTGAGTATAACGATGATGCCATCCAGGTACTGGAGGGACTTGAAGCCGTTCGGAAACGTCCAGGCATGTACATAGGCTCCACAGACGCACGCGGATTACATCACCTAGTATATGAAATAGTCGATAATTCGGTTGACGAGGCACTTGCCGGCAATGGTGACCATATTATTGTAAAAATCCATAAGGATAACAGTATTAGTGTCGATGATAAAGGGCGCGGTATGCCAACTGGAATGCATAAATTAGGGAAACCCACAACAGAAGTTATTTTCACTGTATTACATGCTGGCGGTAAATTTGGCCAAGGCGGATATAAAACATCTGGCGGATTACACGGTGTGGGTGCTTCTGTTGTAAATGCTCTATCCGAATGGCTGGTTGTAACCATTAAACGGGATGGATTTATATTTGAACAGCGTTTTAAAGACGGTGGAAAACCAGAGACTACCCTTGAAAAAATAGGGAAAACAAATCAAACAGGAACGAATATTCATTTTAAGCCTGATCCTACCATTTTTAGCACAACGACCTTTAATTACGATACATTATGTGAACGGTTAAGAGAATCAGCCTTTCTTTTAAAAGGCTTGAAAATTGAGATTATCGATGAACGCTATGGCCAAAGCGACACCTTCCATTATCAAAACGGAATAGAAGCTTTCGTAGAATACTTAAATGAAGGAAAAGATGTTCTGCATCCTGTTGTCATGATTGAGGGTGAGGCAAGCGAAATCGAAGTAGAATTTGCTTTCCAATTTAATGACGGTTTTTCGGAAAATATTCTTTCTTTCGTTAATAATGTACGTACGAAGGACGGAGGTACCCATGAAGTAGGTGCTAAAACAGCGTTGACTCGTGTCATGAACGAGTATGCCCGCAAGGTTAACCTCTTGAAAGAGCGTGATAAAAATTTAGATGGAACAGACATTCGTGAAGGACTATCTGCAATAGTATCTGTTCGTATTCCTGAAGAGCTTCTTCAATTTGAGGGACAAACGAAAGGGAAGCTAGGTACAAGTGAAGCGCGTTCTGCTGTTGATTCCGTCGTATCAGAGCATCTAGCTTATTTTCTCGAAGAGAATCCTGATGCCAGTAATTTATTAATTAAAAAAGCCATAAAAGCTGCTCAAGCGCGAGAAGCTGCTAGAAAAGCCAGAGAGGAAGCGCGCAGCGGGAAAAAGAAAAAGAAAGCGGAAAATATCCTGTCTGGAAAGCTTACTCCTGCACAATCACGAAACCCTGAGAAAAATGAATTATACCTAGTGGAGGGTGATTCGGCCGGCGGTTCGGCAAAACAAGGACGGGATCGTCGTTTTCAAGCTGTTCTCCCGCTTCGTGGAAAAGTAATCAATACGGAAAAGGCCAAGCTTCAAGATATTTTCAAGAATGAAGAAATCAATACCATCATTCATACGATTGGAGCGGGTGTCGGACCTGATTTTAATATAGAGGATGTTAATTATAACAAGGTAATTATCATGACGGATGCTGATACAGACGGTGCCCATATCCAGGTACTGCTGCTTACATTCTTTTACCGTTACATGCGGCCATTAATTGAAGCGGGCAAGGTTTATATTGCACTGCCGCCACTTTACAAAGTAAGTAAAGGAAGCGGTAAAAAAGAAGTAATCGAGTATGCATGGACTGAAAATGAACTGCAATCGGTTATTAAAAAGGTCGGAAGAGGTTACATGCTACAGCGCTATAAAGGTCTTGGTGAAATGAATGCAGACCAATTATGGGAAACAACCATGGATCCCGAATCAAGAACTTTAATCCGTGTACGAATTGATGATGCTGCAAGAGCGGAACGGAGAGTCACTACTTTAATGGGGGATAAAGTGGAACCTAGGCGAAAATGGATAGAAAATAATGTGGCCTTTGGTTTAGAAGAAGATCAAAGCATCTTGGAGAATGAAAATCTTACGGTCGAAGGAGGGGAACATATCTAATGTCAACAGCTGAACGTTTTCAAGATTTACCTTTAGAAGAAGTAATTGGTGATCGTTTTGGCAGATACAGTAAATATATTATTCAAGATCGTGCCCTTCCCGATGCTAGGGACGGTCTAAAGCCCGTACAAAGACGTATTTTATACGCGATGCATGTAGAGGGAAACACAGCAGATAAAGGATTCCGGAAATCTGCTAAAACAGTCGGAAATGTTATTGGTAATTACCATCCGCATGGGGATACCTCTGTCTATGATGCCATGGTGCGGATGAGCCAGGATTGGAAAGTACGCAATGTTTTAGTAGAAATGCATGGTAACAACGGTAGTATTGATGGAGATCCTCCAGCTGCAATGCGTTATACCGAGGCACGTCTTTCGGCAATCGCATCCGAACTTTTACTGGATATTGAAAAGGACACAGTTGATTTCATTCCGAATTTCGATGATACATCCAAAGAACCAACCGTCTTACCAGCCCGTTTCCCAAATCTATTGGTAAATGGTTCAACCGGTATTTCAGCAGGTTATGCAACAGACATACCTCCACATCATCTTGGTGAGGTAATAGACGGAACCATTATGCGCATTGAGCGTCCTGATTGTACAGTAGAAGATCTTATGACAATCATTAAAGGGCCAGATTTCCCAACTGGCGGAATTATTCAAGGAATTGACGGAATTAAAAAAGCATATGAAACGGGAAAAGGAAAAATGGTAGTCCGCGGAAAGACTGTGATTGAAGATGTACGAGGCGGAAAACAGCAAATTGTCATTACGGAAATACCATATGAAGTCAATAAAGCGAATTTAGTCAAGAAAATGGATGAATTAAGACTAGATCGAAAAGTAGAAGGTATTTCAGAAGTTCGTGACGAAACAGACCGAACAGGATTACGCATCGTGATAGAATTAAAAAAAGATGCTGATGCAGAAGGTGTCTTATACTATTTATTCAAAAATACCGACTTACAAGTATCTTATAACTTTAATATGGTTGCAATCCATGACCGCCGTCCAAAATTGCTCGGTATTCGTGAATTGCTGGACTCCTATATTGATCATCAAAAGGATGTTGTTACAAAGCGAACGAAATTCGATTTGCAAAAAGCAGTTGATCGTCAGCATATTGTAGATGGACTTATGAAGGCTTTATCTATTTTAGATGAAGTAATTGCAACTATTCGTAGTTCAAAAGATAAGCGTGATGCAAAGGATAACTTAATTACTAAATATGAATTTACTGAGCCCCAGGCAGAAGCCATTGTTTCGTTGCAACTTTATCGCTTAACCAATACAGACATTACTGCGCTTCAAAAAGAAGCAATGGAACTTAACAAAAAAATCGAAGAATTAACCGCTATTCTTGATAGTGAAAAAAATTTATTAAAGGTCATCAAAAAAGAATTACAAGAAATTAAAAAGAAGTATGCCGATGAGCGCAGAACGAAAATTGAAGATGAAATTGAAGAAATTAAAATTAATTTAGAGGTAATGATTCCTAATGAAGATGTAATGGTTACCGTCACGAAAGATGGCTATGTAAAACGGACAAGTATTCGTTCTTATACAGCGTCTAATGGGCTTGATTTAGCTATTAAAGAAACGGATCGCTTGTTATTCCAAGAAGAAGTAAATACAACTAATGTTATCTTGTTGTTTACAAATAAAGGGAATTACTTGTATTGTCCAGTGCATGAATTGCCGGATATACGTTGGAAAGACCTCGGACAGCATATAGCAAATATTGTCCCGATAGAAAGAGATGAACAAATCGTTAAAGTTGTGAATATAGAGGATTTCTCTGCAGCGCAGTTCTTATTATTCGTAACGAAAAATGGCATGGTAAAAAAGACAGAGTTAAATCAATATAATGCACAAAGATATTCTAAACCGTTAGTTGCCATCAATTTAAAAGGCGATGATGAAGTAGTAGATGTTCATCTGACTGATGGAAAAATGGATGTATTCCTTGCAACTTATTTTGGCTATGGATTATGGTTCAATGAGGAAGAAGTAAATATTGTAGGAGCTAGAGCTGCTGGTGTGAAAGGAATTAATCTAAAAGAAGGCGATTTTGTCGTCTCCGGAAAAATTATTTCCAATCCTGAGAAGGAATTCATATTCATCGCTACTCAAAGAGGTGCGATCAAGAAGATGAAACTCTCTGAATTCGAAAAAACTACACGCGCAAAACGCGGAGTGGTAATGCTGCGAGAGTTAAAAAATAACCCACATCGAATTGCAGGTATGGATATTGTGGAACTGAACGATTCAATCTTTGTCCAAACTGAAAAAAATAATATTGAACAGATTCATATCGGTGAAATGCGTGCAAACGATCGATATTCCAACGGTTCCTTTATTTTTGATGAGTCGGAAAACGGGGCTACTATTGTCATTTGGAAAGATACACTCTGCAAAAAAGAAGAAAACTAATTTTTATTCATAAAGAGATTACAAGAATGGTACTCACTACTGTTCGAATAATACCAAATTCAACTTGTCACTTTGGTGGCAAGTTGTTTTTTATTAAAGGGAGGGAAAATTTACATACTTTCTAACTATTTGCCAATAATAGTAACAATCGGAGAAAAAGGAGATTATAGAATGAAAAAAGAATATTTACTAGCCATTACGGCCTTTTTCATGCTGAGTTTTACAACTGTTGCTATTACTTATGCCGGTGAAGAAGCTACCCCAGTAAGCACCGTTATTAAAACATATAAAGAGGACATAAATGGGGATGGAAAAAAGGATAAGATTATATTAAAAGGTATCCCATATCAAAAGGGACAAACTTTCTTTAAAAAAATATGGGCGGAAATTGTCTTTCCAAAGCATTCTAAAATAACTATTGATTATAGTCCAGGATTACAACCGAAAATTCAATTTGTTGATTTAAATCATGATGGGATTAAAGATATGCTAGCATCCAGTGCAACTGGAGGAAGCGGTGGCATATATCATTATCATCTTAACACTATAAAAAATTATCAGGCAGTTGATATTCCATTGCCACCTCCAATAGATCTACAAGGGCAATTTGAAAATAACTTTAAAGCGATGCTAAATATTGCGGAAACAAAGGAAGTCATTCACTTAGACGTATCAAAGCGCAAAAAAGATTATGTACAAATAGGGCTATATCAGGAAAATGGTAAATTGAATGAACCGTCCGAATTAATGATTGATCCCGTTGCCATGCATAAGATTGTAAAAGTGAAAGGAAAAGGTTACGGTCTAAAATCGTACAGACAAATTAGCGGATCCTATCATGCTGATTTATTAGGCATACTAACAGCAACTTGGTTTTATGAAAATGGTAAGTGGGTATTAATCAAGACAAATTGGGTAAAAAGGTAACCGTTTCTAGGCAAGTATCATATACTGTGTTAAGTATATTGATTAAAGGGGATGCTTATCGTGAGCGAATGGACATCTGAAACATTTTCAGTGAATATTGCTCCTCCAGCGACAGCTTTTTACCCATTGGAAGGACGAAAATATACATTTTCACAGTCTGAATATACAGGGAACTTATTTTTATCCATTAGTAACCAATTTAGCAACTTAACAGTGGATTCAAATTTAACAGAAATCCTCCAAGCAGAATGGGTAACGTTCATGGGGGAATATGCTCTTAAAGGAAAAATAAGCATAAAGGGATCCGATAACGACCGAAGGCTGACACAAGTCCGCTGCATGATATTTCAAAAAGATCTGCCAAAATTGATTCGGGCACTTGTAACAGCAGATCAGCAATTTCTTAAGAATTATCCGTTACTATTAGATGCACCAATTATGATTCATTTTGATACCATTTTCCCAGAATACAATGGGTCTATTCAGCTTGGGAGTCCTAGACAGTATCTAATGAATCCAATTGTCACATAAAAAACTCTTTGGTTATATCTATGAAAACATAAAAAACATGAAGCAGTCTCGTCACTGTCTCATGTTTTTTATGTTTTCATAGATTATTTTTATATGCCGTGTTATTTTTGAAGTAATAAAAATTAAAAACAACTACAATTTATATTCTACGAGGGAGATCATAATGGAACAATATATACTATCACTGGATCAAGGGACAACAAGCTCGCGCGCAATATTATTTGATCACAAAGGCAAAATCGTTCATAAAGCACAGAAGGAATTTACACAGATTTTCCCAAAGCCGGGATGGGTGGAGCATAATGCAAATGAAATTTGGGGTTCGATACTTGCTGTTATTGCAACCGTTCTTTCTGAATCAGGAATTAAACCAAATCAAGTTGCTGCAATTGGGATAACGAATCAGAGAGAGACAACTGTTGTTTGGGAAAAAGAAACAGGACAGCCGATATATAATGCGATTGTATGGCAATCAAGACAAACTGCCGATATTTGTGAGGACTTAAAAACAAAAGGATACAATGATTTATTCAAAGAAAAGACCGGACTATTAATCGATGCTTATTTTTCCGGTACCAAGGTTAAATGGATACTGGATCATGTAGATGGTGCACGTACAAAAGCGGAGAATGGGGAGCTATTATTTGGTACAATCGATACCTGGTTAGTTTGGAAGCTATCAGGCGGCAAAACACATGTTACCGACTATTCGAATGCATCCAGAACGCTAATGTTTAATATTTACGAATTAAAATGGGATGAAGAATTACTGGAGCTCTTAACAATACCAAAATCTTTACTCCCGGACGTTCGTCCATCATCAGAGGTTTACGCAAAAACATCCGCCTCCCATTTTTTCGGGCATGAGATTCCCATCTCAGGGATTGCAGGCGACCAGCAAGCAGCTTTATTTGGTCAGGCATGTTATCATCCTGGCATGGCGAAAAACACTTATGGCACTGGCTGCTTTATGCTCATGAATACTGGTGAACAGGCAGTTAAATCTCAACATGGTCTATTAACAACAATTGCATGGGGCATTAACGGTAAAGTGGAATATGCTTTAGAAGGCAGCATTTTTGTTGCTGGTTCTGCTATTCAATGGTTGCGAGATGGTATGCGCATGTTTAACGAGTCAAGTGATAGTGAACTATATGCTGCAAAAGTTGAATCTACGGATGGTGTGTATGTGGTGCCTGCCTTTGTTGGTCTAGGAACACCATACTGGGATAGTGATGTGCGCGGAGCGGTCTTTGGGCTGACACGAGGAACAACAAAAGAGCATTTTATTCGTGCAACACTGGAATCACTTGCCTATCAAACGAGAGATGTATTAACGGCAATGGAAGCAGACTCCGGTATTTCATTAAAAACACTTCGTGCAGACGGTGGTGCGGTAAAAAATAACTTTCTAATGGAGTTTCAAAGCAATATATTAGGGGTAAGGGTGGAGCGACCAAAAGTAAATGAAACAACGGCTCTTGGCGCTGCATTTTTAGCTGGTTTATCAGTGGGATTTTGGAGCAATCAGGAACAAATCGCTTCACAATGGCATGTTGACCGTCAATTTGAACCAGATATGACAGTGGCAAAAAGGGAAGAGCTTTATGATGGCTGGAAAAAAGCAGTTCAAGCTGCAAGAGTTTTTAAATAGAATAGAAATACTAGGCATGAGATTGAATATTCAAGGAGTACAAATAGTATTAGGAAATAGACATACTAGTTTTTAATTGTGTAGCTGATCGAAAAAGCATGAATAACGAAGTTTAATACATAAAAATATGTAACTTTGACTAAGTTACATATTTTTACTTTAAATAAGGATTCTTTATGATATAGTAAATACTACAAATGTAGTATTTGTATTCATTAAGTAATAAATTCCAGAATAACATGTTATTCAATTTGAATGGAATGTGTATATTGTCTATATGTTATATCTTATAATAGCTATTTCAACTGTTTCATTGATCTTTATCAAATGTTATGTTAATTAAATTACTACAAGTGTAGTATTTTCGGGTGATAAACAATGCATATACATTGAGTTAAACAAGAAAAATATTACAAGGGAACGATAATGGTTCCATTTCATTTCACTGTTTATTGACTATACAGAAGCGATTGTCCCTGGTGAATCACTAATGGATAGACCATGAAAATTTTGGGGAATCTATTGAATTGTGTACAACGCACTCAATTAAAGAAATAATTCTAGAAATCAAAGAAAGATCCGACTCAGATGACGGAATTATTTTTGCGTGATTGCTGTTAAAAATACTACGTTTGTAGTAATTTGATTCGAGGAGATGGAGGGAAAGTAGGTTGAATAGCAGAGTGGAAAGAAAAAAGAACAAAATTAAACCATATTTATTAACGGTATGCATCACTATGGTTGGGATTGGGGGGATAAGTTTATTCTTATTACTGCATAAAAAAGATAATAGTAGTCAAGTTCAACAAACAGCAGATACATTTATACGTATTTTGGAAAATAAAGAGTATGGAAAATTGGGAGATGTATTGGAAAAACAATCATATCAATCGGCGGGATATACGTTGAAAGATGTAATCAATAAATATGATCATATTTTTAACGGAATTAATATTCATGACATTCATGCCACTCAAATTAGATTAAAAAAGCTGAATAATGATGAGCAAGAATTATCCTATCAGTTAAGCTTTACAACTCCATTAGGAAGATTAAATAACTTACACTACCATACAAAACTAATAAGAACCGATAGTCAGTATACAGTACAGTGGAAGCCCTCATTAATTTTCCCTAGTATGGAAGGCAAAGATAAGGTAGCATTTCACCAATGGAATGCGGAACGAGGAGAAATTACCGATCATCTTGGCAATGGGCTTGCAGTCAATGCCGACTTTAAAGAGGCAGGAATTGTACCAAAAGATCTATCTCAAGGAAATGAAAAAGAAAAAAGGATACAAACCATTAGCCGTCAATTCAATATCCCTGTAAAGGAGATAAAACAGAAACTAAATCAAGGTTGGGTAAAAGATGATTTATTTGTTCCACTTACAATAATGGAAGCAAATAATGCCGAAATAGTACCTGGAATTTCCTATCAAAATACAAAACTTCGTTTTTACCCTTTAAAGGAAGCGGCAGCTAATTTATTTGGTTATATAGGGAAAGTAACAAAAGATGATTTAGATAAGCATACTGATTTAAAAGAAGGTGATATGATTGGCAAAACCGGGTTAGAAAGAGCCTTTGATCAAGAGCTAAGAGGGAAGGATGGAGGAGAGATTATTATTGTCGATGAGAGCGGGGAAAGGAAACAAGAAATTCAAAAGATTGAAAAGAGAGATGGAAAAGATATAAAACTGACCATTGATGCTTACATCCAAATGGAGGCATATAAATATTTGAAAGATAAACCTGGTGCTACTGTAGTAATGAATCCGAAAGAAGGAGGTCTCTATGCTGTAGTTAGTTCCCCATCCTATGATCCAAATAAAATGGTTCAAGGCATATCCGAGCAGGAATATAAAAAATATGCCAATGATAAGAACAAACCATTTATATCTAAATTTTCATTAGGATACGCACCCGGCTCAACATTTAAAGCGATAACCGCTAGTATTGGGCTTGATGCACATGTGACATATCCGGATAAAGTTAGAACAATAAACGGTTTAAGATGGAAAAAAGATGAATCATGGGGAGGGTATTCTGTTACTAGGGTTTCCAATGTACAAAATGTGGATATGAGAAAAGCATTAATATATTCTGATAATATTTATTTTGCTCAAGAAGCGTTAGAAATGGGAGAAAAAACCTTTAGAAATGGATTGAATAAGTTTATCTTTGGAGAGGATTTAGATTTACCAATTGCAATGAATCCAGCGCAAATATCAAATCATCAGTCCTTTAATACAGAAATTTTACTAGCAGATACGGCATACGGACAAGGAGAATTATTGATTTCCCCAATACAACAAGCAGCTATGTATACTATGTTTCAAAATGAAGGAAAAATTGTTTATCCAAGATTGCTAGATATGAAAGGTGAAAGAAAAACAAAATCTGTCATAACTAATGCAACAGCAAATGAAATGAAAAAAATTCTGAAAGAAGTGGTAAGTGATCCTAATGGAACTGCCCATTTACTCAATAATCCACAGCATAGGTTAGCTGCCAAAACTGGTACAGCCGAATTAAAAATGCAACAAGGGCAGCAAGGGGATGAGAATAGCTTTTTACTTGCTTTTGATATTTGATACGGAGCATGATTATTTTCTCCTCCTTTCACTAGTAGAACATTATAAGGCAGGAAGTTCTGCTACCCAGTTAAATAAATCATTCATTGATGAGTTATATGATTATTTGCAAAGGCAATAAATGATATCTAGTACATTTTCACCTTATCCTAGGTATATTAACGCTTTCATCAATTGGCCCTTCTTGCTATAATAAATACTACAAATGTAAAATATACGAGGAGGGCTATGATGAAAGAGATTCCTCAAATTTCCGAAGCCGAACATGAAGTGATGAAAGTAGTATGGAAATATGAACCGATATCTACTCCAGAGATAGTGGAAAAGGTATCGCAAAAAATTGATTGGAAACCAAATACTATTCAAACAATGCTAGTACGCTTAGTACGAAAAAAAGTATTACAAACAGAGAAAGAAGGCCGAGCATTTATTTACACATCTCTTGTAAAAGAGAGCGAATATGTCGAGCAAAAAAGCAAATTATTTCTAAAGCAATTTTTTGACGGTACATTAAACTCAATGGTATTAAATTTTATTGAAAATGATCAATTGTCAAAGGAAGATATTGACGAACTAAAGAGCATTTTATCTGAGAGGGATAAAAAGAAAGGAGAAAAATGATGGATGCCGTTATACTTCGATTTTTACTAAGTACTGTAGTGGTGTCCCTCCTTATCTTGGCAATCCTTGCAACAAAAAAATTATTTCATAGTCATATGTCGAAGCAAACACATTATAAAATTTGGTTATTTCTTTTTATGCCACTTATTTCTTTTATTTTCCCATGGGATTTTTTACGATGCGGAGAAATGCTTCAATATTTGAAAAGCTTCCTTTTCATGAAGAGTGATACAACATTAAATCATGAAAACCTAGGGAAATTAGATGTTTCCCACTCATCTAATAATGATATATTGCATAATTTTACGATATCTGCGAACAAGTCAACTCCAGATATTTTTTATCTTCCTTTTATGGCATTTTGGATCATTGGAATAGCTATTTTCATCGGAGTAACCATTTATGCAAATTATAAGGTCCAACAAATAAAAAAATCAGCTGTGACTATTAAGGATGAACAAATAAATGAACTGTTAGAGAAGTGTAAAGCGGTGGTGGGAGTGAAAAGAAAAATAATTTTACAAGAAAGTTCCCTTATTTCCTCACCAATTACACTTGGAATTATGCAACCTTATATATTCTTACCAACCAAAACAAAAGTAGAATTTTCGTTAAAGGATTTAAAATATGTCTTTTTACATGAATTAAGTCACCAAAAAAGCAAAGATATAGTTACTAATTATGCCATGTGGCTTTTCCAAATAATTTATTGGTTTAATCCTTTAACATGGTTGGCATTAAAAAGAATGCGGATAGATCGAGAGCTGGCTTGTGATGTTGCTGTTCTAAATCTCTTAGATGAAAGAGGATATATCGAATATGGCTATACTATTATTCAATTTGCCGATAAAAAACATAACCATGCTTTTGGTCAGTTTTCTTCAGGAATTGGAGGAACAAAGAAACAACTTAAACAAAGAATCCAAAGTATTGCTAATTATTCAGGAGATTCTCATGTTTTGAAATGGAAAGGTAAAATAATTTATACCATTTTAGGAATTGTGATGTTGTTCCTTACTTCGCTTTCCTCAGCTATAGCCAGTACAGATAATGTGTACCATTTGAAGGAGAAAAATGTAAAATATGAAGATTTGAGTGCTTATTTTAATGGCTATAGAGGCAGTTTTGTTTTATATGATGCAACAGAAAAACAATATCAAATTTTTAATCGCAAATTAAGTGAACAAAGGATTTCTCCTGACAGCACATATAAAATATATTCTGGCTTATTCGCTTTAGAGACGAACGTAATTTCTCCGAATAACAATGAACAGAAATGGGACGGAACAATCTATCCTTTTAAAAAATGGAATGAAAATCAAACGATAACAACTGCATTAGGAAATTCAGTAAATTGGTATTTTCAAAATCTTGATAATAAAGTAGGAAAAAAGCAATTACAGTATTATTTTCATAAAATAAAATATGGAAATGAGGACTTGTCTGGAGGTATAGATAATTATTGGCTAGAATCTTCATTAAAAATATCGCCAATAGAACAAGTGCAATTATTAAGTAAGTTAGATAATAATGCATTTGGCTTTAATAAGGCAAATGTTCGTACGATAAAAAAGGCAATCTTTATTAAAGGTCAAAAGCAAAAGCAACTATATGGGAAAACCGGAACTGGAACAGTAAATGGTAAAGACATAAATGGTTGGTTTATCGGCTTCGTAAAAAAAGACAATAACACTTATTATTTTGCAATTAACATTCAAAATAATAATGGAAAGGCTAATGGAGCGAAGGCTGCCGATATAGCAAAGCAAATATTACATGAAAAACATATTTTCTAATGGCAGTTCTCGGTTAGATGGTGCTTTCTTGACCATATTCTAAAAATGGCGGTCAGGAGTCGTTAGATGTGGTTAGATATTAATGAACAGTTTGGTGGATTACAAACAAATGTTCGTGGTGTGAAAAAACAAACAGTAGTAGATTAGTTGTTTAATGTACAGCTACAAATCCATACATTAGTGCAAATAGGAAAATAAATGTTAAAATAGCACCTAAAATAGTTTGATTATAAGTGCTTTTCCCATCCTTTAAGTTCTTCAAAAAAGAAGTGAAGGTTAAAAACAATAAAACTCCTAATGATGGAATTACAAACAAGAAGAAAATTAACATTAATCGACCACACCCTTACCATTTTATGTATATTACTTAAATTGTAGTATATCATAGGTTTTTAATGCATTTACGGAAACAGCCTTTCAAAAAGTAACACCCAAAAGAGTACGACTCTTTTGGGATAATTTTTAAGTTAATTACTACAATTGTAGTATTTTGGAGGGGGTGATAAAACCCATCTATATTGCAAGAAAAATTTATTAGAATCACAAAATATTTGAAGGAGTGATCATGTTGAAAAATTTAAAGGTGCTAAAAATCGGGTTGTGTGTTGGACTACTAGGTATAAGTCTCTTCGCAGGCGGATCTATACTAACGGAAGCAAAGGACAAAGTAATCCAAACAAAAACTACAGAACACGCAATAAATCAAAAGTTCGTTCACCTTGAGAAAAAATTTGATGCACGACTCGGTGTCTATGCTATTGACACTGGAACAAAACGAACTATAGCATATCGATCTGACGAACGATTTGCTTACGCTTCCACCTATAAGGTACTTGCAGCAGGCGTTGTGCTACAGCAAAATTCAATTGACCGTCTCGACGAAGTTATCCATTACAGCAAAGATGACCTTGTTTCATACTCGCCAATTACAGAACAGCATGTTGATACCGGGATGACTCTAAAGGAAATCTGCGATGCGGCCATTCGTTATAGCGATAATACAGCAGGGAACCTTCTGTTAGAGAAATTAGGCGGGCCAAAAGGTTTCGAAAAATCATTACGTGAGATTGGCGATACTATCACCAGATCTGATCGTTTTGAAACGGAGTTAAATGAAGCAACACCAGGAGATTTACGAGATACAAGCACTCCTAAGGCACTTGCGAAAAGCCTTAAAGCTTTTACAGTCACTAATGTACTCCCAAGCGACAAACGTAGGATTCTTACTGATTGGATGCGCGGCAACACTACCGGTGACAAACTTATTCGCGCAGGTGCACCTAAAGGCTGGGCGGTAGGAGATAAATCAGGAGCAGGAAGCTACGGAACTAGAAATGACATTGCTATTGTATGGCCGCCTCATAAAAAGCCAATTATTATTGCAATTTTGTCCAGTCACAAAACAAAGGATGCAACTTATAACGATGAACTTATAGAGAATGCAGCTAAAGTAGCTCTCAATGCTTTTAAGTGATTTATAAATGATCACGTAGAGGCGACTTTAAATAGCAGTGTATTATAGTTTTAGAAAATTAATATAATAGTAAGCATAAAGATATTATGTAAACTAAGGTATGAAGTGCAAATGAATTGAATTAGAAGTAACAATAGTAAAACTATGAAAGAAACCGGGAAAGAAAATAAATTTTTATAGCGTATAGTTTAATAATCAAATCTATTTTGAGAAAAACTATATGGATTGATAAATTAAATTGTATAACGAAAAAAATTTTAGGTGCAGTTCAAAAATTTTATTCTGTCTCATTATTTAAAGTAATCTTTTGATATGAGACAGAATTCTTTATTTATACGTTGCTTCCTATAATATATATTATGTAAACTAGAATTTTTTGCGTTATATAAAGGGCTATCCCCTATAGTTCCTATAATATCTATACTTGTGAAGGTTCCTTCGGTACTTTACTGATAATTTTTTGGATTATTCATGTGAACGATATCCTTCTTTTTGAACTTGAGAAAAATTACTCATCGCATAAGATTGGCACTTATGAATATAATTTAAAGCAATTTTTATCCTTTTTAGAGGATCATACGTGTTCCACAGAGCTTTGCTATTATCAAAGCCCAAGTTTACCGGTTTATTTAGCACCAACTAGGAAACGGCAAACAACAGCCACGATCCATCAATCGGAAAATTTCTTGTTTAAAATCTTTCACCAAATACTTGATACAAATGGCATTGAAATACCATATACATAAAAAACACCACTTTATCTTTTTGCGGTGTTTTTCTTTAAAATATATAATTTCTTACTAAACTAAGGCATCCTTTAGTTTAGTAAGAGATTTTTTTACAATCTATCTTGATGTAACTTCAAATGGAAAAGCATAGAACACTAGAGGATTTCGTTGGGAATAATTATTTTTCAGTTGCTGTAATTCCCATTGAAATAGAAATTCTGTTCCAACTGTTAATTTGATTAATTATAAGAACAAGATCAACATACTGTTTTTCGTCATAATGTTTCCGAACTCTATGATAAAGCTCTTCAGGAACTCGTTTTGTTGGAATTAAGGTCACATGCTCTGTCAACTCTAAAGCTACTTTTTCTGCTTCTGTATAGAATTCACACTCTTGCCAAGCACTAACACAGTATATTCTTTGTTCTGTTTCACCCATTTTTCGAGCATCTGCTGTATGCATATTCAAACAATATGCACAGCCGTTTATTTGAGAAGCCCGAATTTTTATAAGTTCACGAAGTTTACGGTCGATTCCTGTAGTTTTCGTATACTTTTCCATTTCCCTCATTATTTTAAGTGCTTCTGGTGCTACATTGTAATAATCAATTCGTTGTTCCAACTTTATTTCCTCCTTTTCCCCTTTAAAATGAAATTCAGATGCTAATCATGGACTATATTAATCGCCGATTAATATAGTCCATGATATATGTTGTAATTATTTTTGTCAATTTATATGATATATCCAAAAGATATTTCTTTAATTTGACTAACACTCGAAATACTCATAAGATACAATTTGTAACCCCTTAAATTTAAAAGCAGGTGAGTTTATATGCAATATAGTGTCGGAGTTGAATATGCTTTACATTGTCTGGTTTATTTAATTGATGCTCCTTCCAATGAAAGTATTGGGATAAAAGATTTGGCAGAATTTCAAGGACTTTCTGAGACATTTCTTTCCAAGGTTTTCAGTAAATTATCTAAGGCAAACATTGTAATTTCAGTCCCTGGTGTAAAGGGCGGATATAGGTTATCTAAGCCCCCGGAAGATATTTCCTTTTGGGATGTAATTGAAGCAGTTGAAGGACCTAAGCCTATTTTTCAATGTAAAAATATTAAAGACAATGGATATTTGTACAGAGAAGGTTGTTGTTCAGCACCATCTTCTTGCACCATCAATTTGGTTATGCTCTCTGCGGAAAAACAAATGCGTGATTACTTGCGTAAGAAAACACTGGCATGGTTAAATGAAGAGCTTGATCGTGACTTGTCCAAACAAGTACGCGAAGAGACACGGAAATATTTTTCGAAGAGCAACAAATAAAAAAGCCTCTCGTAAAATTCCAAAATCAAAAGGAATTTAGAGAGGTTTTTCCTTGTTCAAGGTAAATGTATCTTTAAATTTTCTATTAATAACTACACTACATCCTTAACTATCCTGCCCCTTTTGTCGAATAAAAAAGCCACCAGATTGGTAGCAGGATCTTTAACACTCTTCCACCCGTTAGTTCAATGCTTTAGGAGAACCAACAACAAAACTTTTCAGGTTGTCTCTAAAACCATTAATGGACATTCCTACACGCCACCAGTTTACGGCGCAGAAATATAGGTAGTTAGTTAAATACATTATTTATTTCATTTTGCTAACAGGGACTTTAAATAGGAATAACAGTCCTACAATCATTAGTACTGAGAGTCCGTAGGCTAATAATGGCTTTTTATAATGGAGCCGTATAAAAGGCATTTGCACAAGATAAAAAATTACAGACCACCCGAAATTCCAACCATTATGGTAACTCATTAAACCCATTTTGTGGTTTACTAACTCTACGAAAGATAAAAGGGTCACCCAGAAAATGATCCAGGCAACCTGTTTTGCCCATCCAATTGGATACCGTCCTAAATATATAAATACAATAGATGGATAAGAAAGAAACGTTACAAGCAGGTTGTTAAGAGTATGATTCGGAATAATATCAGTAGGATCATATTCCCACATCGGATAATTATATGTAAGAAAGTTATATAACAAGTCCAGTAGAATAACAAAGAGAAAGGTGGACTGATACTTCTCCCAATTCCTCCAATCTCCCCAACGCCATGCTGCAAGAATCCATAACATCATGCGAAAAATAATGTACATTTGCACCATCCTATTAAGAATAAAAACTAGCCATTATATTATGGCTTATTTTTATTCGAAATATTAGTTCCGATTCGCGAGTATTCTCAGTATTTTATAGTATGTTACTTTTGAGGTTTACACTTGCATCTATGGTTGTATTTTATCTCGTAAGGATATTTTTGAAGCAAAAAGACTGATAGTCATTCGGCACTCAATTACAAAATTTTGCCGTTTTACTACCGGATTCCGTGTCTTCCCCAATTATTATGCGAACAATATCCCCTTTTTTTCGTTGATTTTAGAAGCCGTTTCTATTCCACCTTTCCGAAAGATTCATTTGATAGGTTGATTTAATCAGTATTCTTAAAGTAATAGCCTCGTCCTTTTGTAAAGAAAGAAAATGTTCGAGATTCCGTCATGAATTTCGAATTAATCGACTAAAACATAAACTATATTCAGTATTCCAAAATCTATCTGCTTTCATATCTTCCACTATTTTTTCAAAAAGCGGAATAATTTTTTCTGATTTTTCCACAGAGTTAACTTGTACAAACGTATTCTCATCACTTCTACCTTTCTCTGTACAAGGATAGATTTGAATAATATAAGGTTGCTTGTAAAAATAAGTATTAAGTGCTATTTCTACAAACCAGTGTGTTGCATATGGGTAGTAAGTATACCCATCATTTACAAATTTCATTTTATCTTTTTCTCCCATTGGGACAAGTGCATAAGCTATTTATTTTGTTCCTTTTCTTCTATGTTTTTGTCGTTTAGCTCGCTTTAATAAATCATATCTATTCCCCAATTTATTCTTTAATCTTTTTTTCATTATTATCTCCCCTATAACAATATTTTATTATTAATTTTAACAGTACTGTTAAGATTAATAATGTGTTGATTTTATTTTGTAAACACTGATAACTTAATTCCATTAGGGGAAATATTTTTTTGAAGAAAGGTTGCTTTTAATAATCAACCTGTTTACAGTTTCATTAGTGCATCAAAGTTTAATTTGGTTTCGCTTCCATTCAATAGAGTTCGGGAGCAATAATACCCATAGCCTCTTCAACGTTAGACTTTGAAAGATTGTATTCAGGCACCACTTTTTTACATGCAGTAAATCCCACTAATATTTCCTAGAAGGAAGTTGAGTTGGACATCCTGTTTTTAATTTAACCTTTTTTTATCTTTACTTGTTATTTCAATTTTATAATGGTCATCTTTAATAACTTTATTAATTATTGGAGAGGAAAGAAATTCACGAATTTCTTGTTCGATAACTTTTGCTTTTTCTTTTGCACTTGGATTATCTCTCAGAATGTCTAATTGAACATATAATCTAACATTGTCATTAATGGAAGAACCAAAGGAATTAATAGGATATTCTTTGTAATTGAGTAATACTTCATTAAGAGTAGAAATAATATCCGTCCACCTATCTTTCCTTTCCAGATTATCAATCTTAAATGTATTAAATGATATTTTAAAAGTTCCTACATCAAAAGCGTCTCCAACCTCTTTTACTATTTGAATAATGTCATTTTTTCTTGTTTTATAATCTCTTTCGGGAATAACTAACGTTAATTCTGCTGGTTTTGGTTTTGTCTGGTATTGATTGTATTTTGTATCAAATCCTGCTTCTGCCATTTTCTTCGATATTTCTATAATAAAATCACTATTTTCTAAAGGATAATCTGTTACGTTTTTGATTACTTTAGAACCACTATATTTTTTCACCTTTATTTCAATATTACTATATCCTTGTTGTTGAATATACTGCTTAGCGGCTTTCTCTACTTCCTTCTTTTGCTCAGAATATTGTTTTGGATCTATAGATACAGAGATGGTGTTTTTAGTTTGGGATAGCCCTTTAATGGTATAACCTTGCTTTATTAAGTGATTCATTAATGATTCAACAATTGGTCCTCTGTTAAAAACATTATGGAACAATGGCATTTTTGAAACTATTGAAGCAATCGTTGGTGAAACAAAAGAAGAACCTACAAAAAGTCCAATAAAAATAATAGCAGCTGAAAACCAAAGAGTGATATACTTTTTTCTATTTCCCTTTTTCTTTAATGATTGATTGTTCATTTCTTGCTCTGCTTGTATAAACCCCTCCATAATTCTTCTATTTAGTTCTTTAGGCAGTTCAATAGAATTTATTTCCTTACGAATTGGATTATGCTCCATATATATCCTCCTTTTTGATATACTGTTTAAGTTTCCCCAAGGCACGATATGTAATGGTTTTTACAGTACTTAACGGTAAAGACATAAACAAAGAAATCTCTTGAAATGTATATTCCTGAAAATATTTTAATAAGATTACTGTTTTTTCCGTTTCATTTAACTTTTCTAAAATATCATTAAGCGACAACATAAGTGGTACATCAACTTTTGTATTCAAAATGTCCTGATGTTTTTCTAAATCTGTAGATTCAATTGCTACAATCTTGTTACTTCTTCTTAATAAATCTAAGGAGCAATTTATTGTAATTTTTAACAACCATGTTTTAAAATATTTCTTTTCTTTCAATGTATCAATGTTCTTGAGACATTTATAAGCAACATCTTGTACTATATCTAAGGCATCCTCGCTGTTTTTTACGTAAGTGAATGCCATGCGATATATATCTTGTTGGTATTCTTGAAATAGTAAAATTAATTCTTCCTTGCCTAATTTTGAATTTGTTTTAGCTTTCTCCCGTATTTTACGTGACAGAATAATCGCCCCCCTTTCTTACATCTATATTTATTAGACGGTAAACTGTTGTATTTGGCCGGAGCTTTTTATCTTTTCTTTTATTCCATTAAAGAACCCCATTTGTTAAATAAAAGACCTGATAGACTTTGAATATATAAAGAAGAAATAAATATCTTTAGAAGAATTACATATATAGGAGGAAAAAATACTCAGGGGATGGCAGTGAATTATATACCTTCTGGGACCATTATTACAATTGAAGTGTTAATAATAATTATTTTAAGCTTTCGTTGGGGGTTAATAATAATAATAATTCACAGCATTATAAATCAGATTCGTATTTTCAATAGGTACATTGCTCTCTTGAGTAAGATTAAAAATGTTATTAAATACATTTCTAAAAAATTATGATTATTAAAGGCAATAACAAAAAGCTGTTCCATTTAGGTACAGTTTTTTGTTATTTGGCTTTAAAAAGTGCATTATAATATTTTTACTCTATCAGTAAACTTCTCCTTTACTCAAGGACCGAAAAAAGCCGACTATTAGGCAGCTTATATCTTTTGACATACTAATGACAGTGTTATAAAAACAACTATTCTTTAAAGATAAAACCAATAGATTTGTCTTTTCCACCATACCATTTATCAGCTATTTCGTCTGTGGTTAAAGTGAATAAATCTTTTACAAAATTCCATTCCGCTTTATTTTCCGAGTCAGGCTCAAAACTTAACATTGTTTCTTGTAAGGTTTCGTTTTTTTGATAAAGTGCAGTCATTGAGGCCTGTATAAGAACTCTTCCTAATTTTTGTTGATCCAATTCTCCTATTTTCATATTTATCCCTCATTTCTTCTATAAACTTTCTTCAAAAGGTAGGAAAGTTCCTTTTTCAGGAAAGTTATTCTCACACAAACCTTACCCTTTACTTTATAAGAATATTTAAATTAGCTCCAAGTGTCTTGGGGAATTCTAACGTACAAGCTGAGTTTTTTCTGCAATTTCTTTAGCAGGTCTCCCTCCCTCCTGCTTTTCGCTACATCATGCAAGAAATTAGCAGGTTCTTTGCTTCGTACAACACTTTCTAATGCCATGTAAGAGTATTAATTTATTACTTCCCTTTTTTCTTTCACAATAAATTGCAGGGAAACTTGTTTACCATTCATATGTGATATAATTTCTTGCAAGTTGGAAGTATATTTGGTTTCAAGCCAATCTCGTATGTAAAAAAAGCCCTTCCTTCTGAAAGAGCTTTATTCAATCATTTAATTAAACCAAATTGTTTTTTCTTCAGCAGGTACTCGCTCTGCTTTTATATTAAATTCTTGTTTCGGATAGCCTATATACACGAGTCCGATAATTTTGTCGTTTTCCTCAAGCTGAAGATATTTATTTAATTCAGGTTCATAGGCAATATCCCCGGTTCTTGCAATTGTTGCCAAGCCTTTTTCTGTAGCAAGAAGCAATAGATTTTGCATGGCACAGCCAGTTGCAACGACTTCTTCTATTTCTGGAACTTTTCCGCTTGGACTTGCTGCCATAATAATGAGAACAGGCGCTCTTAGCGGACCTTTTCTGGATTTTTCAATTTTTTTCTGTGCCTCTTCCTCACTCAATCCTTTTGTTTTTTCTTGCATGATTCTGGCCATTTCATTCCCTAATTTAACACGGCCATCCCCTTTTATAACGCGAAATTTCCATGGTTCTGTTTTTTTATGGTTTGGTGCCCATGTTGCCGCTTCGAGTAACTCATTAATCACTTCATCCGGTACATCTTTTTCCTCTACGGCACCGATTGAGCGACGTGATTTGATTAAATCCATTAATTCCATTTACCATCGACTCCTTTGTAAAAACAACATAATTTGAGTATAGAATAAGGAAAATTATTATTCAAATAATTTGAAATTCATTTCATTAAATATTAGGATGCATTTACATGCGCATTTAGTGCCTTTTCCCTGCCTATTTTTCCAAGCATGAAAGGCATATAGTGATTGATAATGTATACTGCTGGCACTGAAATGAAAGCAGCAATTAGTGTATACAAGATTCCTTTTACCACCGGAATATTGACTAAATTACTATAATCTAATATATATTTTTGCATCACTACACTGATTAAAAAGAAAATGATTTTTTGATGCAATGCTAAATAAATGAGTGAATTCTTCCCAACATATTGAAGAGCCTTACTTCTTTTAATATGCTTAATTCCTGTCATAAATGCCCCTATTCCGGAAATAGCAGCTACATAAAATAGAAAGATATTTCCTAAACTACTATTGTAAAAATCCACCCTATCTCCTGTAAAAACATAATTTACATAACCTGTTATAACATTGATGATCAAGAAAAAGATAAATGTGTTGAAATGCAAATATCTATCCAATTTATCTTGATAGACCTTATAGAAGAACCCTAGTCCATAAAATCCTACACTAATCAACGCAATATCAAAACCCCAAGGCAGTGGTTGTCCGTGCATTTTATTATAAATACAACCAATTACAGATAACAGAATTAAAAAGAAGCTTATCCGCTTATTGGTTCTGCCAAATTTTGTAACTAAATAAAAGAGTAGCTCTGTACAAAATAAACAAGCAACGAACCATAATGCACCGCTATGAACCGTCCAAATTGATTTTCTAATATCAATAAACGTTCCAATCAATGGCGTAAATAAATCATGGTTATAGTCTACTTCGCCATAATGATAGACAACTAAAAACCATAAATAGGCCAGGAATGAAAAACAAAGATATGGAAAAATTAATGACTTTGTTCTTTTGATGAAAAATACTTTTAAGTTAGAGAACTTTTCCATTTTAAATAAGTACCCTGACAAAAAGAAAAAAAGTGGCATATGGAAAGTATAAATATATGTTTTAAGGAATATTGGAATATCAGCATGTCCCAGCATGACAAGAAGCATTCCCAATCCTTTTCCTGCATCTAACCAGTCTAATCTTTTTTTCATACTATAATCCCCCTCTCTTCTACTAATATGATTTGAGGTAATACAAGAAAATCAACCATTAAACTATAATATATTTCTCTTAAATAAATCTTAAGACTGTCATGCATTGAGTTATATCGTCTGTGAATAATAAATCATAATAGTTCGTTAACCAAATAAAATTTAAAGGGGAGTTTTAATTGAAGAATATGTTAAATAAAGGCTTAGCACTAGGCCTTGGATTAGCAGCTGTTAGCAAGGAACAAGCCCAAAAAGTTGTGGATGAGTTGGTAAAAAAAGGTGAACTCAGTCGAGATGAGTCAGTTGAATTAGTCGAAAAACTATTGCAAAGAGGTATAGAAACACAACAAGAATTAGACAATTTGATTACGAAAAAAGCACGTGAACTCGTAAGTAAATGGGATTTAGCGACCAAAGAGGATATTCAACGCTTGGAAAAGCGCATCGACCAGATTGACAATAAAATGAATTCGGTTGAATAATAGACGTATATTGGTTGTTGCGATAAAGGAGTGAGTTTCCATTTTTGAAAAAAGAGTTCGTCACCTCGGTCGTTACCGTGATATTGTTACAGCTTTTGCGCGCAATGGTTTCGGTTTCATAATTAAGGATCTGGGGCTTTTTGAATTTCTATCCTTACCGAAAAGATTATTTCAGGATGGCCGTCAAGAGATGAATTCCAAGTCTATTGGGGAACGTATCCGGCTTATTTTAGAAGAATTAGGTCCAACCTTTATAAAAATGGGGCAGATTGCTAGTACAAGACCCGATCTTATACCCGCAGAAGTTCTTATAGAATTGGAAAAGTTACAAGATGATGTCCCTCCTTTCCCATTTGAAGAAGTCGAGCGAATCATTAAAGAAGAGCTTGGAGGCTCCATCGATACTCTGTTTAAAGAATTTCAAGAAACTCCTCTTGCTGCGGCCTCTATCGGACAAGTTCATTACGCGGTATTGAAATCCAATGAGCGAGTCGCGGTGAAGATTCAACGTCCTAATATCTATAAAGTCATCCAAACCGATTTAGAAATTTTACAAGACTTAGTACAGTTAGCAGTTCAGCGATTGGATTGGGCTTCCCGCTATCCATTGACAGAGATAGTGGAAGAGTTTTCTAAATCTCTCCAAGCAGAATTGAATTATGCGATTGAAGCTCGAAATACGGAGAGAGTATCAAAACAATTTGAAAGCGATGCAACTGTACATATTCCAAAAGTATTTTGGGATTTATCTTCGCAAAAAATTTTAACGTTGGAATTTATGGAAGGCATTAAGTTAAATAATGTGAATACGCTTGATAGTTTAGGAATTAATCGGAAAATTTTAGCGGAACGATTCGTTCAATCGATATTCCATCAGATATTAATAGAGGGATTTTTTCATGGAGATCCACATCCCGGTAATATATTGGCCCAGCCAGGTGAAGTGATTATTTTTTTAGATTTTGGAATGGTTGGCCGTCTTAGGGAAGAAATGAAGACCCATATAGCCACTTTAATTATTGCAATGATGCGCAAAAATACTGAAGGAGTGATAAAAGCTGTCACCAGGATGGGATTAATTCCTGAAGACATAGATATGAAGCAGTTAACGAAAGATGTGGATGATTTAAAGGAAAAGTATTTGGATGTACCTTTAAGTCAGGTGAGTCTCGGAGAATCAATCAATGATTTGTTTTCCATTGCCTACCAGCATCGCATTCAAATCCCTGTAGATTTAACTTTATTGGGAAAAACACTTCTGACTATGGAAGGTACCGTGGAAATGTTGGACCCTGAAATCAGCGTTATGAATATTGCGGAACCCTTTGGCCGCAAATTATTGAAAGAGCGGCTAAGACCAAAAAAAGTAGCGGAAAATGCAGCAAATTATTTATTTGAATATGGTGAAATTCTGACACAGCTTCCCAAGCATATTCAAGATTTAACCTCCACGATCAAAAAAGGCAAATTGCGAATGGAAGTAACCGTACCAGAGCTCGAGCAGTTCTTAAAAAAGCTAGATCGAATTAGCAGCCGATTATCATTCAGTATAGTATTGCTTTCTTTCAGTATTATCATGGTGGGCCTTATAATCGGATCGGCATTAAATAAACAATCTACCCTTCTTTGGAATATCCCAGCAACCGAAATCGGATTCATAATAGCTATTTTAATGTTCCTGTGGCTTCTCTTTTCCATTTTTAAAAAATAGGGTGCCAGGCACCACTCGTGGACAAATGGAGATTTTGTCCGTCCTATGTGGACAATGGAAAACTGTCCATCAGAGGCGGACAAAGTTGTGAAATGTCCACGTCTGGTGCCTGGCACCTCTTTTATTTTTTATTAAATCCTTGTTTGGTAACGAAGTCTTTCATATAGGTCCTTGTAGGGACTTTAAATTTTGCTGCCATTTGACTCGTCCATGTATCATCACGTTTTCCATTTGTGCGTTCTTTATAATATTGTTGAATGATTTTGTTATAATCCTCTAATTGTTTTTTCAATAAGGATGAGTCTGATTGATATTCATCTTCATGATAAATATGTTCAAATGGCAAACGCGGTTTCTTCGATGATTGATTTAATGGATAGCCAATAGTCATCGCAAACACCGGTACCACCAAGGATGGGATATGTAATATTTTCGACACTTCCTCCAGGTTATTGCGTAAGCCACCAATATAACAAATACCTAATCCTAAAGATTCTGCAGCTAATGCAGCATTTTGTGCAGCTAGTGCGGCATCGATGATGGCAACCATAAAGGATTCTGTCGTTTCCAATGCAGGATAAATATCTACGTTCTCCATTTCTGCGATAAGTTCATGGCGATGAAGATCCGCACAAAATATAAGCAGATGGCCATTATTTTCTACATATTCATTACCGGATAGCTGTGCCAACTTTTTCTTTTTCGCTTTATCCTTTACGCCAATAATCGTGTATGCTTGTACAAAGCTCGAAGTTGCAGCAGATTGGGCACTTTCTACAATTGCCCTGATTTGTTCATCAGTTAGTGGACGATCTTCAAAATGTCGAATAGAACGATGATTTTGTATTAATTCAATAAATTCATTCAATCTCTATCACTCCTTTTTATCCATAACCACAATGGCCCTAAAATTCAGATTCAAAGTATAATTTTTAATATAGCTACTTCTCTCTTTAAAATCAATTTAAAGGGCTTAGAATTTATAAAAATACAAATAAATAGAACTTATATACTGATTTTGTGATTACAAAAACGGATGGAACATTATAATATAATTTGATCCGCATGGCGGTCTTCTTCAACGCTTTGCGGATCTTAATAGACATTTAAAGTATTGTATATAACAGTTTTTACAATTCCTGAATCTATGAAGAAGTTTTAATCTATACTTGACTGTAGACATAAATACCATGACTCCGAATTCATCAAATTTTTCCTGTACATGCTAGTGATTTTGATTAATTCTCGTTCGTGTTTTAAAATTCTAGATTATTTTCGATAACGTTACCTAAAAAAGTAAAAGAACGCCGAAATCTCACGGCGTTCCTTGTTTTCTCTTTACATTTTTATTATTTTCCATCCACCACTTCTTTTAATATCTCATAAGATCGTTTTTGTTTGTCTGGGTCGTAGATATAAGACACTGCCATAATTTCATTTACGTTGAAATAGTCTTGGAAATTGGTTAATTGGCGACGTATAGTCTCTTTACTTCCCATAAAAGTCATACTGGACATGGACTGTGACATTTCTGCTTCCATTGGTGTCCAAAGATGGTCCATCGTATCTACTGGCGGTTGCAGTTTAATCTGAGAACCTCGTACAACATTAAGGAAAAATTGTTTCATCGTCGTAGATAAATGCTTTGCTTCTTCATCTGTTTCAGCTGCTATTACATTTAGGCAAACCATCATATATGGTTTATCTAAATACGCAGATGGCTTGAATTCCATACGATAGATTGAAATAGCTTCTTCCATAAATCTTGGCGCAAAATGCGAAGCGAATACATAAGGTAATCCGAGTCGTGCTGCTAAATGAGCAGAATCTGTTGAAGAACCTAAAACATAAATAGGTATATTCGTTCCGACCCCTGGGTACGCTTTGACATAACCTTGCTCGTCTTCTGGTCCAAAATACGTAAGGAGAGCCTGAATATCATCAGGGAAGGTAAAGACTGTATCAGCTTGAGCGCGTCTTAAAGCGTTGGCTGTTTGCATATCTGTACCGGGTGCACGGCCAAGTCCTAGGTCTACACGACCTGGATAAATGGTAGCCATCGTCCCAAATTGTTCAGCCACGACCAATGGAGAATGATTTGGCAACATGACTCCGCCGGAACCTACTTTAATGTGACTAGTATGCTCTAATGTATGTTTTATTAAAATCGATGTCGCTGAGCTAACAAGCGTCGAGGTATTATGATGTTCTGCGATCCAGTATCGTGTATACCCCATTTTTTCAACGGCTTGAGCAAGATCTACCATAGAATCAATAGCTTCCTTAGACGTCTGGCCTTCGCGAATGGGTGCTAAATTTAATACCGATACAGGTATATGAATATTTGTCATCCTCTATTTTCCTTTCAAATGTAGAATAATTCTATAGTAACAAGAGGCCATTATAAAACCAACTTATATGCTTGGAAATTGTAGTAAAGTAATTTTATAGAAAAAGACTGTCAAATTGACAGTCACTCGATATACATTACTTTCCGTTTCTCTCTTCTGTACTCTGGATGGAAACATTTTTTGGTATTCTCGGATAGGATGCTTTGTTTTCGTCATCAGGTCCCGTAAGATCATTTCCTTGGTCTAATACCTCTTTTGAAAATTCAAAGGAATGTCGCTCTGTCATTTTGCTTCACCTCCAATGATTAGGATGGTTCATTGGGGGTATATTTATGATTGTTTTAAATAATTGAAAATGCATTTTCCGATTTGCGCCATGGTTTGTTTGGCTAGTCTATTCTCAACATCTTTTGAAAGTACAACAATATTCATCGTGCGGTTGCCAACGTATAAAACTCCAATATCATGGTGAATACCTGTTACCCAACCTGTTTTATTGGCAAATTCCCATTCTGATTTCGTGCCAATTATATCCGATTCCATTTCTGGAAATTGTTCTGGCAGGCAATCCCGAAATTGCTGTTTTTTCATGATGTCAATCATTTGTTCACATGCATATTGGGAAATAATAGAACCAGAGGTTAACTTATGAAGCAAAATCGCCATGTCACCAGCAGTTATTTTATTTCTTCCCTTTGTCTTAACTGGAACGGTCATAAGCTTATTATAAAAGCAGCTATTTTTCATTCCGATTTCCGACATGGTCTCTTGAATTTTTTCCACTCCTACTAAGTCAATTAATACATTCGTTGCTGTATTATCACTTTGGATAATCATCAGAGTCAGATAATCATAAATGGTAAGACTTATTCCTGGAGTCATATGTTGAAGAATCCCAGATCCCCCAACTAAATCTTCCCTTTTTAAAACAATTTTGTCGCTTAGATGAAATTGTCCTTGGTCATATGCAGAAAAAACCGCAGCCATGATAGGCACTTTGATAATACTTGCTGCAAAGAAATCCTCCTTTTCATTCCATGACCAATGTTGCTTTTTATCCAAGTCCTCCAAGCAAATCCCCCATGTTCCACCAGTGCGATGGAGAATGTCTTGAATCTCATTCATTAACAATTCCATCTCCCTTACCCCCTATTTTTATGGATGTAACTGATTATTTATTTCTTCCATTGTCTTCCCAATAGACTCATGAATAACATAGGTATCCTGACCGAAATCGTATGGTGTTTCGCCTTTATTGATTATAATTAGCGGAACACCTTGCCGCCTATATTGAGGAAATGTAGAAAACGGAGCAACGAGCAGGCTTGTACCTAATACCAGTACAAAATCCGCTTCTTGCATGTATCGTAGGATCGTTTGAATTCCTGCCATCGAAAACCATGTACCAGTATCCCCAAATAATACTACATCCGGTTTGATATACTGTTCGAGTTTGTTATTCGCAATACAGTTGTTGCATATATAAAAATCTTCCATGGTTTCCATGCGAGACAGCATTTCATCTGTAGAATAATTTTTTCCGCAATTTAAGCATGTAGCAGTCTTCATCGTCCCATGAAATTCAATCACGTTCTTGCTGCCTGCTCTTTGGTGGAGACCATCTATATTTTGCGTAATAATGGTTGCTACTTTTCCCTCTTGCTCCCATTTGGCAAGTATCTCATGTCCCTTATTGGGTACAGCTTCCGGATGATAAAGATTTTCGATAGCGAATTGGTAAAACTCTTTTGGATGCTGATAAAAATAGTCAAGGGAAAGAATGTACTCCGGTGCTAAGGAATAAATTCCCGTTTTCGAACGAAAATCTTTAATACCAGATTCTGTACTAATTCCTGCACCAGTTAAAACGACTATCTTTTTAGCATTGCGAATAAGGTTTGTACAAGTATCCATTGTATTGGCAGACATGTTGCTAATCACTCCAGATTTTTTCTTCATTTATATGTATCATATGATGATATGTTGGACCAATAGATCAAAATATCGATTTAGATTCATGTTCCTTTATTTAGGTAAAATCCCCCTAATATAAAAATACTATGAAAAAAACTGTTTTACTCCATATAACAGAACATGCGTCCTCTAATGAGAAGAATTTCAGCGTTTTTATCAAATATAACGCCAACGTTGAACCCGCTACTCACACAATAAAAAAAGGAACGTATCCACATTCCTTTTACCCCGTTAATTTGTAGTTTTCATTTTCTTTCTTTCCATATTTACAAGTGCAAGTAAGCCAGCCCCGATTAACCCAACAAATAGATTTAGAGTGACAAGTTCAAAATGTCCTGATGCTATACTATAAGCAGTTCCAAAAATGGAATATAGCATCACCATAATATAAAAACCCATCATCGCTTTAACCATGATAACCTCTCCCTTATCCCTTTGTTGTACAATTTGCTGTAACCGTTTTCTAAATTGTAACAAATAATTCACAAAATGTACATAAAAAATTTGCTTTTTGTACATTTTTATCTTAAGTAAGATATCCTTATAGATTTATCTTACCTTCCACAATTTAGCTTACTCCAAATAAGTATGCTTTGAGTGAAGCGGTTCCTCTATTCCAAGATTGTTATCCGTTTAACTATATAGATATACATAACCATTCCATTTTTAGTCACACTATTATGGAAGGTGTTACACCGATTTTAATGTTTTATTACCGCTCTCTATTCTAAAACGACCTTTTAAGAAATTACTTATCTTTATTATTCAGGAAATCTTGGTCAATCAGTACTTGTTATAACGGGAGAAAAGGATAGAACTCGTATCTATTCAGTTTTTAGTTTGATTGCTATTATATGAATGATAAATAAGTGTAGTTTTTTCTAAAAAGTAAAAGTCAAAAATGAATCTTCTTAGAAGGAGCCATTCACTTGAAACAGAATCTTTGTGAGAATATACAGAGTTATTCCCTACCTTTTGAAAGTAAATTAGATTTAAGAAAACTTGTTGAACAAATGGAGGATTCAACAATTGTATTGTTAGGAGAATCCTCTCACGGTACTTCGGAATTTTATAAAGTCCGTTCTGAAATTACAAAAATGCTGATTGAAGAAAAGGGATTTTCATTTATTGCTGTTGAAGGTGATTGGCCATCTTGTCAAGCTGTTAACCGATTTATTAAGGGATATGATTCAGAAGCTTCGGCAAAGGAAGTTCTTTCCCATTTTGAGAGATGGCCAACATGGATGTGGGCCAATGAAGAGATAATGGAACTAGTGGATTGGTTACAGAAACATAATCAAACCAAAGCAAAAAACAAGCAGGTTGGTTTTTATGGTTTAGATGTTTATAGTATGTGGGAATCAATGGACGAGATTCTCAGGTACTTTGAAGAATCCGGTTTAACTGAAGAATATAATGCTGCAAAAAAAGCATTTGCTTGTTTTGAGCATTTCCAAAAGGATTCTGAAAAATATGCTGTATCTGCCGCATTTTTCTCAGAGGGTTGTGCAGACGAGGTAGTAACCATACTTAAGGAAATCCAAACCAATAAACATAAATACACCGATGAGTTTGAAAATAGCTTAAACCTCGAAATAAATGCCTTAGTGGCTGCTAATGCTGAAAAATATTATCGAACAGTGGTTATTAGTGATATTGAATCCTGGAATATTAGGGACCGGCATATGGTTTCTGCATTAAATAAGATTAGAAACTTCTATGGAAAAGATGCAAAGGTTATTATTTGGGAACATAATACACATGTTGGCGATGCACGTGCTACAGATATGATAAACGATGGTATGGTAAACGTTGGACAGCTGATTCGTGAACAAGAAAATAGTGAGAATGTATATATTGTCGGCTTTGGCACATATGAAGGAACGGTGATTGCCTCAAGCGAGTGGGGACTGAATATAGAGAGGATGCAGGTGCCTCCTGCACAAGAAAATAGTTGGGAAGATATGCTCCATCGTGCTGGAGCGTATGATAAAATGTTGATCTTCAATGACCAAAATCGGCGATTTTTTAATGAAACCATTGGCCATCGGGCAATTGGTGTTGTGTACCATCCTGAATATGAAATGTATGGGAATTATGTTCCCTCCAACATTTCGGAAAGATATGATGCTTTCATCTTTATTGATCATTCAAATGCATTGCATCCTCTTAATATGAAAACCATCCATATCTAACGTTTTCAAAGTAAAAAAACAAGCTGATCATTCATCAAGCTTGTTTTTTCACTTTTGTTCTTCATTAGTCAGTCTCTTTCTCTTGCTTTCTGAGTATCCCTTATATTCTTTTGAATGGTTATAGCCGCAAATATACTAAGCACAAATGCCATGCCATAAAATCCTTTTTCGCTTAAAACAATACTCCCTGCATTGTATAATCCGATGGCCATTAATAATATTGATACAATCAGTGCAATCCAACTAATACCATAATAAATATTCGTAACCGGTATTCCCTCATCTTTATCTCTAACCGCTTTTTGCAAGGATACAGCTGAATATAGCCCGAATACTAAAACAGCAAAGTAATATCCTTTTTCATTCAGTTGCATCGATGCATTATACAAACCGATTAGGTAAGCCACAATACCTACAAACAGCGCTGCCCAAGATGCCCCTTTGAAAGCTGAAGTAGGTTCCCCTTCTTTTCTTTGCAGTTTCTCCTTGGGTTCATTTTGTTTTTCCTTCTCTAATAAAACCTCATTTTCAATAGACATCATAAGTTCCCCCATCTTTTTTCTAAGAAAGATGGAGCACCATAGTTACAACCTAGTGCTCCATCTTACGTTCATTATATAAAAAATCACTGAAAATTGTATATATTTTTTAAAAATAATTTCCAAACATGATAATTGCCTTCCAATTTTTTATGTTGCCGCTAAATGTTTTGTGATATAACAAGATTAGATGCTTTTGAAAGAAGGCTGTGTATTAGTTTGAACCGTCGCCATCATCTTATCCTTTGGATCGTATTTATTTTATTACCGATCCTTATTTATATAATCACGAATAGTTGGGAAACCGCATGTATCACTTTTTTTAGTGAATTGTTATTATATAGTGTTTTCACTTTGCTATGGCTTGGTCTGACAATGAAAAGACAAGAGGATTCTTCAATTTGGATTATTAATAAAATGTCGGATGAGCAATTAGAAGAATTCACTATCCCTTTAGTAGCCAAATTAGGGTTTACAATAACAAAACCAACTGAAGATAATCCAGATACCAACTTTTTCTTAAGCACTTCAACCGGAAGAAAAGCTATTGTAAAACTTAAAAGCCATAAAAGAGAAGTTGGCATCCGCCTAGTACAAAGAACATTTGAACAAATGAATAGTCAGGAAGCCGCCGAATGTTGGGTTATTACGAACAAGAGCTTTACATCTGGAGCAGAAAAATTTACCGAAGCAAACAATATACGTTTATATGATCGGCAGCAGTTCATCAAATGGATTCTAACGGAAAGAAAGGGGGAAAATGCCTGAATTAGCGTTTGAGATATTTTAATTTACACCAATCTCCATGCGACTATTTTTTAATAATATCCATAAATGGTTGAACTATAGAACATTAAAAAATGGTCGATATATAATTTAATCCGTCGTCATGAAATAAAAAATTTTTAAAAGTACCTCCCCCTTCTTAATAAAATAACAGCTTGATTGACACGGTAGTTCAAAAAAAGGCCGCCAAAATGGCAGCCGGACCTTAAATTCTTGCCCTCTTTACATTAAGTGCAATTTTTTATAATTGTCTTAGTTTTCTAGCTTGTCTACGATAATTCTTTTATATACCAAGCGTCCATAGCATTATGCTCAGAACCATTTAGTGCTCTTTCAAGCTGTCGGAAACCCAGTTTGGTGTAAAGAAGATTAGCTACTTGCAGTTTCTTCAATGTTTCTAGATAACATTGTTGATAGTGTTCCTTGG
Organism: Heyndrickxia camelliae; assembly: GCF_002844575.1. Lineage (GTDB taxonomy): Bacteria > Bacillota > Bacilli > Bacillales > Bacillaceae_C > Margalitia > Margalitia camelliae. Next base: position 187,779 of record NZ_PIQO01000004.1, read on the forward strand.
CAAAGTCGAGTGCTACTTTCATCAATTCTTTCGACAAACCCATCCCTTGAGCTTCGGGGGCAATGTATAGCTTTTGCAACTCGCAAATACCTGTCTTTTCTCCGAATGGTGCAATACCTACACCACCTACCACTTCATCCTGTTCATTGACCGCAACCCAATACTTTGCATTAGATTGTTTCTTGTAAAATTGCGCTAGACAGCTCAGTTGCGGGTCGAAATAGGCTGTTCCTGGAATATCTAAGTTAAATGTTTCCAATGAATGCTTTATGATTTGCTCCATTGTTTGATTATCTTTTTCTTCCATCTCACGAATACGCATTGTTTCATCCCCATATTTAAATAATTTATTTATTCTACTATGATTATTCTAATATTTCAATACTAATAGATTAACTTTTCTGTATACGAAAAAGTAAAGCAATATTCGTAGTGCACACCCATTATTGTTTATTTGATAACCATTTCTCCAAGTAAGATGAAAAACTTGGGTATTGAAGTTAATGGCAATCTGTGTAATAGTATATGTAATTGGATATTTTAAAGTTTTCTAGGGTTCCGCAGCTTTATAGTTGGTCTGGTCCGAGAGAAAACTCACAGCATTGCTGTGTCACGGAGGGATAAAAGCCTGGGAGATACTGTTTACAGTTGTCTCTTGGGCTTTTTTATTTTTAGGAAAAATAAAACGGAGGTGCTTGTTTTGAATATGAACTGGATTAAAGTATTTGTTGCCGCAATCTTTGAGGTTTTTTGGGTGATTGGATTGAAGCATGCATATGACTTTTGGACTTGGAGTGGAACCGTTATTTCCATTCTTATCAGTTTCTATGCGATGATTATGGCCGGAAAGATACTTCCCGTGGGTACTGTTTATGCGGTTTTTGTTGGGTTAGGTACGGCAGGAACTGTTTTTTCCGATATTGTTTTCTTTGATGAACCATTTAAGCCAGCAAAAATTATATTGATAATGGTTTTATTAGCAGGGGTGATTGGATTGAAATTAGTGACGAGTGATAAAGTGGAGAAAGGAGTGGATTCTTAATGGCGTGGATTTCTTTGATTTGTGCAGGTGTATGCGAAATGTTTGGAGTTACCATGATCAATAAATTGCACAGAGATCGTAATGGGAAAGCAATACTACTGCTTATTCTTGGATTCGGAGCAAGTTTTCTTTTTCTATCATTTGCAATGAACACCTTACCTATGGGTACCGCATATGCCATTTGGACCGGAATAGGTGCATCTGGGGGAGCCATATTAAGTATGATATTTTATGGTGAATCAAAGAATTGGAAAAGAATCATTTTTATTGCAATGGTCTTAGGTTCAGCAATCGGTTTAAAGTTAGTTTCCTAAATCTCGTATAGTGCATAGATAATTATTAATCTGCCAAAATATCTATTTTCGATTGTATACATCTGAACACCCCATAAGTTGGATATATTCTTACTTTTGGGGTGTGGTATACCTTATCTCTCATGAATTTTTAAAACCGATATCAAATTAATGCATATATCCGATGCCACTTCCATACCCTGCGCAAAGTAAGCTAAAGCAAGAAGCTGCCACATTACTAATTTAATCGAGGAAGATATTCCCTCCATTCTTTCCGGGCAGCCATATAGTTGGTATTTTATGAAAAAGAAGAGTGTATAGAACGCCATTAGTTGTGCCACTTTTTAACCTATTCCATTCACTACTAATGATTAACCCCCTATTGATTAGGATATCCATGATATCGTTAATTTTTTTTATTAATTTTCACCTCATTAGTTAATTTTTTTTATTTATTTTTAATCATCACCTTATTATGCAACACTCCTTCCTAAACATGAAGTGTAAAAAGCCTTGCTACTTTAGAAAAAAGCTCATTAATTGGCAACATATTTTAACATTTAATTTATTTTATGTTTTGTATTCTTCCTCATTAAGACAGTATCTTTGGCAGTTCTATTTCATCTCTTATCGGAATGCCATCATTACCAATGAAGGGTATTTCCGGTTTTATTTTTCTTGGCTTGTTTACCGCATTTTTGAAAAGCTTTGATAAAAAGAAACCTCGCTTTTGATAAAATTTCAAAGCTAATAAATTATCATTTGTTGTTATTAGTTTAAGAAGCTTGCATCCATTTTCGAGTGCGACTTTTTCCACCTCCCGAAGTAGAGATGAACCGATTCCTTTCTCCTTTTCAATACTATCCAATGAAATAATTTCGCATTCATTGTCTTTTATTATAAAAGTGATGAGCCCGCTGATTTGATTGTCGCCATTTAAAATAGTAAAGCCATCCAAGGTGGAACAATCGATAATTCCACTTGAAATAACCATCTTAGGGCTACCCCAATGTAAAGTAAAAAAATCTATTACTGATTCTTTTGGTAAATCTTTTATTGGTCGTATATTCTTTGCAGTACCTCTTCCTTACTAACTTGAATCTATACTTTAAAATCACCCATCAATATTCGCGGCAAAAGGTATAAACTCCTTCTTTTACTGCATGCCCATTTAGTGACAAAAAGAATAACCCAAAACGAAAAAAAGAGTTTGACCCTTTTGGGATCAACTCCTCCTTAAATTAACATATTATTAAATTGCTAAAACCTTAGGGATATGTGTATTCCGTTAGATTCTTTTTAACAATCTTAAGGTGGTCGTCCAATAGACAATGTATTGACCTAGTCCTAACAGACAGATAGTCAATAATGGTATGAATATATTTTCAGAGAATGCAAAGCTGATAATCAATGCTGCTGGAATGGCAAGACTGTAGTAAATATAGACATTGCGGCAAGCTTTAAATGTCACCCATTGTTGGCCCTCATCCATTTCTCGAAATTCTGGTGGAATAATGGATGAATCTTTGATTTTTTGATTGGGATTTTTATGGTTATGGAATTTAATGAGTACAGAAAATACTAATGATATAAGTATAAATATCCAAAAACAAACATTTGCTAAAAATTTATGGTTATTCATAACTGTCAACAGCATAAAGGCAGTGAGTAAAATAAGCATACTCATAGGGTAAAGTGGCGAACGTACTATAAACCTAAGCATAAAAATCAGTCCTCTCCTTTTAAAGAAAATACTTCCTCAACAGTAACATGAAATACCTTTGCTATCTTTAATGCCATCGTAACCGACGGGGAATAGTCCCCTTTCTCAATTAAACCGATTGTTTGTCTAGTTACACCAATTGAATCAGCCAAATCCTGTTGAGTCCACCTAAATCGCGCACGTAATTCTCTCACTTTGTTTTCTAACATCTTCTTTTCCCTTCTTTAATTCTGTTGTCAAAATTGTAAACGATATCACACAAAATGTAAATAATCATTTGCATTTTGTACAGAATAATTTACATCAACAAAATAACATAGTCATTTATCTTTCCAACTTATTCTGAACATTTCTTAAGCATCCAATAAATTAGCGTTAATCCTTTAAGCATCAATGCCAGCCTATATTTAAGTAACCTTCTATATTCTAATGGTGTGGTATCGATTAAAACCGAAATGAAGGATGGCTATGGTTTTTCATAGCTAGTTTACAAAGTCTGACACCAAAGGAAACCGTTTTATTAGGCATTAAGAACCTCTTTCCGCTGTACTTATAACCGTATTTTGGCTGATAAAAACCTTTTGAGTGTTCCAATGGTTTGGTGCAATTTAATTATAAGTTTTTAATAAAAGAGCATTACAAAATACAAGAACCTCTTCGAAGCTGATCTACGAGGAGGTTCTCTACTTCCATTATCACGTTCTTCAGTAAAAACAGCTGAACCAATTGCATAAAATTCTTATCTAGAAATTATGATGAATAAGGAAAGGCTATAATCTTATTGGATTATCTCACCTGTTTTGCATAATAAGATACTTCTTTTAACACTAAACATGCTAGAATTAGAGTTATAAGCTTTACAATGTAGTCAATTTTTAGAAGGTGTTAATTATGCCAGATTGGTCATACCATCCATTAAAAAAACTTTTACTCGATAGATTAAGTCCTAAAACAAGCAGAGAATTTATACATAAATGTATCAGTACAATAGCATCTATCTCTGGTGGTCGCAGTCTTATTAGGTTTTTAGGAAATATGAACCCACCGCAGGAATGTCAAAAGTATTTGGAACAGACTAGTTTTCCCTCTCCTATAGGGTTAAGCAGTATAATCGATCCCAGTTTGTCAGGTACTAACGCGTTTCAAGAGTTAGGCTTGGGTTTTTTAGAAATAGGACCCATTGTATTAGATAAACCTAGAAAACAAATGGAGCCAGTTTTAGAAAACGAACATATTTTACTTTCTAATAATTTTGAGAAAGTTCCTCTTAAACTAGCAATCAAAAAATTAACAAGTCTTGATATCTGTATCCCTATTTTTGCTAGAATAGATGCACAGGTAAAAAGAAATGAGTGGGATCTCATTGTGCAGCATTTAACGCCTTTTGTGGACTTTTTCATCGTGACCAAAGAGCAAATGAATTCCTTTTTACAAAAGGATATATCCTGTAGCCGTTCTTTTTTTATCTCCCTTACCGTGGATGAAATGCACGAAGATACATTAGAGATAGAAAAATTCCATAAACAGATAAATGTTGGTGGAATCGTTGTTACGGCTCCTTGTCGAATGAAGGATAGTTATTGGCATGAGGATGCTGATGCTAATAAATCTTTAAGGAGAGCGGTTAAGCACGTTAAGGAACGATATCCTGACATAGTGGTGATAACCTCTGGCGGAGTGGAAACACCAGAGGATGCCTGTTCTTTAATGGATTCAGGTGCAGATTTCATCATGTTAACGAATGGTTATGTAAAAGCTGGACCAGGGTTAACAAAGCGAATCCATGAGCGATTATTATTTACAGAAAACCAACCTGTATTAAAGCAACAATGGATCTGGTCCTTTCTGTTTGGTCTTTCTATTCTATTTGGAGGTCTTATTGCGCTATACTTTGCGTTTACATCTATTATCCTTAGCTATGATGAGTCATTTATTGGGCTTACAAAGGCTAAATTAGTACAAATAAACCCGCTAATATTATCATTCATGTCACATGATAGGATGGCGCTTGCTGGAACAATGATATCTGCAGGAATATTATATATCCAGCTTGCTAGGCACGGAATTAAAGATGGCATGAAGTGGGCAAAAATTACTTTCCACAGTGCAGCCATCATAGGCTTTCTTGGTATATTTCTTTTTATTGGTTTCGGTTATTTTGACTGGCTGCATGGCTTATTTTGGCTAGTATTATTACCAATATATTATTTTAGTTTTAAGGAAGGCACGAAAGTCACAGGTACACCTTCTTCGAGTCATGAAAAGAATGATAGAACTTGGATGCTTGGGCTTTATGGGCAGCTCATGTTTATCATACTTGGATTTTCTATCATTATTGGTGGGATTGTTATCTCCACAATTGGTATTTCCAACGTTTTTGTATCTACTGACCTTCGTTTTCTATGTATGTCACCACAAATGTTAGATCGTGTTAGTGATCATTTAATTCCTGTTATTGCACATGATCGAGCCGGATTTGGCAGCTCTCTTATAAGTGTTGGATCGCTAGTGCTAATGCTATCTTTGTGGGGGTTTAGAAAAGGAGAACGGTGGATTTGGAACACTCTTACTTTAGGAGCATTACCTGCGTTTATAGCGGGAATTGGAACACATTTCTACATTGGATATACAACACCTATACATCTATTTCCGGTATATTTCTTAGTCCTTTTGTATATGTTAGGAATTGTTTTCTCCTATCCTTTTTTAAAAACAAAAAATTGAGGCTGGGACATAAGTAAAAAAATCATTGAAATTGGTTAAAACTACGAAAGCAAAAACGCATGAAATCAAGGTTTTTAAATTTGATTTCATGCGTTTTTTTGATTTTCACTGCGTTGTGTCCCAGCCTCAATTCTTTGCTTGTATGTTATTACGTAAACAGCATAAAAAGGAACCAATCAATCATAATGAGAAGAAAACATAAAATATGAATGGTTATAAACTATATCTACAAACACCCATCCTTTTAATATTTCCAAATTGCAGTTTTATCCCCTATCCGCTTTCCTTATCGCCGTGTTTCTTCAATGGTTTCTTTCCACCTTGTAAGGACCGTAGCTGGATCCTTTAAGGATATTTGGATCCCGGATGTGATGTCTGCATATTTAGCCTGATCTTCTCTAAATAATTCTACCTTTGCGGAAAAGCGTTCTAACGGATGCTTTGCTCCTTCTAATATCCCCAATGGAGATAATGCAAGACGGAGATAATTTACCTTCCCTTTATAGACCGCAACTAATAAGGCCTTTTTGGTTCTTAGGCAATTTTTGGTGGTTGTGGTTCCTGGCCAGAGTGCGAGCCGTAAGTTTTCTTTGTCGATTGCTACAATTTCACCTGTACTAACCATCGCATTATGTGGCCATCCATCCTCTGTTACGGTCATTAAAAACATTGCTTCATGCTGTTTATTTTGAAGGTCTTCACCGTTCAGAAGTTCTAACAATTCCTCAGATAATTCCAATAGTAACAAATCCTTTCATAAAAAAATCTACAAATGCTAGGACAGGGCTAGTCCCCTTTTAGACTAGCCCTGCTGTAATGGATTATTATTTTATATATTTTGCCGGAAGAGCTGGCACATTTTCAGCTAATGGAATATCAGCTGGGTTCACCTTGAATGCTCGATTGTACTTTTCAGGATTCGTGATAGTTTCAGGCTCAATGGAACGCCATGTAAAAATACATACCGGACACATATAAACCTCCCAAGCACCTTCAACCGGTGATTTTGATACAACTGTGGCTTCTTTTGATTCACATCGCGGACAAGTATGCATATCCGAACACTCCTTTTATTGTAATAATTCTCGTAACCGTTGTTCCCACTTATCTACATTAAGCGGAGAATCTAGCGGCTGTGAATAATGGCCTCTCGTTTCAGGTGCTACTGGTGTCGTTGCATCCAGGATCATTTTGTGAGTGATTCCGGAAGGCTCTGAACCGGGATCCAGTGCAAGAACAGAAAGATCTGGAATAATCACCGCGTCGTGCTTTGGATGCATCTTGGTTGATAGGGCCCACATCACTTGCGGAAGATTAAATGGATCCACGTCTTCATCCACAACAATTACTAGTTTACAATAGCCTAAGCCATGAGGAGTGGTTAAGGCGCGCATTCCTACTGCCTTGGCAAACCCTCCGTAGCGACGTTTAGTAGAAATAATAGCGACTAATCCATGAGTATACATTGCATTTACCGCTTCAATTTCATTAGGAAATGCTTCTTTCAATTGCTGGTATAATGGAACACTAGTATTAATCCCAACCATATAGTCGGTTTCCGTCCAAGGCATTCCGATATAAAGATGTTCAAAAATAGGATTCTTGCGGTGATATACACGATTAATTTTTATAACTGGCATGCTTCTTCCGCCAGAATAGTGACCAGTAAATTCACCAAATGGTCCTTCAAATTCACGGACACCTGCTAAAAGCTCGCCCTCCAGGACAACCTCTGCTCCCCATGGTATATCGAGGTTCGAATCCTTTGCTTTTACAATTCGGTATGGCTCGCCTTGAATGGCACCTGCCATCTCATATTCTGATTGATCATAAAGTAAAGGGGTAGCTGCTGCGGTTGTAATCGCAGGTTCATTTCCAAGCGCAATTACAACAGGCAAATTTTCTCCGCGTTCTTCTGCCTGGCGCAGATGGATAGCGATATCATGCTGAGGTACCGGTTGGATTCCCAAACAGTCTTTTCCTTTCACTTGCATGCGGTAAATTCCGACATTTTGTTTTCCGAAGTGATCCGGATCATCCAAATCACGTGAAATGACACATGCTTTATCAATATAAAATCCACCATCACCCTGATTCAAACGGAACAATGGTAAAATCTCAAAAAGATTGATGTTCTCTGTGATTTCTACTTCATGGAATGGTGCTGTTTCCTCTCGTTGAACAGGCACTGGAAACTGGTCATAACGACGGGCGAACTCAAAGAATTGATCCTTTAACGGCGTATTCTTTGGCAACCCCATCATTAAAGCATGGTTTGGCCATGAACCCATTACATTCATCGCTACTTTTGCATTTGTATATCCATAAATGTTATCAAACAGCATTGCCGGAGTTTCAGAACCAAGCTTGCTCATCGCCTTGGTTGCTGCTGCAATATCCGGTTCAGGCTTTACTTCATCATGTATGGTCAGAAGCTGACCTTCTTTTTCTAATGTAGCAAGAAAATCACGAAAATCTTTATAGGCCATTATAAATCCTCCTGTTTTTTAGGTTTCATTCCTTCCCAGCGTTTCGCCTCTGACATATCAATACCAAATTGGTCCAACGCCCTGAAAGCAATGTGATTTACCATATCATCCAGATTCTGTGGATGATTGTAAAAGGCAGGCATAGGCGGAAAAATAATAGCGCCCATGCGGGAAAGCTCCAGCATATTTTCAAGATGAATTGTATTTAATGGAGTTTCTCTCGTCATTAATAGTAGTTTTTTTCTTTCTTTCAACATGACATCCGCTGCGCGTGCAAGTAAGTTATCGGCTAGTCCCATCCGAATGGAAGCCAGTGATTTCATACTGCATGGTGCCACAATCATGCCATCAACCCGGAAGGATCCGCTTGAAATTTTAGCGGCCTGATCTTTGTAGGAATAGTTAAAATCTGCGATTTGTTCTATTTCCTTCACGGTATAAGATGTTTCGAAAGGTACGTTAGCTGTTGCCCACGGGGACATAACCAGGTGGGTTTCAACATTCACTTGCTTTAATAGTTCAAGAATGCGAATGCCGAAAATGACGCCCGTTGCTCCAGAAATACCAACTATGATTCTCATCTGTTCCCACCTTTCTCCTTCAGCGTATATATTCATGTACTACAGTAAGTAAGTGTACTCTTTGAATGTAGATAAATAAAATATATATATTTTATGCAATGCATATATTAAACTTATGCACCATTTGGAATTCTTCTCTTTAATCGGGAAATGCTAATGACGGAATACAGAACCTATATGGAGAGGAGGATGCAGTTTGGAAGAAACGAAGTACAAATACTACGTATTTATCGCTGGTGAGTCAAAGACCAATTAGCTTCTTAGTGTGTTTTGCAAGATAGAAGGTTTCACAAAGGATGAGGCTAGAGAGAAGGTAGCGACTGTATTATAGAAACACAAAGAAGGTCACACTTATCAACTCTATTATCTCGGAGTGATTGATTTTCATAATTTAGATATGGAAGTTGTGGAAAAACAGGCAGAGCTTTTCGATAAATACGATTCCGTTTGGATTCTTAATTTCTCCTTCAGCAGTAATCAATAAATGATGGGAAAAAGGGTGTTCAAACTTCGGACTCTTTTTTCTGGTTATCTCACACAAAATAGTGTATGCTCCATCTGTATATGCAAAATGCATTTGGATAGTTTTGATAAGATTAGAGGAGAACTTATGGATATTCGTCAGCTTCGCTATTTTCAAACCATAATAGAAGAAAAACAGATAACGAAAGCAGCGAGGGTGCTTCATATAGCCCAGCCAGCACTAAGTCTGCAATTAAAGCAATTAGAGGAAGAGCTTGGTGTTACATTAATTATTCGAGAAGGAAAACAATGGCTGGTAACGGAAGCCGGGCAAATTCTATATGAGCGTTCCAAACAGCTGCTTCAGTCCATTGACACGATTAAAGGAGAACTATCGGAAATAAACAAAGGCATTGCGGGAACTGTTAGGATCGGTACTTCCACCATTTGTGTATCCCATCTTGCCCCGCATTTAACGAAGTTCCACAACGATTTTCCTAAGGTATATGTGAAGATTTTCAATGGTGATACACATTATCTAGAGGAACTCCTGCAGCAGAATATGATTGATATTGCCCTGCTTTTGCTTCCGGTAGAAGGCAAAGATTATGAAATCATACCTTTAGAGGACGATCCATTTGTTGTCGTAATCCCGAGACAATGGGAAGATCGTTTCCCTAAAGACTCTATAAGCCTTGAAGAAGTCGCGCAACAGGATCTTCTCTTGGGAAAAAGAATGTCCGGTATAGGGATGTACGAAAATATTCTTTCTCATTTCCATCAATACGATCTCCATCCAAATGTTGTTTTGGATGGCCCTGATATTTCTACGATTCTTACTTTTGTAGCAACCGGCATGGGGATGACGATTATTCCGCGTTCCGAAATCCATCAGGCATACGATGGGAAATTCAAGGTACTTACTATTAAAGAACCTTTTCTTAACGCAAAGCCTGCTGTCGTTTGGATGAAGGATAAATATATGTCAAAAGCGAGCAGAAAGCTGATTGAGTTTCTGACTTCCTTTGGAATATAACACTCTTAAGCAAAATGAAAATAAATTTGTGTCCATTATAAAAAGTCATGTTAATTTAAAAAGTCTATATATTTGCTTTTTAAATTGGAATCCAATTATTGCAAAGTAACTGATTGGTGGCACCAAGAATAGTAAAATGAGAACTGCATTTCGATTAAGGCTAGTGCCTGGATATTTTTAAAAGCTTTTACTTGCATTATTTCTTTATGGCAAAAGCCAATAGGCTAATTATAAATTGAGTAAGGATACTTCGGAACTAATATATACATTTCGTTCTAATTCGATACGTTCTAAGGAGGTATACATTTGCTATCAATATGGAGCAAATGTTATTAACTTGATAATAAGGGACCAATTATGGAAATAAAACTCCGATTACTATTCCCATAACCATGTTTCTCCATCCTCTACTTCCTTCAAAAACATAAAAATGTATGAATTTACTTCTAACTTCAAATACTTTTAATGATATTCCTGAATATCACTTTATTCAGAATATCCTATCCTATCAATGAGGTGATTCGTAATGAGCTATCGAAGTCAATTAGATGAACATTCTCAAGAGTTTCACCATAATTGGACAAGACCTAAGCGTTCAAAATCCCAAGTAAATGGGCATACGAGAGTATCTCAAACAAATATAATTCTCAGAAGTAACGCAAAGGCTCATAGGTGGTAAAGGATATCTGAGTAGACAAAGAAAGAAGGCGTTTGTCCTTCTTTCTTTTGTATGCATCATTTCTACATATGTACATGTATTAGGTACGCCTATCCGTTTATCTGATAGTATATCTTTTTCATTCAATTTTACTTTCAACAGTAAAAAGGAATAATTTTTCTTAGATTCATGCCTTGAAACTCCAGGAAATAATCTAAAAACGAAAGTCACGCTTTCTGGTTAGTCGTTTAACGCCTTCGGTACAAACAAAGCTACCTAAGACTCCAACTAAAACGCTAGATGAAAGAATCTTAAATAAAAAATAAAAACCTGTACCGATCATACAATCAAGAATGAAAAATCTTTTGATTGTTGAATGATTTATTGTATAGAATACAACTTGATGTTGATTTTTCATATTGCTTATCACACCTAAATGTTTTTTCCTATGGATATGATTAAATAAGATTGTCCTATTCCACCGTCCATCCCTTTACCTTTCATAAAAAACGAGATCAAAACCATGTATCAACATTGTCCTATACTGACTTATGAGATATTTTAGATTCCTAAAAAAAAAAACACCTCCTCCATCATACTAAATATGATGGAGGAGGTGTTTCCTTCCCCTTTTCGTTTGCTTCTATTAAATCAATGGTTATCGTAACATCCCTATTGATATATTTTTCCAATGTTTCCATGACGTCCTCTTCATCAATGAAGAAATCATTTACATATTTCGTTCCACTAAAATATATTTGCTTTCCTTCAAAGTAATAGATTTCAGCATGCCCTTTAAAGTTTCGAACTAATTCTTTTGTATCGGCATGATGAACAATAATATGTAAAGCAATATATTGATCATCAAATGTTTCAAATGCCTTTGCCACGGGAATATGGTTAATCAATAAAACAGCAGATCCTTTTTCTTCTTTTTTTTCAATATGTCCCGTCACTTCTATGCTTTTTTTCTCCTTCTCCATAAAAGATTTCCTTTCCACTATACTATAAATGAATATCGAAATTAGTATAACAAAACTCTTTCATGAAGTATAACTATCTTAACTTTCCGATAAAGAGCGAATACGTCTGAGGGAAGGAAATAAAACCATCCAAAGACCGGCAACGACAATGGTGCCAATGCCACCAATGAACACAGCTGGAACCGTCCCAATTAAACCAGCCAATGTACCAGACTCAAATTCCCCAAGCTGGTTGGAAGTTCCAATAAATAAAGAATTGACCGCGTTGACTCGTCCTCTCATCTCATCTGGAGTTTGCAACTGGACAAGCGAAGATCGGATCACGACACTAACTACATCAGAAGCCCCGATTATCAATAAGGCTACTAATGAAATAATTAGATTAGTAGATATCGCAAAGAGCATCGTCGCCAACCCAAAAATTCCAAGTGCACCAAACAAAATTGGTCCAAACGCTTTTTTTAGAGGATAATATGCCAGCACCATAGACATGATTAATGCCCCAACCGCTGGTGCAGTTCTCATTAATCCAAGACCTAAAGGGCCGGTATGTAAAATATCTTGAGCAAATATCGGTAATAGTGCTGTAGCTCCGCCCAGCAAGACCGCAAAAAGATCCAAGGAAATGGTACCTAGAATAACCTTATGACGATATACGAATACCAATCCCATTAACATAGAACGCAATGTAACAGGTGCTGAAGACCTTTGGACTGCATTGTCCTTCAATCGAATAAAAAATGTAAGAATAGCTGAAATAGATAATGCGACTGTTACAGTTGCGTAAACAAATACAGGTCCAACCGCGTAAAGTACCCCACCCAAGGAGGGACCCACAATTTGCGCTGTTTGTCCTGCCGATGTGCTCCAAGCGATGGCTGGTTGAAGGATTTTCTTCGGCACAAGCTGCGGCAATAATGCGGAAGAAGCTGGGTCTTCAAAAGAACGGCAAGAACCAAGGATAGCAGCTACCACCAAAATTTGTACTTTGGTTAGCCATCCCCCAATACTTCCATATAATAAAAACGCCGCCGTAAGCACCTCAATGATTTGACATATATACACAATTTTTCTGCGGTTGAAGCGGTCTGCAACCTGACCTACCACCAATGTCAAAAGTACCATTGGAATAAACTGGGCTAACCCCACTAATCCGAGGCTGAATGCATCATGGGTCAATGCATACATCTGCCAACCAATCGCAACAGACAACATTTGAAATGAAGTCGAAGATAAAATTCGGGAAACCCAATAATTTGCAAAAGATGGCTGTTTGAGAATGGAACCACTTAAACTTGCCAAGTAAAAATCACATCCTTTTATAGTTTAGATAGAAGTACACTTGTCCATTTAGGAACACGAAATATTATACTATTTTTATTTCAAGATTGTTATAAATTTTTTTAATAAATGGTTCCTTGCAACAAAACGCTATTCAAATATGTTAATGCATTTTAGCAGGAAAAAGACTCCCTGCTTTTCTATTCAAGGACGGAAACTGAGTTTCATAACGTTAAGGAAATTTCAATATTAAAGAGCCCAGTTTCCCTTTTAAATATAGGGAAACTGGGCTCTTTTTCGTTACAGTATAACAAGTACCTTACATTAAAAAATTTAATTCTGATCCTTTCAGTAATATTCTATTTTGTGTCTATAAAACATCATATTTTGAAAAATCATAAACAGAAGCTCTGGTAGAAAAGTAAATATGCTCCAAATTTTCAAATCAAAAGTCCTGTAGAAAAACGCTGCAATACAACAAGAAAGTTCTGATTTAAGAAAATCCAATATCTTAAACAGAGGAATTGAATTATATAAATGACTTAAACTGCTATCACATTGACAGATAGCCTGATTAGAATTAGTGTTACTGAAACAGAAGTAGATTTGTTGGCTATGTTCTCTTAGAACTGTCTTAAAGCCGAAATCTGCCAATAAGCATGGAAGTTATGACATCGAACTTAGTGCTTGATTTAGGGTTGCATAAGTCTCCACATTACGGAAATCCAGTCCTAGCTGAACAGCTGTTTGTGCTATTTCAGGTCTAATCCCTGATAAAATGGTTTTAATCCCTATTAATTTTAATGCTGTTACCAGATGAAAAATTTGTTGAGCAACCATTGTATCAATCATAACCACACCTGACAAATCAATGACTAGAAGCTCAACACCCAATTTGACACATTGCTTTAACGTATTGTCTATCATGAACTTTGCTCGTCTCGTATCAATTTCACCTACAAGAGGAAGCATAGCTGTATTGTTATAAAGCGCAATAACTGGACAACTCAATTCTTGTATCAATTCCTGTTGAGCCAATAATCGTTGTTCTGCATAATATTGATGTTCTTCTACAAAACTTAGAATCACTTTATCGAATGCTTTAATAATTATATTATTCCATCTATCTATCATTTCAGTAGTAAATGTACCCTCGTGTATCGCCACGAATTCCTTTATAAAAGAAAGATATTGCTCCCGTACCCTAAAAAATTCTCTTATTATATATTGAATAGGTGTATTTAGGTGATGCGGATCTTGCGCTATGGTGTGAATCCACTTTTGAAAATCCTCCAGAAATATGCTTTCCTCTTTCACAAAAACCTCACAAAGATGTATGTGGAAATCATAGTTTTGTTTTTTTAAATCATTTATAACATCAGGATTTTCAGAAGAATATACCCCTGATGGATCACTTTTATCTAAAGAATCATACCACTGTTCTGTAAAACTAGATGCTTTTGTCAATAAAAATGTATGCAACTCTTTGTTTCTATGCAAAATGAATCTCCCCTGATTTAATCATTTATAATAATTTTTGTTATGTATGACTGTCATACAGACTACGTACTGGGTATCTACATACGAAATGACTTAATATCACTCTTATTGTTTATTCTGGATACATGATTATTATACCAACGAACATAGCCCATTTTCCTTTATATGCTGAACTATGTTAATTATTATTATTTGTAAATTTATTATTAGACATTTTCAATCTTCTGTTTTAGGTGTATATGTGTCAAAACCCAGTATCTGTTATTTTTCCTAAATAGCCATTTTAGCCACATATAACGAAATTAGAGACCGTTAAAATTCTTAAAAATCCACTCCAAATTGGCAATAAAAGTAATTAAAAGTGAGATATATGAAATAAAATAGGTCTTTCTTTAGATTTATATAGAAATAATAAGAAGGAAACAGTTGCAGACAAATCGGATGAAAGTACACCACTATCTTTCATCCCATATTGAAAAATTATTAGGAACTAACCACTGTATTAGCTTGTCTGAGAAAATAAAGAAACAGAACCAAAATAAAGGGCAAGAATTTATTCTTATTGAACGGCTATCTAATAAGTTCAACTTTATATTCAAATAATCCTCTTTGGTTATTACATATGACGGAAAATCATTATGTATAAAAATAGATCTGAACCCAAAAATAGATTCAGATCTTAAGTGAAAAGGTAAGGTAGCTTTTATCCATTCATTTTAACTTACGCCCAACATACTGCTCCAACGATAATGAGGAGTATGAACAATACTACGATAAGCGCGAAGCCGGCACCAGCACCATAGCCTCCGCCATATCCATAGCCTCCGCCGTAGCCTCCGCCACAAAAACCAAAGCCCATATAAACAACCTCCCTTACACCATGATTAGATGGTATTCGATTTTACCGCCAACCATCTTCTCCATCAATCCAGTTACAACACATTCGTTTTTCATTTCAATACCTTTTCACTAATTAGTAATAAGGTATGTTGCCTTTTTAACTATTGGAAAGGCATTAAAACTAGTATCAATGAATTTTTCACAACGTATCTGTCTGAATTTGCTCATTTTTATTCTCTATAGACGTATTTGGATATTGGTCGATGTTCCAATCCTGTCTATAAAAAAAGCCACAGATTGAAATCTGTGGCGATTCTAAGGGGACCTCCCCTCTTTACCAAACGAACAAACCGACAAACATTGCACTCAATAGGGAAACAGCCACACCGCTCACTAAAAGTCTCCAAACATTTTTTCCAATGATACTAGACTTTTCTTCTCCCATAATCGAACTAATAGCTCCGTAAATCATCCCAACCGTGCTGAAATTAGCAAAAGAAGTCAAAAAGGTTGTCGCAACAGCAACGGTATGAGGAGGCAAGGAATGTATATGTTTCTTTAAATCCATCATTGCTACAAATTCGTTGGTGGATAATTTAATTCCCATGAGTTGCGCCACATACATAGCATCATGGCCAGATAATCCAAGTAAATAAGCAAAAGGACTAAAAATAAAGGAGAATATTTTTTGAACAGTTAAGCCATGGACAATAAATCCTAAAATTCCATTAGCACAAGCGGTTAATGCAACATAGCCAACAATCATAGCTAAAATCACAATAACCATGCGCATACCGACAAGCATACTATTGGAAATGGTAGAGAAGAAATCTTTACGTTCTTTTTTAGACGGAACGTAAACAACATCTTCTTCTTTCGCAACATCAATAGGATTTAAAACACTTGAGAGCAATAAAGCATTTAAACAATTTAAAGGAATCGCTGCAAAGACATACTCTCCAGGAACCATGCTTAGATAAGCTCCGATGATCGACCCACTAATACTGCTCATACTCATGATTCCAAAGGTAAGCAGTCTTTTTTCCTTTAAAACGGAGAGCTGCTGTCGGATAACAGCTAAGGCTTCTGTATTACCAAGGAACATCATTTGCAGGGAAAAGAAGCTTTCTAGCTTAGGTAAGCCTGAAACTTTTGAAATCACCCAACCTACTTTATCAATTATCCACGTTAAAATTCCAAAGTAACTTAAAATATCAAAGAATGTAATGATGAAGATAATTGGCATTAAGGCACTAAAGAAAAAATCAACAGTAGGGTTTGCCATTACGGATGGGAAAGCAAAAGAGATTCCTTCGTTGGCACTAGATATGAGAAAAGTAAAAAACGATGCAATTTTATCGATAACCCAAATCCCGATTTTGGTTCCCAGCATAAACCAAGTAATAAGCAGTTCTACTATGATTAAACTGATTATGGGTCTCCACTTTACTTTTCTTTTACTTGGAGAACCAAGAAATACAAGACCAAATACAATTAGGATTCCTAATATATTCAATAAAAAAAACATGTAAACAACTCCTTAATAGGATTCCCTGTACAAAGCCCCTTTTCACCCCGCCACAGACTGAAGCATGAAACCATAAGAGCTGCAAAGAACCTATTTCGATACACTCATTTAAAAAAATTAGTATCTAAGGAAATAGTTTGCATGTTTATATCTTAGTTTATTCACACTTCCCTGTAGTCCGACAATTATGGCTGCCGGGTAGAAACTATCAGACCATCCATCTGATATTATACAAGGATCATTTTTTTAGACTTGATAAGTTTATAACACCTGTTCAAATCCGACAATATATATAGAAAAAGTTGTAATCATGTTATAAATGGTAATAATGAAAAGATTCAATACTGAGGGAAGTTTAATACTTTTTTGATTTTCCTTGTGTTCACAATCGTTTTACGGTCTCTCTAAAATTTTCCATTTAAAGGCTAACCTTGTGCTATAATAGCATAAGTATTGGACAAAGGTGGTGCAAAACATAATGATAGATTCTCCCTTTATTAGAAGTGTGATTTTAAAAAGAGATATAGTTCCTTCATTTAAACAATATCCATTTAATCTTCCAAGTTTTATAAATTTGGAGCAATTACCATTCCATCCTAAGGTTACATATCTTATTGGGGAAAATGGTATGGGAAAATCAACATTATTGGAGGCAATTGCGGTTGCTTTGGGCTTTAATCCAGAAGGTGGTTCGTTTAACTTCCATTTTTCAACATATGAGTCACACTCTGACTTAACTGACTATATTAAAATTATAAAAGGAGTAAACAAACCAAAAAATGGGTTCTTCCTAAGAGCAGAAAGCTTTTATAATGTGGCAACAAACATTGAAGAATTAGACAGTATGCCCGGAGGTCCAAGGATAATTGACTCCTTTGGTGGTAAATCTCTACATGAACAATCACACGGAGAGGCATTTTTCTCGACTTTTCTTCATCGTTTTGGTGAAGAGGGAATTTACATACTAGATGAACCGGAAGCAGCCCTTTCCCCTTTAAGACAAATGTCCATGATTACAAGAATTCATGATTTAATAAATGAAAAATCACAATTCATTATCGCTACCCACTCCCCTATTATCATGGCCTATCCAAACTCGGTTATTTATGAATTGAGTGAAGAAGGAATACAAGAAAAGAAATTAGAAGAAACCCATCATTTTCAGATTATGAAGCAATTCTTTGACGAACCTAATAGAATCCTAAATCATCTTTTGAATGACTAATATACATTAACTTTCACAGAGGGACGATTGATGTTCCTCCTTTCTTTAGATCGGCCATTAATACATTAAACTCAAATAATTGGTAGATAAAACAGATTAGTATCTTCCTCAAACATATGGACTACAGAAAAGTCGATTACCACACAAGTTCCAGTTCTTCTTGTTTATATTGCTCCTCTTTTATTATTTAAGCCTATTAATGACTTTGATCCATTTATTTGAACGATAATAATGTATAAACCCGATAATAAGCAAAATGACTCCAAAAGTAATGGAAATGTACGCCGTAATTTCTAGTTTTACGTTTTTATCAAAAAACTGAATTAATGCAGCAGAAGCGGCAAAGAATGCTAAGGATGTTCGAATGTAAGCTAATAAGGTGCGAATATTAGCCAGCTTGGTTCTCTCCATTGCTAATAATTCGCTTGCAGATGCTGAGTTTTGCTCCTGTTTCTTCATATTTCTTCTCCTTTTACAAAAGATACCGATATGATAAATAAGTCCTATAATATCCCCTTCTTTTCCTAAAAATTAAAAATAGAAACTCTTTCACGAGGGCATGATTATTAGTAAAGAGAAACCGCCTATTCTGAAGGAGACACGATAATGACTCGTAGCCAAAACGTCATTCCCTCCCTTGCATCCAATTCTATTCTGCTTGGTTCTTTGTTAGCTATCGTAGGTGGATTTTTGGATACCTATACGTATATCAGCAGAGACGGGGTATTTGCGAATGCTCAAACGGGCAACATCGTCTTGCTCGCGATAAAAGTGGCAAGTGGCGATTGGAAACATTCTTTTATTTATCTTCCCCCAATCATGGCTTTTTTTCTCGGTGTTTTGATAGCAGAAATCGTAAAAACATCACGTCTTAGAGAATGGTTATATAGCTATCGACGTGCTATACTTTTGCTTGAATGTATGGTATTAATAATTGTCGGATTTTTGCCGAGCAATATACCTAATGTAGTGGTAACAGTATGTATTGCCTTTGTATCATCGGTGCAAATTTCTACTTTCAACAAACTAGATAAATGGTCGTACAATTCAACCATGACTACCGGAAATCTGCGAACCGCCTCTCAAGCTGCTTATTCTGCATTGATTCATAATGATGACGAAGCAGAAGAAAAATGTAAGAAGTTTTTTATCATCATCTTTTGTTTTTTATTGGGTGCATTAATGGGAACGATTTCGACTAATCATTTAGGCAATACATCGATATGGATTGCAGCAGGGATTTTATTCATTGCATTAATCCTATATCACAGAGATAAAGGTTATTTTAAGCATTCAGGCAGGTAAACCAAAAAATGACACGATCATTCCATGTCGTGTCATTCAATATGTGATTCATTAATTTTCAGCAGTCTATAAGCCACCACAATTGGAGGGATTGTCCTTCCTTTGGGATGCTGGATTCTCTTTATCCGGTTCTTTTACTACAGATTCCAATCCATATCCAGTTGAACTAATTTCCAATACTTCTTCTGTGTTCTGATGTAAACTTCCAGTCAGATGATCTTTTTTTATAAGGGCCTCCCTAAAGTTATTTGCTACTATTGTGCCTCATTTCTTAGGAGAAATTCTTTTGTAATAAAAAACAATAATCTAACTATTATACATCCTTAGAATATTATGTATATAATGAAAGACATACCAAAGAAAAGGAGTGCTAATAGATGAGCATAGAAAAAATAAGAGATTTTGTATCTGCTAATCAACTTGAATTCTTAGATCCACTTTATACTTTACTACGGCAGAAAAGTATTAGTGCTCAAAACGATGGTGTAGTAGATTGTGCAAACCTTGTTATGGAAATGATGAAGGAACTTGGAATTACGACACAACTCATTGAAACAGAAGGACATCCAGTTGTATTTGGTGAACTTATGGATCCTGCCAATACTTTTACCCTTTTAATCTACGGTCATTATGATGTTCAGCCTCCGGAGCCTTTAGAAAAATGGGAATCTAATCCATTTGAACCAGAGATCCGTAATGCAAGAATCTATGCTAGAGGTGCTGGTGACAATAAAGGACAGTTAGTAGCCCAGCTTCTAGGCGTAAAAACGTATTTAGAAACAATGGGCAAAATGCCAATCAATTTAAAATTTGTTTTTGAAGGAGAAGAAGAAATCGGCAGTATTCATTTAGCCTCCTTCGTAGAACAACATAAAGAATTGCTAAAAGCCGATTTAGTTTATACATCAGACGGTTCTTTGCATGAAAGCGGCTCCCCTACCATCCTGTTAGGTGTGAGAGGAATGCTTGCGATTGAACTTGAAGCAAAGGGCGCAGACCGTGACAACCATTCAGGGAACAATGGCAATATTGTCCCAAACCCTGTCTGGAAATTATTAGACCTTCTCGAAACTATGAGAGACAAAAATGGCAAAGTGTTAATCGAAGGATTTTATGACAATATTCTTCCTTTGACAGAGTACGAAAAACAATTACTAAAGAAACTGCCTTTTGATAAAAAAAGTGTTGGAGAGAAAATTGGTTATCCCCAATTAGAGATGAGTGGCGAAACCTACTATCGAAAATTAACAATGGAGCCTACCTTTAATATTTGTGGTGTCGAAAGTGGATATACAGGCGAAGGCATCAAAACCATTATCCCATCCACTGCACGTTTGAAAATGGATATCCGATTAGTAGTAAATCAGGATCCAATAGATATCTTTAATAAAATTAAAGCACATGTTTCCCTTCATGCTCCAGATGTACAAGTAACATATTTAGGATCGATGGAACCTTCACGTACAAATGCGGAATTGGAAGTGGTTAAAACAGTTGCTCAAGCAGTTCATCAAGCCTTTCATACAGAACCACTTATTCAACCAGCAATGGGCGGCTCTCTTCCTAACTATGTATGGACAAAAATACTGGAACTCCCATCTGTCATCGTTCCTTATGCAAATTTCGATCAAGGGAATCATTCTCCTAATGAAAATATTAAAATACATAATTTTTTAAGTGGGATTGTTTGTACAGCGCATGTCATTCATACATTAGGGAAAGTTGCGAGGGAAAATTAGATTTTTGGAGTAATTACTGCATGATCTTGAATGGAATCTAAAATATAGCAAGCCTTTCAACCGTAAGGCTTGCTATATTTTTTTATTCACTTACAAATGGATGAATCGGCTTCAACATAAAATCAAAGGCTAAGTCCTGATGCGAATGAATTAGGTATTCATGATGAACCGGTGCACCCCAGCTGTCATCTCCGCCAACACCCATTTGCTTTCCAACTGTTACAACCGTATAGTGAATATTTGGTAATTCATAATGGTGCAGGGCATTTTCCAGTTCAAACGCTGTATAAGGGGAAAAATTACATTCCAGTGGTTCCGTAACGGCTGATAGCTTGAGTCCAAATCCATCCCTGTTTTTAACACTAACCCGTCTGACCCCTGTTCGATTACCGGATTCCTGCGGCATAATATATTCGGATAAATTGTTGGAAACGCAATTATTAAATATTCCTAGTTTTGCTCCATTACACCGGTCAGAATAGTTTTCCTCCGGTCCCTTTGCATACCATTCCAGCAAATGATAATCAGCTGGGACTTTAAATGTAAGGGCGAATATAGGCATCTGCGGAAGATGATCTGCTCCATGATAAATTGCATTTACATAAATACTTCCGTCTGGATACACAGTGTAAATAGTGTTAACTTCTATTTCAGCAAGAATAGAAAACTTATACGTAAATACTATGCGAGTAAACCCCTGACCTTCTGTAACTTCTATATTGATACATTTTCTTGCTAAACTCGCTGCATACCAAACACCTGAATTATATCCTTGAGAAAAACCCCTGTCATTATCTGTAGTGGCTCTCCAGAATAGCGGCGTAATTGGTGTAGAAATCATCTCATTTCCAAAATAGTTTAAGGAAATAATACTCCCTACTTGTTTAGAAAATAAGATGGAGAATTCTTTTCCGTGAATGCCAATGTTAACATCACCGTGAACTACTTTAAAGTTTCCAGTCGGAATCGATGATTTTTGATTTTCCTTTTCCGTAAAAACATACTCTCCAAATGCGATTTCGTATCCTGCAGCTGCCCAAAGGCTGTCTTCTTTTAATCTAGCTAAAACATGAATGCAATATTCTCCTTCAAACCTGAAAATATTATTGGGCCACTTAAACACTGCCCCTCCATCGTTCAATGGCGCTACACTCACTTGCAGAATATCTCGAAATAATTCTTTCCCTTCATGATAAAGGATATATTCCAAATCATATTCCGAAGTATCCGAAAATAGGTTTTCGTTCCATATGGTTATACCCTCCCGATCAGGAAGTAATTTCAAATTTTGATATAAATATTTTACTTCCTGCATCTTTGGTGACGGCTTACGGTTTGCGTAGACAATACCATTTGTACAAAAACCGTAATCGGTAGGACGATCATCAAAATCTCCGCCATATGCTAGAAATTCCTTTCCATATCGGTCTTTCTTCACCAGCGCCTGGTCGATAAAATCCCATATAAATCCGCCTTGATACATTGCGTATTTTCGTTCTAAGTCTGTATATTTTTTCATACCGCCAAGGGAGTTTCCCATCGCGTGCATGTATTCACAGCTAATATAAGGCTTATTAGGATTTTTCGATAAATATTTTACAATTTCTGCAGGTTTTGCATACATTCGGCTTTCTATATCACTGGTATCATCAAAATCTCGGTTATGAAAAACTCCCTCATAGTGGACAAGCCGGGAGGAATCTACCGATTTAAAGTAGCGAGAAACATTTAAAATGACCTCCCCTGCATATGATTCATTCCCACATGACCAAATTAAAATAGATGGATGGTTTTTATCGCGCTCATACATCGAAATAGCACGGTCTAAAACAATATCTTGCCACTCTGATTTGTTTCCTGGTATGTTCCATGAAGGCTCAATTGCCCCTATTTTTTGCCAAGATCCATGTGTTTCCAAGTTCATCTCATCTATTACATAAATTCCATATTGATCACATAAATCGTACCATTCACTTTGATTAGGGTAATGAGAGGTACGAACGGCGTTAATATTGTTCTGCTTCATCGTTTTTATATCCCAAAGCATATCTTCTTTTGTGATAGATCGGCCCCTTCGACAATTAAATTCGTGGCGATTCACCCCTTTGAAGACAATACGTTCCCCGTTCAGTTTCATTATCTTATTAACTAGCTCGAATTTACGGAATCCAATGTTTACTGGTACTACTTCTACTAAACTTTCGTCTTTTTTAAATACTTGAATATAGAGCTTATATAAATATGGTTTTTCTGCACTCCATAGCTTTGGTGATTTCAGTGAACAGCTTATGAATCTTTTTTCATTAGCATTTTGATTTTCTGCTGTTCGAGCTACCAATGTTCCGCTAGCATCATATAAATCTCCAACTATTTTAGCTTCCTCTGCTGATGATAAAGTTAAATCTAGCTTCAGTATCCCTTTTGAAAAAGTAGAATTTAAATCGGTTACAACTTTGACATCGCTTATATGAATGTCAGGAATAGTATAAAGATATACATCACGAAATATCCCTGAGAATCGCCAAAAATCTTGGTCTTCCAACCAACTTCCTGTACTTCTTTGGTAAACCTCCACAGCCAGTTTATTATCGTGATCCTGAAGATACGGCGTTAATTCAAATTCTGATGGAGTAAAGGAGTCCTCGCTATAACCGACAAATTCTCCATTCAGCCACACAAAAAAGGCTGATTCTACTCCCTGGAAAGAAATAAATACAGATCTATCCTGCATATTTTTCGGTAAATCAAAATACCGCACATAACTTCCGACCGGATTATCATCCTCTGGAACTTCCGGTGGCCGAATTGAATGAATACCGTCCCAAGGATACATGGTATTTACATATTGAGGTTTCCCGTAACCCTGCAGTTGAATATGCTCTGGTACTTGAATGTCTCCCCAATTAGAGCAGTTAAATTCGAATTGAAAAAAATTTTTGGGCCTACTTCCAGGATTCACAGAATAATGAAATTTCCAATATCCATTTAATCCATAACGCATTGGCATCGGACCCGCATTTTTCGCTTCCTCCATTGTTTCATAGTACGAATGATTTGAATGAGCCTTAATCCGGTTAACTGCATAGACTTTGACGTCTGATAGCCAATGAATATCTGGACTTGTTACCATCTTAATCACCTTTTTCTTTAAAATTTATTTGACAGAACCCATCATTCCAGCTACAAAATGTTTTTGCATAATAAAGAAGATAAGTGCTGCAGGTAGGGTAGCGATAACGATTGCCGTCATGATCATTCCATAATCAGGAGCGTAACTGGACCCGAGATTGGATATTAATAATGGAATTGTTTGATTCTCTGGAGTTTGTAATATAACCAATGGCCATAAATAACTATTCCAAGAGGATGTGAACGTAATAATGGCTGCAGCAGCATAGCTTGTTTTCATGGTTGGAATATAAATTCTAAAGAAAATTCCAAACTCCGTTAATCCGTCCATTCTTCCAGCTTCAAGTATTTCCTTAGGAAACATCTTCGTGCTTTGACGAAAAAAGAAAATAAGGAAAGCAGTCGTAATAGTCGGGAGAATAACAGCTGTATGTGTATCAATACCAAACGCTGGAACTGTTTGAGTAATGGTCCCAAACATCTTAAATAAAGGAACCATTAATGCTGCAAACGGGATCATCATTGATAGCAGCAATATATTAAAAACGATATCTTTGAATTTACTTTTAAAAATTTCAAATCCATATCCTGCAAGCGACGCAATCAGTAATGCAAGTACCGTCGTGATAACCGAGATTTTAGCTGAGTTTATTAAGGCGGTTCCGAGTTCTGCTCTTTCCAAAAGATGATGGAAATTTTGCACAAACTGGTTTCCTGGCAATAATCTACCTGCCGTAACATCGACCGATTTATTCGTTGCGCTAACAATCATCCATATAAATGGGAAAACCGAAATAATAGCAGCAATTGTTAAGACAACATAGTTTAACATATGTTTCCAATTATTCATGTTTATCACCTGCCACTCTGAACTGTATGAATGAGAAGAATATGATTAAGATAACAATAGAATAGGAAACGGTAGCTGCATAACCAAAATCGGGAGTATATTTAAAGGACAAATTATAAATATATTGAGAAATCGTCATTGTCGCATTTGCCGGTCCTCCCTTTGTAATATTCATGACTTCATCAAATAGCTGAAGTGTACCAATTGTAGATGTTATCGAAGTAAATAAAATGATTGGTTTTAACATAGGTACAGTAATCCTAAAGAGCTGTTGAACGGAAGAGGCACCGTCCATTCTTGCTGCTTCATAGATAGATTCATCCACATTTTGAAGGGCAGATAAAAAGAAAATCATATTATACCCCGTCCATCTCCAGGTAATCGCAATAATAATGGCAATCTTAGCTAAAAAAGGATCTGTTAGCCATGGTATTGGTTCTGAAATCAGTGAAAGCTTAGAAAGGAATAAATTGATAATGCCATCCTGGCCGAATAAGTACTTAAAGATAACAGAATAGGCAACAAGTGATGTAACACAGGGCAAAAATATTGCTGTACGATAGACCCCTTTTAATCTCAATTTTTTATTATTTAATAAAACTGATAGAAACATAGCTAGTATAATCATGATGGGAACTTGAATAATTAAATAAATCACCGTATTCTTTAAGGTCGTAAGAAACACGGGGTCTTTTACTAATCGAACATAATTATCCAAACCCACAAAGGTTTGATTCAATCCATTACCTGAATGAAAGGACATGATGAGTGCCTGGATCATCGGATAAAAATAAAACAAACAAATTAATATCGTTGCTATAGCAATAAAAGACCAACCAATCAGCCCTTTTTTCATCCGAAGTTTTCGACCGGAATTTTTCGCTAAATAGAGATGTTGATTTGCTTTCGCTGGTATCATACGTTCCACTCCCTATACAAATAGCCTTGGAAACCGCCGCCTCTATTTCCATTAGTAGACTAGCCAGCAGTTTCCAAGGCTAATTCTCTAAAACAATTTCTGAAAATAGCCTATTTTACCGATTTTAAGTAGTTATTTAATTTGTTCTTCTGCTTGTTTCTGTGCATCTTGCAGGACTTTTTCCAGATCTTTTCCTTTTAAGTAGTCCTGCATGGAAGCAGCCAAAATATCCTCGATTTCATAAGTATGCAAGCCATAGTTTACTTGAGGGATATTTCCAGTCCAGCTTGCGAAATTAGAGATAATCTTTTGTCCCCCAAAGAAATCATCTGTTGCCTTATATGCTTCACTATCTGCTGCAGGCTTATAAGTACCGATTGCGCCAATTTCTTTAACTAAAGATTGATAGAAATCAACATTAGAACCAAATGTCTTTGCTAAAAAGTCAGCGGCTTTTTCCTTACCGGGTACATTAAGTACATACCAAGAGCTTCCTCCTAAATTAGATGCATTGACAGAGGTGGAAATACCAGCAAGTTTTGGAAGTGGTACTACTGCCCATTTGCCTGCTTGATTGGCTTGTGCTTTTACAGACGGTGTAATCCAGTTTCCAGTTGGAACACTTGCGACCGCTCCACTATTAAATGCGGCAACGAACTGGCTCCAATCAGAATTTGGCTTAACAATATCTGCATCAACGATTTTTTTATAAGTTTGAAAAGCATCTTTTAATGCGGCATTATCGGCAATATCTGGTGTTTGTCCATCATCCTTTACATACCAGGAACCACTTGACTGAATCATCATACGAATAAGACCAAGATCTTTTGGATCCTGTGTGAGCATTTGTTTTCCAGTAGCTTTTTTTATTTTCTTACCAATTTCGATCTATTTGTCCCAATCAATATTTTGTAAGTCATTTACTGAGTAACCTGCTTTTTGTAAATAGTCAGTTCGTACATACAGCCCGGTAACACCTGAATCGAATGGAACTCCGTAATTTTTGCCGCTTAAAGTATTGGCAGCCACTTTATAGGAAGCAAAATCATCTGTTTTATAAGTGCCGGTCAAATCATAAAACATATCAGGATATGATTTCAAAAACCCTTGGGAACGATAATCTTCAATTAAAACAATATTCGGCAAGCCTTTCGTAGAACCAGAGCTTAAAGTTGTATTTAATTTTTGAACAATATCATCTTGTGCCATCTCTACAACCTTAATCTTAAGTTTGGAATCGACGTCTTTATATACGTCTTTTGCAATTTCCATCGCTTTAATATTAAAGTTTGGATCCCATGCCCATACTGTAATTTCTTTTACATCCTTACTTTCACTCGATGACTTTTCACTTGAACCCGAAGAACAAGCTGTCAATAGCAGCATACATGCAATAAAGAGTGCTAGTATTTTTTTCATTAAAATTCCCCCATATTCGTAATGTAAGCGCTAACTTCCTGTGATAATTATGGTAACACCGTAATGAAGGAAAATGTTAGGATGATTTTTATGAAAAATAGTAATTTTTTATAAAAATGAATTCGCTTTCAAGACCTATTTGAACTATTTTTAGATTTTAGTATTTTTTTATGATTGGCAAGGTATGGTGATTAGGACTTTAGTACCTTCCCCTGGCTTACTTGTAATCTTGACTCCGTAGGGTTCCCCATAAATTAGCTGGATCCTTTCATGAACATTTCGAACTCCTATTCCAGAGAATAGTTGCTGTTTGCGCTTTGTTTTCGGGAGTTTTTCGTCTATGGGGCTCATTCCATCCCCATTATCCGTCACTTCACATTTTAGCAGTTCATTGTCGCGCCAAATAAGAACATTAATGGTTCCTTCCTGCTTTTGATTAAATCCATGAAAAAAGGAATTTTCTATAAATGGCTGTAATATTAATTTTGGTATTTGAACATGCTTACAATCTAGCCCCACAAAATAATTAACTTGTATACGGTTCCCATAGCGCATTTGATTGATGAGCACATAGTTTTTCAAATTGTCCAATTCCTGTTCAATGGTGATGGTTTCACTTACATTTCCAATCGTATTTTGCAATAACGAAATTAAAGCATTAATAATTGCTTCCGAATCTTCTTTTCCCCTCTGCTTTACCAAAAACTTTATCGATGCTAATGTATTGTACAAAAAATGCGGATTAATTTGCTGTTGCAAAGCAGCTAGTTCCGCATGCCGCTGTTGCTTTTGGGAAAGCATTAATTGCTCTACATATTCATGTAATTCATCCAGCATGGAATTAAATGCATTCCCAATTTGCTTCGTTTCATAGGTACCCGTAACCGCAACATACTGATCAAAATTATTTTTGGAGACATTGCTAATTTGCCTTACTAAGATCGATAAGGAATTAGTCAATCTTCTGGACGCAAAGAATACTATTAGTAAGGCAAGTAGGACAATCCCCATTAAAATCAACGTGATTTCCTTTGAATCGATTAAATCTCCAAATGCCGTTTGCTTATCAATAATATTAAAGAGATACATATCAAAGGAAGGCAGATAATTCATTAAGATAACTTGATCCTTCCCCATAAATTTTCCAACAATATATTTTTGAGAGCTGTTTTTTAATTTAGCAGCATAGTCCAAAAAATCTCTTGATTTTTGACCAATTAGCTTTGACTGATTACTGGAGACGATCAATCCGGTTTTGTCGACG
This sequence comes from Heyndrickxia camelliae, assembly GCF_002844575.1. Taxonomy (GTDB): domain Bacteria; phylum Bacillota; class Bacilli; order Bacillales; family Bacillaceae_C; genus Margalitia; species Margalitia camelliae. The sequence goes on from NZ_PIQO01000004.1 coordinate 216,769, forward strand.
AGATAAACATTATTCCCCGGACTTGTGTAGCTTGTATAGAACTTCCTAATTTCTTTTTCTGAAATAGCAAAGTACATGGATCCATAAATTTTTTCCGTAATTCGTTCCATTAGCGCTCTTGTGGCAACAATATATTGTTTTTGCTTGTCTAAACGATGATACTGATACATCAACTTTTTCGGCTGCTCCAAAGTTTTTTTGCGAAGTGTACTTGTTTCGAGTTCGCGGTCTGTTATAGGCCAGTAGTTTTGATAGGTCGAAAAACTAACCCCATTTATTCCCATAATCACAATATCCATATCATAGGGTACAAAATTTGATTGGATTCGTTTCATTTGTTGACCAATTGTATAAAACGAAGTCATCTTTTGCCTGTCGGATTGCTTTCCGCTCAATACAGACTTAATCGTGCCACTCGTGAGAAAGTTGTTAGATGCTTGTACAATAGAATAATTAAATGATTCGAAGCTATCGATAACCTGATTCATTACTGTTGCATTCATGATACTGAATTTACCAAAGAAAAATTTCTCTGACATCCGGATTGTGGTCCAAGCAATCGTAACCGATACAATAACAATAATTACAACGGTTATGAAAAACATATTGATAAATAATCCACGTTGTTTAAAGCTGACAGGAATCCATCTCATCTTTTCCATCTCTTAACGGTTGTATGTTTTCTTTTAAATTGACTAGGAGACATACCTTGTACTTTTTTAAAAACTTTGCAAAAATAACTATGATCGGAATAACCGACCATTGCACTTATTTGCGAAATGCTCGCTGCTCCCTGGATAAGCAGTTTAGATGCTTCCTCTATGCGAATTCGGTTCAAATATTCATTAAACCCTTCTTTGTTATGGGTGGAAAAATAACTGGAAAGATAGGATGGGCTAAAATGAAATTGCTTGGCTACTTCTGTTAACGAAAGTGGTTCATGGTGGTGATTCTTTATGTAATTCAACAGTGATTTTGCACCGCTGTAATGCATTGTTTCGCAGCTTCTATAAAACCATTCAATATCTGTAAAGTTGCTTGTGCGGATGAGGCTTCTTCTATCCTTTTAAAATACGTATACTTTCTTTTATCCAATTCCTTCACATCCAAATCCATATTGCCAAGTAGGATAATGATGTTAAAGATGCAGTTGCCCATAAAGGACTTATATTCAAAAATATCCATTGTATAGCACTTAGATAATTCGGAAGCATAGGATGATAAATACATAAATGCTACATCGAAATTGTGTAGTTTAAGATCATTCGTAAATTGCTCCAAATTAAAGGGAGCCACTTGATTTGGAGGATCTGGAAGATTTCTTTCCATAAGCAATGGCATGTAATTTAAATAGAAATGATATGGAAGTAACTGCAATAATGTTTTGTATGCCTCGCCAATTTGATTCATCTCCTCGAAAACGTCACTTAATGCAAATTTCGCTTTCTCCATGGACTGTGCCAGATGATAGGAAATCTCAACTACTTTATCATTATTTTCGGACCTTGTATTAAGAACGATAAGAATGATAGACTGATTCAAACAAAGAGTATAAAAGGTACCAAAGGGAAATTCTTTAAGGAATATGCGTTCAATCTCATTTTTACAAATATCCAAATGGGTAGTGGGAATCTTGTTCACATCGGCACCAAATAAAAAGAAATGCCGGTATGGAAACATATTTTCCACCTCACCTGGTTCAAAACAAACCTCATACCCAGAAATCATTCTTTCCAGCTTTTGACCAATGGATAGCTTGCTATTTTCTTGTATTGCTAATTTTTGCAGATATGGTATTCGATTCGCAGCGGTCTTTAATGTCTTCAAAAGCCCTTCTGCATCCAACTTTGGCTTTAATATATAGTCCACTACCCCATTTTGAAATGTTGACCGAACATAATCATATTCACTAAAACTACTAAGAATAATAATCTCCATCTGAGGGTATTTTTCTTTTACTAATCTCGTTAATTCCTCTCCATCCATAATAGGCATTATAATATCGGTTATTAAAATATGCGGAGACACTTTTTCGATTAACTCCAATGCTTCTTGACCGTTCGAAGCCTCTCCAACGATTTGGAAGCCCTCCTTCTCCCAATCAATATAATGCTTAATTCCTTGTCGTATTAACAATTCATCATCTACAATTAGTGTTCGAATTAATTCTTTCGCTGACATAGACTCCCCTCCCCTTTTCCATGTTTAATGAAGTTATACTATTTTTATATCATACTAATTATGAGTTTTTAAATAAATCTGAAAATACCTCCTACCCTTCATTTTATAAATGCGCTTTTCTTAAACCTTGTTTAAAATCCAAAAGCCGATTTTAACCTGTTACTATTTACAATATTTTTCTACTATCTAATGAAAACGGAATGTAGAAAAGAGCGCGAATCCTATCTATTTCAAGGATTATACTCTTATAGGAAATGCAACAATCTTTGAGAAAACAGCCTTATAAAAAAAGCATATGGGTGATACTTGTTCTCTATTTTTCACGTACTGATTCACCAGAAAGCTAATGGCAATAAAGTGAGGTGTTTATTGGCTAAACCTAATGATTGTAGAGAGAAGCAGAAATTCGTTAACGGATAGCTGCTTATACAGACACTGGTTTTATCATTTCGGATGCAAAAAAGAGCCTTCACGATTTGTGAAAGCTCTTTAGATTAAGCGATGATATAAAAAAGATATTCTCTTCCATTTTTCATTGGTTCTTGCGCCATTTGGTATCCGTGTTTCACTACTTCCTCCGGAACATTTCTGAAAGATGACGGACAGTCGGTAATGACTTGAAGAATCTTCCCCTTTTCCATATCTTTTAATGTTTCTAAAGTATAGATGACAGGATATGGACAGGATTCTCCTCTGATATCTAATGTAAAATCAATGGACATGTTTATTATGATCCCCTTTCTTAAAGCCTACTTCGAAACGATAATTTTTTTGCCAATAGACTGCGATGATAAAGCAAAGAGCAAGTAAAATAAGCGTAATGATCAGTGCAGAAGCTGGTCCCATTACTGTGATAAGATTAATTGGTTTTCCGCTTTTTACCAAATAATTGTAAACTCCAAGATGATCCCAAGCATAGGAAAGCAATGTTGCCCCAAAGACATTCCCGATAAATACCATCAAATAGTGAACCTGTCCTTCCATCAACCGGTACATCATCCCAGTTTCACAACCGCTAGCCAAGACAATTCCCAATCCAAAAAGCAGCCCGCCAATAAAGGTGCTTGGTGCCGCAATTTTCGTTACAGGCTCTAAGCCATAAGCAATAATAACGATTAGAGTAGCCACGGAACTGATCACCATTCCCAATAAAATTGCCTTCGTCATGGTTGCTCTGCCGCTGATCCATAAATCACGAAAAGCAGAGGTGAAGCATATTTGTCCTCTTTCTATTAAAATACCAAAAGCTGCTCCAAAAATAGCCGCTACTCCAAGCATGGTTTTTCCTGTACTAAATAAATACACAATGATTCCAATATAAAGTATAGCAACAAGTCCGCCAATGTACGGCTGTATTGGGTGTTTCTTTTTCAAAATCTCAGCAGTATTTCCCTTTAGCAGCACAGGTTTCCCTTTCCACCATTTTAATTGGACAATCTTTGTACCAATAAAAGTACCAATTCCTGTCGCAACCATAAAAATCCAAGAATGCAACGAAAATTGTGGTACACCTGTGAAAAAGGCGGCTAGATTACAGCCGAGGGCTAACCGTGCACCGAAGCCTGCAATGATACCGCCTATGAGGCCTTGAATCAATCTCCGTTTTTGTTTCGGAATTCTAATTTTAAAGCTATTACTGAATAAAACCATCATAAGTGCTCCAATAAACATCCCCCAAACAATCCAGCCATCTGTACGGCTAAATGTAGTTCCTTGCATTTGTATTAGTTGGAAGTAAGCCCAATCGGAAATATCCACACCAAAGAGCTGTAAAATATGTCCTCCTAATCTGGTAAACTCACCAGTCACCGCCCAAACCGTTTTGGTTATTCCAAAATAAAGAGCACTTAAAATCCCGGCAATGCCTATCGCGATATATGGGCTCCAATAATGGTTGAATATTTTGTTGATTACTTTCATTTAGTAAAAACTCCCTTTTCAAAATTTCCCTCTCTATTTTACTACAAAAATAGAAAGTGTATTACGTATGTTTACATTGCATATTATTTGATTCTCAAGAAATGTTTATTTAGGATTAATAACAAACCTTAAAATTCCATAACATATATTTGGATAAACCTCAAAATGAATAAGCTGTAAAAATTTTTTAGTAGGAAGTGTTATAATGAAGGCTGTCATTGTAGATAAACCAGGAGGCCCAGAACAACTTAAAATAGTTGAAATGCCTACTCCCAAACCTAAAAAGGGAGAATTACTAATAAAAGTAGAAACTGCCGCCATAAATCGAACAGATATTATAACGCGTGAAGGAAAAGCGGGTTATGCTCTCAATCCAATCTTAGGTGTTGAAATCGCAGGCACTGTTGCAGAAACAAATGGAAATGATACCTTCTCGATTGGAGACAGAGTAATGGGACTTGTTAATGGTGGAGGATATGCTGAATATGCCGTCATGCCTGCAGATCGTGCGATGAAAATTCCTGATACGCTTTCATTTGAAGAAGCAACAGGAATTCCTGAGGTGTTCCTAACCGCCTATCAAACGCTATATTGGATTGGAAAATTGCAAAAGCAAGAAACCGTGTTAATCCATGCAGGTGCAAGCGGCGTTGGTACCGCTGCGATTCAATTAGCAAAAATATTAAGTAACGCTAAGGTTATTGTTACTGCTGGATCCAAAAGAAAACTTGAATTTTGCCGTACATTAGGTGCTGATATCCTTATCAATTACAAGGAACAGTCCTTCGAAGAAGAGGTTCTAAAAGCGACAAATGGTAATGGCGTAGATTTAATTCTAGACTTTATTGGCGCCGATTATTGGGAGAAAAACTTAGCAAGTATTAAACAAGAAGGTCGTTGGGTCCTTATCGGAATCTTGGGAGGAAGTGAAGTAGAAAAGATGAATTTATTCAGCCTTATGTCAAAGTGCGTTCAAATTACTGGAACTTTACTAACCCCAAGAAGTGATGAGTACAAAGCTCAGCTAACGCAAGAATTTATGGAAACAGTAGCTCCCTATATCGAACGAAAAGAAATAATGCCTGTAATCGATGAGGCATTCTCTCTAGATATGGTGCAAGCAGCCCATCAACACATGGAGGACAACAAGAATATTGGAAAAATTATTCTTAAGATAAATAAAGGGTAACTCATCTACAAATATAAGAACATGAAAAAAGTAACCCCTTCCAAGTTTTCGGGTTACTTTTTTTGTTCCATCATTTATCGTTTTATAACGCTCACGTTTTCGGTACATATTTAAAGATTTCATTGCTTTCAAAAAAATCAACTAATCGGGTTAACCAATTATAATAATCTGCCCACTTTTTCATTTCCAGAAGTAATTCATTTACTTGTTCTTCCATTTCAGGTGAAAGCTCTTCACCTTCCTTTAATTCGTTTAGCTCTCGGATTACTTTTTTCTCGAACATTTTATTTCGATTGATTGTTTTTCTCCAATTAGATGTAAATATCGTGATAAAGGTATCGTAGTAATCATCTTCGACATCATAAATATCTTTACGAACCCCTTTTTCAAAAACTTTTTCCGCTATATTAAGTTCGACCATTTCACGAACCACTTGGCTCATTCTCGTCTTACTCATGCCAGTTTCATTGGAAAGTTCATCTAGTGTCATCGGTTTTCGATTCATATAAATAATCCCAAGTATCCGTCCAACCGTCGAGGAAACCCCGTATGCTCGCATATTATCGGCAATTTTCTCTATATATTGTTCTTTTACTTGAGTAACTTTTTCTAACGCTTTCTCATCCACAGGTAGTAATCTCCTTTCGACTACCAATTATACTATGACAATGTAACATACATCTAGCGAAAATTAAAATACGATATGTGGTAGGAAACAGGAGTATTTTTTAGAAAAATTGGGTAATTAACATAATAGATCTTTATACAATCCAAAATTTGCACGATATCGATAAAATACATACAGTTTATAAACTTTATATTTTACAAACTTTACACTATACTAAAATAGTACCGAACATATTATCGATTAAGTGTATAAAATTTCGGAGGTGTTTTCATTTGCTTAAATTTGAACATGTTACAAAGGTGTATAAAGGAGGAAAAACAGCGGTTAAGGATTTGAATATGGAGTTTCAGCCCGGTGAGTTTATTGTATTTATTGGTCCAAGTGGCTGCGGGAAAACAACAACCATGAAAATGATTAACCGTTTGATCGAACCTACCAGCGGCAGTATTTATATTAATGGAAAAAATATTTTAGAAAAAGATCCTGTTCAACTAAGACGGGAAATTGGCTACGTTATTCAACAAATTGGTTTATTTCCTCATATGACCATTCAACAAAACATATCACTCATTCCAAAACTACTAAAATGGCCGGAAGACAAGCGCCGCGAACGAGCAAAAGAACTACTGAAACTAGTAAATATGACAGAAGATTATCTAGATCGCTACCCACATGAATTAAGCGGTGGGCAACAGCAGCGGATTGGAGTATTACGTGCGTTAGCAGCAGATCAACCATTAATTTTAATGGATGAACCATTTGGTGCTCTTGATCCCATCACACGTGATTCCTTACAAGATGAATTTAAAAGGCTTCAACAATCATTAGGAAAAACTATCGTATTTGTTACCCATGATATGGATGAAGCGATAAAACTAGCCGATCGCCTTGTAATTATGCGCGACGGACAATTAGTGCAAATCGGCACTCCGGATGAAATATTACGAGAACCGGCAGATTCCTTTGTGGAAGAATTTATCGGAAAAGAACGCCTGCTTCAAGCACGGCCAAATATTCAAACCGTGGAACAAGTAATGAACCCGAAACCGATAACCATTACAGAGGATAAATCTATATCGGAAGCCATTCAAATAATGAAAGATCAACGAGTCGATTCCCTGTTAGTAGTAGATCGATATCAAGTACTAAAAGGTTTTATCGACGTAGAAATGATTGACCAAAATCGCAAGAAATCCGTAAATGTTGGGGATATCCTCAATACACAAGCATTTGCCGTGCAAAAAGACTCTTTAGTTCGAGAATCCATTAGACAAATCTTAAAACGTGGAATGAAATATGTTCCTGTCGTGGATGAGAAACAACGTCTTGTTGGTATCGTAACAAGAGCTAGTCTTGTCGATATTGTTTATGATTCCATTTGGGGGGATGTAGAAGCGGAGAAACAAGAAAAACATGTAGGATAGGAGGAATTTAGATGGATAGTTTACTACAGTTTTTGAACAGCTATTGGTCTGAAATGTTATTTAAAACTTGGCAGCATTTTTACATCTCTATTATTGCCGTCATTTTTGGTATCATTGTGGCTGTTCCGCTTGGGATCGCATTAACACGAGTACCAAAAGTTGCCGGAATTATCATGGGAATCGCAGGCGTTGTCCAAACCTTTCCGAGTCTTGCTATATTAGCCTTTTTTATTCCTATTCTGGGAGTCGGGGTTAAGCCTGCAGTTATTGCTTTATTTTTCTATTCAGTCCTACCCATCTTAAGAAACACCTATACTGGTGTAAAAGGGATTGAACGAAATCTGCTGGAAGCAGGTCGCGGGATGGGTATGACTGGATGGGAACGTGTTCGCTATGTGGAAATACCATTAGCGATCCCGGTTATCATGGCAGGAATTCGTCTTTCCACTGTTTATCTAATTGGCTGGGCCACTCTTGCCTCTTTTATCGGAGCTGGGGGTCTTGGAGATTATATTTTCAGCGGACTTAATCTATATCAACCGCAATTTATTATCGCGGGGGCAATTCCTGTTACGATTCTAGCCCTCTTAGTCGATTTTCTACTAGGAAAAATCGAAAAATGGGCTACCCCTAAAGGAATTCGCAATGTAAAAGAAGCTGTCTAGGAAGGAGCTAATTATGAAGAAAAGCAAATGGATAATCGGATTGATTTTGTCGTTCTCCTTGCTATTTAGTGGATGCTCCTTACCAGGCTTGAGTGCATCTTCTAATAAGACCATCAAGATTGGAACAATGGTGACGACAGAATCACAAATTTTAGGATATATGCAAAAATACATGATTGAACATTATACTGGTTTAAAAGTAGATATCGTAAACAATTTAGGCTCTTCCATTGTCCTTCATAAAGCGATGGAGAATGGGAATGTAGATATTTCCTCCGTTCGTTATACTGGGACGGATTTAGCAGGGGCACTAGGAATGGAACCAGTAAAGGACCCTAAGAAAGCGTTAAAAATTGTTCAAAATCAATTTCAAAAACGTTTTGATCAAACTTGGTTTGATTCCTATGGATTTGCTAATTCCTATGCTTTTACTGTATCGCAGGATTTTGCTAAAAAAAATCATCTGGAAAAAGTATCTGATTTGAAGCCATTGATTCATGACTTAAGACTAGGTGTCGACAATTCATGGTTAAAACGTAAAGGTGATGGGTATGAAGGCTTCACAAAGGAATATGGTTTTGAATTTGGGCACACCTATCCAATGCAAATCGGTTTAGTGTATAAAGCAGTTCAAAGCGGGAAAATGGATGTCGTTTTAGCGTATACAACAGACGGAAGAATCAGCGCTTATCACTTAAAGGTATTGGAAGATGACAAACATTTCTTCCCTCCTTACGATGCCTCCCCTGTTGCAAGAAATGATGTATTAAAGCAACATCCCGAGCTGAAAAAAGTTTTGCAAAAACTAGTTGGAAAAATTAGTACGGAAGAAATGCAAAAATTAAACTATGACAGCGATGGTAAAATGAAGGAACCATCTGTAGTGGCAAACGAATTTTTGGAGAAGCATCATTACTTTGAATAATGTAAAGCTCAGCTAACGTATGGTTTACGTAGTTATAAGTATTGTCCCTGTAAGTGACGTAGGAGCATTCTATGACTATTATGATTGTAATTCTGGTAGCAGACTGGAAACGGGAACAATAGTCGGTGTTTCGTGACCATTAACTAGCTGGCCAAGGGAAATTGGGTATGTTGGTAGTGGTTCAAGGAATCCGGGCACGATCGCTGGGTTGGTATCCGAATTACAAGTGATTAAAGTAAACTACTCAAGTGGTTTACAAGCTTATTCCGATTATAGAGAAGTCTAGTCGAGGTGGTTGAGCTAGATCCTAATTATAATGACATTAAAAATAGCAGAGAGTGAGGTGCTGATATGGATACACTACAAGGAATTGTAAACTATTATATGCAAAACGGAAGTTACGTTTGGGAACAGTTTTACCGCCACTTTTTAATGTCAGCCTATGGAGTGTTATTTGCTGCTATTGTGGCTATTCCACTAGGAATCTTGATGGCGCGCTATCATAAATTAAGTACTTGGCTCTTGTCTCTGGCAAATATTATTCAAACCATTCCTGCCTTGGCGATGGTATCGGTGCTTATGCTAGTGATGGGATTGGGAACGAACACCGTTGTCCTCTCCCTATTCCTTTATTCTTTATTGCCAATTCTTAAGAATACCTATACTGGAATACAGAGTGTGGATCAATTTTTATTAGAATCAGGTAAAGCAATGGGAATGACGAAATTTCAAGTATTAAGAATGGTAGAGCTTCCCCTTGCATTATCAGTTATAATGGCAGGCTTACGAAATGCACTAGTTATTGCAATCGGTATTGCTACCATTGGAACCTTTGTTGGCGCAGGAGGCCTTGGTGACATCATTGTCCGTGGAACGAATGTAACCAATGGTGCCCCTATTATTCTTGCTGGCGCTATCCCAACTGCAGTAATGGCAGTTGCAGCTGATTTTATTATGGCGTGGCTGGAACGAAGTCTATCTCCGATTAAGAAGAAGAAAAAAGTAGAGCAGGTGGAGTTGGAGAAAGCTGCTTAAACTTGGTATTAAATAGCTATTATTTTCGGATGCAAAATAGTAGAGAATTCGAGGCACTGTTTTTTTGAAACAGTGCCTCGTACTTTTTTCTTCTCTTCTTTAACTTGAAAAGCCTCTTTTTTTGATCATTATTTACTGCCAGCAACCCACTTCATACCCCAACGATACGCATGGTCCATATCTTGATGACCATTGAAGTATTCCACCAATCGCTGGACTTTAAAGGTTTCATCATTAACATTTTCAATCATCGCTATCGCACACATAATTTTACCATTGCGATGTTCATCTAGTTTTACCTCAATATCTGGACCAGAAGGGTATTTTAATGTTACGATTCCATCCGCTTGCGACCAGTTCGCTACACCTTCATAGATAAAAGAATAAACTAAAATCCTTTTAATATCTTTAATCATATTTCCGTTTATTCGCAAATTTTCTCCACTAGATACAGAACCAGTGCGATCATCTCCATCCAGTTCTATGTAAGGAAAACTACGAAAGGAACCAAATGAATTTCCCAATGCTTGCACGCATCCCTTTTGCCCATTTTTTAATTCATATAAACAACCTAAATCTAAATCGACACCAGCATTCCCTTTTCCAAACAACGTAGAAAGGATTCCCCCGGATTTTTTTGTTTGTTGATTCCAATTAAGATTTACTAAAATTTCACCTATCAATTGTGTATTACTTTTTGTTAGATTTATAGATTGCCCTTTTTTTGTTAATTCAATTTTACTTAAATTTACCATTGGTCCCTCCACCTTTTTCAAATAAGCTATATTACCATTATATCAACAATTGGAAAATATAGTATAAATTTAGTGGAATTTATCGAAATTCCTGGGATGAAAATAAAAACCGACCTATCAAACTCCTTTAATAGGTCTGTAAATGATTTTAAAAATCTATCATTAAAATTTAACGGCTTGACTGACTACCTGTTTCACAGCTTCAACCAATTTTTCTGCTTCTTCAACAGTGTTATATGGAGCGAGTCCAGCGCGGATCCAACCACCTTTATCATTAAGACCTAACTTATCTGCTAAAGTAGTAGCATAAAAGTCTCCATCTGCGATAAAAATGGCATGTTCTTCTGCAAGATTAAGGCAAAAATCAGTAGGAATTACCCCCTCTACCCGGAAGGCAATCGTAGGAGTTTTAAGTATATTCGGTGGAGTTTGATAGAGTGTAACTTCAGAAATAGCAGATAAACCATTACGGATTCTATTCGCTAATTCATTTTCGTGATCCTCAATCGCTTTGTACCCACTTACAATTCTTTCACTACGTGTCGAACCTGTTCCAAGGTTTTCAATAAATTCAATGGCTGGTTTGATAGCAGCAATTCCTTCATGGTTTTGCGTTCCCGTTTCCAGTTTATCTGGTGTATTGGTAGGTGCCGGCACTAACTTATACGGTTCAAGTGATTCAAATAAGCCTTTACGTATGATGGAAATCCCAACATGTGGTCCAAAAAACTTATACGCAGAGCAAAGGATAATATCGGCACCAATCAAATTTCGGTCGATAGCAAAATGAGGAACGGCGTGAACCGCATCCACCGCAAGTATTGCACCAACTTCCTTTGCTCGTTTTGAAATTTTTTGAATGTCGGTAATCGTGCCAACAGCATTAGATGCTAATGTAACTGCGACGAGTTTCGTTTTTTCATTAATTGTTTCTTCCAAGTCTGTTAAATCCAAAGATAGAGTTTCTGTGTCCACCTTCAGCCAGCGAGCGTTAAGATTATTATCGCGAGCTGCCGTTAACCATGGATCCACATTGGCACGATGATCAATTTACGTTACAACTATTTCATCCTCTTCCTGCCACTGTTTGCTTAAAGCACGGGAAATCGAGAAAGCAAGTGAGGTCGAATTCTGACCAAAAGCCACTTCATCCTCCTCGGCCCCAACAAGATCGGCAACAATACGTCTTGCTTGAGCGATATGATCCTCGGTTTCCCTACTCGATGGAAATTGGCCATGCAGATTAGCTCCCCCATTTGACATGTAAGTTACCATTGCTTCGATTGCGGTTTTTACTACTTGTGATCCACCGGGTCCATCCAAATAGACTGCAGACATTCCATTATAAGTTCTTTTCAATGCAGGAAATAATTCTCTAACATTATCAATTGGAAAAGCTGTCATACAGTTACCTCTTTTCATTTATTAACTGGTCAGACCATTCTTTTTCCTGTTCTACATCATGACCGTAAAACACGTTCACCTTTTCACTTTTTGCAATTTCTTTTAACTTGGTAATCGAGTTAATTGTATCCTCGGCATTATGTATTGCAAACGGGACATTGTATTCATAATTACTTCTTGTGTAAGCAGCATCAATTGTTAAAAGAATATTCCCAGATTCCTTTGTCTGAACCAGAACTGATTGGTGGCCTGGGCTATGACCAGGAGTGGCTAATAATTGTAACCCTGGTACTAATTCCTTATCGCCATCTCCCCACTTATAATTTAGTCCAAGTCTCTTACAAACTTCGGGATATCCCTGCTTTTTCATAGCTGCATCAAATTCAGCACGCTGAAGATAAATTTCCGTATTTGGAAACATAGCATTTCCTCCAGCATGGTCAAAATGCAAATGAGAACTGATTAGACATGCTAAATCATTAAGTTGATACCCTTGGCAATGCAAAATGTTTAGAATAGTGTCCTCTTCCTTCATTTGTGGAGCGATAGACCCATCACTCATTCCGCCGAATAACCCCAATGGATCTTGCACACATGATTCTGGCATTCCGGTATCGATAAGAATCGGTCCATCCGTTGTTTCAATCAGATAAACCCAAACCGGTAAACTTACTGTTAACCTCCCATGCTCCATACGTGTATCAAGGATAGTACCATCAACTAGACACCGCCCCGCCGGAAGTAAGGATAATTTTTTTATTGCCAAAGAAAAACTCTCCTCCCATATATGATTCATAACGCAAACTTGGTTCTTGTTTACCTCTTTATACTATTGAGAATATTCTAATTTTTAAATCAATACCAGTGCTTTTTTTTATCATCAAATACCGCCTCATACCAATCAAGTTCTAGTTTTTGATATTTTTTATTACAATTAAGTAAAGGCATGCCAAATACCATTTTGTTTTAGTAGCCATGAGACTTTCTCTGGTTTTTCTTACATGTGGGTGCATTTTGTACGGTGCTGATGATATAAATGGCTATATTCGAAGCGGCCGTTTTAGAAAAATTGATGCACCAAGGAATTGAGCAAAAACGGAATTACTTACTTGTTTTACAAGTTAAGTGTTGTATTTCGAATTATTTAGCTTGATATGCGTTTAACGTATAAAATTTGTTAAATGTTGACGATAACCTTCAAAAAAGCATAAAGGAAGGGGTTGAATGTGACCGATGTATGAATAAAATCAGAATTAAGGTCACATTCATCAGCTCAATGTGACCGATGTATGAGTAAAAACAGGATTAAGGTCACATTCATGGGCTCAATGTGACCGATGTAAGAATAAAAACAGAATTAAGGTCACATTCATAGGGGGAATGTGACCGATGTATGAGTAAAATCAGAATTAAGGTCACATTCATAGGCGGAATGTGACCGATGTCACAGAAAAAACAGAGTTAAGGTCACATTCATAGGCGGAATGTGACCGATGTAAGAGTAAAATCAGAATTAAGGTCACATTCATGGGATCAATGTGACCGATGTATGAGAAAAAACAGAATTAAGGTCACATTCATGGGATCAATGTGACCGATGTAAGAGTAAAATCAGAATTAAGGTCACATTCATAGGCGGAATGTGACCGATGTAAGAGTAAAAACAGAATTAAGGTCACATTCATGGGCTCAATGTGACCGATGTATGAGAAAAAACAGAATTAAGGTCACATTCATGGGCTCAATGTGACCGATGTATGAGTAAAAACAGAATTAAGGTCACTTTCACGGGCTCAATGTGACCGATGTCACAGAAAAAACGGTAATATTCGATAAGCTGCGGGATGGTTCTGTGGAATCCGACAGAATTGTAAAGACGTATAAAATTTTAGCTAGGATTTTATTGGCATTGTTTTTAGATAAAAAACCCTGAAAAAAGTAATCTCCTTCCAGGGTTTCCGCTTAATAAAAATTATTTACTACTAGCAAGTTGGATTGATGCGAGTACCTCTTTCTTATCAATTTCTCCGAGACTTGCGGTTGTTATTGTAGTGGATTGGTGTTTTTTTACTCCGCGGACTTTCATACAGAAATGTTCCGCTTTCATGATTACAAATACACCTTTAGCATTCAGTTGTTCATATAAATACGCAGCAACTTCATTTGTGAGTCGTTCTTGGATTTGCGGTCGGGATGCGAAATAATCTAATACTCTAGCTCCTTTGGAAAGTCCCATGACCCTATCATTAGGAAGATAGGCGATAGTGGCCGTTCCAACAAAAGGTTGGAAATGGTGTTCGCATAAAGAGTTAAAAGGAATATTTTCTATTACAACTAGATCCCTTGATGTATTTTTATCTATTGGAAAGGTTGTAATAATTGGCGGTTCTGTAAATAATCCATTACATGTTTCATTTACCAGCATTTTCGCTACTCTTTCCGGCGTATCTTTTATCGAAGGATCATCTAAATCTAAGCCAAGTTCTTCTATAATTCTAGCAAAATGCTCGGAAATTTTTCGCTTTTTCAAGTCATAGTCCATAGTAGTTACTTGATTCATAAATTATACACCTCGCTTATTTGCCCAAACTAATGCATGTAGTTGCGGCAAAGCACGTACATTATTCATTTCGGGATCTTCGATTACTTTGCTCCATAACCAATCTAGAGAATTTAATAATCGTGAAGATATATCACCTGTCTCATAAGGATCCTTATTCCCTACAGATACATAAAAATCTATGGAAGGATACCGTTTATGAACCATTCTGGAGTAGTCAAAATCCTCATCATTAAAGACAACTACCTTTAGGCTCATTCTATTTTCATCTAAATTTTCTATTATTCTATCTAATACATCAAAGTCGGTCTTCATCCCGCTGCTAGGAGGCTTCGGGCTGATGGTTAAATCATCGACTAAGGTAAACCATTCCTGCCAGCGGCTTCCTTGTGTTTCTAAGCCAACTCTTATATCATGTTCATGGAAAATCTTAATCAATTCCATCATCGGTTTCCCAATCAATGCAGGATTTCCTCCACTTATCGTTACATGATTAAAATTGTGACTGCCTAGTAGTTTCAACTCCTGAAAAACTTCGGATGGAGTTAGTAATCTAATATTATCTTTTTCCGATCCATCCCATGTAAAAGCCGAATCGCACCATGCACAACGATAATCACAGCCTGCCGTCCGAACGAACATGGTTTTTCTTCCTATTACCATGCCCTCTCCTTGTATCGTAGGACCAAATATCTCTATAACAGGGATCTTACTCATGTCGGTCGTTCCCTTCGTTTCTGGGTCTATAGATAACATAAGACGTTGGTGTTTCTCGAACCAACACCTGGATACATTTTGGTAGATTCGGTAAAGTATCTAAATAATTGGCAACCAATTCGTAAATGGTTTGCGCCACGGCCTCTGTAGATGGAGGCAACTTTTCAAATTCAGGAAAATCATTTAATAGCTTATGATCATATCTTCCGTGCACTAATTTCTTTAAATCACTAAAATTAACCAGCATCCCCATTTCATCGAGGTCATCCCCTGCAATGGTTAGATTGACAAAATAAGTGTGCCCATGAGTAAAGGAACACTTCCCTGCTTTCTCATTTGGGATAAAATGAGCAGTCGAGAAGTTCATATCTTTATTTAATTCAAAACGATATGGATGTGGAGCTGGTTGCGGGTAAAATTGTTGTATCATATCGGTCATCTCCTAACTCACTATTTTCTGATTTTCAAATATTCTTCAAGACCATGTTTTCTTAATTTACAAGCTGGGCACTCTCCACACCCATCCGCGATTATCCCGTTATAGCATGTTAAAGTATTTTCACGGACAAAATCAAAAGCATCAAGTTCATCTGCTAGTTTCCAAGTTTCACATTTATCCAACCACATTAGCGGGGTATGAATTACAAAATCCTGATCCATCGAAAGATTTAAAGTAACATTCAAAGACTTCACAAAAATATCTCGGCAATCGGGATATCCGCTAAAATCAGTTTCACAGACTCCAGTTACAATATGTTTAGCCCCCACTTGACTAGCTAATACACCTGCAAAGGACATAAACAACAGATTTCTTCCAGGAACAAAGGTGGATGGCAGACTTCCGTTCTCCCCATCTTTTACCTGGATATCGTCTCTGGTTAAAGCATTCGGAGCTAATTGATTTAATAAGGACATATCTAAAATATGGTGTTTGACACCAAGCTGATTTGCAATATTTTTGGCGCATTCAATTTCTAACTTGTGCCTCTGATTATAATCGAAGGTTACAGCAACGACTTCTTCAAATCGTTCCTTCGCCCAAAATAAACAAGTGGTACTATCCTGGCCGCCGCTAAAGACAACAACCGCTTTTTCTTTTTTCTTCATCTTAAACTCTCCCTTGTACAGAAAAACAGGACTACTAACGAAAGCAGTCCTGTTTTCCTTAGTTTTTTAAAGAGGGTAGCTAGAACCTCTACCGCGTTTTGCGGATTTTTATTTAGTTGACTTTTTGATTTTAACAGATGTTTAGCATTTTTGCATATGAAAATAGACTCAATTAGAGATTTCCGAAAATTTTAACGCCATAATAAATACTTCTTCAATAGCAAATAAAGAATCTTACTTTGCTGTTTTGTACTTTATGCCCATTTAACTACTAGATGAATCAAGCTAACACCATAAAGCGTGTTAGAAACATAGATTCCCATTAAGGATCTTTATCCATTACCGCACAAGATACTTATTTCGTCCTCATAACAAAACAACGCTTGAATGTAATTTCTAATATAGTATTTTGGGCCTGCATTGCAGCACACAAAACAATTTCATACCAAAATTAATGTAAACGCTACGCAATTGCTTTTTAATTGTCTCGTACATATAGTAAAAGAAAATGTATTATCTGTGCGAAATAAGAATTAGCCAGTCAGTGGATATTTAATTTTTTGGAGAGTGAATCATTAAGAAACTCGGTTAAAACGATGATAAAGGAAACATTTGAAGGACCTCCAGTTCCTGTAAAAGGAAGTTGGTTCACATGTTCGGGACCGAATTCTGGAATTTTCGGTGTCATAGATGGCATGTCTTGCAACCAAACCCCCATGTCCGTCATGGAACAACATTGGCAGCACATACGGATCACGTCTAAACAAATGAATTATTAAAAAGGGGGAAACAACCGCAAATAGATTGACGAAAAAGTTGGGATATTCATTCTAAAGATGAACAGCAATGGAACCAAATTCAGGAAGGATTGCGAAATGAATACGTAACACTTTAGAATTGATTGATATTATTGAATGGAACAAATGAAGTATTATCTTCTTTGCTCGGCAAATATTAAAAGGCATACAGTTTGATGATTTAGTAGACATAAAGGTGCACCTGTCGATTTGGGGGCACCTATTGTTTTTCATCATTGGTACCGAAGATGATTATTAAGGGAGATTTATTTGCCACGAAACTCCGAATCGGTCATTTACCCATCCAAACTTTTTACTGAAACCATAATCGTCCAAAGGCATAAGAGCTTGTCCACCTTCAAGGAGGTTCTCATAAAGATTGCTCAATTCTTCTTCCGTATTACAGGTAATAAAGATGGAGAAAGATGGGGTGAAAGAGAACGGATGTTTTACATAACTATCAATACACATAAATTCTTGCCCTTTTAAGGTAAAAGTAGCCTGCATCACGGTGCCTTCTGGACCAGCTTCGTTTGCCCCATATCTAACAATGCTTGTAATTTGAGAATCCTCTATGATGGAGGTATAAAAATTCACCGCTTCTTCTGCGTTGCCATCTTGAAACATTAAAAATGGTGTTACCTTTTCCATCATACATACTCCTTTCCATATATATCATTTAAAGTATAATTCATGATAGTTTAGAACAATTCCTTTTTAGAATTTGATAATTCAATGATATAAGAAGTACATTCTTTTATTTTTGAATGATTACGCGAACTAAAAAATTTGTATACGTTACAAAATCCATAGTTCTTCTTATTTTCTAATATAAAGGTACCGTTTACAGAGCCATCATAGCCGTGAGTAATTATGTTGGTTATGTGCAGTTCCGTTACTTTGTTATGATGCATTTGTTTTAATGTTTCGACAAAATTCTCCTTCCCGTGAATACGTTTTTTTCCGATTATATTCCATTGAAAATCATCGGTAATATTATCATTAATAGACAGTAAATCGTTTTTAGCAAAAGCAATGGTTAATTCCTTAAGATGCTGTTTTTTGGGGGCATTTCCACAATCATCGGGGCAAATTATTTTTAAGTTATTGTTTTCGTATGTTCTAGAATCCATTAGACTCCCCTCCCATTTAAAAATTTTTTCGAACAGTCAAAATCAGTTTTGTGTTCCATAATGATTGTAAATCAAAGTAACCACCATGAATAGTTTCATTTCAATTCTTTACAATCTCATCCATATTTTATCATAAATTATGGGTATTCTTTAAAGCCATTATATACCCCTTCAATGGAATAGAAGTATCGAAATTCTATATTAAAAAAGCCGCATTTCTCCATGTTTAAATGGAGAAATGCGGCTTTATAGTTTCTACAATAATGTGCCAAAATTAATTTACAAAATTTATATTTTTTTCGGCATAACAATTCCTTTATATAAATGAACTGTAATAAGATAATAAGCCGTGTAAACGGTGAAAAAAATAACAATTGGCAGACAGATGTGATAATAAGGATCGATTAAGATAAATCCAAAAATGTTCATTCCTATTAATACATGAGTCATGCCTAGGATTGCTGGAATTAAAAATACGAAGAATAACTCTTTATAGATGGACTTCGTTAGTATTTCACGACGGACTCCGATTTTACGAAGCATTTGATACCGGGTAATATCTGATGTTGCCCCAGATAGGATTTTAAACATTAAACAACTTGCCATCATCGCTAAGAATGCAAACCCTAAAAAGAAACCCATAAATACGGCTCCACTTGAGACAGTGTAAAATTCATGATAGATTTTATATTTACTTAGTATACCATCCGCTTTAATATCCTTATATTTTACCAACTGCAACTTATCTAGCTTCTTCCACTCTTTTGTATATGCAATAAAATCATCTGTTCTACCAGTAAAAATAACCCCTGCTTTGCCTTGTAATTCATGATACATTTTTAGGTCTACAATTTTTATTGGCTTGTTAAAATCATCTATATAAATAGGTTGCATATTTATTAAAGCATCTTGCCAATCCTCCGGAATTATAGTATTTTGTTTGTTTTCATGACTATAAGCTGAAACAGATCCCACAGGAAGATTTTTAGAAACACGTTTAAGTTTAGCGGTATTTCCCTCACCGCTTCTAACATAAATTAATGGCGGATATTTCTTCAGATCTTCTTTAACATAATAAAAGAATTGGTCGTCCACTTTATAACGATATTCCCCTTTTTCTTTAAATGGAATGTCATCTAGGATTTTCATCTCCTCCGTTGTTGGGTTATTAATTACTGAATCATATATTTCGAAACGATCTGCCGAGATCATCGCATTATTTTTAAAGGCCAAGCCACCTGAAATAGCACCTGCACCAAGTGCAATTAGCATGGCTACTGTGGCTAACACCTTGGTTAAACCGTTGATTCTGAAATTTAATTGTGCAAATGTAAAGGCATTAAGACCTTTTTCGTTGTATGTTTTATTTGCTTTTAGTTTTTTAACAAAAAGTGGCAAAAATGCTTCAAAAAACAAATACGTACCTGCTGTTGTTGAAAGCATGGCAATCATGATTCCAAGTAATTTCAACTTTTCCAAATAGACCATGGATGCATAGCCAATACCTAACAAGATCAGGGAGAAAAGCGCAACTATACCAGTCATTTTTCCTTTAATTAGGATAGAATCTGCGTAAGTATCTCCGTGAACAAGCTGCAGAATCGAAATTCGCGATAATTTAATACTATTTATAATGGCGGATAGGATAAATAACAAACAGAAGAAGATAAAAGTAACGGTCATCGATGGAATGTATATTGCATGATAACCATTCGCAGTAAAATCCAGCTGTTTCATAAGCAACTTGCCAATCCCTTGTGCAAGCCCGGAGCCGACTAAAATCCCAATCAATAGTGATGCTGCCCCGATAATGATTATTTCGATAAACATTAGAAGTATAATTTTATTTTTCTTCGCTCCTAATGTTATATACATTCCAAATTCTTTCCGCCGGAGAGACATCATGAAAGAATTCGCATAAAACATATAGAAAAATGTTATGATAGCCAGTAAAACGGACCCTGTTTGAAAAACATAGCCGATTGACTTAATCGTTGTGTTTGCTTCAAGGAATGTTTTATTTAAAGCTAATGTTTGAAACATATAAAAAATGGCAATGGACATAACTAGTCCAACAAGTAAAACAATGTAATCTTTTAACTTACTTTTTACTCCTGATATGGAAAGTTTAAATAACATCATGAACCTCCTCTCGCTGATTGAGTACCTATATCTGCAAGTGCATCTAAAATTTCTTTATAAAACGCTTCACGTGTACCACTGCGATGAATTTCTTTGTATAATCCCCCGTCACGAATAAATAAAATACGCCGACAATAACTTGCACTAAACGCATCATGGGTAACCATTAAGATTGATACACCTTGTTTTTCATTTAAGTTCTCCATTGACCGTAAAAGGCTTGTTGCGTTTTTGGAATCAAGCGCCCCAGTTGGCTCGTCTGCTAAAATAATGGCTGGCTCATGGACAATTGCACGTGCTGCTGCCGTACGTTGCTTTTGTCCTCCGGAAACCTCTGACGGATATTTACCAAGAATCGCGGAAATCCCTAATCCCCCTGCTACTTTTTCCACTTTCGGTCCAATCTTTCCTGAAGAGACACCTTGCAGTGAGAGTGGGAGTGCAATATTTTCATAGATCGTTAAATTTTCAAGTAAGTTGAAGTCTTGAAAAATAAACCCTAACTTTTGAGATCGGAAGTCAGTCAGGTCACTTTGTTTCATCTTCGTAATATCCTTGCCGTCAATTTCAACTGTGCCATTTGTAGCTGTATCTAGTGTTGAAATCACATTTAGTAATGTTGTTTTTCCAGAACCGGATGGGCCCATAATGCCAACAAATTCCCCTTCTTGAATGGAGAAGGATAATCCTTTTAATGCATGTGATTGGTTTTCGCCTTTTTTTCCATATACTTTTTGTACATTTTTCACATTAACAACAAATTTCTTCATATTTCCTACCTCCATAAGTTATCTGTTCTTAAGCGTTTCTCTTGCCTTTTCAGGTACATCCTTCTCTGTTACTATCTCGTATTCAAAAACATATTTACCTTTTACATGTACTTTCAAATAACTATTTTTGGGGAAATTTTTAACGGAAGACGTTACTTTAATTTCTTCTACCTTTTCTGACTCATCTACCCCATCTAATAGGAACATATATCTATGCTCAAAATCAGGGTCGGGTTTTCCTTCTTTATTTACAAGTACATACACGTCCTTTTCTTTAATAAATGGATTGAATCTATCACGATTTTCCTTTCCAATAAGGAAAAATACGCCGACCCCCATAATAATCACGACGAGTGTTGCAAATAACCATTTTTTCATCTTTTATTTCCACCTTTCTCTACCTATTAAAATTTTTTGATACTCCAAAGTATAAAGTGCGTTCTTTAATAAAAAATGGAAAAACTTCTTAAGGTTTTCTTAACAGATGAATGAAATGACCATATTTTTGCGCAAAAAAAGAACCCTTAAAATGTAAGGGTCCTTGAAAAAACATCCTTTATTTTGGATGATGCATTATTGTTCTGGTGATATTGGCAACCAAATAATAAATTGGACAACGCCATTTTCATATTCCGCCTTAATCTCTCCTCCTTGCAGTTCTACAATGTTTTTTACTATTGCAAGGCCAAGTCCTGAACCTTCAGCCACTCTACTTCTTGAATGATCTGTTTTATAAAAACGTTCAAATAGGTTTTCTAACTCTTCTTTGGTAAATTCATCGCTTTGGTTTGCGATGGATACTTCCAGATAATGCTCATGTCTTTGAAGAAAAACCTGAATATCTCCGTTATCTTTGCTATATTTAATGGCATTCATTAATAAATTGTCAAACAGTCGTACCGTTTGTTCTGAATCGACAAAGGCATATAAAAGTTCGTCAGGAAATTTTTTCTCAATGGACAAGCCATGGCTTTCTGCTTGCGGTGTAATCTCGTCGATTAATTGGCCCAGGAGTTTATTGATGCAGACATCTTGTTGAGTTAAGGACATATTTCCGTCACTAAGCTTTGTATACTCAAACAAATCTTCGATTAAATTTTCCAATTGCTGCGATTTTGAAAAAGCAATTTTTATATATTCATTACTTTTTTCTTTATTTTCAAATTTTCCATCACGCAGCAAGCGTAAATAACCAATGATTGAGGTCAATGGTGTTCTTAAATCATGTGATACATTTGTAATCAATTCATTTTTTTGCTTCTCCAATCTCCGTTCTTTTTCCATTTTGTTCATTAGTTCTTCCGCCATATTATTAATGTGTTCGGTTAATGAGGCAATTTCATCTTGCCCTTTTTGTTTAATACGAAAACCCAAGTTTCCTTTTGCAATCTCTTTAACACCATGTGCCATTGCTTCAATCTGTTTCATCTTTCTCTTCGTTATCATGAGAAAAGAAAATATGAAAACAAGCATTCCGATTAAAAATGGAAAAGGGCCTTCTCTTGTACTATAAGTTACATTCCCTTCTGGAATTCCGCTTACAAACATGTATAAGTTCTTATCTTTAATTGTAAGTGGGTAAAACGCAATGAACTCTTTGCGCGATTCCCATTCCGGTTCGTCCCCACTTGTATACGTCGGCTGGTTTATAGCAAAGGACATAACATTACTAATGGTATCATGAAGATTGATCTGAACTTCCTGTGCTTGTTTTGTTTTATACAATACTTTTCCACTTTCATCCGTCACAAGCACTTTTAAAGCGGTTCTATTTTCTAGTAATAATTCATTTTGTTCATTGATAAATTTTTTTATCGCTCCCATCGTATTTTCTTTAACGGTTGTTTCTGCTGTAATTTTAGCTTGCCAATTAATACTTTGCATATCCTGGCTATAATCAATCGTTGCCTTTTTATTTATGTTTTCAAATATTGGCGCTGCTATTCTTGATGCAAAAAAAGCCAATAATGCACAAACAATAAAGGTGGTAATTAACTGAATTCTAATACTCCGACTTATTCTGATTATCATTTTTTCAATAAGGCGTTTTATAAAATGAATGGGATTAATTTTCTTTTTCAATTTTATATCCCACTCCCCAAACCGTTTTGATATATCTTGGTTTTCTTGGGTTTTCCTCAACTTTTTCACGGATTTTTCGAATATGCACCATGACTGTATTGTCTGATTGATAAGACGGTTCTTTCCACACTGTTTCATAAATTTGATCCACACTAAATACGATGCCACGATTCCGGGCAAGAAGTTCTAGAATGGAGAACTCTCTTGGCGTTAGTTTTACTTCCTGATCCCCAATCATTACTTCATGTGTCGCTACATTAATTACCATCTCTTCAATTACAATTTCGTTTTCCTTTTGAACAAAACCACCACTCATCGTCATATACCTGCGGAGCTGCGATTTAATTCGCGCTATCAGTTCTAGTGGATTAAAAGGTTTCGTTACATAGTCGTCTGCTCCAGTTGTTAATCCCATAATTTTATCCATATCTTGAGTCTTTGCGGAAAGCATAATAATCGGCATTTCCGCTATTTCTCGTACTTTTATACACATATGAATACCATCAATTTTAGGCATCATTATATCGAGTACAATTAAATGTACTTCATTATTTCTCAAAATTTCTAGACCTTCTTCACCATCACTAGCAAGTAATACTTCGTATCCTTCATTCTTTAAATAGATTGCTATGAGGTCTCTAATCTCCTTTTCATCATCCACTACAAGTATTGTTTCTCTACTCATGAAAAATCCCCCAATTGTCAAAAATACCTTCACATGTCAGTTTAAATTAAATTTCTTAAAAAAATAGAGGTTGAATTCTGAAGTATTTCTTAAGATAATAATACATTTTGTATAGCTCAAAATACATTTGTAACTTCATAAATTCAATTCTTCTAAATCTTGTTTGGGAAAACCTAGCACTTCAGAAATTTATATAAGGAACTGCCGCTGTTTGATGCAACAATTCTCCAACTCTCGTAATTATCATACAGTATCATCTCATTTCTGTTATTATTCCGTTAATTAGTTTTATTATATATCAATAGAGTGTACGCTATTGATATAATTGTAATAGACTGATACATTCATAGTTACGCGTTGTCCAGAAGATTCGTTCATGGAGCAGAAAATTAAAACAGTATTTACTTGACCTGCTTCCATTGACCAATAGCATTTGCAATGAGCTTTTCCATGCTGCTTCCTTCGCCATGTATATCTTTTACATATTTTGGCCGAACGCCAAGATAGGTTGCCAGTTCATGCGACGTATAGAATCATTTTCGTTATAGCTCATAAATCCTTCTATATCCTTTGCAGCAAGTCCTGCATCTTTCAGCGCAGTTCATGCTGCGTCCAAAGCCATATGTATTGGTGTTGTTCCTGATTTTCGGGAACGTCTATTTTCTCCTACCCCTACAATGGCATAACGATCTTTTATATTCTCCATAAATTTCCTCCCTTTTTCATTCCATGAAATGTGAGTATGGCAGTACCAGAACCTACTAGTTCTTCCGGTGCCTTTTCAGCAAATAGATCAAACTCTACTAAACGCTTGTTATCTTTTTCATACACATGTTTCACATTTCCATAACAAGTAAGGGTATCACCTGGTCTTGTTATGGCTCCAAATCTCATTTGAAAGTCGGAAACTTGCGCTTCATCCCCAGCAAGCTTCTCCTACATATTGTCCTAAAAACCCATAATGAGCATTCCATGTGCAATCACTCCTGGCATGCCAACATTTTTCGCAAAATCGGATTGTTCTTTATGATAAATACAAATCACCAAAAAGCTATTAATTTTTTTCATCCATTGGTGAGGAGTCCCCTTCATTTTGGCCAATCCACCACTCTACTACTTCAATCATATCTTTGTATGATACCTCCTAGACAATGATTGACTAATAATTATGCATTTATGTAGACATGGAGGCTGGGACATAAGTAAAAAAATCATTGGAATTGGTTATAATCTACGAAAGCAAAAACGCATGAAATCAAGGTTTTTAAATTTGATTTCATGCGTTTTTTTTGATTTTCACTGCGTTGTGTCCCAGCCTCCTTCACCTTACTTATTAATAGTCCTGCATGTTGGATGGAGAGTCATTATTTCCCCAATTGTTTTTCGTCCATAACAGAAGGAAATATAAGGAAAATATCGAATAGATATATAAGATCCTTTTTTTGATAGGAGTGACAAAATGATTTATTTTATTATTGGTTTAGCGGTACTTATTGTGGTTATCTTGGCTATAAGGTCTTCGAGAAGGAGAAATGAAGATTCCCGACTAAAGGAATATCACATTTACACATATGTCGTAATGGAAAAAGAAGACGAAGAAGTGTTTGATAATGCGGATGAAAAATTATGGGAACTTGCAGAAACCTATCCTTTTCTAATTCCTGGCCAAATATTTTGCAGAGAAGATAGATATAACGACACATGGGAAAACGATTGGGATGAATTAATTACTAATACCAATTATTCGAAGGAAAAAGAACCTTATTATCTATTTTTTAGTGAACCAATCCAAAACAGAAAAAATGCCCCAAGTATTCTATGGGATACGAAAGTATTGGAGACAAACAATATAGAAGAAGTAAGAAAATGGTGTGAAAAATTTGAACAGAATATTTTTAAGGAACAGAGCTCATATGAATACCGAGTAGGTTTATAATGTGTAGACTAGTATTTTCATTTTTCGCATAATATATTATGTACAAAGATATATATAAAGAACGCCGATGCTATTACATCAGCGTTCAGCAACTATTCCGCAAGTAGTGCGGTGGCTCATCGAAGATCCCTTTACCTATAGCATACAAGATGGGTTCCTTTTCTCTTTTTGATTGGTGTTTGTCTAGTTCTAGCAATATACTCTGCTTTAGTAGAATTTCTGATAGAAACGTTTCTCTAGTAAAATAATAAATCACACAATAAAAGTGCCCAAGACATCCTACATGTTTAGTAGAAATTAGGCTGATTTGCGCAACTTAATTCAGCAGAAACATCATGAAAGCTCTGCGCTAAATTTTCCTATAATTATCAAAACCACATACATTCTTCCTTAAACTATCTTTCTATGTATACTTACCTGAAAGATAGTTTAATATCTTACCTATTGTTTTTTAATTGGAGTAACTACTGAGAATAAACTTTCCGTAGGATCTGTTACTTTGACCTCGATAATCTTGTATCCGTTTTTTCCGTCTTTACTTTCGTTTGTCCTTGATATTCTCAACTTCATGTCTTCCATTTTCTTCTTACCCCCGTATTTATAAAATTGCTCACAGTAGGCAGTATATGATGGAATTTAAAATATGTTCATCAATTTTTTAATTAATTTTAAAAATGGTTCGCCCTAATTTTTGTATGCTTTAAATAAAATCACATAAGTAAATTTTTCTGTTTACCCCTAAATGAAATGCAGTTATAATGAAAATTATGTAATTTCGGAAATCGAAAGGAAATACAAATAAAATATTGACATTTTATAGGGGGTGTTGATCAAATAACTGGGCAAAGACATTAACACAGGTTTCATTCTAAATATATAATCGAAAGGCGAGGAAAAATTGAAAACACCTAGTGGAAAACAACGAATACAACTTGCTGTACTTTTAGGATCACTTGGACTTTTAGGACCTTTTACAATAGATACGTACTTGCCGTCCTTTCCAACTATTGTAAAAGATTTTCATACCACCGCTTCACTTGTACAAATTAGTTTAACGGCCTGTTTATTAGGACTTGGGGCAGGACAATTATTTATTGGTCCATTGAGCGATGTGAAAGGCCGCCGAATACCATTGTTATTTTTTCTATGTTTATACTTAATAGCCTCTTTAACTTGCTCGTTTGCACCCAATATTTATTTCCTTATTATATCTCGTTTTATCCAAGGCTTTGCTGCAGCTGGCGGTCTAGTGGTATCCAGAGCCGTTGTCAGAGACCTTTTCAGCGGTAAGGAATTAACTAAGTTCTTTACTCTCATGGTGTTAGTCGGTAACCTTGGCCCTATCGTTGCACCTGTTGCCGGCGGGATTATCCTTTCTTTTACAAAATGGAATGGGGTCTTTGTCGTTTTGGCGTGTATCGGCGCGACCTTAATCTTCATCGTTTCATTGAAACTAAAAGAAACGTTGCCAGCAGAAAAACGTGTTCCAAGTAACTTGCCTCAGCTATTGGGCAATTTTGGCTCGTTATTCAAGAATCGTGAATTTATGGGATACGCGTTCACACAAGGATTTACGACTGCTGGAATTTTTGCCTATGTATCTGGTATTCCATTCGTCTATCAAAATATTTACCATGTCACTCCTCAACAGTTCAGTCTATTATTTGGAGTAAATGGCCTAGCATTAATTATTGGAAGTCAGTCCGTGGGGCGCTTTACAGACAGGATATCAGAACGGACATTCTTAAAGATCGGGTTAACTATCTCTAACGTTGCTGGAGCATGTTTGCTTATCGCCCTTCTTTTAAAAGCACCGATAATGGCCGTCGCTATCCCTATTTTCTTTTTTGTCCTATCAATCAGTATTATTGGTACGACTTCATTTGCATTGGCCATTGAATCACAAGGACATATTGCTGGCAGTGCATCTGCATTATTGGGCTTATTGCCATTTGTACTAGGATCCCTATCCGCTCCTCTTGTTGGAATAGCTGGATCCTATACAGGTGTACCGATGGGAGTCACTATCTTCGGTTCAAGTATTTTGGCGTTCCTGTCCTATTTTGTGTTAGTCAGGAGAGCTACAGTTCGGATACAAGGGGCGAAGTCTACGGAGCAGGTTTCTAAGTTATGACGTGGGAACGTTGCTTTTGATGATTACGAACCAGCATTCTATGATAAGGCTAATATCATTATTCGGAGATGATATGCCTATGGATTTCAAGAAACTCAAAAAAGCTAGCTAATTCGTTGGATGATAATGGTAACAAATTTAATAAAGAGTCAAAAATTAAAATCATTATCAAATATTAATCAGTTCCAATAGCGCAATGCTTTAAGGAGTAATCCTCCATTTAGGGAGAGTTACTTTTCTTTTGTCACTAAATAGTATTATAAGATTGTCAATAGATTTAACCATTTAAAAACACCCCGGAAGTTAGATCTTTTCCTCTAACTTCCGGGGTGCAATACTTTATTGGATGTAACGTTTATTGTATATTATTTAACGCCAGGTACCCAGCCAGGATTAGATTGCATCATACGCATCATCGGTCCAGGAATGACATTTTCTCGTGTCATATCCATTTCGGTAATGACTTCTTCCCCTGCTGCAATTTTCTCTACCCAATGCGGCTCAATTAATAATTCTCGCGCCAATGCTATTAGTTCTGCACCTGTTTCCATCGCTTCTGATGCATCTTTTTTCGAATAAATGGAGCCTACCCCAATAAGTGGCACGCGACCATCAATCACGCGATGAATAATTTTGATGCGATTTTCTTTCTCCCCTTCATAGCGTCTTGCTAATGAACGGAAATCCATGACTGAAATATGTAAATAATCCAGTGACTCATTTGCTAAACGATCTACAAGCTGTACCGTTTCATCCAGCGTAATTCCATCTTCCTCCGGCTCTTCTGGGCTGAACCGATAGCCAACGATAAAGGAATCATCTGCGTATTGTTGCTTTACGCGATTCACTTCTGCTACTACTTCTAATGGGAAACGCATACGCTTTTCTAGTGTACCACCGTATTCATCTGTACGTTTGTTTGTGAAACCAGAGAAAAATTGCTGTAATAAATATGTATTAGCACCATGTATTTCAACCCCATCATAGCCTGCTTCAATGGCACGACGTGTTGTTTCACCAAATGCTTTCACAACTTCTTGAATCTCTTCGATTGTTAATTCGCGAGCCTTGCCTCCATCTGCTGCTATCGTCTCACTAGCACTGACAACATCGCCATTTGGCACAAGTTCTCGTGGTGATTGGCGTCCACCGTGATAAATTTGTAAAATCGCTTTTGCACCGCCTTTATGAATCGCTTGTGCTACACTTCGTAAACTATCGATATATTCATCTTTATGCCCAGCGAATTGTCCTGGGAATCCTTTTCCGTTTGCAATTACATATGTACATGCCGTAATCACGGCTCCTACTCCATAGGAACGCTCCTCATAATACGCTAATTCTTCCTCCGATGCCGTATCATCTGGATTTGCAGAATACGTGGTCATCGGTGCCATCACAACACGGTTGCGTAGCTCAACTCCGTTATTAAATGTAAATGGTGTTAAATAAGTTGTCATTTTCATCACTCCTTGAAATTCATAGTAAACAAATCAGTTTTATTGGTCAAGCGTTCTGCTTTGCACCCTAAATTATTTTCAAATGTAATCATAAATATCTACAGAAATACTATTTTTGAGCAAATTGCATCCTAATGACTTAATTTTTCTTATTTTTGTTGGATTAGTTCATTTTGTATTAGTAATTGAAATATATGCATACTATTACACAAGGAAATGCTATATTTCATACTTGAATTGTCGGAGGAAATATGAAAAAAACTGTCAAAGTCGTAGCTGCAATCATTGAAAATGATAAAAAGGAAATTCTCTGCGCACTTCGTTCACCAAAAATGGATCATCCTAATAGGTGGGAATTCCCAGGTGGTAAAGTGGAGAAAGAGGAAGATATTTATACTGCCCTGGTTAGAGAAATTAAGGAAGAATTAACCTGTAAAATTGAAACGCATGAAATACATAATGATATCTTTCATGAATACGAAACCTTTATTATTAACTTAATTGGTATTAAATGCAGTATTGTAGAAGGAACTCCTACACCAAAAGAGCACTCTACACTTATTTGGCTTAAAAGAGAATATCTTGATTCCTTGAAATGGGCTCCGGCGGATGTACCAGCGGTTGAATTGTTGATGGGAGAGATTTAAATATTATTAATGAAACGTATCTTTAATAACAGAGGGAGAAAATCACCTACTTCTCCACTTTGCAAAAAATAAGAATATGGAATCACCAGTCTAGTATCATTCCAATAGCTACCTTACATGCATGGGAGTAACTCATCTCTAGTTTCCAATCAAGGAAGGATACTCCTTTTTTGGTCACATTTAAACTTGCAAAATTAACCTTTAAACATGCGGATTCCAACAGTTGTGACTTCAAAAAGTTGATTAATAAAGAATTTAAACCCCATTTAAGATAAAAATTTTGCTAGCTGCTTTTTCTTCCTTTTGTAAATTCCTCTTTACTAAATAGGATAACCTTGCTGTTCTAAAAAAGAGTTTTGACATACATATGAATAGTATGGCTATTAACTTTTTTACACTATATAACAGAACCGGCGTTAAATAAAAATGGTATAAAGAAGCAATCACATCTGCAGGAAAAATGAAAATGTTACTGTACATATATATTTCGCATGTTCATCTAAATAAAGTGAGTCTTTTTAAAGTGTACTGAACGGATAATAAAATTACCCGTTCAGTCTCACCAAAAATTTCACTTGTATAAGCCACTAGTTGTAACCATGGCTTCTTGTTTACTTGGAGCTTTTTCATATAATTTTGCTTTACCTACTGAATGGAATAGATTCATTTTTTGGTGAATCACTTTACGTGCAGCCATAATGCATTCTGGATATATGACATTTGGATCCCAATACTCAGTAGTGCTAAGAATATCCCGGGCCTTTGCAAAATAAGCATATTTCATATCGCTAGAAATATTGATTTTACTTACTCCAAGTGTTATGGACTGAGCTACTTCACTGTCCGGGTTAGAGGAACCCCCGTGTAGTACTAATGGAATACTTACAAGCTTATTAATTTCTTCTAGAATATCCATTTGTAATTGTGGTTTGATATTCTTTGGATATATCCCATGTGCTGTTCCGATTGCAATCGCTAATGAATCTACACCTGTTCGCTCCACAAAGTCTTTTGCTTCCGCGGGGTTTGTATATACAACTTCCGTAACGCCACCTTCAACTGAGTTTCCTGTGCTTCCAATGGTACCTAACTCGCCTTCTATCGACACCCCTACCGCATGGGCAATTTCAGCCGCTTTCTTCGTTAATTCCACATTTTCTTCATATGGAAGTAGCGAACCGTCAATCATTACAGAAGTAAAACCACACCGTATTGCTCTTAATACATCCTCAATAGAACCACCGTGATCTAGATGAATAACAAATGGCACATGACTTTCATACACACGGTGCCTTACATACGAGAAAAATTCATCAGTCAAAAATTCTAATTCAGATGGATGGATTGCTATTATAGCTGGTGAATTAGAACTTTCTGCTTCCTCAACTACTGCTCTTAAAAATGAACTATCAGCGACGTTAAATGCTCCTACTGCAAATTTGTTTTCATTTGCTACTTCCAATAGCTGCTTCATAGTTAATAACATTATAAAAACACTTCTTTCTTTAATTTTTTATAGAGATTTACCAGTTGATTTTGATAGATTGATATAATATTTAACTACTTCTTTACCTGCTTCTACTGTACTGTGTATCAAATCAAAATAATTAGTTGTTGGATCCATATCTAACTGATGCTTAATATCCATCACCTGTGCTTTCATAAAATCAGAGCCAACATTAATCTTATTAATGCCTAATTCAATAGACTTTCTAATATTTTCTTCCCCGCAGCCAGATCCTCCATGCAATACCAATGGAATGTTTGTTTCATACTTTATTTTTTCTAAGATATCAAATCGAAACGAAGGTACATAGTCATCAGGATAGTTCCCGTGACTTGACCCATATGATATAGCTAAAGCATCTACGCCAGTTTTTTTTACAAAAACAGTCGCAAGTCCAGGGTCCGTAAACATATTATCGTTTGTCATGATATTACTTGCTGCTCCAATATTCCCTATCTCTGCCTCTACACTTGCGTTGTATGTTTGAGCAAATTCCACCATATTTCTAGTTATTTTAATATTTTCTTCAATTGGATAAGCGGAGGCATCCATCATGACACTAGAGAAACCATCTTGTAAACATCTCTTAACAAAGCCAATATCTTGACCATGATCTAAATTTATAGCAACCTCTACGCTCGATTCATTTGCCATTGTAATGATTGATTTCGTTAATAAATGACTTCCCAAATGCTCCTTTAAATGATCTTGTAATAAATCGATGATAATTGGTGCTCTTAATTCTTGAGCCGCTTGTATTACAGCCTTAGCCGTTTCTAGATTAAAACAATTAATGGCCATCACCGCATATTTACTTTTATTTGCTCGTTCAAGCATTCCTTTCATAGAAACATACATTTTACATCCCCCATGCAGTCTATTTAATTATGAAATTCTTATACCGGACAAATCCATTTCCTCTTCCTCTTCATCAAATGAATAACTATCTACATCACTTTCAACCGGCTCTTTTTTCCATAAAAATAGCATTATTCCTGTGACAACAGAGCCAATAAATAAGGCTAAAGTGAATAACAATGGATGATTCATGGCTGGGACAATAAACATTCCTCCTGATGGAACTGGTGAGCCGACTCCCCACATCATAGATAAACCTCCACCAACTGCCGCTCCGATTGTACAAGAGGCAACGACACGAAGTAAATCAACGGCAGCGATTGGAATGACACCTTCAGTAATCATACAAATACCCATTGGAAATGCAATCTTAATATTATCTTCTTCTTTCTTCGTATATCTCTTCTTTCGAAATGATTTTGCCAAAATCCATGAAATTGTTACGCCGAACGGAGGAACCATTGAAGCTAGTATTTTTACAGCCTCTGGTTCATAAACTCCCTCTAGCAATAGACCATCTGCAAATAATGAAGCTACTTTATTTACAGGCCCTCCAAAATCAAATGCAGCCATACCACCTAAAATTGCACCAAAGACGAATTTCATAGATCCTTGCATATTTGTTAAGAAAGAGGTCAATCTTTCCGTTGCCCAAACTATGGGAACACCTAAGACAAAAAACATTAACAATCCTACTATCAAACTAGAAATAAGCGGAATAATCATCATAGGCATTAAACCTTCTGCCCATTTTGGAACTTTTAAATGATTTTTAAGAAGGGAGACGAAATATCCTACAATAAAACCACCTAACATTCCTCCTAAAAACCCTGCACCTATTGCATTTGCAATCAAACCCATTAATAAACCAGGTGCGATACCAGGACGGTCAGCAATGGAGTAAGCAATTGCACCTGAAATGACTGGTGCCAATAATCCCATACCTAGAACTCCAAGGGAGACAAGTGCGGATGGTATGGAGAAACTCTCTTTATAATTCTCAATAACTGTTCCACCTGTTAAGTTTCCGATTGCAATAAGTAGACCAGATGCAACAACTAGAGGTAACATATACGAAATAGCAGTTAATGCATGCTTTTTTATTTGCAGCTTTTTTAACATACCAGCTCCTCCTTATTTGCTACTATTTAATTCTTCTTCGATTTTTTTAAATAATTGTTTAGGTGCTTTAATAGCGATATTTGTTGGAATTTCAACTATTCTTTTACCTCGAAATCTCTCCTTTCCACTTACCTTAATATCTGCAGCAATAATGATTAAATCAGCAGTAGCAATTTCTTCCTTTGTTAATTCATTTTCAATTCCAATAGTCCCTTGTGTTTCAATACGCACTGTGTGTCCTAGTTCTTGCCCCACTTTGATTAATTTTTCTTTTGCGATATACGTATGCGCAATACCAGCTGTACAGGCAGAAATTCCAACGATATTCATACCATTTCCTCCTAATCATAATTTTCAGATAATAGTTTAATTAATTCTTGCTTTGTTTTGACACTTTGTAGGCTCTGAATAACTTCATCATTTGCTAATAAAGTGGCTACCTTTTGTAATAATTTAATATGGACTGTAGTAGTATCAGAAGACTTAACGGCAAATAGAAAAATAATGTCGATAGGGTTTCCATCTAAGGATTCCCATTCTATTGGCTGTTTTGTTCGTCCAATAACTAATGAGGTCTTGATCACACTCTCTGATTTTCCATGTGGAATGGCTATGCCTTTTTCAAGTCCTGTTATACCTTGACTCTCGCGATACAATACATCCTTAATGAAGTCTTTCTCGCTCTCAATACAATGATTCCTATACAATAAATGTGTTAATTCCTCTATAACTTCCAATTTTGTAGTGGCCTGTAAGCTTAAATTGATTAAATCCTTTGTTATGACTTTACTTATTTCTAAATCTTCTAATCGTATATTCATTCTCACGTTCTTCCCTTCAACATACTTCTGCTCTTTTTCTCTTATAATAATTGCCAATAAACTGATCTATTTTCTGTTTATCTTCATCATTTAAAATGGGACTAACCAAAATTGTAGGTTTATCTATTATGCTTTTTATTTTTACAGTTGAGATGATAAGTTCAATATCGTCATAGTCGTTTTTATTGATTCGATGCTGCGCAACGATTTTTTTCACCTCAATGTTTGGGAAGGTTTTCTTTATTTTTTTACTTAGTAGATGTGACGTTCCAATTCCACTAGTACACTCAATTAAAACAGGAATTTTTTCTGAAAGTCTTTCTTCTATTGAAATTTGAAAGTATAGTGTAATATACCCAATTTCCTCATCAGTGAAATTTTTCACAAATTTTCCATCTTCATTTACTTCATATACACATTGTTTAACTATTTGAAAAGCACTACGAAAATTCGTTTTAATAGACTCTAAAATCGGATTTACAATATAAATATTATGATTTAAGCGATATACCATAGAGTGAAGATGGAAGGTTAACTGAACCTTTAATAATTCTTCTCCTTCGAGGTTATAGTCAATCTTTTCTGATACTGTTTTTACTAACTGTTTTGAAAGTATTCTTACCTTTTCATTCATAATTTCTTCGGTATCTTGCTCTAACAGAAATCTAGAATTGAGATTATAAGCCTTTAAAATATAATAAAGCTTCTTGAATTCATATTTTTCTAATGTAATGGAGTAAAATGACTCTACTTTTTTTACTAAATCATACGTAACTTGATATGTTTTAGATCGTTTATTTACAGATTCAAACGATTCTTCGTGCTGTATGCTTGAATAATTTAGGTGCTTCTCAATAATAGAGAGTAAGCTACAAAATAAAGTTAAATAGAATTGTTGGTCTAGAAGTATTTCATGTTTCTCTTGAATATCATGGAGAAATATTTTAATTTCGTATAGTCTTTTATAATTATTTCTTACTTCTTCAATAAACTTTGGTATGTGATATTCGCTAAATGGATCTCCTGATTGTTTTAAGTAACTTTGTACGATAACGGATAATAACCTATTTATTGAAAGTTGGTGTCCATGAATAAAAGTACCGCTGTTATGTTTTAGTAATCTAAGATTGTATGCTTCTATATGTGACTCAATATACTTAAAATCATTAATGATGGAACTTTGACTTACAAAATATCTTTCTGATAACTTTTGAATAGATGTTTTCATAGGTGAAATCGCCAAAAGATGAAGTAATAAATTAAGGCGTCTTTCTTTAGTACAGTTAATAATGATTTGTTCTTTTCCTTCAATGCCCGCATTTGGTTTAGTCAGTAGGTATCCGAGGTTTTCCTTTTTAGTGAGCGTGTAATTTTTTAAATATCTAGAAATTCTTTGGATATCCCGATAAATAGTTTTAGTAGAAACTGACAATTGAACAGATAAATCAGAAGCAGTAACGTAATCGCTATTATTTAGCAATATATCAATAATCTGGTTTTGTCGCTTATTTAAGTCGTTTATTATAGTCATTCTCACTATTCACCTCTTTTCTTTATCTTTATATTATCGCCATGAAAGCGCACTCACAATTACAATTTTCAGTTAATTTTAATGTCCTTATTAAAGTGATTTTTAGGTGTGCATGTTTTTTGTATGGAGAATTCGAACCAAGTTCTGTAAGAATGATAAAATTTTGATGATTTTAATAGGGTATTTCTTAATAAAAAGTATGGATCTTGCGAAAGCGCGAACCAGAACGAATATGAAGATCGTGAGGCGAATAGTCGAAAAAGGTAGCATCGAGGCACTGTTTGCTGTCGATACCCCAAATGAAATGTGGCAAGTATAAAGTGTCAATTTAGGAGTTTTTCATTAACAACTTTAAGTACTTAGTGAGTTCCAATAAAAAAGCATGTTTTGAGATTAAATCAAAACATGCTCAAAAAATATCTACTCTTCTTAAACGAAGGCAGCCGTTTCTTTGGTTTCCTGGTAATCAAGCCGGTTTTAAAATGAGAATATGGTATATTATCAAAAAATAGCCTTCACAATATTTATTCCCTTTTATAATGGTTCCCAGACATTGTAATAACTATTGTTAATCATTCCAGCGGATTTGGTTCCATAACCTTGAATTCAGACCCAACGTTAGAATTTTATAATGTGAAATCACTCGCCTACAATAGTTCCAAAACAGCTGTAAATGCTTTAACCGGTTTCTTTGCTAAAGAATTAAGCGATACTCCTATTGATATCAACTCCGTTTGCCCTGAATTTACAGCTACCGATTTAAAGGGTAACAGTGGTTATCGTTCAGTTGAACAACCAGCTTCCATTGTACTGAAGCTCGCCACATTAAATAGTTATGGTCCAACTGGTGGCTTTTTTGATGATGATGGAGTTGTTCCTTGGTAAAATAGGAGGAAGCGACTGGCTTCATTTTTTAAGAACTGGATAAAAATAAAATCAAAGATTCCTTTAATAGCACCATAATCAGTTCTTATTTACTCAGTCTGTATCTGACGATATAAGTATAGCTATTCGAAAATGTATGTTTGAGTCAAATACAATTACAGAAAATTGATCGTTTCTATGATTTATCCTCTATGCAGAGAGAATCATAGGTAGACAATGAAAAAACTAAAAGAAAGAAGAGTTTCCGGTTAACACGGGTATTATGAGTCATTCTTGTGAGGAATCTAATTTTGTCCGTAATAGGCGTTAGTGCCATGCTTACGAAGATAATGTTTATCTAACAAAAATTGGTCTATCGGCTCAATCTTCGGATTTAGTTGAAGTGTATGCAATGCTATCTTTGCTATTTCTTCTAAAACAACGGCATTATGAACGGCCTCATTTGCATCTTTTCCCCAACAGAACGGGGCATGACCATATACGAGAACTCCGGGCATGGATAATGGATCAATACCACCGATTTCGAATGCTTCAATAATTACATTACCAGTTTCGACTTCATAAGCACGGTGTATTTCTTCTTTTGTAAGTGGACGTGTACATGGTACTTCACCATAAAAGTAATCGGCATGTGTGGTTCCAAGCGCAGGGATAGGCCGCCCAGCTTGTGCCCAGCTAGTAGCCCAAGGTGAATGAGTATGAACAATTGCGTCTACGTTAGTAAACGCACGGTATAAAGCTAAATGTGTAGGAGTATCTGAGGAAGGTCTAAGTGTTCCTTCCACAACTGTCCCTTCTAAATCTACTACAACAAGGTCATTAATTTTTAATTCTTTATACGGGACACCGCTTGGTTTAATGACAACAAGATCATGTTCACGGTCAATTCCACTTACGTTCCCCCATGTAAATGTAACTAATCTATGCTTGGTAAGTTGTAAGTTTGCTTCTAAAACATCTTGCTTTAATGATTCTAGCATATGGACTCCTCCGTTCTTTGCAAGGAGCTATATTTTTTAATCTCTTTTAATTTTTTCATCACATTGTTTTCGCCGCGACCAAAGTAATCATAGAGCCTTGCATACTCCTTAAAAAGCCGGTCATATACGCATGCATTTTTTTTAATAGGTTGATAGATATAATCTTTTACTTTCCCCATTTCTTTTGCCGCGTCTGTAATGCTATCGTATCCGCCCCGTTCTTTTCCAGCTGCTACTGCACCGAACATTGCGGCTCCTAAAGCTGGAGTTTGAGAGGAGGCAGAGATCTTAATATCCATGTTTAACACATCGGAATAGATTTGCATTATGAATGAATTTTTATCCACAATACCGCCACAAGCATATACTTCTTCAATCGGCACACCGTGATTTCGAAACGTCTCAACAATTTTTCTTGTGCCATATGCTGTTGCTTCAATTAATGCCCGATAAATTTCCTCCGGTTTTGTGAGAAGTGTGGCACCCAACAGAACTCCAGTTAGGTCAGCATCTACAAGTGTTGAACGATTTCCATTCCACCAATCTAAAGCAAGAAGTCCACTTTCCCCAGCACGTAATTTCTCTGCTTTTTCAGTTAATAGCTGATGAATATTTATACCTCGCTGATTTGCTTCTTCGTTATAAGTTGCGGGAATACAATTTTCAATAAACCATTCAAAATGGTCTCCAACACATGATTGCCCTGCCTCATATCCCATGTAACCAGGGATTATCCCATCCTCGACTACACCGCACATCCCAGGAACAAGCTTCTCTTCACTCCCAAGTAAAACATGACAAGTTGATGTCCCCATAATCATTAATAATTTTCCAGGGTCGGTTATCCCAACAGCAGGCAATGAAACGTGAGCATCAACATTGCCAATAGCTACGGCCGTTTCCTGATTCAATCCGGTTAACTTTGCTGCCTTTTCTGTTATTTCCCCAGCCTTCGCCCCAATCGAAACAATTTCTGATGATAATTTTTCTTCCACCACATTCTCTAACCTAGGATCAAGCGCTTTAAAAAAATCACGTGAAGGATAGCCTGTTTGCTTATTCCAAATTGCTTTATAACCTGCAGTACAGCTATTTCTATATAACTTCCCTGTCAGTTGATAAACCACCCAATCAGTAGCCTCAACGATTTGGTCCATAGCATCATATATTTCTGGAGCTTCATTAAGAATTTGCCATAGCTTTGGAATCATCCATTCAGAGGAAATTTTCCCTCCATATCTTTTTAAAAACATTTCCCCACGTTTTTCAGCCATTTCATTTAACCTGTTTGCTTCATCTTGAGCAGCATGATGTTTCCAAAGTTTTACGTAACTATGAGGTTGACCACTAAACTCTGGATTAAAGAATAATGGTGTACCAGTTTTCTCAATTGGCAGGACCGTACAAGCGGTAAAATCAATTCCCAAACCGATTATATCGTCTGGCGAAACATTAGCGTCCTTTAAAACCTTCGGGATGGTAACCTCTAAAACCTCAAGGTAATCAGCAGGATGCTGTAATGCCCAATCATGCTCCAGCTTTGTTTTACCCTCAGGCAAATACTCATCCATGACTCCATGCGTATATTCTTTTACAGCAGAAGTAACCTCTCTACCTGTACCAACTTCAACCAGTACAGATCGACCTGATTGTGTCCCGAAATCAACACCAATTGTATACTTCACGATACAAATACCCCCATTATCAATCTCTGAATTTCTACATCTAAAAAATTGGAATATCGTCCCCTGTAGACCGCACGAATATGGTCAATTTTTTATACGAAGTAACCATTCCTTAAATGCTTCACTTATTTTTGAAATTATTTTGATTAAGAACAATAACCATTGCCTTTGTTCGAAAAACTAAGAACTTCAATCGGCTGGTGGTACTGTTCATTTCTATACCAAGATTTTCAAGGCCAATATCGTCTTTTTGACCTACTCCTCAAGGCACTAACCCCGGTTTCTCCTGAATAAGTGGATATTCCTTTGAAAAGAAAAAGTGAACTTTCATTTTTTAACAGCCAAGTTCTATTCCATTAACATATTTCATCCATTTCTTGAAAACGATGATCCTATGCTTTCAATCATTTGTTTTTAGTAATTCATTGTATAATTTTACGAGGAACTATTTTTACATCATTGGTACTCTTATGATTCTGGAATCAGTGAAAACATCACTTTCGTCGGTGCTTTTTGTGGAAAATTCAGATATGACAGCTCCGTCTTCTCCGGATTTGAACCAATGGAGTGTGTTTGGATAAATAGTATATTGTTGACCTGGAGACAGGATTAATTCGTGAAATACGGTGTAATTTTCTTCATCCCCTTGTGGTGGATGGGCAGATCGCGTTTCGGTTTCATTGCCTTCTACGTAAAGATAGACCTTTCCATAACGGCAACGGAATGTTTCCTCCTTCCCCTCATCAAAATCCCTTTTAGGATGTTTATGTTCTGGACATGTTTGATTTGGTAATAAAGCTAATTCCTTTGCACATACTTTTTCCGTGTTTACATAAGTAATAAGCTGCAAGCCGGTAACTTCAATATTATGGAGACCAAAATCAACAACTTCTATTGATGTCTTTTCCTCTTCTGTGAGAATAATACCAGCCTTTTCATACAGTGCTAGTGCTTTTCCTTTTATTTCTTCATATTTTTGACGCTCCATATCTATGCCTCCCCATTGGCTAGTACTTCACCTTTATTTAAAAATATATTGATCACTCTTTTTACATTTTGTTTAATGCTCTCTTTAGCAACAACAGTAAAGTCATGATAGAAAAGGTTTGCATTATTTTCTTTTTCGATATATTCCTTAACTGCTTGAGCACCTGCCCTAGCCGCATAACTATAATAATTAATTTTTCTTACACCAGCGTTAATAGCCTTGATATATTCTTCTTCACTTAACCCCGAACCGCCATGCATAACAATGGGTCGTTTCGTATTACGATATATTTCTTCAAGTCTCTTAAAATCTAAATTCGGCTTAGTAATATAAATTCCGTGAACCGTACCGAAAGAGGCAGCTAATGCATCTGTTTGAGTCCTCTCCACGAAGTCCTTTGCAACCAGTGGGTCTGTATAATAATCCCCATGAATTAGTTCTGAATGCATCTCCTCCCCTCCTAATCCCGAAGAGGTCATGACACCAAGTTCGGACTCAACTGAGACATTTTTTACATGAGCATACGCCACCACTTCTTGTACAATTCTGATATTATCCTCATAATTCATATGGGAAGCGTCAATCATAACCGAACTAAAACCAATATCTATCGCTTTTTTCACCATTTCAAGACTTGACCCATGATCTAAATGAACTGTGACAGGCACCGTTGCTCTTTTCGCAAATTCGACAAGAATGGGACCCATAACTTCAAGTGGAATAATTTCATTATGCACTTCTGCATGAGCTAATATAATGGGTGCTTGCAATTCTTCCGCCGCTTCTATAACTGCCCTCACCGATTCCAACGTTGGTGAGTTAAAAGCACCAACAGCATAGTTACCTTTTTCTGCATTTTTCAGGTTTTCGTTTAGAGTTACTAACAATGTAATTCCTCCTCAAATTTCCTTTTTGGAAAGTCCCGGTACATCCCTAATAATTCCGCATACCTTTTCACACCAGAGGTACTATCTTCTTCCAATAGTGACGACGCCGCTGCCGCAGTTCCTAGTTCCATAGATGCACGAAGGCAAAATCCTTTTAAAGCACCATATAATACACCCGAAACAAAGGCATCACCTGCTCCAACCGTTCCTTTGATACACTTATTTTCAATCAATAATGAAGGAACACGATGTATCTCCTTTCCTTCATATCCGAAGCTTCCTTCTGGCGTATGGATGACAACCCAATCTCTTACCCCCATATCCTTTAATTTAAAAATAACTTCCGGTATCTTTTTAATAAGTAGTTTTCCTGAACCGTCTCTTAAAGTAATTCCCACACTTTTTCCTGCTTCAAGTTCATTAATAACGCAATAATTTGTATATTTTAAACTAGGCGGTACAATGTGTTTGTAGCGATTGCTATTTTCACTTACAATATCAATGGATGTTTTAATACCAATATCTTGAGCTGTTTTCAAGAGCTTTGCCATTTTCGTTCCGTACGTATATTGCATCTTCTTCATCAAGTGAATCTAATAACAGAATATAGCCGACATGTAAAATCGTTGAATTTATATTACGAAAATCAATCATAGACTCATTAAACGAACTGGAATTGCCTTTATATGAGAAAAACGTTCGGCTATGATCGGAAGAATCCTGTATCACATCCGTGAAAGGTGTTTCTCCCATGATCTGAATATGTTGTAAATTAATATTTTTATATTTTTCTAAATTCGATAAAAGAAATCTACC
Organism: Heyndrickxia camelliae; assembly: GCF_002844575.1. Taxonomy (GTDB): domain Bacteria; phylum Bacillota; class Bacilli; order Bacillales; family Bacillaceae_C; genus Margalitia; species Margalitia camelliae. Next base: position 259,145 of record NZ_PIQO01000004.1, read on the forward strand.
TTTTTCATCATGACCAATTAGTGCTATTACTTCTATGGGTAAGGAGGAATCTATTTTGGCTAGGCTAACCGAACAATTTGAAACAGCTCCTCCTATGGATCTTCTCACCGATTGAATTGCAGTCAGTTCAGATCTATTTGGATATTTATCAATTTTTTTAATTTCATCCACAGCAATGGTTCCAGCTATTGCAATACCGTCCTTCAAATTAAACACCTCCCTTATGAATCTAGGATTTTTTCTTCTTAATCACATCCGTATATACCGCTACTAATATCACAATACCTTTAATAATGTATTGCCAGAAGGAACTTATGCCCATTAGATTCAAACCATTACTAAGTACACCAATAATCAGTGCGCCAATGACAGTACCACCAATTTTCCCTTTCCCTCCTGACATACTCGTACCGCCTAGCACAACAGCTGCAATGGCATCGAGCTCTGCACCTTCTCCAGCTGTAGGCTGACCGGAAAACATACGGGATGCAAGGACAATCCCTGCTACAGCAGCCATTAGCCCACTAAAGGTATACGCGAACAGTTGCACTTTTTTAATCGATATACCTGAGAATTTAGCTGCTTCAGCATTGCCGCCGACAGCATACATATACCGTCCAAGCTTCGTCTTATTCATGATTAAATAACAAATTATTAATATTACAATCAAAAATAAAACCGGTGTTGGCAATACACCACCAATATATCCAGAACCAATATTATTAAATGACATGGACATAACCCTAATTGGTTTTCCGTCACTTAAAACATAAGCCGCACCTCTAGCAATATTCATAGTTGCTAGAGTGACAATAAATGGAGGAATTACTGTGGTGGCAATCACATAACCATTTAATAAACCTACCAACACCCCTACCAAAAGGCCAGCAATGATTCCGAGATAAACAGGTAATCCCAACAATGCAATTGAGGAAGTTGCCACAACACCCACTAATGCAATAATGGATCCAACTGATAGGTCAATTCCACCTAAAATAATAATCATCGTCATTGCTAATGCTAAATATAGATTAGTAGATGATTGTCTTAATACATTCAAAATATTATTTGTTGTTAAGAAATTCGAGTTGACAATAGATATCACAATACATAAAACAATAAAACCGATTATAATTCCGATATTTTCTCGAAAAAACCGAATAATACTGTAACCTAAGTTAAAACGAAGGTTTGTATTCTTATTTTCTTTCACAACAATATTTGACATATTATTGACCTCCAGTAGCATAATGCATAATGGTTTCTTGACTAAACTGATCTTTGTTTAATATGGCTTTAATTTCCCCCTTACACATAACCGCTACCCTATCACTCATGTTGATCACTTCAGGGAGATCCGAAGATACCATAATAATTGAAACACCATCTTTTGCTAATTTATTCATAATAGAGTAAATCTCTGCTTTTGCTCCAACATCGACACCTCTGGTTGGTTCATCAAGAATTAGAACCTGTGGCTTTGTGGCTAACCATCTTGAAATCAATACTTTTTGCTGGTTTCCACCACTCAAGTGTTTAACCTCTTGTTCTACTCCCGTTGTTTTGATTGATAAACCTTTAATATATTGATTAGTTTCCTTATTTTCATATTTTGAATTAACCTTAAAGAATCTCATAAATTCGTGTAATACTTTTATGGTAATATTGTATTGAACTGATTGGCTTAAGAATAAGCCTTCTTCTTTTCGATTTTCTGTAACATAGGCAATTTTATTTTGGATAGCATCATTTGGGTTTCTGATAACTACTTTTTGCCCGTTTACAATAATTTCACCTTTCTCAAAAGATTCCAGCCCAAAAATACACTTCATCAGTTCGGACCTACCGGCACCAACTAACCCGGAGAAACCAAGAATTTCCCCTTTTTTCAATTCAAAACTAGCGTTTTTTATAACACCTTGTTTTGTTAGTTGATTCACTTTCAAGATGCTTTCTTCTGAATTGGACGAATCCTTAATATAATATTTTGATAGTTCACGGCCTACCATCATCGAGATTAACTGATCATTGGAAGTATCCTTGGTAGTTACTGTTCCTATATATTTTCCGTCGCGCATGACTGTAATTCGGTCAGTTATTTCAAATAGTTCATTCATTCTATGAGAAATGTATACAATCCCCACTCCTTGTTCTTTTAGACTTTTGATGGTCCTAAAGAGAAAACGTACTTCTTTTTCTGTTAAAGAAGAGGTTGGTTCATCCATGATAATAATCTTTGAATTAAAAGATACAGCTTTAATAATTTCAATCATCTGCTGCTGTGCAACGGTTAAATTATCTACAATTGTACTTGCAGATAATTCCATCCCAAAATCATCTAATAATTTTTGTGCGTTTTGAAACATCCTTTTTTTATCAATAAATCCTGATTTTTTTAATGGTTCTCTTCCAAGAAAAATATTCTCTGCAATCGATAAATATGGTACTAGAACAATCTCTTGATGGATAATACTGATTCCAAAATGCTTCGCATCTTTCACACTATTAATCTTTACTTCTAATCCGTCAATCGAAATGCTGCCTTCGTCTAAGCTGTAAATACCACCAAGCACTTTCATTAATGTGGATTTGCCGGCACCGTTTTCCCCAAGAAGTGCGTGAACCTCCCCGCCTTTTAACATCAAATATGCATCCTGTAACGCATAAACCCCAAGAAACTGCTTCGTTATGCCTGACATTTCCAAAAGACTGTTATTCATATCTTCACCTCATTAAAAAGATTAAGAGTAACTCATCAGCAGCAACTTTGTATACAACTCTAGTAATCTCTACTATTATTTGTATCGAAAAGGCTTTGGCGCCCCTTGAGTTACCCTATCCTTTCCACTTCATTACGTGAAAATTAATTATTGCCAACCATCTGTTCCATATTGATCCACATTTTCCTTATTGATCAAGAACGTTTTTACGGGATATTTTTTATCGACTTTTTCCCCTTTTAACACTTGATAGGCAACATCAACAGACTTTTCCCCGATGGTAATAGGTGATTGAGCACCTGTTCCAACAAATGGACCTCCATTAGCGATTTCTTTTTTCGCATCTGGTGATCCGTCTACCCCATAAATCACAATATCCTTTTTATTGGCTGCTTTAATCGCTGCAAGGGCACCAAGTGCAGTTGGGTCGTTTCCGCCCATGACTGCAATAATATCAGAATGTGATTGAAGAATATCGGCCATCTTATTCATCGCTGTTTGTAAATCACCTTTAGCGTCCTGCTGCGCTACTATACTAAAGTTATGACCTTTAATGGCCTCCATAAATCCTGAAATCCGATCATTTACAGAATTCATAGTAGGGCTATCAAGAACAACAATCTTTCCACCATTAGGAAATCTCTTAACAAGGTCTTCTCCATCGACTTTCCCTGCATTTTTATTATCTGAACCGACATAAGATGTAACAATACTTTGGTCCTTTACTTCAGCATCGAAATTGATAATTGGAATATTAGCATTTTTTAATTCAACGAGCGCAGGCTGGATCCCCTCCCAGTCAACAGGATTTAGGAAAATTGCGTCAACACCCTGAGAAATCAAGTCTTCAATTTGGTTAATTTGCTTTTCTTGGTCCATTGCGGGATTGGTCGTAATAAGCTTATCCCCATTTGCCTCTACTTTTTTTCGAATTGCTTTCTCAACAACTTGGAAATAAGGGTTGTTCTGAGTCATAGAAGTATAACCAAAAACATAATGCTTCTTTTTAGAACCTGTGCCACTTGCTTTGTCACTATTGCTGTTGCATGCAGATAGTGCAAAAGTTAATAGAGCGGTTAACAATAGAACCATCCATTTCTTCATTTACGGATTTCCCCTTTATATTTATTTTTTATATTAAAGCCATCCGAAGATGACTTAATATCTAGTTAAATTGTGAAAAGGGTTACAATTTTTATTAAAGATTGAAGTATGATCTATTGAGATTCTTGATGGAATAGTTTGGTAGGTGTAATACTGTTGAAAGATGGAAGGCTAGTAGCTTAGAAGTTTTTTATTGCTTCTGTTCTATAGGTGTTGACGATACCATTGAAGAATACTAATTAGCTAGATTAATCACATATCACCAGTTCAACGCCGTAACGTTTTAATAATTGGCTATATTCATGAGGAGGCTCAATGTCAGTAATAATACGATTTACATCTTCAATATTTGCTATCTTATAAAGAGATTGATTTCCAAATTTACTATGATCAATAAGGAAGGTAACTTCTTTTGATTGCTTCATGACTTTTTGTTTAATTTGTACTTCAAATAAGTTGGAATTAGTAAGTCCTTGTTCCGGAGAAAAATTCGTAGCTGCTAAAAAAGCTTTATCAAAAGTCAAATTATCTAAAGCCGATTCAGCAATAGGGCCTACCAATGAAAAAGTCGAATCCAGCAACATGCCACCTATTACTATTTTCTCTTTAGTGATTCCTTGAATTTTTGCCGCCACATTCAAAGCGTTCGTTACAATTACTAAATTGAAATTTTTAGGAATGTAACTTACTAAATGCGGAGTTGTTGTACCTGCATCTATAAAAATAGCTTCACCCATTCCGACAAACTCGGCAGCTTTCATTCCTATTCGTTTCTTTGCTTGGGCATTTAAACTTTCTCGTTCAAATAGGGATACATCCTGCGAGACCATAGAAATAGCCCCTCCAAAGGTTCTTTTGATTAGACCTAGTTTTTCCATTTTTTCAAAATCACGACGAATGGTCATTTCCACTACATTAAACTGTTCGGTCAGTTCACTAATTTTTACTTCGCCTTCATTTACAATATATTTATAGATTTGATTCTGCCTGCTATTAAGGTGGTGTTGGTAATCCATAAAGTATCGATCTCCCTAACTTTAATAAGAATGTTATAAAAGAACCTTTTTTGTTTGTTATAAACAATATAAACCATGATTAACCATTTGTAAATGCTTACATTTGTATTATTCTAAAAATATTTAAAATTATAAATGTTTAAATTGAACATTTTATAAAGATAAAAAGTAGGAAAACTACGTCCTATTCAGCTAACTATAGCTTTAATAATTGATGAAAAACACTCGTGAAGTGTTGATTTGTCAATACGACAATAATAGGTTTTTTTAAATAATAAAAGCTTCTTACTTCTAAATGCTAATCGAAACTTCTTGTACCCTTGAGATAAGTTCAATTCAATTAAAAAAATGCTATCATTTGTCTATACTTAAAACTAACAAAATATAATAAAAGGAACATTGGTTGCATCCAATGTTCCTAAGTACAGTTTATTAAGAATAGATTCTGTAACAACACTCCTATTATTTTATACAAGTTATAAAATTACCTGTTATTTATAAAATCCTCTAAATAGCAAGTTTAAGTTTCCGAACGAGTGCATATCCCAAGAATCACTCCTAAAAGACCTAAGTGAAATTACATCACTTGGGTCTTTTTCACCTCTTGTTTTAATACATCTTAACTGTTTGTAGTATGTTATAGTATTTATACTTTATCTTTTTATTAAAAGGATAAATCCCTTACAATCGATGCTACATATGAACTATTTAACCAATAGCACTGTTTTGTTATTAATTGATTATTTGGAAGTAAAATCTTATCTTGTCCATTCGCGCCTTTAGGTCTAATATGTGTTACACCATTAAAATTTGATTTAGGAAAGTTATTGGTCTCAACAATTTTTTTACCTCTTTGAACATACTCAATTTGTAGTTTATTTTCTTTAATCAAGTAGTTTACTTCATCCCATAATTCTTTCATTTCTTTTTCAATGATTTTCTCTGGCATATTCCAAAGTTTAATTCCTTTAAAATATAACTTTCGATTTTTGTTTTGTGATTCTGTCTCCTTATATTGAAAAACAACTAATAAAAATTTCGTATCGTAAAATCGATTTCTTAAATAGCTCTCCTCCCAAGACTCAGTTGTCCATTTTTCAAAATCTATATTTTCAAATGACATAGACTCCTTAGGTTTTCCATTTGGTTCAAGTCTAACGGTCTTAAATTGAATATTAGCCTTTGAAAACTCTTCTATTTGGTCTAATTTTGTTCCCTTTATTCCTAATAAAGCACTAATTATAGTGGGAACCAGACTTTTTGAACTCTTATTATAAGGTATATCATGTATGTCTGCTATTTGTTTATCTGTCATACCTATATAAGGCCTAAATTTCTCTAATAAAAGATCATTAAATGTTTTCCTTTTCAATTCTTCTGCATTTGTAAAATTTACAAGTGCCTCATTTTTGATGTACTTTCTAACTAATGCAGTCATATAAGACTGTTTTAACGAAAATGCTCTTTGCATGGCCTTAATATCACTATATGGTTGTTCCCTAACAGAATTTTTATTACTACCCTTGGAAGCTGCACCTAAATATACGGTGTCTCCTTCAGATAGTTCATGTGCCTTACCTTGTCTAATCTTCGAAACTATATTTTCCCAATCCTGCCGTATAATTTCTAAGTCAGCCTCGGGGAATGTATATAAAATACTTTTGTAAATCTTATAATCTTTTCTTTCAATTTCAGGTAGCCATTCATAAAACATTAATAATAGTTTTTGATTTTTAACCCAAAAACTTGATGTTTCAAACTCATGTTGTACTTCATCCATATAGTTGATAATGTTTAAAACTAATCTTTCTTTTGCAGAAAGTTGCCCATTTTTATTCCTTTTAAAAGGAGTTACCTTAAGTTCTATGCCTAGGTTTTCAAAGTCTGGCCTTGCCTCTGAGTTTACTGAATAACCAAAAAAACTTTCCTCAACAACCTGCCCAAGTCCACCTTTAGATTTAACATTTAAAAGACGTCCATGTTTATCGATTTCACCAAATGTTTTGCCTTCTGCTTCAATTGCTTTTTCCATTAACTCATCAGTAGTTTGATAAATCATTTTAATCTCCTTTAAATCACTTTCAGAACGTATGTTCTTTATGTAGTAGGTGTGATATACTAAAGTTAATATAAAAGGTAAATAATTATTAGTTGATCTTTTTGTTACTTTTTATTATAATGTTTAATAGGTATCTTTTATACCGAAAGGATGTTCGAAATGATAAAAGTAATAGAATTATTTGCAGGAGTTGGTGGGTTTCGTCTTGGACTAGAAGCAACTAAGGGATTTGAAGTTGTTTGGGGCAATCAATGGGAACCATCAAAAAAATCCCAAGATGCTTTTGAATGTTATTCAAGACAATTTAAAGATAAAGGGATTCACTCAAATCAGGATATAAATACGGTCGATGAAAAGACTTTAATAGATTTTAATGCAAATTTATTAGTTGGAGGATTCCCTTGTCAAGATTATTCTGTAGCTCGCAGTTTATCTGGAGAAAAAGGGATTCAAGGTAAGAAAGGCGTATTATTCTGGGAGATTGTTCGTATTCTTAAAGAAGTTAGACCAAGATATGTATTACTTGAAAACGTCGATAGACTTCTAAAGTCCCCTTCTAAACAACGAGGTAGAGATTTTTCTATCATGTTAAGCAGTTTAAAGGACTTAAACTATACTGTTGAATGGCGAGTTGTTAACGCAGCTGATTATGGTCAAGCACAAAGAAGACGTAGAATTTTTATTTTTGCAGTACAAAACGATACATCATATGTGACTCGTCTTAATAATATTGATAAGGAAGAAACTATTTTGCATAACGACGGTTTCTTCGCAAAGACTTTTCCAGTTTCACAAGTAATGCACGAAAAGCACACACCACTCTTATTTTCTTTACCAAATGATATTGTAGAGGTTTCTGAAACATTTTCTCAAAAATATTATAATGCAGGTATAATGAGAAATGGTGTAGTTTATACGGAAGAATTAATACCAATCCAAGAAACACCTATTACATTAGGTGAAATTCTCCAAACATCTGTGGATGAAAAATATTATTTAAGTAGTGACGGAATTGAAAAATTCAAATATTTAAAAGGTCCAAAAAAAATAGAGAGAACATCCTCAACTGGTCATAAATACACTTTTTCTGAAGGTGGAATGGCATTTCCTGAACCTTTGGACAAACCTGGACGCACCATGTTAACTAGTGAAGGAACTATAAATCGAAGCAGTCATGTAATTGAAGATCCAGAAACAAAAAGAATAAGAATTTTAACGCCTGTGGAATGTGAAAGATTAAATGGATTCCCTGATAATTGGACAGAAGGCATGTCAGAAAGAATGCGGTATTTCTGTATGGGGAATGCGTTGGTTGTTGGGTTAATAGAGAGAATGGGAAAACGGATATTGGAGATTGAAAATGAAGAAACAATATCTGTTGATGATAGAATTGTACAGATGTCCTTATTTTAAAAAAGAGGCTGTGACAAAACGCAGTGAAAATCAAAAAAACGCATGAAATCAATTTAAAAACCTTGATTTCATGCGTTTTTGCTTTCGTAGATTTAACCAATTTCAATGATTTTTTTACTTATGTCCCAGCCTCTTTTAAATTCTATTAAATGAGAGAAATACAAAAAATAGCAGTACCCCTTTAAACACTTCACTCAAAAAATTTGTGATGTGTAGATAATGGTACATAGAAGGTAGCCTCATAATGACCCCTCTATAAGTGGGGAAAATACGCCATCTATCTCAACATAAAGAAAAGAGACCTCCTTTAGGGAGTCCCTTCCCTTATAATTGTTTCTCCTTGACACTCAAACTTTGCAACTATTAAAATAGCAGCTAATTTAGTTACCAAAGTTAGATTATATATTGCCACACCATTAAAACAGTCCATCCAACCTTTCAGACTGCTGTGATAGTCATTGACATTTTGGATATAGTAAATCCCCTTTACTCGTACCTTTCCATCTGATTTAGAGGATAGTGTGCATAGTTTTTGAAACTCGCCAAGAATCTGTACATAGGTATTGGTTTTAGATAATTTGGAGCAGATTGCTTTTTTAAGAGGGATTTTACAATCCGTCATTGCCCAGTCAGTTTTGAATAAATCAGTTTTTGACTGTCTCTTGCAATTAACACACAATCTTGTCCCTTACTAATGCCACTATATTAAAGCACCACCACGTTTACGAGCTTTACGCATTTTCAAATTTCGTTACCCTTTTTCAGAGTATAGGAAATATGTCTCGTCAATTTAACCATACCAGAAAATTTGTCAAAATCCACTTGTTTCAAAGCGGATAAATCTTATGCCTGCAATAAAAAAGGGGAACGTAGTAGACTTCAATCATTACAAATAACTTTCGTAAAGAGTACTCTTCAAATTTCTTTAAAAATAGATTCACTTGCAGAAATTAAAGCTAGAGATTTGTTGAAAAACTCTTATAAACGAAGTTAGTCTGTCGTGTTGAGTTTTTGAATCTCCTTTATAATATCCGTTAATTCCGTTCGAAACCACTCTCTTTGTCCTTAATTGTATATTCATTGGAGTACAACAGTTCGTTTAAATCAAATATCCACATAATCGATTAACCGAGCATTCGTAAAAAATAAACCAAACTGATCGAACCCCTCTTTTGTGGACTAAGACAAATTTTTGAAAATTCTTTATCACAAAAAAGTCGCTTAATGCGTTAACTTCATACTTGCTTTACACATTAAAAGACCCTTTATCAGAAAGCCTATCATGAAATTTGTTGTTAGATAATAAAACACTTGAAATTCATACTCTAAATTTGCTGCAATTCCTTTTTACTGCTTTCCTCTTTCAACATCTCCTTGATGAGTTGATCGATTCTTTCAATCTCAACACTAGGATTTCTCCACCAATTACGGCTCCAAATTCTCGTGATGTTCCATCCTTTGTTTTCAAGAAATCTTTGTCTATATACATCTCTTTCTTTGGCACTTGCTGAACTGTGATACATTGCCCCGTCACATTCAATTCCTAAAATATACTTTTGAGGATTGTGTGGATGGACGACCGCTAAGTCAATTCGATATCCAGACATTCCTACTTGAGTATCTAGTGTATATCCTAGCTTAGTCAAGTGATTGTATACTTGTTCCTCAAACAGAGAATCAAATTGTAATGCAGTTAATTGTTTTTTTGTAGTTTTATTTTCATTTAACAAGGTCAAGATAGATTCAATTTCATCTCTTCTAACTAAAGAAACAGCCTTTGCATATTCCATATAGCTTTTTAAAAGTTTTGGACCATCATTTTTAACACTGGAAACATTTAGATCGGATGGTTCAATACTCGATACGATATGAATTTCTTCTTTAGCACGAGTAATGGCAACATTTAGCCTATTTTCCCCACCTTGTTGTCCAAGAGTTCCGAATCGATTATATACGCGCCCTTCTTCATTTTTAGCGTAGGCTATCGAGAAAATAATAATATCTCTTTCGTCCCCTTGAACATTCTCAATATTTTTAACAAAGAGTCGCTGATCCATATCATTACTCATATTTTGCTGATATAATACGCCAAACTCTTTGTCATCTTCTGCCTCGTCCTCTATTAAATCGAGGATTTTATCTTGTTGTTTTGCGTTAAATGTAATAATACCTAATGATTTATTGGGATTTTCAATCATTAGTTGTTTAACTAATTCAACTACTTTTTTTGCTTCAACCTCATTATGTTGATTTATCCATAAACCATTTACTCTATGCCATTGGATGGCAGCAGGATCTCTTAGAGGTTCAACATTTGGAGCAATTTGAATATTGCCGTTATAGAAAGCATGATTAGAAAAGTTTATCAACTCTTCTGATTTTGATCGGTAATGCCATTGTAGCATTTTTTCAGGTAAGCATCTTTTTGCAAGATTTAATAAACTTTCTGATTCTTGAAAGTTTATTTGTTCTTCATCGTCTTCATCTTCGACAATCTCACTTTTAAATAAAGAAGATGGTGGAAGCTGTTTTTCGTCTCCAGCAACCACTAGTTTTGATCCACGATATGCAGATGGGAGTCCATTTTCTACTGTACATTGTGAGGCTTCATCAAATATTACCAAATCAAATAAATCTTTTTGTATTGGAAAAATGGCAGAAGCCGTTTCCGGAGATGTTAACCAAATAGGCATAACATCCAGCAATCCATTTAATGAGAATTCCCTAACAAGCTTTCTTACTGGCCATATCATTCGTTGTTTTCCTGTTTGATGTTGTAACTCTTTCATTGCCTTGGAATGGGTTTGCTTTACATTCAAGAGCTTCGATAATAATCTATTGATTAAAACCTTCACGGATAATTCCCTTTTCTGTAGTAATAAACCCCTAAATTGACTTCTTAATTTAGTAAACTCCTCTGTTCCAATTTTCGTTAATTCGGGATGTTTTCGTTCAATTTGATCTATCCAGTGAATATAGGCAGATTGTTTTACAATATCTACCCAATCATTTGCCATATCCCTATATATGTTATCTTCGGATTTATCTTTCAATAATTCAATAATTGTTTTTATGAATGGAGGACTTTGGTCGTAAAATCTGTCCATTTCTCTAACTTCCTCAAAATCTTGAATAATATATTCCTGCTGTTTTTGAAACTCTTTTAACGGAATATCTCCTTTTGCAATTTTTTGATTTAAATGGTCTACCATTTCTTTTGAAAAATAGTTCTTTAATGATTCGGTTTCTTTAAACATTTTTTCAGAAACCTTCGCCAATTCGAAAAGGACTCGTAAACTTTCTCTTAATTTCGGCCATTCTTTAGAGGATAGTCCTTTAAATTTTTCCCCATTTAATAATTCCTCTATGATTGTTTTCCCTGTAAAAGAGGTCCACCACCATAATCTAAGTTTTTGTAAACTTCTCTTCTCCTCCGGGTTTAAATCATCAAATATTTTTTCAATCTTATCATTGATATTCCAACTATATTCAGGGGTAATATCTTCTTGGTCAAATGTATTCAAATATTCAATACTTGTTTCAGCTTTTTCAATAATATTTTTCAATAATTCAATGATTCTCATTCGATCTTTTAAATCTAAATTCGCAAATGATAAACGATTTTTCAAAGGATAGTCTTTACTTCCAAAACGCCCATAATAATTTCCGTATGAAAAGATTTTCATTAATACATCTTCAAGATTTTCTTTATTTATAGAAGTTAATACGGCTTCCATATCAAGAATAACTTCCATATCATTTATAGGTTTTCCTAGACCATATAAATCATAAGCTTTATAACCATGATGTTGGACTTCAAATAGGCCATTTGCAATCGCATTTAACTTGGCCTCGCACTGTTCAATTTTTGCCGATAATTGGTACAGCTCATTTTCATAGTCCACTATATTAATTTCACTTTGCAACAAATTAAAGAGTTTCTTGTAAAGTGTTTTACGGTCATTTTTTTCATCATGCAATAATGCAACATGCCCAGAAAGTCCAAGAGAATCCATTCTCTGATACACAACATCAAGTGCTGCTCGCTTTTGACAAACAAGCAGAACTCTTTTATTTTGAGCGATTGTATTTGCAATTAAATTTACAATAACTTGTGATTTACCTGTACCAGGTGGTCCATGAACGACAAGTCCTTTTTGTTTTTCAACTTCCTTAATAATTTCCTCTTGTGAAGCATCCGTGTCTAGAACATAGAATTTATCTTTTTCCGGAATGTGTTTTTCAAACTCTGGCCTTTCGATATCCTCTCTCATATCTGTAGAAGTTTCATTGTTAAGACTAGAATTTAATAATTCTCCTAAAATGCCAAGGTCAGAATTTTCACCTTGTTCATCTAATAATATCAAATCGTCATAGTCTTTCAACAAAGCAGAATTCCCTTGAGGAAAACAACCTAGAATTGCCATTTTCTCAAGTTCAAATTGCCCTTTCTTTCCATCTGGAATCTCGCTCTGTTTAAGATTCTTGAAAGGCTTTAATTCTATTTCATTAGACCAAAGAATATTAATAGAATAATTTTTAAGTCATTTGATCCAATTTAAGAAATCATGTTTTTTTGCATACTTTTCCGCTTCTTCATAAATGGTATCTGTTACATCAATGCCACTATATTTTTTAAAAGCAAGGAAAAGGGGTCGATTTAACTGAGGTTCACCATCCTCAAATAATAATTTCCAATTTATCCCATTAACTTTTGCTTTTTCTAATTTAACAGGGTATAAAAATAGAGGAGCTCTTATATAGGTTCCATCCAACATATACCCTGATATGTAGGGATAACCTACAAATAAATCATAAAGGCCTGTTTCTTCTTCAATCGATTTTAAGTTCCGATATAATGAGTTTAGTTTATTGGACAATAGTAAGGTTGCCTCATTATTCACATCTTGCTTTAACAACGTTATATTACCGTTTTGCTCAATAATATTCTCGAGAATTTTACTAGAACTGTCCGGATTTACTTTATTTACTGAAGTTATATCAAATGACCATTTATCATATAGCTTTAACATCCGGATAGATCGATTTCTTCTGCTGAGGTCATTTAAACGATCCTTTAAATAAACCAATTTATCTTTCAAATTTATCACCTATTAACATTATTATTCATTATGTATAAATACTTATTAATATCTATATTATAACCTTTAGATTTTTACAATAATAGACAAAAATCAGCAAATTCAATATGAGAAAATTAGTATAAAATGCTATTTAATATATATAATGTCACGTTTGAGGAAACAGAATGAATTAAGGGGATTAGACAATTTCAGATGCATTTGTAAAAGCTTTGCTATTTTATTAATTGAATTATGTATCTTTCTGTATATTTTATGTTGATTTTGATTTAGAACTACCATGCCGTAGCCAGTGATCTGCATCACAAAAGCCAAAAAACTAATCCGTTCTTTCAAATTATGTTATAGCAATACATGTTAATCCCATGTTCTAGTTGAACATGGGATTAACAATTCCAAATTTATTAATATCTATTCCACCTTACTAACAATTTCATCGTAAATCATTTGTAGCTTTTCTAAAATTTCCTGCAAATCTTTGTTGTTATATATAGTATCGAAAACCTGTATTAGCTCAGATTCGCTTAGTCCTTCAATGGAGATTGTTTCAGTGTGAATTTTACTAAATTTAGCATCTGGTTTAAGTCCTGTTGATTTAAATTTAATACCTTTTTCTTTCATACTTTCCATTAACAGCACACGTTGATCTGCTTCAATTGGGCCAACTTCCAAGGTGAAATATAAAGAATTTGGATTTATATTCATCCAAAATAGAAATGGTCCATTATGCCACCACCATTTTTCTCTGGTTTCCCCTAATTTCTCTTTGAACTGATCAAACAATGGAATTTTAAAAGATATTTTTTGAGAAGACACACGATAATCTGATTCAGGAATATTTTTAGATTGTATCCATTTTTTAAATGCAAGTTGCACTTGTAATTTCATTTCATCTAATGAGGAACTTTTCACAGATTTCGTCATTTCTTCTCTTACCGGATTTTCATGATTTAATATTGCAGCAACCTGTTTGCGTAATAAAGTAAACTCCGGACTATTATATAAATCTACCATTGCTTGGGTAAGCTCGGTCATATCATCCCACTTATTAACATCCATCTTGAGTGAAAAAAATCTTGTATACCGTGCCTTTTCTAATTTTGAACTCTCTTTAAATGTCAATCCGATTTTTTCTAATTGTTCTAGGAGCCAAAGTCGTCCTTCATATTCCATTGGTCCGATTTCAGCTATCAAACGTAACCGGCTATCATTTGTTTGTTCAAACCATACAATTAAACCTTTCCCTAACCAATAATTTGGATCCCGTAATGAAATTTGACTAATACCTTCCCATTCAGGAGGTACCAAATTAGGAACAGTTGGGTGTGCATTGGAAAGAACTTCTCCATGAAATTGCTGCCGTATGAATTGTTCAAAACTATAGGACAAGATGTTTTGCCCATGTTTGAAAATATAGTTAATCGTATTTTTATATTTCATCATGAATTCAAATTGATACCCAGATTCAAACTGTAAAACCTTATTAAGTACAGAAGTTTCTTCAAAGAGTGTATCAATCGTCGGCTTATAATTACGGTATATATCAATTGCTTGCATAATTTGATCTTGATTTGGATAAAATTTTTCCTTCAATATTTGATTGTAATCTTCAAGGAATTTGTAAACATTATCACTGAGTTGATCCTGATATAACATTAAAATAGTATGTAAGATTGATTGGATTCGCTCATAGGTAAGGATAAAATATTGTTCATTTGAAGGCTCTTCCCCATCCAGTGTTAAGTAAATTGGAATGATTGTAAAACCTTCAAATGTTTGATGAATATAATTAAAATAATCATCTAATTGATTTTTAGATTCTGTGGAATAGAATTTATTTTCAATCAGAAGAATCGATTTTAACTGTTGATTCACAATGAGTAAATCTATATATCGGTTTTTATCCGTTTTAACTTCACGATATACATGGCTTTCCATTAAGGAATGGTTTAGAATTTCACCAACTGTTTCATACTGAGGATTATTACTGTTTTCATCTATTAGAATCAGATGCTCCATCATTTTCCGTAAAAAATAGTCACGTAAGCCATGATTTTCTTTTGGATTCAGCAGCCACGCCAAAATATTGGAATGACGAATTTCGTGGTTTTCTAATTTTAATATTTTTAAGGTATTGAAAGAATTTACTTGCTGATTAAGTTGCTGGAAGGTTGCATCATTTTCTAACTAAAATAAATCTCGAATTTCCATCATGTATCACCCCGATTGTTCTATGTAAATTAACTATATATTATGATCATTAAATTTTATCATAAATTGTGGAAACATAGGGACGGTTCTCACGTTTACTATCTTAAAGATATAAGTGGGACAACGTACCTGTCCCCTCGTCGCATCGAAACACAAGAACCGTCCCTTTGTTTTTTTGAAACCTAAATGGGTCGTTAAACGTAAGTATACAAAATTTGATATTTAAGGTGGTATTATGTTGAGTGCATTTATTACTTTGATTGGGGATATTTTTGCAGCGATTGCAGGTTCATTAATGGAAAATAATCGAGAGAAAAAGTAGGAATACAGGATTTGCGAAGGCTTTAACCGATTTTTCTCTTTCAGCTTTTGGGTGCAGTAAAGTACCTGCTTTTTTAGATTCGAATTTGCCGATGAGGGGATGAAACTTCATGTTATATGAATTTGTATTAACATTAATTATTACTTATGCTATAGTTATCACCATTAGTTTCGTAGTAAATAAACTTTTATTAAATAGATCAATTAGTGGGAGTAAAGTTTACGGAGTTCTTTTTGGTCAAAGTTTGTTCATTGCCCTTCTTCTAACCTGGATATTATGATGTTATTTACCTAAACATGGCATTGATCCATGTAGAATTGTTGCTCTTATTGTTGAAACTTTTTATTAGACAAAAGGAGCGGGTTCATGTAATTACACTTCATTAGAAAGCATATTTATATTATCGAAACGGCAGGACCCGCCAATGTTTCCTTCACATAATAACCAGCTATTGCAGGAAAACAATTAAACTCCTTCTTCATTTCCCGAAACGTGATTACCCCATTTCCTCTAGAAAAAACACAGGGACGGTTCTCACGTTTTCCTAACTTTAAAAAAAATGGGACAAGGTACCTGTCCCCTCGTCCCACTTTTATATAGAAAGCCCACCATCCACCGGAATAACTGCTCCATTAATATAGCTGGAATCATCACTTGCCAGGAATAAATATGTATTTGCAATATCCCTTGGTGTTCCAAGTCGTTGTAATGATACTTTTTCTTTCATTCCCTGGAGAACTTTTTCTGGCATTTTTTCTGTCATAGGGGTCATGATAAAGCCAGGAGCTACGGCGTTCACATTAATTCCTTTCCGACCCAGCTCTTTTGCCCATGTTTGTGTCATGGCAATGACAGCAGCTTTGGTTGCGGCATAGTTGGTTTGACCAAAATTCCCCATTCTCCCAACTATACTGCTTGTATTGATAATTCTCCCGTACCCTGCTTGAAGCATATGAGGTACAACGGCTTGTGTGCAATGAAATACCCCCGTTTGATTTATTGCGATAACGTGTTCCCACTGTTCTTGATTCATCTTAACAAGGGTAGAGTCCATCGTAATTCCAGCATTATTAATCAAGATATCAATTTTTCCATATCTGTCTATTACCTCATTTACCAACCTATCTACTTGTTCACGGTTAGAGACGTCAACCGCTAATCCAAGACCATTAACCCCATTCGCTATTTCTTCAGCTGCTTCCTTATTATAGTCGGCAACTACAACATGTGCCCCTTCACTGGCAAATAGCAAACTGGCTTCTTTCCCAAGACCACCGGCTCCGCCAGTAATTATGACTACTTTCCCTTCAAGCTTCATATCAAATCTCCCGCCTTTTTTACTCATTATTTTAATAGTTTAATAAAAACATTTTAATAGAGGACAAAATAGACATTTAGCAATGACAAGTTGTCCCCTGCTTTTCAACCTTCTTCCAAAACTCCTATACTTAACCCAACACCGCGTTCAAGGTGAGAACTCCAAGTATTCCGTAAATCGCAACAAGGGTGTACATAAAACAAACAGACTTAATGGTTTGCCCAATGGTCAGATTAAAGTATTCTTTTGTCATCCAGAAGGATACATCACTTGGTGGTGCCCACGCTATTGAAGCGCTTCCAATTGCGAGCACCATTAATTCAGGGTTAACACCAGTTGCATGGATAATGGGCAGCATGATTCCAGCAGTCGTTAATACGGTAACGGTTGCAGATCCTACAGCGATACGGATAATAAGGGCGATAATCCAAGCTAATATAAATGGCGAGATATTCCATCCGCTTGTAAAATCAGCAATATATTTTGCCATTCCACTATCCAGTATAACTTGTTTAAAAGCACCACCACCGCCGAGAATGAATATGATTCCTCCCATCGAGATTAGGGCTGATTCGACGATTTTCATTAATTCGGACATTGTCTTTCTTTTCTTATATAGACCAAATACATATATGGCAACCAGAAGTGAAATAAGTAAAGCTATATCAGCATTTCCGATAAAGGTTAATATTTTATACATGATAGAGGATTTTGGTAACCAGAATTCCGCAATTACCCCTAGTAAAATTAAAATAACGGGAAGTAAAGTTGTAAGAACAGAAGTTGCAAAGGATGGGACTTCCTTCATGTTGAATTCTTTCTTTGATACTAAATGACTTGGAATTTGGATATCCCAATTTTTATAAAGCTTTGTAAATAGCGGTCCGAAAATAAGTGCAGCAGGAATGGCGAGAATCATGCCATACCCGAGTACAACACCTATATTTGCACCTAAAGCGGATGCGATGGCAGTTGGTCCTGGATGTGGGGGTAAGAAAACATGTGTGATGGAGATTCCTGCTAAAAACGGGATCCCAACTTTCATCAGTTTTACCTTTGCCTCATTTGCAACGGTGTATACGATTGGAATAATCAGTATATAACTAACTTCATAGTATAAAATGATTCCCAGAAGAAAGGACGCAATACAAATCGCCCAATCTACTCTTTTTTCACCAAACATTTTAATCAGAGTAGATGCGATTCTGTTTGCTCCGCCGCCCTCAGAGATGATTTTTCCAAAAATGGCACCCAATCCGATAATGATGGCTAAATGTCCTAGTGTTCCCCCTAGTCCCGTTTCAATCGATGTAACGATTTCTAATGGGGCCATCCCTTGGATAAGTCCTACACAAATGGCAGATATCATGAGAGAGAGAAAAGCGTTAAGCTTAAAGACGATGACCAAAATAAACAGGATTACGATTCCTAATGCCAAAGCTATAATTGGCATAATAGTAACACTTCCTTCCTTATAAAATTGAGGTTTTTCACTTTGATACTGATACGAGTAATTTCATTTATCTCAATAGGGACATCCCCCCTATTGAGAATGGTCGCTTATAGAATAATAGTTTTTAAGAACGCTCAAGCTAATCAATGTAAAATTCTGATGCTTTCAATTGATGGATTAGTTTTTTGGCAAACCAGTTTTTTATCACTGAAATATCTGCTTCCTTGTATTCATAAAATCCTTTCCCTGATTTCATCCCTAATTTGCCTTCTGCTACTTTTTGCCTAAGCAGCTCATTAGCTTGCTGGGAATGATCCATAACCTTTAGGAGGTTGTCCCCGACTGTGCACCAAATATCAAGTCCACCTAAATCGGCAATCTCTAATTGTCCAGTTGTTGCATATCGGAATGCCGGGCCAAACTTTAGTGCTTTATCAATATCGTCCGAGGTCGCTACCCCCATTTCCATTAGGGAGAAAACTTCCCGTGCAATGCCTTGTTGTATTCTGTTTGCAATAAGACCAGGTATATCTTTCAGAACCTTCACCGTTTGTTTTTTGATAGATTGATATAATTGTTCTACTTCCTTAAACAGATGATTCGGCATATTGCCAAAATAAGATAGCTCTACTAGTGGCATCAAGTGAGCTGGATTATACCAGTGATTGATGATGACTCGTTCTTTCCGCTGTTCACTAATTTGCTCCACCATTTTGGTTAAACTCAAACTTGATGTATTGCTAGCCAATATCGTATGTGCAGGACAATATTCATCCAATTTCTTAAAAAGCCCTTGTTTTAGCTCTAAAATTTCCGGAATGGCCTCAATAACATAATCACGATCTTTGACTGCTTCTTTTAAATCTATAAATATAGAAATCCTATCAAGCGTTAACCCTACAGAGTGTGGATTGATAAAGCTTTCTTGAGCGAGTATATGAAGTTCTTCTTCGATTTCTTTTAAAGCTGCCTTTAATTTCTTCTCGTCTGTATCATATAAATGAACGTCATAACCATACATGGCAAAAGCTTCTGCAATGCCATGCCCCATTGTACCTGCACCAATGACCGCTATTTTTTTAATCATGTTCTCTCCACTTTCTATACTATTTTTCTTTGAAAAACAAATAGAAGCTTATCCTTTGATGCAACTCGAATCAAAATGTTTAATATTGTCATTGAACGTTGGAGGATACCCTTTTTCCTCCGCTTTTTTCACTAATGTAACAACTAAATCATTGTACGGAGTTTTAATACCTGCTTCTTTCCCCTTTTTACTGACAAAACCGTTGATAAAGTCGATTTCGCTCTTTCTATTTTTCTCCAAGTCTTGTAACATACTTGCCTTCGTTTGACTGTGCGGTGTCCAAACCTCTCGGTAAAAGTCCATTTTATTTGGTATATCATTTTCATCCTGGAGCTCTAGAAACTCCATATCTTTTCCTTGCATTACTTCCAATTTAATGCCGTGTGCATGTGCAACTTTGATCGTTTCATCTGCAATATGGGCTAAGCTAAACATTGCCTTCTCACTAGCTAATACATCCCCAAATCGGCAGCCTAACGCAGCAGACATCCCACTAAAGGTTGCATTCATTAACAACTTTGCCCATTTGATGCCCATGATATTATCGGAGATATGACAATGACCGACTAGATCCAGTACTTTTTTTACTTCCTGAAGACGTGGAGTGATGGATCCATCTAACTCGCCAATGTCAAATGCATAACTCTTAAGAGTATGTTCTTCCGTTGCAAGTTCTGAAACACCAGGTCCTAACCATGTTGCACCAAACCCTACTACGCCTCCAATTGTTCTTTCGCGTCCGATATAAGATGCTACAAAATCTTCCGGTACACCGTTTTGTAACGTACAAACGATACTGTCGGAATGCAGATGCGGAAGTATTTCATCTAAAGTCGCTTGGTTGTATACCTGTTTTGTTAGTAAAAAGACCAAATCATACTCACCGGTCAATTCTTCAGGTAACAATGCCTTTACTGGTACTTGAAGATTGATAAAACCAGTTATCTTTGCACCGGATTGGTTTAATGCATCTACGTGTTCCTTGTTGATATCTATTAAATCTACTTGTTGTCCTCCTGCGGTAATCATGGCTCCAATTATCGTACCTAAGGAACCTGAACCCATGATAGCAACTCTCATAAGTGCTCCTCCTTGTTGAATGTGGTTGACAGGATTATGAATCCAGATTTATTGATGGGTTCAACTTTACCCTTAAAAATCGCTTCAAAAATGTAATCGATTACAATATCCTTTATAAGTCATTTACTTTACTACTTCAGACTCATTGTTTAATGTTTGACTACTTAATTGATCCAAGCCTAATATTTTCCTTGCCTCATTCGGAGTGGCTACTTCTCTTCCTAAAATACCAGACAAATCTACGATTCTATCAACAAATTGAGCATTTGTTTTCGCTAATTCCCCTTTTCGGAAATAAACACTATCCTCCATACCTACGCGGACATGTCCTCCCATTAAAATACTCATGGTATTAATCGTTAATTGGTCCTTACTTGCCCCAATTGCGGACCATGTGGAACCTTGGGGAATACTTTCAGATAGGAACAGTAAGTTTTTTGGTGTTGCTGGCATTCCTCCATGTATGCCCAGAACGAATTGAAAATGAAATGGTGGATCCATAAGACCCTTTTTGATAATCCTCTTCGTATTTTCAATCATCCCTACATCGAAAACTTCAATTTCGGGCTTAATGCGATTTTCTTTCAATTTTGCAGCCAAACGCTCTAAAAAAGTCGGTGTATTATGGAAAACACCAGATCCGAAATTCAAAGTACCCGCATCAAATGTTGCCATTTCAGAGCACAGTTCACAAACTCGCAGACGATCTTCATCGTTCATGACAATACCGCCGGCTGTTGTTAAGTTGATAATGATATCACATTTATCCTGGATACGATCCACTACTTCTCTGTAAGTATTTAAATCAAGTGTATTGTTACCGCTTTCATCCCTTACGTGAATATGAGCGATAGACGCACCTGCTTGCCAAGCTTCATAAACAGAATCCGCAATTTCCTTCGGTGAAAGCGGCAAATATGGTGTATGTTCGCGTGTTGTCTGTGATCCAGTCGGAGCAACGGTAATGATTAATTTTTCCAACATAATTCCTCCTTAAGGAAAATGGATGTAATATAACGAAACGTTTCGCTAAAAAGTGAAAAATAAACAGTAATCTAAAACCCCTATTTTTTGAAGTTTATCTTCTTTTGACTTCTAAATTATACTATTTTGAGTAGTTTTCTTATGCAAATAGGAAAAACTTAAATGCTCATACGGAATTAAAATGTATATAACAACATATTTTTCAACGAAACGTTTCGCTAAATATGAATTAAGTATAATTTACTAATGGAATGAAAATCAATCTTTTTTTCTAATTTAATCAAATTTTTTACACTATTCTTAAAAATGGAATGAGAGGAGATGCAAAGAGTTACTTATTCTTTATAGAGGAGAAATTTTATAGAAGAGCAAAATTCCCAGCCCAGATAAGATGGACTGGAATGCTCAAAAAAGGATATTTAGATGAGATTAAACGAGGTTATTCATTGTACCCAATGTTTTTTCTCGTACCCACAGCTTTCGCGAACAACTAAAGATGGTGTTAATATAATCTGTCTAGGTGTGATTTCATGCTTTTCCTTAATTATCTGCAAAAGCAATTCCATGGATAACTTACCCATTTCATATGTAGAATGATCGACACTGGATAAAGGAACGAGAAAATTCTCAGAAAAAGCACTATTATCATTTCCAATGACTGCAATATCTTCCGGAACACGAATTCCGGCTTCCCGTAGACCTTTAATCACCCCGAATGCTACTACGTCACTTACTGCACATATAGCATCTGGTAATGCATCTACTTCTTTGAGCATCTTTTTTACGTTAGTGTATCCCGATTCCAGAGTATATTCCCCTTCAAAGATGAGCGTTGGATCCACTTCTAAACCATTTTGATTCATGCAGCTTATAAATCCGGATCTTCTTTCCCTTGCTGTATTAATTTTTAAATTCCCTCCAAAAAAGGCAATTCTTTTATATCCTTGACCTACTAAATGATTTACAGCTAATTCTGTACTCAATATATTATTAATACCAACAAAATTTTTATCATAAAAAGGAGGTTTTCGATTGATTAAAACGTATTTCAACCCAGTTTTTTCGATTTCTTTTAAATCTTCCGTTGTTGCGATATTAGCTAAGAGAAGACCGTCTATCTGCTTCTCCAACATTAGTTCTAAATAAGTAGAAATTCTCCTATGTTCATTGGAGGTATTGCATAGGATAACATTAAAATTATGATCAAATGCTACATCCTCAATCCCTTTAATCATTGGCGGATAGAATGGATTTAAGATATCGGTCACGATGACCCCAATGGTGTTCGTGCTTTTCTTTTTTAAGCTCCGTGCGACAGCATTCGGTCTGTAATTAAGTTCTGCAATTGCGTCTTGTACTCTTTTAGTAAGTTCAGGACTGACATATGCTGATTGATTAATTACTGCTGATACTGTGGACAGTGAAACATTAGCTTTTTTGGAAATGTCCTTCATCGTTGCCATCTATAAAACCTCCGTGCAAAACGTTTCGATATATATGTAATGTAAACTATATTTAGAACGTTTGCAATTTAAAACAAATATTGTATATGCAGGAAATAATAGTGACAGTCGTATGTACCTTACGGTGAAATAGTTTAATATTATTGGGAATCACGGTTAAATAGATAAATTAACTCTGGACGGAAATGCCTAGTTTAAGAAATAGGAGTAAAGACAAGATGTATAAAATGAAGAATTAAATATAAGTATCCTTTTCGGAGCACCTTGTTTTGCACCGGTAACCTTGCTCTTGATTCATTTATTGAGTGCTATAAAATAGCACATCTAAGGGAAGTATTCCATATACTCCCCCATCTTCACCTCCTGCTAGGTACTCTTGAAATCGAGCTAATACCATGAATTTCTCATCATACGATTCTATTTTTCTAAGATAAGGAGTGATCTCCTCTTTCCAATTGTCCGTTGTTATTTGTATACGAAAGGAAGTCGTTTTAAATTAATCTGTGTCCATCTATACCATGAACCCAGCTAAAAAACCTTATTAAAAAAGCACCCATGGATCTGGATGCTACTGCAATCTATTCCCTTGAAGAATGCATAAAGGTTTCCCAAAATACCTTATGTCTCCTCATTTTAAACGTTCATTTAAAATCAAGAAGCATAAACAGCACTCATCCAACCCTTTTGTCTAACAATTCATTCGCCTGACTTTCCGTGATTCCTCTAATAATGCCCAGTTCACTAGTGAAGATTTTCCGTGCGTTGTCTAGCATTTGCTTTTCACTTGCATTGAGAGGTTTCTTTTTGTTTAAGCGCATTAAATCACGTACAACTTCTGCTCCCTCTTGAAAATCACCCGTTCTCAACTTCTCCGTATTAATCTTGTATCTTTCTTTCATGGAAAGATTTGTGTCTGTTTCACCGTGTTGAAAGATGTCCAAAACGTGTTTAAGTGTAGGTTCATCTGCAACCAAGCGAATGCGTGATTTTTGTACTTTGTCAACAGGTACCATTACTTGCAATCGTTTGAAAGGCATACTTATCATATAATACCTATGTTTCTGACCTAGAATTTCCTTTTCTTCTATTGCTTCAATGAGACCTGCACCTTGCATTGGATAAACAATGGAATCTCCAACATGAAACATCTAGAACACCTCCGAATTTAAAGCCTCCTTTATTATAACACACATAATATTTTTATCAAAATTTTTATTATAACATTATCAAATATAATTATTCAATATTTTTGTCGGTAAAATCTTTGTTATTCATGTTGGTTTTATTTTCCAACAAGTAATCCACTATGATGAAGGATTTGTGAACTATTGATGATCCATTTTCCTTTCGTACTATCATGAACTGTAATGGAAGAAATAAGAGTTACCAATTTATATATTCGTTATCTTCCACTTTAGTACGCCCAAAGCAACCCTCGCGAAAATAATTAGCATCAGAGGCTAGGACATAAGTAAAAAAATCATTGAAATTGGTTAAATCTACGAAAGCAAAAACGCATGAAATCAAGGTTTTTAAATTTGATTTCATGCGTTTTTTTGATTTTCACTGCGTTGTGTCCCAGCCTCAATATTTGTTGATAGAAACTTTAGATAGACGAAATATTTGTTGAAAGAAACATGTCCTTTGAAATTAATTTCCGACATAATATTCTAAATAATTAGATTAGAATTAAAATTGCATTAAAAAGAAATGAAAATTTGGAGGTGCGTATGAAAGTGCGAAAAAAAAGGAATTGGAAAAAGAATATAATGGTCCTGGCCACCATGACCGTCCTTGGTATCTCGGTTCTCTATCCCGGTCTGAGCGCCCCCTCTAAGGCAGATGAGACGGATTTGCCCATTCCAAAAGAGGAAACCGTCTCGATTGTAACTCTCCAGGTACCAAATGAACAAGCCAAGGACAAGTTGTTGGAGGTGGGGATTGACTTAACAGAGCACATTACGAAAAAAAATGGAATGTATGAAGTGGATGCCGTTGTTACCCCATCCGAGTTAACAATGCTTGCAAGCTATGGTATCAAGGCGAAGGAAACAGTGTTTACAAAAGAACAATGGAATGCCAGGGTGGCAGAAAGACAGGAAGCCGTTCAACTTCAGTCTAGCTTAACGGCTACAGAAGATTCTGTAAAAATTTTACGTGCCAATCATTTTACCAATCAATCCGGTACCTTCCTCTATATCGAGGCAAAAACCAGTGCTGGAGAAACCGCCAGCACCGCCCTTAAAGCTACCTGGACAGAGAACGGAGCGGAACAATCCGCGACTTTATTAAGATTTGTAGACGCCGAAAAGTATATGTATCACTATTTACTTCTGCCGATTAGCGCCATTCCGGCTTCCGTAACAATTGACAGCAATCTTGGGGGATCTGCTTCAAGTGCAGTGACACAATGGCTGGGAGCTGATAAGCCAGGCACCCCGCAAACAACCTATGTCACGGACTTTATCGACCATTATATGGCACCAAATGAATTGTACGAGCGTATCGTCAAGCTCGCAAAAGAGTTTCCTGATTTAGTAGAAATCATTGATATGCCGAATAAAACGAAAGGTTATAGACGGCTTGCCCAGGCGACTATCGGTTCAACTACTAATACTTCTGTTGTCGTTTCCTCAAAAGCATGGGGTCACGAAGGCGGAAATGAGATATCAGTTGAATTCAAAAATCCTGGTGCCAATAATACTCCTCTTCATGTAACAGTTAAAAACAAAAAAATAATAGTAGATTTGGCCACCGATTCTTCAGGTAAAAGCATAAGTACGGCAAAACAAGTAGTGGATGCCCTAAATTCACATGCTGACAGTCTGGTAACCGCGACAACATACCGTGGCAATAGCGGAACCGGTGTTGTTTCACCGGCAACTGCAAATTTAACCGATAATTTAAAAGCTCCTGCAAATGTTTCCCGTGATCCGTTCACAGTTAAAGCCATCCGCATTGGCAAACACAGTGATGGCTCTAAGCCAGGCGTTCTTGGATATGCTCAAGAACATGCCCGCGAATGGGTAACACCTCTTGTCACGATTGAAACAGCTGAGAGGTTACTGCGCAACTATGATCATGATGCTGAAACAAAAAAACTTGTTAATAATCTAGATATTTTCTTAGTACCTAGCACCAATCCGGATGGAGCCAATTATAGTTTCTATGATTACAATATGCAGCGGAAAAATATGACCAACTACTGCGGCCCAACGGAATCAGATCCAGGATACAGTACTTCTTGGGGGGTTGACATAAACCGAAACCATTCGGTCGGGTCTGCATTTGACGGCTACGTCGGGGCTTCTACTACACAATGCCGAAGCAGCACCTATGCAGGACCAGCGGAAACCTCCGAACCAGAAGCTAAGAATATAGTATGGCTGGCGGACCAATATCCAAACCTTAAGTTCGCGATGAATATCCATAGCTACGGCGGCTACTTTATGTGGGCACCAGGGGCATATACTCCAGACCGCGTAACCCTGCCAAGCCCGGATGCCGGTCAGGATGCCTTTTACTGGGCAGCGTCGAACACTATTTTAAACGATATTCAGGACTACCGCGGAACCGTCATTCTCCCTGGCCAAACCGGGCAAATCCCGGATGTTCTCTACTCTGCAGCGGGTAACTCAGCCGATTACCTATGGTATGAGAAAGGAATCTATGCTTGGGACTTCGAAGTTGGAGCTGATTTATGGAATAAGGATAAAAACAGATGGGAATCGGTTGGATTCCAGCCGCCGTTTTCTGAGGGTCATGAAGAGGCGATGGAATTTTCCAATGGTTTAATCGGTCTGTTAAAAGTTGCCTATAACAATGCGAAAGACCATCAGCCGCCATCGTCTAAAGCGGTACCGGGGAACGGCAAGTATACCGGACCTGTCGAAGTGAAATTTGAAACCAGCGAGCCAGCGACAGTCTATTACACCCTTGATGGCAGTCGCCCTGATTTTCATTCGAAAAAAGTGCAGTTGAATGGAATTCGTGAATCTGCGGAAACTTTTAAAATTGACAAAACAACCACAATCAAGTATTTCGCGGTTGACGCAGCCGGAAATATTGAGAAAAACTACAACCCGCAGAGCAAAGGAAATAATTATAACTCGCTGACAATTACAATCAAGTAATCATTATATAGAGTTGGCCATTCGGGGCCAACTCTTACTTTTTCCACCAGCACTCTAATAAGATATTTGCGCGAGATAAGTTTAAAAGCAATTGACTTCGGTCCACAACTTCCTATCCTAATTGATTCTGCCGTCCAGAAGCATATGTGTAAAGTGCCGGAAAGTTATCCTATAGATAAAATTTAACCCGTGATCACTATGAGGATGTATTTGATGGTTCAGTCACTTTGCCAATATGTTTGATGATTTGGATATTGTGGACCTTCTCATCCTATGAAGTTCATCTATTTATTTAAAGTCCAATTGTTATCACTATGTGGATTTCTTTTTGCCACTATTCCTAAGCAAAAATCAAAAGGTGCTAGGTGAAATTCAAAAGTGTGAATTTCATATTAAAACGCTAATTATATTTGCTCATTAGCGCAATTTTCTAGTTGAGTACTTCACTACATTCTTCAATTCATCAAATACCTCATTCCTATTCTCTTCTTTTGATTTTACTATAGTACTTCTATATACCCATCTGTACCATTTACTCTTATCCTTTGCCTATCCTTGATTAATTTCGTAGCATTTTCCACACCGACAATTGCTGGCAGGCCATATTCACGTGCGATAACAGCTCCATGGGTCATGAGTCCACCAACTTCGGTTATTAGGCCTTTTATCGATACAAACAATGGGGTCCAGCTAGGGTCGGTAAAGGTAGTGACTAATATATCTCCATCTTCCAATTCCGCATCTTCCACGTTAAAGATAACTCGTGCTCTTCCCTCTATCACTCCGTTCGAAACAGGCAGACCTACAATAGAATTTGCCGGGAGGTTTTCTCGTTTGTACTTCCCAACAATTATTTCTCCATCTGACGTAATGACACGTGGAGGAGTCAGTTTTTCATATAATGTATATTCGTGCTTTCGCTTGCTAATCATTTGGTAATCCAATTTATTAGAACGAACGACTTCATGAAGCTCTTCAAAGGTAAGATAATATATATCTTCTTTTTCTTGAATAATGTTCGCTTGCATGAGCTGTTCCGCTTCTTTCAGTAATGCCTGTTTATAAACGAAGTAGCGATAAATCATTCCATATTTTGGATATTCTCTGTACCCGCTGAAATTTCGTAGCAAGTTAATGATTCGTTTTGTTTCTTCTGCTTTCTGTTCCCCATCTGGTAATTGCTTCAGCCGTTCTAATATCTCTTGCTCTTTTTTCAAAGCCTCCAATCGTCCTTGCTCCCATTTCCGCTGACTGGCCTTAGGCTCAAAGTTTCTGATATTACTCAGAATCATAGGGATGATTGTTGCTGGCTTTTCGCTCCACCTTGTTCTTGTAATATCGATTTCCCCGACACAGCGCATTCCATATTTTTCAAGGTACGCTTTGATTGCATTCTGAACCTCCAGCCCACCATCAAACTTCACGAGTTCCTCTAAAAAGCTTTCATCTTTTACATCTTGTAAGTACTCTATTATCTCGGTATAGGGACGAATCACATCTGCCACATCCATTAATTCCAAGCCCATTTCCGAAGTGATATTGTTCGGAACGGATTGAGAAAGTATGTCTGCTGCGTTTTTATCTCCTAACCATTTGTTCATATTTTCATTAATCCAGGATGAAGCATTCATTACAATTCTAATTAACGCAGAACTTTTCGGGTTAAATAGATGATATTTTAATTGCTTAATATCTTCTAGAATGAAATCAAATAATTCCGCTCCTGATTTTGCTTGAATATTTCGTTTTAACTCTTGTATTGATGCTTGATTGCTCTTCATTAATTCAAGAACAATGCTCGGGTCGTTGGTGGTTTCTTTTAAGATGTCTTCCTTTTTGTTATTAAGGATTGAACTGGAGCTTTGCGGCTTTTCCTCATCATCTGGTACCAATTTTATAAAATTTTCACGTTCCACTATTGTCATGAGTGCGTCGTGGGTCAGCGGTTCATGTTGTTCTAATAGTTGCAGAAAATTTTTTCGAGTGGAAGAAGAGGTCAAATTCCGAGTAGCATCCACAAACAACCTTCCGCCCGCTACTCTCATAGGTGCAGGAGTCGTTAACAGATAAAAAGAAAGTCCCAGTGGTTTCATAGGATCTGTCATCATTTGTTGATGGCCGACCGATATATAAACGTGATTTTCTTGATCATTCGTGTCAGGGATCGGGAAAAGCGTAGTGATCGGACGGCTCTGGACAATATAAAATGTATCATCCACTAAACACCATTCGATATCTTGCGGCTGGCCGAAATATGCTTCAATCTGTCTACCGATGTGTGCCAGCTGGAAAATTTGCTGTTCCGTAAGGGTTTGAGTCCTTTGCAAATCGGGATCAACCTGCTTTGTTTCGGTACCTCCTTCCTTTCGACCATAGATAGCCACTTTTTTTGATGCTATCATTTTCTCGACAATCTTATCTTCCTTTACCTTATAACAATCAGGAGTTACCAAGCCGGAAACCAATGCTTCTCCAAGCCCAAAACTAGTATCGATGGATAGTATTTTTCGATTCGAGGTAATGGGATCTGCGGTGAATAAGACCCCTGAAGCCTGTGGGAAAACCATCTTTTGAATGATAACGGACAAATAAACCTGTCTGTGATCAAACCCATTTTGCATGCGGTACATAACTGCTCGTTCCGTATATAGGGAAGCCCAGCACTTACTGATATGCTGTAAAATCGCATCTTTTCCTCTGATGTTAAGATAGGTATCTTGTTGACCCGCAAAAGAGGCATGAGGTAAATCTTCAGCGGTCGCGCTAGAACGTACTGCATACGCATGTTCCCTGCCAAACTTAGATAGATAGTCCTCAACTGCTTTCACCACAACGGATGGAATTTCCGTTTCCAAAATAATTTGCCGAATATTACTGCTGATTTTCTTAATTTGATCACGATCTTCTACTTTTAGCATGGACAATTGATCCAGCCATTTTTGAAACGTTTCGTTTTGTTCAATTGTTCTTCGATATCCAGTTGTTGTAATACAAAATCCTTCTGGTACTTGTATTCCTTGGATTCTTGATAATTCCCCTAAATTTACCCCTTTTCCGCCAACGAGTGTAAGCTGTGTTTTTTCTATTTCCTGAAAGCTCAGAACCAAAGAACTCATTCCGTATCCCTCCTACCCATCATATTCTTCTGATTTTAGCAGTAGTAAATAGGAATAAACAGTCTATATTGGCGATTTTTTATATGCTATAATTAGATTAGGAGGAGTAGTAAACATAGCTAAACCTGAGGTTAAGGAGTTTAGTTATCTAATAGTTGTTGCTTTTTAGTTTACATAATATTATTATTGCTGACTCATTTTTTTTAAAACCTTATTAAAATATGATTTAATCACCATTTGCAGCTAATGTTAATATGAAAAAAGCCTGCGCATTTAACGCAGACTTCTTGATTTGAGATAAATATTTTCAAATTTTTCTCCTAGTTTTTAGCTATGCACCGTTTGTAATCACTTTCAATCGTTTCCTTCCAGGCCCGATCAATCCTCTTACCCCCGCGCAGATTCTGCACTGCTTCATTTATTGCTTCGAAATTCACCTGTGTTCCTACTGAGTCAGCGTGGTAATCGACCGCAAAATCCTCATCTATACCAAACTGTGCAGCCGTTGAAATTGCATCAATATTTGCACCAAGAAATATAAACTCCCAACCAAATTTCTCTTTTTGAAACTGAATCATTTTCTTAATTTTTTCCGTTGTGTATTCACAGCTGGCATTTTCCATGCCATCCGTTGTAATGACGAATAACACCTTTTCTGTACGTTCCTCCGCGCTTGTTCTCTTTTGTACGTTGACAATCTTTTGAATGGACGAACCAATCGCGTCCAATAATGCGGTAGTTCCACCTACTTCATAATCTTTTTCAGTAAGTGGCGATATGCCTCTTATATTTATTCGGTCATGTAATAATTCGTATCGGTGATTAAATAGTACCGTTGTAATAATGGCTTCACCTTCTGCTTTTTGTTGTTTCTTCAGCATAGAATTGTAGCCACCGATTGTATCAGCCTCTAATCCAGCCATCGATCCGCTTTTATCCAATATAAATACTAATTCTGTTAGATTTCTTTTCATTCTTATCATCCTCCGTTTTCTTGATGAACTTAGAATAACAAGAATGATATAAAAAAAGGTCGCTTCGAAAGCGACATTTTATGACCCGAGTAATGGTTGGTCAAAAGCAAATAATGCTTCATTTATTTCATGAATATTATAGTTGTTTTGCTCCATAAAATACTGAATAATAACGTCAAATTTACTGCTGTGCGATAATGTATATCCTGCAGTCGTTAATAATTCCAGCGTTTCTTCCATATTTAATTTCAATGCCACCGCAAAGGCAACAGCTGTTTTCTTCGTTGGCGTATAGTCAATGCTGTTGCGAATTTTAGAAAATAATCGTCGATCGATATTTGCCCGCTTATATGTTTCTACGTCTGTTAGTCCTTTTTCATCGATAAATCGAAGCAGCCGTTCTGAAAATGAGTCTTCAAGTTGATCCAATCTTTTCTCCAAGGAATAATCTTCTTCCGATAAATTTTTCTCGTGGAAAATCTCCGATTCCTGCATACTTTCCATAATATCGTATTGTTCAATACGCTTCCGGGCAAATACCTTTTCTGCTTTCTCAACATAATGCTCATCAATATATTGATGGATGGATGCAAACAACTTATTACTTATTCCAAAAGCTTTTTTATCGAACACAACGAGATATACAAGCATGTCATTTTCTAGTAAAAAGGAACTGATGACAGATATCGCAATTTGCAATGCTTCTTCTTTTGGATATCCATAGATTCCTGTTGAGATCAATGGAAAAGCGATGGATTCGCATTTGTATTCTTTTGCTAGTTTTAAAGAGTTCATGTAAGAGGCTTTTAGTAAATTCGCTTCTTGATTTCCTCCTCCCAGCCAAACGGGGCCAGGAGTATGGATGATGTATTTAGCAGCTAATTGAAAACCCTCCGTCATAACCGCTTCTCCTACCTTGCATCCGCCGATTTTAGCGCATGCCTTCTGGAGCTCACTGGCACCTGCAGCACGAAAAATTGCTCCGCATACACCGCCGCCCATTTGCAAAGCTGTATTGGCGGCATTTACAATGGCATCCACCTGCATTTTTGTAATATCCTGACGAATTAGTTCCAACGGCATCTTCTTGTCCCCTTCACAGTACAAATCAATATTTTTGAAAGACAGCTTATCTAGTAATTTAATTTCAGTTTCAGCATATCGAACATGCTATAATTTTATTGACTATAGTAACCTCAGAAACGTTTATTTACAGATTCGTTATTTTTGATTGTTGTTATTTATGCAATGGTGTAATAAGTAGGGAAGAAAAATCGCATTTTGGCGATTTAATTGTGCTTATTATCAAGAAAATCCGTAAAGTTCATTAAGTTGTTTATCTAATGACTTCCACAGAAATACCCACCCGTCGCCAGGTTCATTTTTTAGCTCTATCTTTAGCCCTCTTGCAACTAATTTTGTTCTGTCATTTGGGTAATCTTTTGGAGACATCTGTCCCAAAATAAATTTCGAATAAACTCTACCAAGTGTTGTTAAGTGATTCTCTTTTACCGTTGGTAATTTTTCAATTTCATGGGGTAATGGTATGTCATTCCCTATCCAGTCACACAATTCACAGACTGGATCTGTTCCACCATCATCAGTATGGTGACCTATTACACGGAAAATTGCAAAATTACCAGAGCGTAACTGATAGGAAATTGCGTCCCCAAACTCTAAATCAGTTTGGCTTTTATAGCGTTTTTTGACCTTTTTTGGCTCAGGTTGAGGAGAAATCAGCTGTTCTCTAAGCTTTAATAGGTGCTTCTCCCGTTGTTTTGCCCATCCAGGTTCTCCTTCTTCTTTCCATCTCTCAAGATCTGAACCATTATCAATAACTTCTATTGCATTCGTCTTTGCTTCATCGGTTAATCTTCCTATTTTCCATTGTGTTGCTGCTAACGAAAGCCAAAATACATTGTATTCTTCTAAGTCCTCTTTACTGATACCATAATTATCAATTAATTTATTAGTCGCCTCTTCAGAACTTAAACCATTTACAATTAAATCCTTAAATTCATCACGGACATCACAAGCTAAATCATCTGAAAAAATAGCTGGACCCCAAGCCCCCATTAAAATTCACATCCTAAAATATACAGTCAGATTTTAAACGGTTTTGAACTCAGATAATCGGAGAGAATTTTACAAGATTTACATTTATATCGTTGTCTGTTATTGAATTTGCCATGTCAGATAACATCTTCGTTTTCGCAAAGTGGACAATAAAAACCTTCGTGAAATTGAGATTCACGTAATTCATTTATTTTGTTTCAAAATTATTCCACCTGAGCATTTCTTTTAAGAATAACAAAACACGTTCCTTTTCTGCATCCGTTGAGTTTTTCAATATGCTTTGTTCCTACATATCACCGTACGCATTTATATAGAACATTCTATCCTATCGGTTATGCAAAAGAACAACGCTTAAAAATAACTAAGCCATTTCTATAAAAATTATAACAGTTTAAAAGCGTAATAGATGGCTAATACAAAGGTTTTATATAAATACGGATATTTTTTTACATTCAAAAAAGAAGAACACTTTTTTTATCAGGTTCTTCTAATTTTTTCTTTTTCGAACATTTACTTTGTTTTCCCAATTCGTAAAGATGCTTCATTAGCAGCATTAGTGACCTTTACCACTAAAAACGAAAACCGTTCATCTGGGATATCGCTTCCTAGTAAGTTGATATACAAGGAACCTATGACATTATTGTTGAATCCAATGACTGGAGCGGCAATAGATGCTGTCCCTTCTGTTTTTTCACTGTAGCTCACCGCATACCCATTTATTTTAATTTCATTTAGCTGCCGTAAGAGTTCTAATCGTTCTTTTTCGGATTCTATTAATTCATGAGAAATACTTTCTTTTATTTCCTCATCCATAAACGCAAGCATGGATTTATTAGCTGCACCAATATGCAATGGAATGCGTTCGCCTAGGTTGTCAATGATTCGTACACTGGAAGGGCTATCCACTCTTTCTATTATAATCGCATCATTTCCATTCGGAATACTGAAATAAACGCTCTCTTTCACATCTTGTGCTAACTGTTCCATGATCGGGCGTGTCGCTTTTCTGAAATCAATATTCTCAAGTGAACGAAGACCAATTTCCATCCATTTATGTCCCACTGTATACCGCTTCGTTTCGGCGATTTGTGCCACCAGCCCATGCTTGAGTAAAGTGCTGATAATTCTATGTACTGAACCTACTGGAAGGTTGATTTCTTTTGCAATATCCGAAATGGCCCATGAATTTTTACCGTCATTGGAGGTAAGAGTATTAATGATTTGCATTGCCCTATCGATTGATTGAACCATTGTATTCCCCATCTTCCTTCTGAATGCTTATTACTGTTTATCATATAGGACAAAAGTGATGATGTAAATACTATTAATCTGAAACTTTCAAATAGTACCTATTGACAAGAAAATAAAAATAATTTTAAATATAGGTATAATTTTTATCGCATTACGAAAACATTTTTCGTATAGTGAAAAAATCGTAAATGTATAATTTTTTTAACATCAGTTGTAAGCGTTTTCTAAATCCGATTAGAAAAATGTCTTATACAGATTCTCTCTTCATTGGAATAAATCATTTCACTAGTTTAGAAGAACAGAAAGTGAGGTTAACTTATGAAGCAAACAAACAACACGAACACAGAGCTAAAGCGATCCATGAAGGGCAGACATCTTTTCATGATTGCACTCGGTGGTGTTATAGGTACAGGGCTATTTAACGGTTCTGGCTTGATTATTAGTAAGGCTGGGGCCGGAGGGTCGATACTTGCCTTTTTAGCTGGCGGGTTTCTAATGTACCTTGTGATGCTTTGTCTGGGAGAATTGGCGGTAGCCATGCCAGTATCGGGATCCTTCCAAGTATACGCTGGAAAATTCATAAGTCCCTCTACTGGTTTTACCATCGGCTGGTTATATTGGCTAAGCTGGGCAAATACCGCTGGTTTGGAGTATACAACAGCAGGTATCACGATGCAGAGATGGTTTCCAGATGTTCCTGTTTGGGTTTGGTGTATTGTATTTGGTGCCGTTATTTTTATGCTGAATGCCTCTTCTGCACGAAGCTACGCCGAAACAGAATTTTGGTTTTCAAGTATTAAAGTAACAGCAATCCTTGCCTTTATCGTTCTCGGTGGTGCCGCAGTATTTGGCATTATTCCTTTAAAGGGGCATGAAGCTGCACCATTTTTCACTAATTTCACCAGTCATGGCGGTCTTTTCCCCAACGGCATAGCAGCTATTTTGCTAACGATGGTAACAGTAAACTACTCCTTCCAAGGAACGGAGCTTGTCGGGATAGCTTCGGGGGAAAGTGAAGACCCAGGGAAAACCTTGCCGCGATCGATTCGTAATATTATCTGGAGAACCATTATTTTCTTTGTTTTAGCGATTGCCATTATTAATGCCTTTATTCCATGGGATAAAGCAGGATTATCGGAAAGCCCGTTTGTTACGGTATTTGATAAAATCGGTATCCCCTTTGCAGCAGATATCATGAATTTCGTTATTCTCACTGCCGTCCTTTCTGTTGCCAATTCGGGTACCTACGCTGCATCCAGAATGGCTTGGTCTTTATCGACGGAAGGTCTGGCACCGTCCTTTTTGAAAAAAATATCAAAGCGTGGGATTCCACTGCGAGCGTTAATCATGACCGTATCCGTTTCGGCATTATCG
This sequence comes from Heyndrickxia camelliae, assembly GCF_002844575.1. Taxonomy (GTDB): domain Bacteria; phylum Bacillota; class Bacilli; order Bacillales; family Bacillaceae_C; genus Margalitia; species Margalitia camelliae. Next base: position 295,401 of record NZ_PIQO01000004.1, read on the forward strand.
CTTTTAACTAGTGTTTTCGCAGCAGAAACCGTGTATGTGTGGTTAGTTTCTATTTCCGGAGTCATTACCATTTTTGTATGGATGTCTATATGCTTGTCCCAACTTCTTTTCCGTAAAAAGTACATAAACGATGGCGGTAAATTGGAAGATTTGAAGTTTAGAACGCCACTCTATCCGATTGTTCCGATACTTGGATTCGGATTATACGGAATAATTGTCGTATCCTTACTCTTTATTCCTGAACAACGACTCGGAATTTATTGCAGTATACCATTTATCATTTTCTGTTATGGGTATTACCACCTATTTATTAAAAAGAAACAAAAATTGAATGTAAGAAAGAAAAAAGCTTCCTAATCATTAAAGTGAGGTTGAACATCATGTATAACGAACTTAAAGAACAAACATTAGCGGAACAATTAGAAACTATAACTAGAAAATTAGTTAGTCTTCCAAGTATAAATGGAACAGAGGGTGAAGCAAATCTAGCAGAATTTATTAAGCAAACTTTACTCACCTTTCCTTATTTTAAGCAGCACCCATTGAATGTCTGGGAACAAAAAATACCAGAAGATCAATTAGGACGTAAGAATATTTTTGCCCTTGTTCGCGGTAAGACAGCTTCCCGAAAAACGATTATTTTTCATTCCCATTTAGATACCGTCGGGATTGAAGATTTTGGATCCATGAAAAAGGATGCATTTAATCCGGATGCCTTACAAGAGTTCTTTGCAAACTATGAGTATGACCAAGAAGTACAACAAGATGCCCTCTCAGGTGAATGGCTATTTGGGAGAGGCGCAGTAGACATGCAAAGTGGGATTGCTGTACACATTTCTAATATTCTTTATTTTAGTGAACATTTAGATGAACTTCCTGGAAATATTTTGCTGATGCTAAATCCAGATGAGGAAAGCCAACACGTTGGTGTGCAAATGGCCATTTCCGAATTGAAGCGCTTGAAAGTACAGGAAAAATTCGAGTTTGTTGCTGCTATTAACAATGATTTCATAACACCATTGTTTGAACAAGATACAACTCGTTATATTTATACCGGAGCAGCCGGTAAGCTTCTTCCATGTTTCTATATTTACGGCAGAGAAGTTCATGTCGGGGACACTTTAACCGGTATTGATCCGAATTATATTGCATCTGAAATAACTAGGAGGATTCATAATAATCTCGATTTAGCTGAAAACATTGAAGGCGAATTATGCCTTCCTCCGACTTGTCTATATCAAAGGGACACGAAAGAAATCTATAATGTGCAAACGGCAACAAGCAGCTATTTATATTTTAACTATTTTATTTATGAAAGAACGGCAAAAGAAATAATGAATAGTTTAAAAGAAATTACGAGTCAAGCCTGCTCTGAAGTCAAGCATTCTTCCTATACACGTTACCAGAAGTTTCTTAAACAAACAGGTTATCCACCAAAACCAATTTTATGGGATATTGAAGTGATAACGTTAGCCGAATTCATAGAGGAGCTAGAAAGTAAAGGAATCGAAACGTTATCCCATACTAAAAGGGTTATTCAGGAAAATCAAGGGATGGAACTGCGGATGCTTTGTTTTAAGGTAGTTGAAGCATTGCAGCAACTGGATCCGGATAAGAAACCAAGGGTAATTCTATTCTTTGCACCACCTTATTTACCGCATAATTTTTTAAGAACTGACAATGCTCGTGATCGTATATTGCTACAATCAATTGAACAAATAGTAGAAGAACTGGGGAGAGAAACGGAAGAAACATTTGCAATTAAAAAGTTTTTCCCATATTTAGCAGATGGAAGCTTTCTCTCGCTGCACGAAACCGATGAAGAAATTCTTTCCTTGATTCGTAATATACCGGAATGGCAATCCATCGGGATGACACCGTTTAAAGATATTCGTGAATTAAATATTGCCTCCATCAATATGGGCGTCTATGGGAAAGACGGCCACAAATGGACTGAACGTGTCTTTAAACCATATACGTTTCAAGTTCTACCGCAATTGATTCGAAAAACAACTATTCAACTATTATCCAATCAACTCGTAACAAACTAAATAAATGGCACCACTCGGTATTCATTTTTGGTCGGGTGGTGCCATTTGATTTGACAATACTATTTATGAATGTAAGTGAATGAAAAAGACCGAATCACATCGGTCTTCTTTCCATCATATCTTAAACCCCTGCTAATTGGAGGCGTTTTGTCTCTGTTACTTTCATAGCCTTGAGCAGATTTTCTGAAATCGTTGTGTTTTCCTTGTCATCCAACCATTTCGCTAAAGCTTTTACCGTGCTTAAAAAGTCCTTCACCTGTGTCTTGCTCACAGATTCAAACATATTAAAGTAATCATTTGTGAGAATATTTTCCCATTGTTTTTCGGTCAATTCATCCCAACTATGGTATGAATGGGACTCAAGGACCTCTCGTAAGTCAAATAAACTATTTTTATATTTTCTTACTGTATTTTCACTCTTACCAGCTATTTTTTCTTTGAAAAAGTCCACCAATGGCTTTGCATAAAAGCTATCAATAGTTTCAGGTGTAAAGCCTAGATTTTCGTAAAATGGAATATCTTCATTGGTAAGGATTGACTCGCTAGGCTGTTGTTTGATTGCGCTAATTGCAGAAACACGATTTTCTCCACCGGTTACAAAAGGAGATAATGGAAGGCCTAATTCTTTTCGAACTGTATTAAAATCCGCTGATTTTTCTACTGCTCCAAACTGTTCCTTTACATGCAGGTACAGATTGTACTCTTGCTGCTTTAACCAAATATCCACTTCTGGCACTCGACCGTTTTGGACCATTTCCCGTGGTGAAAGATCGTCAAATATTGGTAAGGCTTTATCGATTTCAAATTGAAAGCTATTTTGGGCATAAAGGATAAAATACTTCGGTACATTCTCGCTGATTTGAATGGCCATATTCTTGACTTCGGCAGTAGCCGGAATATGGAGTGATTGTTCCTTTTCATCCTTCCAATCAACAGCATTTTCCACTTTTTTAACCTTTTGCTTAAATTGTTCCAGAATATCTTTATCATAACAATCAAATGTAAGTTGATGTTTCCTTAATGAAATGATTCCCAAGCTTTCCGCTAAAAGTGCTTTTCCTGCCATTTCATTATCTGTGTATTCATGATAGCTATGAAGCCAGCTTAATCTCTTAGCATTTGGCTCCCAATAATCAGTGGCAAATTCCGGTTCTCCTTGTAGGAAACTTGCAACCATTTCTTCATCCTTTACCTGATATTGAACGTTGTATACATGAATTTCTTTTCCTTCACGATTAGTACGTTCATTTGGATCTTTCATAAACTCTCCGATGATTTCCGGATAATAGGTAAATAACACATCATCCCGGCTGGATTTTGTATCTTCCATTAACTTTTGAATAAAGTTATGAATCCGATTTATATTTTCAGGGCCTTGAAATACGCAAATACCATTGAAATAATTTTTGTTATCAAAATGATCGATTAAACTGATGGTGCCAATCCATGGCGCAAAGTCCGGTACATTTTCATTATTATCTAGAATGGTAAACTGCTCCTTCGTATGTACCTCTTCAAATAGAATATCTGTTTTGGACTTTCCAATAGCCTGCACTACTTTTGGAGTCAGTCTGGACCATTTTTCTGCCAATGCTTTTTCATCCTCGGATAGATGGGTTCCATTTTCATTCAGAAACCATTCAATACCACGAAGCCCATTCTCATAAGAACGGAAGAAGTTGAGCCAGTATTGAAAAAAGTCCAATTCATTTTTATCTGGGAGTTTCGATTGCGTTCTTTTGCGAAACTCGCTATGTAAACGATACAATTGGTTTCTTGGAATTTTCTTATCTAAAAAACTAGTTAATTTCAACATCAGTTCATGTCTTTCGCGAAGAAAACGCTCTTCTTTCACTTCACTGATTTGGACAATACTTTCCTTTAACAAACAACATTTCTTATACTTTTTTCCACTTCCACATGGACATGGATCATTTCGATTTACTTTCATTGCTTCACCTTCATTTTTTTCTATGATGCTTTTGAGAATGGTTCTTGGCGAATAGATTTAGACAGGTGAAATAAAAGAAATTATATTATTCACAACACCTGTACCTTCTTCTTCACTAAGGCATTCTCATCGTGTTCACCGACACTAATCTCCATTATAACATTATTCAACTATTCTCCTAAAGATAGAGATTAATTGGTGGAATATTCCTAATTCAGAGTTTACCATTCCTATCCCCTCACTACATATTATCTCAAGCAGTGCCGATTGCGGAAATTTCCTGATTTACCATCCTAAACATGTGTCATTTCCCTACAAATATGAAAAGCGGCTAATAGCCGCTCTCCTCATCAATTATTCTCTCTTATCACATACCCATTATTGTTGGGATCTATTACAATCGAATACTCGTTTTCAGCTGAATACTCCATAGGAGATTTTATAATATCATCCATATGTTTTTTCAGCCGAAAAGCCTTCTGTAATTTATCATCAAACCTTTTTATACTAATATTTAAGTTAGCGGTGAAGCCATTTTTAAATAGAACATGCAAGTTATCTTTTCCCATTGGTATTCGATTCACATATTGCTCTAACATAAACCAAACACACTCGATATTTGCAGGCGACATAGTTGGGATGGCATATAAACCTAATTTATCATTAATCATTAATGGATTCATTGAGGTATTGCCGAGGATATACCTGGCCCCCTCTTTTGCGCCTTTAAAACTGGAGGCATGCTTTAACAGGCTAAGTTCAATAATATTGATGGGACTCATCTCTACAATAAGTCTTCTATCGGTTTCATTTACAATAGAATAGTGATTTCCGTATTCATCGAAATGAGGATAAATAATGCACGTTTTTGGATTTACGATATACTTTGTTACCTTTTTCAAATTAATCGCTCCTTTTTATATACAAATTTATATAAAAATGGAGTATACTAACATTACGTTGGTATACCCCAACGTATGACCCATGGGTACCTGTCTTCGGCGGACTTGTCTACCCATGGGTTATTATTATGCACATACTTCCAATTTCCCTCACCTCCTTTACTGCTTCCTACTATTGATAGTTTTATATATTCTTATGTGAAAATATAGAAACATAGCAGCACTGTACAAAAGAAGCTTAGAATATGCTGTAATATTTATCAGGATATTTAGACGGGTAATGATTTCTTGATAGATTTGGAGGGGTTAGAACAAAAGGCTGTATCGTCTTTGCTAACTGTTGAATACCTGTTAATCCTGAAATGAATTTACATTGGAATTATCTCCATCCAATCTTTAACAAAATTCTTTCGAAATGACAGGACCTAAGATTTAATCATGTTTAAATATTGCGATGAAGCAATGACGTATGTACTTTCGAGGTTAACTTCAAGGTTCGGTTTAATTAATCTACGTGGTGATTAGCTATTTTTTACTAATAAATGATGCAGGATATTATTAATAATAAGTTTTTTTAATAAAAATAAATTAATTTACAGTTCAAAAGAACTATTTAACTACCAATATTCGTCATACTTTACTATCACTTTCCAATTTATTATATATAGCGACAACATTGTTTGTCTACTATTTTTCCAAATTTTTAGACATTATCTTTATTCTCTTTTTTGAATTACTAGATATCCTCCTTTGGTCTGCCTTAAAAACCTTATAAAAAACTGCACCTTTAATCAGGAATTAAAGGTGCAGTTCCATGTAGTTCATATATTCTTCTCTACATAGCATTTTCTTTCAAACTTAATTCATTCTCTTGCTTTTTAGAAGCTAATTTTCCAAATACATCTGGAAGGGCAATTAATGCTGGTAAAAAGATCGGAAGTAAGATAAAGCAAAGGACAATTAACCCTGTAATAACAGCAATTGCTAATTCCGATAATAAAACCATTCCAGATGGCATTAATGTAGCAAATGTACCGCCAAGAATGATAACTGCCGATATGATGACACCACCTGTGTGTTTGGATGCCAAAATAATCGCGTCTTTCGGTGATATATGCTGGTATTCCTTATACCGCATCATGAGGAAGATGCTGTAGTCCACTCCCAATGAAACAATGATAATAAAGGAGAAGAACGGTACAAAAGAAGATATACCTTCATATCCTATCAAATCAATAAATATATAATTGATTAGGAACATCGCTGCATAATAAGCCCCTACAAGAGATGCTGTGATAAATACCGGTGTCCAGAAAGAGCGAATAACAAAGAATAGAACGATTAATACGCCGATAATAACGATGGTCGTCGTTTTATTTAAATCTCGTGACAATACATCATTCATATCATTTGTAGTTGCACTGGATCCGGATGTACCGCTTTTCGCATCTGCAAGAACAGTACCCTTAAGTCCATCCGCAACGGTTGTGTTTATTTTCTTAATGGTACTCAACGCTTCATTGGAATAAGGGTCATGACTTAAAACAACCGTCATCTTCGTGATTTTTCTATCCTCGGACATGAATGCGTCTAATGATTTTTTAAAATCCTTGTTTGTTAGAGCTTCCTTTGGAATAAAGAAGCTTTTATTAGTATGAAGCTGAGTCAAGTAACCATTTGTTTTTCCAAGTCCATCCGAAATTTGCTCCAGCCCGCCATTTACGTCTGAGAGCTTTTCTCCAAAGACACTGAAGCCATTTAAACCGTCTGCAAGCTGCTTTTGACCTAATTTCATTTGTCCAAGCCCATTATTGACATCATTCATATTTGTAACAATGGTGCTGATTCCGGAGGATGCTTTTACTAATCCCTCTTTCAGCTTTTTCAAACCATCTGCCATTTGCGATAACCCAGTACCCATTTTAGCAAGATTACTATTTGCGGTCGCAAACCCAGAAGTAACGGTGTTATAATTTTTATTTAATGCTTGAATTCCTTCAGGTGTAATTTGACTTAAGGATTTGGATAATTGATCGATAGTTTGTTTTAGTCCTTGATAGTTAGGATCGGTATTAGAATTTGCATAGCTATTTCCTAATGCATTCACCATCAATTGCATTTGTGATATAGCACCTTTTACTCCAAGCAAAGCTTGTGCGGCCTCTTGATAATGTGTGCCCATTTCTTTATAGCCAGCCTGCATTTTTCCATAATTATCTGCAAGAACCGCTACACCGCTGCTCATCTTTGAGAGATTGGATTCAATGGCTGCTATACCGCTGCTGATTGTTTGCGGATTATTGGATCCATCATCTATCCCAGCTTGAATTTGCTGTAAACCTTTTGTTAAAGCTGTCATTCCGTCTTGAAGCTTGGCAGTGCCATCTACCATATCATTAACTTTCGAAAAGTCTGCGGATCCAAGCTTGTCTTGTGCTTCTTTCAAACCATTATTGATTTGATCCACACCATCTTGCGTTTTCGCTAAACCGCCGGTGACAGATCCCATTTGACCATTAACATAGAAGTCATCAATTTTTTCTCCTTGCGGTTGAGTTACAGAGGATACTTGCTTAACTCCCTTCAAGTTTTTTAACTCATCCGTTAAATGATCAATCACCGCAAGAGACTCATTATTATCCAAGGCCTTGTTATTTTCAATAACTACCGTTGCAGGCATCGCCTGACCTTTACCGAAATGATCCGCCACTAAATTTATCGCTTTAGAGGATGGATATTTATTTCCAAGCTCTCCAACGGTATCAAAATTTAGCTTTTCCTCGTGCAGGTACACGGTAGGACCAATGATCAAAAGGACAATAATGGTAATGATTATTGGATGTTTGGTAGCAAAAGAGGACGTTTTTCCCCAGAATTTATTTTCTTTATGGCCACCTACATTTTTCGACGGCCAAAATAGTTTTTTGCCTAATACCTTCATGATAAAAGGAGTTAAGGTCAAAATTTCGAGCAATAGGACGGTGACACCGATTACGACAACGACACCAGATTTATAGATTGGTGACTCAGAAAATACCAGTGCAAGGAAAGCAATAAATACAGTAAGGATACTATAAGCTATTGTTTTACCTGCAGTTTTGTAGGTGTTGACAATTGAGTCATCGACCGAGTGTCCGTGTGACAGTTCTTCTCTAAATCGATTAAATAATAGAATATTATAATCCGTACCGATTCCAAAAAGGATCAGCACTAGGAGCATTTGTGTAAGACTGGTCACTGGAAAATCTGCTTTATCAATTAATTGCGCAGCAATCCCCATGGAACAAAGATAGGAAAATGCAACAGCCAGTAAAGATATTAAAGGTGTCACAACTGATCTGAATGCAAGAATCAGCACTACCAAAATAAACACTACGGTCAAGGCAGCACTCTTCTCAACGCCTGATTGCGACGCCTTCAAATAATCATTATTGATAAAGTCTTCCCCACTGAGATAGTGTTCAACAGGCACTTTTTCTAGTTTTTTATCAAGCTCTTTCTTAATATCATCGATTTCTCTGCCTCTTTTATCAAGTTTGTAACTAACCATTAAGGTTGTACCATCTTTTGATATTAAAGAGCTCTTAGCATCAGGCATACTGAAAGGATCAATCATTTCTGCAACACCAAGTTCTTTTTTGCTGTCGCGAATGGATTTGACCGCATCCCCGATTTTTTCCATTTCTTCATTGGAAATTTTATTTTTATCGTAAAAAACAATCAGGTTATTCGTACCTTTTGTGGTATCCATCTTTTTCAAAATTTTATCTGCTTGCACAGATGGGCTGCTGCTGCTCGTTCCTTCCTGCCCTTTTTGCCTCAGTATAGCGTTAATATCTGGTTGAATAACGGTAACTAATATCGTCGCAATGAGCCAGATGGCAAATATAGCCCAGCGTCCTTTTATAATTCTTCTCAACTTATTTCCTCCGATTTCAAGTTAGATGTTCATTTTCCAAGTTTCGAATCACTAGGAAAGAACAAGACATCAAAGAATTCTTCGTTATCGATTCCTTCTGCCTCCATTTTTTCTTTCACGGCCGAAACTAGCACTCTCATACCCTTCTCAACAACTTCTTGTTCCTCTTGACTTAAAAGATTTAGTACGCCCACAAGAGACTTATTGCCAATTTCCGATATACTCTCATTGATTTCTTCCGCAAGTCTGTTAGACAAAGTAATATCCACCAAACGCTTATCCTTCGCGTTTGGCGTTTTTACTAAAAAGCCTTTGGAAGCGAGTCTTTCCACTATGTCTGAAACGGTACTTTGCGTCATTTTCAGATTTTGCTGAAGTTGTTTGATACTCACTGTTTTATGAGCATACACCTCACCTATAACTCTTGCCTGCGGAATCGTAACGCCATGCTCCTCAGCTTGTTTCTGGAGACTTTTCATCATATACCGATGCAAGAAATCAATGGATTCCCGTATAAATGCAGCTTTATCCATATTTCAACCCCTTTCTGCAAATACATCCTACTCGATATATCGTATACGATATATATTAAATGGTTAGGGCAGTTGCCGTCAATTAAAAAACACTAATGGAGAACCAATCGATAATTTCAACTTAAGGCTGAAAAATTACTCATAAAATTAGCTAATTACACATGCAATCGTGGATGCTGCTTCAACAGCCGACAGTCGAGCAGATTTTGTTTTAAAAAATAATAATACAACCATAAAGGGGATTACCGCCAACCATATCTGTTAATTCAAATCTTATACTAGTCTTTAACGTTACTGCTTTATTTTTTGTTGGTGCTCATAATGCTTGGTTACCTATCAATACTATAAACGTATGGATATCAGAGAAAAGGAATAATCCTTTTCTCTGATATCTGCCGACTACACATTTTGAATCAGCATTCTTTTGCAATATATGTACCGAACAAAGACAATCGGGCGGGGGTTCCTTGGTATAATGTCCTTTTGAGCAGTTCTAAAGCACATTCGGACGGATTTTCGCTGGTACCTTGTCCTTTTAAACAACACTAAAGGACAATAGGGCGGAATTTCCCTGGTACTTTGTCCTTTTGAACCACTATTAAGGACATTCGGACAGATTTTCCCTATTACTTTGTCCTTTTGAACCGCTATAAAGGACATTAGGACAGATTTTTCCTATTACCTTGTCCTTTTGAACCGCTATAAAGGACATTCGGACGGATTTTCCTTGTTACCTTGTCCTTTTGAACCGCTATAAAGGACATTCGGACGGATTTTCCTTGTTACCTTGTCCTTTTAAACCACTCTAAAGGAAATTCGGGTAAATTTTCTCTGTTACCTTGTCTTTTTAATTCACTCTAAAGGACAAAACAAGGTGGATTCCCTGTTACCTTGTCCTTTTGACTCGCTCTAAAGGACATTCCAGATTTCCAGAATGATGCTATCAAAGCAGTTTGGATAGCTGCTTAGCTTTTGGGTATTCCTCTATCCACTTTAGAAATTTTTTCACCCACATTCCTCAAAAGATTATCAACAATTTCCATTAATTTGTTGATTAATCAACGAATTGCATGGATTTAACCATTGTATGTATCCTACAACTTTTTATAATTATAAACAGATGTTGAATAATGAAAGGAGGTTTCATTATGAACCGTGTTGAAAAAAGTAAAGAAAAATACAATCAACTTTTCGGCAATGGTGTACCTGCCGCATATACTACCGATCCAGATTTTCAGGACATTCTTAGCCGCTTTATTTTCGGAGAAGTTTTTTATCAAGGTAACCTGGATGATAAACAACGTGAGCTTATTACTCTGGCTGTGCTTGCTACCCAACAGACGTTACCTCAACTCAAGGCACATGTAGGTGCAGCGCTAAACGTTGGGCTGACACCAGTAGAAATTAAAGAGGCTGTTTACCAGTGTGCTCCATACATTGGATTTCCGAAAACATTAAATGCCATCAGTGAAGTCAATGAGGTTTTCAAATCTATGAATATTGCATTACCGATTGAAAGTCAAAAACTAGTTGAGGAAGAAAATCGTTTTGAAAAAGGACTTGCTACTCAGGTAGAGATCTTTGGTGATGTCATTGCAAAAATGCAAGAGACTGCTCCAGCAAACCAAAGACATATTCAAGAGTATCTTTCTTCCTTTTGCTTTGGAGATTTCTATACGCGTGGCGGACTGGAGTTGAAAATAAGGGAATTATTGACACTCTGCATCATAAGTACTTTGGGTGGTGCTGAAGGTCAAGTAAAGTCACATGTGCTTGGTAACAAAAATGTTGGCAATGATAAGGAAACATTGATTGCTGCCATCACCCATTGCCTTCCTTATATAGGTTTCCCGAGAACATTGAACGCATTAGCTTGTGTTAATGAAGTTCTTCCGGAAAATTAAGAAAGAGACAAGATTGTATAAGCTATTACCCAAAGAGGTAACCAGCTTTGTTTCATTAAAAAATTTCTACTGTGAAATCGATACCCCATATAAAACCAGCTAGTAAAAATATAAAAAGGTAAGGAGAAAAAACATGTTTAACGAAACTTACAAATTATCAAATGGTGTAGAGATTCCAAAATTAGGTCTTGGAACCTGGCTACTGGACGATGCCCAGGCAGCACAAGCAGTGCGTGATGCGGTATCTATCGGATATCGTCATATTGATACTGCCCAGGCTTATATGAATGAAGTTGGTGTAGGTGAAGGAATCCGTTCCTGTGGTGTTGCAAGAGAAGAACTTTTCATCACAACAAAGGTTGCTGCAGAATTAAAAACCTATGACACTGTTACACAGTCCATAGATGAATCTTTAGCAAAAATGGATCTGGATTATATTGATCTTGTGATTATCCATAGCCCACAGCCTTGGGCAGAGTTCCGAGAGGAGAACCGTTACTTCGAGGAAAATATAGAAGTATGGAAAGCAATGGAGGATGCATATAAGACAGGCAAGGTAAAGGCAATAGGTCTTTCTAACTTTCTTCAGGATGATATAGAGAATATTCTTGCAAACTGTCAGATCATGCCTATGGTAAATCAAATATTGGCACATGTGAGTAATATTCCTTTGGAGCTCATTGAATTCTGCCAGAAGAATAACATCCAAGTAGAGGCATATTCACCAATTGCACACGGTGCAGTTCTGGATAATGCTGAGGTTAAGGAAATAGCTGATAGGTATGGAGTATCTGTTGCACAACTTTGTCTACGTTATGATATCCAGCTTGGTCTTGTCGTCATTCCTAAGACAGCAAATCCGGATCACATGAGGAACAATGCTGATCTTGATTTTTCAATAAGTGATGCTGATATGGAGACTTTAAAAAATGTAGAGCACATCCAGGATTATGGTGAACATAGCTTCTTCCCGGTATTTGGCGGCAAATTAAAATAAACGAGTTATCAATCAATGGAAGACGGACAACACCAACTTGTAATATAAAATCCTAGTAGTTTACAACAACTACTCTATGATTCATCAGTGGACAACTTTCATGAATCAATCACGATTCGTCCGACCAAACAAGTTATCTAATGGATATAGCAACAAATAGACTATGGTTTAAGTAACTGGCTTATGAATTCATCTGAAATATTAATATGAACCAAAAAAACTTATGTGCAAATATCCGTAGCTTAAAAAAATTGCCCATCGTTCTATATGAATCCGAGAACATGGGCAATTTGTATACTACCTACTTACGACCAAACCAAATCATTTTCGTAATAGGCATTGGATAAAATCTTTCGATAATCATCTTCGGTAACATCCCTGACATTACTTATGGTTGAATTGTTTATATAAGCAAGATGAACGATTTTTTCGAAATCTTCTTCTTTAACATTGGGGAGCTCTTTGAGCCTTGGAATTCCTAGATCTTCCGTAAATTTCTTTATTCCCGTTACAAGTTTTTCTACGGCTACAAGATCTGAATCATAGTCATTCGCAAATTTCATCAATCTCGAGATTAAGGCATGAATGTTACTATTATCTTGTGCATTAAACGCGATGACATATGGTAGGAAGACAGCATTGGCCACCCCATGTGGAGTATCATAGAGACTTCCTAAACCCTCTGCCAAACAATGAACAGCAGCTACATCCGCGGATCCAAAGCATAATCCAGCTAATAAGCTAGCTTCCAGCATCTTTGCACGAGCTTCATGATTATTTCCATCTTCAAATGCTTGTAGAAGATATTGGGGAATAAGTTGCATAGCTCTGGCTCCGAAAGCTTGAGAAATAGGGTTTGTTACTTTACAAGTGTACCCCTCAATCGCATGAACTAATGCATCCACACCAGTTGCAGCGGTAATATGTGCAGGCAATGAATAAGTTAATTCGGGATCTAAGATAGCAAGTGTTGGCCGTAATAATTCATGCTTTAATGTAATTTTTTGATGTGTGGATGCAACAGTAATTACGGAGGATCTTGTTACTTCCGAACCTGTTCCGGCTGTGGTAGGAATGCAAATGATTGGAGCAATATTCTCATATTCTCGCTTTTTATGAAAATAATCTAAAGGGGTTCCCCCATTCGGTCCTAGGAGTGCGATTGCTTTCGCTGTATCAATGGAACTTCCCCCACCAAATCCAATTACCATTTCACAACTCTGTTCCATATATAGTCTTGCTCCTTGGATACACTCGGTATCACGAGGGTTCTGTGAAACCGAATCGAATAAAATGGTCTCATATCCGGCTCCATCAAGTGTATTTAATAGAGTACTGACTAAACCTAGATTTACTAAACCTCTATCACTCACCACCATGATCCGTGTCTTATCCGGATAATATTCTTTTATAACTCTTGAAATTTCCTTCGTAGAACCATTTCCCATGATTATTTTCGTTCCGCAATGATAGTAACTTAAATCCATTGAAACCTTCCTCCCCCAAGCGTCCATTTATCCTGAATAGTTAGAGTATTCCTATTATATTTTGAATAATGGAAAATGACAACTGAGAAGATTAAATGTTAAAATTTGAAAAACACCTTATATCTCACACTTCGATTCTTCCAATGATAACCAATCGTTTCCACTGCTTCCTAACTATATTAGAATGGCAGGCTATTTGATATACCATAATTTATATAAAAATGTTATCAAACTATAAGCCAAATAAGAATAAGCCACCAAATTGGCAGCTGGAGTTTTAACCATTTACGGTTACAATCTATTTGATTTTTCTTTTGTTGTTTTCTTAACGAACGAAGGAAGAACCTCTAAACGTTGCTTATTCCTTGATGTTATTTTGATCCTTTAGCTCTAAATAAACAGCTGCCATATCTAGCTTTGCCTTCCCATTTTCTTTCGCAGAGCGATAAGTAACATTTGCTTGTTCCGCAAGTGGCAATCTGGTTTCGAGACGATTTGCTTCCGCTTTTATTAGTCCTAAATCTTTCGCCATTAGTTCAAGCATAAAGGCAGATGGATATTCCCCCTTCAGGTACATTTCTTTTTTCCCTTGAAATAGAGGGGTATTCATACTGGAAAAAGAGATCATTTCCAACACTTTTTCCTTTTCTAGTCCCGATTTCTCGGCAAATAGTAATGTTTCACCAAGCCCTTGTCCAATCACGCCAAGTAACAAATTAATAGCTAATTTTGCGGAACTCCCTTTGCTATTTGACCCAAAATGAATCGTTTTTTTACCTAAAAGTTGAAAATAAGGTTGGCAAATTTCTAAAGCAGTTTTATCCCCACCAACGAGAATCACTAATTGTCTTCCAATAGCAGCACCCACTGAACCAGAAACCGGTGCATCTAAATATACACCGCCTCTTTCAGAAACAAATTCCGCATTTGATAATGAATCTTCTGGTGAAATCGTACTCATATCTACTAAAATTTTACCTGGTTTTATCGCTTCTAATACTCCGTTTTCTTGCGCTAGTACAGATTTTACTGCATGGGAGTCCGACAACATCATAAAGGTAATATCAGATTGCTTGACTATTTCTTTTGGTGATGGCAGTGGAGTTGCCCCGGCTTCTACTAAAGCCGTTATTTTTTCCAGTGAACGATTATACACATTCACTTGGCAGCCTTCCTGTAAAAGATTCATTGCCATCGGCGCTCCCATATGTCCTAATCCAATCCATCCTAATGTATGCATTTTAATCCTCCCAACAGATAGTAGATTAACTAGTTTTATTCTAGTTGCTAAGCTAAGGTAAATGCAAATAAAGAGTTAATACAATCAAAGACAAGGAAAAGATCACTCCGATGGTGACACTTGTAATTATCTGATTGGAAATTACCTGTTATTCATAAACGGCCTCTTTTTAACATAGTTTCAACATCTCTTATCATTATGCCTATTAAGCTAACCTGTTAGCAGAGGAATCGTTTTTTACCTTTTATGTAAATTAATTGCCTGGAAATTGGATGTTGTGCCAGCTGCTTATATCGCATTGGCCATATTCATTATCACCCACGGCAACCACCGTTCCGTCCAATCTTAGACCAATTATATGGGCGCAACCTGCTGCAATTTCTACAATATCGGACCAGCCACTAACATTACATTGACCATACTTATTAGAACCTACCGCAACCACAGTACCGTCTGACTTAAGGCCGATGGTATGACTACTCCCCACCGCTATTGCCACAATACCGCGCCAGCTACTAATATCGCATTGACCAACCTTATTTTGACCCACAGCTACCACCGTACCATCCGATTTAAGACCAATAGTATGTAAATAACCGGCTGCAATGGCCGCAATGTCATGCCAATGGCTTACATTTCATTGACGATACCTATTATTCCCCACAGCCGTCACCGTTCCGTCCAGTTTCAGACCAATGGTATGCCAATCACCCGACGCGACCGCCACAATATCTTGCCAGACGCTTACATTACATTCACCTTCATTATTTCGCCCGACAGCCTCCACCTTACCATCCGATTTAAGACCAATGGTACGACACCAACCTACAGCAACCGCTTCATATCGCACCAGTCGTTTACATCGCACTGGTTATGCTTATTCGAACCCACAGCCTCCACCGTTCCGTCCGATTTAAGACCGATTGTATGAGTATTCCCCGTGTTCCTCGCCATATAAACATTCCAAGCCGCAACGGCCACAATATTGAACCAACCGCTTACATTACATTGGCCATTCTTATTATCACCTACAGCGGTCAACCGTTCCGTTCGATTTAAGGCCAATGGTATGACGACAACCCCGCCGCTATGGTATTTTTGGCCGACCTCTTCCTATTTAAATTATTTGATAAAATGTAATCCATGTTTTTCCTCCTTGAAAACAAGACCTATTTTAATTATTGTATCATTTTTGCTTGTTATTCTTGGCTGCTTAAGGCCTTTTATGGAAAAGATAGCCTGCATGACAGTTCCTTCGTCACCAGCTTCATTCGCTGTAGATGCTAGTAATTTCGGAATCGTCTATGATCGATATGTAATAATTCATCGTTTCTTCTGCATTACCGTCTTGAAACATTAAAAATGGTGTAGCTTTTTCCCCATTACTCATTTAATCGAAGCTTTTATTCACCAATATAATGAATATTCATAAGTTAACATTAATATAAAGAATGATATCGCAAACCATAATTTAATCCGAATAATGATTCTTCTTATACTAGCCGTCCGTTAGTGGAGCAGCTACCTCATCTTCTTTTAGTTTGTGAAAAAATGCAAATATTGATTTTTTGATGACTATCTTCTAAAATTGGAAACTCAAAATCATTCAAGCCTTTGTATTATGAAATAATTAAGTTGTTCCAAAGATTACGAATAAGGTGTTTTATACATAAGATGATTTTATGAATATAAGATGATTAAAAGGGGTAAAGTACATGATTAGCGTTTTATTTGTATGCCTGGGGAATATTTGCCGTTCACCAATGGCAGAAGCTTTATTTCGTGACATGGTCATTAAAAAAAATTTACATGACAAATTCTTAGTTGATTCCGCTGCAACTAGTTCATGGCAAATCGGCTTACCTCCACACAAAGGAACTCTTGATATTCTAAAGAAATACAAGATCTCTTCTAATGGACTTGTTGGACGGCCGTTAATAAAAGAAGACTTTTATAAGTTTGACTATATTATAGGTATGGACAAGAATAATATAAATAATATATATACTATAACTGGCAAGCCTAATCATCCAAAGATAATTAGGCTGCTTGACCTAACCAAAGAAAAGAAAGATATACCTGATCCATTTTACACAGGGGACTTTGAAGAAACATATAGTCTTGTTTCCGTTGGCTGTCGCGCATTACTCAAGAAAATATGCAGGGAAGAAAAGTTGTCCTATTGAAATAATTTTCCCGTTTAATTCTATAAAAGAGAGCATGCCCTGCTGTTATTTTAAGAATTCACAATAATCCCTTGTCGTTAGCGGATATTTTTTAAAATTAGGAAAAATATAAATAATATGTTATAAAATATTTACCATTTACTATTTCATGTTCCCTACTCATTATGAGTGGGATTTTTATTTTTTAGGGAAATAAAAAAGACTCTATAAAAGAGTCTTTTCATACTTGGGATTAAAATTAAGCCTTTTGAACGTTAGCCGCTTGTGCTCCACGTTGACCTTGCTCAACATCAAAAGTCACTTCTTGACCTTCTTCTAAAGTTTTGTACCCTTCGCCTTGAATTGCGGAGAAATGAACGAATAGGTCTTCTCCACCTTCGCGTTCGATGAATCCGAAACCTTTTTCGCTATTAAACCATTTTACTTTACCTTTTTCCATGTTTGTTGCCTCCCAGTGTGTTAGCACACTAATGTATTACTATCCTTGCCCACAGTGATCATCAAGACGAAAAGTTTTTACTAATACTATCCTTTACACCGAACAAAAATAATTCTTCTTATTATAGCATTTTATAATATTATTTGCAAGGTTGCCNCTTATTATAGCATTTTATAATATTATTTGCAAGGTTGCCCTAATTCAAGCAATTTCTCTCAGGATACCATTTATCTTAAGATTGCTATTTTCATTTATTAAACCTAATAGAATGAATATATCACAACATAAATACAGCGCTCGATTTGAGTCTTTCAATTTTCATTTAGTTGCTTGATTTTCTATTTTACAGACTATTTTATAATAAAGTAAAACAGAAATGAACAAAACTGGATTAACGAGTAAGGAATACCATGTACGCCACCAATTATGGCGAAAATACCCCCAAGGTTCAGGTAATAATGTGATGATTTCATATAATGTTATAGCTATTACCCAATACAGTAGGTAAAGAGGCTGGGACAAAACCCTCCTCTGAA